>JBEQBZ010000007.1:0-21719 GCA_041639545.1 Methyloversatilis sp. | reverse complement strand
TCGGGCTCAGCCGCACCGCGTGCGCTCGCCTGTGGCGAGCACACCCTACGAAAACTGCGCTGACCGGCACCCTTCGCATATGCCGTAGGGTGTGCAGGCCGCAAGGCCTGCGCACGCGGGCCTGATCGCCCCCGCCGTACATGGCGATCGTCATTCGGGGCCAGCCGCACCGCGTGCGCTCGCCTGTGGCGAGCACACCCTACGAAAACTGCGCTGACCGGCACCCCTCGCATATGCCGCAGGGTGTGCAGGCCGCAAGGCCTGCGCACGCGGGCCTGATCGCCCCCGCCGTACATGGCGATCGTCATTCGGGTTCAGCCGTACCGCGTGCGCTCGCCTGTGGCGAGCACACCCTGCGAAAACTGCGCTGACCGGCACCCTTCGCATATGCCGTAGGGTGTGCAGGCCGCAAGGCCTGCGCACGCGGGCCTGATCTCCACCGCAGGACATGGCGATCTTCGTTCGGGCTCAGCCGCACCGCGTGCGCTCGCCTGTGGCGAGCACACCCTGCGAAAACTGCGCTGACCGGCACCCTTCGCATATGCCGCAGGGTGTGCAGGCCGCAAGGCCTGCGCACGCGGGCCTGATCGCCCCACTGCACATGGCGATCGTCATTCGGGTTCAGCCGTACCGCGTGCGCTCGCCTGTGGCGAGCCCACCCTGCGAAAACTGCGCTGACCGGCACCCTTCGCATATGCCGTAGGGTGTGCAGGCCGCAAGGCCTGCGCACGCGGGCCTCGATCTGCGGGGAAACATCTGCTGAAACGCGGCGAGCGCCGCGCCACAGGCCAGCGCAAAGACCGGTACGCGTTCAGCCCGGCTGCAGCCCGGCTTCGGCCAGTTCCGCCGCGCGCAGCACCGCGCGCGCCTTGTTCAGCGTTTCCTGCCATTCGCCTTCGGGCGTCGAATCCATCACCACGCCGCCGCCGGCCTGGGCATGCAGCACGCCGTCCTTGATCACCGCGGTGCGCAGCGCGATCGCGACGTCCATGCCGCCGTTGAAGCCGAGGTAGCCGACCGCACCGGAGTAGATGCCGCGCTTGACCGGTTCCAGCTCGTCGATGATTTCCATCGCGCGCACCTTGGGCGCACCGCTGACGGTGCCGGCCGGGAAGGTGGCACGCAGCACATCCATTGCGGTCAGGCCCGGCTTGAGCACGCCTTCGACGTTGCTGACGATGTGCATCACGTGCGAGTACTTTTCGACCACCATGCGGTCGGTCACCTCCACCGAGCCGGTGGTGGCGACCCGGCCCAGATCGTTGCGGCCCAGATCGACCAGCATGATGTGCTCGGCGCGCTCCTTCTCGTCCGACAGCAGGTCTTCGGCCAGCGCACGGTCTTCTTCGGCATTGGCACCGCGCTTGCGGGTACCGGCGATCGGCCGCACGGTGACTTTGTCGCCTTCGAGGCGGGCCAGGATTTCCGGGCTGGCGCCGACGATGTGGGTGTCGCCCAGATTGAAGAAATACATGTAGGGCGACGGGTTCAGCGCGCGCAGCGCGCGGTACACCGCCATCGGCGTGGTCGCCAGCGGCTTGCTCATGCGCTGCGACGGCACCACCTGCATGATGTCACCGTCGAAAATATAGGTCTTGGCCTTCTCGACCGCGGCGCAGTAGGCGTCGTGGCCGAAGCCGGATTCGGCCGGCACCGACGGGCCACGCGGCGTGTCCGGCGCTTCGAGCGGCGCCTTCAGCTGCGCGCTCAGCGCGTCCAGCCGCGCCTCGGCCGCCTGCAGCGCGCCCGGCTGGGCCGGATCGGCATAGACGATGAAGGTGAGCCGGCCCGACAGATTGTCGAACACCGCCAGTTCGTCCGACAGCAGCAGGTGGATGTCGGGCACGCCCAGCGGGTCGGCCTTGTTCCAGCCCGCCTGCAGCCGCCGCTCGACGTAGCGCACCACGTCGTAGCCGAAATAGCCGACCAGCCCGCCGGAAAAGCGCGGCAGACCCGGCAGGTCAGGCACCCGGTAGCGGCCGAGAAAATCCTGCACGAAAGCCAGCGGATCACCGGATTCGGCGGTTTCGGTCACCGCGTCGTCGCGCAGCACCTCGATGCGCTCGCGGCGCACGACGATGCGGGTCTGCGCCGGCAGGCCGAGGATGGAGTAACGGCCCCAGCGTTCGCCGCCCTGCACCGATTCCAGCAGGTAGGAATACGGCGCGTCGGCCAGCTTCAGATAGGCGGACAGCGGGGTGTCGAGATCGGCCAGTGCCTGACGCGACACCGGAATGCGGTTGTAGCCGGCGCGTGCGAGCGCCTCGAATTGATCTTGATTCATGGACAGACCGGAGAGCGGGGATTGAACGGGCGCCGCGGATCTACCGCGCACGCCTGACCGGGAGCAGGCTCAGGCGCCGCGCCACAGGTACCCGTGCAGGGGCGCTCGGGCGCGGCTGCGGGCGGGTGTCTCCTTGGAAGTCAGGCTGTCCATTCAGATGTCGGTCGGAAGTGCGACCCGTTCGAGCAGGTCGGGGAGCGAAGATAGTAGCCCATCGCAATCTTTTGCGTCCAGCACGCGCCCTTCGCTGTAGCCCCAGGGCACGCCCAGCACCGGCACGCCGGCATTGCGGGCGCAGTCGATGTCGTTGTACGAGTCGCCCACGTGCAGCAGCGCGGCCGGCGGCACGCCCAGTTCGCGCGCCGCGTGCAGCAGCGGCGCCGGGTCCGGCTTCTTCTGCGGCAGGGTGTCGCCGCTCACCACGCTGGCGAAGTGATGGCGCATGTCCATCTGTTCCAGCAGCGGCAGCGTGAAATCGGCCGCCTTGTTGGTGACGCAGGCGAGACGGAAGCCGGCCGCGCGCAGCGCGGACAGCGTGTCGTGCGCGCCGTCGTAGGGCACGGCGCGCTCACCGTTGCGCACGCGGTAACAGCGCTTGAACACCTCGATCGCCTGCTGCAGCAGCGCGGCGTTCTGCGCCCGCCCGCCCAGGCAGCGCTCGACCAGATTGGGAATGCCGCGGCCGACGAATACCCGCACCTCGTCCTCGCTGCGCGGGGGCATGCCCAGTTCGGCCGCCATGTCCTGCGCGGCGGCGGCGAGGTCGGGCACGGTGTCCAGCAGCGTGCCGTCGAGGTCGAAGCTGATGGCCGCGACCGTGAAGCGCTGCACCATGCTCAGACCGCTTCCAGCTGGGTGCGCAGCGCGGCGATCACGCTGTCGTAGCGGTGCGGGTCGCTGTCCTTGCCGGCGCCGAACACGGCCGAACCGGCGACGAAGGTGTCGGCGCCGGCACGGGCGATTTCGGCGATGTTGTCGATCTTCACGCCGCCATCGATTTCCAGCCGGATGTGGCGGCCGGTGCGCGCCACGTACTCGTCCAGCCGGGCGCGCACCGCGCGCAGCTTGTCGAGCGAGGACGGAATGAAGCTCTGGCCGCCGAAGCCCGGGTTCACCGACATCAGCAGCACCACGTCGAGGCGGTCCATCACGTGGTCGAGGTAGTGCAGCGGCGTGGCCGGATTGAACACCAGGCCGGCCTGACAGCCGTGTTCGCGGATCAGCGACAGCGTGCGGTCAATGTGCTCGGACGCTTCCGGGTGGAAGGTGATCACGTTGGCGCCAGCCTTGGCGAAGTCGGGAATGATGCGGTCCACCGGCTTCACCATCAGGTGCACGTCGATCACCGCGTCGGTGTGCGGACGCAGCGCCTGGCACACCAGCGGGCCGATGGTCAGATTGGGCACGTAATGGTTGTCCATCACGTCGAAATGGATCCAGTCGGCGCCGGAGGCGATGACGTTGCGCACCTCCTGTCCGAGCGCGGCGAAGTCGGCCGACAGGATGCTGGGGGCGATCAGGTAATCCAGATTGGTGGTGCTCACGGTGCGGCTCCGTATTCTCGAAGCCGCGATTGTACCGGTGGCCGGACGGCGTCCGCCGCTTGCCGCGTCACCGCAGTTCGGTTAAATAGCGGTCATGGCCGAATCGAAAAAATACGAAGCGACGGTGAGCGTGCAGGCACGCTATGTCGAAGACCAGTCCGCCCCGGAAGACAGCCGTTTCGTGTTCGCCTATACGGTGACCATCGTCAATACCGGCAGCGTGCCGGCCCAGCTGATCAGCCGGCACTGGATCATCCGCGACGCGCAGAACGCCGAACAGCAGGTGCGCGGCCTCGGCGTGGTCGGTCAGCAGCCGCTGCTGAAAGCGGGCGAACGCTTCGAATACACCAGCGGCTGCGCGCTGAACACGCCGGTCGGCACCATGCGTGGCAGCTACCAGATGGTGGCCGAAGACGGCACCCCGTTCGAGGCGGACATCCCCGAATTCACGCTGGCCATGCCGCGCGTGCTGCACTGAGGGCGCGGGCGATGTCGCTCGCGTCTTCCTACACCCGGCTCGCCCCGCTGTACGACACGGTGGTCGCTGCCGCCTCGCGCGGTGCGCGGCGCGCCAGCCTCGCCCACCTGCCACGCACGCCGGCCGACGTGCTGCTGATGGGTGTCGGCACCGGCCTCGATCTGCCCTTGCTGCCGCCGGACCACCGCTACACCGGCCTCGATTTCAATGCCGCCATGCTGGCACGCAGCCTGCCGCGCGCCTCCGGGCTGGATTACTGCGCGGTGCGCGGCGACGCGATGCGCCTGCCCTTCGCCGACGCCTCTTTCGACTGCGTGGTGCTGCACCTCATCGTCGCCGTGGTGCCGGATGGTGCCGCCTGCCTGCGCGAGGCGGCGCGGGTGCTGAAGCCGGGCGGCGCCGCGCTGGTGCTGGACAAATTCCTGTCGCGTGACAAGCCGGCACCGCTGCGCCGGTTGCTGTCACCGCTGGCCGGCCGCATCGCCACCCGGCTCGACGTGGTGTTCGAAGAGGCGGTGGCCGGCCTGCCGTTGGCGGTGGTGAGCGACGAAGCCGCGGCCTTCGGCGGCTGGTTCAGGCAGATCCGGCTGCTGCGGACCTGAGCCGGCACAGGCTGGGCAAAGGCTGCAATCGCGGCGGGGGCGCCGCTCCCACGGCATCTGCCACCCGCTGTGCCGTTCCTGTGGGAGCGGCGCCCCCGCCGCGATGCGGCCGCGAACCGGAGCCATCCCCCGCACATGCCGCACCCTCGGCATCCCCGTCAGCGGCGTGCGGCTCAGCCCAGCAGCCGCCCCACCCAGGGCCGCCCGGCCGGGCTGGTGAGCACCAGGAAAAGCACGACATTCAGCACCACGGTGACCCAGAAGGCGCGGCGGAACGAGGCCTTCACCGATTTGTGACGCAGGAACTGCTGCGCCAGCAGCGCACCCGGCCAGCCACCGACCACGGCCAGCAGATGCAGCCGCGGTTCGGGCACGCGCATGGCGCCGGTCTGCGCCTGCTGCTTGTCGATCGCGTACAGCGCATAGGTGACCAGGCTGACCGTCAGATAGAGCAGGAACCAGCCGTGCGGCGCCTGCCACAGCAGGCTCACGACCACCATCAGCAGCAGGAAGGCCGGAATCAGGAACAGCGTGGCGCCGCCCCACTGCGCCGCAGCCGGCGCCTCACGGACCTCCACGCGACGGGTTTTCAGTGCCGCACCAGCCAGCATCACCCGCTGCGCGCAGGGCCGGCCCTTGCGGTCGCGACCCGGCTCGAAGGACACCCGCTCGCCTTCGGCCGGACGCCGGCCTTCGACGTCAAAGGCGCTCACGTGAACAAACACGTCCTCACCGCCCTCATCCGGCGTGATGAAGCCGAATCCCTTGTCGTCCTTCCACGAACGCAGCCGTCCGTCCTTGCGCATGCCTGTCCTCCGGTTAGTCCCGCTTAACGCTTGCCGGCTGCTCATGGCCGCCTACCGCGGAAAATCAGGTCGCGGACGATATCACTGCTGGCGGCCGGCCTGTTCGACGATGTGGTCCGGCCACTCGAAGGCGTCGCAGCGCGGGCAGTCGAGCAGCGCGCCCAGTTGGGCGGCGCGCCCTGCTTCGGTGGCCACCCACGGCCGGTTGATGAAGGGCGGCAGATGGCGCACGTGCTGCCGGTGGCCGCACGCCAGCCGGGCCACCCAGTGACCTTCGTCGTCGGTCAGATAGCCGGTGATCGGCTGCTTCACGGCGCCGGTTGCGCGCGCACCGCGCCTATCCAGGGTTCAAAGCGACGCCCCCACGCCACCTCGGCCTCGAACGACCCTTTGCCGTTTTCGAGCTTCGCGCGGTCCAGCCCGTGGAAACCGCCGCGCAGCGCATGCGGCACGGTGATGTCGCTCACCGCCAGCGCACTCAGCGTGCCGGACATGACCGTGCGCTCCGGCAGGCGACTGACCCAGGGCCGCACCCGGCCCTGCACGATGGCGTGGCGCTGCACATCGGGGTAGCGCCGCCTCAGCACCGCCGCATCACGCCCGGCGTCGATCACGAACAGCCGTGACGCACGCTCGCGCTCGAACGCCAGCCCTTCCTGCGCCGATTTCAGTTCACGCGCGTCCTGTTCGCGCTGCCCGTCGCGGCTCATCACCTCGTCGACCCGCGCCTGCGCGCGTGCCACTTCACGTGCCCACGACGGCCCGGCCAGCTCCAGCACGACGAACACCTCGCGGTCCGGGTAGAGCGCATCGGTGCCGCGCGACAGATCGAATCCCAGGCTGCGCAGCTTCGCTTCGTCCAGCCACTCGGCGCCGCCGTAGAACTGTTCGGCATGGCGGCTCACCCGCCAGTTCAGCGCCAGCGTGAGGCCGCCGCGTTCGCCGTCCACTTCGAAGGCATAGGGCAGCCGCAGTTCGCGCTGGCTCAGCGTGAGCTGGCTGGCGGGCTCGCCCGAGCGGTTCCACGCCACCCCCGCCAGCACGAACGCATTCACCGCGACGATGAGTGCGACACCGCCCACCGCCAGCCTGCGCTGCAGCCGCTGCGGACGCGCCGGGTCGGGCGCCGGTGCACCACGGCGATCGCTCACCGGGGTCGGGATGCCGACGCCTGCCGCGCGCAGCCGCTTCAGCACGAAAATGACCAGCAGCGCGACCAGACCGAGCAGCAGGAAAAACAGGAATTTCGGCATCAGCCGCCACCACCAGTCGAACAGCTTGGTGTAGAGGAAGATGACGAAAAAAGTGACCGCGGTATTGCTCACCTCGGGCCAGCCGCGGCGGGTACCCAGCCAGGCCAGCAGGCCACCGGCGACAAAGCCGGCGATCTGATAGACCCCTTCGACCGCGCTGGCCGACAGCGGCAGGTAGCTCGCCCGCCCCCAGTTCGCCAGCACCAGCATCGGCAGAAAGAGCGCCAGCAGCGCCACCATGCGCCAGGTGGCGTCGAAGCCCGGATGGCGCCGGTGATCGACGAAGAAGGGCACACAGAACAGGGCCAGCGCGGCCGGCAGGAAATGCTCCGGCCGCTCGCCCAGATCCAGCCAGTACAGGCCGCTCCAGGTGCCGACCCGCGCCGCGATGAAGGCGGCGATGCAGATCAGGCCAGCCACCAGCAGCAGGCGCAGTTCGCAGGTGTAGGCCAGCAGCAGCGCGAACATCGCCCAGGGCAGCAGCGCCTTGTCCGACGGCGTGATGTTGAAACTGGCGCCGAGCAGGCTGAGATTCAGCACGAAACAGACGAAAGCCACCAGCCCGGCCAGCTTGGTGAAGTAACCGGCGCTGTCACGGCGGTGCAGCCAGGCGGTGAGGCCCAGCGTGGCCAGCGACGAGGCGGCCAGCACCGCCACCTGCAGCGCTTCAGACAGCTGCGGCCAGAACTGGCGGAACAGGAAGAACACGCTCGCCGCCAGCGCAAGCGCGCCGAGAAAGGAGGCGATGCGCAGCCCGAGCGTCAGCTGCCGGTCGCGCGGAGTGGTGTCGACGTCGGGCCGCGCCGCCAGCCGTGCCAGCAGCGCCTCGTGATGCGCAGCCACCGCTGCCGCATCGGCCCCGCCCAGCCCTTCGGCCGCCAGCCGCATCTGCTCGCGCCGCCAGGCGTGGATGTCGTCGACCCGCTGCTGCGCTTCGGTGCGCGTCAGTTCCGCATTCATCACAGGGCTACCGGATGTCATCGCCGCATGATGCCATGCCGGCGCGATGTGATCGGCCGGCGCGGCATCGTGCACAATCCGGGAATGGATCAAGCACCCGTACCGCTCGTGCGCGGCAGCCTGCGCGCACTCAAGATCATCCTGCTCACCTTCACCGGCGTCGGGCGCACCCGCATGATCAACCGCACCACCGAAGGGCTGGGCCCGCAGCATTTCCTGCTCGGCGGGCTGTTCGCGGCCATCCTGGTGAATGTGGCGCTGGTCAGCCTGGTGCTGTGGGCGACCGGCTGAACAGGTCGCCTCGCTGTCATTGTGGGAGCGGCGCCCCCGCTGCGATTTCGGCGGTGAAATCGAGGAAATGCCTGACCCAAGGGACTATCGCGGCGGGGGCGCCGCTCCCACAAAAACGATGGTGCCCGGATCAATCCACTGCGGCCAGACGCCACAGCGTGGTTACTTCCTTCGACCGCGCCGCGTACAGCGGGTCGCTGCGGTCCATCGCCTTCGGATGACGCGGGCGCGCATCCAGACGACCTGCCACGCGCAGCCCGGCGGCGGCGATCAGGCCGGCCAGTTCGTCCGGCGCACGCAGGCCGAGGTGTTCGGCGAAATCCGACAGGATGAGCCAGCCCTCGCCGCCCGGCGACAGATGCGCCGCCAGCCCGGCGAGAAAACCGCGCAGCATGCGGCTGTCCGGGTCATACACCGCATACTCCAGCGGCGAACTCGGCCGCCCCGGCAGCCAGGGCGGGTTGCACACCACCAGCGGCGCGCGGCCGGCCGGAAACAGATCGGTTTCGATCACCTCGACCTTCGCCGCAATGCCCAGCCGCTCGACGTTGTCGCGCGCACAGGCCAGCGCACGCGCGTCCTGGTCGGTCGCCACCACGCGCGCAATGCCGCGCTTCGCCAGCACCGCCGACAGCACGCCGGTGCCGGTGCCGATATCGAACGCGGTTGAATCGCTCTTCAGCGCGTCGGGCAGCGGCGCCTTCGCGACCAGATCGACATATTCGCCCCGCACCGGCGAAAACACGCCGTAATGCGGATGAATGCGCGCGCCCAGCGCCGGAATCTCGACGCCGTTGCGCCGCCACTCGTAGGCACCGATCAGCCCCAGCAGCTCGCGCAGCGACATGACATAGGCCTCGGTCGCCTCGCCATGCGCCTGCGTGCAGGCCGCCGTCACGTCCGGCGCGCGGCGCAGCGGAATCACGTGGCCGGCATCCACCGGAATCAGCAGCATGCCCAGCGTGCGCGCCCGCTGCGACTGCGCCAGCCGGTGCTGATTGAACGCATCGCGCGGCGTCGCCGCCGGCTTGCGCGGCCGCTTGTCCACCCGCCGCGCCATCGCCTGCAGCAGCTGCCGCGCATTCTGGAAGTCGCCGCGCCACAGCAGCGCCGTGCCTTCGCTGGCCAGACGGAACGCCTGGTCCGCGGTCATCGTGTCGTCGGCGACAACCACCTTCTTCGGGGGTGCGACGCCGGCTTCGGATTGCCAGCGGAGCGCTTCGCCGTCGGGAATGACAAGTCGTGAATCAGTCAATGTTCGGTCACTCGATGAGCTCGCAATGCATGCACATATGAAGAAGCCCTGGCCTGCCTTTGTCTGCAGGAATCAGGCGATCACCTGGCCAGGGTTTCCGCTCCCGGAGATACGGATGTGCGCGGTGAGCAATGATGGGGACGGAGTTGCATCAAGGGTATAGCTCGGAAAACAGCCGCGCAACACAGTTGAAACCCAGGCATCCAACCCATTGATAAGTCCGCTGCAGTCCATCCTTTTGGATGATCTGCGGAGATGATGGGAGAAAAACCTCTAGCATCCCAAGTGCATCAAGAGAAACGCGTCATTCGATGCAGGCCGCTGATCTTGAGCAATGACATCGCCCCTTGCGCAAGCGGCGAGGTAAGCGATACCTGCATGGAATGAATGATTCGCTACCCGGAAAGGTGTCGCATCTGAATTCGAGGGGCTCATATTCTGAGCCCTGCGGAGCGCATCCTGCGGCTCAGTTTCTTCATGATAGAGGTCATTCAAGTGGCAGCTGGGACACCCTGCAATGAGGACTGGGCACACGCCCCCCCATGCCTGAAAGAGGGCGCGCCACCGCATTGGCTTGACGACCATCTGCGAGAGGTCGGCCGGCTGGCATCCATCTTCGCTCCAGGGCCAATCAGGCCACTCGCCCATCTCGCCGGTCTGTGGCATGACCTGGGCAAACGCAGGCCAGGATTTCAACGCTACATCAGACTTGCGAGCGGTATCGACGCTCATATCGAAAAAGTCTCGGATCAACAGAAAACGCATTCTGCGGCAGGCGCTCTTTGGGCAGAGAAGGAACTTGAACGGAAACTCGGGCGGCAAGGCATTCTGCTCAGCCGCGCTCTTCAGTACGTCATTGCCGGTCATCACGCCGGCCTCGACAACTGGGAGGGTGCGGGCCTGGCAGCCCGACTGGCGAGCGATCACGCGCAGACTGAATTCGATGAAGCGGTATTGCGCTCAGGTCCGAGCGACATCACCCATCCGGACATCACAAAGCTGAACCTCACGTCGCTGCCCGTGCGCACCGAGAATGAAAGCCCGGGGCGCTTTGCGTTATGGGTGCGAATGTTGTTCTCCGCGCTGGTCGATGCAGACTTTCTGGACACTGAGCGTTATATGGACGTCGATCAGGCCGATCGGCGCACAGATGCGACTTCTCTTGCGGCCATGCGAGCAACTCTGTCGGCCCACCTGAACAGGCTCTCCTCCCGTGCCGCCGAAACGAAGGTGAACCGCATTCGGGCCAACGTGCTGCGTCAATGCATCGATAAAGCGAGTCTGCCCACCGGAGCCTACAGCCTTACCGTACCCACAGGTGGCGGAAAGACCCTCTCAAGCCTCGCCTTCGCGCTCGAACACGCGGTCCATCATGGCAAAAGGCGGGTGATCTACGCCATTCCGTACACCAGCATCATTGAACAGACGGCGAATGTGTTCCGCGAGGTCTTCGCCCCTCTGGGCGACGACGTGGTGATCGAACATCACAGCAACGTCGAATCCGATCCGGAGAGTGAGACCGCGCGCTCCCGCCTCGCCTGCGAGAACTGGGACGCCCCGCTGATCGTCACGACCAACGTACAGTTGTTCGAAAGCCTGTTTGCACGCAAGACCTCTCGCTGCCGCAAGCTGCACAACCTGATCGACAGCATCATCGTGCTCGATGAAGCGCAGTTGTTACCCGTCGAATTCCTGCAACCAGTGATCGATGTGCTGCGCTATCTGATACAGGATTTTGGCATAACCGTCCTCTTGTGCACCGCCACCCAGCCCGCGCTGGACGCAAGCGGAAGCCCGGACCCGCGGCGGGGCGTCTCGCGCGGCATCGGCAACGTCACGGAAATCATTGACGACGTTCCAGCACTGTATGAAGCACTTGAGCGCGTTCGGGTCATCTTGCCTGCCAGCCTCGAAACGCCACGCAACTGGCTCGATCTGGCTGACGAACTCATGAAGCACGAAGCCGTGCTTTCCATCGTCAGCCGACGCGCCGATGCCCGCGAACTTTACGGTTTGATCAAGGCGCGAACCGACGAAGCGTGCTGGCATCTGTCAGCACTCATGTGCGCACAGCATCGCAGCGACACCATTGAGGCCATCAAGCAGGCGCTATCCAGTCGTCGTGCTGCGCTTGAGGCGGGTACAAAGGTTATGCCCGTGCGTGTCGTCTCGACCCAGCTGGTAGAGGCAGGCGTCGATCTGGACTTCCCGACGGTCTACCGAGCGCTGGCCGGATTGGATTCGATTGCCCAAGCCGCCGGTCGCTGCAACCGCGAAGGGCGCCTGCCCGAACCTGGAGAGATGCATGTGTTCGTGCCGCCCACCCAGGCGCCACCCGGTCTTTTGCGTCAGGCACGCGACACCTGCAAGGCAGTGTGGCACGACTTGCCCGAGCAACCGTTCGCGCTTCCGCTGATCCGCAGCTATTTCCGGCGCCTCTACCACGACGCGCAGTCACTGGACCAGCACGGCATCAGTAAGATGCTTCGGCTTCAGATTGATGCCAAGTCACTTGCCCTTCCAGTCCAGTTCCGCGATGCCGCCGAGAAGTTCCACCTGATCGACAACGAAGATGCTGCAACTGTTGTTGTTCGCTATCGCAGCCCGAATGCGCGCGAGGACATCGATGCACTGATCGGAATGCTCGAACGCGACGGCCCGGCCCGCTGGCTCATGCGCAAGCTGCAGCGCTATGGCGTGACCATCTACCGGCATCAGCTAGCGGCACTGATCGAAGCCGGCGACATCCGGGAGGTCGCCGGTTGTCCGGGGCTTTATGTGCAGATCGATGGCTGGGACGGGTTCTACGACCCGGTCATGGGGGCACGAGTGGATTCTGCGCCTGGCGACCCGGCGACTTACTTCAACTGAACAAGGAGGCTCATGAAACCTTTCTGCCTTGAAGTACGCGGCGACTACGCCTGCTTCACACGACCAGAGATGAAGGTCGAGCGGGTGTCCTACGACCTCATCACGCCGTCTGCAGCACGCGCGGTGTTCGAAGCGATTCTCTGGAAGCCCGCCATCCGCTGGCGGATCCGCCGCATCGACGTACTGGCGCCGGTGAAGTGGATCAGCGTGCGACGCAACGAAGTGGGCGCTGTCGCCTCGACTCGTAACGCCCAAGCCGCGATGAACGCAGGGCATGGCGAACTGGCGCTGTACATCGAGGATGAACGTCAGCAGCGCGCAGGGCTTTTCCTGCGCGATGTCGCTTACCGACTCTATGCCGACATGGAAATGATTGGCGACGACGCGCGCAGCAACCCGGGCAAGTACCTGGCCATGTTCAGCCGACGTGCCGAAGCCGGTCAGTGCATCAACCAACCCTATCTGGGGTGTCGCGAATTCGCAGCCCGCTTCAGGCCAGTAGCCCTCACCGAACGAGGTGACGGCGACTTCCAGCCAGGCATTGACGAACCTTCCGCATTGCACGAGTGGAGCGCCGACCTGGGGTGGATGCTGCATGACATGGATTTCAGCGCACCAAACAACCCCACGCCTCGCTTCTTTCGCGCTCGGGTCGAGCGTGGTGTGCTTGATCTGAGTCGTGTGGAGGTACGGGGATGATTCTTCAGGCACTTTCTGATTACTACGACCGGGCACCAAACCTTTCGCCGCCAGGATGGGAGCGCAAACGCATCCCCTTCATCATCGAAATTTCTCGTGACGGTCGATTTGTCCAGCTGACATCGATGCGTGTCGGCAATAGACCAAGTGACGTTGTAGAACAGTTGGTTCCAATTTCTGAGGTCAGGTCCGGGACCAAAGCTTACGAAAAGCCGAATCTGCTTTGGGACCACATCGGCTTCGTGCTTGGCCACCCGAAATCAGATGACGAACACGACAAGCGATCCGCTGAACGCCAGCTCACACACTTCCGCCGTCGGATTGAGGAGCTATCGTTATTGACTCCGGAATCCGCTGGTCTGAAGGCTGTTCAGACGTTCTACGCAACAGACCAATACCTGAGAGTGCTTTCAGACCCGGCATGGAAGGAATGTGTCGCTATTCCCGGATGTAACGTCACCTTTCGGCTAGCAGAGTCTCCGGAGCTCGTTGTCCATGAACAAGAGATTCGCGCCGCCATAGAGAAATCGCTTTCAGAACAGCCGAGTGGTCTAACCATAGGCACGTGTCTCGTGACGGGCTGCACTGAACCGATCGAGCGCTTACACCCGCCGATCTCGAATGTTGGGGAAAAACCCGCCCCTCTCGCAGCGATTAACGACGGCTCGCTTCCCGCCTTTGCTTCCTTCGGCAAACACCAGGGCGAGAATTTTCCAGTTGGCGTATCTGCGGCATTCAAGTACTCCACCGCACTGAATCATCTGCTTAGGAATGGCTCCCCCCAGAAACTTCGTATTGGCAACACAATTGCACTGTTCTGGGCGCAGATCGAGGACGAAGTGCTTGAACCCTGGCTCGCCGAAATCATCGGCGGCGACGATCCTGACGCCCATTCGGGAAAGGTCAAGGCTCTGTTCGAGGCGGTACGAACCGGCGGCTTCAGCGGTGAGCGGGGACAGAACCGCTTCTTCGTTCTGGGGCTTGCGCCAAACGCCGCCCGCATTTCAGTGCGCTTCTGGCACGCGGCACCGCTGGAAGAAATCGCCGAGCGGGTGACAGACTGGTTCGACGATCTGCGCATCGTGCGCAGCCCGAACGACATGGAATACCCAAGCCTCTTCCGGCTTCTCACCACGATCGCCATTCAGGGCAAAGCCGACAACATACCGCCGCGTCTGGGCGGCGACATCGTGCGCAGCATTTTCACCGGCTCGCCCTACCCGACCATCTGGCTGAATGCGGCAGTTCAACGCTGCCGAGCCGAGCAGCGCGTCAGCTACTTGCGGGCGGCTGCCATCAAGGCATGCCTCAACCGTTTCGATCGGGACCGTGACCATAGCCCCAACCACCCAACCAGGGAGATCACAGAAATGCTCGACCCGGAAAATCCATCCGTTGCCTATCGACTGGGACGACTGTTCGCAACGCTGGAAAAGATTCAGGAGGAAGCCAGCCCGGGGCTGAACGCAACGATACGCGAGCGCTACTACGGTGCGGCATCAAGTACCCCTATCGCGGTGTTCACGACCTTGATGCGCCTCAAAAACCATCACCTCGCGAAGCTGAGCAACAAGGGGCGGGCGGTGAATTTCGAAAAGTTGCTTGCGGAAATCATGTCCGGCATTGATGACTTTCCACGCCACATGCCGCTCCAGGACCAAGGCCGGTTCGCGATCGGCTACTACCACCAGCGACAGGATTTCTTTGCTCCGTACGCGCCATCACATCACGAAAACACCCAGCCCGACGTTACCGAACCCGAAGGAGACCTCTGACATGAGCCTGAACAACCGCTATGACTTCGCCCTGCTGTTCGACGTGAAGGATGGAAACCCGAACGGCGACCCCGATGCCGGCAACCTGCCCCGCCTGGATGCGGAAACCGGACATGGACTGATGACCGATGTCGCGCTCAAGCGCAAGGTGCGCAACTTCGTTGCGCTCACTCAGGACCAGAGTGAAGCGACGCCACAAGCGGGGGAGAAACGCCACGAAATCTATGTGCGCGAGAAAGCCATCCTCAACCTGCAGAACCAGCGCGCCTACACAGCTTTGAAGCTCGACGCACCTGCCGAAGAGGTAGCTGCAGAGGCTGGCGAAAAAGACGCAAAGAAGGGCAAGAAGGAGAAGCGCAAGGGCAGCGCCAGCGATGTCGATCTGGCGCGCAAGTGGATGTGCCAGAACTTCTTCGACGTGCGGACTTTCGGTGCCGTGATGTCAACCGGCATCAACTGCGGACAGGTTCGTGGCCCTGTACAACTCACTTTTGCCCGCTCCATTGACCCCATTGTTGCACTGGAACATTCGATCACCCGAATGGCCGTCGCCACAGAAGCCGAGGCCGAGAAGCAACAAGGCGACAACCGCACCATGGGCCGCAAGCACACCGTGCCATATGGAATATATATGGCGCACGGCTTCGTATCGTCCTTCCTTGCGAAGCAGACCGGCTTTGGCGAGGACGATCTCGAACTGCTCTGGCAAGCACTGGAGCACATGTTCGAGCACGACCGTTCTGCCGCCCGAGGTGAGATGTCTACGCGCGGTCTGTACGTCTTCAAGCACGCGTCGGAATTGGGCAATGCGCACGCGCATGACCTTTTCGACCGGGTGCGCGTGCAACGCAAACCGGATGTCGAGGTAGCACGCGCCTTCTCTGACTACGACGTGAGCGTCGACGAGGCCACGCTGCCCTCGGGCATCACGTTGATACGCAGGCTGGGCTAATGCCCGGAGGCTGCCAGCAGACGCAACATGCTGTTGAGGTCCGGCACGTCGCCCTGCTGGCAGCGAGCGACCAGGCGCTTGTCTGCCGTAACAAACGTCGCGCCCATGCGGCGGGCAAGAGCCAGATAGAAACAGTCGTAAGCGGGATGTTCAAGTCGTGCGGCAAGAGTGACAGCATCGACCGCCAGCAATGCACACGGTTCGATGTGCATCTGCACGTGCGCCAGCGCTTCAGCGCTGCATGCGGCAACATCCGGATCAACCTCGCCGCGCACCTGCTTTTTCCAGAGAATGTTCGCGACCTCTGCGTAAATCAGGTCTGGCGCATGAAGTTCGTGGTCAAGCAGTGCAAGAGCAGCATCGGTCCCCGGTTCATCAACGAACCACTTCACCGCAACACTGGCGTCCACCACCAGCGCAGTCATCGTTCGTCACGGCCTTCACGCAACAAATCTTCAGAGGGCGTCTGCGGCCTGCCCGCACTCATTGCCCTCAGTCGGGCGGCCAGGTCGCGAAACTCCGCATTGCGTACAGGCTCCGGCTGCCCCAAGGCAGTGCTGACGATGGCACGCAGTTCGGCCGACATCGAGCGCCCATGCCGCGCCGCACGCTCCCTAAGCCGTTGCTTCAGGGTTTCGTCGAGATTTCTCAGCACCATGTCACCCATGACGACGCTCCATTACATGATCGATATCAATGATATCAGTCCGTTTCTGGTGATCAACCATCGTGAATGATGAACCCGATCCCCTACCGATCTCCGCCTTGCAGCACTGGTGCTATTGCCCTCGCCAGTGCGCGCTTATCCACCAGGAACAGGCCTTTGCTGAAAACGTGCATACGATGCGCGGCCAGGCTGTTCATGCACGCGCCGACACCCCCGGTCTGGAAGTTCGACCCGGTTTGCGGATAGAACGTGCGCTGCCAGTCTGGAGCAATCGTCTTGGGCTGACGGGCAAGGCGGATGTCGTGGAGTTCACGAATGACGGCACGCCCTACCCGGTTGAATACAAGCACGGCTCTCGCAACAAGGCAGCACACATTGCCGCCTGCGACGATCTGCAACTCGCGGCTCAAGCCATTTGCCTCGAAGAGATGACCGGCCATTCAGTCGCCGAAGGCGCGATTTACTACGCCTCGTCACGACGCCGTCGACCAGTACTGATCACCGAAGTGCTTCGCCGCCAGGTGGAGTTCGCTGTTTCCGTCGTCAGATCGATGATACGAAGCACCGCGCTACCGCCACCTGCAGACGATGCTCGCTGCAGTGGATGCTCTTTGATCGATCTGTGCCAGCCGCACGCCGTCGCTTCGCTGAAGCACGACACGGATACTGAGCGAAAAAAGCTGTTCGACCCGGATGCCTGACATGCACCTTCTGAATACCCTGTACGTGACGCAGCCGGAAAGCTATCTGCGGCTTGAAAACAAAACGGTACGCATCGAGATCGATCGAGAGTTGCGCATGCAGGTACCGCTGCATCACCTGTCTGGTCTCGTTTGCTTCGGACACGTCGGCATCTCGCTTCCACTGATGCACGCCCTCGCGGAAAACGGCATTGCTCTGGTCATGCTGGATGGTAACGGTCGATTCAAGGCTCGGCTCGAAGGCGCTACAAGCGGCAATGTGCTGCTGCGCCTGGATCAGCATCGACGGGCAGCCGACAAGAGCTTCTCACTCGACATCGCGCGCAGCTGCGTCGCAGGAAAAATCAAGAATGCCCGTCAGGTATTGCTGCGTGGCTCCCGCGAAGCCAAGGATGAAAAGGATGAGCGGGTGCTGTCACGCGGCGCCGACGACCTCGCCGCCAGTCTGCGCTCACTTCCGGCACAAGCCACGCTTGATTCACTGCGCGGTATCGAAGGGGACGCAGCGCACAAGTACTTCGGCCAGATCAATAGCCTTGTAAAGCCGGAGCACCGCATGCACTTCATGATGGATGGCCGCTCTCGGCGTCCACCTCTCGACCGTATGAATGCACTGATGTCGTTTCTCTATTCGATGTGGATGAACGATTGCAGATCGGCGCTCGAATCGGTCGGGCTCGACCCCCAGATCGGCTTCCTGCATACAGTACGGCCCGGCCGAGCGGCACTCGCGCTGGATCTCATGGAAGAATTCCGCCCGCTGGCCGACAGGCTGGCACTCACACTGATCAACAGAGGACAGATCTCCGCCAAAGACTTTTCGATACGCGAAGGCGGTGCCGTATCGCTTGAGCCGGACGGCAGAAAGACCGTTGTCGTTGCTTTCCAAGAACGCAAACGGGAGGAACTGACTCATCAGTTGCTCGCACAACCTGTTCCACTCGGCCTTGTGCCCCTCATCCAGGCGCGGCTGCTCGCCCGTACGATACGTGGCGATGTGGAAACCTATGTCCCGTTCATCATGAGGTAGAGATCGTGCTGGTCATCGTCTGTTACGACGTCAACACCGAGACTAAGGAAGGACGCCGCCGCCTCCGACGCGTCGCAAAAATATGCGAAAGCACCGGGCAACGGGTACAGAAATCCGTATTTGAATGCCAAGTCAATCTGATGCAGCTTGAAGAGCTCGAAAGAACTTTGCTAGGCGAGATCAATCCTGAACAAGACTGCCTGCGTCTCTATCGTCTTCCGGATACCAAAGGCTGCGAAGTCCGTGAACACGGTCGCTTCAAGGCGACGGATTTTGACGCGCCCTTGGTACTATAGGGCCGTGCGCAAACCGGTAGCGAACATGCAATTCCCGGTAGGTTCGCGCACACCGCAAGTGTTTGTATTTTAATGACTTAAATCGTTCTGATCAGGTCTTACTGATGACCATCATCCCGTCCGCGCAGACGTTCGCGCAATGCGAGCGCCAAATGATGACTGATCAACGCACTATGCGCGGACAGTCGCCCGGCTCTATCGAGTCGGGCGTGGATTGAAACTTGCTGCCGGGGTACATGCCCCCGGTGTTCTGCGGGTCGCCCGGCTCTATCGAGTCGGGCGTGGATTGAAACAACAAGCACCTGGCGGTGTTCCAGCAGAGCGTGGGTCGCCCGGCTCTATCGAGTCGGGCGTGGATTGAAACCGTGCCGAAGAGTCCGGCGACAGCGCCACCATCGTCGCCCGGCTCTATCGAGTCGGGCGTGGATTGAAACGCGCTCTCCGTGTCGCTGGCCGCCTTTGGTGCCTCGTCGCCCGGCTCTATCGAGTCGGGCGTGGATTGAAACAACAAGAAAAGGAGCACCTCATGAATTTGAATTCGTCGCCCGGCTCTATCGAGTCGGGCGTGGATTGAAACGCGGCGCAGGGTGCGCAGTACGCCTGCGATGTGAGTCGCCCGGCTCTATCGAGTCGGGCGTGGATTGAAACGACCATCCGCAGCCCGCAAACCCGCATGCAGCCGTGTCGCCCGGCTCTATCGAGTCGGGCGTGGATTGAAACATCAATTCGCGCATTGCTTGATGGCTAGCGCCGGGTCGCCCGGCTCTATCGAGTCGGGCGTGGATTGAAACATCTCGCCGATCGACTTGTCAGCCGAGAAGCCGGGTCGCCCGGCTCTATCGAGTCGGGCGTGGATTGAAACCGACTCGCTGAGGTGCTGGCCGGTCAGCGCGTTGAGTCGCCCGGCTCTATCGAGTCGGGCGTGGATTGAAACTTATTCAGCCCAAGCGCACTCGACAGGCCGGCCGGTCGCCCGGCTCTATCGAGTCGGGCGTGGATTGAAACTCGCTCCATCGCTCGGCATAGCACGAGCATGCCCGTCGCCCGGCTCTATCGAGTCGGGCGTGGATTGAAACACCACCGGATGCGGCACGTAGAAACGCCCTGCCCGGTCGCCCGGCTCTATCGAGTCGGGCGTGGATTGAAACATATCCATCGGCGGGCCTGAACGGCGCCGCTGATGTCGCCCGGCTCTATCGAGTCGGGCGTGGATTGAAACCTGCGTCTCGGGCGGCAGTTTCCTGTACGCACTGGTCGCCCGGCTCTATCGAGTCGGGCGTGGATTGAAACGCGCCGGCGGCGCCGAACTTGGCAGTGCGCGCCTGTCGCCCGGCTCTATCGAGTCGGGCGTGGATTGAAACCTGCGTGATGGTGTCGATCAGGCAGGTATCGTCCGTCGCCCGGCTCTATCGAGTCGGGCGTGGATTGAAACCTCGGTTGGTGCGTCGATGAACGGCATGAAGTCGAGTCGCCCGGCTCTATCGAGTCGGGCGTGGATTGAAACGCCCCCTGCCCCGCGCGTGACGGTCTTGGCCTGCAGGTCGCCCGGCTCTATCGAGTCGGGCGTGGATTGAAACGGGCCGCACCCGGTGCAGCGCACAGGCCGCGTGCTGGTCGCCCGGCTCTATCGAGTCGGGCGTGGATTGAAACCTGCCGACCGGCTACTACGTCTATGCCCCGCCCGGTCGCCCGGCTCTATCGAGTCGGGCGTGGATTGAAACAGCTTCCGCTGCGGCCGCTGCTTCCTCCTCGGCCGTCGCCCGGCTCTATCGAGTCGGGCGTGGATTGAAACAACCAGTCGGACCATGGAGAGGCCTGACAACCGATGTCGCCCGGCTCTATCGAGTCGGGCGTGGATTGAAACGGTTTACACATAATCAATGTCCTTTCGTCGTCGTGTCGCCCGGCTCTATCGAGTCGGGCGTGGATTGAAACGCGCCTCTCAGGTTCGCGCCTCTCAGGTTCGCGTGTCGCCCGGCTCTATCGAGTCGGGCGTGGATTGAAACATATCGATGGGGTCTGTCTCGTTGCGGCCATAAGGGTCGCCCGGCTCTATCGAGTCGGGCGTGGATTGAAACATTTCGAGTTCTCCACGGTGGCCACCAGCCACTTGGTCGCCCGGCTCTATCGAGTCGGGCGTGGATTGAAACCAGATGGATCAGGCTAGCGCGAAGAAATTCACCGAGTCGCCCGGCTCTATCGAGTCGGGCGTGGATTGAAACGGTGAGTCGGGTCATGCCGCACCGTCCTGCGCGCCGGTCGCCCGGCTCTATCGAGTCGGGCGTGGATTGAAACTTCGCTAATCGGCACGAAGCTGGCCTCGCCCGGGGTCGCCCGGCTCTATCGAGTCGGGCGTGGATTGAAACATCATGACCAGCTACTCCGGCGCGCTGGCGACGAGTCGCCCGGCTCTATCGAGTCGGGCGTGGATTGAAACCTGCTGGTGGCCCGCCACATGGCCAAGGTGCCGCCGTCGCCCGGCTCTATCGAGTCGGGCGTGGATTGAAACATCGCACAGGCCTCGCTGCCCCTCGATCACGCCAGTCGCCCGGCTCTATCGAGTCGGGCGTGGATTGAAACATCGCACAGGCCTCGCTGCCCCTCGATCACGCCACGTCGCCCGGCTCTATCGAGTCGGGCGTGGATTGAAACGTTTTCCGTGCGGCGCGACGGTTCCTCGATCGATATCCGGTCGCCCGGCTCTATCGAGTCGGGCGTGGATTGAAACCTGCCGCGTGCAGCGCGTGCCCGCAGCGTGGCCGCGTCGCCCGGCTCTATCGAGTCGGGCGTGGATTGAAACTTGAAGGCGTGGTCCGTGATCTCGGCGCCCAGCTCGTCGCCCGGCTCTATCGAGTCGGGCGTGGATTGAAACCTCGTCTGCCACGACGTGCCCATCGCGCGCACCGGGTCGCCCGGCTCTATCGAGTCGGGCGTGGATTGAAACAAGACGGAGTACCTGACATGACGACGAAGAAGAAGGTCGCCCGGCTCTATCGAGTCGGGCGTGGATTGAAACCTGGTCGGCGAGCTGGAGCGTCTGGACCCGCGCATGTCGCCCGGCTCTATCGAGTCGGGCGTGGATTGAAACCTTGGCATCGAGGAACCACTCGCCGCGCCAGAGCGGTCGCCCGGCTCTATCGAGTCGGGCGTGGATTGAAACGCGCTGCTGGCGTTCGTGTGCTGGGGGGTGTTCGGTCGCCCGGCTCTATCGAGTCGGGCGTGGATTGAAACGTGTATCCGGAAACCGTCGGCTAT
>JBEQBZ010000006.1:0-215394 GCA_041639545.1 Methyloversatilis sp. | reverse complement strand
GCTGTCTCCGTTTCGAGGCTGCTATCGCGGCGGGTCGCCGCTCCCACGGAATCTGTACGGAACGCTGCGAGTCTTGTGGGAGCGGCGCCCCCGCCGCGATGGGGCCTTTGATCAATTGCCGTCTCCGTTTCGAGGCCGCTATCGCGGCGGGTCGCCGCTCCCACGGAATCTGTACGGAACGCTGCGAGTCTTGTGGGAGCGGCGCCCTCGCCGCGATGGGGCCTTTGATCAATTGCTGTCTCGGTTTTGAGGCTGCTATCGCGGCGGGTCGCCGCTCCCACGGAATCTGCACGGAACGCTGCGAGCTTTGTGGGAGCGGCGCCCTCGCCGCGATGGGGCTTGGATCGGGCGCCGTCTCCGTTTCAGGGCCTGATCGTGGAGGGTGATCCAGGGGGGCATTCGAACACCGGGCCCGAGCGCATGATTGCGGCCTGCAGACGAAGACGCACCATCTCCCGCCTTTCTGCACGCTTCCAGTCGTGCCCCGCAGGTGTGCGCCGCCGCCGCGTTTCATCCTGTCCGCCGGATGAACGTCATTTCATCCGCGTGATAATTCCCGCTTAATGTTTGTGGTTATTTTGCGTGGGAATATTTTCCTCGTTATCGACGAGGGAGGATTCCCATGAGCGAACGGAAGAGAAGGTTCATGCAGGGTGTGCTGGCGGCCGGGCTGATTGCATCCGCGACGGTGGCGGGCGCGGCCACCGAGGACGACAGACTGCTGGCATCGCAGTGTCTGGGCTGCCACGCGGCGGATCCGAACGGCGCGGGCGGTTTCGACCGGCTGAATGGGGAGAGCGCGGCTGAAATCGTTGATGAACTGAACGAGATGCGGGGGGCGACCAAGGAGCTCGACATCATGCATATGCAGGCACGCGGATACACCGATGACCAGATCCAGCGTCTGGCGCACTGGTTCGCGGCCTATGCGCCCCGCAGCGCCACCCCTGGGCCGACGCCGCCCGGCGGCAGCACGGTGACGCCGAAGAAGACGGAGGATTCAAAGGACCGGAGCAGCAAGCCCGAGGTCAAGGTGGCCGACAGAAAGGTTGTTTCAAAAACGGCTGCGAAAAAGCCTGCCGCGAAGAAGAAGACCGTACGCAAATCGAGCTGAGAGGGCGCTGACATGACTTTCGAAACCATTCTGAAGCAGCCGCTGAACCGTCGCGGCTTTCTGGGCGTGCTGGGGAGTGCGTCGCTGCTGGCGACGATGGGCGCGGCCCGGCCGGCTCGCGCGGCGGCGGCGCGCGTGGTGGTGGTGGGCGGCGGCTTTGGCGGTGCGACTGCGGCCAAGTACATTGCGCAGTGGGGCGGCGCCGGCGTGTCGGTGACGCTGGTCGAGCCGAATGCACGGCATGTCTCCTGCATCCTGAGCAATCTGGTGCTGAACGACCGGGTGAATCTGACCAGCCTGGGTTTCGGCTATGACAGGCTGAAGCAGCGCTATGGCATCGAGGTGGTGGCCGACCGTGCCGTGGCTGCCGATCCGGTGGCGGGCAAGCTGGACCTGGCCAGCGGCATCGCGCTCGATTTCGACCGTCTTGTGATCGCGCCGGGTATCGGCTTTGACCCGATGCCGGGGCTGGATACGCCGGAGCAGCAGATGCTGGTACCGCACGCCTGGCTGGCGGGGGCACAGACCCAGGCTCTGCGCGATCAGCTGAACGCCATGGCGAACGGTGGCACCGTGGTCATGAGCATTCCGAAGGCGCCCTTCCGCTGCCCACCCGGCCCGTATGAGCGGGCCTGCGTGATCGCGGATTTCCTGAAGCGCCGGAAGCCCAAATCGAAGCTGGTGGTGCTGGATGCGAACACGGATATCCAGGCCGAGCCGCTCATGTTCCGGAATGCCTTCACCACGCTTTACGCGGGCCGGCTCGAGTATGTGCCGAACGCGATGGTCACCCGCGTGAGTTTCGAGGGGCGGCGCAGGAAGGCCTGGGTGAGCGACGGCGTGGGCGGCGAGGTCGCATGGACCGCCGACGTGCTGAACGTGATTCCTCGCAACACCGCGGCGCGGCTCGCGCACGATCTGGGCGTGGTCAACGTGAATGGCCGTTGGGCCGGTGTGAATCCGCTCACCTACGAGTCGACTGCGGCAGCGCGCATTCATGTGATTGGCGACGCCCAGGGCACCGGTCTGCCGAAGGCGGGGCATATCGCGAATTCCGAAGCCAAGATCTGTGCAGATGCCATCGTCCGCATGGTGAACGGCTGGCCGGTCGATGATGCGGTACGCATGCAGAGCGTGGTCGCAAATTCGGCCTGCTTCAGCCCGATTACCTACGACACCGCCTCGTGGCTGAACGCGGTGTTCGCCTACGACCCGGCGACCGGACTGATGAAGCGGGTCGATGCCTCGTTCGGCGAGGCGCCGTTGCGCAGCAAGGAAAACTACGAGCACATGATGAAGTGGGCGGCCCGTCTGTTCGACGATACCTTCGCCTGAGCGACCGCAGGCCCGGTGAGCAGGACGGTGCGGCCTGAGTCGCGGTCAGCGTGATACGCGCAAGGCGGCTCGCCGCTCACGCAGAATGTCGCTCAAACCCTTGTGCGTACCCACCCCGACCGGCGAGGTTGCCCACGCGCTATTCCCGGGGGCGGGGCTGCGATCGCGGCGGGTCGCAGCCCCGCCCGATCGCGCACAGTCGGTCTCCCGGGCTCCGGTGGGAGCAGTGACGTCGCCGCGAGCGGGGGGCTCTGAGCACGCGAAATCTCCGTCTCAGGGCCTGATTCAGGGCCTGATCGCGGTGGGCGCTGGCGCTCAGCCCTCGTCGTCGTCCGCGGTGGCCGCTGCCTTCGCTGCCTTGTCCGCGGCCAGCATCTGGACGCGGGTTTCCGGCGTTTCCAAACTGACGCGACCGATCACGCCGTCGCGGTAGTCCTGCAGCAGCGTGAAGGCCGCTTTCTCCAGATCCGGCGCGCCGCCCTTGATGCGGTAGCCACGCCGGGCGGCGATGTGTTCGATCACCGCCACGCCGTCCATGTCCGGCGTGCAGCCGTAGCGCGCGGTCAGCATCTGCGGATAGCGCGCCTGCAGCAGGTTGCCGAGAAAGGTCGCGACCTCTTCGTCGATGATGGCGTTACGGCCGATGGCATGACTGGCGGCCAGCATCAGGCCGTCGCTTTCGTGCTCGATCTTGGGCCACATCAGGCCCGGGGTGTCGTACAGCGTGAGACGCGGATTCAGGTGGATGCGCTGGATGCTCTTGGTGATCGCCGGTTCGTCGCCGGTGGCGGCCACTTTCTTCTTCACCAGCGCGTTCATCAGCGTCGATTTGCCGACGTTGGGGATGCCCATGATGATGAGCCGCAGCGGTTTCAGGTTGTCGTCGCGGTGCGGCGCGAGCGACTGCGCGAGCGACTGGATGCGCCCGGCGTCGCCCGGCTTGCGCGCGGAAATCGCCACCGCCTTCGTATTGGGCTGGCTGTTGAAATATTTCAGCCAGGCCGCGGTGACGTCCGGATCGGCCAGATCGGCCTTGTTCAGCAGTTTCAGACAGGGCCGGTTCCGGTGCGTGCGGATGGCGTGGATCATCGGATTGCTGCTTGCCTCGGGCACGCGCGCGTCGAGCACTTCGACCACCACGTCGACCGATTTCATCGCGT
The DNA here is from genome assembly GCA_041639545.1 of Methyloversatilis sp. Taxonomy (GTDB): domain Bacteria; phylum Pseudomonadota; class Gammaproteobacteria; order Burkholderiales; family Rhodocyclaceae; genus Methyloversatilis. Next base: position 211,785 of record JBEQBZ010000006.1, on the reverse strand, counting down.
CGGTCGCGTGCTTGCGCGCGGAGGTCATGTGACCGGGGAACCACTGGATGGCCATGGGAGGAACCGAACGGCGGGAAAGCGCGCCATTGTACCGGTCCGTCGAACCGCCGCGCCGCATGACCGGTCGAAGCCGCATTCCGCTCCGGAGTCCGCCCATGCTCGTCCGCCTGATCTACGCCAGCCGTGTCCGTCCGGACCTCACCCCTTCCGACATCGATCACATCCTCGCGCACTCGCAGGCGAACAATGCGTGCGACGGGGTGACCGGCGCGCTGTGCTACACCGGCGGGGTGTTCCTGCAATGCCTGGAAGGCGGGCGCAAGGCGGTGAACGAGGTCTATCACCGCATCGCCGGCGACCCGCGTCACACAGATCCGGCCCTCCTGTCATTCAGCGAAATCGTCGCCCGCGAGTTCGGCGACTGGGCGATGGGCTATGTCGCCCACACCGCCGACAACCGGGCGCTGTTTCTGAAGTACTGCCCTCTGCCGCAGTTCGATCCGTACACCATGAGCGCTGCCTCGATCGAGGCGCTGCTGCAGGAACTGATGGGCGTGGCGCGCTGGCGCTCGCCACGCTGAACGCGCCCTGCCTCAGTCGACGGTCAGTGCCGCGCCATCCGAACGCGGGTCGGACGCGCCCTCGAGCCGTCCGTCAGGGTGGCGCACGATGAGGCCGGCGTGGCCGGCGCTGTCGTCGAAGTCGGCCAGTCTTTCCACCGCATGCCCGCGCGCGGCCAGCGCCTCGAATACCTCGGCCGGAAAGCGCCCCTCCAGTTTCAGCGTTTCGCTGGCCGAACCCCAGGTGCGGCCGAGCAGCCAGCGCGGCGCCGATACCGCCTGCTGCACGTCCAGGCCGAAGTGCAGGTGGCGCAGCAGCACCTGGGCCTGGAACTGCGGCTGACCGTCGCCGCCCATGCTGCCATACACCACGGTGCGCCCGTCGGCGAGCTGTGCCATCGGCGGGTTCAGCGTATGAAAAGGCTTGCGGCAGGGCTCCAGCGCATTGAGTGCGCCGGCCTGGAGCGAAAAGCTGATGCCGCGGTTCTGCCACAGCACGCCGGTATCGCCGGCCACCAGACCGCTGCCGAACTCGTGATAGATGCTCTGGATGAAGCTCACCGCCCGGCCGTCGCGGTCCACGGCGCCCATCCACACGGTGTCGCCGGGCGCGGTGCGCACCCGGCCGCCGGCGCGCTCGGTATCCACGCCGTCGGCCAGCGAATCGAGGCATTCCGGCGTGAGCAGCGACTGTGCGTCCACCCGCATGCGCGCCGGATCGCTCAGGTAGCGGTCGCGCACCATGAAGGCCTGGCGGCTGGCTTCGACCACGCGGTGGATGAAATCGGCTGACCGGTCATCGTGCTCACCGAGCCCGATGCGTTCGAGCTGGCCAAGAATGAGCAGCGACAGCAGGCCCTGGGTCGGCGGCGGCATGTTGTACATGCGACCCAGCCGGTGTTCGAGCATCAGCGGCGTGCGCCACTGCGCGCGGTGGGCGTGGAAGTCGGGCAGGCGCAGCGGGCTGCCGGCGCGTTCCAGCGCACTGGCCATGCGTCGCGCCAGATCGCCGGTATAGAAGTCGCCCAGCCCGGCCTTGACCAGATGCGCCAGCGTGTCGGCCAGTCGCGGCTGGTAGAGGGTCTGGCCGGCAAGCGGCGCTTCGTCGCCGGGCAGGAAGTTCAGTGCGAAACCCGGCTGTCCGCTCACTTCGGCCTGCTTGGCCTTCAGGCTGCGCGCCAGATTGGGGCTGACCGCGACGCCGTGTCGTGCGTACTGTTCGGCGTCACGCAGCAGTCTGGACAGCGGCAGGCGTCCGCCGGCTTCGGCTGCGGCCTGCTGGGCGAGCTGCCAGCCGGACAAGGTGCCTGCCACGGTCAGCGCGGCCAGCGGACCCCGGGTCGGGATGCGGTCCTCGACGTCCTGGTCCATGTACCAGTGCCGGCTGGCCAGCGCGGCGGCCGCGCCGCAGGCATCGATCGCGCGCGGCGCTTCGCCCGGTTCGGCGATCAGCCAGAAGCCGTCTCCGCCAAGCGCGTTCATGTGTGGATAGACCACGGCGATCGTCGCCGCCGCGGCAATCATGGCTTCGATCGCGTTGCCGCCTTCGCGCATCACGTCGCGTGCGGATTCTGCGGCCAGATGATGGGGGGCAACGGCGATGCCGCCTGCAGGTGCGGTCATGGTCTGCTCCGGTGGGGTCGTCGGCAGGTCCGGCGCGATTGCCCCAGATGCCCTGTGCCGCTATGGTGCATCAGACTGGCCTGATGCGCACGATGCGGGCATGCGTGCGGGGCGTTCCCCCGCAACGTGCCGCTTTGAGCGCATGCGCCTTCGGCACGCATCTTGCGAAGCGTGTGAGCTGACCTGTTCATTCCTGCTCCGATCGATGTACGACCTTCCTTCCCTGATACAGCGCCTGCGCTCGTTCCGTCTGCGCATCGGGCAGTTCATCCTGCGCCGTCGTCATTACGCCTACTTGAAGGTATGGATCGGACGGCTCGTGCTGTGGGGCGGCGCGGTGGGTGTCGGTCTGCTGGCGGTCGGCTTTGCCCGCCTGTCGGATCACGCGGTCCATTACTTCCGCGACGGTGCGATGGCATGGTGGTGGCTGCCTTTCGTCGTCACGCCGCTCGGTGGCGCCTTGTGTGTCTGGATCACGCGCCGCTGGTTTGCCGGTGCCGAGGGCAGCGGCATTCCGCAGACCATCGCCGAAATGTCGCGGCCGGCGTCGCCCGGCTGGCGGCCCTTGCTCTCACTGCGCATCGTTTTCGGCAAGGTGCTGGTCGGCGCCGCCGCGGTCGGCAGCGGTTTCTCGCTCGGGCGGGAGGGGCCGACGGTGCAGGTCGGCGCATCGCTGATGAACGCGCTGCACCGCTGGCTGCCCGGTGGATTGCACATTCCGCGCACCCACATGCTGGTGGCCGGTGGGGCGGCCGGCATCGCAGCCGCCTTCAATACGCCGCTGGCCGGCATTGCCTTCGCCATCGAAGAACTGACACGCAGCGTCGAGGCGCGCATGAGCGGTCTCATCATCACCGCCATCGTGCTGGCCGGCATCGTGTCGCAGGCCATGCTGGGCAAGGCCAGCTATTTCGGTCAGATCGCCATTGCCGGCAGCGACCGCGACATGGCGCTGGCCGTGGCGGTGACCGCACTGGTGTGCGGGGTGGCGGGCGGCCTGTTTTCGCGCATGCTCATCATCGCGTCCACCTCGTGGCGCGGACCGCTGGCCGATTTCCGCCGCCGTCGTCCGGTGCTGTTTGCCGCGCTGTGCGGCCTGCTGGTGGCGGCGCTGGGCGTGGTCAGCGGCGGACTGAGCTTTGGCAGCGGCTATGCCGAAACCCGCCATCTGCTGCAGGGCGAGGCGCAACTCGAGTGGTATTACGCACCGCTCAGATTCATCGCCACGCTGGTCGCCTACCTGAGCGGGCTGCCCGGCGGCATCTTTGCGCCCAGTCTCGCCATCGGTGCCGGCATCGGCCACGATCTGGCGCCGCTGCTGGGCCAGCAGGCGCATCCGGGCATGCTGCTGGTGCTGTGCATGGCCGGCTTTCTCGCCGCGGTCACCCAGGCGCCGATCACCGCCTTCATCATCGTGATGGAAATGGTCGATGGCTACTCGGTCATCATCGGCCTGATGGCGGTGTCGCTGCTGTCTGCCGGCGTGTCCCGTCTGTTCAGCCAGCCGCTGTATCACACGGTGGCCAGGCACATGTTGTCCGTCGGCATCGTGAGAAGGATGTAAACCTCTACCGGAATCGACGCACTCTCTTGCGAATGATTCGCAGTCCGTAAAGGTTTCTCTGTGGGATACTTTCACGGATTCGATTCGTTGCCGACCATGACTGACCCTTCCATTTCCGATGCCCTGACCGGGACTCTGCGCACCGTGCTGCGTCCGGTTGTCCGGCTGATGCTGGCCCGTGGCGTTACGCTGCCACTGGCGATCGAGCTTCTGAAGCGTGTATTCGTCCAGGTTGCGCTCGAAGAGAGCGATGCCGGCAAGCCGGTGACCGACAGCCGGGTGAGCATGCTGACCGGTGTCCATCGCAAGGACGTGAAGCGCTTGCGCAATCTGCCCGATGCCCACGCCGACCTGCCGCGCACCGTGTCCCTGGGTGCCCAGCTGGTCAGTCTGTGGACCCGACGTGCGCCGTGGGTGGATGAGCACGGCCAGCCGCGGCCTTTGCCACGGCTGGCCAGTGCTGGCGGCGATCTGTCCTTCGATGCGCTGGTGGCCGTGGTGAGCAAGGACATCCGTGCCCGCCCGGTGCTCGACGAGTGGTTGCGTCTGGGCGTGGCCCATCTGAACGAGCGGGACGAAGTCGTGCTCAATGCGGCCGCTTTCGTGCCACAGGAAGGTTTCGAGGAAAAACTGTCCTACCTCGCCCTGCATGTCGGCGATCACGCGATGGCGGCAGTAGAGAACACGCTGGGGCGCAGTGATCCGTGGTTCGAGCGCAGCGTGCACTACCGGGGTCTGTCGGTGGCCGATGTCGAGACGCTGCGCGTACGCGCATCAGACCTCGGCATGAAGGCGCTGCAGACCTTGAATGGCGAAGTGAAGGAAGAGGCCTCGCCTGCCGATGACAGGGCGGTTAACAGACGCTTCACCTTTGGCATCTATTTTTACGCCGATGATGACAGGTCGGAGGAGACCTCGTAGTGCGCCTGATTGCTGCCCTGTTCTGCCTGATGGCGTCATTGCCGGTGCTGGCCGCGCCGGTATGCGTCGATACCGGACGTGAGCTGCCGGCTGAAGCGGGTGGCGTGGGCGGTACCGGGCACATGCCGGGCGAGGGCGGTGGCATCGGCGGAACCGGGGCTGCGCTGGCCCACGGCATCGGCGGAACCGGGGCCCGGCTCGTGCCACCGGGCGCACGTATCGGTGTGGTCGGTGTCATCACCGGCTTCGGGTCCATCTGCGTCAATGGCCTCAGGCTGCAGTACGACAGTGCGGCGCGCATCAGCGAAAACGGTCGTGAGGCCGCCGCACCGGCGTTGGCCGTGGGCCAGTTCGTTTCGGTCGAGGCGGAGCGGGTGGGCGAGGCGCTGATCGCTCGCGACATCGGTATTGTCCAGTTGCTCGAAGGTCCGCTGAGCGCACGCGAGGGCGGGCGTTTCGAGGTGATGGGCCAGCCGGTGCTTCTGTTGCCCGATGCCCGGGTGGACGAAGGCGGGCGCCCGCTGCAGCGGGGCGACATGGTCAAGGTCAGCGGCATGCGCGCGCCCGGCGGCCGGGTTCACGCCTCGCGCATCGAACGAGCCGCGAAGCTCGACCTTGCCAGCGTGATCGGCGATGTCAGCCACGACAACGACGTGCTCGGCATCGACGGGCTACCGGTGCAGGGCCGGCTGGACGAGGCGGCGGCCTCTCCGACCCGCCAGCTGCTGGCGCGCGGTCATTGGGACGGTCAGGCCTTGCGCATCCTGGAGACGCGCATCGACCCCTCGCTGCGTTTCGCCGGCCGGGTGGGCAACGTGGTGCTGGAGGCGCTGGTCAGTGGGCGGCTGGAAGACGGTTCGCTCAATGGCTGCGGCCTTCAGGTGGTGGGCGCTTCATCCACCCGCCTGCGCGGCATGGTCGCCGGCGACGCACTGGACGTGCGCCGCGTACGCATGACCGGGCGCATTGCCCCTGACGGTCGTTTCGTCGCCGATGAGGTGGATGCGCAACTGGGCGGACAGCCGGTGCCGGAGCGCTGATCGCGCTGCCTGTGCACCGCATGCATGGTGAGCGCACGACACGGTCCGCCACGCATGGTGTGATGCGGTCCGTTCGGTTGCGGTCAAAACGTGGGATAATTTTCCTCGTTAAAGATGCTGTCGATACACCCGATGACCGATGCCGGCATTCCGGATCTGCTGACCTCAGCGGTGCGCACCGTACTGCGCCCGCTCGTGCGGCTCATGCTGTCGCGCGGTGTCACGCTGCCGCTGGCGATAGAACTGCTCAAGCGGGTCTATGTTCAGGTGGCGCTGGAAGGCAGCGGACCGGGCAGCGCATCGACCGACAGCCGGGTCAGTCTGCTGACCGGGGTGCATCGCAAGGACGTGAAGCGGCTGCGCGCGCTGCCGGACGCCGGGGCCGAACTGCCCCGTGCGGTGTCGCTGGGCGCGCAGCTCGTGAGCCAATGGACCACCGCCGAACGCTGGCTGGACGCGCACGGCCGCCCGCGCACGCTGCCGCGGCTGGCCAGTGCAGGGGGCGACGGTTCGTTCGACGCGCTGGTGGCTTCGGTGTCCCGTGACATCCGTGCCCGTCCGGTGCTGGACGAATGGCTGCGCCTGGGCGTGGTGCATCTGAATGACGCCGATGAAGTCGTGCTGAACACCGCCGCCTTCGTGCCGCAGAGCGGTTTTGACGAAAAGCTGAGCTATCTGGCTATGAATGTCGGCGATCACGCGATGGCTGCGGTCGATAACACGCTGGGCCGGCCCGATCCCTGGTTCGAACGCAGTGTCCATTACCGGCGGATGTCGCCGGAGGCGGTGGCCGCATTGCGCTTGCGCGCATCCGAACTGGGCATGCAGGCGCTGCAGGCACTCAATGCCGAGGCGGCGCGTGCAGCCGCCGCCTCGGCGACTGACGAAGATGATGCCCGCCGCTTCACCTTCGGCATCTATTTCCACGCCTCCACGGCCGATGGCCCTGACCGGGGCTGATGCACATGCGACTCCACCTGCTGGCATGCCTCCTTCTCATGCAGACCGGACTGGTGTTCGCCGCCCCGGCCTGTCTGGATCCTGAACTCGACGGCCGCGACCCGCGCGTGCCGGCCGTGGGCGGCGGCGTGGGCGGAACCGGGCGCGCGCCGGGCGAGGGGGGCGAGGGCGGCATTGGTGGCACCGGCATCCGCGGCACGGCGCCGAGCGGCGGAACCGGCCTGCAGGCTCAGGGGCAGGGCGGACTGGGTGGCACAGGAGCACAGGCGGCCGGCCCAGGAGGCGTGGGCGGAACAGGTTCCCCTGCCCAGGCACCGGGCGGTATCGGCGGTACCGGACGCGCGCCGGGCGACGGCGGGAGCGGTGGCATCGGCGGTACCGGCGTCGACCTCGCCGGCGATCAGACGGTGGGCATCGTGGGCGTCATCACCGGTTTCGCGTCGGTCTGCGTCAATGGCGTACATGTCGAGTACGACGCTGCCACACCCATCAGCGAGAACGGCCGGTCGGCGGATGCCGGCAAACTCGCGGTGGGCCAGATCGTATCGATCGAAGCGGTGCCTGCCCCGGGCGGGGGCTTCCGGGCGCGCGATGTTGCCATCGTCCATGTGCTCGAAGGGCCGCTTGGTCGCACGCCGGGGGGCGGTTATTCGGTCATGGGCCAGCCGATCGGCCTGATGCCGGGGGCGCGGGTTGGTGGCGGCCGGCAACTGGCGCCTGGGCAGATGGTGAAGGTGAGCGGCCTGCGCAATGCAGCCGGTGGCATCCAGGCCTCGCGCATCGACGCTGCGCCCGGTCTGACCGAAGCATCGGCCATCGGTGTGCTGGAGGCGGGTGCCGGCGCGAGCGCCCGGATGAATGGCATGACGGTGCGCGGTGCGAGTGCGGCGGACAAGGGCTCGAAGGGCGTCAATGGCGCCGCACTCGTGAAGGGACAGTGGAATGGCCAGGCGCTGGTCGCGCGTGCGGTGGCTGCCGACCCCACGCTGCGTTTCGCCGATCGGGCGCAGAAAGTCGTGATCGAGTCGCTGGCGAGCGGTTCGCTGGCCGATGGCAGCCTGAAGGCGGGTTCTCTGCCGGTCAGGGCTGCAGCGGGCGCGGCGCCGGGTGGCCCGGTGTCCGGCGCGGTACTGGACAATCGCCGCGTGCGTATCACCGGGCGCATTGAGCGCGGCGTGCTGCGCGCCGACAAGGTGGATGCCGAGGTGCCGCAGGGGCTGGACACACGGTCTTCGCGCGGCGAATACCCGCGCACGCCGTCGAATACCGGTCGTCGTGATGCGGAAAGGCGTGACCAGACCGCCGAGCGCACCGACAGACAGGACGGAAAGCAGGAAGACGGGATGCGTGAACGTGCAAACGAATCTTCGGTGAAGGTTGAACGCGTCGAGGCGACGGAAAGGAGCGAGCGCCCGGAAAAGATTGAGGCCGTCGAGAAGGCGGAAAAGATCGAGGCCGTCGAGAAGGCGGAGAAGGTCGAGAAGGCGGAGAAAGTCGAGAAGGCGGAGAAGGTCGAGAAGGCGGAGAAAGTCGAGAAGGCGGAGAAGGTCGAGAAGGCGGAGAAGGTCGAGAAGGCGGAGAAAGTCGAGAAAGTCGAGAAGGCGGAGAAAGTCGAGAAGGTCGAGAAGGTCGAGAAGGTCGAGAAGGTCGAGAAGGTCGAGAAGGTCGAGAAGGTCGAGAAGATCGAGAAGGTCGAGAAGGTCGAGAAGATCGAGAAGGTCGAGAAGATCGAGAAGGTCGAGAAGCCCGAGAAGATCGAGAAGATCGAGAAGGTCGATCGTTGAAGTGCGCCGGACGGCAGATCCGGTCGGGGAGCGAATATGAAGCGAGTGAGGGGAGGGGCGGCTGCGGTCGCCGGTCTGCTGGTGGCGCTGACGGTGCGTGCCGAAGGCAGTTTCACGCTGAGCAGCGGTCTGGATTTCAGCAGCGGCAGTTACGGCAGTGCGCAGAAGACCGATACGGTCTATGTGCCGGTGATTGGCAAGTACGAAACCGGAGACTGGACTTTCCGGCTCACCGTTCCGTGGGTGAGCATACGCGGACCGGGGGGCGTGGTCGGTTCCGGCAGCGACCGGGTGACCGTGGGCAATCCGGCGGGGAACCGTCGCACGACCGAATCCGGTCTGGGCGACGTGGTGGCCGGAGCCAGTCGCACCGTGTTCGAATCCGGGGGCTGGGTGCTGGACCTGGGCGGCAAGGTGAAACTGCCTACCGGCAGCGAAGCGCGCGGGCTGAGCACCGGCAAGGCGGACTTCACCGTCCAGGCGGATCTCTATCGCAGCATCGGGCCGGCATCGCTGTTCGGCACCCTGGGCTACAAGCGCATGGGCGACCCGGATGGCACCGATTTCCGCAATCCGGTGTTCGCATCCGTCGGCCTGGCTCACCGTGTGGGCGCGACCACCACGGTCGGGCTGAGCTATGACTGGCGGCAGCGTCTGCGGGCCACCTCCGACGACATCCGCGAAATTACCCTGTTCGCCTCCCACCGTTTCAGCGACCAGTGGAAGGCGCAGATCTACGCGATCACCGGTTTTTCGGATGCCAGCCCGGACTGGGGCTCCGGCGTCATCGTCGGGCGCATGTTCTGACCTGTTCTTGTGGGGCCGCAGCCGAAGCCGGGGCAATCCCGGCTTTTTTTATTCGGCAAACGTGGAAAATAATCCCACGTTGTGTATCATGGGTTTGCGGGACATGTACCCACGCTCGGGGCGCCCGGTGTTCGGTGATATCGCGAGCGACCAACCAGGGAGAGAAACATGAATACCAAAAGGCAATCTTTCCGTCTGCGTGCGCTCGTGTGCGCGCTGTTCTGTGCCGGGGCGGCCGGCGGCGCCAGTGCCAGTCCGGTGCTGTACGGCAGTCTGAGCAACTTTGACGTGTACAACGACACCGGATCCGAAACCCATGGTTTCGAGATCGAACTGCATGGCGTGTCGAGTTCAGACGTGACCTACACTTTCGGGGGCACCTACAACCGGTACGGCAGCCCGGTGCTGGAGGATTTTTCCGGCGGCGTGTATGTACGCTATCGCAGTGCATTCGATGTGCTGTCCGGGCGTTTCGAAGTGGCCACTCCGGTGCCCACCGGCATGTCGGCGACCGATGGTCATTCCTGCTGGTCCGGCGGTGGCGCCGGCTATCTGGGCAGTGGCTGCGAGCACTTCGGCCTCGGGCTGAGCAAGAACGCCACCCAGACCCTCTATCGCTGGCTGCGGGGTGACACATCGACCGGGCTGCTGTCGGGCGTGGGCGGTGGGGTGGGGATTGCCGCGCCGGTCTGGGACGTCGTGCCCGCTGCCGATCCGGTCGATGCACCGGTGGTGCGTGCCGAGATCGAACCGGTCGAGGCGGCCGATCGCGCTCAGTACGGCGAAGCGCAGTGGGTGAAGGTGTTCACCACCGAGATCGAGCGCGAGGTCGAACTGGATGAACTGCTCAGTGACAACGGCGTCGTGCCGCGCGAACAGTCGGAAACCGAAATCGAGTGGCGCATCTTCCAGGCAGCGCCGGTGGACAAGAACGGTGGCGACGGGGACGAACTGGTGCTGGAGCAGCCGCTGGGCGAGATCGGTGACCGGAAATCCATCATCCGCCGCTACGAGTTCTACGAGTACCTCGGCGCCTACGACCCGGAAAATCACGAAGCCAAGTGCGCACTCGACTGCGATACGCCGGAAGAGTGGGAAATCGGTCGCTATGTCGGCGCCCAGATGGCGGCGGCCAATCTGGCGGCGGCCGCGCCGGTTCCTGAGCCCTCGACCTGGATGAGCCTGATCGCCGGTCTCGGCCTGGTCGGTCTGATCGGGCGCCGCCGCCTGCTCTGACGACAGACCGGGTCTGCTGCGCAAGCGGCCGGGATCCAGTGATTCCGGCTGCCTTGCAGACCCCTCTTCACACTCTCCGGACGTAACACTTCATGCGCCCACTTCACCTGCTGACCCTGGCTGCCACGCTGGCGGTGGCCCCTTCCGCCTTTGCCGCCGAACCGGTGGCGGGCACGCTCGATTTCAATCAGTTCGCGCCGGCCAGCGGCGGCATTCCGCTGCCGGCCGGTTTCGGTGGCTTCCAGTGGGGCAGCAGCTTTCACGCGATGACGCTGCCGTCGGCGCCGGCCGATGCCTTCATCGCGTTCTCGGGCAACGCCATTTCGATCCGCCGCGCCGACGGCGCCGACTTCTGGTTCGATGGCGCGGCGTTCTGGAGCCGGCGCGGGCTGGACGCCAACGGTTCGTTCTACTTCGTGCTGTCGAACGATGGTCGTGTGGTGTTCGACGGGCGGGATGATTCGCAGAACCGCATGCGCTTCACCGCCGCCCACACCTTCATGACCACCGGTTACAGCGGTTCGATCGACTACATGGCGATCACCTTCGGTCAGGGCGGCGACGACTGGGATCACCTGGCGCTCGATAACCTGGCCTTCCGCGCCACGCCGCTCGCTGCGCTGCCGCCGGTACCCGAGCCGGCCACCGGCGCGCTGTTCCTTGCGGGCCTCGGTCTGATCGCTGTCGGTGCCCGTTTCCGCGCGCGGCGCGTGCACTGATCCGCGTCAGCGGCCCTGCGCGATCAGGGCCGCCACCGGCGCCGCCAGCGCTGCACCCAGTTCGGCGTGCTGGGCGGCATCCACATGCACGCCGTCCTGCGGGCTGGCGTGGATCAGGCTGCCGGCATCGAAGAAGGCGCAGCCCAGTTCGCCGCACACCGCGCGCAGCGACTCGGCCAGACCGATGCACCTGTGCTCGCCGCCTTCGAACTTGGGCGCGATCGGCCCGCGCGGCGCGGTGATCGGCGGTGGCGCCACCACCAGCACCGGCGGCACCGGCATGCCGGGCTCGATCGGCGCCTCGCGGATCGCGCGCACCAGCGCCGCCGTACCCTGGGCCGAATGCCAGGCGTTGTGAGCATGCATGGACTGGAAGTCATTGGTGCCCAGCATCAGCACCACCAGCGCCAGCGGTGAATGGATTTCGATGCGCTGCGCCAGCCCCTGCAGGCCGTTGCGCCCCGGCTTGAACGGGTCGTCCCACACCGTGCGGCGGCCGTTCAGACAATCCTCGATCACGCGCACCCGGCGCGTGCCGTCATTCAGCGCGTTTTCCAGCACACCGGGCCAGCGCTGGTCGAACGCCAGCCGGCGGCGGGTGGTGGGCACGATGCCCCAGGACAGCGAGTCGGCGTAGACCAGTATTTGCTGCATCGCGCGCTCCATCAAAAAAATAAATGAATGCGGCGGACAGTGTGGCACGGCCTGCGTGCTGCGTTGCGCAAATACCCGCGGCATGAAAGCTGCGCGCCGCCAGCGCGTACCGACGCCTTGTGTGGCCGTTCGATTCATCCTTTCGTCATCCTTCCGGCGTGTTTTCGGAATGCGCTGAAAGCCGCATTCGCACGCCATCTGTCACGATTTCGGTGACAGATTTTCCAGCTCAAGCGATATCCGGCGACGCCGTAAAGTCGATCGTTGCCTGCCCCGGGACGCAGTCCGCAGGCGACATTCCGCTGCGACATCGCACGCCGGTGTCGCGTACAACTCGCTGGAGATAGACCGATGACAAAGCACTCCAAGCAGTACGCCGGTGCGCTCGACGACGGGCTGGCCGACCAGCCGCCGCCGCCGGCGCGCGCGGTCGACCTCACCCGGTCCACGCCGCTGCGCATGGGCAGTTTCGCCTTCTGTGCGCTGTTCTTCGCGCTGTTCGGCGTCGCCGCCGCCTTCGACTGGGTGAATCCGCGCGCCGCAGCGCTGCTGGCCTGTGCCGCCGGTGCCATGATCGCCTTCGCCGATGCGCTCTACATCCGGCAGATGGACCGCACCATCGCGCAGATGGCCGAAGCGCTGGCCGACACCGGGCGCGACGTGAATGATCTGTCCAGCCAGTTCGTGCTGCCCGAAAGTTCGCCGGTCAAGGCGATCAGCAAGCTCATCGCCGAGCGCGACGGCCGGGTGCGCGACATGGTGTTCCGGGTGCGCCGCGGCACGCTGGGTGCGGCCTGCCACACCGCCCACCTGACGCGCTCGCTGCGCGACACCGCCGAGCTGGCGCAGTCGCAGCGCGCACTGGCCGAACAGGTGTTCGTGGCCGGCACCACCACGCGCGACGCGGTCGGCAGCGCGCGTCAGCACGCGGCCGATCTTGATCAGGCCACCCGGCGCCACATCGATGCCGCGCGGCTGTCGCTGGAAGAGCTTCAGGCCGCCGCCCGCCGGGTCGACCAGTTCGAAACCCGGGTTGCCGCCTTCGAGCGCACGGTGCAGCAGCTGCACGACCAGTCGGCCGAAATCGGTCAGGTGGTGCAGATCATCAGCACCATTTCCGATCAGACCAATCTGCTGGCGCTGAACGCCTCGATCGAGGCGTCGCGCGCCGGCGAGAACGGCCGCAGCTTCGCGGTGGTGGCTGACGAAGTGCGTTCGCTGGCCGAGCAGGTCAAGGTGGCGACCGAAAACGTGGGCCAGAACATCGACCGCATGAACAGGCTGGTGGCCGGCACCCGCGCCGAAACCGACGACATCCGCGACCACATCATGGCCACCGGTCAGGCGGTGCGCGTGGTGTCCGGCCGCTTCGGCGACATGGTGGGCGAGTACGAAGTAATGGGCGAACGCATCGCCCGCACCGGCGATGCGATACGCAGCCTGGGCGACAGCAATGAGCGCATCCACGCACTGGTGAGCGACATCCACGACGGCTGCGACCGGGTGGCGCGGCTCATGCTCGACGGCGAGCGCAATCTGGGCAAGGTGAGCCGCTCGACCGAGCGCATCCAGGACCTGGCCGCCTCCTTCCGCGTCGGTTCCGACCAGCTCGAATCCATCGTGAGCGTGCTCGGCCGCTACCGCGACCAGTGCAGCGCCGCGGTGGCCGGTGCGCCGACGCTGGCGGTCGATGACGACGGCCAGGAAATGGCGGCCAGCGCCGCGCGCGCGGTGCCGCTGCCCGAGGTGACGCGGGCGGTTGGCGCGCTGCGTGGCGAGGTGAGCGTGCTGCGCTACGCGCTGGTCACCACGCCGTCCGGTCAGGTGCTGGGCCACAGCGGTGCGTGCCCGGCGCCGGCCGACATCGCGCAGCGCGCTGCCGGCAGCGACCGTGCGCTGCTGATGCAGCCCTTCGCCGCCGACGATGGCACGCTGTACTTCGACATCGCGCTGCCGATGCGTCGCGGCGGACGCAACTGGGGCACGCTGCGCGCCGGCGTGCCGGCCGACATGATGCTGGCCGCCTGAGCCGGCCGACCGGCAGAGAATCCACGGGAAGGGGGAGAACATGCTTTCACACGAACAGATGCACCACGCCGCGCGCCAGGGCCGCACGCTGCATTCGGTCTATGTCTATCAGGCGCCGGTGCGCCTGTGGCACTGGGTGACCGTGCTGGCGATGACGGTGCTGATGGCCACCGGCTACTTCATCGGCAAGCCCTTCCTGATGCTGCCGGGCAACGATCCGGACATGTACCTGATGGGCTATGTGCGCTTCGCCCACTTCGCCGCCGGCTATGTGCTGGCGGTGGCTTTCGCCGGCCGCATCTACTGGGCCTTCGTCGGCAACGAGCACGCGCGGCAGATCTTCCTGCCGCCGCTGTTCAACGGCGCCTGGTGGAGCGAAGTCATGTTCGAACTGCGCTGGTACTTCTTCCTGGAAGACCGGCCGAAGAAATACACCGGCCACAACCCGCTGGCCGCGGTCATGATGTTCTTCCTGTTCGTGCTGGGCAGCCTGTTCATGATCGCCACCGGCTTCGCGCTGTACAGCGAAGGGGCCGGCCACGGTCACTGGAGCGATCTGCTGTTCGGCTGGGTGCTGGTCGCCCTCGGCGACAGCCAGACCGTGCACAGCCTGCACCGGCTCGGCCTGTGGGTGCTGCTCAGCTTCATCTTCGTGCATGTGTATGCCGCGCTGCGCGAAGACATCATGAGCCGCCAGAGCATCATTTCGACCATGATCAGCGGCTGGCGCTCCTTTCGCGACTGAAGCGGCGCCGGCGGCGGCATTCGCCGCCGGCCGCACGGACCGGCGCTCAGGCGCCGTCCGGCCTCACGCTGGCGATGCTGCCGTCGGAGCGACCTTTCAGATAGGCGTACAGGTCGTCGAACTTTTCCGCCAGATACGGATGGCTCGGCATGCCGCGCTCCAGCCGCCCTTCCAGCACGACCTTCCTGACGTCGTCCTTCGACAGCCGCTTCAGCGACTCGATCAGCGAAGGGCCGACCATGCCTTCCTGCGCGGCGCCATGACAGCGCTCGCAGGCGGCCGAGCGCCAGGTCTTCCAGCCCTTCACCACGTCGGCACCGGCTGCTGCCGCAAGCTGTGCAGCGGGCGCTGCAGGGGGCGAGGCCGTTTCCGCGGCCATGGCAGCAGGCGTTGCGGGAGCCGGAGCAGCGGCGGGCGGCTGCGCCACGGCGGCGGCCGGTGGCGCTTCGGCTGTGGCGGCGGGCGCGGGCGGCTCCGCCGGCTTGCCGCAGGCGGCGAGCAGCAGGGTGGCGACACAGGCGCTCATCAGGGTGCGTGCAGGCATGTCGGTTCTCCTCCGTGACGACAGATGCAGAGTAGCCGCTGGCCGCGCTGCAGGCTTGCTGCACTGCGGAGTGGCAGCGCGCGGTGGGCGTGGCATGCTGCGCTCCGCGACCGGGCCGGAGCGTCCGGCGCCACTGTCCGTGAATGAGGAGATTCCTGCCTTGAGCAGACTGTACGATCCGCAGCACCGCGCCTTCCAGGATGAATTCGGCACCCGCGCAATGGCCGACCGCGTCGAGGAACTGGCCTGCAAGACCGAGTTCGACGACATGGCCAGGGGCTTCATCGAATCGATGGACATGTTCTTCCTGTCCACGGTCGATGCGCGTGGCCGGCCCACCGTGTCGTACAAGGGTGGCGACCCGGGTTTCGTGCGCGTGGTCGACAGCACCACCCTGGTGTTCCCGAGCTACGACGGCAACGGCATGTTCTATTCGATGGGCAACATCGCGCAGAACGCCGAAGTGGGCCTGCTGTTCATTTCCTTCGAGAAGCCGCACCGCGTGCGGGTGCAGGGCCGTGCCACGGTGTCGCGCGACGACCCGATGATGGCCTTCTACACCGAGGCGGATTTCATCGTGCGGGTCGAGCTGTCCGAGCTGTGGCAGAACTGCCCGCGCTACATCCACCGCTTCCAGCGCGGCGACCGTTCGCGCTACGTGCCGCGCGCCGAATGCGAAACGCCGCTGGCCGAATGGAAGCGCATCGATCTGGTGCAGGACGTGCTGCCGCCGGCGGATGCCGCGCGTGCTCAGGCGGCCGGCACCATTGCCATCGAGGAGTGGATGGAAAAGGTGGTGACCGGTCACCCGGAGGCCTGAACCTCCGCCCGTATCCTCCGCCCGTATCCTCCACCCCTACCCTCCGCCCTTACAGCCGGAAGCGGCCGGTCAGGTCGCTCAGCCGGCCGGCCAGCGACTGCAGGTGGGTGACCGACGCCGACAGCGTGGTCACCGCCGAACGGTTCTGTTCCGACATGCCGGCGATCTGTTCGACATTGCGTGCGATGTCGCCGGCGGCGCGGCTCTGCTGTTCCAGCGCCTGGTTGATGCCCTGCACCTCGTGCGCCGCAACCGACACCGCCTGGTGGGCGGCGCCGATCACCTGCTGCGCCGAGTCGCTCGACGATTCCGCTTCGCCCACCGCATCGCGGCCGTGCGCCAGCGCGTCCGACAGGCTGGCGGCACGCTCGGACAGCGAGCGGGTGATGGTGTCGATCGCGTCGGCCGAAGCGCCGGACTTTTCCGCCAGCTTGCGCACTTCGTCGGCCACCACCGCGAAGCCGCGACCCTGTTCGCCGGCACGCGCCGCCTCGATCGCCGCATTCAGTGCCAGCAGATTGGTCTGATCGGCGATTTCCCGCACTTCGCGGGTCATCTGGGTAATTTCCTGCGCATTGTCGATGAAGGCTTCCGCCGCCCCCGACACTTCGTTCATCACGCCGGCCGCGCGCACCACCGCGCCGCGCAGTTCGCCCAGGTGGTCCTGCGCCCGCGCCGACTGCGCCAGCGAGGCGTCAGCCTGCTGCGCCGCGTTGCCGGCATTGACCGCCACCTGACGGATGCCGGCGGTCACGTCGTCCACCGCGGCGGCGGTCGAACTGGCGGCTTCGGTCTGCGCGCTCGATGCTTCCGCAACCCGCCCGGATTCGCCGCTCACGGTGCGCGACGCGTCGAACAGCGAGTGCGCCGACTCGGTGAGCTGTGACACCAGCGCACCGAGGTCATGGCGGATGCGTTCGGCGCTGCGCGCGATGTCGCCCAGCTCGTCGCGCGTGCTGCACGCCACCGGCGCGTGGAAGTCGCCGCCGGCCAGCCGTTCGAGATCGGCCGACAGCTGCCGCGCCGGGCCGATGATGGTCCGCTGCAGCGCCCACAGGAAAAGACCGAAGGCGACCGCCACCACGCCGGCGAAGGCGGCGCCGATCAGCATCAGCGTGTTCAGCGTGGAGGCGCGTATCGACTGCGCCTCGGCGCGCGTGATGTCGCCGGCCAGCGTGTCGATGGCCGACCATTCGACCCAGAGGCCGACCACGGCGGCCACCAGCAGCGCGGCGGTGCCGCCGCCGCAGATGACCAGAAGCTTGTTGCGGATGCTGCGAGAGATGAAGTCCATGGGCGGGTCCGGGGTGGTCAGGGGGCGGAACGGCGAGCATGACCGTTCCGGTCCCGGTTGTTGCGGCGCGAAAAAACGGGGGGTGCCCCCTGGAATCGGCTTGCTGCGACCGGACTTGCGTGCCGGTTGAGTCATTCGCAACAAAGCTTGATCCGCATCAAGCGCGGCGATGCGACGGCGGAGAGGCGGCAGCGGGCCGCGCGGCTCAGTCCGGAGAGCCCCAGCCTGACGATCTGCCGTTGCTGCCAGCCTTTGGGGCGGGCTCGGGCTGTGTGGGCTTCGGCGGCAGATAGCTGTACGGGCTGGTGAAATTGACGGGCTGCGTCACCACGCTGGCGACCGCTACCCCGTCTATCCGTGCCGGGCTGAAGGTCCACTTCCGTATCTGCTGAATGGCGATGTCGACAAACGCCTGCGCCACCGGCAGATCCGGATGGTCGACATGGATGATCCGTTCTACCGCGCCATCCGCCGACAGCAGCATGTCCAGCAGAACCATTCCTTCGCCGCGGGATTTGCCGATCAGATGGTCGGGATAGGCCGGGTTGTCGCCGGTCAGTTTTCTCGGCGGTTCGAAGTGGCGACCCTCCGCGTGTGCCGCGCGATGCAGCGCAAGCGTGTCGGCGAGTTCCGGGTCACGCTCGATCAGCGCGCGCGAGAAAGCCCGGAAGCCTTCATCCTTCAGCAGCGCGTTGACATGACGCCAGTAAAGATGGCGCAGCGCTGCGTGTTCCGTTCGCCGGTCAATGAGCAGACGTGGCGCATCGCACAGCGCCTGCGCGTCGTCCTGCGGCAGATCCTGCGCCAGCGTGAGCGGGGCGTGGAGGGCCGCGTACAGGGCGGCAAGCAGTGCGGTGCGGCAGTGCGACATGGCGGGCAGCGGGCAGTCAGGATGACCGGAATATACAGACGTCCTGATGCGTCTGTCGTGACTGCCCTTCATCCGCGGCCGGCAGCGCAGGGCGCGTGACCGGATGCACGCGCCGCGCCGTGCGCTACACGCCGGTTGCCATGTCCAGCTGCCGGTCATGAAAGGCGTCCAGCGTGCTGCGGTGAGCCACGCTGACCAGCGTGCAGCCGGGCAGGCGCGCCAGCAGCAGGCCCATCATGTGGGCTTCGGTGTCCGGGTCGAGCGCGCTGGTGGCTTCGTCCATGAACAGCACGTCCGGCCGGTACAGCAGCGCGCGGGCGAAGGCCAGACGCTGCTGCTCGCCCGGCGACAGCGTGTGCGCCCAGTCGGCGTGCTCGTCCAGCCGGGCCGCGAGATGCGGCAGCCGGCAGTCGGCCAGCGTCTGCGCCAGCGTGGCCTCGTCGTGGCCGGCGGCGTCGGCCGGGTAGGCCAGCGCGTCTTTCAGCGGGCCGTCCGGCAGGTAGTTGCGCTGTGGCAGGAACATGAGCCGCGCCTCGCCGGGCAGCGTGATCTGCCCGCGCCCGAAAGGCCACAGCCCGGCCAGCGCGCGCAGCAGCGTGCTCTTGCCGCAGCCGGAAGGGCCGCGCACCAGCCAGCGCTCGCCGGGCGCGAAACGCAGTGCGCCCACCGCGCTGAGCGCCTGGCCGTCCGGCAGCGCGAGGGCGATGTCCGCGCCCTGCACCGCGGGCTGGGCCGGGTCGCGCCGCAGCGTGATGCCGTCCGGCTCCGGCTGTGCCATCGCCGCCTCCAGCGCGCTCAGGCGCTGCACCCGCGCCGACAGCTGGAACAGTTCGCGGTAAGAGAGCGCGAACCAGGCGATGGCGGCCGACGTTTCGGTGAAGGCGCCCACGTCCTGCATCAGCGTGCCCAGCGTCATGTCGCCGGCCAGCACCTTCGGGGCCACCGCCAGCACCGGCACCGCCAGCGCCACGCCGGAAAAGCCGCCGCTGGCCAGATTCAGCCACACGTTCTGCCGCATCAGCACCTGCCAGTTGCCGCGTATCGCGTCAAACAGCCGGCCCAGCCGTCGCTGCTCGACGCCGTTGCCGCGGTAGAGGGCGATCTGCTCGGCCGAGTCGCGTACCCTGGCCAGCGCGAAGCGGAAATCCGCCTCCACCGTCTGTTGCGCCACGGTCACCGCGGCCAGTCGGTGGCCGGCGAGGTGGGTGACCACGGTCTGCAGCACGCCCCAGATGATGGCCACCCAGAACAGGTAGCCGGGCACGGTGAAGCTGTGGCCACCGACAGTGAAATCCATCGGCCCGGCGGACGACCACAGCAGCCAGCCCATCGAACCCAGCGTGCCGAGGTTGGCGACGAAGCCGAGGCCGAGCAGGATCATGAGCCGCACGTACTCGGTGATGTCTTCGCTCACCCGCTGGTCCGGGTTGTCGCAGCTGCGGTCGCGCTCGATGCGGTAGAAGGTGTGGCCGTCCAGCCAGCGCGCCAGCGTGGTGGCGGTCAGGCGCTGGCGCCAGCGGATTTCCAGCGCCTGTTCCATGTAGTTCTTCAGCGTGGCGGCCAGTATCCAGGCGGCCACCGCGGCGAAGAACAGCGTCGCGCCGTGCACGAAACCCGGCGCGTCGCGGGCTTCCAGCGCGTCGAAGAAGGTTTTCTGGGTCACCGTGAGCGCGTAGTTCAGGCTGGTCACCAGCACGGTCAGCGCGAGCAGCACGCCCCCCAGCAGCCAGGCGGTGCGTCGGGTCGCCGGATCACGCCAGAACGGAGCGGCGAGCCGGAAGGTGCGGGCGGTGAGGGTGGTCATGGGGCGGACGCGGGTGGACAGGGCGCGTCGATGGTAACGCGGCCGCGGATGCACTCGGCCGGTGACGCCAGGGCTGCGGGCATCGGGATGTCTGCGATGTGGCCGTGAAGAACTCCGCAGCCGTGGTCCGCCCTGGCGACCGCCTTAATGTGGACCTAAGCCTGGGGCCTCAGCATTCACCCCGTCGATCATGTGTCGGTGCGCCTGAATGGCGAATGCATCGGACCCCGCATCGACGCCACCGCATGCCGTCTGAGGTGGCGAAAGTCCGTCTGCCCGTCCGTTCACCGGGCGCGCTTACCTTCACTGTCGATTCGACCCTTTCGGCCCTTCATGATGAAAACACTGCTCGCAGCAACCCTTGTTCTGTCTGCCCTCAGCTTCGAAGCCGGTGCGGTCGCGCCCAACCTGCTGACCAACGGTGACTTTTCGTCCTTCCATACCGCCTCGCAGGGCGGCAAGACCAACTTCGGCATTCCGGACAACTGGGTCGGCATCACCGGCCAGATCGACAATGCGACCGTCCATAACGGTGCGATGCTGTTCGCGACCGGCGGGCCGCGCAACGTGACGACCGACCGCAGCTACATCTACCAGTCTTTCGTCGCGCCGGCCGCCGGCAGCTATGTGCTCACCTTCGACTACCAGCTGCGCAACGTATCGTCGGGCACCGGCTACAACGGTGCCAAGATCTACCTGGACAACATGTATGCGTCGGCGCCGGGCGTGACGCCTGCGTTCAGCCCGAACACCGTGTTCTCGCGCACCTACAGCGACGAGTCTCTGGCCATCCAGCATAGCGGGCTCACGCCGAATGTCTGGCGTCTGGCCCAGACCGTGGACCTCACGCTGAGCGCGGGCACGCACACGCTCTATCTGAGCTCGGGCGGCATGGACATGTCTTTCAGTTCGGCAGTGGTGATGTTCGACAACGTGAGCGTGCGCGCGCTGATTCCGGCGGTACCCGAACCCGCGTCGGCTGCGCTGATGCTGGCGGGTCTGGGTCTGCTGGGCGGCGTCGTCCGCCAGCGTCGCGTGCGCTGAACAGCCCGCGCGGAGACGGCGGCGCGGCACGGTGCTCCGTTCAGCGCCCGGGTGATGCCATCAGGCGCAGCGTTTCGCGGTCCGGCTCGCCGTCGTAGAACACCTCGAGTGCGCGGCGGAAGCAGGGTTCGTGCGGTGCAACCTCGGCGAACAGCGTGAGGCAGGAGCGGAACTTCAGCGCGTCGACCTCGCCCAGCATGTCGACCGCGTTTCGCTCCGGATGGGTGAGCACCGCCTGCACGCATTCGACCAGCCGTGGCCCGAGCACCGGGTGCGCGATGTAGGCCGCCGCCTCCGCCCGGTCAGCGATGCCGTATTCGCGGGCTCGCGGGCTGCGGCCCAGTGCCCGCAACTGGGGCAGCACGTACCAGATCCAGTGGCTGTGCTTGTGACCGTCCTTCAGTTCCTGCAGCGCGACCGCGTAGTCGCGGTCCTGGGCGGGCAGGAAGCGGTCGAGCAGGGCAGGGGCGGAAGCTGTCATGGCGCCGGTGACGGAAGCTGCGGATCACCGCAAGCGTACGCCCGGCCACCGGCGTCCGGCAAAGGCGGGCGCCGTGCGCTCAGGCTCGCCGTCTGCGCATCCACCCGCCGGCGAGGCCGGCACCGGCCAGCAGCGCCAGCGTGCCCGGCTCCGGCACGTCGGTCGGGCGGTTGTCGAAGGTCGCGGAAAACGCCAGATCCGGCCCGGCCAGCGAGAACCACTGGGCCGCGAGCACCGTATCCAGACTGGCGTCGGCATCGAACACGGTGTTGTAGGCGCCCACAGCCAGTGACTCGCCCGCTGTTGCCACACGCAGCCGCGAATCCAGCGGAATCTGCACATCGTAGTTGTTGGCGAACATGAACATCAGGTAGCCGCTGGCTGCCGCCACCTCGACATCCATGTCGAAGGTATAGGGCACGAACTGCAGGCCGTCGGTCAGCGGCACGGTGACCGGTGCGCTGGTGTAGAGCGCCGGGCCGGTGATGCGGCGGGCCGCGATGTCGTACGGCACCAGATAGGCCTGGAAGGTGACCGGCACCGGCGTGGTGCCGCTGCCCTGCAGCGCATCGCTCAGCACGAAGGTGAAGTCGAGCATGCGATTGACGCCGGTCGGCGCGCGGAAGAACTGCCCCCAGGCGGAAAAGCCCGCCGCACCGAAATCGCCGATGCTTTCGTTGCCGTCCCACGACGGCAGGGTGCTGAGCACGATGGGGGCCGCTGCCGCGCTGCCTGCGTGCGACAGCGCCGACAGGCCGATAACGAGAGAGGCAATGAGCGGGTGGGGTTTCATGGCGGCGTGTCCTGTGTCCGGTTCATCCACGGTCACCGGTCGCGGGCGCGACGGGCTGACCCGTCCGGCCCGGTCACCTGCATGACAGGTGCGCGCGCCGACGGTGCGGACGCATTCTGGTCGGACGCGGCGCATGACTCAATACGCATATGCGCGTAGTGAGGCGCGGCGCTCATTTCCGCCGCATGCGGCGAGGGCGGGTGGTACTCAGGAGGCTGCGCCGCCGCCTCAGCTTCCGGTGCCGCCTGTCCGGTTCGACGACATGAAGGCGATCAGCGCCATGCGCATCGCCTCTTCGACCGACATGTTCACCGGCGTCACCCAGGCGCGCGGCACGAACACCGTGTAGCCGCCGATCATGTAACCCATCGGCAGGTATACCGCGACCTGGTCCTCCAGCTCCGACAGCTCGGCGGGCAGGCCGGCCATCGACTGCCGCGTGATCAGCCCGACGATGCCCATCTCGTTGCCGGGCATGCGCAGCAGCACCACCTGCTGCGGCGACTTCGCGTGCGGCGCGAAATAGTCGGCGAAGTTCTTCAGCGACGAATAGATGCTCTTCACCACCGGCAGGTTGTTGAACGGCAGCTCGAGCATGGATAGCCAGCGCGCGGTTTCCGGGCGCGACACGAGCGCGCCGAGGCCGATGATGAGCAGCGCGCCGAGGCCGATGCCCAGGCCGGGCAGATAGAAATCGCCGGTCAGCGGATGGACCAGCTTCATCGCCACGCTTTCGGTCCAGGTGACGAACATCACCAGCACGTACAGGGTCAGAAACACCGGCAGGAAGGTGATCAGGCCGCGGAAGAAATACCGGTAAAGACGACGCTTCATGGCAGGCAGTCGGAACGGAACCCGGTGAGCTTACCGCGCAAACATATCAGCCGGCGTAGGCCTGCGCCGGCAGGGCGACGCGAACCCGGCCCGGATGGGGCCGGCGGCAGCCCGCGGTGGATAACCCCGCCATCGCCTACAATCACATGGCTTGGTTCTCAAGCCACAAACTGTCCACCGGACGGGGGCAACTACAGCCTCAAAACCCGCGCCCAGAGCAGGGCGCCGGGTTTCTCACCAGCCTGTTAGGACGGTGATGGCGTGGCCAGTCCTCCTGGGTGTCAGGCCATGGGCGCTCCAGCTCGCGATGACCTACTTACCTTTTGCCTGTCCGATGAAACTGGTGTCAGGGATTTCCTTCTCGCAGGTTTCGGGTGTAGCCATCTCGGGATAGACGCGATACACCACTACGCCAAGTCCAACCGACAGTCGCACGCACTTCTCTTCGTTAGCGCCGAGTGCGAACGTCAGCTTTTTGTCGACCTCGGTCGACAGCACGACCTCATAGTTGTCGGCCGGCATGTCCATATAAAAGAATCCGCCTGGCTGTGCGCTACCGACAACCTTTCCGTTGAGTTTCACATCTGGCTGTATGCCAGCGCCAAATACATTCGCCGTCCGATAAAACAGGATGCGCCCCTTGCCGTCTCCCAGTGCTGGCATGGAAGGCCTGACCTCGGTGTAGCGCGGACCGGACGCGCAACCTGCCAGCACTGCGGTGGCAACGGCAATCATTTGAAGCGTACTGCGCATTACTCGTACTCCTTCCAGAGCGTTGGGTTTTGATCGGAGGGTATCGGCGAAAACGCGCGTTCCACGGGCAGATAGAATCCGACGAGTCGTCCTGATTTCACGACGAGGTAGGCTTCGTGGACATGCGCACCTTCTACGGAAAATGTGCTTCCGCTCGACGCATATACGCGCCCCTCAGAAACGGCGCCGACCTGTCGCCAGCGCGAACCGGAGGCAAGTACTCGCGTGTAGCCGGTGCCCAGACGAACTTCGATTTCGCGGTCGACGCTGCGCACCGACGCCATCTCGATTGCGGGTTGGAATCGGGCGGGCTGACGAGGTACTTCAGATGCGCACGCCGCGAGCGTGAGAAGCGAAATGGCTAAGCAGCCATGCATGCGCATGCCGTTTCCGGTGGCACGGGGGAAAACCATAAAATGCCGTATGGATCGATCAGAACGGGCGCGGAGTTTAGCACCTGCAGATGAGATTATTGCTTTCAGCTACTGAGTGCCGGGTCACTGGATCGAACGTGCACAGACGCCGCCCGCCGCCCGCCGATCCACCTCGCGCAAGGCGCGGTCGGAAGGGTCATCGGTTTCAGGTGTTGCCGGACGAAGCTTTCGCCTCAGACGGCGTGCCTACTCAGGGTCTTCGGTAAAGATCGACGTATCGGGGCGGCGGCGGAGCGCTCCGTTTCGCTCGCGCGTAGTCGCAGCGTCGTGATCTATCATGACGCATCAAGATGAATCCTGACGGAGGCGACATGTCCGCCCAGACCCGCGAAAAGTTCTCATCTCAGGCCTCGCCCGAAGTGCTTGCCGCGCTGCGGCAGATTGCCGAATCCGAAGGCCGGCAGTTCCAGGTCGTGCTGGACGAAGCCCTGCGCGACTACATCGAACGCAAGGCACAGGGCCGGCCGCGCAGACATGTCATGGAAGCGTTCGCGGACAGCCTCGGCGAATTCGACAGCCTCTACCGCGAGCTTGCCAAGTGAGTGCCAAGTGAGTGCCAAGTGAGGGCACGGGATTACCTGACCCTTGCCGACGTGCTCGCGCTGCATGCCGTGCTGATTCAGCGATATGGCGGCAGCCCGGGCCTGCGTGATGCCGGAGCACTCGAATCCGCGCTGTTCCGCCCGCAGTCCGGCTACTACGAAGACGTCGTGGCCGAAGCTGCGGCGCTGTTCGAAAGCCTCGCCATCAACCACCCTTTCATCGACGGCAACAAGCGTGTCGCCTTCGCCGCGACCGACGTCTTCCTGCGTATCAATGGCTGCCGTCTGAATCAGTCACCGGACGCCGTTTTTGCCCGGATGATGGACATGTTCGACGCCGGCACCTTTGACATCGCCCATCTGGAGCCGTGGTTGCGCGGCATCATCGCCCGGCCGGAATAGCGCGTGGCGGAAACGCTCATGGGACGCGAAGAGGCGTGCGCGGCATTCCTTCCCGGCAGGAGAAATCCGCCGCGTCAGGGGCAAGCTTCAGTGGGAAGGTGACCTCGACGCGATGGGGCCCCACGCTTGATCCGGGGCGATCCCAGCGTCTGGATCGACTGTTTCCGGGGCGCCGCCACCCCGCAGGCCGAAAGGCTGGACGCACTGCCGGGCAGCGAACTGCTGCTCATCGGCGACCTCATCCAGACCGAAGTGCTGCAGGGCTTCGGCAGCCAGCGGGATTTCAATCAGGCGCGCAAACTGCTGACAAGGCTGGACGCTGTCGACATCGGCGGTCAGGACATTGCAATACAGGCGGCGCGCAACGACCGCGCGTTGCACGAGCGTGGCATCACGATCCGCAAGACAATGGACACGCTGATCGCCACCCGCTGCATCGAATCGGATTACGCGCTGCTCTACAGCGACCGCGACTTCGACCCTTTCGTCGAACATCTCGGGCTGAGTTCGGCGATGAGCTGAACCGGGGCGCGGTGGAAGAGGGTGGAGAAATCAGGGGAAATGTTGCTGCGTCCCTATTGTTTACAGTGATCGCGGCGAACGTCTCTTCGATGCGGAGTTTCACGCCAGCACTTCCAGGCCCTTGCGCTCGACCAGATCCAGCAGCTTCAACGAAGGCCCGTTGGGGTGCTTGTCGCCGCGTTCCCACTTCTGCACCGTCGACACGCTGGTGTTCAGATAGGCGGCGAACACCGCCTGGCTGGCCCGGCAGCGCAGGCGCAGATTCCTGACCTCTTCGGCTGTGTAGCTTCGGACCGGCGGCAGGCAGGTCGCGTCGAATTCGCGCAGGGTCTGCGCGTCGATCAGCCCGGCGTCGGCAAAATCCTGCGCGGTCTCGTGCACGGTCCTCAGCAAACGGCTAGTCATGAATCACCTCTATCAATGCGCCCTCGCGCAGCGCATGTCCGGTCTGCTCCGGCGTCCAGCCCAGCAAGGCCGATGCGAGCAGCTTCAGGGCTTTCAGTTCCCTGTCGTCGATGCTGTCCCGCTCGT
Source organism: Methyloversatilis sp. (assembly GCA_041639545.1). Taxonomy (GTDB): domain Bacteria; phylum Pseudomonadota; class Gammaproteobacteria; order Burkholderiales; family Rhodocyclaceae; genus Methyloversatilis. The sequence continues at coordinate 185,475 of JBEQBZ010000006.1, read as the reverse complement.
TCTTGGCAAAGCCATAGACAAAGAAGGCGCAATCGCCAAGACGGTAGGCCACCAGTGACCGGGCGCCGCCACGCTTGCCGCGCCCCGGCAGGGCGATCCGCTTCTTCACCAGATGTCCGCCAAGGTCGGCGTCGATCAGGCCATTTTCCATCTCGATCACCGCAGCCCACAGCGTCCGATCGGTCACGCCTTCATTGCGCGCCCATTTGTCGAACTGCCGGGTCTTGAACACACGCAGGAATAGCGCGTGGGGGAATCGCTCATGGGGTCGCGATGAGGCGTGAGCGGCGTTCCTTCCCGGCAGGAGAAATCCGTCGCGTCAGGGGCAAGCTTCAGTGGGAAGGTGACCTCGACGCGATGAAGGCCGACGCTTGATCCGGGGCGACGCCAGCGTCTGGATCGATTATTTCCGGGGCACCGCCACCCCTCAGGCCGAAAGGCTGGACGCACTGCCGGGCAGCGAACTGCTGATCATCGGCGACCTCATCCTGACCGAAGTGCTGCAGGGCTTCGGCAGCCAGCGGGATTCCGATCTGGCGCGAAAGCTGCTGACCGGGCTGGACGCTGTCGACATCGGGCGGTCAGGACATTGCGATACAGGCGGCGCGCGACGACCGCGCGCTGCGCGAGCGTGGCATCACGATACGCAAGACGATGGACACGCGGATCGCCACCCGCTGCATCGAATCGGATTACGCGCTGCTCTACAGCGACTGCGACTTCGACCCTTTCGTCGCACATCTCGGGCTGAGCTCGGCGATGAGCTGAGTTGCGCCGTGGTGGAAGAGGGGGGAGAAATCCGGGGAAATGTTGCTGCGTCCCCTATTGTTCCGACCCATCGTCGCAGGGATATCAGCCGACTGCTCCCTGAGAAGGTGCCCTCCCTTCCAGAACAACAGATGTGAGGTCGAGCGCAATGACCGGATTCGTGGTGTATGGAAGAAGCTCGATGCCAGATAGCCTGACCATAGTGTCCCCCGTCTCGAATGTCCAACCTTCAGGCATCTCGCTTTTGTAATGCCTGTCAATTTCTCTGGCTTGGTCTTTTGTGATCAGGGCAACCTTCCAGTGCTTCATCAGCATGGATGCAATCTCGTCGGCCGAGCGTTCGTTGCAGGCAACCAGTCTGCGCAGTTCCACGATCAGGGTTCGGCACGGAACGATGTGCTCAAAGTAGCGGGCGGACCTGTCCGCTTCCAACGCTTCGCGGGAAATCCCTGCGCAGACGTAATCAAGCTCAGGGTTCAGGATGTGCGAAAAAATACGCGTGTGAAGGCCACCTCTGCGGTCATCCACGTGGAGTTTGACCCACTGAACGACAAGCTGGCAGGTCTTGAAAAGGATCTCATCCTTGGAACACGCCGGGGACTGTCCGGGCCGAACTTCGTCCATTAGCAATTCGTTGCCTGAAAGAATAGTCATGAGTTTTTTTCGATGGTGTTCGACTTGCGACAGATCCTGCAACTCATCTTTTCGTAACCTCCAGGAGTCACGGCGCTGGACGGGCCACTGTTGCCCTTGCACTTAAAGCACCGGACATCTCCGCAACTCTTGCAGCGAAATACAGCACTTGAATCTTTACCACAACAGGGGCACTTCATCCGGATCCCTTCCAGTCGGTGACTTTGACGCGGGAGGTTAATATACCGCGACCCACCTTGAAGTCAGCGCGCATCGGAGTAAAGGGTGAGGCGCCGAACTCTGGCTCAGCCGGCAGCTTTGAGATCGACCGCAGAGTCGAGGATCGCTCGTGACCTGCCCCGCCGTCGGCGATCTTTGTTAGCCGCGAAGATTGAAAAAAAGCCGCATGCCCTCCGGGGATCATGCGGCCTCAATATGACCAGCGCCTGCGGCGCCGGTCAAGCACTTCGCATCAGCAGCTTCAGTACGTCTTGTACGGCAAGAACTTCCCGCTCATCGTGATGCTGACGCGATCCCCCGCCGGGTTCGCTTCTCGCGCCAGGTCCATCTTGAAGTCGATCGCGCTCATGATGCCGTCGCCGAATTCTTCGTGGATGAGTGCCTTGAAGGTTGTGCCGTACACATTGATCAGTTCGTAGAAGCGGTAGATCAGCGGGTCGGTCGGCACCGAGGTGGGCAGTGAGCCCTTGTAGGGGACGACCTGGAGCTGGGTGACGGCTTCGGCCGACAGGTCGAGCATTTCGCCTATGGTCTTGGCCTGTTCGGCGGTGAAGGTCATCTGGCCGAGCAGGCCGGCGGTGACCCATTCCTTGCTGAGGCCGATGGCCTTGGCGAGGTCGGCCCACTTGAGGCCCTTGGCAACCTTGCGTTCGACGATGAGATCGGTGACGTCTTCGCGTTTCATGTGAGTCTCCTTTGAGGTGGTGTTCAGGCGGGTTGGCTGGATTGGCCGGGGTGGACGAGAGGCGGGTTCTTCGCATCCCAGCCGGGGCCGGGCTGGAATTCGCGCGAGCGCTTCACGAGGAAATCGACCAGGTGATTGCGCAGCGTGTAGAAGGCGGGCTGCTGGTGCAGGGTTTCGCGCACGCGCGGCCGGGCCAGAGGATTGACGACGATCTCGGCGATCTTGGCGCGCGGGCCGTTGGTCATCAGCACGATGCGGTCGGCCAGCAGGATGGCTTCGTCGACGTCGTGGGTGATCATGAACACGGTCTGCTGCGTTGCTTCGACGATGCCGATCAGTTCGTCCTGGATGCTGCCGCGGGTGAGCGCGTCGAGCGCGCCGAAGGGCTCGTCCAGCAGCAGCATTTTCGGTTCGATCGAGAAGGCGCGAGCGATGCCGACGCGCTGTTTCATGCCGCCTGACAGCTCGGCCGGCTTCTTGTCCAGCGCGTGGCCGAGGTGAACCAGTTCGAGGTATTTCACCGCGTGTTCGCGCACCTGCTTGGCCGACCAGTCGGGGTGACGGCTGCGCACGGCGAACTCGACGTTCTTCAGCGCGCTGAGCCAGGGCATCAGCGCGTGGCCCTGAAACACCACGCCGCGGTCGAGCGAGGGGCCGCGCACTTCGCGGCCGTCCATGATGACGTGGCCGGCCGTGGCTTCGTCCAGCCCGGCGAGGATGTTCAGGATGGTGGTCTTGCCGCAGCCGGAGTGGCCGAGCACGCAGACGAACTGGCCGCGCTCGATGCCGAAGTGCACGTCTTCGAACACCGGTGCGGGGTCGGGGTTGCCCGGCTGCGCAAACTGTCGCTTCAGGCCCTCGACCTTGAGGAAAGGCTGGCTGCTCATCGAATAGGGGCTCTTGTTGACCGCGGGGTCCGCGGGGGCTTGTCGGGGCGGGGCGCTGACCGGCAAGCGGTCGGGCGAGGGCAGGGCGTTCATGGTCGTGTCCTCCGTGCTCATTCGCGCCACGAGATGGCGCGCGCCACCCAGGCCAGCAGGTGATCGAGCAGCATGCCCACCAGGCCGATCAGCAGGATGGCGGTGATGATGTTGGTGATGGACAGGTTGTTCCACTCGTTCCAGACGAAGTAGCCGATGCCGGTGCCGCCCACCAGCATTTCGGCGGCGACGATGACCAGCCAGGCGATGCCGATGGAAATGCGCATGCCGGTGAGGATGGTCGGTGCAGCCGCCGGCAATATGACCTGGAAGGCCTTGTGCAGCGGGCTCACTTCCAGCGTGCGGGCCACGTTCAGCCACTCGCGCCGCACCGAGGCGACGCCGAAGGCGGTGTTCACCAGCATCGGCCACAGCGAGCAGATGAAGATGACGAAGATGGCGGAAATGCCCGAATCCTTGATCGTGTAGAGCGCGAGCGGCATCCAGGCCAGCGGCGAGATCGGCTTCAGGATCTGGATGAAGGGGTCGAGCGCCTTGTACACCAGCGGCGACATGCCGATGACGAAGCCCAGCGGGATCGCCACCAGTGCGGCCAGCAGGTAGCCGGCGAGCACGCGGGCGATCGAGTAGGCGATCTGTATGCCCAGCCCCTTGTCATTGGTGCCGCGGTCGTAGAAGGGGTCGCTCAGATGTTCCCATATCTTGGCCGCGACCTCGCCCGGGCCGGGCATGGCGGACTGGCCGCCTGCCTGTGCCTGGGTGCCCATCAGTGCGGCGTACTCGGGGTCCATCGCCGGCGCGGCGGCGGCCGGTGCGCCGGCGGAAGTGGCCAGGTACCACACGCCGACGAACAGGCCGAAAAACAGCGCCGACAGCAGCGGCGCCAGCCAGGGCTTCTTCATGCCGCAGCCTTCCGGATCTTGAAGCTGTTGAGGTATTCCTCCGGCTTGGTCGGGTCGAATTCCTTCTTCATCACCGAGAACTTCTTGGTCGTGGTGCTCGGCACAGGCAGGCCCACTTCCTTCATCAGCGCGGCAGCGTCGGTGGCGAGGAACACCTCTTTGGCGATCTTCTGGTAGTCGATGTCGCCCTTGATCTGGCCCCAGCGCTTCATCTGGGTCAGGATCCAGACGGCGAAGGATTCCCACGGGAAAGGCTCGAAGCCGATGCGGCCCGGCACCTTCTGCACGCCGCCCAGACCGTCGGCGTAGGTGCCGGTGAGCACCTGCTCGACCACCGTGACCGGCTGGTTCAGGTAGTTGGCCGGCGCGATGGCTTCGGCGATCTGCTTGCGGTTGGCCGGGTTGCTGGCGGTGGCGGTGGCGCTGATGACGGCGCGCAGCAGTGCCTTGTAGGTGTTCGGCATTGTCGTGACGAACTCCTTGCTGGCGGCGAAGGCGCAGCAGGGGTGGCCTTCCCAGATGTCGCGGGTGAGGGTGTGGATGAAGCCCACGCCGTCATACACCGCACGCTGGTTCACCGGGTCGGGTGCCAGGAAGCCGTCGATGTTGCCCGCGCGCAGGTTGGCCACCATTTCCGGCGGCGGCACGGCGCGGATCTGCACGTCGGTATCCGGGTCGATGCCGTGCTCCGCCAGGTAGTAGCGCAGCAGGTAGTTGTGCATCGAGTAGTCGAAGGGCACGGCGAACTTGAAGCCCTTCCAGCCCTTCGGGTCGCGCTTGTCCTTGTGCTTCACCGACAGCGTGATGGCCTGGCCGTTGATGTTCTCGACCGCTGGCATGGTCCAGGGGATGGGGTTCGAGCCGGCGCCGATCGAGATCGCCAGCGGCATCGGCGACAGCATGTGCGCGGCGTCGTATTCCTTCGCCAGCGACTTGTCGCGGATGACCGCCCAGCCGGCGGTCTTTACCACTTCCACATCGAGACCCTGCTTCGAGTAGTAGCCCAGCGGGTGCGCCATGATGATGGGCGTGGCGCAGGTGATCGGGATGAAGCCCACCTTGAGCCTGGTCTTTTCCAGCGGCCCGGGCGAGGCGAAGGCGTCCTTCACCGTGCCCAGCGGCAGGAAGGTCGAGATCGCCGCCATCGCCGTGCTGGCACCAACCGCACGAATGAAGTTGCGCCGCGTTTCGTCGTGCGGGAACAGCGCGCGCATCACCGCACCTTCGACCGCGCGATCCAGCATCGCCTCTTCGGACAGCGCTTCGGCCTGGTCGTGCTCGGCCTGGCTGTGGTGGCGGCCGCAGGCGCAGCCATTCAGTTTCACGTCGGGGTCGAAGGGGTTGCGGAAGGTGCTCATTGCGGGACTCTCCTTGTTCTGGAAACTTCAGTGGGCGAAGCAGGGGACCGGGTTCGGTGCGTACTCGATGTCGTGCGCGTAGGTGTCGTAGGCGGCGCTGTACTCCATGCAGCGCGCCACGTCGCGGATGAAGCCTTCGTCGTAGCCGGCGCGGCGCAGCAGGTGGAAGCCGAGTTCCATGCCGGAGGCGATGCCGCCAGCGGTGACGATGCGGCCGGCATCGACGACCCGGGCGTGCGAAATGCGGCAGGCCGGCGCTATTTCGGCGAGGCGGTCGATCGGCAGCTTGCCCAGATGCGAAGCCTCGATGCGGTCCGGTTCCTTGCGGTTGGTGGCCGGAATGCCGTCGAGCAGGCCCATGCGGCCGTAGATCCACGAACCGGTGCACACGCTGGTGAGCAGGCAACCGGGCGGCAGGGCGTCGATGAATTCGTGCAGCCGGCTGTTCCAGGTTTCCTGCCGCGTGCCGGCGCCACCGGGAATCAGGAAGGCATCCATCGCCGGGCGGTCGGCGAAGCTGTAGTTGGGCAGCACCGTGAAACCCGCCTGCGCCTGCACCGGCCGCTGCGCGTCAGCGATCAGGAACACCTCCAGTTCCGGGTCGAAACGCCGCGCCACCGAAAACACCCCGTGCGGCGCGGTGAAGTCGACGATCTCGGCGTCCTTGAAGACGTAGATGCCGAGCCTGAAGCCGCGCTTGCGCTGCGATCCCACCGTACAGATCTCCCGTGCGTTCATGAGGCGAATGCTAGGGAGCGGGGTGGGCGGGCGGTATCACTGCGCATGTGATTGTCGTGTAGTGCGTGCACTACACGATCAGCGGTGCAACGGCTGGCCCACTGTCGTCTGGCTTTACAGTCGGCTTGGCCGCTGATGACAAAAATGCTGCGTGTTCAATCGTTTGCTGAACGAGGGATGAATCTTGCTTCTTGCCTGCCGCCCCATCGCTTACTGAGGAAACTTCAATGGCTTTTACCCGGATATCGCCTCTTGTCGTCACGCTCGGCCTGAGTGCGGCCCTGCTGTCCGCACCGGCAGTCGCGACCGACGCGCTGCTCGATTTCTCGGGCAACATCTGCGGCACCCGTTCCGATCAGGCCTGTGGCGACGGCAGCGCGATCGGCCAGGGTTATGGCGACATCGCCGGCCTGCTCGACGTGTCGCACCGGTCCTTCCTGGCCAGCACGGGCGCGACCCTGGAGGGCGCTCTGAAATACTGGTCGACCGGTTATTCCGGTCTGCAGGGCGTGGCCTGGGGTGGCTCGAACCCGGACAGCCACGGCGCCGAATTCGTGTTCGCGCCGGGCGCCGGTTTCCGCGTCACGCTGAATTCGATGGATTTCGGCGACTACCTGAACCGCAACGACGGCTCGTCCGCTACGGTACTCGACCTCGTCACCGGTGAAACGCTGTGGAGCTCCGGCGCCTTTGACGCCGGCCTCACCCCGCTCACCTTCACGCCCGGCGTATCCAGCGCAAATGGTCTCGTCCTCCGTTTCGGCCCGGACAGCTACAACACCGCCATTGACAACATTTCGCTCACCGTGACCGCCGTGCCGGAGCCGGGCGCCTGGGCCATGCTCGCAGCGGGTCTGGGCGTGATCGGTGCGCTGCGTCGCCGGCGTAAGGCGGACTGACCTGACTGCAGTTCCGGGGTAGATCTCTGTCGGGGGCGTCTTCTGACTCTTTCGGCAGCGGCGGCGGGCGTTGTGTGGCGCGGGCCTGAGGCTCCGTCGGCACTCATGGCAGCCCTCGCGCAGGCCTGCGCCGAAGACCTTGGGCGAGCGCGTGCTCGCGATCGCGGCGCTGCGGCCCACGACGGCTGAGTTCAGCCGGTGCCACGAGGCTCAAGCCGCCTTACAAAAGACGGGCTGCGAAGCGGGCGAAATCATCGTCGATGGCCGCGGGGCGGATGTCCGGGTGGTGCTCATCCGCGGCCGCGTACTTGCCGGTGCGCACCAGGACGCCGGCGATGCCTGCAGCCTGCGCACCGCCGATGTCGTCGCGCAGGTCGTCGCCGATCATGATGGCCTCGTCAGCGCGCACGCCGGCGGTGTCGAGTGCTGCCCGGAAGAAGGGAGCGGCGGGCTTGCCTGCAATCTCCGCCGCGACGCCTGTGCTGTATTCCAGACCGGCGACGAAGGCGCCCATGTCGAGCGAGAGGCCCTCGGCTTCCCTGAAGTGACGGTTGCGCGCCATCGCAATGAAGGGCAGACCGCGCATGATGAGGCGGAAGGCGGTGTTGAGCTGCGCGTAGTCGAAGCAGTGGCCGGCGTCGCCGAGCACGACGGCGTCCGGTTCCAGGGCGTCGGGCCCGACCTCGTCGCGCAGGTCGGGATGCACGATCCAGTGCGGATGCAGGCCGCGGCTGCGCACCAGATTCATCGTCGCGCCGGGCGCGGTCAGCAGTTCCTCGTCACGTACGTCCAGGCCCAGTGTCTGCATCTTCTCCACAAGCGTGCGCCGCGGCGTGCGGGTGGTGTTGGTCAGGAACACGAGTTTGAAGCCGGCGGCGCGCAGCCGCGCCAGCGCCTTGATGGAACCGGGGATCAATTCGTCACCGACGTGCAGCACGCCGGCGAGGTCGATCAGCAGGGCCTTGGGGTTTGCGGGCAGAGACATGGCGTTCTCCTTCGTTTGACACGGCACGCAGCTGCCGCACGGCCTCTCAGCGGAGGGTGGTCGCTCAGAGCGCCACCAGCTGATGCCTTGCCGCGAAGCTCACCAGTTCGACCGGATTCTTGATGCCGAGTTTGTCGAACAGTCGTGCGCGGTATGTACTGATGGTATTCGCCGACAGCGACAGTTCCCGTGCGATATCACCGACCGTCTGGCCACTTGCGAGCAGCTTGAGCACCTGCATTTCGCGGTTCGACAGGCTGTCGAGCGGGCTGGCGGGTGTGTCGGCGCGCACGCCGAAGGCGAGACGTTCGGCCAGTTCCGGGGTGACGAAGAGGTGGCCGGCGGCGACGCGGGCGATGGCGTCGAACAGCAGGTCCGGTGAGCAGCCCTTGTTCAGGTAGCCGGCGGCGCCGCTCTTCAGCGCCCGCACGCCGAACTGCGATTCCGGATAGGTCGACAGCATCAGCACCGCGACCTTCGGAAACTCCGCCCGCAACTGCTTCAGCACGTCGAAGCCGTCGCGGTCGCTCAGCGCGATGTCGAGCAGCACGACGTCGGCGCCGTCGTCGCGCAGCAGTCGCATCAGCGCCGGTCCGCCCGCCGCTTCGCCGACCACGGCGATGGCCGGGTTCTCGCCGAGGATCTGCGCGATGCCCCGGCGCAGCATCAGGTGGTCGTCGACGATGATGACGCGCACCGGCTTCATCGCGTCGACTCCGGAACACGCAGATGCACGGTGGTGCCGGCGCCCGGCGTGCTGTCGATGCGCAGTTCGCCGCCGAGCGCGCGGGCACGCTCGTACATGCCGAGCAGGCCGAAGGAGGTCGGTTGCGCCGGCACCTGCATGCCGCGTCCGTTGTCGCGGATGCACAGTTCGATCGCGCTGGCCTGGCCGGTCACCTCGACATTCACTTCGCTCGCCTCGGCGTGCCGGGCGACGTTGGTGAGCACTTCCTGCACGATGCGATAGACCGCGATTTCGGCGCTGCGGCCGAGACGGCGTTCGGGTTCCGCGTCGTTCAGCGTCAGCGTGCAGCGCAGGCCGCGGCGCGACTGCATTTCCTGCAACTGCCATTCGATGGCGGCCCACAGGCCGAGGTGGTCGAGCACGCCGGGGCGCAGGTCGGTGAGTATCCGTCGCACCGCGCCCAGCGCCTGCCGGGTGACCGACATCATGTCTTCCAGCTTGCGTTCGAGCGCGTCGTCGTGCGCGAGACGCGGGCGCAGCCAGTTCAGATCGAACTGCAGCGCGGTCAGCGAGGCGCCGAGTTCGTCGTGCACCTCGCGTGCGATGTGCGTGCGCTCGTCTTCGCGCACCTGCTGCAGGTGGGCTGACAGCCGCTGCAGGGCGCTGTGCGACTGCTGCAGTCGCGCGTTGGCGTCCTGCAGCGCGGCGGTGCGTTCGGACACGCGGCGCTCCAGTTCGACCTGGTTGGCACGCAGCACCGCCTCGGCGCGCTTGCGCTCGGTGATGTCGGCGAAGGTGACGACGGCGCCGACGATCTGGCCGGCGTCGCGGATCGGATAGCTGGTGTACTCGGCGGGGAAGGCGCTGCCGTCGCGCCGCCACAGCACTTCGGATTCGATGCGCACGCCCTGGCCTTCCTGGAAGGCGCGGAAGATCGGGCACTCATGGACGTCGTAATTGCGGCCGTCGGAATGCGCGTGGTGGATCAGGTAGTGCATGTTGCGGCCGAGCACCTCGTCCGGCTCGAAGCCGATCAGTTCGGCTCCGGCGCGGTTGATGAAGATGCAGCGGCCGTTCTGGTCCACGCCATAGATGCCTTCGCCCGCTGACTCCAGCAGCATTTCGAGCTGGTGGCGCCAGGCGGCGTGATGCGAAAGATGATGAAGGTTGGCGAACACGTCGTTGCGTCGGCACAGGGATCCTGCTGCCACGCATCAAGCGTGCCACGGCTTTCGCTGCGCCGATGCGACGGCGCGGCGCGGGTTTGCGCGAGGTGCGGCCGACGGGTGCGGGCGCTGCGCCCCGTTGTGGTGCGCTCAGGCGCTCACGTCGCGCACCCGCAGTGCGCCGTCGGTTTCGTCCGCTTCGATCAGCCCCTGTTCTTCATAGCGGCGCAGCTTGCGCCACAGAGACACGCGGTCGATGCCGAGCAGGCGGGCGGCCAGGGCGCGGTTGCCGCCGACGCCGGCCAGCACGTCGAGGATGTGGCCGCGCTCGACCGCCTCCAGCGTACGCACCTCGCCATTGCCGCCACGGGCGCCGGCGCTGCCGCGCGCGCCCAGGCCGGGTGGCAGGTCCTCTTCGCCCAGCATGGTGCCGCCGGCCAGTGCGACGCCGCGCTCGATGATGTTTTCCAGCTCGCGCACATTGCCCGGGAAGTCGTAGCCGCACAGCTTCTGCATCGCCGGCGGGGCGATCGCGGTCACGTTCTTGCCCATGGCCTGCGCCGCGCGGCGCACGAACTGCTGCGCCAGCAGCGGAATGTCGTCGCGCCGCTCGCGCAGCGGCGGCAGCTGCAGCGTCACCACGTTGAGGCGGAAGTAGATGTCCTGCCGGAACTGGCCGGCTTCGACCGCCGCGCGCGGTTCGCGGTTGGTGGCGGCGAGGAAGCGCACGTCGGCGCGCACCGGTTCGGTGCCGCCGACCCGCAGGTATTCGCGCTCCTGCAGCAGACGCAGCAGCTTCACCTGCATGCTGGCTGACATTTCGGTCACTTCGTCGAGGAAGAGCGTGCCGCCCTGGGCCGCTTCGACCAGACCGCCGCGTGCCTGGGCGGCACCGGTGTAGGCGCCTTTCTCGTGGCCGAACAGCTCGTTGGCCAGCAGCTCCTCGTTCAGCGCGCCGCAGTTCACCGCGACGAAGGGGCCGCTGGCGCGCCGGCTGTGCGCATGCACGTGGCGGGCGAGCAGTTCCTTGCCGGTGCCGGTTTCGCCGACGATGAGCACATTGCAGTCGGTGGGCGCGACGCCGCGCGCGATGTCGAGGATGGCGCGCATGCCTTCGTCGCGCGTGATGATGCGTTCGTTCGCCGCGTGCTCGACCAGCTGGCGCAGGCGCTGGTTCTCGGCGCGCAGCTGCGCCTTGTCCGCCGCCTCGCGCACCAGCTTGCGCACTTCGCCCAGCCGGAAGGGCTTGGACACGTAATAGAAGGCGCCGGCGCGCATCGCCTCGACCGCCGATTCGGTGGTGGCGAAGCCGGTCACCACCAGCACTTCCATGGCCGGCCAGGCCTCGCGCGCGCGGCGCAGCAGTTCGAGACCGTCCATGCCCGGCATCTTCACGTCGGTCAGCAGCACCTCGTAATCGTGCTGTCTGAGCAGCGCGAGCGCGGCTTCGCCGTTGTCGGCCGTGGTCACTTCGAGTCCGTCGCGGCGAAGCGCAGTGGCCAGCCCTTCCCGGGCCACCGCTTCGTCGTCGACCAGCAGTACGTGTGCGCTGCTCATGCCTTGTCCCCCTCCGCCGGAATCCAGAGCGACACCGTGGTGCCGCCGCCCGGTCTGTTGTGGATGCCTGCCTTGCCGCCATGCTCCGCGGCGATTTCATGCACCACGAACAGGCCGAGGCCGGAGCCCTTGCCGACCGGTTTCGTGGTGAAGAAGGGGTCGAACACGCGCGGCAGGTTGCGCGGTTCCACCCCGGGTCCGTTGTCGCTGACGGTGATTTCGGTGCCGCCCTCGCGCAGTCGCGCCGCCACTTCGATGCGCGGCGCGATGCCGGCGTCGGCACAGGCTTCGAGTGCGTTGCGGATCAGGTTGAGCAGCGCCTGCTGCATGCGCTGGCCATCGGCATGCACCTCCAGTTCGGGCGGGAGGGTGATGTGCACCGCGTCGCCGGCGTCCGGCCGCTCGGCGCGCAGCAGCGCGATGGTTTCTTCCACCAGCGGCCGCAGCGGCTGGCGCACCAGTGCGAAGTGGCTGTCGCGGGCGAAGTCGAGCAGGGTGCGCACAATGCGCTGGGCACGCTGCACCTGGTCGTCGATCTGTTCGACGAAGCCGTTGATCTGCTTCGGGTCGCACACGTCGCGCTCCTCCAGCAGCAGCTGGGCGTTCAACGAAATATTGGACAGCGGGTTGTTCAGCTCATGGGCGACGCCGGACAGCATGGTGCCGAGTGAGGCCAGCCGCGCAGTGCGCAGCACCGCGAGCTGACGTTCTTCCAGGTCGCCGAGCGCGCGGTTGAAGGCGGTCACCAGGGCGGCGATCTCGTCGTCGCGTTCGCGTGGCGTGAGCCGTGCCTGATTGCCGGTGCCCACCCGCGCCAGATCGCTTTCCACCTCGCGCAGCGGCGCCACCACGCGCCGCGTGACCAGCTGGCCGATCACCAGCACCAGCGCCACCGCGGCAATCATGATGGTGTAGAGCTGCGATTCCTGACCGGACAGCGCGCGGCGCATCGCCTCGCGCGCCTGGTCGGACAGCCGCTCGCTTTCCTCGAACACCTGCTTGCCCACTTCCGCCATGCGTTCTTCCAGCGGCGAGATCGGGTCGCCCGGGCGGATGCGCCGCTGCAGGCGGTCGTCCAGCAGGTCGCGCCAGTCGGCCAGCACCTCGGTCAGTTCGTCCAGCGCGAAACCGGGGGCGGCCCGCTTCATCAGATCGCGATCGCGCGCGATCAGCGCCAGCGCCTCGTCCGCCTTGCCGACCGCGGCCTTCAGTTCCGACGGCTTGCGGAACAGCAGATAGTTCTTTTCCAGCCGGCGCGCTTCGCGGATCACGTCGTGCATGCGGGTGACGTGGTGTTCGTCATCCACGCGGGACAGCAGCAGGCGCACCTGATCGAGCGCGGCGAACACCAGCAGCACGAACAGGCCGCCCAGCACGATGTAGCCGAGCAGGATCTTGCCGTGCAGGGATCGGGGCAGCAGTTTCATGAATTGCATGCTGCAACGAGCCGTTGCGATTTTCAACAAGGACCACAGGCGCGCAAGAGCCGGTTTCATCGAGGTTTTTGTTGTGAGGATGTCCGGACGCAGATGAGCGTGCTGCATGTTGCAACGCGCAGGCAGGGCGGCGTCAAGGGCGGGTAAATAAAGCATTTGAAATTCAATGCCTTGCGTTTTTGTGCGAAGGTGGCACACAGCCTGCTAAGAAAAGCGTGCCAACCCTGTAGCGACGATTTTGAAGGCTCCTCGGGTCGTCGCGCGGCGGGGCTGGCAATGGGGAGGCCGGGCGACCTAGCGGACAGCACCGGTTCTTTTTGCGGCTCGCGAGCAATCGCGGGCCGCTTTTTCTTGGCTCTTCGGCTGCGCCTGCTCTCCTCGCTCACGCCACGGGCGCCTTTCCCGACGCGCGGCCGCTGCGCGCGCCGTATTTCGGGGATAATTCGCGGCCCTTCACCGACCCCGCCGCGTTCTTCCGCCGCACATCTTCATGGCCGAGGCCACCGTTCCGCTCATTTCCGCTCATGCGCTCGCCTGTACCCGCGGCTCCGCGCGGCTGTTCGCCGGCCTTGAACTGGCGGTGGGCGAGGGGGAGCTGCTGCAGGTGGGCGGGGCGAATGGCAGCGGCAAGACCAGCCTGCTGCGCATCCTGTGCGGGCTGTCGGAAGCGGAATCCGGCGAACTGCGCTGGGGCGGCGAGCCGGTGAAGAAGGCGAAAGACGCCTGGCGTGCCGGGCTGCTCTATCTCGGTCACCGCAATGCGGTGAAGGACGATTTCACGCCGCTGGAAAACCTGCGCGCCAGTGCCGCCATCGCCGGCGAAGCGCTGGGCGAAGACACCGCGCTGCGTGCGCTGGTCGGCATCGGCCTCGGGGCCCGGCTGGACGTGCCGGCCCGCAATCTGTCGCAGGGTCAGCGTCGCCGTGTCGCGCTGGCCCGTCTGCTGTGCGGCACCCGCGCCCGCCTGTGGATACTGGACGAACCCTTCACCGCGCTCGACGTGCGCGCGGTGGCGCAGCTGGCCGGTGCGATGGCGGATCACATCCGCGGTGGCGGCGCGGTCATCTACACCACCCACCAGCCGGTGGAGATCGACGCGCCGCGCCGCGCGCTGCTCAATCTGGACGACTACGCATGCTGAGCATGTTCATGGCCGTGCTGCGGCGCGACCTGCTGCTGGCCTGGCGGCGCCGTTCCGACGTGCTGACCGCACTCGGCTTCTTCCTGCTGGTGACCAGCCTGTTTCCGCTGGGCGTGGGGCCGGAACCTGACCAGCTGGCGCAGATTGCCGGCGGTGTCATGTGGGTGGCGGCGCTGCTCGCGACCCTGCTGTCGGTGAGCCGGCTGTTCGAATCTGACGAGGCGGACGGAACCCTTGAGCAGATGCTGCTGTCCGTGGAGCCGCTGGCAGTGATCGTGCTCGCCAAGGTGTGCGCCTACTGGCTGCTGACCGGACTGCCGCTGGTGCTGATCGCACCGCTGATCGCGCTGCAGTTCAGTCTCACGCCGGACGAAACGTTCATCGTGTGCGCGTCGCTGCTGATCGGCACGCCCACGCTGTCGCTGCTCGGCGCCATCGGCGCTTCGCTCACGCTGGGGTTGCGCGGTGGCGGTGCGCTGATCGCGCTGCTGGTGCTGCCGCTCTACATTCCGGTGCTCATTTTCGGCGCCGGCGCGATAGACCGGTGGCGGGCCGGGCTGGAGGTCGGCTCCAATCTGGCGCTGCTGGCGGCCTGTCTGCTGGTGGCGCTGGCGGTGGCGCCGGTGGCCAGCGCGGCGGCGCTGCGTATTGCCCAGGATTGATAGGGCGGCGCGCAGCGCTCGGTTAAACTTGCTGTTTTTGCCGGTGGGTGTCTGCCGGCATGCGGGCTCGCACGTTGAGTGCCTGCCGTCCTCACCAAATCGAGACCGGGTGATCCCGCTTCGTTGATGTCCGAAACACAGTCTTCCGTTGCCCGTGCCCCGTCGCCCGGCTTCAGCTTCTTCCACTACGCCAGCCCGCAGACCTTCTTCCCGCTCGCCGGCAAGCTGCTGTGGCCGTGCTGGATCGCTGCCGCGCTGCTGACGCTGGCCGGCCTCTACATCGGTTTCTTCGTCGCGCCGACCGACGCCACCCAGGGCGACAGCTACCGCATCATCTTCATCCACGTGCCGGCCGCCTGGATGTCCATGGTGGTCTATCTGGCGATGGCTTTCTGGTGTGCAGTCGGTCTGGTGTTCAACACCCGGCTGAGTTTCATGATGGCCACCGCGCTGGCGCCGACCGGCGCCATCTGGGCCTTCGTCGCGCTGTGGACCGGCGCGCTGTGGGGCAAGCCGACCTGGGGCACCTACTGGGTGTGGGACGCGCGGCTGACCTCGGAACTGATCCTGTTCTTCCTGTACTGCGGCTACATGGCGCTGCAGGCCGCCATCGACGACCCGCGCCGGGCCGATCGCGCGGGCGCGCTGATCGCCATCGTCGGCGCGGTGAACGTGCCCATCATCTATTTTTCGGTGAAGTGGTGGAACACGCTGCATCAGGGCGCGTCTGTAAGCCTGACGGCTGCGCCGACCATGGCCACCACCATGCTGACCGGCATGCTGCTGATGGCGCTGGCGGCCTGGGCCTACACGATAGGCGCCGCGCTCGTGCGGGTGCGCGCCATCATGATCGAACGCGAGCGCAGCACCGACTGGGTGCGCAGGCTCGTCACGGGTGCCGACTTCAAGGGAGACAGCAGGGCATGAACTGGGAAAGCGCCAGCCACTTCTGGGCCATGGGCGGATACGGCTTTTTCGTCTGGGCCTCCTACGGCGTGACCGGTGCGGTCATCGCCTTTGAACTGATCGCGCTGTCGCGCCGCATGAAGCGGGCGCGCGCGCAGGTGAAGCGCGATGCAGCGCTGGACCGCATCGAAGCCGAAAAGCGGGGCGGTGCATGAAGCCGCGTCAGAAACGCATGGCGCTGATCGGCGCCGGCATCGCGCTGCTGGTCGGTGCGGTCGCGCTGGTGCTGAACACCTTCAATGACAACATGGTGTTCTTCTACAGCCCGACCCAGGTCGCGGCGAAGGAAGCACCGCAGGGCCGCACTTTCCGCATCGGCGGCATGGTGCAGGAAGGCAGCCTGCAGCGCGGCGACGACGGCACTTCGGTGAAATTCGTCGTGACCGATACCGCCCATACCCTCACCGTGGCCTACAAGGGCGCGTTGCCTGACCTGTTCAAGGAAGGCAAGGGCGTGGTCGCCCAGGGCAAGCTCGACGAAGCGGGGCTGTTTACCGCCAGCGAAGTGCTGGCCAAGCACGACGAGAACTACATGCCGCCGGAAGCGGCGCACGCGCTGGAACAGGCGAAGAAGGCGCAATCCACGGTCGTCCAGTAAGGGGCCAGACCGGACGCGCCGGCGGTGTTCGCCGGCGTGTGACGTTTCAGAGGCAGGAACCACCATGTTTCCCGAGTTGGGCAATTTTTCGCTGGCCATCGCGCTGGCGCTGTCGGTATTGCTGGGGCTGATTCCGCTGGTCGGTGCGCAGCGCGGTGACGCAAGGCTGATGGCCAGCGCGCGGCCGCTCACCCAGGGCGTGTTCGTGTTCGTGGCGTTCGCCTTCTTCTGCCAGATCCAGTCCTTCGTGCTGAACGACTTCTCGGTGCTGAACGTCGCCACCAACTCCAACTCCACGCTGCCGCTCGAATATCGCGTCGCGGCCGCCTGGGGCAGCCACGAAGGTTCGCTGCTGCTGTGGGTGTTCATGCTGTCGGTGTGGTCGCTGGCGGTGAGCGTGTTCTCGCGCCGGCTGCCTGACGAAATGGTGGCGCGCGTGCTGGCGGTGCTGGGCTGGGTGTCGGTCGGTTTCCTCGCCTTCATGCTGGCCAGTTCCAACCCCTTCGATCGCCTGCTGCCGGCCGCGGTCGACGGCCGCGACCTGAATCCGCTGCTGCAGGATCCGGGCATGATTTTCCATCCGCCCATGCTGTACATGGGCTATGTCGGCTTCTCGGTCGCCTTCGCCTTCGCGCTGGCGGCGCTGATCGGTGGCCGGCTCGACGCCGCCTGGGCGCGCTGGTCGCGTCCGTGGACCACCGCGGCCTGGGTGTTCCTGACGCTCGGCATCGCGCTTGGCAGCTACTGGGCCTACTACGAACTGGGCTGGGGCGGCTGGTGGTTCTGGGACCCGGTCGAGAACGCCTCCTTCATGCCCTGGCTGGTCGGCACCGCACTCATCCACTCGCTGGCCGTGACCGAAAAGCGCGGCGCCTTCAAGAGCTGGACCGTGCTGCTCGCCATCGCCGCCTTCTCGCTGTCGCTGCTCGGCACCTTCCTTGTCCGCTCCGGCGTGCTGACTTCGGTGCACGCCTTCGCGACCGACCCGGAACGCGGCGTGTTCATCCTCGCGCTGCTGGTGTTCGTGATCGGCGGTTCGCTGCTGCTGTTCGCGCTCCGCGCGCCGTCGGTCGGTCTGGGTGGCGGCTTCGCGCTGCTGTCGCGCGAAACATCGCTGCTGGCGAACAACGTGCTGCTGGCGGTCGCCACCTCGGCGGTGCTGCTGGGCACGCTGTATCCGCTGTTTCTCGACGCGCTGGGGATGGGCAAGATTTCGGTCGGCGTGCCTTACTTCAATGCGGTGTTCGTGCCGCTGATGACGCCGGTGCTGTTCCTGATGGCGATCGGCCCCTTCGTACGCTGGAAGAAGGACGACGCGCCCGGCCTGACCGTGCGCCTGCGCTGGGCCTTCGCAGTCAGCGTGGCCGCCACCGTGCTCGCGGTGGTGCTGGGCGGTGACTTCAAGCCCATGCTGGGTCTGGGTGCCTTCGCCACCGTGTGGATCGTCGCCACCAGCCTTCAGCTCTTCATCGAGCGGGTGCGCGTGCGCAATGGCGAGGGCAGCTGGGTAAGCCGCGCCCGTGCGCTGCCCGGAGGCTGGTGGGGCATGTGGTTCGCCCATCTGGGCATCGCGGTCACCGTGGTGGGCATCACCATGGTCAGCGCTTTCGAACAGAACGCCGACATGAAGATGTCGCCCGGCCAGACCGCCGAACTCGCCGGCTACACCTTCAGGTTTCACGGCGCGGTGCCGCACGACGGGCCGAACTACGATGCTGCGCGCGGCCGCATCGAGGTGACCCGCGACGGCCGTCCGGTGGCCATCATGGAGCCGGAAAAGCGCATGTATCGCGTGTCGCAGATGCCGATGACCGAAGCGGCCATCGACTCCGGCTTCACCCGTGACGTGTACGTGTCGATGGGCGAACCGCTGCCTGACGGCGAAGCGTGGATCGTGCGCATCTTCTACAAGCCTTTCGTGAACTGGATCTGGGTAGGTGCCCTCGTCATGGCGCTGGGCGGCACACTGGCAGCCGTCGATCGGCGCTACCGCAAGCTCGGGCAGCGCGACGCGAAAAAGGCCGATACCGCCGATACCGCGACGCCGCTGCCGCCTGCGCAGCAACAGCACGCCTGACCCCGGTCAGGCGCGCACGACACATCGAACGGAGACTTCCGCCGTGAATCGCTTTCTGTGGCCGCTGGGCATCTTCGTGGTGCTGGCAGGTTTTCTTTTTGCAGGTCTCTACCTGAATCCGCGCGAGGTTCCCAGCCCGCTGATCGGCAAGCCGGTGCCGGCCTTTTCCGCGCCGCAGCTGGCCGACCCGGGCAAGACCTTTTCGCCGGCCGACATGAAGGGCAAGGTGTGGCTGGTGAATGTGTGGGCGTCCTGGTGCGTGTCCTGTCGCCAGGAGCATCCGCTGCTGGTCGAACTGGGCAAGTCGGGCGTGGTGCCGATGATCGGCCTGCACTACAAGGACGAGCGGGATGCCGGCCTGAAGTGGCTGGCGCAGCACGGTGACCCGTATCTGCTGTCGGCGCACGACCGCGATGGCCGGGTGGCCATCGATTTCGGCGTCTATGGCACGCCGGAAACCTTCATCGTCGACAAGGCCGGCGTCATCCGCTACAAGCACACCGGCCCGCTGACCCCGGAAAAGCTGCGCGACGACATCCTGCCGCGCGTGAAGCAGCTTGAGGCCGCGACGTGAGCCGCGCGCTGCATCGTCTGCTGATGCCGGCGCTGGTCGCGCTGCTGCTGCCCTGGGGCGCGCTGCACGCGGATGACGCGGCACCGGTCGCGTCGGATCCGGCGCTGGAAGCACGGGTGCAGAAACTCGGTGAGGAACTGCGCTGCCTGGTCTGCCAGAACCAGAACATCGCCGATTCGCACGCCGACCTCGCGCTCGACCTGAAGAAGCAGCTGCGCGAGCAGATCGCTGCCGGCCGCACTGACGACGAAATCAAGACCTATATGGTCGAGCGCTACGGCGATTTCGTGCTGTACCGCCCGCCGCTGAAAGCCACCACCGTGCTGCTGTGGGCCGGTCCTTTCGTGCTGCTGGGGGCGGTGGCGTTCGCGCTGCTGCGCCGGCTGCGCACCCGTGCCGTGCGAGCGGCCGCCGCCAACACCCTGAGCGCCGATGAACACGCACGCGCACGCGCGCTGCTGAATGGCGAGGAGAAGCAGGTTTGAACACCTTCATGATGGGCGCGGCAGCCATGCTGCTGCTCGCGCTGGCTTTCGTCGTGCTGCCGCTGCTGCGCGCTCGCGGCGCTGACGGCACCGATGCGCAACGCGCACTCACGCTGGCCATCCACCGCGACGCACTGGCCGAGCTGGACCGCGATCTGGCCGCCGGCCTGATCGACGACACCCAGTACCGCATTTCCTGCGCCGAACTCGAACGCCGCGTGCTGGACGAGGCGGGCGGCGCGACGGTCGTACCCGGCCGTTCGTCCGGTCGCGGGCTGGCCTTTGTCGCCGCTGCCGCGGTGCCGGTGATCGCGCTGCCGGTGTATCTGGCGCTGGGTCACCCGCAGGCGGTTGAGGCACCGCGCCGCAGCGCGCCCCAGGCCGAACAGGGTGAAGTGACGCCGGAACAGATACAGGCCATGGTTGAACGACTGGCCGAACGCATGAAGGCCGATCCGGGCAACGCCGAAGGCTGGCAGATGCTGGCGCGCTCCTACTTTGCGATGGGCCGCTTCGAGGAGGCCGCCAACGCCTATGCAAGCCTGGTGAAGATCGTCGATCGCGACGCGCAGGCGTGGACCGATTATGCCGACGCGCTGGCGATGAAGCAGGGGCGTCAGCTCGCGGGCGAGCCTGAGCGGCTGCTGAAGAAGGCGCTGGAAATCGATCCGGACAACGTGAAGGCGCTGGCCCTGGCCGGCAGCGCCGCGATGCAACGTGGAGATGCTGCCGGGGCTCGCGCGCACTGGGACCGCCTGCTCAGGCTGCTGCCCGAGGATTCACCGCTGATCGCGCCGATACGCGAAAGCCTGCAGAACCTTGAAGAGGCCGGCAGGCCCTGATCCCGTGCGCTTCGGCATGGCCACCATGCCGGCGGCGGGTGGATGCCTGCCCATGAAGGAATGATGCCGGCGCACAGGCCGGCATCGTGTCAGGCGGGGTTCAGCGTGCAGCAGGCGCGTCAGCTTTCGCTGCTCTTGCGCGAGCGGTTTCTTCGATGCGTGCCTCGATGAAGGTCTTGATTGCCCACACACCTTCCTGAGGCATCGCGCTTTCCCAGGGCGGCATGTGCTGCACGTCGAGTACCCGCTTGCCGTGGCGCACGCTCTTGGTGAAGTAATGATCCACGTCCGACAGGCAGCGTTTGAGCAGTGCCGCGTCCTCGATCTTCTGGCAGCCACGATGCAGCCTCAGCAGATTGGGGCCGGGCTGGTTCCTGGGGTTGCCGTCTGTGCCGTGGCAGACAGCACAGGATTCGTTGAACAGCGCGCGCCCTGTGGCCAGGACATCCGGATTGCCGCGGTAGGGGTTCGTGTCCGGCCAGACGTCGCCGAGCGGCGGAAGGCCTGACATATCGGTTCTCGGAGGTATCGCCCGGATGGCCGGGTCGACCGCCCAGGCCGTTCCGCAGACAAGCAGCAAAGCTGCGATGCCAAGTTTCTTCATGTAAATCTCCCGGGGTGTGCCGATCACCAGCCGACCGGACAGCCTTTGCAGTCGTCGAAAGTGGCGTCGAGGAATACCGTGTAGCGGGTCAGGCAGCCTTCCATCGTGGCGTGACGGAAGTCTGCACTGCCGAACTTCGTTTCCTGCAGGTTGGTGCCGATCAGCTTTGCGTACTGGAAGCGCGCGAACATCGGACGCGACGCTTCGAGATTGGCCGCGCTGAGGTCGGCGTGACTGAAATCGGCTCTGAACAGCCGGGCGAATTCGAGGTTGGCACCGACCAGACGTGCGCCACGGAATTTCGCGACCGGCGCGCTCGCCTTCTGCATCAGGGCGCCGCTGAGGTCGGCGTGGTCGAGCGTGGCGCCGGCAAGATTGGACGAGCGCAGGTCGACGCGCGCCATGTTTGCGCCGGTGAAATCGACACCGGAAAGATCGCGTGCCGACAGATCGGCGTGACGCAGATCAACGCCGGGGCAGCGTGTGTAGGGCCAGATGGGGCAGCCATTAACGATCAGCGTGTCGTGCTGTTCGGGCTGCTCCGCGAATACGGGGGCGCTCGCCGTCGCCATGAGCAGGGCGAGCGAGGTCAGAGATTTCTGCATCCGGGAGCTCCGCGGGAAAAGAGAACCTGGAGGCCGCGCATCGAGAAACCGAAGCGGGAGTGCCTGCACTCGAAAGTGAGTTCGCGGCCACCAGGTCAAGGCCGGCTACGCAGTGCCGGCCGTGAGTGCTTGAGACCCCCTCCGACGAGCGACGGAAGGGAGCCTCGCACGATCGATCTGTCAGCGCTTCGGGAGCTTGAAGGCCCAGAACGAGCCGCCCTGGCTGACCTGCTTGGTCAGTTCGGCCATGTCACCGCCCCACAGCGGAACCGCGCCACCGTAGCCGGACGAAATGCCGATGTACTGATCACCGTCCTGTTCCCACGTGATGGGCACCGACACCACACCGGAGCCGGTCTGGAATTTCCAGACTTCCTTGCCGGTCTTGGCGTCAAACGCCTTCACATAACCGTCCGAAGTGCCCGTGAACAGCAGGCCGCCTGCCGTGGTCAGCGTGCCGGCCCACAGCGGGAACTGTTCCTTGTGCTCCCAGGCGATCTTGCCGGTCTTCGGGTCGATCGCACGCAGCACGCCGACGTGGTCGTCGAACAGCTTCTTGATCCGGAAGCCCTGGCCGAGGTAGGCCGCACCCGGCTTGTAGGTGACGTTCTCGGTCCAGTAGTCCATCGCCCAGTGGTTGGCCGGGATATAGAACAGTTCGGTGTCCGGGCTGTACGACATCGGCATCCAGTTGGTGCCGCCCAGGAAGGGCGGCGACACGAAGATGGATTCGCCCTTGTCCGCACCGGCCTTGGGCTTCGGCGGATACTGGCTTTCGACCACGTTGGGCAGACCGGTCTTGGCATCGAAGCCCTTGGACCAGGTGATGCCGTCGACGAAAGGCCAGGCGCCGATCAGTGCAGTCTGCTTCCACGGGTAGCCGGCGCCGGTGGCGAGCTTTTCGCGGTCGGTCACGAAGAAGTAGCCGTTGCGGTCGGCGTGTGCCGAAGCCTTCACGAGCTTGCCGGTCTTCGGATCCTTGTACTCGAACAGCAGTACCGAATTGTTGCCCGAGAAGTCCCAGGCGTCGTTCGGGGTGTGCGAGAAGAAGCCCTTCAGTTCGCCGCTCGAGGCATCGACGTAGGCCTGGCCGGAGGTGAAGAGGCTCGGCCACTTCGTCGGGCTGTCGCCTTCGGCGGTACGCTTCCAGGTGTTCCACGGCGCCGGATTGCCGGTACCGATCACCACCATGTTCTGCTCGACGTCGAACGAGGCGGTCTGCCACGGGGCACCGCCACCATGGCTCCATGCCTCGACCTTGCCGGTCGGCGAAGCGGGGTCGTTCGGCCAGCTCGGCGCCTTGGCGTCGCCGGTCGGCGTGCTGTCCTTGCCGTTCAGGCGGCCCATGTGGCCCTCAACCATCGGGCGCGCCCAGATTTCCTCGCCGGTATCGACGTCGCGGGCGAACAGGTAACCCACCACGCCGAATTCGTCACCGGACGAACCATGTACCAGCATGACGCGGCCAGACTTGGAGTCTTTAACGATGAAAGGCGCACCGGACATGGTGTAACCGACCTTGTGATCGCCCCACTTCTTCGACCAGACAACCTTGCCGGTGTCCTTGTTCAGGGCGACCATGCCGGCGTCCAGCGTGCCGAAGTACACCTTGTCGCCGTAGATGGCGGCGCCACGGTTCACCACGTCGCAGCACGGGCGGATGTCGTCCGGCAGGCGGTGTTCGTAGGTCCACAGGCGCTTGCCGCTCTTGGCATCCAGCGCATACATGCGGGAGTAGGAGCCGGTCACATACACCACGCCGTCATGCACCAGCGCCTGGCCTTCCTGGCCGCGCTGCTTTTCGCCCCCGAAGGAGTAGGACCACGCCGGCGTCAGCCCGGCGACGGTCTTGGTGTTGATCTGCTTGAGCGGGCTGTGGCGCTGGGCTTTCATGCCGAGGCCATAGGTCAGCACGTCCTTGCCGGTCTTGTCGTCGTTGACGATGTCGTCCCAGCTCACCGTCTTCGCGGCATAGGCGGGGGCGGTCACCAGCGCGCCAAGGGCAAGTGCCAGCGCCGGGTTCCTGAGGGCAAACGTTTTCATCCTGACTCCTCTTTCAGTGTTGATCTGTCATTTCGGCATCGATGCCGCCCGCAAGGGGAGACGGGCATGTGGCGTCGATGCGCAATGCAGGTTAGGCAGAGGTTGGTGCGCTGAATGGTTCAAAGCTCCCGAGAAAGCAGGGAGCTGATCCCGTATTTCGGGACTGTTCAGCGGTTGGACACAGGAATGTCGATCTGTGGAACAGTGCCGGGTCGAATGAACGGCGCGCCGGCCGGTTTGTCTTCACCCGGGAGGTGGCTTCGGCCGTGGTCTCCGTCTTGCTTGATCACGATTTCGCGTGGGCTGTGGTCATCCGGGCATTCAGCCGCGCGCAGACACAACCAATAATGGACAACGAAAGCGCTTGCTGGAGGAGCTGGATCTGATGAATGGATGGAAATGGATTGCCGCCTGCGGGCTGGCTTTTTTCTCTGCGGGTGCGGCCATTGCCGCGGATGCCGATCCGCTGAACTCAGTCCGCTGGCCGGATCTTCAGCGCGAATACCTGAATGACGCACCGGTGACCTTCGATGCGCGCATCGAGGTGCTGGCGCCCAAGGTGGCCGAGGATTCGATGAATGTGCCGGTCACGGTCCGGCTGAAAGGCTTGCCGGACGTGAAGCGCGTGCTGGTGATCGCGGATTTCAATCCGATCGTGAAGGTGCTCGACTTTCAGCCGCTGCTGGCTCAGCCCGGGCTGTCCTTCCGCATCAAGCTGCAGCAGGCGAGCCCGATTCGCGCGCTGGTGCAGACCGGAGACGGCAACTGGCTGGCCGGTGGCGCCTGGGTGGATGCGGCAGGTGGTGGCTGTACTGCGCCGAGTACCGGCCGCAGTGCGCCGGACTGGGCGCAGAAACTGAATCAGGTGCAGGGCAGGGTGTGGCGCGACGGACAGAACCAGCGTGTCCGTCTGCGCATCATGCATCCGATGGACACCGGTCTGGCCCCCGGCATTCCGGCCTTCTTCATCGAACAGCTCGCCATCGTCGATGACCGGGGCGACGCCATGCTCAAGCTCGAAACCTTCGAGCCGCTGAGCGAGAACCCGGTGTTCTCGTTCGATCTGCCGGACACCGGCGCGGTGGCGTTGCGTGTCGTCGGCCGCGATAACAACGGTAACCGTATCGACGCGAAGGTGCAGCCATGATTACGCGTCTTTTCGCCTTGCTGGTCGCCCTCGTGCTGGGTGGGGCGGCTCAAGCGGCGGCACCGTTCGACTACCGCCTGAAGCCGGAGAAGATCGCCGAAGATACCTGGGCGCTGATCGGCAGTACCGACGACATTACGCGCGGCAACGGCGGAAACATCGTGAACACTGCCTTCGTCGTGACCAGGGAGGGGGTTGTCGTGATCGACAGCGGTCCGACCCGCCGCTACGGCGAACAGATGCGAGCGGCCATCGCCCGCGTGACCGACAGGCCGGTCGTGCGCGTATTCAATACCCATCATCACCCGGACCACTTCCTCGGCAACCAGGCCTATGCCGACGTGCCGATCGCGGCTCTGCCGGCTACGCGCGCCGGCGAGCGTGACGACGGCGGTGCCTTCGCCGACAACATGTACCGGATGGCGGGCGACTGGGCCTCCGGCACCGAGCCCCGGGTCGCACCGCAGGATGTGCATCCGGGCCGGCTGACGGTCGGTGGGCACGAGTTCGAGCTGATTGCGCTGGAAGGGCATACCGCCGGTGATCTGGCCATTCTGGACCGTCATACGGGCGTGCTGTTCGCGGGTGATCTGGTGTTTCTCGATCGCGCCCCGACCACGCCGCATGCCTCGGTGCAGCCCTGGCTGAAGTCGCTCGACGCGCTGGCGGCGCTGGGCGCAAAAAAGACGCTGCCCGGCCACGGTCCGGTGCATGGCGGGAAAGCGGGTATCGAACAGACGCGCGACTGGCTCATCTGGCTGGACCGTACGCTGATGCAGTCAGCGGCCAGCGGCCTCGACATGGCCGAAGTGATGCGCCTGCCGTTGCCCGATCGTTTCGAGCGCATGCCGCTGGCGCGCAGCGAGTACGAACGTTCGGTGACCCATCTGTACGGTGCTTACGAGTTGCGCGCGCTGGACAGTGTTGCACTGCCAGCGATGCAACAAAAATGAACACCTGACCTGTTTCGCATCGCCGGAATGCGGTGCGAACGGGATTTTCTCCTCGTTTTGGGCTGGCCCGCTTTTTGCGGTCTTTCTCCCGCCGAAAAAGGGATTAACTCCCGTCGTGCGAGAGAGAAATTCACCAACGAGGAGGAAGTATGAAAGGCTTGCGTAATTCGACGCTGTCCGGTCTGCTGGTTGCGGCGTTCGCCGCGATGGCTGCGCCCCAGGTCATGGCCGGCGTGTCCGACCGCGACATCGAGAACGATGCCAAGACCACCGGTGACGTGCTGTCCTGGGGTATGGGTACCGAGGGTCAGCGCTACAGCCCGCTGGACAAGGTGAATCTGAACAACGTGAAGAATCTGGTTCCGGCCTGGTCCTTCTCGTTCGGCGGTGAAAAGCAGCGCGGTCAGGAATCGCAGCCGCTGGTGGTCAATGGCAAGATGTTCGTGACGGGTTCCTACTCCCGCCTGTTCGCGCTCGATGCCAAGACCGGTGCCAAGCTGTGGCAATACGACCACCGCCTGCCGGACGGCATCATGCCCTGCTGCGACGTGGTGAACCGCGGCGCCGCCGTCTACGACAACCTGGTCATCTTCAGCACGCTGGATGCCCAGCTGGTCGCTCTCGACCAGAACACCGGCAAGGTCGTGTGGAAGGAAAAGATCGACGACTACCAGGCTGGCTACTCGAGCACCGCTGCCCCGATCATCGCCAAGGGCCTGATCCTGACCGGCGTGTCCGGTGGCGAATTCGGCATCGTCGGCCGCGTTGAGGCGCGCGATGCCAAGACTGGCAAGCTGGTGTGGATCCGCCCGACCGTCGAAGGCCACATGGGCTACAAGTTTGATGCTGCCGGCAACAAGACCGAAAACGGCATCAGCGGCACCACGAACGCAACGTGGTCGGGCGATCTGTGGAAGACGGGTGGCGCGGCGACTTGGCTGGGTGGTTCGTATGACGCCAAGACCGGTCTGGCCTACTTCGGCACCGGCAACCCGGCGCCGTGGAACAGCCACCTGCGTCCCGGCGACAACCTGTTCTCCTGCGCTACCGTTGCGGTTGATGTCGCAACCGGCCAGATCAAGTGGCACTTCCAGGGCACCCCGAACGACGGCTGGGACTATGACGGCGTGAATGAATTCGTCACGTTCGACATGAACGGCAAGCGCATGGGCGGCAAGGCTGACCGTAACGGCTTCTTCTACGTGCTGGATGCGAATACCGGCAAGTTCGAGCGCGGTTTCCCCTTCGTCAAGAAGATCACCTGGGCCAAGGGCCTGGATGCAGCCGGCAAGCCGATCTACGACCCGGCCAACCGCCCGGGCGACCCGTCCAAGGGCGCCGATGGCAAGAAGGGTGAGTCGGTGTTCTCGGCGCCGTCCTTCCTCGGCGGCAAGAACCAGATGCCGATGGCCTACAGCCCGGATACCGGCCTGTTCTACGTGCCGGCCAACGAGTGGGGCATGGAAATCTGGAACGAGCCGATCACCTACAAGAAGGGTGCGGCTTACCTGGGTGCCGGCTTCACCATCAAGACCATCGACGACAAGTACATCGGTGCCCTGCGCGCGGTGGATCCGAAGACCGGCAAGATCGTCTGGGAAGTCACCAACAACGCTCCGCTGTGGGGTGGTGTGCTGACGACCAAGGGCGGTCTGGTGTTCTGGGGCACGCCTGAAGGTTTCCTGAAGGCCGCTGACGCGAAGACCGGCAAAGAAGTGTGGTCCTTCCAGACCGGTACCGGTGTCGTTGCGCCTCCGATCACCTGGGAACAGGACGGTGAGCAGTACATCGGCGTCGCTGCAGGCTGGGGTGGCGCAGTTCCGCTGTGGGGTGGTGATGTGGCCAAGAAGGTCAACTACCTGAACCAGGGTGGTTCGATGTGGGTGTTCAAGCTCCACAAGTAATATGAGTTGGAAGACATATGTTGGCACAGCGCTTGCATATGTCTTCGCACTCCCGGGCCTTGGTCCGGGAGTGTGTGACCAAGGCAGGCGGGCCGCAACGATCCGGAGAACGTACTGTAGTTCCGGGGCGTGCCTGCCACCGGTGGCGTGATCCGCCACGGTACTGCGGCCGTATCCGTTCCGTTACAGGCAGTTTCGGGGTGGTGTTGTTCTCTTCAGTTAGACATGGCTCTTTGGCCGGCTTACCCAAGCCGGCCATTTTTTTTCCCCTCGTTTCCTGCTAGGGACGAATTCCCGCTGCCTTTACAGGTGGAACGAAGCTGTACGAAGTGTTCAGTGGTGTGACGCCTCCGCTGGCACCCGTGGGGTCGGTCAGCCTTCCTTCAGTTTGCGATACAGCGTGGTGCGGCTGATGCCCAGCTCGCGCGCAGTGGCCGCGACATTGCCTTCATTGCGTGCCAGTGACTCCCGGATCGCTCGCAGGGTGAGGCTGTCGAGGTCGCAGGGCGGCTGATTCGCTGCGGGCCGGAAATCGCTCTCGACCTGTCGGAGAACAGGTGGAGGGCCGCCGCCCAGTTCGTCGATGAAGTCATCAGGCAGATGCCGGGTGTGGATGCATCCATCGTCAGCCGCCATGACGCCTGCCGTACGCAGCAGGTTGGCAAGCTGCCGCATGTTGCCGGGCCAAGGGTGGCGTTCAAACAGCGCGATCACTTCGTCGTCTATGCGCAAACCCTGCGGAATGGATTCTTCGCTGGCCAGGATGCGATGCACCAGTGCGCGCAGATCGCTGCGCTCCCGCAGGGGCGGCAGCATGACGGTAAGACCGTTCAGACGGTAGTACAAGTCGGCACGGAAGCTCCCCTGTGCCACGAGATCGCGCAGCTTGCGGTGCGTGGCGCAGATGATGGACAGATCGACCGGGGTCGCGCGACCGCTTCCCAGCGGTACCACGGTGCGCTCCTGCAGAACGCGCAGCAGCCGTGCCTGCAGCGCCAGCGGCATGTCGCCGATTTCGTCGAGGAAAAGGGTGCCACCGTCCGCCTGCATGATGCGGCCGGGGTAGCCCTTGCGCCGCGCACCGGTGAAAGCCCCTTCCTCGTAGCCGAACAGCTCTGATTCGATCAGTCCGTCCGGGATGGCTGCGCAATTCACCGCCACGAAAGTCTGATCGCGCCGCGGACCGTCATCATGGATGGCCCGGGCCAGCAGTTCCTTGCCGGTGCCGGTCTCGCCCTGGATGAGTACAGGAATGTCGCGACCGAGTACGCGCCGTACTTTCTCGACCACGGCGTCCATCTGCGGGTCGCCGGTGCTCAGGCGATTCAGTCCCTTGTCTTTCGAAATCTGGACACGCGGAGCGGCCGATGGTCCGGATTCCGTACGCTGCACGTCCATGCTGATCACACGCGCCGGCGGCCGGCTCTGATTGCCGGCCTTGGGGCGGCCGAACAGCGTGCGGCCGCCGAACAGGCGCAGTTCCAGCATGTCGGTGCCGCGCATCAGCGGGTCATAGAGCGCGCTCAGCGGCTTGTCGAACATCGAGCTGAAGGTGTGCGTCAGCAGTTCGGCGTGGCTGCGGCCGATCAGGCGGCAGGCGCTGCGGTTCGCCGACAGCACGCGTCCGTCATGGTCGAAGGCGAGCAGCGCCTCGAACACCGTGCCGATCAGTTCCTGCTGCACATGGCAGTTCAGCACGAAGCCTTCAGGAAAGGCCTGGGCGAACATCTGGTTCTCGATCGTCTGTACCGCCAGATTGATCAGTGCGAGGCTGTGGTGCGACGGATTGCGGGAGTCGCCGGTCACGTCGAGCACGCCGAGCATCCTGCTGCAGGGATCGAAGATCGGCGCGGCGGAGCAGGTCAGGAAATGGTTGGCTGAGAAGAAATGCTGTGATCCATGAACCGATACCGGCACCTTTTCGACCAGCGCGGTACCGATGGCGTTCGTGCCCTTGCTTTCTTCAGACCATTCGACGCCTGGCGACAGCGCGACCTTCGACGCACGGTCGAGGAATGCCTGGTCGCCGACCGAGTGAATGATGAAGCCAGACGCGTTGGTCAGCACGATCATCGAGCCGGAGCGCGCGATCTGCGCGTACAGGCCATTCATGACCGGGGCGGCGTGCTTGAGCAGCGATTCATTGCGCTCTCGCTCGGTCATCAGCAGGTCACGCCGTGCGCGTTCGATTTCCTTGGCGCATTTGTCGGCATCCAGACCGTGGCTGATGCAGCGACTCCAGCTGGTTTCGATCAGTGCCGGCAGGACGCCGGACGGCACTTCACCAGCACTGCGCATGATTTCGTGGGCCTGCTCGCTACGCGCGAGTTCGGCGGGGCTGAATTCCATGTCTCCTCCGAGCCCGTTTCCGGGAGATGCGGCCGGTGGTACCGGCTCTGCCGTCGATCTGTGCTTCGCGGCTCATGCCCGCGCAGCCATGTCGGGATCTAGCCCCTGTTATAACTTGAATCGTCTCGTCACGCTACACCTGTCTCAAAATGGCGTGAGACATGGCACGATTCGTGCAATCACGCACACCCGCAAGCTGATTCGCAGCATGTGAACTTTCACGGAGGAGTTATGAAAGCAGGAGCCGCAACCTTGAAGACGACCGCGCTGGTCACCGCACTGATCGCTCTGGGCAGCGTCATGACGCCCAAGGCCGAGGCGCACGGCGACGTGGTGCCGCAGGCGGTCGATGTCAGCACGCTGAAGCAGCTCGGTGGCGAGTGGCGCAAGGAAAACCCCTACCGTGGCGACAAGGAAGCGGTTCGAATCGGTGCTTCGGCCTACAACCAGAACTGTGCGCGCTGTCACGGTCTGGAGGCCGTGAGTGGCGGTATCGCCCCGGATCTGCGTCTGCTGCCGATCGATGCGGAAACCGATGATTACTTCCTGAATACCGTGCGCAAGGGGCGTGTGCGTAACGGCGCGGTCTACATGCCTCCGTTCGAGGAAGCACTGTCGCAGGAAGCGATGTGGGCCATTCGCGCCTATATCGAAACCCGTCATGAAGACTGATATCCGCCTGCAGCGTCGCCTCCTGCTTATGGCGGGGGCGGGGCTGGCGCTGACCGGACTCCCCGTCCGGGCGGCCGAGGACGATGCCGTCTGGGCCGTCGTGAAGAGGACCGGTACGCTGCGTGTCGCCTTCTACAAGGACTTTGCACCGTTCTCGAACGAGGGCAAGGGCGCCGACGTGGATATCGCGGCTGCTCTTGCGGCGCGCATGGGGCTCAAGCTGTCGCCCATGTTCTTCGATGCCGATGAGAACATGGACGATGACTTGCGCAACATGGTCTGGAAGGGGCACTACATGGGCTACGGACCGGCCGACGTGATGATTCACGTGCCGGTCGACCGTGAGTACATGGCCCGGCAGGACAAGGTCGAATTCATTGCGCCCTATCACCGTGAGCGGTATGCGGTGGCCTACGACCGGCAGAAGGTAGGCAGCCTCGACAGCATGGAGCCGTTCGAAACCCTGCCATTCGGCGTGGTGGTCGATACGATGCCGGATTCGCTGATGCTGTCGGCGGATGGCGGTCGTTACCGCAGCCAGTTGCGACATTTCAAGACGCTCGCTGAAGCGATGGCCGCCTTGCGCAGCGGTGAGGTGGCGGGTGTGATGGCGCTGCAGGGTGAGCTTGAGGGGGCGGTTGCAGGCGATGCCCGCTTCGCTGTCGGGCAGCCGCCGCTTGCCATGCTGAATTCGCGCCAGTGGCCGGTCGGCATCGCGATCCGCAAGGGCGAGCAGCAACTCGGACGCGCCATCATGGCGGCGATGAACGCATTGATTTCCGAGGGGGAGATCAAGCGCATTCTGGCCCGTCACCACATCAACTGGCGTGCTCCCTGAGTGTTCAGGTGTCCATAATCTGGACACCTGAACACCTGTTACGCAAATAAGGACGTTTGACGGTGCGCGATGCGCACAGGCGCCGAAATCCGGGCGCTAAAATATGAAGTGTTTTTCATAGCAAGGCGGTTTTCCCGCCAGGCAACCCGGCGGGCGTTTCAAGCCCAGAACGTGGAGGAGCGAATCACAATGCAAAAGTCCCTGCACATCGACCCCTCGAAGTGCACCAGCTGTCTTCAGTGCGAGATGGCCTGTTCGTTCGAGAACTACGGTGTATTCAACAACTCGCTTTCGCGCATCAAGGTGTTCGACTTCCATCACACCGGCGCCAAGGTGCCCTACACCTGTACCCAGTGCGATGAAGCCTGGTGCATGCACGCCTGTCCGGTCGAGGCGATCAAGCTCGACAAGGAAAACGGCGCCAAGGTCGTTTTCGAGGATGTGTGCGTCGGTTGCAAGGTGTGCACCATCGCCTGTCCGTTCGGCACCGTGAATTACGTGGCCGAGACCGGCAAGGTGCAGAAGTGCGATCTGTGTGGCGGCAACCCGGCCTGTGCCGAGGCCTGTCCGACCGGCGCCATCACCTATGTGGACGCGAACTGGACCGGTCTGGACCGCATGCGCCAGTGGGCCGACAAGCTCGGCAACCAGCCCGCCTGATTTTCGGAGGAACACAGACATGGCATGGACCCGCAAAATCCTGCGCGTTAACCTGACCGATCGCACCACCCGGAGCGAACCGCTCAACATGGAGTGGGCGAACGACTACCTCGGTCAGCGTGGTCTCGCGACCAAGTATCTGGTGTCGGAAATCGACCCCAAGGTCGATCCGCTGTCGCCGGACAACAAGATCATCTGGGCGACCGGTCCGCTGACCGGCACCATGGCCTCGACCGGCGGCCGCTATTCGGTGGTGACCAAGGGCCCGCTGACCGGCGCGATCGCCTGTTCGAACTCCGGCGGTTACTTTGGCGCCGAGCTGAAGTTCGCCGGCTGGGACATGGTCATCATCGAAGGCCGTGCGTCGAGCCCGGTCTACCTGTCGATCGAGAACGACAAGGTCGAGATCCGTGACGCCTCGCATCTGTGGGGCAAGACGGTGTGGGAAACCGAAGAGACGCTGAAGGCGGAGCACCAGGATCCGCAGGTTCGCGTGTCCTGTATCGGCCGCACCGGCGAAGCGGGCGTGCTGTACGCCGCCATCGTCAATGACCTGCATCGCGCAGCCGGCCGTTCCGGCGTTGGCGCGGTGGCCGGTTCGAAGAACCTGAAGGCGCTGGTCGTGCGCGGCACCCTGGGTGTCGGCAATCTGGCCAACCCGAAGGAATTCATGAAGGTCACCTTCGAGAAGAAGAAGATCCTCAAGGAAAACGCGGTCACCGGTCAGGGCCTGCCCACCTACGGCACCCAGGTGCTGATGAACGTGATCAACGAGATCGGCGCGATGCCGACCCGCAATCACAAGGACGTGCAGTTCGAAGGTGCGCGCAAGATTTCCGCCGAAGCCATGCACGAGCCGCGCGAATCCGATGGCAAGGCGCAGCTGGTGAACAACCAGGGCTGTTTCGGCTGCACCATCGCCTGCGGTCGCATTTCCAAGATCGACCAGACCCACTACACGGTGGTGAACAGCCCGAAGTACTGGGGCGCGACCGGCGGTCTGGAATACGAAGCGGCGTGGTCGCTGGGCTGTGCCAACGGCGTTGATGACATCGAGGCGCTGCAGTACGCCAACATGCTGTGCAACGAAGACGGTTTCGACCCGATTTCCTTCGGTGCCACCATCGGTGCAGTGATGGAACTGTACGAAATGGGCGTGCTGACCAAGGAAGAGATCGGCATCGAAGCGCCGTTCGGCTCTGCCCGCGCGCTCACCTTCCTGGTGGAACAGACCGCTCGCGGCGAAGGCTTCGGCAAGATCGTGGGTCTCGGTTCCAAGCGTCTGTGCGAGATGTACGGTCACCCGGAACTGTCGATGTCGGTCAAGGGCCAGGAATTCCCGGCCTACGACGCGCGCGGCGTTCAGGGCATGGGCCTGACCTATGCGACCTCGAACCGTGGCGCCTGCCACCTGCGTTCCTACACCATTTCGTCCGAAGTGCTGGGCATTCCGGTCAAGACCGATCCGCATACCACCGAAGGCAAGCCGGCGCTGGTCAAGGCTTTCCAGGATGCGACCGCAGTGGTCGATTCGTCCGGTCTGTGCGTGTTCACGACCTTCGCCTGGGCACTGTCGGACATTCAGCCGCAGCTGCAGGCCGCCTGCGAAGGCGACTGGTCGATGGAAAAGCTGGACCTGATGGGCGAGCGCATCTGGAACATGGAGCGCCAGTTCAATAACGCCGCCGGCTTCACCCGCAAGGATGACGATCTGCCGCCGCGCCTGAAGACCGAAGCGGCCAAGGTCGGTCCGGCCAAGGGTCTGGTATCGGGCATCGACAAGATGATTCCCGAGTACTACGCACTGCGCGGCTGGGACAGCGAAGGCCGTCCGACGGCGGAAACGGTTGCCCGTCTGGGTCTTTGATAGACGCCATCGCATGAACACAGCGCGCCCTCCGGGGCGCGCTGCACTTCAAGAGGAACATCATGAAGCACGTCATCATCGGCAACGGTCCGGCCGGCGTGGTCGCCGCCGAAGCCATCCGTCGTGCGGATCGCAGCGCCGACATCGTCATGATCGGCGACGAGCCGGAGCCGCCGTACTCGCGCATGGCCATACCCTACCTGCTGGTCGGCAACATCCAGGAGAAGGGCACTTGGCTGCGCAAGACCGACGGTCATTTCGCGTCGCTGAACATCAGGGAAGTGCTCGGACGCGCAAAGTCGGTCGATACCGCCGGCCGCATCGTTCACATGGAGGACGGCACCGCCTTCCCGTATGACCGCCTGCTCGTCTGCACCGGTTCGCATCCGCTCAAGCTGCCGGTGCCGGGCATCGATTCGCCCAATGTCCACACCTGCTGGACGCTGGACGACGCGCGTCACATCGCCGCCAAGGCGAAGAAGGGCGCGCGCGTGCTGCAGATCGGCGCCGGCTTCATCGGCTGCATCATCATGGAAGCGCTGGCTTCGCGTGGCGTGAAGCTGGACATCGTCGAAATGGGCGACCGCATGGTGCCGCGCATGATGACCTCCAAGGCCGGCGGCATGATCGCGCGCTGGGTGAAGCAGAAGGGCGTCAGCGTGCATACCAACGCGCGGGTGACCTCGATCCGCCCGAACGGCGATGAACTGATCGCCACGCTGGGCGACGGGACCGAAGTGGTGGCCGATCTGGTGATCGCCTCTGCCGGCGTGAAGCCGAACGTGGCCTTCCTCGATGGCAGTGGCGTGGCCTGTTCCACCGGCATCCTGATCGACGAGCGCTGCGCCACCAACATTCCGGACGTCTATGCCGCCGGTGACGTGGCCGAGGCGGTCGATTTCTCGACCGGCGAGCGCCTCGTCAATGCCATCCAGCCGAACGCGGTCGATCAGGGCCGCATCGCGGCGCTGAACATGGTGGGACGCAGTGCCCGCTCGCAGGGCACGATGGCGATCAATGTGCTCGACACGCTGGGCCTCATTTCGGCCTCCTTCGGTCAGTGGTGGGGGGCGGAAGGCGGCGAGTCGGTCGAACGCATCGACGAGGAGCGCTTCCGCTACATCAGCCTGCAGTTCAAGGATGACGTGCTGGTGGGCGCGACCTCGATCGGCGTGACCGATCACGTCGGCGTGCTGCGCGGTCTGATCCAGACCCGCACCCCGCTGGGTGCCTGGAAGCAGCGGCTGATGCAGGATCCGCTGCGCGTGATGGAGGCCTATCTGTCGATGGCTCAGGCACAGAGCGCCGCACCGCTGGCTGAGGCGCTGCACTGAGGATGCAGGTCACGCTGAAGCTGTACGCCTCGCTGTCCGACTATCTGCCGGACGAGGCGAAGCGGACCAACGAGTGGCCGATGGATGTGCCCGAAGGGACCACGGTAGGCGATATGATTGCGCGCCATCAACTTCCCGAACGGCTTGTCCATCTGGTTCTCGTGAACGGTCATTTCATTCCCCCTGCCAGCCGCGCCGCACGCGTGCTCGCTGTCGACGACGTCCTCGCCATCTGGCCGCCGGTGGCGGGCGGATGAGCGCCGCCTTTCCGCTGAAGCCGGAGGAACTCGCCTCCGGCAAGGTCGTGCGCGTCATGAGCATCGGACGCGACGAGTTCTTCCACATGCTGCCGGGCGCGGTCGACCTGCCCATCGTCCATCGCGGCGATGGCGCCAGCGGCCGCGGCTGGAGCCTGTCGGTCGAAGTGCAGCCTGCGCTGCACATCGCGCTGCTGAGCCTGCCCCGGCTCAAGGTGTCGCTCGAATTTCCGATCCGCGACGCGGCCCACATGGCCGCCTTCATGGCGCGTTTCGACCGTCATTTCCAGCGCGGCGGCGGCTGAAGGGTCAGCCGCCCCTGCCGGTCAGGGCACGTTTTTTCAGTCCGGGCTGGCCGGGCAGGGGGCTCCCGGGGTAGAATTCGTTGTGGCGGGTCTCCCCGCATCGTGGCGCGGTGAACCTGGTCAGGTCCGGAAGGAAGCAGCCACAGCTGCTCACCACGAGTGCCGGGGGTCAGGCTCGCCACCCCTCCCTTTTTTGCAGTGCGCACCGTCGCTCACTCTGCCGGCGTTCAGATGACTTATCAGGTTCTCGCGCGCAAGTGGCGTCCCCGCAGCTTCGAAACGCTGGTCGGCCAGGATCACGTGGTCCGTGCCTTGAGCCACGCGCTCGAACAGAAGCGGCTCCACCACGCTTACCTGTTCACCGGCACCCGCGGCGTCGGCAAGACCACCATTTCCCGCATCCTGGCCAAGAGCCTGAACTGCGAAACCGGTCTGACCGCCCACCCCTGCGGGCAGTGCGCCGCCTGTACCGAAATCGATGCCGGCCGCTTCGTCGACTATGTCGAGATGGATGCCGCCTCCAACCGCAGCGTGGACGACATGGCCGCGCTGCTGGAAAAGGCGGCCTACGCGCCGGCACGCGGCCGGTACAAGGTCTACATGATTGACGAAGTTCACATGCTGACCGGCCACGCCTTCAACGCGATGCTGAAGACGCTTGAAGAGCCGCCGGAGCACGTGAAGTTCATCCTGGCCACCACCGACCCGCAGAAGATTCCGGTCACGGTGCTGAGCCGCTGTCTGCAGTTCAATCTCAAGCAGATGCCGCCGGATGCCATCGTCCGCCACCTGTCCGGCGTGCTCGATGCCGAAGGCGTCGAATACGAGCCGGCCGCGCTGAGGCCGATCGCCAAGGGGGCCGCCGGTTCGATGCGCGATGCCCTGTCGCTGCTCGATCAGGCCATCGCGCACGGTGCCGGCCGGCTGGTCGAGCAGGACGTGCTCGACATGCTGGGCACGGTGGGCGACGAACATCTCTATCTGATCCTCGATGCGCTGCTGGCCGGTGACGGCGCGGCGCTGATGACGCTGACCGCGCAGATGCGCGCCCGCAGCGTCGACTTCGACCAGGCGCTGCGCGAACTGGCGGTGCTGCTGCACCGCGTGGCGGTGGCCCAGATGGTGCCGGATGCCATCACCGACGAGCTGGAACAGGCCCGGCTGGCACCCTACGCGGCGGGCATGGATGCCGAGTCGGTGCAGCTGGCCTACCAGATCGCGGTTCAGGGCTGCAACGATCTGCCGCTGGCGCCGGACGAAGTGACCGGTTTTTCGATGACGCTGCTGCGCCTGCTGGCTTTCCGGCCGGTTACGCCGCCCGCACTGTCGGCCGCACCGCGTGGCCAGAGTGCGGCGCTGCAGGCGCCGCCCCGCGTGGCCCGCACCAGTGCGGCGGTGCCGCCGCCGGCCGCGGTCGAGGCGCCGCGTCAGACCGAATCCGCGCCGCCGCCGGTCGCCGCAAAGCCTGCACCGGTGCCTCCGCCCGTCCCCGAGCCGGTACGCCCGGCTGCGACAGTCGCGCCGGTCGACGAAGCGCCGCCGCCGTGGGCAGAGGACGAAGAATTCGCTGCGCCGACCGCTGCACCCGAATCGGCGCCGATGCCTGCGACGGCCGCACCGACGGCGGCGCTGCCGCGCACCAATGAAGACTGGCACGCGCTGGTCGATCAGCTCGACGTGGCCGCCCTCAGCAAGCAGCTCGCCCATCAGTGCGAATGGCGCGCCAGCGAAGGCGGGGTGATACGGCTGCGCCTGTCGCGCGACATGTCG
Organism: Methyloversatilis sp.; assembly: GCA_041639545.1. Taxonomy (GTDB): domain Bacteria; phylum Pseudomonadota; class Gammaproteobacteria; order Burkholderiales; family Rhodocyclaceae; genus Methyloversatilis. Next base: position 147,826 of record JBEQBZ010000006.1, on the reverse strand, counting down.
CACCTGATCACCTCCGGCCAGGACAAGCTGCGCGCTGCTCTCCAGACCCGCCTGGGCAGCGCAGTCCGGCTCGAATTCGAGCAGGGCGAGCCGGTCAGCCAGACCGTTGCCCAGCGGCTCGGCGCGGAACAGCGTGCACGTCTGGAACAGGCGTGCGCATCAATGAAGAATGACCCCTTCGTTCAGCAGGTGATCGAGCAGTTCGGCGCCCGCCTGATCGAAGACTCGATCAAACCCGTTTGAGGACCGCACCATGATGAAGGGTGGAATCGGTGGCCTGATGAAGCAGGCCCAGCAGATGCAGGAAAACATGAAGAAGATGCAGGAGCAGCTGGCCAGCGTCGAAGTCGAGGGCCAGTCGGGCGCCGGCATGGTCAAGGTGGTCATGACCTGCAAGCACGACGTGCGTCGCGTGTCGATCGATCCGTCGGTGATGGACGACCGCGAAATGCTGGAAGACCTGCTGGCTGCCGCGGTGAACGACGCGGTGCGCCGGGTCGAATCCACCACACAGGAAAAGATGGCCGGCTTCACCTCCGGCCTGAACCTGCCGCCGGGCTTCAAGCTGCCGTTCTGAACCCGGCCCGGCGTCCGTCATGAATACCGGTGTGCTGGACGAGCTGGTCAGCGCCTTGCGCTGCCTGCCGTCGGTTGGCCCCAAGAGCGCTCAGCGCATGGCTTTTCATCTGCTGCAGCGCGATCGCTCCGGCGCCGACCGGCTGGCGCGCGCGCTCGGCGATGCACTGACCCGGCTGCACAACTGTTCGCGTTGCAACACCTTCACCGAACTGGAGGTGTGCGAGCGCTGCAGTTCGCCGCGCCGCGATGCCTCGCAGCTGTGCGTGGTCGAAACGCCGGCCGACATGCTCATGATGGAACAGACCCACAGCTATTCCGGCCTCTATTTCTGCCTGATGGGGCGCATCGCGCCGCTGGAGGGCGTCGGGCCGAAGGAACTGCGGCTGGACCGTCTGCTTGAGCGGGCGGCCGATCCTGCGGTGCGCGAAGTCATTCTCGCCACCAATTTCACCAACGAGGGCGAAGCGACCGCCCACTACCTCGGTGAAATGCTGCGCGCGCGCGGTCTCGCGGTCACCCGCATCGCGCGCGGCTTGCCGGTGGGCGGCGAACTGGAGCACACGGACATCGGCACCATCGCCCAGGCGCTGTCGGAAAGGCGTCCGGCGTGAGCGCGGCCGTGCCGACCGGCGCGGACAGCCCGCAAGCGCGACCGCTGGACGGCCTGAAGGTGGTCGAACTGGGCACGCTGATTGCCGGCCCGTTCGCGTCGCGCATCCTGGCCGAATTCGGTGCCGAGGTGATCAAGGTCGAGGCGCCGGATGGCGGTGACCCACTGCGCAAGTGGCGCCTGCTGTACGAAGGCACCTCGCTCTGGTGGTTCGTGCAGGCGCGCAACAAGAAGTCAGTCACGCTGAACCTGAAGCATCCGGACGCGATTGCGGTGCTGAAAAAGCTGCTGGCCGGCGCCGACCTGCTGGTCGAGAACTTCCGCCCGGGCGTGCTCGACAAGCTGGGGCTGTCCGAAGCGGTGCTGAAGGACATCAATCCGTCGCTGGTCATCGTGCGCCTGTCAGGTTTCGGCCAGACCGGCCCGATGGCGCAGCAGCCGGGCTTTGGCGCCATCGGCGAGTCGATGGGCGGGCTGCGCTACATCACCGGTTTTCCCGACCGGCCGCCGGTCAAGGTGGGCATTTCGATCGGTGATTCGATCGCCGCGCTGTGGGGCGTGATCGGTGCGCTGATGGCGCTGCGCCATCGTGACGCGACCGGCGGGCGTGGGGCAGGGCAGGGCCAGACCGTGGATGTCGCCCTCTATGAGGCGGTGTTCGCGATGATGGAAAGCATGCTGCCGGAGTTCGACGTGTTCGGTTTCATCCGCGGGCGCACCGGCAACATCATGCCCGGCATCACGCCGTCGAACACCCACACCGCGCGCGACGGGCGTCACATCATCGTCGGTGGCAACGGCGATGCCATATTCCGGCGGCTGATGACGGCCATCGGCCGGCCTGATCTGGCCGCCGACCCGTCGCTGGCCGACAACGCCGGGCGGGATGCCCGGCGCGACGAAATCTATGCGCTGATCGACGCCTGGGTGGCGACGCGCGACGGCGACGAGGTGCTGCGTGTGCTGGGCGAAGCCGATGTGCCGGTCAGTCGCGTCTATTCGATCGAGGATATCGCCACCGATCCGCAGTATCTGGCGCGCGCGGTGTTCGAAACCGCCCGCCTGCCGGACGGCCGCGCATTCAAGGCGCCGGCGCCGATGCCCCGGCTGTCGGAAACGCCCGGGCGTACCGACTGGATCGGTCCCGCGCTGGGGGAGCACACGGACGAAGTGCTGGGCCGGCTCGGATATGGCGTCGATGATATTCGTGCGCTGCGCGCCACGGGCGCGCTTTGAATTCATCGGAAAGCGGCGTCCATCGTTGCTTCCGCGTTGTTTGCAATGCAGCAGGGCTTTAAACAGGGCACCGCTTGAGGGTATAATCGCAGGTTGTGCAGAATCAATTGTCTAGACGGGATAAAGCATGAGTGGCAATGAACGGAAAGCGGATTGCGGCCGGCGCAATCTGCTCGTGGCAACAGCCTGTGCTGGCGGTGTGGCCGGGCTCGCGGTGGCAGTGCCTTTTCTCACCAGTCTTTCCCCTTCGGAGCGCGCGAAAGCGGCCGGCGCTCCGGTCGAGGTGGACATTTCCAAACTCGGTCCCGGTGAAATGACCACCGTCGAGTGGCAAGGCAAACCGGTGTGGATCATGCGCCGTACGCCGACCCAGCTCGAGGCGCTGGCCAAGATCGAGGACAAGCTGGCCGACCCCAAGTCGGAACGCAATCCGTCCGAGTTCACCCCCGAATACGCACGCAACGAGAAGCGCTCGCGTGATGATCACGCCGACGTGCTGGTTGTCGTCGCGATCTGTACCCACCTCGGCTGTTCGCCGTCGGGCCCCTTCGAGTCGGGCTCCAACGCGCAGCTCGGCGACGTCGCCGGCTTCGTGTGTCCGTGCCACGGTTCGACCTTCGACCTTTCCGGTCGCGTGTTCAAGGCCATGCCGGCCCCGGACAACCTGAAGGTTCCGCCGTACATGTTCCTGTCTGACTCGCGCATCCTGGTCGGCCAGGATTCCAAGGAGGGTTGATCGAATGGCTGGCGAAAAGGTAGTCACCACCACCGGCCTGCTCGGCTGGATCGACGAGCGCTTCCCGCTCACTACGCTCTGGAAGGAACACCTTTCGGAGTACTACGCACCGAAGAATTTCAACTTCTGGTATTTCTTCGGCTCACTGGCGCTGCTCGTGCTGGTGATCCAGATCGTGACCGGCATTTTCCTGGTCATGCACTTCAAGCCGGACGCGTCGCTGAACGCCTCGGGCGTGCCGGTCGCCTTCGCCAGCGTCGAGTACATCATGCGCGACGTGCCGTGGGGCTGGCTCATCCGCTACATGCACTCGACCGGCGCATCGGCCTTCTTTGTCGTCGTGTATCTGCACATGTTCCGCGGCCTGCTCTACGGTTCCTACCGCAAGCCGCGCGAGCTGGTGTGGATCTTCGGCTGCATGATCTTCCTGTGTCTGATGGCCGAAGCCTTCATGGGCTATCTGCTGCCCTGGGGCCAGATGTCGTACTGGGGCGCCCAGGTGATCATCAACCTGTTCTCGGCCATTCCGCTGGTCGGTAACGATCTGTCGACCTGGCTGCGCGGCGACTTCGTGATCGGTGATGCGACGCTCAACCGTTTCTTCTCCTTCCACGTCATCGCGGTGCCGCTGGTGCTGATCGGTCTGGTTGCCGCCCACATCATCGCGCTGCACGAAGTGGGCTCGAACAACCCGGACGGTGTCGAGATCAAGAAGAACAAGGATCCGAAGACCGGCATTCCGCTGGATGGCATTCCTTTCCACCCGTATTACACGGTGAAGGACATCGTCGGCGTGGTGGTATTCCTGATCTGCTTCTCGGGCGTGGTGTTCTTCGGCCCGGAATTCGGTGGCTACTTCCTGGAGTACAACAACTTCATCCCGGCTGATCCGATGAAGACGCCGCCGCACATCGCGCCGGTGTGGTACTTCACGCCGTTCTATTCGATCCTGCGTGCCAATACGATCAATTTCTTCTGGATCGATGCGAAGCTGTGGGGCGTCATCTTCATGGGCCTGTCCGTGATGATCTTCTTCGCGCTGCCCTGGCTGGACCGTTCGCCGGTGAAGTCGATCCGCTACAAGGGTCCGATCTTCAAGGCCGCGCTGACCATCTTCATCATCGCCTTCCTGATCCTGGGCTATCTGGGCATGCAGGCGCCGACGCCGATGGGCACGCTGGTTTCGCAGGTCTGCACGGTCATCTACTTCCTGTTCTTCGTGCTGATGCCCTGGTACACGGCCATCGACAAGTACAAGCCCGAACCGTCGCGCGTGACCGGACACTGAGAGCCAGAATCATGAAACAACTCAAAAAACTGTTTCTTGGCGCGCTCTGCGCCCCCCTGCTGGCGTTCGCCAGTGCCGAATCGGTGCAGCTTGATCGTGCGCCGGCCGACAAGTTCCGTGACGCCGCTGCCATCCAGCGCGGTGCCCAGGTCTTCGTCAACTACTGCCTGAACTGCCACTCGGCCTCCTACATGCGTTACAACCGCCTGAAGGATGTCGGTCTGACCGACGAGCAGATCAAGGACAACCTTCTGTTCGCCGCCGACAAGGTGGGTGAAACGATGAAGGTGGGCATGACGCGTGACGACGGCAAGGCCTGGTTCGGCGCCGCGCCGCCCGATCTGACCGTGATCGCGCGTTCGCGTGCGTCAGCGGACGGCACGGGTGCGGACTGGCTGTATACCTACCTGCGCAGTTTCTACCGTGACGACAATCGTCCGACCGGCTGGAACAACACGACCTTCTCCAATGTCGGCATGCCGCATGTGTTGTACGAACTGCAGGGCGAACAGTCCGCCCGGCATGTCAAGGTGTCGGACGGTCATGGCGGCGAGAAGGAAGTGGTCAAGCTGGAACTGACCAAGCCCGGCAAGCTGTCCAAGGCAGAGTACGACTCCACGGTCGGTGATCTGGTGGCCTATCTCGTCTACATGGGCGAGCCGGGTGCTGAAAAGCGCCGCCAGACCGGCCTGCTTGTCCTCATCGGTCTGTCTGTCCTCCTCGTGCTGACCTATCTGCTCAAGCGCGAGTTCTGGAAAGACGTCCACTAAGAATCCACACGCCCGAAAGTCATGCAAGCTCTCGGTCATCGCGAAGCGACCTCACCACGCGTCAGACGTGTGGTGAGGGATGCCGAGTACTCCTGGGGTGTTAACACCATGATGAATCTGTATTCAGGGACGACAGACCCCTTTTCCCACCGTTGCCGGATCGTGCTCTATGAAAAGGGCATGGATTTCCAGGTCATCGATGTCGACCTCTATAACAAGCCGGAAGACATTGCGGTCATCAACCCGTACAACCGTGTACCGGTGCTGGTCGATCGCGACCTGATTCTCTATGACTCGAACATCATCAACGAGTACATCGACGAACGGTTTCCCCATCCGCAGCTGATGCCGCCGGATCCCATCATGCGTGCCCGTGCGCGGCAGTTGCTGCACACGGTCGAAAGCGAGCTGTTCTCGCACATCGACGCGCTGGAAAAGAACGCCCGCACGGCAGACAAGTCTCGCAGCCACCTGCGCGACCGCCTGACCGAGCTGACGGCCATCTTCGCCAAGCAGAAGTACATGCTGGGCGAGGAATTTTCCATGCTCGACGTGGCGATCGCTCCGCTACTATGGCGCCTCGATCACTACGGTATCGAGCTGCCGAAGTCGGCTGCACCGCTGATGAAGTACGCGGAGCGCATCTTCTCCCGTCAGGGATTCATTGATGCGCTCACGCCGTCCGAAAAGGTGATGCGCCGCTGATCTGCGGACAGCTCGGCTGAAAACACCCGATGGACGTCATGAGTTCGGTTTCCACCAAGCCCTATCTGTTGCGCGCACTGTTCGACTGGTGCGCTGACCAGGGGCTCACGCCGTATATCGCGGTCGTCGTCGACGACCGCGCCGGCGTCCCGCGGCAGTACGTAAAGGATGGCCAGATCATCCTGAACATCGGCCGCGAGGCGGTGCATCAGCTGGTGATGGGCAATGAGCTCATCACCTGTTCCGCCCGCTTCGGCGGTGTGGCGCAGGAGCTGACGATTCCGGTCGAATGCGTGGCGGCGATCTACGCCCGCGAAAACGGTCACGGCATGGCTTTCGAAGTCACGCCGGGTCAGCCGGTACGGGCCGATCTTGCACCGGCTGCCGTGGTCGATCGGGCAGAGCAGGCGGTGCTTACCACGCCGGCTGCCGACAAGCCTTCACCCGCCAAACCGCATCTGCGCCGCATCAAATAGATTCGGTTCGATGTGCGTTCATGACAGAAAGCCGGCTGATGCCGGCTTTCTGTTCTGCGCTTCACGTGTTTGCGCCCACCGCTTCGATGCGCCTGTACCCGGTACGACGCGCTAGAATTGCGCACCCTTGTTTACGGTCAGCCCGATGAAGACAACCTTTCTCGATTTCGAACAGCCGATCGCCGAACTTGAAGCGAAGATCGAAGAACTCCGTTTCGTGCAGGATGACTCCGCTGTCGATATTTCGGAGGAAATCACCCGGCTCGAAGCCAAGAGCCAGGCGCTGACCAAGGACATCTACGCCAAGCTCACGCCCTGGCAGATCGCGCAGGTGGCGCGCCACCCGCAGCGGCCCTACACGCAGGACTACCTGCGCCTGATGTTTTCCGACTTCCAGGAACTGCACGGCGACCGCGCCTTCGCGGACGATCACGCCATCGTCGGCGGCATCGCGCGCTTCAACGGCCAGCCCTGCATGGTGATCGGTCACCAGAAGGGGCGCGACACCAAGGAAAAGATCCTCCGCAACTTCGGCATGCCGCGCCCCGAGGGCTACCGCAAGGCGCTGCGCCTGATGAAGCTGGCGGAAAAGTTCGGCATGCCGGTGCTCACCTTCGTCGATACCCCGGGTGCCTATCCAGGCATCGACGCCGAAGAGCGCGGCCAGTCGGAAGCGATCGGCCACAATCTGTATGCGATGGCCGAACTGCGCGTGCCCATCATTTCCACCATCATCGGCGAAGGCGGTTCCGGTGGCGCGCTGGCGATCGCGGTGGCCGACACCCTGATGATGCTGCAGTACTCGACCTACTCGGTCATTTCGCCCGAAGGCTGTGCGTCCATTCTTTGGAAGAGCGCGGACAAGGCGGCCGATGCGGCCGAAATCATGGGCATCACCGCGTCGCGCCTGAAGACGCTGGGCCTGATCGACAAGGTGGTCAGTGAACCGGCGGGCGGCGCCCATCGCGATCACGCCGCCGTGGCGGCCTCTCTCAAGCGCGCACTGGCCGAATCGCTGCGCCAGATGGCCGATCTCACCCCCACCCAGCTGGTCGAGCGCCGTTTCGAGCGCGTCATGGCGTATGGAAAATTCAAGGAGCAGGCGGTCGCCTGACCCTTTCGACCGCGTTGCGGCGGCCATCGCCGCCCAGGTGTCCGCGGTCCTGCCCGACGGAGCGCCGCTGCTGCTCGCCTGCAGCGGTGGCCTTGATTCGACGGTATTGCTGCACGCGCTGGCCGCCTCAGGTCGCTGGCCGCTGTCGTGCGCCCATGTGCATCACGGGCTGAGTCCGAACGCCGACGAATGGGCCGCCCACTGCGCAGCCCAGGCCGCAACGCTCGGTCTTCCGTTCGCCCTGCATCGGGTCGAGGTCGCCCTCGACAGCCCGGACGGGATCGAATGCGCGGCGCGCGATGCGCGGTACCGCGCCCTCAACGTGCAGGCGCTGGAGCAGGGTGCAGCTGCATTGCTGACCGCCCACCACGCTGATGATCAGGCAGAAACGCTGCTGCACAATCTGGTGCGCGGTGCCGGACTGATGGGGCTGGCCGGCATGCCGGCATGGCGCCCGTCCGAACCCGGCCGCCCCGCCCAGCTGCGCCCCATGCTCGCGCTGTCGCGCAGCGTGCTCGAAGCTGCAGCGCAGGCGCGTGGCCTGTCCTGGGTCGATGACGAATCCAACGCCGACATCCGCTACGCGCGCAACTATCTGCGTGCCGAGGTGATGCCGGTGCTGTCGTCGCGCTGGCCGCGCACGGCTGAAACGCTGTCCGGCGCCGCGCGCCGGCTGGCCGAAGCGCAAGGGCTGCTGGACGGGCTGGCCGACCGCGATGCCGAGTCGATCACCGTGGAGACCGACTGGGGCCGGGCGTGCTCGATAGACGGCCTGCGCAGCCTTGAACCGGCCCGTCAGCGCAATCTGCTCCGCCGTCTGCTGCGGCGGGTCGGTGCGCGCACCGCGCCGACCGAAGCCTGGCTGGACGAATGGCGGCGTCAGGTGCTGGCCTGGCAGTCCGGCGCCGAGTGCCCGGTGTCGCACGCCGGCGTCGCCGGCTTCTGTCATCGCGGACTGCTCTGGCTGATGCCGGATCTGCCGGCACCGGCCGCGCTGAACTGGCAGGGCGAAACTGACATCGCCTGGGGGTGCGGACGTCTGCAGCTGCAGCCGGTGCAGGGGCGGGGGCTGTCGCAATCGGCGCTGGCACAGGCGGCGCCGGTGCTGCGTGCGCGCCAGCCCAAGGACCGGGTGCGCCGCGGGCCCGGTCGGCCGCGTGCCGGCGTGAAGCAGATCGCGCAGGAATGCGGTCTGCCCCCCTGGCTGCGAGACCGCGCCCCGATTCTGGTGGTGGGCCGCGAGGCGCTGTGGATGCCCGGTTGCGAACCGGCTGCTCCGTGGGCGGCCGGGCCGGACGAACCGGGCTGGCTGCCGCGGTGGACGCCGGTCGTGGCGCAGTCGACGCTGGCGTGACGATCGTGGGCCGTGTCGACATCGGCCTGCCGCAAAGCGGTCGTATCATCCGGTCACCTTACCGTCCATGCTGCCGACCGGCCCCGATGAGCCCGACCGACACGACCTCCCGCCGCGCACTGCTCGCGCGCATCCTTCCCTTCGCCACCTACATCGCGTTTCTGGTCATTGCCGCGCCGCTGGCCGACGTGGCCGGCGTGGACGTACGCTGGATCTATGCACTGCAGATCGCCTGCGTCGTTGTGGCGCTGCTGTATTTCCGGCGCGACTACGTCGAACTGCGCGAACCCGCCCCTGACACGCCGCTGCGTGGCGTCGCCGGCTGGGTGGCCGCGCTGGTGCTGGGCGTGGCGGTGTGGGCGCTGTGGATCTGGCTCGATTTCCCGCCGTTCGCCTTCGCGCCCGGCAAGGGCTACTCGCCGCTGGACGAGGCCGGCGCGCTGATTCCGCTGATGGTGGTGGTGCGCATCTTCGGCGCGGCGGTGGTGGTGCCGGTGATGGAAGAGCTGTTCTGGCGCTCCTTCGTCCAGCGCTGGCTGGACAGACCGGATTTTCTGTCGCTGCCGGCCTGCGCGGTCACGCTGCGCAGCCTGCTGTTCGCGTCGCTCGCCTTCGGCTTCGAACACGGCCAGTGGGCGGCCGGCATCGTCGCCGGTCTGGCCTACGGCGGGCTCTATCTGAAGAGCGGCCGGCTGTGGCTGGCCATCGTTTCGCACGCGCTGACCAATCTGCTGCTGGGCCTGTGGGTGGTGCACACGGCACAATGGCATTTCTGGTGACGCCGTACGCCCATCAAGGGTGGCCGGCCGACGACCGTTAACGGGGATCACTACCGTGTCTGCCCGCCATGCGCTGCCCGCCTTCCCTCTCCGACGTTGCACCGAACCGTACGCGCCTGCTGGCCTGTGCCGCATTCGCCGTGCTGGCGTCGCAGGCGCTGGCCTTCTCCTATCAGGGTTACCTGCTCACCGTGCGCGCTGAACTGCAGCAGAGGATGACGACCCGCTTCGGTGACAAGGCCGGGCCGCGTCTGGCCGAACTGTCCGAGGCGCTGGCCGGGGCGGCGAAGATCGCCGACGAGGCGGTACGGGTAGAGCGCATCAACCAGATCGCCAATCGGGCCCGTTACGTGACCGACCCGCAGCTGTGGCAGTCCGAGGACTACTGGGCCACGCCGGTCGAATTCACCGCCATCGCCGCCGGCGACTGCGAGGACTATTCGCTGGCCAAGTATTTCGCGCTGCGCGAACTGGGCATGCCGGCCGACAAGCTGCGCATCACCTATGTGCGTCTGCTGCGTCAGGGCAGGCTGGAGAATCACATGGTGCTGGCCTATTACCCGGAGCCTGGAGCCGAGCCCTGGGTGCTCGACAATCTGGAGAAGCGTTTCATGCCGGCGCGTGAGCGGCCGGATCTGACGCCGGTGTACAGCTTCAACGACGACCGGGTGTGGAAGGTGCAGACCGGGGGCGACCGCGAACTGGGCTCGCCGCAGCAGTTGCGCAAATGGCGTGAACTGCTGGACCGGGTGGATGCGGAGGCGCGCGGATGAACAGCCTGCGCATGCGTCTGCTGGCCGCGCTGCTGGGCGTCGGTGTGCTGGCCTTCGCCGCCGCGCTGGCCACCGCGCTGTGGGTGTCGCGCGACCGGGTCGAGGCACAGATGGCCAGCCAGGCGCAGGCGGTCGCGCTGTCGCTCACGGTGGCGCTGACCGCCGGCGGCGAACCGGCGCTGCAGAACGCCGAAAGTCTGGTCGAACCGGTGTTCGACCAGAGCTATCTGCGGCGCATCGACGTGCGCGACGCGAAAGGCACGGTCATCGCATCGCGCCAGGCCCCGGCCCGGCTGCCCGGCGGCGCGCCGCAATGGTTCATCGACCTGCTGCCGCTGGCCGCCGGCCCGCAGACCTCGGACATCATGCATGGCTGGCGCATCGCCGGCAGCGTGCTGGTCGAGCCGCATCCGCACTGGGCGCAACTGCAGCTGTGGGCGATCGCGGAAACTCTGGTGCTGTGGATGGGCGGCGGCCTGGTGGCGGCCAGCGTGCTCGGTCTGATGGCGCTGCGCTGGGGCCTGCGCCCGCTGCGCCGGGTGCAGCGTTCGGCCGTGGCGGCCGCCTCGCGCAAGTTCCTGCCGATCGACGAAGCACGCATGCCGGCCGAACTGCAGCCGCTGGTCGGCGCCTTCAACCGCATGCTGACCGCGATGGCCGGTGCGCTTGAAAGCGAAGCCGGTCGCGCACGCCAGTTCCGCGATCAGGCCCTGGTCGATGAACTGACCGGCCTGCCCAACCGCCGGGCCTTTCGCGCCGCCCTTGAAGCGCGCCTCGAAGCGGGCGAGCGCAGCGGCTGGCTGGCCCTGCTGCAGGTCGAGGGGCTGGAGGACCTGAACCATCTGTACGGCCGCGAGGCGGTGGACGATCTGCTGGCCGAATCCGCCGGCTTCATGAAGGCGCTCGATCATGTGGTGCTGAGCGGCCGGGTCGAAGGAGCCTGTTTCGCACTGCTGTTCGACAGCGACGAGGCGAGCACCCGCGACGCGCTGGGCGGATTGCTGGTTCGGCTGGACAGTCTGGCCGGTGCGGCCGGCTCGGGTCAGGCCTACGCCTGGCGCGCCGGCGCGGCCGACGGTGCCGGCATCGAAATCGATGCCGGCGGCTGGCTGGCGGCGGCGGATCGCGCACTGCATCAGTGGCGCATCGAAAGCGGCGCCACGCCGGTGCTGGCTCATGCGCGCGAGGCGGAAACCGGTGCTGGCGGCCTGCGCACCCAGGTCCGCGAACTGATACGCGGCGGCCATATCGCCTTCGCCACCCAGACCACGCATGCGCTCGACGGCACCGGCGTGGCGGCGTCGCTGCACGTCGAACTGCGTGCAGCGCTCGACGCCGGCGACCGCTTCATACGCGCTGCCGAGTACATCACCTACGCCGGAGAAGTCAGGGTCGCTGCCGCACTCGACAGCGCCTGCCTGATGCGTGCGCTGGAACAGGCGCGCAGCCGTCGTGATGGCCTGCCGACGGTGGTCAATGTCGGCGCGGCCACGCTCACCGACGCCGACATCCTGCGCTGGGTACGCGGTTATCGGCATGACGCGCGCGTCGGCACGCTCATCCTCGAATTTCCGGAAGCCGCACTGCTGGGCGATGTCGATGCTGCCGAAGCCTTTGCCCAGCTGGCGCAGTCGCGTGGGCTTGCACTGGGCATCAAGCATTTCGGTCTGCACGCCAATGCGCTTCAGTTGCTGCGCCGGCTGAGGCCGGCCCACGTGAAGTTCTCGGTCACGCTGACCCGCGAGGCGCTGCTGAATCCGGATTCCGGTGCCTATGTACAGTCGCTGGCCGGCATCGCGACCGCACTCGCGGTCACGCCGGTCGCGGTGGCGGTGGAGCACGCTGAAGCGTTCGAAGGCCTGTACGGGCTCGGCATCAGGGCGGTGCAGGGGGCTGCGGTGGCGGCCGAGCAGGTGCCGCCCCAGGGGCCGTCCCGCCGCTGAGTCTTGCCGAGGTTGGCCGGCGGAGGCGGTCGCCGCGCCGGTATCCGCGTCAGTGCAGACGAGGGGCCAGATCGCGCGCGATGCAGGCCGGCGGTACCGCCATGTCCAGATGCAGCAGCCGGGCCGGCGCCCCGACCCGCTCGCAGGTGCGCTCGGGGCCGCGCACGGTGAAGCCGAACTCACGCTGGTAGTAGCGCATGTGGCGCGGGTTCACCTCGATCACGCAGTCGGTCGCGCCCAGTGCCACCCTGCCCAGCAGCAGCGCGCGGCGTATCAGTTCGGCCGCCAGATCGTTCCGGCCTGCCCAGTCGCGGTCGATGGCGAAGCGGGTGTATTCCACCAGCCGCCGGCCCTGGCGGCGCAGTTCGCCCACGTGTTCGGCAAAGCCCGCTTCCGCCTGCAGCCGCACCCGGGTGCCGCAACGCACGGTGACCGTGCCGATCACCCGGTCGCCTATCCGCGCCAGCAGCGTGCTTTCGCCGGGCTGCGGATCCGCACTTTCCGTGTCGTAGCCGCGCCATCCGTAACAGGCCTGCACCAGCGCGGCGGCGGCTATCAGTTCGCCCGTGCTCGACGCGATCAGGTATTCGATCGCGTGAGCCGCCGGGGCTGACCGGGCAGCAGGCACCGAATACACACGGGGCCGGGCACGGTGCAGCGGAAAGGGCAGGAAACGCGGGTCATTTGCGGCGTCGTGGCGCAGACGGGGTGACATGGAAGCCTCGCTCGGGTCATTTGCAACATTCGGCAAAGACCCGGGCATCCGTGACCGGTTTCCTTGCTGCATCCGCAGGCTGCGCGTGCCGCATTGCACGCGCTTGATGCGGATTTGAAGCTTTCGTGTCACCGGGCGACGATCCGTGCAGATTCCGCTGGGCGCGTTGACTCGTCCGGACTCATGGCCGGCCTGTTCCGGAACGACCGAAGAAACCGGGGCTGAGCGCCCCGATTGGCGGGTCAGTGCACGGTGCCTATGCGTGCGACCGCTGCCGCGGTGGCTTCGGCCGAGGCGTCGGCCACGTCCATCCACACCGTGCCGTCGTCGCCGGTGCGCGCCTGCAGCCCCATCGCGGCCAGCACCGCGATTACCCGGGTGCGCAGCATGTCCAGCTGCAGCGCGCGCGCGTCGCCGTCGCTGGCGGAGGCGCCGGCCAGCAGCGCGGCGATGCGCGGCCATTCGCGCCCGAGGATGGAAGCATCCAGCCCGGCTTTCAGTTCGGGCGCGATGTCGGCAGCGGAACGGCCCAGACCGGCGAGATAGCCCAGGCTGAAGGCGGTGGTCTGCATCAGCAGCGCCAGCCGGGCCATCGACAGCCCGGCCAGCGCATCGAGACTGCCGTCGATGCGATAGTCGGCGCGGGCCCGGTCGCAGGCGGCCGGCAGTTCTTCCAGCAGGCCGAGCAGATGCGGCAGCAGCAGGTCGGCGTTGTTCGGCAGCGACCAGGCGCTGGCGCGGTTGGCGCGGTATTCGTCGAACATGCGGGCCACGATGGGCGAGAACTGCGCTGCGAGTGCGTCGGCCGGTGCGGCCACTGCCGCTTCGCGCGCCAGTTCGCTGCGCCACAGTTCGCGGTGGATCAGATGCACCAGCTGCAGCAGCTGGTCGGCCTCACCGCCCAGCGCCTGTTCCACATAGGGCGCGGCCAGCGTGAGCGTGCATCCGTCCGCGTCGTCGCTGCGCACCAGCGGCGGGACTTCGCTCTGTCCCTCTGCGGCGGGCGCCCGTTCGTCGCTCACCACCAGTGCCTTCAGGCGTTCTGCCGGCAGCGCGCTGTCGCGCGCGTACAGCCGGGCCAGCAGATCGGACAGCGTGGCGCGCAGCGCCGGCGCGGCCGATTCCAGCCGCGCACCGAGAATATGAACGGTGGTCATCATGCAAGTCACTGATTCGTCAGGGCGCGCAGCATAACGGCGCAGCGTGCGGGCGTCCATGCCTGTGCGAGCCAGCACTTTCATGGAAGAGGTGCTTTTGGGCACGGCGCCCTTTGGAAGCATCGACCGCGCCGCGAGAGACCTTTGATCTGCCGCCGTCTCCGTTTCAGAGCCGAATCGCGGCGAGTCGCCGCTCCCACGAAACCCGCCCATTCCGTCGCCAAGACCCGGTAGGAGCGGTTCGCCCGCCGCGATAGGGCGAAGGATCACGCGCGGTCTCTGTTTCAGGGCTGCATCGCGGCGAGTCGCCGCTCCCACCGCGGCTCGGTCAACATGCTGGGTAGGTTTTTGTGGGAGCGGCGCCCTCGCCGCGAAGGGCCTTTGATCACGCGTCATCTCCATTTCAGGGCCGAATCGCGCTGCGACGCTGCACTCGCCGCGCACACCCAAAGCCTGCGCGATGCGGCGATAATCCCGACCGGTCATGACAAACGGGCGATGCTCGATGGCGAACAGAGCGGTGATCGGTTGGGTGGCGGCGCTGGCAGTGGCGGCCGCGGGCGCAGGGGCCTGGTGGCAGTTCGGGCGCGATGCGGGCGGGCCGGGCATCGCGGCGGTGGGTGACGATCCGTCCGCGCCATTCGCGGTCATGGGCTGCGCGGCGCGCAGCCGCGACGGCGGACCGGCGCTGGCGGTCACCTTTTCGCGGCCGCTGGCCGGGCGGCAGTCGCTGACCGAACTGATGAAGGTGACCGATCTGGGCGAGACCGAAGGCGGTCGTGACGCGGCGGACAAGGTGGCCGGCGGCTGGGTGATCGGCGACAACCCGCGGGTCGCCTATTTCAGCGGCGTGCTGCCGAAACACCGCTATCGCATCGACATCGCCACCGGCGTCACCACGCGCTCCGGCGAAAAGCTGGCATCCGCCCACCAGTGCGACACCGCGGTGGACGACATGCCGCCGGCGCATTTCTTCGCCAGCCGCGGCACCGTGCTGCCGGCAGGCCAGAACGGCGGCCTGCCCGTGGTCACGGTCAATACGCCGGAAGTCGATGTCGAGTTCCTGCGGGTCGAACCGGCCCAGCTGCCGGCCTTTCTCGACAAGGTCTATGGCATACGCCGCAACGCGCCGGCCGAAGGCGAGGAGGGCGGCGAAGGCGAATATGACGAGGGCGAGTACTACGACGGCGGCGGTGTCGATCTGCGTGGCCGCACCTCGGGCTGGTATCTGGACCAGTTCAAGGATCTGTCGACCAGCGTCTATATCGGCCGCTTCCTGACCGACGACAGAAAGGACCGCCGTCACGTCAGCTTCCTGCCGGTCGAGAAGATCAGGGAACTGCAGGAGCCCGGCGTCTACATCGCGGTCATGCGCGCGCCCGGCAGTTTTGCCGGTGACTATCAGACCACCTATTTCCACGTCAGCGACATCGGCCTGCATCTGCACCGCAATGGCAGCCGCATCGACGCCTTTGCCACCTCGCTGAAATCCGGTCGCGCGCTCGACGGCGTCGAGTTCGAACTGCTGGATGGCGACGGCAAGCGGGTGGGCGCGCTGAAGGGTGACGGCGATGGCCGCGCTGCCTTCGACGCGGTACCGGCCAATGCGCAGCTGGTGATCGCCCGGCGCGGCCGCGAAATGTCGGTGGTGTCACTGGCCGAAGCGGCGCTGGATCTGTCCGAATTCGACACCGCCGGCCTGCTGCCGGCACAGACGAAGCTGTTCGCCTGGAGCGGCCGCGACCTGTACCGGCCGGGCGAACAGTTCGACGTGTCGCTGCTGGCGCGCGACGCCGACGGCCGCGCCATCGCCGCACTGCCGGTCAGTGCCACGCTGAAGCGGCCGGACGGCCGCACCGTGAGCCAGCGCGTATGGAGGCCGTCGGCCGAACAGCCCGGCTATTACCGGCAGCCGATCGCCATTCCGGCGGATGCCCAGACTGGCAGCTGGATGCTGGAACTGCGCGCCGATCCGGCCGCGAAGCAGCCTGCCGCGCTGATGCGCTTCCGGGTCGAGGAATTCCTGCCCGAGCGCATGAAGCTCACGCTGAAGTCGGACGAACGGGTGCTGACCGAAGGCGCGCCCTTCGACATCGGCGTGCAGGGCGACTACCTGTACGGCGCACCGGCCGCCGGCAACCGGCTGCTGGCCGCGCTGGCGGTCGAGCGGCTGCGCTTCGCGCTGCCGCAGAAGAAGCCGGGCTTCATTTTCGGTGACTTCGCCGATGACAGCGTGAAGGGCCGGCGCGAACTGGAAGAAAGCGCGCTCGATGACCGCGGCGCCGCGAAGGTCGAGGTGCCATATGACGCCAGCAGCGCGAAGTCACCGCTGTCGCTGCGGGTGGCGTTCTCGCTGCTCGAATCCGGCGGCCGCCCGGTGGTGCGCTCGGTCGAGCGCGCCTGGTGGCCGGCGCCAGCGCTGGTCGCGGTGCGCCCGCTGTTCGAGCGCGACGTTGCGCGCGAGTCGTCGCTGGCCGAATTCGAGATCGGCCGCTTCCTGCCGGATGGCGCTTTCGCGCCCATCGACAAGGCCAATGTGCGGCTGTTCAGGGAAGAGCGGCAGTACTACTGGCGCTTCGACGACCAGCGCGGCTGGCATTCCGGCTTCAGCGAGAACGACGAACTGGTCGACAGCCGCAGCGTCGCGCTGAAGGCGCAGGCCAAGGTCGGCTTCCCGGTCACCTGGGGCCGCTACCGGCTGGAAATCGACGACCCGCAGTCCAGGCTTACGATGCGCTACCGCTTCTACGCCGGCTGGGGCGCGCAGGACAACGAGGCGCTGGGCAACCGGCCGGACCGGGTACAGGTGAAGCTCGAAGGCGCGCCCTACAAGGCGGGCGATACGGTGAAGGCCACGGTCACGCCGCCGCACGACGGTGATGCGCTGGTGCTGGTCGAAGGCGACCGGGTGCTGTGGGCGAAGCGGGTGAAGGTGAGCGCCTCCGGCACCGCGATCGAGGTGCCGCTGGACAGGAGCTGGAACCGGCATGACCTCTATCTGTCGGTGATCGCCTTCCGGCCGGGCAGCGAAGGCAGCCGGGTCACGCCGGCGCGGGCGCTCGGCCTGGCCCACCTCCCGCTCGCGCGCGAGGACCGCCGGCTCAAGGTGGCGCTGGACGCGCCGGCCAAGGTCGAGCCGGAAACCAGAACCACGGTGAAGGTGAAGGTCGATGGCGCCGCCGGGCAGGCAGCCTGGGTCACGCTGTCGGCGGTGGATCAGGGCATTCTGAACATCACGAAATTCCCGACGCCTGACCCCTTCGCCTACTTCTTCGGCCGCCAGCGCTACGCCGCCGATCTGCTGGACCTGTACGGCCGGCTGATCGAGAAGATGGACGGCTCGCGCGGCCGGCTCAAGTGGGGCGGCGACGCCGGCATGCGCGATTCGCAGAGCATGCCGAAGAAGGTGAAGCTGGTCGATCTGTTCTCCGGGCCGGTGAAGCTGGACGACAAGGGCGAAGCGGCGATCACGCTGGCGCTGCCCGATTTCAACGGCAGCCTGAGGCTGATGGCGGTGGCGTCCACCCCCGAGCGCTATGGCCATGGCGAACGCGAACTGACGGTGGCCGCGCCCATCGTGGCCGAACTGGCCACGCCGCGCTTCATCGCGCCGGGTGACCGCGCTACCGTGGCGCTGGACGTGACCAATCTGACCGAATCGCCGCAGCAGATCCGGCTCACGCTGTCGGCCGAATCGCCGGCGCGCATCGCCGACGGCAGCCGCACGCTCACGCTGGCGCCGAAACAGCGCGAAACGCTGCGCTTCGACGCTGAGGCGGTCGAGGCCGAAGGGCTGGCGCGGCTGAAGCTGGTGCTCGACGCGAGCGGTGGCGCGAAGCCGCTGCACATCGAACGCGAGGCTGCGTTGCAGGTGACGCCGCCGGTGGCGCTGGAGCGCACCGCGCTGCGCATCAAGGTCGAGCCGGGCGCACGCCAGGTGATCGATGCCGCGCTGCTCGAAAGATTCTGGCCGGCCTCGGCCACGCTGGCGGTCAGCGCTTCGTCCAGCCCGCCGCTGAACATCCGCGAAAGCGTGCGCGGCCTGCTGCGCTACCCCTACGGCTGCGCCGAACAGACGGTCAGTTCGGCCTGGCCGCATGTCATCGTCGATGACGCCTTTGCGAAGGAACTGGGTCTGAAGCAGTACAGCCGGGCCGAACGCGCGGCCATGGTCGAGGGCGCCATCGGCCGGCTGGCCGGCATGCAGGGCGCGGCCGGCGGCATGACCATGTGGGGCGGCGGCGAGTACGAGCACTGGATCACCGCCTATGTCGGCGGCTTTCTGATCGACGCGAAGGCGGCCGGCTTCACCGTGCCGGAAAGCTTCCAGAAGAAGATGGGCGACTGGATGCTGAAGGAATTCCAGCTCGCGCCGTCGCAGATGCCGCGGCTGCCGGCACAGGTCGGCACCCAGCCCGGCCAGATGGATCTGCTGCGCGGCGCTCACCTGCGTTTCGCCAACGCCGCCCATCTCGGCTACGTGCTGGCGCGCGAGCAGCGCGCGCCACTGGCTACGCTGCGCCTGCTGCACGACGAGCACCGGCCGCTGGCGAAGTCGCCGCTGGCGCTGGCCCATCTCGGTCTGGCGCTCAAGCTGATGGGCGACGAGGCACGTGCCCGCGTCGCGCTCGACGAGGCGCTGGCCAGACCCTACGGCCTGCGCGGCAACGACAGCGAATACGAGTGGCTGGGTGACTACGGCAGCCCGCTGCGCGACCACGCCATGCTGTACGCGCTGCTCGCCCGCCACGAGGTGAAGCTCGACCGCGCCGCCAACCTGCTGTTCGAACTGTCGAACGACACCGCGAAACGCCGCTGGCTGTCGACCCAGGAACAGATCGCCATGGTGATGGCCGGCCGCGCTGCCGGTCTGGGTGCCGGCAAGCCGTGGTCGCTGACGCTCGAAGGCGGTGAGGCGCACAAGGGCGAGAAGCCGGCGCTGCTGCCGCTGGACGCCGCGGCCGCCCGCAAGGGCGCTGCGCTCACCAACACCGGTGAGGCACCGCTCTATGTGGAGGTCGAAGGCGCCGGTTATCCGAAGGTCGCGCCGCCGGTCGACAACGGTCTGGGCAGTGCGCAGCGCACGCTGTTCGAAGCGGACGGGCGCCCGTGGGGTGGCCGCGGGCTGAAGGTGGGCGATCTGATGCTGGTGCGGATCGAGGTGAGGCCGACCCGGCGCGCCGACGATGCGCTGGTGGTCGACCGCTTGCCCGCCGGTCTGGAAATCGAGAACCAGAACCTGTCGCAGGGGCCGCAGGCGAGCGAATTCGCGCTGCAGCTGCCGGGCGGGCAGACGCTGCGCGTGATGGATACGCTGACCGATAACCGGGTGAAGCACCGCGAATACCGCGACGACCGTTTCGTCGCGGCAGTGAAGCTCGATGCGGCGCCGATGAACCTTGTGTATATGGTGAGGGTGGTTACGCCCGGCCGCTACAGCGTGCCCGGCACCTTCGTCGAGGACATGTACCGTCCGGAACTGCGCATCGTCGGTGAACGCGGCGCGCCGCTGGACGTTGTGGACAGCGTGGTGGGCCGCCGCTGAGCGCGGACCGCACAACAGGAGACATTCGATGAGACCGAACCGGTACACCTTCCTTTCTGCGGCTTGCGCCGCGATGCTGGGCATCGCATTGCTGGCCGGTTCGCTGCCGGCACAGGCCGACGGGGCAGCCGAGATCGCTGCCTGGAGCACGGCCGCCCGCAAGCGCTGCGATGCAGACGCCCGCGACAGCGGCGCGCTGGACGAAGTGCGTTTCCACCGCTGCATGGTCGACGCGCACGAGCGCAGCGGCTGGGTACCGCAGGATCGCATCGAACGCTGTCGCGAAAAGTCCGGTGCCTTCTGGGGCAACCGGCCGGGCGAAAGCGACGAATCGCTGTGGAACTGCCTGCAGCGCGAAGCACGCAAGCAGGCCGATGCCGGCACCGTGCCAGCGGCTGCAGCGCGCAGTCAGCACGGTTCAGTCGAGCGTGCGGCCGCCCGCAGGCCTGCCTGTGAGGCCTGGGCGCGCGACAACCTTGAAGAGGGCGGTCCGGTGCTGAGCTATGTGTCGCGCTGCATGTACGGCACTGCGTCGCCGGCCGCCATCGGCGCCGAAATGAGGCTGGGCCGGCCGGGAGGCGAACACGGATCCGCGCTGTCGCAGAGCGTGCCGACCGACAATCCGGCCCGCGCTGGCAACCGCGCCTGGTGTGCCGACCAGAACGCCGGCCGCGGCGATTCCGGCCACCTGCGCTTCGACTGCGCATGCGTGGATGACCTCACCGTGCGCGAACAGCGTCTGCGCCGGATCGACGAAGGCCGTATCGCGCAGCGCCGTTTCGACCTCAAGCCGTGCATAGACCGTGCGGCTACGGCCGACATCGTGGTCGAGGACATGGGCGGTCGTGGCCTTGATAACCTGCTGGACAAGGACAGCGCCATCCGCGCCCGCGACGCCTGCTACCGGCGCGCGGTCGAGCGCGATCTGGACATCGCGGTGGTGGCTGATCGCAGCCGGCTGCGCAAGGAACTGGAGAAGCGCTGCAAGTAGAGTGGGCGCCCGATCAGGAGCCCGGTTCGGTGGGCGCGGCGCCCTCGCCGCGATCATTCCCTTCACAGGCATGTTGGCCTGATTCACAGTCCGTATCGCGGCGAGGGCGCCGCTCCCACAAGGGTGGCGCACACAAGGGTGGCGCACACAAGGGTGCCGCACACAAGGGCGCCGCTCCCACAAGGGTGGCGCTCCCACAGGATTGCTGCTCGGACAGGGCGCTGACCGCGCTGCTGCGGAAGGCTTTCCTTCTGCGCGGTCTCTGTCCTGATTACGGTGGCCGGTTCGGCCTCAGGCCGCGTTGAAATACTGCCGGATGGCTTCGTCCGAGGTGTGGGTGTTCAGTTCGCTCACCTGCATCACAACGCTGGCACTGGACCACATGTAGTGCTTGCGGAACCACTCGCGCAGTTCGGGCGAGCTCTTCTGCATTGGGCCGGTGCGGCCGGCTTCGGCCAGGTAGTGCAGTGCGCGGTCGGCACCCGGCGTGTCGCGGGTGACCACGCGGTGCTTTTCCATGGGATGGAAGAGCCGGCACACGTCGTAGGCGGTGACGGTGGCCGGTGCGGTCGCCAGCGCGTGATCCAGCCTGTCGACCGCGGTGACCCACGCATCGTCGAGCTTGAAACGCTGCTTCACGCTGGCCAGCCAGGCACGGAGCAGCGGGACGTAATCGTTTTCGGAGGCGCGTTCGGTTGTCATTCTGTCCATCCCTCGTCGGCATGCGAGCGCGGCTCGGGCAGGGCGCCTGAAGCGCAGCCGAAACCGCATCGGTCCCTTATCGGCCGCAATGACGCCGGCTTGAGCGGCGATGCGCTGGATGGACGCGCTCAGCCCTCCGGAAAATTACGGTGCGGCCCGTTCCATCGCCGCCTGCAGCGCCTCGATCAGCCGGTCGGCGGACACCGGCTTGTACAGCACCGGCAGGCCGCTGGCGCGAGCGCGCTGCAGGCGGTCGGGGGCGGTGTCGCCGGTAATGAGCAGTGCGGGCAGGGCTTCGCCGGCGTCGGCGCGCAGCGCAGCGATCAGCGCCAGACCGTCCTCGTCGCCGCGCAGCCGGAAATCGCAGATGAGGGCGTCGACCGGATCGTCGCGTTCACGGGCGGCCCGCAATGCGGCCCGTGCCTGGCTGCCGTCCTCGGCCAGGGCCACCTTCATGCCGGCGCCTTCGAGCGCGGCGGCGGTCGAGGCGCGTACCTGGGCTTCGTCGTCGATCACCAGCACATGCAGCGCCCAGTCGGCCAGCGCGGGCGCAGCCGGCGCGTGTCCGGTCTCGCCGTGCGCCGGTGGCAGGGCGAGCGGTGCCCACAGCCGGAACAGGGTGCCGCGGCCCGGCTGCGAGCGCAGCGCGAGCGGCATGTTCATCAGGTCGGCCAGCCGGCGCACGATGGCCAGCCCCATGCCCAGGCCGTGCGCGCGGTCGCGCTCCGGGTTGCCCACCTGGTAGAACTCCTCGAACACCCGCGCCTGTTCGTCCGGCGGAATGCCGATGCCGGTGTCGCGCACCTCGATCGCCACGCCGCCGTCGCGCAGCCGGGCGCCGACCAGCACACCGCCTTCGCGGGTGAACTTCAGCGCGTTGTGCACCAGATTGCCGAGCAGGCGCTCCAGCAACTGCGGGTCGCCCATCATCCAGTGGCCGCCGGGGCGGAAGCGCAGCATCAGCCCGCGTGCCTCGGCCTGCGGGCCGAAACTGGCGTCCAGCGCGCGGCACAGTGCGGCCATCGACACCGGCTCGCTGCGCGGGCGGATCACGCCGGCGTCCAGCCGCGACACCTCCAGCATTTCGTTGAACGACATTTCCAGCGCGTTCACGCACTGCATCAGGTTGTCGGCCAGTGCGCGTTCGGTGCCACCGTCGAGCCGGCGCTGCAGTGCGGTACCGAACAGCCCGAGCGAATGCAGCGGCTGCCTCAGGTCGTGGCTGGCCGAGGCGAAGAAGCGGGTGCGTTCTTCGCTGGCGCGGCGGGCGATGGCGATCTGCTCTTCCAGCCGCAGCGCCAGTGCCTCCTTTTCGTAGCGGCTGCGCAGCGCTTCGGTCAGCAGCCGGTGCTGCTGCAGGCCGAAGTCGAGATTCACGTACAGATAGACCAGCGCCGACACGCCCATGAACAGATGCAGCGCGTCGCCCTGCCACAGCATGGCGCTCGACAGCCCGAGCATGACCGGTATCGGAAAGCTCAGCAGCGCGCGCCGGTGCGGCGCCAGCGAGGCGATGGAGCCGGTGGTCATGCCCATCAGCACCAGCATCATCAGCGCGGTCACCAGCGCGTTGTCGCGCGGGAAGAACAGCCAGGGCGACAGGCCCCAGATCGAGGCATTCACCAGCAGTGCGCGGGCATACCAGTTGCCGGCGGCAGCCGGGTCGCGTGCCTCCGGTGGCGTGCGCAGATAGCGCCGGCAGCCGAGATAGCGCCACAGCTGGCAGCTGTGCAGCAGCGCCGCCCACAGCAGTGCACCGCGGTCGCCGGTCTGGGCCCAGGCAATGGTCCAGAAACCCAGGCCGACGAAAAAGGCGGCGATGGCGCCGCTCCAGCTGGTGCGCATCATCGAATCGACCTGCTCGCGCAGGATGCGCGCGCCGATGTCGCCGGTCGGCGCAGTGGCTGCGCTCATCAACGGAACAGGCTGATCAGGTGCTGTCGCGACTGCACGTCGAACTTGAGCATGATGGAAGACACCGCATTCTTCACCGTACCCAGTGCCAGACCCAGTTCGCTCGCGATCTGCTGGTTGCTCAGTCCGCCGAGCACCAGTTCGAGCACATCGAACTGGGTGGCGGTGAGGTTGCTGACATCCGGGCCGCCTGCGCTGCCGGCGGCCGGACGCGCTCGGTCGGACGCCCGTTCGAGCAGCCCTGCGATCTGTGCGCGTACGTCTTCGGCATTGATGGTCTTGGGCACGAAGCCGATGGCGCCCAGGGCAAGCGCCTGCTGCATGATGCAGCGGTCCTCGGTCGCCGAAAACACCGCGATGCGCGCGTGCGGATGCTCGGCCAGGAAACGGCGCAGGCCGTTCAGGCCCAGGCTGTCCGGCAGCTTCAGGTCCAGCAGCACCAGATCGGGGGGCGGCGACTGCCGCCGGTAACTGTCCAGCGCTTCGGCCAGCGTGCCGGCCTCGATCCAGCACACATCCGCGAGCGGGCCGGTCTGGGTCAGGGCACGCAGGCCGGCGCGGGTCATCAGATGGTCATCCACCACAAGCAGGGAACGGATCATGGTGTCGTGGCGCAGCACGGTAATGGTTCGGTCATATGTCACGGACGCTGTGCGAAACCTGCTCCGCAGGATGTCCGGACGAACAGTTTCGGAGGAGCAGAACAGCAAGTCAATGAAATGCATCACCTTTGTTTTCAGTGAGATGCCCGGCTTTTCTGACATCTGCATGAACTGCGTGCGATGTGACTTTGGACACTTCTTCCGGTCACTGCCGCCCCGTTACAGTGCTGTCATGGCGCCGTCCTTCCGCCGAGGTCAGAAGCCCTGCGGTGAGGGCGGGAGACGGCGCCACTCCTCACGTATTCCTCGCACACAACAATCATGGAGAGGTCAGCATGAAGCATTTCGTCATGGCCGCAGCTCTGGCCGGCCTTGCATTCAACGCCACGGCCGCCACTACGGCCAGCGCCACCGGCAGCTTCAACAACTCGCCGTCGCTCGTGGTCGATGGCTTCATCCCACCGGAATCGACAAGCTGGATCGCCGACGAAAACCTGTGGTGGATGGGGCAGGTGGGTGACACCGGTGTCGTCGTCACGCTCGATTTCGGCGATGTTTTCAGCGTCCGGCAACTCGACGTCAGTTTTGACAACAACGACACTTACCAGGTCGACTACTCGGTCGATGGCAACGCCTGGCAATACCTGTGGTCGGTCGATGCCAACGCGGGAAATGTGGGAGTGTCCCCCGGCGGCATGGACACCCTGTCCAGCAACCCGCTCAGCACCGAATATGCGTCCGCTACCTTTGCTCCGGTTGCGGCGCGCTATCTGCGTGCTTTCGCGGTATCGGGCGACAGCTCCTACTCGATCGGTGAAATCCAGGCCACGCTCGCGCCCGTACCCGAGCCCGGCTCGATGGCGCTGCTGCTGTCCGGTCTGTTCGTGATCGGTGCCGTGGTGCGTCGCCAGGTCTGACCCAGGCTCATATCCGTGACACGGCCCCCGTCGGCTTTGCCGGCGGGGGCCGTGTCACGTTCGGGCCTGCCGGCGGTAACATGCGTGCGCCTTCATTCATGCCGCCCGCCCATCGCCCGATGCGCCTCCTCACGCTGATCGCCAACAGTCTCGATGGCCGCATGCTGCGCGACATTCTGGCGCTGGAAGGGCTGCACGTTCAGCTGGTGCCGGCGCCGGCCGAGGTGCGCCAGGGCGGGGCGGTGGCACTGCTGATCGAGGACGACGAATTCGACCGCGCCCGCGCCACGCTGGCGCGCTGGGCGGCCGAGCATCCGGGCATCGTGTCCGACCCGCCGCTGCCCACCGATCCGGCATGAGCCGGGCCGCTGCCGGCGCCTTCATCCGCCGTCATCCCCGCTGGTCTCTGCTGTTCGCGCTGTGCGCGCTGCTGTGGGCGCTCGACCGCCTGTTTCCGCCGCCGCTGCCCGCCGGCAATGACGGCTTCATCGTGCTGGCCCGCGACGGCAGCCCGCTGCGTGCCTGGCCGGGCAGCGACGGCGCCTGGCGCTATCCGGTCACGCCGGCCGACGTGTCGCCGCGCTCGCTACATCGAGGCGCTGCTGGGGTATGAGGACCGCGGGTTCCGCTGGCATCCGGGCGTCAATCCCGCTTCGCTTGCGCGCGCCGCGTGGCAATGGGCCACCAGCGGCCGCATCGTGTCCGGCGGCTCGACGCTCACCATGCAGGTGGCGCGCATTCTCGAACCGGTGCCGCGCACGCCGCGCGGCAAGCTGCGCCAGATCGTGCGCGCGCTGCAGCTGGAGTGGCGGCTGTCCAAGGACGACATCCTCACCCTCTATCTGAACCATGCGCCGATGGGCGGCATCGTCGAGGGCGTGGAAATGGCCAGCCGGGCGTATCTGGGCAAGCCGTCGCGCGAGCTCAGCCACGCCGAAGCGGCGCTGCTCGCCACGCTGCCGCGCGCGCCCAGCCGCCTGCGGCCGGACCGCGCACCGCAGGCGGCACAGGTGGCGCGCGACCGGGTGCTGGCGCGGCTGGCGCGCTTCGGCGTCTGGTCGCCCGAGGTGGTGGCCGATGCGCGCATCGAGCCGGTGATCGCGCAGCGGCTGCAGGGCGCCTGGCTGGCACCGCTGGCGGCCGAACGCCTGCGCGGACAGGCGCGGCGCGCCGGCGGCGCCGGCCTCACCCGCGTGGCCAGTACGCTGGACCGCGAACTGCAGGCCACGGTCGAGCGCCTGCTGGCCGACCGCGCCAGCGTGCTGCCGCCGCGCGTGTCGATCGCCGCACTGGTGGTGGACGCCGCCACGCTGGAAATGCGCGCCTACGCCGGCTCGGCCGATTTCGCCGACAACGCGCGTGGCGCCCATGTCGACATGGTGCGCGGCGTGCGCTCGCCCGGCTCGGCGCTCAAGCCCTTTCTGTACGCGATGGCGCTGGACGACGGTCTCATCCATTCCGAAAGCCTGCTGATCGACGCGCCGCAGGCCTTCGGCGGCTACCAGCCGGGCAACTTCCAGGCGGACTTTTCCGGGCCGGTCAGCGTGTCCGAAGCGCTGCAGCGATCGCTCAACGTGCCGGCGGTCGATCTGCTGGACCAGATCGGCCCGGCGCGCTTCGCCGCCCGGCTCACCGAGGGGGGCATCAAGCCGCGCATCGCCACCGGCGAACAGCCCAACCTCAGCCTCATCCTCGGCGGCGCTGGCGTCACGCTGGAAGAACTGGTCGGCGGCTACCGCGCGCTCGCTGCCGGCGGTGTGGCCGGCAAACCGCGGCTCACGCCGGACGCGCCCATCGAGGAAGCGCGGCTGATGAGCGAAGGCGCGGCCTGGATCGTGCGCGACATTCTGGAAGGCGGCGGTCACCCGGACCGACCCTTCGTCGAGGGGGGCGGCGCTGCACCGCTGGCGTGGAAAACCGGCACCAGCTTCGGCTTCCGCGACGCCTGGGCGGTCGGCGTGTCCGGCCGCTACGCGCTCGGCGTGTGGCTGGGCCGGCCGGACGGCACGCCCAATCCCGGCTTCTTCGGTGCCAATGTCGCAGCCCCCTTGCTGAAGGACATCGCCGCCGCGCTGCCGCGTGATGTCATCCCGCTGCGCAGCCGGCCGGCCAGCGTGCAGCCGGTCGACATCTGCTGGCCGCTCGGCACCGCCGCTGCCGACACGCCCGCGCCGCTGTGCCACCGCCGCCGCAGCGCCTGGTCACTGGCTGGCGCCGTGCCGCCCACCCGTCCGGACCGCATCGATGGCAGCAGCCTGCGGCAGACGCTCTGGATCGATCCGGCCTCCGGCCTGCGCACCGTGCCCGGCTGCGGCCACGGCCAGCCGCGCGACACCGCCCGCTGGCCTACGCTGCTGCAACCCTGGCTGGCCGGCTGGCTGCCGGCCGACCAGCGCATCCCTGACTGGCAGCCCGGCTGCGCTCCCACCGGCGGCGCCCCGGCCGCCACGCTGCGCATCGTCGGCCTGAACGACGCCAGCCGCCTGCGCCCGGCCCCGCACCAGCGCCACGTAGCGCTGCAGCTCGCGGTGCGCGGCGCGCAGGGGCCGGTGTACTGGCTGCTCGATGGCCGGCGGGTCACGCCGGATGCCGGCGGCAAGCTGCTGCTGACCGAGGCGGGCGCGCATCGCCTGACCGTGATGGACGAGGGCGGGCGGCATCACAGCGTGGCGTTCTCGGTCGATGCGCCACCCGGAAGCTGACCGGCCGACACGCCTCGGGCCCAACGCGTCGCCGGTCCCTCGGGCCAGTGGTCGAGGTCAGGGCGGGTTTCTGTGGGAGCGGCGCCTCGCCGCGATTGCAGCCGTGAATGGATGATGGCGTGCGAATGAGCGCCGCGCCCACAGCGCCGGGTCGCATCCGGCCTTCATGGGTATTCATGGCCCGTCGCGTTGCCTGGCTCCGGAACATGATCCACAATTGCATCGCAAATGCAATGCAAAGGGTCTTCCGATGAAAACAGCCACCATTCCGTCACTGCGCGTCGAGCCCGAGTTGAGAGACGCGGCCGAGAGCGTGCTGCAGGAGGGCGAAACGCTCTCCAGCTTTGTCGAGGCGTCGATCCGCGAAAGTATCGCCCGGCGTCAGATGCAGACCGAATTTCTCGCCCGTGGCCTCGCCTCGCGCGACCGCGCACGCGAAACCGGACGCTACACGCAGGCCGACGACGTCCTGGCTCGTCTGGACAGGATGCTCGCCGAAGCGAAAGCGGGCAAATGAGTTATCGCCTCCGCTTTACCGAAGAAGCGGAAGCGGATCTGGTCCGGCTCTTTCAGTTCCTGCTTGAGCGGGAGGCGGCTGATGCCTCATTGGCAGAGCGCGCACTGGATGCCATACGCAAGGCACTCCGAAGCCTTGAGTTCATGCCTTTCAGCTTTCGCAAGGCGGTGCCCGGCAACCCCTTCATCCGCGAAATCGTCATTCCGTTCGGAGCAAGTGGATATGTCGCGCTGTATGAAATCGAGAACGACGAAACCGTCACCGTACTGGCTATCAGGCATCAGCGGGAGGATGACTATCACTGACGCAGGCGTGGTGGGCCATAGGGAGTGACCATCAGGAGCGCAAGAGTTTCCTCGAACTTCGCGTGTTGTCGTGGAACGCAGCGAGCCGAGTGTTCTCAGGCGTTGCCTGATAGAGAAGATCAAAAATATCGTCGAAGGTCTTGATTGCAAGAAGTGCGTTTTCTGGCGTCATCGCCCGCTCCACGGATGAGAGCGGAAAATCCAGGAATTCCGGAAGATGCTCTGCCTCAGCCGTAAATGGCCCTTCAACAACAAGCTCATGTTTCGGATGAACCATGGCATGCCGAAATTCAATGAGATTCGTCAGGCTGCTCCAAGGGTGTTTGTTCCAGTCGATATTCATCCCAAGCAACCGCCTGATCGTCTTGAACTTTTTGTCGAGCGGCTTTCGTTCATATACGTCGATCCAAGTAGGACACAGAGCGACCCCAAGGGTATTCGCAAGCCCCTCAAGTGCTAGCGCAGTGAACGTCATCGCGACCGCGGCGTGCGACTGCCATGCAAGTGAAGGATTTCCTTGAGGATCAGGCCGGCACGCTCGCTCGGAATTGCGCGCGATGAGCATCAGATGCTTGTGTGGCGCGTAGTTGCGCTCCTGCCGAACCTCAACAATCCCTCCTTCGTTCATCTCTCTCTTTCTCCTGGCTGCACCCGCTACACACCGTGGTCCGAATTCCGTCGGGCCTCGTCGAACACGGGGAAATTACGTCACTGGTGATGAGTTCAACGTACTACCAAGCTGCCATTTTTCCCGACTCTGATTGATCGCTATGGCCGCTGCAAACGGTAGTCGGTTAGTTTTCCATCGTGGCGAGGGCGCCGCTCCCACCGGGTCAGGGTGGGACGGAAAGAAAAGGCCCGCCCCGCAGATGCGGAAGCGGGCCCTGAACGCACACCGCGCTTGCGCGCGGCGTACGGACCTCAGTTGAGGTCGTAGCGGTCGGCGTTCATCACCTTGGTCCAGGCGGCGACGAAGTCGCGGACGAACTTTTCCCTGTTGTCGTCCTGGGCATAGACCTCGGCATAGGCGCGCAGGATGGAGTTGGAGCCGAACACGAGGTCGACGCGGGTGGCGGTCCATTTCACCTGGCCGGTCTTGCGGCAGCGGATTTCGTACGCATTGCTGCCGGTCGGCTTCCAGCTGTTGGCCATGTCGGTGAGGTTCACGAAGAAGTCGTTCGTGAGTGCGCCGACCCGGTCGGTGAATACGCCGTGCCGGCTGCCACCGTGGTTGGTACCGAGTACCCGCATGCCGCCGATCAGCGCGGTCATTTCAGGGGCGGTGAGGCCCATGAGCTGGGTGCGGTCGAGCAGCAGTTCTTCCGGCGTGACCACGTAGTCGCGCGGCTGCCAGTTGCGGTAGCCGTCGGCTGCCGGTTCCAGCACCTCGAACGATTCGACATCGGTCTGCGCCTGGGTGGCGTCGCCGCGGCCGGGGGCGAAAGGCACGTCGACCTTGAAGCCGGCGGCCTTGATCGCCTGTTCGATACCGACATTGCCGGCCAGCACGATGACATCGGCCACGCTGGCGCCGGTTTCCGTTGCGATGCGTTCATACACCGCCAGCACTTTCGCCAGCCGTTGCGGTTCGTTGGCGGCCCAGTCCTTCTGCGGCGCGAGGCGGATGCGCGCGCCGTTGGCGCCGCCGCGGAAGTCGGAGGCGCGGAAGGTGCGGGCGCTGTCCCAGGCGGTGGCGACCATGTCGCCGACGCTCAGGCCGGCGGCGGCGATCTTCGCCTTCACCGCGGCCACGTCGTAGCCGGTGCGACCGGCGGGCACTGGGTCCTGCCAGGTCAGGTCTTCGGCCGGTACCTGCGGGCCGATGTAGCGCGTCTTCGGCCCCATGTCGCGGTGGGTGAGCTTGAACCAGGCGCGGGCGAACACTTCGCTGAAGTAGGCGGGGTCGGCGTGGAAGCGCTCGGAAATCTTCCGGTAGGCCGGGTCCATCTTCATCGCCATGTCGGCGTCGGTCATGATGGGGTTGTGGCGCACCGACGGATTTTCGGCGTCGACCGGCTTGTCTTCCTCGCGGATGCTGACCGGCTCCCACTGCCAGGCGCCGGCCGGGCTCTTCTTCAGTTCCCAGTCGTAACCGAGCAGCAGCTTGAAGTAGCCGTCGTCCCACTTGGTCGGGTTCGTGGTCCAGGCGCCTTCGAGGCCGCTGGTGACCGCCTGGTTGCCGACGCCGCGCGTGCTGTGGTTCATCCAGCCGAAACCCTGTTCCTCGATTGCTGCGCCTTCGGGTGCGGGGCCGAGCAGGGCGGCGTCACCATTGCCGTGCGCCTTGCCCACGGTGTGACCGCCGGCGGTGAGCGCCACGGTTTCCTCGTCGTCCATCGCCATGCGGGCGAAGGTGATGCGCACGTCGTGGGCGGTCTTCAGCGGGTCGGGTTGACCGTCTACCCCTTCCGGGTTCACGTAGATCAGGCCCATCATCACCGCGGCCAGCGGATTGTCGAGGTCGCGTTCGCCCGAGTAGCGGCTGTGCGGGTTGTCCGACTTGGCCAGCCATTCCTTTTCCGAGCCCCAGTAGATGTCCTTTTCCGGGTGCCAGATGTCTTCGCGGCCGAAGGCGAAACCGTAGGTTTTCAGGCCCATCGATTCATAGGCCACGGTGCCTGCATACAGGATGAGGTCGGCCCAGGACAGCTTGTTGCCGTACTTCTTCTTGATCGGCCACAGCAGGCGACGCGCCTTGTCTAGGTTGCCGTTGTCGGGCCAGGAGTTCAGCGGTGCGAAACGCTGGTTGCCGGTGCCGCCGCCGCCGCGGCCGTCGGCCACGCGGTAGGTGCCGGCGGCGTGCCAGGCCATGCGTATCATCAGGCCGCCGTAGTGACCCCAGTCGGCCGGCCACCAGTCCTGGCTGTCGGTCATCAGCGCGGTCACGTCCTTGCGCAGAGCGTCGAAATCGAGCGTCTTCACCGCCTCGCGGTAGTCGAAGCCTTCACCCATCGGGTTCGTCTTGCGGTCGTGCTGGTGAAGGATGTCCAGGTTCAGCGCCTTGGGCCACCACTCCATCACGTTGATGTTGCTTGAGGTGGCGCCGCCGTGCATGACCGGGCATTTGCCGGCCGTGTTCGGATCTCTCGTATTCACATCGCTCTCCTTGTTGTCGGGACTTCGGCCGAATGGACACGGCCGGGTCCGGGTAAGCGCCCGGAACAATGCCTCGCGGGCAGCTTCTGATGCCGCCAGACAACCGGCAGGTAAAGCCCGGCGGAGTGGCGCTGCATGTGTGTCATTCGCTGATGTACGGCCATGTCAGGTGCTCATCTGAGCCCCTCAACCGACCGCACGATGCCTATTCTGCGACGCCGTCAGCAGCGCTGTGATCGCTATTTTCTTTATATTTAGACCAAGTCTAAATTTTATCCGGCCTGTGCGATGCCATGCGTGAAGAATGTGATCGGCGGAGGTCAGTGAAGTCTCTGGACATGCGGCAGGACGGCGTGCGGAATGTTCCCGACGGCAGGCGAGATTCTTCTTGCAGGCAGGGACAGGCCGGGTGGTTTCGCCCGGCCGGAAAACGTCGCTCAGCGCTTCCGCTTGGGTCTGCCGCCGCCAGCCTTGCCCGGGTCGCCGAGGTAGCAGGTGACTTCTTCCCGGTCGTGGTAGAGCTGCCGGCAGCGCAGCACGTACTTGCGGTCGCCCATGGCTTCGGCGATCAGGTCGGTGCACAGCTGCAGTTCGTCGTAGCGGCGCTTCATCGGCAGCTTGAGGTTGAACACCGCGTGCCGGCACAGGCCCTGGGTGAGCCAGCGCGCGGCCAGCGCGGCCACGCGGCGCGGCTGTTCGACCATGTCGCACACCAGCCAGTCCACCGGCTTGCGCGGCACGAAGCGGAAGCCGTCCTCGCGCTTGTGCACCACCAGGCCGGATTCCAGCAGCTCCGGGTTCATGCGGCCGTTGTCCACCGCGGTCACGCTGATGTGGCGCGACACCAGCTGCCAGGTCCAGCCGCCCGGGGCGGCGCCGAGGTCGACCGCGCTCATGCCCGGTTTGAGCAGGCGTTCCTGTTCGTCTTCCGACAGCAGGGTGTGGAGGGCTTCGGCCAGCTTCAGCGTCGAGCGCGACGGTGCTTCGCGCGGCATGCGCAGCCGCGGGATGCCGTTCAGCCATTCACTGCGCCGGCCCGGCCAGCTCAGCGCCACGGTGGCACGGTCGGTGGCGGTGAACAGAATGTGCAGGCGCGGCGCGTCCGGCGCGTCGCTGAAGGCGCCGGCCTCTTCCAGTGCCTGGCTCAGGTGCGGTTCCAGCTTCTTGATCATCGACGACAGCGATTTCGCGTCGTCGGTATCCGGCGTTTCGACCAGGAAGTCGGCGTAGCCGTCGCACAGTTCGCGTGCCGCCTCGACCAGCGGCGTCACCCGGTCGCCGGGCGCCATGCCGTCGACCGTGCGGCCGGAAAACAGCAGCTGGCGGGCGAAACACAGGTCCTGCCAGCGCAGGATGCGGGTGAGCGCCCACAGCGTGCCGCCTTCGGCCTGCGCCTCGACCCAGCCGCTGTTCTGCTCGGCGCTGACCTCGACCAGATGGCCTGCTTCGCCGCAGCGGTCGGCGATTTCCTGCGCGCACTCGCGCTCGAAGCCGGGGCGGCAGTAGAGCAGCAGGCCGTTGAGATGTGTTTTCAAGATATTTCCGATCTGCGGGAATCGACGTGGTGAGACACGGTCTGTGGTACATGTCTGGCCCTTGCCAGACACACCTCCGGACTTCCTCAAGCCACATCATGGACAGCAAGGATATCGCGCGGCGCCGGCTCGGACGCTCGTCGCTGGACGTGCCCGCCATCGGGCTGGGCACCATGACCTTCGGTCAGCAGGTCGATGAGCGCAGCGCGCATGCGCTGATGGACGAAGCTTTCGAAGCCGGCATCGACCTGCTCGACGCGGCCGAAATGTACCCGGTCCCGGCGCGCGCCGAAACCTGCGGCGCCACCGAAAGCATCGTCGGCAGCTGGCTGGCGAAGAAACCGCGCGACAAGGTGATCGTTGCTACCAAGGTGGCGGGGCCGGCGCGCGGCATGCCGTGGATACGCGGCGGCCCGCTGGCGCTGGACGAAGCCAACATCCGCGCGGCGGTCGAAGGTTCGCTGCACCGGCTGGGCACCGACCACATCGACCTGTATCAGATCCACTGGCCGGCCCGTAACGTGCCGATGTTCGGCCACTACGAATACGACCCGGCGGCCGAACGCGACGCCGCGTCGCTGCGCAGCCAACTGGAAACGATGGCGAAGCTGATCGCCGAAGGCAAGGTGCGCCACATCGGCGTGTCCAACGAAACGCCCTGGGGGCTGATGACCTGCCTGCGCCTGGCCGACGAGGGGCTGCCGCGGGTGGTGAGCATCCAGAACGCCTACCACCTGATGAACCGCACCTTCGATTTCGGGCTGTCGGAGGCGTGCGCGCGAGAGCAGGTATCGCTGCTCGCCTATTCGCCGATGGGCTTCGGTCACCTCAGCGGCAAGTATGCGGACGACGCCGGTGCGGCCGGCCGCATCACCGAATTTCCGCAGTTCGGCCAGCGCTATTTCAAGGAGAACGTGGCGCCGGCTTCGCGCGCCTATGCAGCGCTGGCGCGCGAGCACGGGCTCACGCCGGCGCAGCTGGCGTTGGCCTTCTGCTACCGCCGCAGCACGGTGGCCAGCACGCTGATCGGGGTGACGAACGCCACCCAGTTGCGGGAAAATATCAGCGCGTGGTCGGTCAGCCTGTCTGACGAGCTGTGCAAGGCGATCGACGCGATCCACCTGCGCTACACCAACCCCGCGCCATGAGTCAGCGCCGGCAGCGCACCGCGCCTGCCGCGCTTGCAAGAGATTTCAGAGCAGCCCGCCGCCCCGAGGCGGCACAGAAGGAGAACACCGCATGACCCTCAAGCCGTTCGCCGCACTGATCGCGGCCAGCGTCCTTGCTTTCCCGCTCGCCCTGCACGCGCAGGACGCGAAGAAGAGCCCAGCGAAGAAACCGGCTGCCGCCAGCAAGAAGGCGGTCGCACCGGCGAAGGAAGCCGAACCGCTGGAACTGGCGCACTCGCTCGATGAGAGCACCGCGCAGGCGCTGCAGAAGCTGGTCGATGACTTCAACGCCAGTGGCAAGGCGTCGCAGAAGATCGTGCTGAGCGCCCGCAAGTGGGACGACGGTGCCGCGCCCGCGATGCAGGTGCTGGATGCCGATGCCCGCGCTCATTTCCTCGACGGCAAGGTGCGCTACACCCCGCTGGCCGACGTGATGGCCAAGGGCAAGGAGAAGTTCGCCGCGGTGCGCATCCCGTCGCCGATGCCGTCCTGGCTGGCCGACGGCAAGGGCCGGCTGAATGCACTGGCCATCGGCCTGGCCACGCCGGTCATGTTCTACAACAAGGACGCCTTCACCCGCGTCGGTCTGGACCCGCAGCAGCCGCCCAATCACTGGCTCACGCTGCAGTCCGCGCTCGGTGACCTGCGCGACGCCGGTTATTCCTGCCCCTACACCAGCGCACGTCCGGCACTGGTGCATGTGGACAACGTGAGCGCCTGGCACAACGAGCCGTTCGCCCGCAAGGTGGCGGCGAAAAAGGGCCAGAAGGCGGGGGAGGAACTGGCGTTCAACGGTCTGGTGCAGGTGAAGCACCTGGCCATGATGTCCTCCTGGTACAAGAGCCGCTATCTGCACATCTTCGGCCGCGGCGACGAGGCGGTGCCGATGTTCTCCAGCGGCAAGTGCCAGGTGCTGACCGCGATGTCTTCCTCGTGGCCGGCAATCAAGCACGACGCCAAGTTCGAGGTGGGTGTGGCACCGCTGCCCTTCCACGAAGACGTGTACAACAAGACCGGCCACACGCTGGCCGACGGCGCCTCGCTGTGGGTGTCGGCTGGCCGCAGCGTGGCCGATCTGCAGACCATTGCCCGCTTCGTCACCTTCGCGCTCGATCCGGAGCGCCAGGCGCGGTGGGCGCTGGACACCGGTTTCGTACCGCTGAACCGTGCTGGCGTGGTGGCGCTGAGCCCGGTGGATGCACCGACTGCCGATGGCGTGGTGCGCGTGGCGCTGCGCCAGCTGGCCGGTCGCGGCGGTGCGGCGGCGGCAGACGGCGGCCCCAGTGTCGCGTCGGCCAACCCCAAGGTACGCGCCGCGCTGGACGAAGAACTGGAGGCGCTGTGGGCTGACCGCAAGCCGGCCAAGGCCGCGCTGGACAGTGCCGTGATGCGGGCGGCGCAATGAGCGACAGCGAACAGCTGGTGCTGCTGATACGCAGCGCACGCGAGGACGCGTCGGTGCGCGAGCCGCTGCTCAAGCTGCTCGCGCTCGACGACGCCGCGCGGGTGCGTGCGATCGAGAACTGGGTGAAGGAGAGCGTGGCCAGCGGTCAGTCCATCGAACTGCTGTCGGCCATCGCCTGGCTGGTCGACGATCAGGTTGCGCGCGAGGCGCGTGACCTGCTGCAGAACCAGTGAGGTCGAACCGGTGAGCGCCTACCCGTGAGCGACTGGGGGCGACCGCTGTGGATCGCCCACCGGGGCGGCGGTCGTGCCGCGCCGGAAAACACGCTGGCGGCGATACGCGCCGGCGCGGCGGCCGGCTTCCGCATGGTCGAGTTCGACGTGATGCTGAGCCGGGACGGCGTGCCGGTGCTCATCCACGACGACACGCTGGAGCGCACCACCGGTGGCCGTGGTGCAGTGGCCGAGCACGACTTCGCCGCGCTGCGCCAGCTCGACGCCGGTGCCTGGCTGGGTCCGGCTTTCGCCGGTGAAGTCATTCCCACGCTGGAAGAAGCGATCGCTCTGCTGATCGAGCTGGGTCTGGACGCCAATATCGAAATCAAGCCGGCGCCGGGCCATGCCCGTGCCACCGGTGACACAGTGGCGCGCACGGTGGCCGCGCGCTGGCCGGTCGGGCGCACGCTGCCACTGTTTTCATCCTTCGATTTCGATGCGCTGGACGCGGCCCGCGCGCGGGCGCCCGAGGTGCCGCGCGGGCTGCTGTTCGAAGCGGTGCCGGATGACTGGCGCACGCAGATGCGCGCGCTGGGCGCGGTGTCGCTGCATTGCGACCACGACCGACTCGACGCGGAGCGTCTGGCCGACATCGTCGGCGCCGGCATTCCGCTGCTGTGCTACACGGTGAATCAGGCCGACCGCGCGACCGCGCTGATCGCGGCCGGCGTGCGCGGCCTGTTTACCGACTGCCTCGACCTGCCGGGGCAGGTCGCAGGCCACTGACCCGCTGTCGCCCGGTTACAGCGGCGGCATGCGGGTGACGGCGTGCTTCTTGAAAATGCGGTCCAGCGTACCGTCGCTTTCCATGTCGGCCAGCGCCTTCTTCAGCGCCTGTTCCAGGTCGGCGGCGTCGGCCACCACCGCCATGCCCAGCGCCCAGCCGGCCTGCGGCAGACCCGGCAGCGGCGGCGGATTGCTCATCGTGAAGCGGCTGCCGGTGGCGGCCTTCATCGGTTCGATCTGGCTGCGCATGCCGAGGAAGGCCGCTATTTCACCGGATTCGAGCGCCTTGCGGGCATCGGTCATCGACGCATAGTGATGTAGCTGGCTGCGCAGCCGGCCGGCGTCCGACGACAGCAGCGCCATCGACAGGATGGATTCGCCTTCGGCGCCCAGCGGCTGCTGGTCGATGTCAGCCACCTTGTCCAGCTTGGGCAGCTTTTCGGTGTCGCGCAGTGCGGCCAGGGTTTCGCGGTGGTAGGCGCCGAAGATGCGCACCTGCGGGTTGCGCTGGCTCATGACCGGGTCCACCGGTACGTGCACCATCACGTCGGAGACTGCCGGGCCGAGCACCGTGCCCTTCCAGACGATGTTGCGCAGGTCGTCGTCCATGTTCTCGCCGGCGTCATAGCTGGCCAGCACCGCCTTCAGACCCATTTTTTCGGCCAGTGCGCGCGCGATGTCGACATCGATGCCGGCGCCGTCGTCGGCGTAGGGAGGGAAGTCCTTGTACAGGCCGACCCGCAGCTGGCCGCTGGATTTCACTTCGGCGAGATCGCGGGCATCGGCGGCTGCGGTGGCGAGCAGGCCGGCGGCGAGCAGGGCTGTACCCAGCAAAGTCTTCAGGCGGCTTGATGTCATGCGGAAGGTCACGTTCGGATGCTCCGTGTTGAGAGTGAGCGCAGCTTAGGCCGGGCCGGCTGCCGGCACGCCGGTGTTCTGCCGCAGGCGGTACGGTCAAATTGCCCGCTCCGGGCCGTCGGGCGGCACCCTATGATCCGGCCGCGCTGGCCGGCTGATCAGCGCATGCGCACAATGTGCCTCCATCACCCGTCTCGTAACGCCTGCCGATGAAACGCGTAGACCTCAAGCGCATCCTGCTGATCCGCATCACGCTGTTTGCGCTGCTGCTGCTGGCCTGCGCGATCGCATTCACGCTGGTACAGACCCGCGAACGGCTGCACGCCGACATCCCGCGTACCGGCGACACCATCAAGCAGCTGATCGAGAACGAGATTTCGCGCGTGTCGCCGCCTTTCGTGCGCGATCTGGGTTCGCTGGAACTGAACGATCTGGAGGGCATAGGCCGGCTGGTGCATTTCTGTGCCGAGGTGATCAACATCTACTCGCGTCCGGTGGTACAGCGCTGTTTCGGCGACGCCGAAGCGCCGGTCTGGCTGCCGGCCAGCCTGATGCGCCGGGTGGTGGGCGAGGAGGCGCGCTATGTCGGCGCGGTCGGCCGCTATCCGGGCATCAAGGTAGGTGAGTTGCTGCTGACGCCCAATTACAACAGCGTGGCGCAGTCGGTGGCGACCGCCATCCGCAACCTGCTCATCATCACCGCCGGCGTGCTGCTGCTGAACGTGCTGGTCTATCTGCCGGTGCGCCGGGTGCTGCGCCCGGCTGATGACATCCTGCGCGGCGTTGAGCGCATGCAGGCCGGTGACCTGTCGGTGCGCCTGCCGTCTTTCGAACTGATCGAACTGCAGCGCATCGGCCAGGTGTTCAACCATCTGGCCGGCCGGCTGCAGCACACCATGGAGGAACAGCGCCTGCTTGCCCGCCGTCTGCTCGACGTGCGCGAGGAGGAGCGGCGCCGGCTTGCGCGCGAACTGCACGACGAAATGGGCCAGTGCCTCACCTCCATCCAGGCCGAGGCGGCCTATGCGCGCGAACTGGCGCACGACCAGCTGCCGGCGCTCACGCCCTGCGCCGAGGCGATTTCGCGCATCACCGCGCACATGATGGAAGTGCTGCAGCTCATCCTGCGCGAACTGCGGCCGGTCGGGCTGGAAGCTTTCGGTCTGGCGGCCTGTCTGGAACAGCTGATCGACAGCCGCAACCGCAGCAGCCACGGTCGCTGCCTGCATACGCTGGACATCCAGGGTGACCCGTCCGGTCTGGCCGACAACCTGAACGTGAGCCTCTACCGCATCGTGCAGGAAAGCCTGACCAATGCGCAGAAGCACGCGGATGCCCGTCATATCGCGGTATCGCTGCGCTGCGTCGGCGGCGAGGTCAGACTGAGCGTCGATGACGATGGCCGGCCGCTCGAAGGTGCGAAGTTCGAAGGCGGGCTGGGCGTGCTGGGCATGCGCGAGCGGGTGAATGCGCTGGGCGGCCGGCTCACGCTGACGCCGCGCAGCGAAGGTGGCCTGCGGGTCGAGGTGGTGCTGCCGGCCGACGCCGGCGCAGCGACGAACAGAAACGAAGGAGTGCTCGCATGATCCGTCTGCTGCTGGTCGACGATCACGCGGTGGTGCGCGAAGGCTACCGCCGGCTGCTGGAACGCCGGCCCGACCTGCGCATCGAGGCCGAGGCGTCGTCCGCGAGCGAGGCGCTGACCGCCTTCCGCGCCGTGGAGCCGGATGTGGTGGTGCTGGACCTGAGCCTGCCCGACATGGGCGGCGTCGAACTGGTGCGCCGGCTGGTGCAGCGCGATGGGCGCGCGCGCATCCTGGTGTTCAGCATGCACCGTGACCCGCTGTTCGCGTCGCAGGCGCTGCGCGCCGGTGCGCTCGGTTACGTGACCAAGAGCTGCGCGCCGGACGTGCTGATCGATGCGGTCTATCAGGTGGCCGCACGGCGCCGGGTGCTCAGCCCGGACATCGCGCCCGAACTGGCGCTGGCGCTGCTGAACGAGTCGGACAATCCGCTCGATGCGCTGTCACCGCGCGAATTCGAGGTGCTGCGGCTGCTGCTCGACGGCCGCACGCCGGACGAAATCGGCCAGATGCTGCACATCAGCCCGAAAACCGCGCAGAACACCCACTATCAGATCAAGGCCAAGCTCGGCACCCGTACCGACATCGATCTGGTACGGCTGGCGCTCAAGTGGGGCATGGGTGGCGGCGCGGAAGGCGGCAGCGGCGACAGTCCGGGCGGCGCTGAGGGGGCTGCAGACTGAGCTGCGGCGCGGCCGGCCCCCGGTGACCGGCTTTCAGTGCGCAGCCATCTGCATGGTGGCTGCGATCGCCTGCTGCCAGCGTGGCAGCAGGGCGGTGGCCAGCGTGTCGTCCTGCGGCTCGAAACTGCGGCCGCCGCTTTCCGGCAGCGCCATGTCCAGCCCGCAGCCGCGGGCGGCCAGCAGTGCGGCCCCCAGCGCGGTGGTTTCGGCGGTCGGCGCCACCTGTACCGGGCAGCCCAGCAGATCCGCTTGCATCTGCATCAGCAGCGCGTTTGCGGTGCCGCCGCCATCCACCCTCAGCGCGCGCAGCGGCGCGCCAGCGTCGGCTTCCATCGCGCGCATCACGTCCAGCGTCTGCAGCGCGATCGCCTCCAGCGCGGCGCGGGCGATGTGGGCACGGGTGGTGCCGCGGGTCAGCCCGTACAGCGCGCCACGCGCGTCGGCCGACCAGTGCGGCGCGCCCAGCCCGGTGAAGGCCGGCACCACGGTGACGCCGCCGCTGTCCGGCACGCTGGCAGCCAGCGCCTCGATGTCGGCCGAGCGCGTGATCAGGCCCAGTCCGTCGCGCAGCCACTGCACCAGTGCGCCGGTCACGAACACGCTGCCTTCGAGCGCGTATTCGATGTCGATCGAGGTCTGCGCCGCGCAGGTGGCAAGCAGGCCATGGGTGGAGGCGATCACCTGCCGGCCGGTGTGCATCAGCATGAAACAGCCGGTGCCATAGGTGTTCTTCGCCAGACCGGCTGCGGTGCAGCCCTGTCCGTACAGCGCTGCCTGCTGGTCGCCGGCGATGCCGGTCAGCGGAATCGCGCGGCCGAACAGGGCAGGGTCGGTGTCGGCCAGATGCCCGGCGGACGGCAGCACTTCGGGCAGCAGCGCGCGCGGTACGCCGAATAGGGCCAGCAGATCGTCGTCCCAGCGGCCGCTGCGGATGTCCAGCAGCTGGGTGCGGCTGGCGTTGGTGAGGTCGGTGATGTGGCGGCGACCACCGGTGAGCTGCCAGGCCAGCCAGCTGTCGAGGGTGCCGCAGGCCAGTTCGCCGCGTTCGGCACGGCCGCGGGCGCCGGGCACATGGTCCAGCAGCCAGGCGATCTTGCTGGCCGAAAAATAGGGATCGAGCACCAGCCCGGTCCGGCCGCGCACGAAGGCTTCATGCCCTTCGGCGCGCAGCCGGGCGCAGGCGTCGGCGGTACGCCTGTCCTGCCACACGATGGCGGGTGCCAGCGGCGTGCCGGTCGCTCGGTCCCACAGCACCACGGTTTCGCGCTGGTTGGTGATGCCGATGGCGGCGATGTCGGCCGGTTTCAGCGCCGCGCGCAGCAGCGCCTCGTGCATGCAGGCCAGCGTGTCGGTCCAGATGCGCAGCGCATCGTGTTCGACCCAGCCGGGCTGCGGATAGCTTTGCGGCAGTTCGCGCTGGGCCATCGCGACGACGCAGCCGTTGGCGTCGAACACCAGCGCACGCGAACTGGTCGTGCCCTGGTCGAGGGCGAGAATGAAGCCCTGTGCTGGGTTCGAAGAAGCGGTCACGGCAGAAGTCCTCCATCCGCAGGTGGATGTGAGCGGAGCGCCCGGTGTATTCGTGCGGGCAACAGGGCCCGACGATACCGGGCCGGCCCGCGCTTGCAAACTTTCTCGCCGCCCCGATATCCACTGGCATGCCGTCGCACAGCGCCGGCAGGGTGCGCTGCGCCGACGCCCGTCGTCACCGCACCGATTTCAAGCTGGAGTTCCGATGTCCGAACCGTTCAACATTCCGCTGTCCATGCTCGATCTGGTGCCGGTCCGCCAGGGCGGCAGCGTGGCCGATGCGCTGCAGGAAGCCGTCGCGCTGGCGCGCCATGTCGAGGCGCTCGGCTTCAGGCGCTACTGGCTGGCCGAGCACCACAATATGGATGGCATCGCGAGTGCGGCGACCGCAGTGCTGATCGGCCACGTGGCCGGCCACACCTCGCGCATCCGGGTCGGCTCGGGCGGCGTCATGCTCCCCAATCACGCGCCGCTGGTGGTGGCAGAGAGCTTCGGTACGCTGGCCATGCTGTATCCGGGGCGCATCGATCTGGGCCTCGGCCGTGCACCGGGCGCCGACCGCGCGACCATGCGCGCACTGCGCCGCGACCTGGCAGGCAATGGCGACGACTTTCCGGAGCAGGTGGCGGAACTGCGTGCCTTGCTGGCGCCGGCACAGCCGGGTCAGGCGGTGCGCGCGATGCCCGGCGAGGGCACCGAAGTGCCGGTGTGGCTGCTCGGCTCCAGCCTGTTCAGTGCGCAGCTGGCGGCCCAGCTGGGCCTGCCTTACGCCTTCGCCGCCCATTTCGCGCCGCGCATGATGCTGGAGGCGGCCCGCCTGTACCGCGAACTGTTCCGGCCATCGGCGGTGCTCGACCGGCCGCACCTGATGCTGGGCGTGCCGGTGGTGGCTGCCGACAGCGACGACGAGGCGCGCTGGCTCGCCACTTCGGTCCAGCAGCGCGTGCTGGCGCTGATGCGCGGCGAGTCACTGCGGCTGCGCCCGCCGGTGGCCGACATGACCCCGCTGTGGGCCGGCCACGAAAAGGCCTCGGTCGATGCCTTCCTCGCCGAAGCAGTGGTCGGCGGCCCCGATACGGTGCGCCGCGGCCTCGCATCGCTGGTCGAGCGCACCGGGGCCAATGAGCTGATGGTGGTGACCGACATCCACGACTTCGCGCTGCGGCTGCGCTCCTGCCGCATCGTCGCCGAGGTGGCCGGCGTGAGTGCGGAGCCGGCCGTCGCCTGAACGCCGCGGCGGGCCGGCGGCGGCGCGAATGCTAGAATCCGCGACTGTTTTCGCGCCGCAGCGCGTGCCCTGAAATCCTGATTGCCGACCATGAACAGCGCCGATATCCGCTCCGCCTTCCTGAATTTCTTCGCTTCCAAGGGCCACCAGATCGTGTCCTCCAGCTCGCTGGTGCCGCACGAGGACCCGACGCTGCTGTTCACCAACGCCGGCATGAACCAGTTCAAGGACGTGTTCCTCGGCTTCGACAAGCGCAGCTACAACCGCGCGACCACCTCGCAGAAATGCGTGCGCGCCGGCGGCAAGCACAACGATCTGGAAAACGTCGGCTACACCGCGCGTCACCACACCTTCTTCGAAATGCTGGGCAACTTCAGCTTCGGCGACTACTTCAAGCGCGACGCCATCGCGTTCGCGTGGGAGCTGCTGACCGAAGTGTTCAAGCTGCCCAAGGACAAGCTCACGATCACGGTCTATGCCGAAGACGACGAAGCCTTCGACATCTGGACGAAGGAGATCGGCGTGCCGGCCGAACGCGTCATCCGCATCGGCGACAACAAGGGTGCGCGCTACGCCTCCGACAACTTCTGGATGATGGGCGACACCGGCCCCTGCGGCCCGTGTACCGAAATCTTCTACGACCACGGCGCCCACATCCCGGGCGGCCCGCCGGGCTCGCCGGATGAGGACGGCGACCGCTACATCGAAATCTGGAACAACGTGTTCATGCAGTTCAACCGCCAGATCGATGAAAAAACCGGGGCGGCCGTGCTGCATCCGCTGCCCAAGCCCAGCGTGGACACCGGCATGGGTCTGGAGCGCATCGCCGCGGTGCTGCAGGGCGTGCACAGCAATTACGAGATCGACCTGTTCGTCGCGTTGATCGCCGCCGCCGCGCGCGAAACGAACACCACCGATCTCGACAATCCGTCGCTGAAGGTGCTGGCCGACCACATCCGCGCCTGTTCCTTCCTGATCGCCGACGGCGTCATCCCGGGCAACGAAGGCCGCGGCTACGTGCTCCGCCGCATCATCCGCCGCGCCATCCGCCACGGCTACAAGCTGGGCGCACGCGCAGCCTTCTTCCACCGC
This sequence comes from Methyloversatilis sp., assembly GCA_041639545.1. Taxonomy (GTDB): domain Bacteria; phylum Pseudomonadota; class Gammaproteobacteria; order Burkholderiales; family Rhodocyclaceae; genus Methyloversatilis. The sequence goes on along the minus strand of JBEQBZ010000006.1, from coordinate 104,216 downwards.
ATGGTGCCGGACCTGGTGGCGCAGATGGGTGCTGCCTACCCGGATCTGGCGGCGGCGCAGCAGAAGGTGATGGACGTGCTGCGGCAGGAAGAGGAGCGCTTCTTCGCCACCATCGCCAACGGCATGGACATTCTCGAATCGGCGCTGGCCGCGCTGGCGCAGGGCACGCCGCTGGATGGCGAAACCGCGTTCAAGCTGCACGACACCTACGGCTTCCCGCTCGATCTGACCGCCGACATCTGCCGCGAGCGCGGCCTGACCGTGGATACCGCAGGCTTTGACGCCGCAATGGCACGCCAGAAGGAACAGGCGCGCGCCGCCGGCAAGTTCAAGATGGCGACCGCGCTCGAATACGACGGCGCGTCCACCACCTTCCACGGCTACGACACGCTGGACGCGGCCGGCAAGGTGCTGGCGCTGTACCGCGATGGCGCGCCGGTGAATGAACTGCACGAAGGCGACCTGGGTGTCGTCGTGCTCGACGAGACGCCGTTCTACGCCGAATCCGGCGGCCAGGTCGGCGACCGCGGCGAACTGCGCGCGGCACAGGGCATTTTCAAGGTCGAGGACACGCTGAAGATCCAGGCCGCGGTGTTCGGCCACCACGGCGTGGTCGGCACCGGCCGCATCGCGGTCGGCGACAGTGTCAGCGCGCGCGTCGATGTGCGCGCCCGTGCTGCCACCGCGCGCAATCACTCGGTCACCCACCTGATGCACAAGGCGCTGCGCGAGGTGCTGGGCGATCACGTGCAGCAGAAGGGCTCGCTGGTCGACGCCGACAAGACCCGCTTCGACTTCGTGCACACCGCGCCGATGACCGACGACGAGATCACCCGCGTCGAGCGCATCGTCAATGCCGAAATCCTCGCCAACGCGGCGACCCAGGCGCGCGTGATGGGCATCGAGGACGCACAGAAGTCGGGCGCCATGATGCTGTTCGGCGAGAAGTACGGCGACGAGGTGCGCGTGCTGGACATCGGTTCGTCGCGCGAACTGTGCGGCGGCACCCACGTCGCCCGCACCGGCGACATCGGTCTGTTCAAGATCACCGTGGAAGCGGGCGTGGCCGCCGGCATCCGTCGCGTCGAGGCCATCACCGGCGAGAACGCGGTGGCTTTCGTGCAGCGTCAGGACAGGCTGGTCAGCGAAGCCGCTGCCGCGTTCAAGGCACCGGCCAATGAACTGCCGGCCAAGATCGCGCAGGTGATCGACAACGTGCGTGCGCTGGAAAAGGAAATCGCCCGCCTGAAGAGCAAGCTCGCCGCCAGCCAGGGCGACGAACTGGCCGCGCAGGCGGTGGCCGTCGGCGGCGCTAAGGTGCTGGCTGCGGTGATGGAAGGTGCCGATGTGCCCGCGCTGCGCGAAACGCTGGACAAGCTGCGCGACAAGCTCGGTTCGGCCGCCATCGTGCTGGCCGCGGTGAATGACGGCAAGGTGAGCCTGATCGCCGGCGTGACCGCCGATCTGATCGCGAAGGTGAAAGCCGGCGAACTGGTCAATTTCGTGGCCGGTCAGGTCGGCGGCAAGGGCGGCGGCAAGCCGGACATGGCGCAGGCGGGCGGCACCCAGCCGGAAAACCTGCCGGCCGCGCTGGCCGGTGTGGCGAAGTGGGTGGAAGGCAAGCTCGGATGAAAACGCTTGCGGCCGTGCTGATGCTGCTGGCGTCCGTCTGCGCGCAGGCGGGCGAGGGCGCGGTGATCGAGGCGACCACCGCCGCCGGCGACCGGGTCGAACTGATGCCGGACGGCCGCTGGCGCTTCATCGATCAGGCGAAGCAGGCCGAGGCGAAGAAGGTGGCCGACAGCTATCCGCAGAATCAGCTGCGCCCGGAAGGTGCGCAGGGTGGCTGGTTCGGCACCCGCACGCTGCTGCCCGGTGACAAGGACTACAACCGCGGCACGCTGAACCCGAAGATGCGCTGAACGACGAAATGAAGAAAGCCGCCCGCGGGCGGCTTTCTTCATTTCGGAAGGCCTTTCCGCTATATCCCGGGGTCGCCGCCGGCGGCCTGTTCCGCGCAGCGCGCGATGTCATCGGCCAGTGCATCGCCGGTCAGACCGCAGGCATGAACCAGATCACTGTCCAGCGAGCGGGCGATGTCAGCCGCCGGCATGCCGTCGCCGATCGCGAAGGCGATGCGTGCCGCGAGATGCGTCAGCCGCGCCAGCGCGTCTTCCACGCCGGCCTGTGGCTGTGAGTAATGCTGCAGCGCCTGCGCGATGTCGTCCGGAAAGTTCCAGCGCATGGCCAGTTCGGCGCCCACTTCGCAGTGATTGGTGTGCAGCTTGAGCTGTTCGGTCGCGGCACGTTCGCCTACGCTCAGGTCGTGGCAGTCGCGGGCGATCTCGTCGGCGATGCGCGGAAAGGCGATATGGATCATGAGCTGGCCGACCCGGTGCATGAGGCCGGCGCTGTAGGCATATTCGCCATTCAGGCCGGCCCGCTTGGCCAGCGCGGTGGCGACATTTGCGGTCAGCATCGCATGCCGCCAGAAGGCCTGCAGATCCACGCCGGGCACTTTCGGGAAGCTGCCGCTGATGCCCGCCGAAATGACCAGGGTGCGTACCGCGCGGGTGCCGATCAGCGTGACCGCTTCATCGATCGAACCCACGCTGCGCCGGGTGCCGTAGAAGCCCGAATTGGCCAGACGCAGCACGCGGGCGGAAATCGTGGGGTCGGTGCGGATGTCGGCGATCAGCGGCTGAAGGTCGGCATCCTCGTCGCGCAGCGTTTCGATCAGTTTCTGCACCACCCGGGGAATGGTCGGCAGCTGTCCGGCGGCGGCGAACAACCGCTCGATCGCGTGGGTCGGGGGCAAGGTCATGACGGATATCCGGTGGATCGGGAGGGACTCAGCGGTCGCCCAGGTCGGCGGCCCAGCTCATGGCTTCGGAAACCGCCTTGTTGAAATCTTCAACGGTCAGCGGGGACAGGGCGGTCAGCGCAGTGGCGTAGTCGTTCAGTGCGTCGTCTTCCCAGTTGCGCATCAGGGTGAGCAGGGTGCCGAGCTGGCCCTCACCATCGAGCAGCGCATGGCGGATGTCGTCATCGACCGCCAGGGTCTGGAGCACTTCATCCATGGCCACGCCCAGCAGACTGGGCAAGAGCGAAAGAATGCCGGTCAGGAAGGCGCTGTCCGGGTCGCAGCCGCGGCTGTCGCAGCTCTCGGCCAGCAGTTCCATGGTGCGCGCGCGGGTGGCTACCATGTTGAGCAGCGGCTTGTTGGTGTCGCCATTGTCCTGGGAACAGAACAGCAGCAGCTGCAGCCAGCGTTGCAACTGGCGCCGGCCGAGCAGCGTGATCGCTTCGCGCACGGTCGAGATGTGGCGGTTGCTGCCGGAGCCGACCGAGTTCGTGATGCGCATCAGGTTCACCAGCAGCGCCGGCTCCTGCTTGATCAGCGGCTCCATGTGCGCGGTTTCCGCGTCGCTCATGACCATGCCGAGCAGGCGCAGCAGCGTGGTTTCGCTGGCGGTGAGCGTGCGTGTGCTGAGCACGCTGGGACGGGCGAAGTAGTAGCCCTGGAAGAAGCTGAAGCCGAGCTGGTGGCAGCAGGCCGCCTGTTCGGCGCTATCCACCTTTTCCGCCAGCAGCTTCGCGCTGAACGGACGGAAACGTTCGACCAGATCGGCCAGCGCATCGGCGGCCACGCCCAGCAGGTCTATCTTGATGAAGGAGGCGATACGGATCAGCGGCAGGAAGCGCTCGTCCAGTTCGAGTACATCGTCCAGTGCCAGCCGGAAGCCCTTCTGCACCAGCTCGCGCGAGCGGGCGATGACTTCGGGTGTGGGCGGCACGGTTTCGAGCAGCTCGATCACGATCTTGTCCGCCGGAAGCAGCTCGATCGCCTCCGACATCAGCATTTCCTCGCTGACGTTGATGAAGCCCAGCGCGTCGCCGAGCGAGCATTCAAGCCCCAGTTCGTTGAATACCGAAGTGATGACGCGCGCGGTGGCGCTGATGTTGCAGTGGAAATCGGCCTGCCCGACATGGCCGGACCTGAACAGCAGTTCGTACGCATAGAGCGCACCGTTCCGGTCAAGGATGGGCTGGCGGCCGACAAAGATGTGATGGGTAGCGGCAGTGAGCATGAACCAGTTGTCGGCATGCCGGGCGCGACATTTAGGGGCGCCGATGCATTTATTTCACCCCTGCGACCCGGGCGCATCCGCTGTCGGCGAGCGGATGCGCCACATTCCGTCAGAAGGGCAGTGCAAGCTCCGGCCGGGCGCCCAGCAGCACGCGGCGGAAGTCGGCCTGGATGCGCGCCAGCGCGGCTTCGTTATCGGCTTCGAAGCGCAGCACGACCACAGGCGTGGTGTTCGAGGCGCGCATCAGGCCGAAGCCGTCGGCGTATTCCACGCGCAGGCCGTCGATCTTGATGATGTCGCGGGCGCCGTCGAACACCGCTGATTGCTGCATTGCAGCGATCAGCGCGTGCGGTTCGCCTTCGTTCATCTTCAGATTCAGCTCGGGCGTGGAAGTGGCCGTGGGCAGCCCCTTCAGCACCGCGTTGGCGTCCGGCGAGGCGGACAGGATTTCCAGCAGGCGGGCGCCGGCGTACAGGCCGTCGTCGAAGCCGAACCAGCGTTCCTTGAAGAACATGTGGCCGCTCATCTCCCCGGCCAGCGCGGCGCCGCTCTGCTTGAGCTTGGCCTTGATCAGCGCGTGGCCGGTGTTCCACATGACCGGTTCGCCGCCGTGCTCGCGGATCCAGGGCGCCAGCAGGCGGGTGCATTTGACGTCGTACACGATCTGCGCGCCCGGCTGGCGCGACAGCACGTCGGCGGCGAACAGCATGAGCTGGCGGTCCGGGTAGATGATTTCGCCGTCGCGGGTGACCACGCCGAGGCGGTCGCCGTCACCGTCGAAAGCGAGGCCGATCTCGGCGTCGCCGGCGGCCAGCACGCGGATCACGTCTTCCAGGTTTTCCGGCTTGGACGGATCCGGGTGGTGGTTCGGGAAGTTGCCATCCACTTCGCAGAACAACGGCACCACTTCGCAGCCCATCGCTTCGAACAGGCGCGGCGCGATGTCGCCGGCGACGCCATTGCCGCAGTCGATCACCACCTTCATGCGGCGCTTGAGCTGCACGTCGCCGGTGACGCGGGTGATGTAGGCGTCGCGCACGTCGGCGTGGCGGGTGCTGCCCTGGCCGTGCACCAGATCGTTCTCGATGATGCGACGGCGCAGGTCCTGGATCATGTCGCCGTACAGCGTCTGGCCGCCCAGCACCATTTTCAGGCCGTTGTAGTCCGGCGGGTTGTGGCTGCCGGTCACGCTGACCGCGCTGTCGGTGCCCAGATCGAAAGCGGCGAAGTAGGACAGCGGGGTCGGTACGCAGCCGATGTCCAGCACGTCGACGCCGGCGGCATTGATGCCTTCGGCCAGCGCGCCGGCCAGTTCCGGGCCCGACAGCCGGCCGTCGCGGCCGACCGCGATCGTGCGCTGGCCGCGCTTCACCGCCTCGGAGCCGAGCGCGTGGCCGATGGCGCGCACCGCGTCGGCGGTGAGCGTCCTGTCCACGATGCCGCGGATGTCGTAGGCCTTGAAGATTTCGGGTGCCGGGAAGGACATCGGTTTTCCTTTCTGCGTACTGTTCTGTTGGAGACCCGCACGGATGCGGCAATGCATCAATTATCGCGTGCCGCCGATGACAGCCGCGCGGCATTGTTCTGCAAAGTGTCAGCCGCCCGTGATCAGGTTGGCGATGAAGGCCCGGGTTTCGGCCGGCCTGGGGGTGTCGCGCTCGCTGTCCATCATGCCCAGGCCGAACACATAGGCGTACAGCAGCAGGCTGCGGTTGGCCGCTTCGTCGGCGCTGCGGCCGGCGGCGCGGAACAGCGTGGCGGTGCACTCCAGCCGCACCGCATCCACCGCGTCCAGCGTGGCGCGGGCTGCGCCGTCATGCCGTGCCCAGTCGCGCACCGCCAGTTCGACCTGCATGCCGCGCCGGTTGCGTACCAGGCTGTAGGTGTCGATCACGTGCAGCAGCTGGGCGATTTCCTCGCCGGGGGCGGCCTGCGTACGGCCACGGATGTCCTCGATGCGGCCATCGCGCCAGTGTTCCAGCATGGCGTCGAGCAGGGCGCGTCTGTCCTTGAAATGCCAGTAGAAACTGCCCTTGGTCACGCCCAGTTCGCGTGCCAGGGTTTCCACCTTGACCCCATCCAGTCCGGCGTCGGCGAGGGTCTGCATCGCGCTGCGTACCCAGGTTTCGCGGTCGGTCTGCGGGCGGGCGGAGGCATTCGGGTCGGACATGGCGGTATTCCGGTGCAGGCTGTTGACGTTTCGATTCCGCATACGGTACCGTATGGTCTCTACATACGCATCCGTATGGAAGACGGTGGGCGATGTCGGTGCGGTCATTCGCCTTACCATCGGTTCCATCATCAACGCAGTGCAGCAGAGCGCAGGAGGCGCAGGCATGAAGATTCTGGTCCCGGTCAAGCGGGTGATCGATTACAACGTGAAGATCCGCGTGGCGGCCGATGGCAGCGGCGTGGAAACCGCGAACGTGAAGATGTCGATGAACCCGTTCGACGAAATCGCGGTGGAAGAGGCGGTGCGCCTGAAGGAAGCCGGCATCGCGACCGAAGTGGTGGTGGTGTCGGCCGGCGTGGCCGGCAGCGTCGACACGCTGCGTACCGCGATGGCGCTGGGCGCCGACCGCGCCATCCATGTGAATACCGATGCCGAACTGCAGCCGCTGGCGGTGGCCAGGCTGCTGCAGGCGGTCGCTGGCCGCGAACAGCCGCAGCTGGTGATCTGCGGCAAGCAGGCGATCGACGACGACGCCAACCAGACCGGCCAGATGCTGGCAGCGCTGCTGAGCTGGGGCCAGGCGGCCTTCGCGTCGAAGGTGAGCGTGGCCGACGGCCGCGCGTCGGTCACCCGCGAAATCGACGGCGGTCTGGAAACGGTGAGCGTGGCGCTGCCGGCGGTGATCACCACCGATCTGCGCCTGAACGAACCGCGCTTCGCCAGCCTGCCCAACATCATGAAGGCGAAGAAGAAGCCGCTGGACACCGTGACGCCGGAAGAACTGGGCGTCGATGTGTCGCCGCGCCTGAAGACGCTGAAGGTGGCCGAGCCGCCGAAGCGTCAGGCCGGCGTCAAGGTGGCCTCGGTGGCCGAACTGGTCGCGAAGCTGCGCGACGAAGCCAAAGTGCTGCGCTGAGGAGCCCGACATGAGCATTCTGGTCATTGCAGAACACGACAACGCCGGCCTGCGCCCGGCGACGCTGAATACCCTGGCCGCCGCGGCGAAGATCGGCGGCGACATCACCGTGCTGGTGGCCGGCAGCGGCTGCGCCGGCGCCGCTGCGGCTGCTGCCGCGGTGCCGGGCGTCGCCAAGGTGCTGAACGCCGACGCCGCCCATCTGGCCCACCCGACCGCGGAAGATCTGGCCGCGGTCACGCTGGCGGCCGCCGCCGGTCACAGCCATGTGCTGGCGCCGGCCGGCAGCTTCGGCAAGAACTTCATGCCGCGCGTCGCAGCGACGCTGGACGTGGCCCAGGTTTCGGACATCGTCGAGGTGGTGTCGGCCGATACCTTCGTACGCCCGATCTACGCCGGCAATGCGCTGGCCACGGTGCAGAGCGCCGATCCGGTCAAGGTGGTGACGGTACGCGCGACCGCCTTCGACCCGGTGGCTGCCACCGGCGGCGGCGCGCCGGTCGAGGCGCTGGCCGCACCGGCCGCCAGCCCGCTGTCGGCCTTCGTGTCGCAGGAACTGTCGACCTCGGCCCGCCCGGAACTGGGCAATGCCCGCGTGGTGGTGACCGGCGGCCGTGCGCTGGGCAGCGCCGAAGCCTACGCCAGCGTGCTCGAGCCGCTGGCCGACAGGCTGGGGGCGGCGCTCGGCGCCAGCCGTGCCGCGGTCGACTCCGGCTATGCGCCGAACGATTCACAGGTCGGCCAGACCGGCAAGATCGTCGCGCCCGATCTGTACATCGCGATCGGCGTGTCCGGTGCCATCCAGCATCTGGCCGGCATGAAGGATTCCAAGGTGATCGTGGCGATCAACAAGGATCCGGAAGCCGCCATTTTCCAGGTGGCCGATTACGGCCTGGTCGGCGATCTGTTCGAACTGGTGCCTCAGCTGGTCAGGGAACTGGGCTGACGCCGGTGGCGGAAGGGCGGCGGACTGCGCTGTCCTTCCGGCCAATCGCCCGGTCGTGCCCGCTTTCGCACGCGGCCGCCCGGTCGCATCCTTGCTTCACCCATTCTTTCAATCTCGTGGGCCGTCAGAGCCCGAGGAGGAGACGCTCATGAGCGAATACGTCGCGCCGCTGCAGGACATGCGCTTCGCGCTGGAACTGGCCGGCCTGGACGAAGTGTCTGCACTGCCGGGCTATGAAGAAGCCAGCCCGGACGTGATCGACGCGGTGCTGGAAGAGGCGGCCCGCTTCACCGGCGAGGTGCTGTCGCCGCTGAACCGGGTGGGCGACCGGGTGGGCGCGAAACTGGGCGAGGACGGCCGGGTCGGGATGCCGGAGGGTTTCGCGCAGGCCTACCGCGCCTGGGCCGACAACGGCTGGAACGGCATGGGCTGCGACCCGGAACACGGCGGCGCCGGCATGCCGCATCTGGCGGTGGCGCAGATCCAGGAAATGGTGATGGGCGCCAATATGGCGTTCTCGCTGTGCCCGCTGCTGACCGCGGGCGCCATCGAGGCGCTGGCACTGTGCGGCTCCGATGCACAGAAATCGCTTTATCTCGAACGCATGGTGAGCGGCGAATGGACCGGCACCATGAATCTGACCGAACCGCAGGCCGGCTCCGATCTGGCGGCGGTGCGCAGCCGCGCCGAACCGCAGCCGGACGGCAGCTACCGGGTGTCCGGACAGAAGATTTTCATCACCTTCGGCGATCACGAACTGGCGACCAACATCGTGCATCTGGTGCTGGCCCGCACGCCGGGCGCACCGGAGGGCGTCAAGGGAATCTCGCTGTTCATCGTGCCCAAATTCATTCCGGACGCCGACGGCAATCCCGGCGTGCGCAACGACGTGCGCTGCGTGTCGCTGGAACACAAGCTGGGCATACACGCCAGCCCGACCTGCGTGATGGCCTTCGGCGATGCAGGTGGCGCCACCGGCTGGCTGTGCGGCGAAGAGAACCGCGGCATCGAGTACATGTTCATCATGATGAACGCCGCCCGCTACGCGGTGGGGCTGCAGGGCATCGCGGTGGCCGAGCGCGCCTTCCAGCTCGCCCGCGAGTACGCCAGCGAACGTCGCCAGGGCGGCGAGGCCGGCGTGAAGGGCGGCGGCAGCGTGGCCATCGTCCGTCACCCGGACGTGCGCCGCATGCTGATGCGCATGAAGTCGCAGGTCGAGGCCATGCGTGCGCTGGCGGCGGTGACCGCGGCGGCGCGCGACCGGGCCGAACGGCATCCGGACGAAGCGGAGCGCGCCCGCGCCCAGGCCTTCGTCGAACTGATGATTCCGCTGGTCAAGGGCTGGAGCACCGAAACCGCGAACGAGGTGGCGTCGCTGGGCGTGCAGGTGCATGGCGGCATGGGCTATGTCGAGGAAACCGGCGCCGCGCAGTACCTGCGCGACGCGCGCATCACCAATATCTACGAAGGCACGACCGGCATACAGGCGAACGATCTGGTCGGCCGCAAGATCGCGCGCGACGGCGGCGAAGCCGCGCGCGCGGTGCTGGCCGACATGCGCGGCACGGCAGACAGCCTGCGTACTGCCGGACTCGATGCGCTGGCCGATGGTCTGGGCAAGGCGGCCGATGCGCTGGAACGCGGCATTGATTTCGTGCTTGCTCACTGGCGCAGCGACGTGCGTGCGGTGCTGGCCGGCGCGGTGCCGCTGCTCATGCTGTTCGGCCGCGCGGCCGGCGGCTGGCAGCTTGCACGCGGCGCACTGCTGGCGCAGCGCAGGCTGGCGGCTGGCGACGGCGATGCGGATTTCCTGCGCGCGAAAATCGTGTCCGCGCGCTTCTACGCCGATCACGTGCTGAGCGAATGCGGCGGGCTGGCGCACATGGTGTGCAGCGGTGCCGCCGGCGTGCTGGATGAAGCGGCCGGGCTCTAGTCTTTCCGGCCGGCCAGCACCTGGGCCAGTTCGACCGCCGAGCGCACGCCCATCTTCTCGAAAATGCGCGCGCGGTGCACTTCGACCGTGCGCATGGTGACGCCGAGGTCGCTGGCGATCACCTTGTTCATCTGGCCGGCCAGCACCCGCTCCATCACTTCGATTTCGCGCTGGGTGAGCTGGGCGATGCGCTCCTCGATCGCTTGCAGCGCGGCGCGTTTCGACACCTGCTCACGGTGCATGGCCAGCGCGGCCAGCGCGCGGTCCACCAGCTCGTTGTCGTTGAAAGGTTTCTCGACGAAATCGAAGGCACCCTGCTTGATCGCGTCGACCGCCATCGGCACGTCGCCATGGCCGGTCAGGAAGATGACCGGCAGGGTGTGGCCGTGTTCGCCCAGCCAGCCGAACAGTTCCAGTCCGCTCATGCCGTCCATCCGGATGTCCAGCACCAGACAGCCGCAATGGGCGATTTCGCCGCTGTCCAGCAGCGCCTCGGCCGACGGCCAGGTACGTACCGCGTGACCGCGCGAACGGAACAGCCAGCCGAGGGCGTCGCGGATGGCCTCATCGTCATCGACGATGAAGATCTGGCTCTCAGGTGCATTCATGGCCCGGTTCCCCCTGCCGGCAGTTTCAGGATGAATACGGTGCCGCCGCCTTCGGCCGCTTCGAACCACAGCCGGCCGTGGTGCAGTTCGACAATCGAGCGACAGATGTTCAGCCCCATGCCCATGCCGTCCGGCTTGGTGGTGAAGAAGGGGGCGAACAGCTTGTCAGCCACTTCCGGCGGAATGCCGCCGCCATTGTCGCGTACCGATACCTGAACGCCTTCGGCGTCGGCGCCGGTCTGTATCAGCAGGCGGCGGCGCTCCGGCGCACAGGCGGCCATCGCGTCCATGCCGTTGCGGATCAGATTGAGCAGCACCTGTTCGATCATCACCCGGTCGGCGTGGATGTCCGGCAGCCCGCCGGCCAGCGAGCTGGAAATGCGGATGTCGCGCTTGCGCGCATCGGCTTCGATCAGTCCGAGCGCCTCCTCGACCACGTCGTTCAGCGAACAGGCCATGCGCTTGGGTTCGGAGCGGCGCACGAATTCGTGCACCCGGCGGATGATGGTGCCCGCCCGTTTCGCCTGCGAACTCATTTTCGTCAGCGGCTCCTTCAGGTCGGGCAGGGTGCCGGTGTCGTGCTCGACCATGTTCAGGCAGGCGGTGCTGTAGCTGGCGATGGCGGACAGCGGCTGGTTCAGTTCGTGCGCCAGCGTCGAGGCCATTTCGCCCATGGTGATCAGGCGGCCGGTGAACTGCAGCTTTTCCTGCTGCTGCCGGTACAGCTCTTCCGCCTGCTTGCGCTCGGTGATGTCGAGCACCGAACTCATCCAGCCGACGTGACGGCCGCGGGCATCCATCAGCGGTGCCTCGGAAATGAGCACTTCGAAGCGCTGGCCGTCACGGCGCACGAATTTCAGTTCCATCGCCTCATGCGACATCGCGCCGCCGGCCAGGATGCCGTCGTGCAGCGCGCGGATGTGCTCCGCCTCTTCCGGCGCCCAGTAGGGCATGGGCGGGGTCATCGCCATCAGTTCTTCCGCACTCCAGCCCACCATGCGGCAGAAGGCCGGATTGACGTGGGTGATGCGGCCGCTGAGATCGCGTGCGCGCAGGCCGATGCTGAGCGAATTCTCCATCGCGGTGCGGAAGCTGTGTTCTTCGCGCAGCGCCTGCTCTGCCGCAAGCCTGCGCACCAGATGGCGGCGCAGCGCCCACAGGCTCCACAGCATGGTGAGCGCGAGGCCGACGATGGTCACGACGAGCAGGGCGGGCAGCAGCCGCGTTTCGCTGCGGTAGGCGGTCACCCGCAGACGCAGACCGTGGCCGGGCGGATCGAAGGCCAGCGCGTAATTGAGTTCGTCGTGTTCCGCCGTGACCTTTGATTTGCTGGCCAGCACGGTTTCGGTATTGTCGATCACGTCCAGCTTGTAGCGCTCGGCGAACCACCAGGGCACCGACTGCGACAGCATCTGCGCGATCGAATACCGCCCGAGCATCCAGCCCAGATCGCCGCCCAGCGGCACCAGCACGTCGAAATGCACGTCGCCGTCCGGGGTGGAACGCGGGGGCAGATAGACCGGGCGCCCGGTTTTGCCGGCCAGCCGGGCCGGGCCGGCCAGTTCTGCCTGCGAGACGGCCGGCGACTGCAGCGTATCGATCTTCAGCAGCCCGTGGCCGTTGGCGATGAGATTGCGCAAGCGGGCCTCGATCACCTGCGGGTCGAGCCGGCGGTCGCCGGCGTCACGGCCGATCTGCGCCATCTGTTCGGCGTTGCGGTCGAGATGAAAACGCAGATCCTGTTCCATCCACAGCACGTCATTGATCAGCGTGGCGCGCTGCTCTTCCAGATCATTGCTGTGCAGCCACCACACCAGCGCGGCGATGGTGAGCAGGAACAGCGCCACCGCGACACGCGGGACGATCCAGTACCAGCCGGTGCCGCTGCTTTTTGCAGCGGTCGACAGGGGGGGCAGGAACGGGGCTGAAGACATCGGATGCACGACTCCGGGGCGGCGCGGAAGGCCACTGCGGCCCAATGATAGGCGCTGGCGGTAAGCCGTGGCCTGTCGGATTTCCACAGTGCATGTGCGGGTCGGCAGGTCCGGATGACCGGTTGCGGCAGGGAGCCAGGCCCAGCTGCTGCAGCAGGCGATGTCCGTTTTCCGGGTGTCGGCGGCCAGCATGGTCGAGCGCCGTGCGCCGGCCGTGCCGGTGCGCCGGATCGACAGCGCGGCCAACCAGCCGCTGCGCATCGCTCAGCCTCAGACCGGCACCGGGGGTGACTTCGAATCCGAATTCACCCGTTTCTGAAGGCGGCACGGTGACCCTTTCGCTGCCTGAGCCCGTTGCTCGCGCCGTTTCGGCCCATGCGCCGGGCGTCGAGATCACCCGGGCGCAATTCGTGCGCATCCGGGACTGGCTGTACGAGACCGCCGGCATCACGCTGGCCGATCACAAGAAATCGCTGTTGATGTGCGGTCGGCGTGGTCACCAAACCGAAGCTGGGGGTGAAGCAGTTTCTGCAGGAGTCGGCGCAGACGCTGACCGAAGCGGTCAGGGGCGCGTCGCGCGCACGTGTGTCGCGCCTGCTGCCGCCAGACCCGGAGCGCCTGGTGCGGCACTCCGCCGACGCGGTGATGCCGGCGTCCGGCAGCGAGGCTCTGGCGTGCACCACCGAACGCATCGTGGCCCTGGGCACCTCGACTGGCGGTACGCAGGCGCTGGAGCGGGTGCTTACCGCGCTGCCCCGGGTGTGTCCGGGCATCGTGATCGTGCAGCACATGCCGGAACGCTTCACCGCCGCCTTCGCCGAGCGGCTGGACAGCCTGTGCCAGATCGAGGTGAAGGAGGCGGTTCATGGCGACCGGGTCTTGCCCGGTCGTGCGCTGATCGCGCCCGGCGGCCGTCACATGATCCTGAGGCGCAGCGGTGCCCTGAACCACGTTGATGTGATCGACGGGCCACTGGTGAACCGGCACAAACCTTCGGTCGATGTGCTGTTCCGTTCCGTGGCCAAGTACGCCGGACGCAATGCGCTGGGCGTGATCATGACCGGCATGGGTGACGATGGCGCGCGCGGGCTCAAGGAGATGCGCGATGCGGGCGCAAGCACCTGTGCCCAGGACGAGGCCAGCTGTGTGGTGTTCGGCATGCCGAAGGCGGCGATCAAGCTGGGGTCTGCGGGTTGCGTGCTGTCGCTCGATCAGCTGGCTGGCGTGATTGCGCGCGGCGTCGCGCACTGAGACGGAGCGCAGCGCGCGGCCGCCGCCGCGATGTCGGAAATCCACAATGGTGGTCGCAGAGGCCGCGGTCCACCATAAGACCATGCTGCGGGACCGTTCGAGCCACGCAGATTTCCGACAAGAGGAGACTCCATGAAACTGCATTCCCTGCTGTTCGGCCTGCTTTCGCTGGCCATCGCGCCGGTGGCGTTCGCCCAGCAGCCCATCGTGATCAAGTTCAGCCACGTCGTTGCGGTGGAAACCCCGAAAGGCAAGGCGGCCGATTTCTTCAAGAAGCGCGCGGAAGAGCTGACCGGCGGCAAGGTGAAGGTCGAGGTGTACCCGAACAGCCAGCTGTACAAGGACAAGGAGGAGATGGAGGCGCTGCAGCTGGGCGCGGTGCAGATGCTGGCCCCGTCCCTGGCCAAGTTCGGCCCGCTCGGCGTGAAGGAGTTCGAGGTGTTCGACCTGCCTTTCATCTTCGACAACTATGACGAGCTGCATCGCGTGACCCAGGGTCCGATCGGTGCGTCCATCCTGAAGAAGCTGGAGCCCAAGGGCATCGTCGGTCTGTCGTTCTGGGACAACGGCTTCAAGTCCTTCTCGGCCAATACGCCGATCAGGACGCCGGCTGACCTGAAGGGCAAGAAGCTGCGCATCCAGTCGTCCAAGGTGCTGGAAGAGCAGATTCGCGCACTGTCCGCGCTGCCGCAGGTGATGGCTTTCTCCGAGGTGTATCAGGCGCTGCAGACCGGTGTGGTCGATGGCACCGAGAATCCGCACTCGAACATGTACACCCAGAAGATGCACGAGGTGCAGAAGCACATGACCGTGACCGACCACGGCTACCTCGGTTATGCGGTCATCGTGAACAAGAAGTTCTGGGAAGGCCTGCCGGCCGATGTGCGCGGGCAGCTGGATACCGCGATGAAGGAGTCGACCGCCTACGCGAACAAGATCGCGAAGGAAGAGAACGACGCCTCGCTGGAAGGTATCCGCAAGAGCGGCAAGACCCAGATCTACGCGCCCACCGCGGATGAGCGCCTTGCGTTCAAGCGCGTGCTGGTGCCGGTGCACAAGAAGATGGAAAGCCGGATCGGAGAGCAGATCCTGCGCGACATCTACAAGGAAACCGCGTTCGACCCCGCCAAGCTGTAAGTCGTGCCGCTGCGGCGGCCGTTCCGGCGGCCGCAGCCCCTCTCTCCGTCCGGAGGCTTCTCATGAAATTCCTCGATCACCTTGAGGAGTGGCTCATCACCACCCTCATCGGTGCGGCGACGCTCATCGTTTTCGTGGCCGTCGTTCACCGCTACCTGGCCGGTTTCGCCATACCCGGCGTTCAGGACTGGCTGCTGACCATCAATCTGAGCTGGGCGCAGGAACTGACCATCATCATGTTCGTGTGGATGGCCAAGTTCGGTGCTGCCTACGGTGTGCGCACAGGCATCCACGTCGGCGTCGATGTGCTGATCAACCGCCTGCAGCCGGCCAATCGCAGCCGCTTCGTCATCTTCGGCCTGCTCGCCGGCGCGCTGTTTACCGCGACCGTGGGTACGCTGGGTGCCCAGTTCGTCTGGGAGAACGGTGCCCACTACGCGATCTACAGTGCGCTCGGCCTTGACCTCACCGACATTCCCGAAGGCCCGACCACGCCCGATCTCGAGTGGCCGACCTGGATCGTCTATTCGGCGATTCCTTTCGGTTCCTACCTGATGTGTTTCCGCTTTCTGCAGGTGACGCTGGGCTTCATCCGTACCGGGGAACTGCCACACCACGACCACGGCCATGTCGATGGTCTCGACGAGGTCACCGAATCGAAGGAGGCGCGCGCATGAACGCCCTGATCATTTTCACGCTGCTGTTCGCGCTGATGCTGACCGGCATGCCGATCTCGATCTCGCTCGGCCTGACGGTGCTGACATTCCTGTTCACGATGACCCAGGTGCCGCTTGAATCGGTGGCGCTGAAGCTGTTCACCGGCATCGAGAAGTTCGAAATCATGGCGATTCCGTTCTTCATCCTGGCCGGCAACTTCCTGACCCATGGCGGGGTGGCGAAACGGATGATCGCCTTTGCCACCTCTCTGGTCGGACACTGGTATGGTGGTCTGGGCCTGGCCGGCGTGCTGGCCTGCGCGCTGTTCGCCGCAGTGTCCGGCTCCAGCCCGGCGACCGTGGTGGCCATCGGATCAATCCTGCTGCCGGCGATGGTGAAGGCAGGTTTCCCGAACCGCTTCGGCGCGGGCGTCATCTCCACCTCGGGTGCGCTGGGCATCCTGATCCCGCCGTCCATCGTGATGGTGATGTATTCGGTGGCGACCAACACTTCGGTCGGCGCGCTGTTCATGGCCGGTGTCGTGCCGGGTCTGGCGCTGGCCGGCGTGCTCGGTTTCGTCACCTGGTACCGGGCCCGCAAGTTCGACTATCCGCGCCAGCCCAAGGCCTCGACCGCCGAGCGTCTGAAGGCCTTCCGCGAGTCGGTCTGGGGCCTGCTGCTGATCGTGGTGGTGATGGGCGGCATCTACACCGGCATCTTCACGCCGACCGAAGCCGCCGCCATGAGTGCGGTGTATGCCTTCATCGTCGCGGTATTCGTCTATCGCGACATGGGGCTGCGCGACGTGCCCAAGGTGCTGCTGAACTCGGCCAACATGAGCGCGATGCTGCTGTACATCATCACCAACGCGGTGCTGTTCAGCTTCATCATGACCAACGAGAACATTCCGCAGGCGCTGGCCGAGTGGATGCTGGGACAGGGCCTGGGTCCGATCGCCTTCCTGCTCGCGGTCAACGTCATCCTGCTGCTGGCCGGCAACGTGATGGAGCCCTCGTCCATCGTGCTCATCTTCGCGCCCATCCTGTTCCCGGTGGCGGTCAAGCTGGGCATAGACCCGGTGCACTTCGGCATCATGATGGTGGTGAACATGGAGGTCGGCATGTGCCATCCGCCGGTGGGCCTGAATCTGTATGTGGCGTCCGGCATCACCAAGATGGGCATCACCGAACTGACGGTGGCGGTGTGGCCCTGGCTGCTGTCCATGCTGGGTTTCCTGGTGCTGGTGACTTACTGGCCCACGCTGTCGCTGTGGCTGCCGCGCACGCTGGGCATGATCAGCTGAATCTGCGCAGCTGGAGTTCCGGTGCAATGCACAAGGCCGCATGGTGTTCCATGCGGCCTTTTTTCATGGAGGCGTCTCAAGTCGGCCATGTGAACGCCCGTTAAAGAAGCCTGAGGAGATCGACGGCGGGCATCTACAAAATCAAGAGCCGTTCGACCGGAGCCCACCTAAAAAGACAAGGAACGGAGACATGAAGAACATGCTGAGCATTCGCAAGGCTTTCCTTTTCCATTCGATTTTCGCGTCGGTCGTGTGCGTGGCCGTGTTGGGCGCGCAGGAAATCTTCTTCCCGGGTGTATGGGGTCTGGTCGTGGCAGGCCTGGTGTGCACTGCGCTGACGGTGGGCGTCGGTGTCTGGTTCGGCACCAGTTTCGGCCAGCGTGCCGAAATGCTGGTCAATGCGCTGCACGCGCTGGCCGAAGGCAAGCTCAATCACAAGCTCAACCTGTCCGGCAAGGATGACTTTGCCTGGCTTGGCTACGAATACAGCCAGGCCTGCAAGTCCTTCCGCAAGCTGATCGAGAAGATGACCGTGCTGTCGTCAACGCTCACTGCGTCGGCCGAGGAACTGTCAAGGCTGACCACCAGCGCCAACGAAACAGGTTCGCGGCAGGCCGACCGTATCCGCACGGTGGCCGAGGCGATGGAGGAAATGACCGCGTCAGCGCGCCAGGTGGCCGATCTGTCGGCCGATATGGACGGCATCGTGCGCAACGCAGGCGACAGCACACGCAGCGGCAAGAGCGATCTCGAAGTGTCGATGGACGGCGTGAGCCGCATCGCGAAGGAGATGGAAGAGTCGCTGCAGGTGATCGAGCGCCTGGTCAAGGATTCCGAGGAAATCGCCAAGATCAATGATGTGGTGAAGGACATTTCCGACCAGACCAATCTGCTGGCGCTGAATGCCGCAATCGAGGCTGCGCGCGCAGGCGAGCAGGGTCGAGGCTTTGCGGTGGTGGCCGATGAGGTGCGCAAGCTTGCGCAGCGCACCCAGGGTTCGACCGCCGATATCGAACAGATCGTGGCGAAGATCCGCCATGACGCCCAGGAAACCGTGGAGCGGGTCGGGCAGGCCAGCCAGCGTGTCAGTGGTGCAGTGACCACGTCGCGCGGCGCGGTCGATACCTTTGAATCCATCCTGAATCGCATGGACGAACTGGTCCACAAGTCAGGCGAGGTAGCGACCAGCATGCGCGAGCAGGACACCACAGCACATGCCATCCTGCGCAATGCAGGCGAACTGTCGGCCCTGTCGGAAGACAATGCGCGTGGGGTCGCGCAGACCGCTTCGCAGGGTGAGGCGGTGGCGGCTTCGGCACGCGAACTCGAAGCGAGCCTGCGTACCTTCCAGATCTGATTCGGGGGGGCGGCCGGTCAGGCCGCGCCTCAGATCGTCAGTTCGCCGCCTGGGCAGTAGCCGGCCTGTTCCAGCCGGCTCAGCGTGGGCAGAAGATTCAGCGTGGTCTGGCTGCGCAGCAACTGGGCGCGTGCTCGCAGTGCGGCCAGATTGATGCGGGTGCCCAGTTCGGTGCCGGTGACGCAGATGGCGTTGCCCTCGTCCAGCGACGGCAGCACCAGCGCATGACCGTCGTGGGCGTCCAGGATGCGCTGCGCGCTGGCGCGGAAGCCGCGACTGCTGCCGAACAGGTTCAGGCAGACCCGGCCTTCGAAGGCCAGCCGCGCACGGCAGGCGCGGTGAAACTCCGCAGTGTCGAGCGCGTTGGCGCGGGCCCGGTGGTCATAGCCATCGACCAGGATGAGGTCCCACGTGCGCTCGGTGTCGGCGATGAACTGCGCGCCGTCACCGATCACGATTTCAAGCCTTTCGTCTTCGCGTGGCAGCCGGAAGTGAAGTGCCGCCATCGGTGGCATGCGCGGATCGATTTCCACCACCGTAATGCTGGACTGCGGGCAGTAGCGGTGCATGAACTTCACCACCGAGCCCGCGCCGAGCCCGATGGCCAGCACGCGCCGCGGCCAGCCCTCGTCCGGGGCCAGCAGCAGCGGCAGCATCATTTCTCGGGTGTATTCCAGTTCGAGCGCGAACGGCCGGGCGACCCGCATCGCGCCCTGCACCCATTCCGACCCGAAGTGCAGGTAGCGCACGCCGGCCGCTTCGGAAACGTCGATCGAGTTGCGCGGCGTCTTCACCCGGCCAGCGCCGAACAGCGCGTCCAGTCCCACGGGCTGTCGCTCAGGGACGCTGCTCGGGCAGCACGATGTTGACTTCCAGCACCTCGTAGTTGTCCTGCTTCTCGAGCTGGACCTTGATGTCTTCCGGATTCACGCGCACGTACTTGGAAATGACCGCGACCAGTTCCTGCTGCAGCGCTGGCAGGAAGTCGGGCGCCGAGCTGGAGCCGCGTTCGCGCGCGATGATGAGCTGAAGCCGTTCCTTCGCGATCGAGGCGGTCTTCTGCTTCTGGCCGAAGATCAGGGAAAGCAGCGACATGCTCACTTCCCTCCGAACAGGCGCTTCAGCAGGCCGGGCTTTTCGTAATCGACGAAGCGCAGCGGGCGATCTTCGCCGAGGAAGCGGGCCACCACGTCTTCATACGCCTGGGCCACGTCGCTGCCCTCCATGTGGATGGCCGGCGTGCCCTGGTTCGAGGCCTGCAGCACGATTTCCGATTCCGGAATCACGCCCAGCACCGGAATGCGCAGGATTTCCTGCACGTCGCCGTGGCTCAGCATTTCGCCGTCCGCTGCGCGCTTGGGCGAGTAGCGGGTGACCACCAGATGTTCCTTCACCGCTTCGCGGCCTTCACGGGCGCGGCGCGATTTCGACTGCAGGATGCCCAGGATGCGGTCGGAGTCACGCACCGAACTGACTTCCGGATTGGTCACGATGACCGCTTCGTCGGCGAAGGTCAGCGCCATCACCGCACCGTGCTCGATGCCGGCCGGCGAATCGCACACGATGTAGTCGAAGCCCATGTCGGCCATGTCCTTCAGCACCTTCTCGACGCCTTCTTCGGTCAGCGCGTCCTTGTCGCGCGTCTGCGAGGCCGGCAGCACGAACAGGTTGTCGCAGTGCTTGTCCTTGATCAGCGCCTGGGTCAGGTTGGCTTCGCCGTGGATCACGTTCACGAAGTCATACACCACGCGGCGTTCGCAGCCCATGATGAGGTCGAGATTGCGCAGGCCGACGTCGAAATCGATCACCGCGGTCTTCTTGCCGCGCAGTGCGAGGCCGGACGAAAACGCGGCGCTGGTCGTGGTCTTGCCCACGCCGCCCTTGCCGGATGTGACGACTACGATACGGGTCACTCTGTTCTCCCTCTTGTGTTTCAGGTGGTCGCCAGGGCGGCGACGGTCAGTACCTGTTTGTCCGCATGCTCTTCCAGGCGCACCTGCGCCGGGCGGCGCAGCAGTTCGCTGCTGGCCGAATGTTCGAAGGTCTTGTACACGCCGGCGATGGACACCAGTTCCGCCTCGAAGCAGGTGGTGAAGATGCGCGCTTCGGCATCGCCGGTGGCACCGGCCAGCGCACGGCCGCGCAGCGGCGCGTAGATGTGGATGTGGCCGTCGGCGATCACTTCGGCGCCGGCGCTCACCATGGCCAGCACCACCAGGTCGCCGCGGGCATAGACGCGCTGGCCTGAGCGCAGCGGCTTGTCGATGATTTCGGTACGGCGCACCGACGGCTGCGGGGCCGGGGGCGCCTCGCGTACCGGCTCGGGTGCCGGCGGCGCGGCCGCGACCACCGGTTCGGGCTCGACGATGGGCGCCGGGGCCGGCTCTGCCGGCAGCGGGCGCGGCGCAGGGCTGTCTGCGGCGAGCACCGCCAGTCCGATCAGACGGGCGTTGTCGGCGGTCGCTTCGTCGGCGGTCTGCACCGCGACCGCGGTCAGCGCGTGCCGGCCGAGCGCGTCACGCAGCGCGGCGAGATCGGGCGTGCTGCCGGCCGGCAGTTCGCCACAGTCGATCACCACCGGTTCGCCGGAGAAGAAACCGGGCATGCTGCCCAGGCGGGCGTCCAGCGCCGCGGTCAGTTCGGCGGTGTCGGCGCTGCGCAGCAGCGCCCGCATCGCTTCGAGCGTGGCGCTTTTGAGTTCTATGGCCGAGGTATCGGGCTTGCGCGCCATGGGAAGTCCGCAGGAAATGGCAAAAGTCTACTCAGTGCCCGGGCGTCGGGCAACACGATGGGCTGCAAGAGCAGGTCGTTCAATGCAGCGAACCGGGCGGGTCGCCGAACAGGCGGGCGATGTCGTCCGGGCCGAAGCGGTAGTCGTGATTGCACATGTCGTCATGGATGTGCAGCTCGCCCTTCTCGGCGAGGATGGATTCCACCTCGGCACGGCCGAGTGAAATGACCAGCCGGCGCACCTTGTCCTCGTCGCGCGGGCAGTGATGGCAGGGTTCGACCGGGTCGAACACGCGCACGCCGCCGGCCTGCATTTCTTCGTGGAACAGCCGGGTGAGCAGGGTTTCGGTATCCAGCCGCTTCAGTTCGTCCGGTGTCACCGTGCCGGCCAGCTGACAGACCCGCGCCCAGCCGTCGGCATCACGCGTATCGGCACCCGGCAGCTTCTGCAGGAAGAGGCCGCTGGCGGTATCGCCATCGGCCGCCAGCCACAGCGCGGTCGGCTGCTGTTCCGACTGTTCCAGGAAGTGCTCGAACACTTCGGCTACGGTGGCGCCTTCCAGCGGCACCACGCTCTGGTAGGGCGTGGCTGCAGTGTCCGGCAGCAGCGTGATCACCAGATGGCCGTCGCCGATCAGGTCAGGCAGCGGCGCCTCGGCCAGATCAGCCGGAGCGGCCATGCCGCGCAGCCGCAGCTGCTGGTCGCAATCCACCACCAGCAGGCTGAGCGCACCATTGCCGCGCACCTGGGCGGTCAGCCGGCCCGGCTGCTTGAGCTGGCCGCCGACCATCAGCGTCACGACGGTCACCTCGCCCAACAGGCGTGCCACCACCGGCCCGTAGCCACGGCCGTGCAGCATGGATTGCCAGGCGCCGGTCAGGCGTACCCGTACGCCGCGGATGTCCAGCCCTTCGAACAGGAAGCGCTGCATGCAGTCGTCGCTCACCGGGACACCTCCGACCAGCGCACCCCGGACCAGCGCTTCTCGTCGAAACCGACCAGCAGTTCGCTGCCCAGATCGATCAGCGGGCGGCGGATGGCGGACGGATTGGCCGTCAGCAATGCCAGCGCGCGTGCGTCGTCCAGATCGGCGGTCTGTTCGGGGGGCAGCTTGCGGAAGGTGGTGCCGCGGGTATTCACCAGCACCTGCCAGCCGGCGCGGCGCATCCAGTCCGCGAGAAGGTCGGCCGGCACACCGTCTTTCCTGTAATCGTGCAGTGCGAATTCGATCTGGTGTTCGGCCAGCCAGGACTGTGCCCGCGACATGGTGTCGCAGCGCTTGATGCCGTAGATGCGGAGCATGAAACCGGGAGCTTGAAAAGCGAAGAGGGCGCATTGTACGTCGCGCCGCAGCAGACCGCGTCGGGCGACACCGGCCTTCCCGGGACTGGCGTCATCGTGCTGCAATGGTTAAGATTCTAAAAATTCATCCGAAACAACAAACTGGCGCTGGATGTTGAACGAATTTTCTGGATTCAGTCCAGCGCGTCAACAGTGGGAGATACCTGCATGATGTGTCGACGCTGGGGCCTGTGCGCCCTGACGGTGGTATTCGGTGTTTCGATGTTCTCGGCTCAGGACGTGTCTGCGGCCCGTTCCCAGGCCAGCGGCAAGCAGGTCAAGTCAGCGGTACGCCCTGCGGCCAAGATTGCCTCGAAGAAGCGGATTGCGCCCAGTGCGCAGGTGGCGTCGGCCAAGCGTTCGTCGCCGCTGGCCGTTGCAGTGCCGGCATTTCGCCCGCCCAAACCGCCCGCGCAACGTCATTACGCGGTCGATGGGGCAACCTTTTACGCCGATGGCGTTCGGGTGCGCGCAGCGGGCCTGGATGGTCTGGACATGCCGGGTGCGTCGGGCATGGCCAAGCAGCGGCTGCAGCAACTGCTTGACTCCGGACGCGTCAGCATCGAGCCGCTCGGAAACGAAGGTGGGGATGTGACGGTGGCGCGAGTACGTGTCGACGGGCGCGATCTGAGCGAACTGATCAGCAATCGCTGATCGCCCTCGCGGCGACAAGCCGGAAAAAAGGAGGCCCGGATGTCCGGGCCTTCTGCTTTTCGGGGTGGGCCGACAGGGCTGTTGTCAGCGGCGCTGCGTCAACCGGCTGTCAGCGCGGGATTGCGGCTTTCATGGGCGCTGCCGTGCGTGTCCTTGCCAGCGGGCGCTTCGTCGGCGGCCGTGTCGTGGTCGGCGCTTTTCGCCCCCTTGACCTTCTTGGTCGTGGCAGGTGGCGGAACGGTGGGCAGCACGACCTCGATCTTGTTCTCGGTCATGTAATCGTTCATTTCGCGCCACCCGGCGAAGACCGCCGCCTTCGACGCCTTGGGATTCAGGTTGTAGCAGTCCTCGAGCGCTCGGCCCGCGTGGCGGCAGGCGCCACCTATGGCCTTGGCATCAAGTTCCTTCTGTGCGGCAACCTTGTTCGGGTCGGGAATGGGCAGCCGGTCGCAGGCGCTCAGCGTCAGCGCGCAGGCCATGAGCAGCAGTGGGCGGAGCATTTTCACCTTGCAGGCACTTCCGGAAACGGAGATCTGTTCCGGTTAACGGCAGGCCGGGTCGTCGCTTGAGACGACCCGGCCTGCCGATTGCGTCCGGGTGCCTCAAAGACCGTTGCGCGAGTACTCGGCCAGCAGCGTGTCCTGCGCGCAGTGACGTGCAGCGCGCGACACGCGACGACGGTAGCGGCCGTCCGGCTCCATCTCCCAGGACTGGCTGTTGTCCAGCAGGTAGGGCCGCAGACCTTCCTTCATCACCCGTCGCTTCAGCTTCGGGTCCAGCACCGGGAAGGCCACCTCGATGCGGCGGAAGAAATTGCGTTCCATCCAGTCCGCACTCGCCATGTAGAGCTTTTCCTCGCCGTCGGCGTGGAAGTGGTAGATGCGCGAATGTTCGAGGAAGCGGCCGACCACCGAACGCACCGTGATGTTCTCTGACAGACCGGGCACGCCCGGGCGCAGCGCGCACACGCCGCGCACGATGAGATCGATGTCCACGCCGGCCTGGCTGGCTGCGTACAGCGCCTCGATGGTTTCGTCTTCAACCAGCGAATTCATCTTGGCGATGATGCGGCCCTTGCGGCCGGCACGCGCGTTCTCGGCTTCCTGGCCGATGGCGGCGATCACGCTGCTGTGCAGCGTGAAGGGCGCCTGCCACAGATGGGTCAGGGTACCGGCGTGGCCGAGGCCGGTCAGCTGCTTGAACACCTCGTTCACGTCCTCGCCGATCTGCTCGTTGGCGGTCATCAGGCCGAAGTCGGTGTAGAAGCGTGCAGTGCGCGGGTGATAGTTGCCGGTGCCCAGATGCACGAAGCGCCGGAAGCGCTGCACGCCCTCCACCTGTTCGCGGCGCACCACCATCAGCAGCTTGGCGTGCGTCTTGTAGCCGAACACGCCATACACCACGTGAGCGCCGGCATCTTCCAGCCGGGAAGCCCAGTTGATGTTCGCTTCCTCGTCGAAGCGGGCCATCAGTTCCACCACCACGGTCACTTCCTTGCCCTTCTGCGCGGCGCGCACCAGGGCTTCCATCAGCACCGAGTCGGTGCCGGTGCGATAGACCGTCATCTTGATCGCCACCACGTCCGGATCATCCACCGCCTGCTGCACCAGATCGATCACCGGCTTGAAGGACTGGAAGGGGTGGTGCAGCAGCTGGTCCTGCTTGCGGATCATCGCGAAGATGTCGTAGCGCTTCTCCATCGAGCGCGGCACCTGCGGCACGAAGGGCGGATATTTCAGATCGGGGCGTTCAACCCAGTCCGGCACCTGCATCAGTCGCACCAGATTCACGATGCCGGGCGCGCGGTACAGGTCGTCGCGGGTCAGGCTGAACTGCTGCAGCAGAAAGTCCGCCATCTGTTCCGAGCAGTTGTCGGCGACTTCAAGCCGCACCGCATCGCCGTAGTGGCGCTGCGGCAGTTCGCCCTGCAGCGCCTGGCGCAGGTTCTTCACCTCTTCCTCGTCGAGGAACAGATCGGAATTGCGGGTGACCCGGAACTGGTAGCAGCCGAGCACGTTCATGCCTTCGAACAGGTCGCCCACGTTCTGGTGCATGGCTGAGGACAGGAAGATGAAGCCATGGTCCACTCCGGTCAGTTCCTTCGGCAGCTTGATCACGCGCGGCAGCGCGCGCGGTGCCTGCACGATGGCGAAACGCGAGCTGCGGCCGAAGGCGTCGCGGCCTTCCAGCTCGACCGCGAAGTTCAGGCTCTTGTTGAGCACGCGCGGGAAGGGGTGGGAGGGGTCCAGCCCGATCGGCGTGAGCACCGGCATCAGCTCGCGCATGAAGTAGTCGCGCACCCATTCGCGCTGCGCTTCGGTCCAGTTGCCGCGGCGCAGGAACACGATGCCTTCCTTCTCCAGCAGCGGCAGGATGACGTCGTTCAGCAGCGAATACTGTTCGGCGATCAGCTGATGCGCTTCGGCCGCGATCAGGCGCAGCGCCTCCTGCGCCGAACGGCCGTCGGAGGTGACGCCGCGCGCACCCAGACGGATGTGCTCGCGCAGTCCGCCGATGCGCACCTCGAAGAACTCGTCGAGGTTGCTCGACACGATGCACAGGAACTTCAGCCGTTCCAGCAGCGGTACGCGCTCGTCCGCGGCCTGCGCGAGCACGCGGCGGTTGAAGGCGATCAGCGACAGTTCGCGGTTGATGAAGTGGTCGGGTGCGTAGCGCGGAACCGGCAGGATGGCGGGCATGGTGGAGGGCTGTCTCGGCTGTTGTTATCTGGATCAGGATTTTGTGACACGAATGCATCGGAATTATTACAGCGTCCGATGAGAAGCGGCTTGACGGTGCGCAGCCTGTGCGCTGATAAACTCGCGACTGACCTCTTTTTTGCATCGCCGCATGAGCTACGAACTTCTCGCCGCCGTCGACCTCGGCTCCAACAGCTTCCGGTTGCAGGTGGCGCGGGTGGTCGATGACCAGATCTACCCGCTCGACGGGGTGAAGGAAACCGTGCGGCTGGCCGCTGGCCTGGGCCACGGCAAGCTGCTCGACGGCGCTTCCCAGCTGCGCGGCATCGAGGCGCTGTCTCGCTTCAACGAACGTCTGCGCGGGTTCGCACCGGATCAGGTGCGGGCGGTGGCGACCAATACGCTGCGCGTGGCCAAGAACGCCCCGCAGTTCCTGCCGCAGGCCGAGGCGGCGCTCGGTTTTCCGATCGAAGTGATCGCCGGGCGCGAAGAAGCGCGGCTGATCTACGTCGGTGTCGCGCACACGCTGCCCAACCCGTCGAACCAGCAACTGGTGGTGGATATCGGTGGCGGTTCGACCGAATTCATCATCGGCCGCAGCTTCGAGCCGCTGGCGCTGGAATCGCTGTACATGGGCTGTGTGGCGTTCAGCCTGCGCTACTTCCCGGATGGCCGCATGGACAAGAAGTCGCTGCGCGAGGCCGAACTGGCCGCGCGGCGCGAACTGGAAGCGATTGAGCACGACTACCGTGCGCTCGGCTGGGACGAAGCGGTGGGTTCCAGCGGCACCGCACGCGCGCTGCTCGACATCATGGAACTGAACGGCTGGGCGCAGGGTACGCTGACCCGCGAAGGCATGGACAAGTTGCGCGCACTGCTGCTGCGCGTGGGCGATGTGAACCGCCTGGGCGTGGCCGGCCTGAAGCCGGACCGGTTGCCGGTGCTGGCTGGCGGCTTCGCCATCATGTCCGCCATCTTCGATGCCTTCAGGCTCGAGCGCATGAGTTTTTCCGAAGGCGCGCTGCGACTGGGCGTGCTGTACGACCTGCACGGCCGCTACCACCACAAGGATCTGCGCGATGCCACCGTGCTGCAGTTCGTGCGCCGCTACCAGGTGGACCAGCGCCAGGCCGAGCGGGTGCATGCCACTGCGCTGGAACTGTACGGTCAGCTTGAACCGCAGGCGGCCGAAGATCACCCGGACCAGCATCTGCTGAGCTGGGCGGCGCGCCTGCACGAACTGGGCATTTCGGTGGCGCATGCCGGCTATCACAAGCACAGCGCCTACATCCTCGGCAATGCCGACATGCCCGGTTTTTCGCGCATGGACCAGGCCCGTCTTGCACGGGTGGTGCTCGCCCACCGCGGCAAGCTGGAGAAGGTGAATTCCAGTGTGGTCGACCGGCGTGACTGGACGCTCATCCTGTGTCTGCGACTGGCGGTGCTGCTGCACCGCAGCCGTGATGACTACGCTGAACTGCCGGTGCGCGTCGAGCGTGCGGGTCAGGGTTTCATCGTGTCCGCCGGTGGTGACTGGCTGTCCGCCTCGCCGCTGACCGCGGCCAGCCTGCAGGACGAACAGCGTCTGTGGGCTGCCATCGGCATCGAGGTCAAGGTGCGTGCCCAGCGCGCCAAGAGCGCAGCCGCGCTCTGACACGCACCATGGGCGTCCCGACCGTTTCCTTTGAAATGACCGGGGCGCAGCCGGCAGCGGTGCTGGCCGGCGAGTGGACGTTGGCCGGCCTGCGCGGCCGGCTCGATGCACTGAAGCGACAGCTGGCGTCGGCTGATGCGGCACGCACGGTGCGCTGGGACCTGCACGCGCTCACCCGGCTCGACTCGCTCGGCGCCATCACGCTGTGGCGCGCCTGGGGCGACCGTCTGCCGGACGGGCTGGACGCCGATCCGCGTACGCTGGACATGCTGCGCGCGGCGGCCGTGCTGGGGCCGTGCCGGCCGGCGCCGCGGGCACGCCCGCGCCGGGGCGACAGTCTGGTGGCGCTCGGTCGCCTGGGTGGGGCGCTGGTGGCCCAGCTGCTGGGCATGATCGCGCTCAGTGGCCAGATCCTGTTCGACGCGGTGCGCATGCTGCGCTTCCAGCAGGACGCACCGCTGCGCGAACTGTCGGCCAATCTCTACAAGACCGGTGTCACTGCGCTGCCGATTACCGCGCTGGTCGGTTTCCTGATCGGCGTCGTGCTGTCCTACCTGTCGGCGCTGCAGCTGAAAACCTTCGGCGCCGACGTGTTCATCATCAACATTCTGGGCATCGGCATCATCCGCGAACTGGGGCCGGTACTGGTGGCGGTGCTGGTGGCCGGCCGCTCCGGCTCGGCCATGACCGCGCAGCTGGGCGTGATGCGGGTGACCGAGGAAATCGACGCGCTGGTCACCATGGGCGTGCCGGCCACGCTGCGACTGGTGTTGCCCAAGGTGGCAGCGCTGGTGGCGGCGATGCCGCTGCTGGTGCTGTGGACCTCGGCGTCCGCGCTGTTCGGCGGCATGGTGGCCGCAGCGGTGCAGCTGGACATCGGTTTCGGCTTCTTCCTGGACACGCTGCCGCGGGTGGTGCCGATCGCCAACCTCTACATCGGCTTCGGCAAGGGGCTGGCCTTCGGCCTGGTGATCGCGCTGGTGGCCTGCCATTTCGGGCTCACGGTGCGGCCCAATACCGAAAGCCTGTCGGCCAACACCACCCGCTCGGTGGTGAGCGCCATCACCTGCGTCATCCTGGTCGACGCCGTGTTCGCCATCGCCACCCGTCACATCGGCATGCCGACATGACGGCGCCGGTGATCGACATCCGCGGCCTGGTCACCCGCTTCGGCAACCATCTTGTCCATGAAGGGCTGGATCTGTCGATTCCGGCCGGCGAGGTGATGGCGCTGGTCGGCGGTTCCGGCAGCGGCAAGACCACGCTGCTGCGCCAGGTGATCGGCCTGATGCGGCCTCAGCGCGGAGACATCCGGGTGCTGGGCCAGCCGCTGTTTTCCGGCGACCTGCAGGCCGACCGCGCACTGCGCCAGCGCTTCGGCATGCTGTTTCAGCAGGGCGCGCTGTTTTCCGCGCTCAACGTGCTCGAGAACATCGCCTTCCCGCTGCGCGAACTGCGCTGGCTGGACCGCGAAACCATCCACGATCTGGTCATGATCAAGCTCGCCATGGTCGAGCTGGAACCCCGTCACGCCTGGCTGATGCCGGCCGAACTGTCCGGCGGCATGGTGAAGCGGGTGGCGCTGGCGCGTGCGCTGGCACTGGAACCCGAACTGCTGCTGCTGGACGAACCGACCGCCGGCCTCGATCCGGACCGCTCCGCCGCCTTCGTTTCGCTGATCCGCCGGCTGCGCGATCAGCTGGGCCTGTCGGTCGTGCTGGTGACGCATGACCTCGATACGCTGTCGGCATTGGCCACCCGGGTGGCCGTGCTGGGCGAGCGACGTATACTGGCCGAAGGCACACTCGACCATGTCATGAAACAGGATCATCCCTTCATCCGCAGCTTCTTTGGCGCCGCACGTCCGGCAGCGGGCGGACGCTGACCATGGAAAGCCGCGCCCATGCACTGGCTGCAGGTCTTTTTCTCGCGCTGCTCGGCGTCGGCATCGGGCTGTCGATCTGGTTTCTGTCCAGTGGCGACGATCTGGATGCCGAGTACCTGCTCGCCACCACTGCCGATGTCGGCGGGCTGAACCCGCAGGCCCAGGTCCGCTACCGCGGCATGCGGGTGGGCAAGGTGAGGGACATATCGATCAATCCGGACAAGCCGCGCGAAATCCTGGTGCGCATCGCGATACCGCCGCGCTATCCGGTCACCGTGGCCACTCGCGCCGAACTGGGCTATCTGGGCGTGACCGGGCTGGCGCTGGTCGAACTGACCGATGACGGCTCCGACCCGCGGCCGCTGCCGGCCGGTGACGCCGGGCGCATTCCGCTGCGCGGCTCGCAGTTCGGTTCGCTCAGCGGCAAGGCGAGCGAAACGATGGATGTGGCCCGGCAGCTCATGCTGCGGCTGCAGGCGGTGCTGGACCAGGGCAATCTGGACCGCATCGCCGGCACGCTGGCCAGCCTGCAGTCGGCCACCGCGCACCTCGACACCACACTGGCGCAGATGCCGGCGGTGACCGGCGAACTGCGCGAAACGCTGCGTCGTACCCAGGCGCTGCTGTCGCCGGACAACACCGAACGCATCGGCCGCATCCTGACCCAGCTCGAGTCGACCGCGGGCGAAGGGGCGCCGTTGGCGCGCGAACTGCGCGAACTGCTGACGTCGATGCGCCAGCTGTCCGGCCGGCTCGACGCACTGACCGAACAATCGGGCGACCGGCTGCACGCCGACACGCTGCCCCGCCTGCATGCACTGATCGACGAAGCTGCGCGGGACTCGCGCCAGTTGCGCCGGGTGCTGGGCGAACTGGAATCGTCGCCGCAGATGCTGCTGCTCGGGCGCGAGCGGCCGGCACCCGGGCCGGGCGAAGCCGGCTTCACAGCCGGAGGAGGGGAACGATGAGAGCAGGAAGATCGTGGCTTGCGCTGCTGGTTGCCGCGCTGGTGCTGGCGGGCTGCGGTGGCATGCTGCAGAAGGGTGCCCGCCCGGCACAGCACGATCTGGGCGGTCCACGCGCGGCGCGCACGGTCGGCGTGCCGCTGGAATCGATCGAGGCGCATGCCGCCGGCTGGCTGGACGGCACCGGCATCCAGTACCGGCTGGCCTACCGCAGTGCGACCGAACGCCTGAGCTATGCCGAAAGCCGCTGGGCTTCCTCACCGGCCGACATGCTGGCGGTGGCACTGCGCGGCGCGCTGGACACGCCGCCCGCGCCGCGCGGCTGCCGGCTGGTGATCGATCTGGACGAATTCATCCAGGTCTTTTCCTCGCCGTCGCAGGCCGAAGTGCTGCTGGCCGGGCGGGCCACGCTGATCGATGCACGCGGCCGTCACCTGATCGACCGGATGCGCTTTTCGCTGACCGAAACAGCCGGACCGGACGCCGCCGGTGGCGTCGCCGCCTTTGCGCGCGCCACTGATGCGCTGGCCGGGCGGCTGGCGGACTGGCTGGACAGGACGGCAGGACGGAACAAGGAGTGCGAACAATGACAGAGGGGAACACGGGCGGCGCTGACCGCGGTCTGCTGCAACAGGCGCTGGAAGATGCCGCCGAAGCGTGCTGGTCGCGCCTGCCCTGCGAGCGGGTGACCATCATGCTGGCCGACGGTGAGGGCGAGCAGGCGGTGCTGGCAGTGGCCGCCTGGCGCGGCGAACTGCTGGAAGAGGCGCTCAACGCGCGGGTGCGCAGCGGCGGCTCGATCGCCGGCCGCGTGTTCGCCAGCGGTCAGCCGCACCGTGTCGATGACGCCGATGCGGCACATCACGCCACCCGCGCGCGCGGCGAGGGGGGTAGCTTCATCTGCATGCCGCTGCCGCTGGACGGCCGCGTGCTGGGGGTGATCAATGTGCGGCGCGCACGTGGTCAGCAGGCGTTCAGCGAAATCGAACAGCAGCTGCTTGAATGTCTTGCGCTGTTCGCCGGCAAGTCGGTGCAGAGCGCGGAACTGGGCTTCTTGCTCAAGTCGGAATTCGCCCAGCGGGCGCTGGCCGGCGAGGGGCGTTCCGCCTCGTCGGACGCATTTGCCCAGGGCATGGCGCAGCCGGCACAGGTGGCACGCATGCTGGCCAAGTCCTTCTACCGGGAAATGCGCTCGGCCGGTTTCGGCAATGACCAGATCGTCGGCGCGGCGGGGGAAATCATCGATCAGCTGTCTTCCAGCCTGCGCAAGCATGGAAAGCGCATGGAGCGGGGCCGCTCATGATGCTGTCCGCGCGTTAGACTGGGCCTTCAATTTCGATGAAGGTCCATCCCATGCGCGCACTTCTGTTCCTGCTGCTTGCCTTCAACCTGTGGCCGGCTTTCGCCGCGCAGTCGTGCGACGAAGCTCATATTGCCTGCGCGCGTACCTGCCCCCGGAACAGTCCGCAGTTCGCGCCGTGCATGAGCAACTGTGGCCGGCAGCAGCTGGAGTGCGCGGCCTTGCCTCCGTCGAGTTCGGCTGACCCGGCGCCAGCGAAGTCCGCCCACCGCGGCCCGAAGGCGGATTCCGCCAGGGTAAGCCAGATGATGTACAGCGGCGCCTGCAAGGCGCAGTCTGAAAACTGTCTTGCGGCCTGCAACATGGCAGAGAGCCGGCCGGACAGCAAGGAGGGCTATTCCGCTCTGGCCTGTGGCAAGCGGTGCAAGGTGGAACAGACGAAGTGCGGCATTGATGCCGCCAATTCCGCCCCCTGATGGGGCAGGGCCGCCTGCGTGGTCCGGGCGGCGGCCCGGTGTCAGGCTCCGTCAATGACGGGCCGGACGATCAGCCCAGCGTTGCGCTGTAGGCGTCGGCGCTCAACAGGGCATCCAGTTCGGATGTGCTGTCGGGCTTGATGACGAACATCCAGGATGCGTACGGATCCTGATTCACCTGTTCCGGTGCGTCGGCGAGTGCCTGGTTCACCGCGGTCACGGTGCCGGCAACCGGCGCGTGGATGTCGGACGCGGACTTGACCGACTCGATCACCGCCATCGCCTCGGTACGGGCGACGGTGCGGCCGACATCGGGCAGCTGCAGAAAGACCACATCTCCGAGGGCATCCTGCGCGTGGTCGGTGATGCCGACCGTCACGGTGCCATCCTGTTCGACCCGGACCCATTCGTGTGTGTCTGTGTAGCGAAGATTGTCTGGATGATTCATTGCTGTTCCTGGTTGGTTTGACCGGGCGCGATTGTAGCCGCCGCAGGCTCGCTGCGAGCGCCTGTTAGAATTCCGAAGTTATGAATGCCGATCTTCACTGCCACTCCAGCCACTCCGACGGCGTGCTCGCTCCGGCCGCACTGGCCGCGCGCGCCGCTGCCAACGGTGTCGAACTGTGGGCGCTGACCGACCACGACAATCTCGGCGGTCTGGCGGAAGCGCGTGCGCAGGCAGACGCGCTGGGCCTGCCTTTTTTCGATGGTGTGGAAATCTCTGTCACCTGGGAAGGTACGACCGTCCACATCGTCGGTCTGGGCATAGACCCGGCTCACCTGCAGCTCGAGCGTGGACTGGCCGCGGTGCGCAGCGGGCGCGACGTACGCGCGCTGCGCATGGCCGAGGCGCTGGAGGCGCTGGGCGTGCGCGAAGCCTATGCGAGCGCGATGCGGCATGCCGGCAATCCTTCGCTGGTCGGTCGCTCTCATTTCGCCCGGGTGCTGGTGGAGCAGGGCTATGCATCGGACGTGTCGGCGGTGTTCCGCGACTATCTGGTGCGCGGCCGGCCGGGCTATATCGAGCACGAATGGACCGCGCTGGAGCGTGCGGTCGACTGGATACGTGGCGCCGGTGGCGTGGCGGTGGTGGCGCATCCCGGCCGCTACCGCATGTCCGGCGAGCAGATGCACCGGCTGTTCGAACAGTTCAGCGCGGCCGGCGGCGAGGCGATCGAGGTGATATCGGGTTCGCATGGCGAGGCTGCGGTGCGCACCTTCGCCCGGCTGGCCCGCGAATTCGGCTTCCATGCATCGCGCGCCTCGGACTTCCATGCACCAGGCGAGAGCCCGGTCGACCTGGGGGCTGGCGAGCGTCTGCCGGACGGTCTGCAGCCGGTCTGGCTTATGCCGCGCCTGCAGCACCGGCTGCACCAGCCGGCGTGACACCGCCTGCGAGCCCCGATCGACTTCCATCCGGAGTGCACCGTCCCGCTGATTCCTCAGAGGCCGGACATCCTTTCCACTTCAATTTCCGCTAGCGAATACCGTGGCCCAGCTTTTCACCGTTCATCCCGACAATCCGCAACCCCGACTGATACGCCAGGCCGCCGACATCCTCCGCAGCGGCGGGTTGGCCGCGATACCGACCGACTGCGCGTGGTCGCTGGTCGGCCACATGGGCGACGCGAAGGTGCTGGACCGCATCCGCCGCATTCGCGACGTCGATGTGCATCATCACTTCACGCTGATGTGCCGCGACCTGTCGGAAATCGCCAATTTCGCGCGGGTGGACAACGCCCAGTTCCGCTTGCTGAAGAGCGTCACGCCCGGCCCCTATACCTTCATTCTCGAAGCCACGCGCGAACTGCCGCGCCGCATCCTGCACCCCAAGCGCAAGACGCTGGGCCTGCGGGTGCCGGACCATCCGGTGGTGTCGGCGCTGATCGAGGCGCTGGGCGAACCGCTGCTCGGCTCCACGCTGCTGCTGCCGGGTGAGGAACTGCCGCTGGCCGATCCGGAAGACATCCGCGAGCGTCTGCAGCACGACCTCGATCTGGTGATCGACGGCGGTCACTGCGGCACTCAGCCGACCACGGTGATCGACCTTTCGTCGGGTTCGCCGGAACTGGTGCGCGCAGGCGCGGGCGATCTGGCCCGTTTCGGGCTGGAGTGAGGGTGGCGGCGCTCCGGCCTGACGTGCCGGCCGTGTTCTGCTAGCATCCGGGCGCTCATGGACGAAAGCATCGCTCGACTGGCGGTCATCGTGCTGCCCGTCGTGCTGGCGATTACGCTGCACGAGGCGGCCCACGGTTACGCCGCACTGCTGAAGGGAGACCCGACCGCGCATCTGGCCGGCCGGATCACCGCCAACCCGCTGCGTCACATCGACCCGCTGGGTACGGTGATCGTGCCGCTGCTGATGTACTTCGTCAGTTCGATGGCGGGCCACGACGGGCTACTGTTCGGCTGGGCCAAGCCGGTTCCGGTCAATTTCGGACGGCTGCGCCGACCCAAGCAGGATCTGTTCTGGGTCGCGGCTGCCGGGCCGGCGGCCAATCTGGTGATGGCGGTGGGCTGGGGGCTGGCGATGAAGCTGGCGCTGTCCATGCCCGGCCACACGTTCGCCGAGCCGCTGATGCTGATGGCGAAAGCCGGCATAACGATCAATCTGGTGCTGATGGTGCTGAACCTTCTGCCCATTCCGCCGCTGGATGGCGGCCGCATCATGGTGAGCCTGCTGCCCCGCCGGGCGTCGATGGCGTTTGCGCGGATCGAGCCCTACGGCATGTTCATCCTGATCGGACTGCTGGTGACGCATGTGCTGGACGAGCTGCTGACGCCGCTGCTCGTGCTGGCCCATGCGCTGCTGATGACTGTGCTTTTCTGAACCGGACGACCCCACACATGTACGCAGAACGCGTTCTTTCCGGCATGCGCCCCACCGGTCGCCTGCACCTTGGCCACTACCATGGCGTGCTGAAGAACTGGGTGAAGCTGCAACACGAATACCCCTGTCTGTTCTTCGTCGCCGACTGGCATGCGCTGACCACCAGCTACGAGGACACCCAGGTGATCGAGCGCAGCGTGTGGGACATGCTGATCGACTGGCTGGCGGCGGGCGTCGACCCGAGTCAGGCCACGCTGTTCATCCAGTCGCGGGTGCCCGAGCACGCCGAACTGCATCTGCTGCTGTCCATGATGTGCCCGCTGGGCTGGCTGGAGCGCGTGCCCACCTACAAGGACCAGCAGGAAAAGCTGGCCGACCGCGATCTGGCCACTTACGGCTTCCTCGGCTATCCGCTGCTGCAGTCGGCCGACATCCTGATCTACCGCGCGAATCTGGTGCCGGTGGGCGAGGACCAGGTGCCCCACGTTGAACTGACCCGCGAAGTGGCCCGCCGCTTCAACCACCTGTACGGCCGCGAGCCCGGTTTCGAGGACAAGGCGCGCGAAGCGGTGAAGAAGCTCGGCGGCAAGCGCGGCAAGCTGTACGAGGAACTGCGCACGCTGTACCAGCAGGAAGGCAAGGACGAGGCGCTGGCCCAGGGCAAGGCGCTGCTGGAAGAAGCGCAGAGCCTCAGCATGGGCGACCGCGAGCGCCTGTACGGCTACCTCGAAGGCAGCGGCAAGATGATTCTGGCCGAGCCGGGCGCGCTGCTGACCGAGGCGGCCCGCATGCCGGGGCTGGACGGACAGAAGATGTCCAAGTCCTACAACAACACGCTCATGCTGCGCGAGGAGCCGGAGGTCGTCACCAAGAAGATCCGCGGCATGAAGACCGACACCCAGCGCGTGCGCCGCACCGACCCGGGCGACCCGGATCGCTGCCCGGTGTGGCAGTTCCACGTCATTTACTCTGACGACTCGGTCAAGCAGTGGGTGCAGGAAGGCTGCCGTTCGGCCGGCATCGGCTGTCTGGAATGCAAGCAGCCGGTGATCGATGCGGTGCTGAAGGAACAGGCACCGATCCACGAGCGTGCGAAACAGTACGAGGAAGATCCGATGCTGCTGCGCAATATCGTCGCCGACGGCTGCGAGCGCGCGCGCAAGCTGGCATCGGAAACGATGCGCGACGTGCGCGAAGCCATGGGGCTGAACTACGCCTGATGGCGGGCGAAGCCTCCACGATGGCTCCGGTGGCCGACCTCGCGTCGCCACCGCCGGCACGCCTGTACGGCGAGGCGCTGGAAAAACTTCCGCTCGACCTGTACATTCCGCCCGACGCGCTCGAAGTGTTCCTGGATGCTTTCCAGGGGCCGCTCGACCTGCTGCTCTACCTGATACGCAAGGCCAACGTCGATATTCTCGACATTCCGATGGCGCCGCTGACCGCGCAGTACCTCGTGTACGTCGAGGCAATGCGGACACAGCGCCTGGAACTGGCGGCGGAATACCTGCTGATGGCGGCCATGCTGCTCGAGATCAAATCGCGCATGCTGCTGCCGCGACCGCCGAAGGCGGCGGGCGACGAAGGCGAAGATCCGCGGGCGGAGCTGGTGCGCCGGCTGATCGAGTACGAACAGATGAAAGCCGCTGCGCTGGCGCTGGACGCGATTCCCCGCATACAGCGTGAGCACGAGTGGGTGGGTGTGCGGGTGGCGGAGCGGCTGGTCGAGATCCAGCCCAACGTCAGCGCGACCGACCTGCAGCTGGCCTGGCTGGCCCTGATGCGCCGCGCAGACATGACGCGGCACCACAAGGTGACGCGTGAGGCGCTGTCGGTGCGTGAATTCATGTCGAACATCCTGCGCCGGCTGCACGAGGAAGGTGATCTTCGCTTCGAACAGCTGTTCGAAAGCGAACCTAGCGCGGCGCACATGGTGGTGAATTTTCTCGCGGTGCTCGAACTGGCCCGCGAAAGCCTGATTGAACTGCTTCAGATCGAAGCCTTTGCGACCATCTATGTCCGAACTGCCCGAACAGACGCAGTCGCCGAGCCCGGCTGACGTCAAGCGCATCCTGGAAGCGGCGCTGCTGGCTTCGCAGGACGCGATGAGCACCGGAGAGCTCAAGAAACTGTTCGAGCAGGAGCTCGACCACGTGCTGATCCGCCGTCTGCTCGACGAACTGCGCGAGGACTGGGCGGGGCGGGGCGTGGAACTGGTGCAGGTGTCCTCGGGCTGGCGCTTCCGCACCGCGGCGGACGTGCAGCCCTATCTGGACAGGCTGAAGAACGAAAAGCCCGCGAAGTACTCGCGGGCGGTGCTGGAAACGCTGGCGATCATCGCGTACCGCCAGCCGGTGACCCGCGGCGACATCGAGGACATCCGCGGTGTTGCGGTGTCGCCGGGCATCATCAAGGCGCTTGAAGGGCGCGGCTGGATAGACAGCGTGGGTTACCGCGAAGTCCCGGGCCGTCCGGCGCTGTACGCGACGACACGACGTTTTCTCGACGATCTGGGCCTGCGCACGCTCTCCGAGCTGCCGCCGCTGGCCGAACTACAGAAGGTGATGGAATTCAATGACGCAAGGTAGACGCAGGCCCGGCGGGGACGTGAACGGCAATGTGGCCAACTACCGCTCGCAGGACAGCAAGTCCAAGCGCCGCGGCCCGGTGGTGTTCAGCGAGCCGCAGAAACTGCACAAGATGCTGGCCGACATGGGCCTCGGCTCGCGGCGCGAGCTGGAAGACTGGATCGTCGCCGGCCGCATCAGCGTCAATTCGCTGCCGGCCCACGTCGGCCAGCGGGTCGGCCCGGAAGACAAGGTGCGGGTGAATGGCAAGCTCATCCACATCCACTTCGCCCAGCGTGCGCCGCGGGTGCTCATCTATCACAAGCCGGAAGGCGAAATCGTGTCGCGCGACGATCCGGATGGCCGGCCGTCGGTGTTCGACAAGCTGCCCAAGGTGGGTGGCGGCCGCTGGATCGCGGTCGGCCGGCTGGATTTCAACACCACCGGCCTGCTGGTGTTCACCACCAGCGGCGAACTGGCCAACAAGCTGATGCATCCCAGCTACGAGCTGGAGCGCGAATACGCCGTGCGCCTGCTGGGCGAACTGACGCCGGAACAGGCGAAGCAGCTGGTCGACGGCATCGAGCTGGAAGACGGTCTGGCCAAGTTCAATTCGCTGACCGACGGCGGTGGCGAGGGCGTGAACCACTGGTACCACGTGACGCTGTCGGAAGGCCGCAACCGCGAGGTGCGCCGCATGTTCGAGGCGATCGGCCTGACCGTGAGCCGGCTTACCCGGGTGCGCTACGGCCCGTTCGATCTGCCGAAGAGCCTGCCGCGCGGCAAGGTGCAGGAGCTCAAGACCGAAGAGGTGACCCGGCTGATGACGCTGATGTCCGGCAAGGACAAGCAGCCGCGCAAGGCCGAACAGGGGCAGGGCGGCAAGCCGAAGGGTGGCCGCCCGCCGGTGGCGGAGGGCGAAGCGCCGGCCGCACCGAAGCGCAGCCGCCGTCGCGGTCCGCGCAAGCCGGGCGGCGAGAACGGCAGCGTGCAGTCCGCACCGCGGCCGCAGGCGGCTGACGGCGAGGCGCCGGCGCGCAAGCGGGCGCCGCGCCGGCGTCGTCGTCCTGGCGGGGCCAAGCCGGCTGCGGGTGGCGGAGAGGCCTGACGCCATACCATTGTTGAACGGGGGACGTCCATCCTTTCAGCTTGAAGAGGATGGGCGGGCTCTGTTACACTCATTGGCTTGTTGCACTGGCGAAGCCGGTGTCTTTCGATGGGCGGTCAGCCCATTTTTTATTTGTACATCCGGAAGTGTGTTGCTGGGATGAGTGTTGCGGAACTGATCGAGCAGGCTGTCAGCGGGCTCGGCTATGAATTCGTTGATCTGGAAACGTCGCCGCGGGGTCGCCTGCTGCGGGTTTTCATCGATACGGACAAGGGCATCACGGTCGATGACTGCGTGACGGTGAGCAATCACCTGACTCGCCTGTTCATGGTCGAGAACGTCGATTACGACCGCCTTGAGGTGTCGTCGCCCGGCCTGGACCGGCCGCTGCGCAAGACCGCGGACTTCATCCGTTTCACTGGCCAGGAGGCGCAGCTGCGCCTGCGCGTGCCGGTGGGCAACCAGCGCAACTTCACCGGCCGTCTGGCTGGCGTCGCCGGTGACCGGCTCACGCTGGAGGTCAAGGGCGAAAGCTATGAATTCGAGCTGTCGCAGATCGAACGCGCCCGCCTGGTGCCGGACTTTGAACGCAAGCAGGAGTTGAAACGATGAGTCGCGAGATTCTGTTGCTGGTCGACGCACTGGCACGCGAGAAGAATGTGGCCCGTGAGGTCGTGTTCGGCGCACTGGAAACCGCGCTGGCTTCGGCCACCAAGAAGCGTACCCACGACGATGCCGATGTGCGCGTTGCGATCAATCGTGAAACCGGCGAGTACGAAGCCTTCCGTCGCTGGCATGTGCTGCCGGATGATCAGGTCGAGAACGATGAGGCCGAAATCGGCATCATTGATGCGCGGGAGCAGATTGCGGACATACAGGTCGACGACTACATCGAGGAAGCGCTGGAGCCGGTCGATTTCGGGCGCATTGGCGCACAGGCCGCCAAGCAGGTCATCCTGCAGCGCATTCGCGACGCGGAGCGCGAACAGATCCTGAACGACTTCCTTGAGCGTAAGGATCATCTGGTTACCGGCACGATCAAGCGCATCGAGCGAGGCAATGCCATCGTCGAAATAGGCCGCCTTGAGGCGCTGCTGCCGCGCGAACACATCATTGTCCGCGAGAACCTGCGTGTCGGTGACCGCGTAAAGGCGGTGCTGCTGCGTGTGGATCGTCAGGCGCGCGGTCCGCAGATCATCCTGTCGCGTACCGCACCCGAATTCATCATGAAGCTGTTCGAACTCGAGGTGCCGGAAATCGAGGACGGACTCATCGAAATCAAGGGTGCTGCCCGTGATCCAGGCATCCGCGCCAAGATTGCTGTCAAGTCGAACGATCCGCGCGTCGATCCGCAAGGCACCTGCATCGGCATGCGCGGTTCGCGCGTGCAGGCGGTGACCAATGAACTGGGTGGCGAGCGTGTCGACATCATCCTGTGGTCACCGGATCCGGCGCAGTTCGTGATCGGTGCGCTGGCGCCGGCTGAGGTTGCATCCATTGTGGTGGACGAGGACGCCCACAGCATGGACGTCGTCGTGAACGAGGACAATCTCGCGATCGCCATCGGCCGCAGCGGGCAGAACGTGCGTCTGGCGTCCGAGCTGACCGGCTGGAAGATCAATCTGATGACGGTCGAACAGTCGGCTGCCAAGTCGGATGCCGAGAACGCGGCCATCCGCCTGCTGTTCATGGCCAAGCTGGACGTCGATGAGGAAGTGGCTGACATCCTGATCGAAGAAGGCTTCTCGACGCTGGAAGAGGTGGCTTACGTGCCGCTGGCCGAAATGCTCGAGATCGAAGCGTTCGACGAGGACACGGTGAACGAGCTGCGCACCCGTGCGCGCAACGTGCTGCTGACCGAAGCCATCGTGGACGAGGAACAGCTGGAGCAGGTCGATGACGCGCTGCTGGCGCTGGATGGCATGGATAAGCATCTGGCGGCTCAGCTGGCGCGCGCAAATGTGCGCACCCGTGACGATCTGGCCGATCTGGCCGTCGATGAACTGGTCGAGATAGCCGGCATCGATGCCGCGCGCGCGACATCGCTGATCACCACTGCGCGCGCGCACTGGTTTGAATAATTGAGGACGGTATGGCGTTGATGAGTGTTTCCCAGTTTGCAACCGAGCTGAAGATTTCGGCGTCGGCACTGCTCGACCAGTTGCGGCAGGCCGGTGTGGACAAGAAGAGCGAAGGTGATTCGCTGACCGAGCAGGACAAGACCCGTCTGCTCGACTACTTGCGTCGTCAGCACGGTGACACGGCGGGAAAGACCAAGATCACGCTGACCCGTCGTCAGACCACGGAGATCAAGGCGACCACGCCGTCCGGTCAGGCGCGCACAGTGCAGGTCGAAGTGCGCAAGAAGCGCGTGCTGGTGAAGCGTGATCCGGCTGAGTTGCTGGCAGAAGAAGCCGCCCAGGCGGCCGCCGAGGACGCAGAACCGCA
Source organism: Methyloversatilis sp. (assembly GCA_041639545.1). GTDB lineage: Bacteria > Pseudomonadota > Gammaproteobacteria > Burkholderiales > Rhodocyclaceae > Methyloversatilis. The sequence continues at coordinate 63,252 of JBEQBZ010000006.1, read as the reverse complement.
AGCCATCCTTCAGGTCGAGCCTGCGGTCGAGATCGTGCCGCAGCCGGCGCCGGAGCCCGAACCCGTGGTGGTGCCGGAACCGGTGGTCGAGCTCGCTCCGGAACCGGAGCCCGAGCCGGAACCAGAGCCTGAGCCCGAACCGGTGGTCGAGGCCGTCGTGCCGGCGCCTGAAGCAGAGCCGGAGCCTGCACCGCAGGCCGAAGCTGCACCTGCACCGGTCGAACGCCCGATGACTGCGCGCGAGCGCGAAGCCAAGCGCCACCAGGAGCTGCTGGCCCATCAGGCGCGCGAGCTGAAGGAAAAGCAGGAACGCGAAGTGCGCATGCGCCAGGAGATGGAAGCCCGTCTCGTGCGCGCTCAGGCTGAAGCTGAAGCCAAGGCCAAGGCAGAGGAAGAAGCCAAGGCCGCTGCCGCCAAGGCACCGGCAGGTACGCTGCACAAGCCGGCAAAGGCCGATGACAAGGGTGCCAAGGCCAAGCCGGGCGCGGCACCTGCCGCTGCGCCGGGCAAGGGCAAGCCAGGTACGTCGAACTGGAAGGACGATGCGTCCAAGCGCCGCCAGATCAAGACCCGTGGCGACTCGGGTACCGGTGGCTGGCGTGGTGGTCCGAAGGGACGTCATCACCGCGACCACGACCAGAATGCACAGGCCGCGCCGGTGGAAGCCGTGGTGCGCGAGGTGCTGGTGCCGGAAACGATTTCGGTTGCCGATCTCGCCCACAAGATGGCGATCAAGGCTACCGAGCTGATCAAGGCGCTGATGAAGCTGGGCCAGATGGTCACCATCAACCAGGTGCTGGATCAGGAAACCGCGATGATCCTGGTCGAGGAGATGGGCCATACCGCGAAGCCGGCCAAGCTGGACGATCCGGAAGCCTTCCTCGGCGAAGCCGATGACGCACACAAGGATGTCGAACTGCTGCCGCGCGCCCCGGTCGTCACCGTCATGGGTCACGTCGATCACGGCAAGACCTCGCTGCTTGACTACATCCGCCGCGCCCGCGTGGCTGCGGGTGAAGCGGGCGGCATTACGCAGCACATCGGTGCCTATCACGTCGATACGCCGCGCGGCATGATTACCTTCCTCGACACGCCGGGTCACGAGGCCTTCACGGCCATGCGTGCCCGCGGTGCGAAGGCAACCGACCTGGTCATCCTGGTGGTGGCGGCCGATGACGGCGTGATGCCGCAGACGCGCGAAGCCATCCACCACGCGAAGGCTGCCGGCGTGCCGATGGTTGTCGCGATCAACAAGATCGACAAGCCGGACGCCAACCCGGACCGGGTGAAGCAGGAACTGGTGGCCGAAGGTGTGGTGCCGGAAGAATACGGTGGCGATTCGCCCTTCATCCCGGTGTCGGCGAAGAAGGGTACCGGCATCGACGAGCTGCTCGAAAACGTGCTGCTGCAGGCCGAAGTGCTGGAGCTGAAGGCGCCGAAGGACGCGCCGGCCCGTGGTCTGGTGATCGAAGCCCGCCTCGACAAGGGCAAGGGTCCGGTCGCTTCGGTGCTGGTGCAGTCCGGTACGCTGAAGCGCGGCGATATCCTGCTGTGCGGTCAGGTGTTCGGTCGTGTGCGTGCCATGCTGGACGAATCCGGCAAGCCGGTGACCGAAGCCGGTCCGTCGATTCCGGTCGAAATCCAGGGTCTGTCGGATGTGCCGGCTGCCGGTGACGAAGCGATGGTGCTGGCCGACGAACGCAAGGCACGCGAAATCGCGCTGTTCCGTCAGGGCAAGTTCCGTGACGTGAAGCTCGCCAAGCAGCAGGCCGCCAAGCTCGAGTCCATGTTCGAACAGATGGGCGAGGGCGAAGTCCGCGTGCTGCCGCTCATCATCAAGGCTGACGTGCAGGGTTCGCAGGAAGCGCTGGTGCAGTCGCTGCAGAAGCTGTCCACCGACGAGGTGCGGGTGCAGGTGATCCACGCCGCGGTGGGTGCCATTTCGGAAACCGATGTGAACCTCGCCCAGGCGTCGAAGGCGGTGGTGGTCGGCTTCAACGTGCGGGCCGACGTCGGCGCGCGCAAGCTGGCCGAGAACTACGGCGTCGATCTGCGCTACTACACCATCATCTATGAGGCGGTGGATGAGGTGAAGGCCGCGCTGTCCGGCATGCTGGCCCCGGAAAAGCGGGAGCTGGTGCTGGGTACCGTGGAAATCCGCCAGGTGTTCCGTGGGACCAAGATCGGCACCATCGCCGGTTGCATGGTCACCTCCGGTCTGGTCAAGCGGGGCGCCAGTGCCCGTCTGCTGCGCAACAACGTGGTGGTGTGGACCGGCGACCTGGAATCGCTCAAGCGCTTCAAGGACGACGTCAAGGAAGTCAAGGAAAACTACGAGTGCGGTATCCAGCTGCGCGGCTACAACGAGATCGAAGAGGGCGACCAGCTCGAAATCTTCGAAATCCAGGAAGTGGCCCGCAAGCTGGCGTAAGCCGGTTGCGCTGATCCGATGGCTGAACGTTATTCACGCAGCGACCGTGTTTCGGAGGCGATCCGCCGCGAACTTGCGCAGCTGATCGCCACCGAGCTGAAGGACCCGCGTGTCGGCATGATTTCGCTGACCGCGGTCGAGCTGACGCCGGACTACGCCCACGCCAAGGTGTTCTACAGCACCCTGGCGGAGGGCGACGCACAGAAGCAGATCCACGAAGGGCTGACCCGCGCCGCAGGTTTCCTGCGTCGCGAGATCGGCCGCCGCGTGCGCATCCACACCACGCCGCAGCTTCATTTCGTGCACGACCAGACGATGGAACGTGCCGACCATCTTTCGCGCCTGATCGACAAGGCGCTTCATTCCGATCCCGGCACCGGCGAGGACTGACTTGCAGCCCCGTTCCCGCTGGAAGGCGGTCCACGGCGTGCTGCTGCTCGACAAGCCGCTCGGCCTCAGTTCAAACGACGCGTTGCAGAAGGCGCGCCGCCTGTTCCAGGCGGCGAAGGCCGGCCACACCGGCACGCTCGATCCGCTGGCTACCGGTCTTCTGCCGGTCTGCTTCGGCGAAGCCACGCGCTTTGCCGGCCTCATGCTGGACGCCGACAAGGAATATCTGGCCGAAGTCCGTCTTGGCATCCGCACCGCCACCGGCGACGCGGAGGGCGAGGTGCTGCAGACCCGCGAAGTGACGGTGGATGAGGTGGCGCTGCGTCAGGCGCTCGTTGCGCATACCGGCGACATCGATCAGGTGCCGCCCATGCATTCCGCGCTGAAGAAGGACGGCAAGCCGCTGTACGAATACGCCCGGGCCGGCCAGACGGTGGAGCGCGCCGTGCGTCATGTGCGCATTCACGAGATCGAACTGCAGCAGATCACGCTGCCCGTGTTCACGATGCGGGTGCTGTGCAGCAAGGGCACCTACATCCGCACGCTGGCCGAGGACATCGGCGAAATGCTGGGCTGCGGTGCCCACCTGACCGGACTGCGACGTACCCGCACCGGCCCGCTCGATCTGGGCCGTGCCTTCACGCTGGAACAGATCGCCGCCCTCGACGAGACCGCGCGCGAGGCGCTTCTGCTGCCAGCCGACGTGCTGCTGCAGCAGATGCCGTGCTGTCGCCTGAGCGATGCCGAAGCCCAGCGGCTGATCAACGGTCAGCCGGTTTCGCTGCGGGATGTCGAGAGCGATTCCTTGCCGCTCAGCGGCCAGGTTCTGCGTGCCTATGCCGGGGCGGTTTTTCTCGGGCTGGTCGAAGTCCAGGGGAATCGCCTGCGGGTGAAACGGCTCATGCCGCAGGACAGCACACCGAAAGCACAGAAAAACCCTGAAAGTGCTTGAGATTGCGCATCCTTGGCGTATAATTTTTGGTTTTCCAAACGAGAGAGTTCAGATCAATGGCTATCGTTACCGCCGATAAAGCCCGCATCGTGGCCGAATACCAGCGTGCGGCCGGCGACACCGGTTCGCCCGAAGTGCAGGTTGCCCTGCTGACCGCGCGCATCAACGACCTGACCGGTCACTTCAAAGAACATGTCAAGGACCACCACTCGCGTCGTGGTCTGCTGAAGATGGTGAGCCAGCGTCGCAAGCTGCTCGACTACCTGAAGCGCACCGATGCCGACAGCTATCGCTCGCTGATCGGTCGCCTCGGCCTCCGCAAGTAATTGCACCCGCAGGCAATGTCGAGGCCCGCAGCGGCTTGACATCACACACCGGCGTGAGTCCTCGTGACTCCGCCGGTTTGTTTTTTCTGGCGGGCGGATGATGCCCGTCCATTACAGAATCGAAAGGAATCGACTTGCTTAACGCTACCCGCAAGGAATTCATGTTCGGCACCCAGAAAGTGGTGCTGGAAACCGGCGAGATCGCGCGTCAATCGAGCGGCGCCGTCATCGTGAACGTCGAAGAAACCGTGGTGCTGGCCACTGTGGTTGCCCAGAAGTCGGCCAAGGCCGGCCAGGATTTCTTCCCGCTCACCGTTGATTACGCTGAAAAGTTCTACGCCGCCGGCCGCATTCCCGGTGGTTTCTTCAAGCGCGAAGGCCGCCCCACCGAGAAGGAAACGCTGACCTCGCGCCTGATCGATCGCCCGATCCGCCCGCTGTTCCCGGAAGGCTTCTACAACGAAGTCCAGGTCATCGTTCAGGTGCTGTCGCTGAACCCGGAAGTCGATGCCGACATTCCGGCCATGATCGGTGCATCGGCTGCGCTGGCCATTTCCGGTATTCCTTTCAGCGGCCCGATCGGCGCTGCCCGTGTCGGTTACATCGATGGTCAGTACATCGTCAACCCGACCGCTTCGCAGCTGAAGGACAGCAAGCTGAACCTGGTCGTCGCCGGTACCGAAGCCGCCGTGCTGATGGTCGAATCGGAAGCGATGGAACTGTCGGAAGAAGTGATGCTGGGTGCGGTGGTCTATGGCCACGAGCAGATGCAGGCCGCGATCAACGCGATCAACGAACTGGTTGAAGTCGCCGGCAAGCCGGAATGGGACTGGCAGGCGCCGGCCCGTGACCAGGCGCTGTGGAGCCGCATTTCCGAACTGGCCGAAGCCAAGCTGCAGGATGCCTACCGCATCACCCAGAAGCAGGTGCGCAGCCAGAGCGTGAACGCACTGCGCGACGAAGTGATTGCCGCGCTGACCGCCGACGCTGCGACGGCGCCGGACGTGAACACGATCAAGAACTACTTCTTCGATCTGGAAGCCGGCATCGTTCGTGGCCGCATCCTGAACGGCGAGCCGCGCATTGACGGCCGCGATACCCGTACCGTGCGTCCGATCGCCATCCGCAACAGCGTGATGCCGCGTACCCACGGTTCGGCGCTGTTCACCCGCGGTGAAACCCAGGCGCTGGTCATCGCCACGCTGGGCACCGGCCGCGATGAGCAGATCATCGACGCGCTGGGCGGCGAATACCGCGACCGCTTCATGCTTCACTACAACATGCCTCCGTTCGCTACCGGCGAAACCGGCCGCTTCGGTGCACCGAAGCGTCGCGAGATCGGCCATGGCCGTCTGGCCAAGCGCGCGCTGCTCGCCGTGCTGCCGTCGCCGGAAGAGTTCAGCTACTCGATGCGCGTGGTGTCGGAAATCACCGAATCGAACGGTTCGTCGTCGATGGCTTCGGTGTGCGGCGGTTCGCTCGCACTGATGGACGCCGGTGTGCCGCTGAAGGCGCATGTCGCCGGCATCGCGATGGGCCTGATCAAGGACGGCAACCGCTTCGCGGTGCTGACCGACATCCTCGGTGACGAAGATCACCTCGGCGACATGGACTTCAAGGTGGCCGGTACCGACGGCGGCATCACCGCGCTGCAGATGGACATCAAGATCCAGGGCATCACCAAGGAAATCATGCAGGTCGCGCTGGCTCAGGCCCACGAAGCGCGCAAGCACATCCTCGGCATCATGCAGCAGTCGATGTCGGGCGCCCGTGAAGGCGTGTCGACCTACGCACCGCGTCTGCTGACCATGAAGATCAATCCGGAAAAGATCCGTGACGTGATCGGCAAGGGCGGTGCGGTGATCCGCGCACTGACCGAAGAAACCGGCGCCACGATCGACATCGGCGACGACGGCACCATCACCATCGCATCGGTGAACTCGGAAGCCGCCGAGAACGCCAAGCGCCGCATCGAGGCGATCACCGCCGAAGTCGAAGTGGGCAAGGTGTACGACGGCACGGTGCTGCGTCTGCTGGATTTCGGCGCCATCGTGAGCGTGCTGCCGGGCAAGGACGGTCTGCTGCACATTTCGCAGATCGCCAACGAGCGCATCGCCAACGTTGCCGATCACCTGAAGGAAGGTCAGCAGGTGAAGGTGAAGGTGCTGGAAACCGACGAGAAGGGTCGTATCCGTCTGTCGATGAAGGCGCTGCTGGCTGCACCGGAAGCGAACGGCGACCAGCAGGGCTGATGTCCTGCGGGGCGTCCCGCAAAGAATCTTTCGGGATTTTTTGCGGGAAACGCCCTGCAGCCATTGACCTTAAGCCTGGGCCAAAGTAATATCTATGGCTCTCGGGGTGTAGCGCAGCCCGGTAGCGCGCTTGCTTTGGGAGCAAGATGTCGGGGGTTCGAATCCCTCCACCCCGACCAGTAATCGGTTCGCAACACCGTACTTAGTACCTGCCCGTAGCTCAACTGGATAGAGCAACGGCCTTCTAAGCCGTAGGTTGCGGGTTCGATTCCTGCCGGGCAGGCCAGCTTGGTCTGAAAGTTTCAAGCGTCAGTTGTTCGATTGACGTCCCAGTGGTGGCTGTAGCTCAGTTGGTAGAGTCCTGGATTGTGATTCCAGTTGTCGTGGGTTCGAGTCCCATCAGCCACCCCAGTTTTCCTTCAGTTTCAAAAGCGCATGATGCGCGTTGCGATGCCCTTGGTATCGTCCGTCCGGCGCGTCTGACTACCTCCGTACGGCCGTATCCTTCACCGGCGCCTTGCGAGTGCATCCGTGTCTTCTTACCCTCTCGCGCTTCCCCCGATTTTCCAGGAATGATCTGACCTCATCGATGTCCTGATCCTTCCGGATCGAAGGAGTCTGGCGCAGGCAGGCTCCGGACTGCCGTCGGTACGCCCGTCCGGCAGGATCTCCGTGATTTACCATCGGTGTCGAATGCACGTCTCAAGTTGGTGCATGTACGACCGTTCACGAAACAATCGAGGCGGGCCGGACAACAAGGCTGCCAGACTGTGGGGAGTTTGAATGAGGGCTGGAAAAAGAGCAGCGCAGCAGGCGTTCACGCTGATCGAACTGATGGCCGTGGTCGCCATTCTGGCGACGCTGGCGGCGATTTCTGTTCCGGCCTATCAGGGCTATGTGGAAAGAGGCAAGCGGGCTGCCGCGATGTCGGACATCCAGAGCATCATGATGGCGATTGATCGCTTCTACATCCGGACCAATGCCTATCCGGCAAACCTGACCGAACTGGGCATGGATAGCCTGCGTGATCCCTGGGGGGCCGCCTATCAGTACTTGCGCATCAGTGGCACGCCACAGCCCAATCGCGGCCAGCTTCGCAAGGACAAGAATCTCGTGCCACTGAACAGTGACTACGATCTGTACAGCCGGGGCCCGGACGGTCGTTCCCAGATGCCGCTGACCGCGTCAGCTTCGCGCGATGACATCGTGCGTGCTGGCAATGGCGCCTTCGTCGGGCTCGCAACCGATCACTGAACATGATCCGGGTGCACTTGCGCAGTCGATTCGGGCGGCGCCTCTTTCTCAGTTTTCTGCTGGCTTCGCTGCTGCCGATACTGGCGCTGGCCGCTTTCGCATATCACGAAATGCAGAAGCAGTTGGTCGACAGCGTTCAGCGCGGGCTGCGTGAGGACAGCAAGAATTTCGGCATGGAAATCGTCAGCGAACTGGGCTGGCGTATTGAACTCATGCGTAACGCCGAGGCTGCCAACGCGTTCAAGCGTCTCAGCGGCTTTACCTGGATGGGGCTTGCCGACGATGCGGAGGCGCCGTTGGCCAGCAGGCAGGAGCTTGACGCGCTGGCGCAGCATGGCGCAGCGCTGCGTCTGGCCGGTGGTGCGCCGCCGCTGCTGATGGCGCGTTCCGGCGATGGTTTCAAGACGATAGTCGGGCGTCTCGATCCGGGGGTTCTGTGGCAGCGCGAAGTGGTCAACATGCCCTATTGCATCTTTGACCTGCAGCATGCGCCGCTCTACTGCACGGAAGGACTGCGGCCACCGCGGCGTGCCGCCGACGAAGCACGGCATCGCATGATGGCAGTCGACGTTGCCGGCGAGCGTTTTCTCGGTACTTTCTGGGAAGGCCGGCTTGACGGTCTGTTCGGGCAAGGTGGTTTCGTGGTGTTCATGACGGCACCGGAGGCCATGCTGTCCGCGCCGCTGACCCGTCTGCGTCTGGGTTTTGCGGCAATGATCGTACTGGCGATCGCGCTGGCGGTCGGCCTGTCCGCCAATCAGATCCGGCGCCAGACCGCACCGCTGGATGCGCTGACCGGCGGTGTGCGCAGACTTGCCCGCGGCGATCTCGACGCCTTGGTCGATGTGCCCGGCGACGATGAGTTCGCGATGCTGGGCGGCACCTTCAACGCCATGTCGGGTCGCCTGCGCAGCAAGTTCAGGATGCTGGGCCTGATGGCAGAACTCGATCAGGCGGTGCTGGCATCTGCCGAACGCGGACGGATCACCCGCACCATTCTTGATCGGGTGCTGGACGCCATTCCCTGCGACGGCGCAGGTGTGCTCACGCTGCGTCCGGATGGCACGGTTGATTATCTGCGGGCATCCGGGCCGGGGGAGAAGAGCGATTTGCCCCATCGGGTCCCGGCCGAGGTCGTGGACCGCATGAGGCAGCAGTCCGGGCGCGACTGGGTAGAGGTCGACGATGATCTGGATTCGCGTCTGTGCGGTGAGGTGCCACAGCCCGGGCGGCGGGCGCTGGTGTTTCCGGTGTGGACGCACAATCGGGTGGAAGGCGGCTTGCTGCTGGCGTTGCGAGCAGGGGCGGAGACTGACGACGAAGTGGTCAGCTCGGGCCGCGCACTGGCTGACCGCATGTCGGTGGCCGACTCCAGCATTGCCTGGGAAGCCCGGCTCTACCGGCAGTCGCATTACGACGCGCTGACCGGCCTGCCCAATCGCATGCTGCTGCGTGACCGGGTTGAGCGCGCCTGCGCGCGGGCACGCCGCGACGGGTTGTGCGCCGCGCTGCTGCTGATCGACTTCGATGATTTCAAGTCGATCAACGAAGCGCTGGGCTATCAGGCCGGCGATCAGTTCCTGGTCGAGGCGGCGCGTCGCATCGAAGGCTTGGCACGGCCGAACGATACGGTGGCACGACTGACCGCCGATGAATTCGTCCTGGTGGTGCCGGATGTGAAGCCAGCCGAGTGGATGTCTCTGGTACACGCGCTGGCCGAGCGTCTGACTGCCGCGCTGGCGGAGCCGGTGGTGCTCGATGGGCAGGAGGTGGTTTCCGCAGCCAGCACAGGCATCGCGGTCTGTCCGGACAACGCCGAAGATTTCGATGGTCTGCTCAAGCTGTCCGACCTTGCGCTGCAGGAAGCCAAGCGCTCGGGTCGCGGCAGCGTCCACTTCTATGCGCAGTCGATGAACCGTGTGGTGAGCGAGCGCTTCGAACTGTCGCAGGCCTTGCGTCGGGCGATACAGAACGACGAACTGCTGCTTCACTACCAGCCCAAGGTCGATGCTGTCGATGAGCGCATCGTGGGGGCCGAGGCGCTGGTGCGCTGGCGTTCGCCCAGCCGCGGTCTGGTGTCGCCGGGCGTGTTCCTGCCGCTGATCGGCGAAATGGGGCTGGACGGCTGGCTGGCCGATTTCGTCATCGATCGTGCGTGCGCGCAGATGAAAGCGTGGGATGCCCGCGGTCTGCCCGCCGTTCCGGTGTCGGTGAATATCGACCCGGCCGAGCTCGCCGCACCGGATTTCTGCGAACGGGTGCTGTCAGCGCTGGCGCGATACGATCTGCCCTGCGAGCGACTGGAGCTTGAAATCCTTGAATCAGCCGAAGTGGGCGAGGGCAGCGCGGTGCGCGATGCCCTGACCCGGCTGCGCGCCCGCAAGGTGCGCATCGCGCTGGATGATTTCGGCACCGGTTACTCGTCGCTGGTCTATCTGACCGAACTGCCTGCCGACGTGCTCAAGCTGGATCGGGCCTTCATCCGCACCATGGTGGGCGATGTGCGCCAGCAGTCCATCGTCGAGCAGGTGATCGCGCTTGCACGTTCGCTCGATTTCAAGGTGGTGGCCGAAGGGGTCGAAGAGTCCGCGCAGCATGCGCTGCTCAGACGCATGGGCTGCGATCAGATACAGGGCTTTCTGTTCAGCAAACCGCTGCCCGCCGAGGAGTTCGCCGAAAAGCTGTCGGGCGACGTTCAGCGCGCTGCGGCCGGGGTGGCCGGCAGCGCGGTCTGAAGAGGAGACCGGCGGGTGCCGGTCATCCCTGTGCGGCGAAGGGGGCTTCTTTCCGGCCTGCGCCGGTATCGCCGGCGCAGGCCTGTTACTGGGCGACGCCGCCCAGCGCCTCTTCAAGATGGTCGATCAGGCGGCTCAGTTCGCCCGCCATCAGCGCGAAGTCGGTGTCGAAACGTTCGGCCTCGTCGCCGCTGCCGTCGTCGTTCTCGGTCAGCACGTCCAGCGGCGTCACCCGCTTGACCGCGAGGTTTTCGGTCAGCGTGATGGACACGCGCTCCATCCAGCTCAGCGCGAGCCGCGTGCACTGCTTGCCGGCTTCGATGTGGCGGCGCAGGTCTTCCGCCTCCAGCGCGTGCCGTACGTAGCGCACGGTGGCCTTGGACTGGGTGCTGGAGCGCAGTTCGGTGTCCTGATCGATGGTGAAGCCGGCGGGCGCTTCGTCCGCGGCCAGCCACGAGGTCATCGCCGACACCGGCGACAGCGCGGTCTGCAGCGGACGGGCACCCAGGTGCTCAACGCATTCGTTCAGCAGCTGCATCACCTCGTCACCCTTGGCGCTTGCCGCCGCGTCGACCACGATGCGGTTCTTCACCGGATCGATCCACACCCGGGTATCGCGCCACACCGCGAAGGCGCGGGGCAGCAGTTCGTTGGTCACCGCATCCTTCAGTTCGCGCATTTCGCGGCGGCCCGGCTTGTAGCCCTGGTTCTCCTCGATTTCCTGTGCGCGTGCCTTGGTGACCTGATTGACCACGGTCGCCGGCAACAGCTTCTTTTCGGTGCGCAGCGTGATCAGCATCTGGCCGCCGACCGCGTGGACCCGCTGGCCGTCGTCGCGCGGCGACATCCAGCCCATGCGCTGCATCTCGATGCTGCTGCCCGGCTGAAAGGCCTTGGCGGCCAGCTTTTCGTCCAGCTGTTCAGGGGCAAGCGCGAACGGTGCGGCGAGGCGGTAGATCTGCAGATTCTTGAACCACATGATGTCGGTGCCGGAAAAAAGGCCCGGAGTGTACACGAGCGCCGGGGTGCTGCCGCGGCTGCCGTGGACCGGTCCCGCTGTCAATCTCGACGGCCGCCCCGGACTGCGGGCACACTTATGGCCATCCGCGCGGCTTCGTCGCGTTTCGCACTTCCATCCCTGTCATCCAGATGGCCACTCCCAGCAGCTACAACGCCTCAGAAATCCAGGTGCTCGAGGGCATTGCGCCCATTCAGAAGCGCCCGGACATGTACACCCGGACCGACAGTCCGAACCACATCATCCAGGAAATGATCGACAACGCCTGCGACGAGGCCCAGGGCGGCTTCGCCAACGGCATCCGGGTGGTGATGCATGGCGACGGCTCGGTGTCGGTCGAGGACAACGGTCGCGGCATTCCGGTCGATATCCATCCGACCAAGAAGGTGCCGGCGATCGAGGTCATCTTCACCATCCCGCACTCGGGTGGCAAGTTCGAGGGCAAGGCCTACAAGATCGCCGGCGGTCTGCACGGCGTTGGCGTCACCGTCACCAATGCGCTGTCCACCCGGCTGGAAGCGACGGTGAAGCGCGGTGGCCGCGAACATTCGATCACTTTCGACCACGGCATTTCGCAGGGTCTGACCGAGGTCGGCAGCTGTCCGAAGTCGCACACCGGTACCCGGGTGCGCGCCTGGCCGGATCCGAAGTATTTCGCCAGCAACCGGGTGCGCAAGGCCGACATCGAACACCTGCTGCGCGCCCGCAGCGCCATGCTGCCCGGTGTACGCATCCGCTTCGAGGACGAGGAGAGCGGGGCGGTGCAGGAGTGGCAGTACGCCAACGGCCTGGGCGACTACCTGCGCGAACAGCTGGGCGAGGTGCCGATGCCGCTTTTCTGCGGCGCCCGTACCGCGATCGCCGGCTATGACGAGGGCGAGGGCGCCGAGTGGGCGATCGTCTTCCCGGAAGGCGCGTCGGTGCGCGAATCCTTCGTGAACCTGATTCCGACGCCGGGCGGCGGCATGCACGAGTCGGGCATGCGGCAGGCGCTGTTCGAATCGGTCAAGGATTACGCCACCCATCACGGCCTGATGCCGGCCAAGCTCGCGCTGCAGTCGGAAGACGTGTCGCAGCACGCGAGCTACGTGCTCAGCGCCAAGGTGCTGGAACCGCGCTTCCAGGGGCAGACCAAGGACAAGCTGAACAACCGCGAGGCGGTGAAGCTGGTCTATGAGTGCATCAAGGACACGCTGGACCGCTGGCTCAACGACAACGCCGCCGAGGCGCAGCGCATCTGCGGCCTGGCGATCAGGAGCGCCCAGACCCGCGCACGCGCCGGCAAGGTGGTGGAGAAGCGCGCCGGCTCCGGCGTCACGCTGCTGCCGGGCAAGCTCACCGACGCCACCGGCACCTCGCCGGAGCAGAACGAAATCTTCCTGGTCGAGGGCGACTCGGCCGGCGGCAGCGCCAAGCAGGCGCGCGACCGCCAGTTCCAGGCGGTGCTGCCGCTGCGCGGCAAGGTGCTGAACACCTTCGAGATCGACTCGTCGGAAATCTTCGCCAACAACGAGGTGCATGACATCGCGGTGGCGCTGGGCATCGATCCGCACAAGCCGGATGCGCCGTACGCGGTACTCGACGGCCTGCGCTATCACAAGATCATCATCCTGTCGGATGCCGACGTCGATGGCGCGCACATCCAGACGCTGCAGCTCACGCTGTTCCTGCGTCATTTCCCCAAACTGATCGAGCGTGGCCACGTGTTCATCGGCCAGCCGCCGCTGTACTGCGTGAAGATCGCGCCGACCAAGACGCGGCCGGCGCGCCGGCTCTACGCGCTGGACGAAGCCGAGCGCGACAGCATCCTCGCCAACCTGATCGCCGACGGCATCGCTGAAAGTGCGCTGACGGTGAGCCGCTTCAAGGGTCTGGGCGAAATGAATCCGGACGAGCTGAAGGAAACCGCGATGAACCCGGAAACGCGACGGCTCATCCGCATCACTTCCGGCGCAGATCCGGATCTGGTGCTGAACACCTTCACCATGCTGATGGGCAAGAAGGAAGCCGAGCGCCGTCGCCGCTGGATGGAGCTGGAAGGTGACAAGGTGGTGCCGGATGCTTGACGGCAGGGACTAGGGACTAGGGGCTAGGGACTGGAGTGCCGCGCGGTGTTACATCCAACTCGTGTGGCGAAGCCACACCTCCTCCCTAGTCCCTAGCCCCTCATCCCTAGCCTCTGGTCCCTGACCCCTAGCCCCTCCGCACCACCACAAACAACGAAACCCCCGGAGCACTCCGTTGACTGACAACCTGTTCGAACCCGACATCGCTGACATCCCGGTCGATGCGCATGCGGCGCAGGCCTATCTGACTTATGCGATGTCGGTGGTCACCTCGCGCGCGCTGCCGGGGCTGGAAGACGGCATGAAGCCGGTGCAGCGCCGCATCCTGTTCGCGATGGACGGCTTTGCCCGGCCGGATGCCGCGCACAAGAAGTCCGCCCGCGTGGTCGGCGACGTGATCGGCAAGTACCACCCGCACGGCGATTCGTCGGTCTATGAAGCGATGGTGCGTCTGGCCCAGCCCTTTACGCTGCGCTATCCGCTGATCGACGGCCAGGGCAATTTCGGTTCGATGGACGGCGACAACGCCGCCGCCATGCGGTACACCGAATGCCGTCTGACGCCGTTCGCGCGCCACGTGCTGCTGTCCGAGCTGAATGCCGGCGTGATCGAGTTCCAGCCGAACTACGACGGCACGCAGCAGGAACCTTCGCTGCTGCCGGCGCGGCTGCCGGTGGTGCTGGCCAACGGTGCGTCCGGCATCGCGGTCGGCATGGCCTGCGAAATCCCGCCGCACAACCTGCGCGAACTGGGCGAGGCCACCTGCAGGCTGCTGGTCGATCCGCGCATGCCGGACGATGACATCATCGACTGCATCCAGGGGCCGGATTTCCCGAACGGCGCCACGCTGATTTCATCGCGCGAAACCATCGTCGCGGCCTACAAGGAAGGCCGCGGTTCCTTCCGCATGCGGGCCAATTACGAAGTCGAGGCACTGGCGCGCGGCCAGTGGCAGATCGTGGTCAGCGCGCTGCCGCCGGGCGTGAGCACCGGCGCGGTGATGAGCCGCATCGACGATCTCGCCAACCCGAAGCCCAAGGGCGACAAGAAGAAGATCAGCGACGACCAGGCGCGCACCAAGACGCTGGCCACCTCGCTGATCGATTCGGTGCGCGACGAATCCGACGCGCGTCACCCGGTGCGCCTGGTGATCGAGCCGAAGTCGCGTGCGGTGAGCCAGGAAGACCTGTTGGCCTTCCTGTTCGCCTACACCGACCTCGAATGCAACGCCAGCCTGAACCTGACGCTGCTGGACACCCATCGCCGCCCGGGCCAGATCGGCCTGCCCGCGGTGCTGCGCCAGTGGTGCGACTACCGTCTGGGCGCGGTGACCCGACGGCTGACCCAGCGCATCGCCGACATCGACGATCGCATGCACATCCTGGACGGCCGTCTGGCCATCCTGCTCGATATCGACCGCGCGATCGCCATCATCCGCGCTGCCGATGACCCGAAGGCCGACCTGATGGCCGGTTTCGGCATCACCGAGCGGCAGGCCGAGGACGTGCTGGAAATCCGGCTGCGCCAGCTGGCGAAGCTGGAAGCGATCAAGCTGCAGGGCGAGCGCGACGCGCTGGACGCCGAGCGCACCGGTCTGCTCAAGCTGCTGGGCAGCGACAGCGCACTGCGCACCTTCGTGCGCGACGAGGTGCGTGCCGACGTCGAACGCTTCGGCGACGAGCGCCGTACGCTGATCAATGCCGACGTGCAGGCCACGCGCACCCGCGAAGTGCCTCAGATCGACGAGGCGGTGACCGTCATCGTGTCGCGCGGCGGTTTCGGCCGGCTGCGGTCCGGCCACGACGTGGACGAAGCGGCGCTCACCTGGAAGGCGGACGACGGCCCGCTGGCGGTGCTGAAGTGCCGCACCGTGTGGCCGGTGGTGCTGATCGACGGCGATGGCCGCAGCTACACCATCAAGCCGACCGATCTGCCCAGCGGCAAGGGCGATGGCGTGCCGGTGTCCTCGCTGGCTGATCTGGCCGGCAAGAAGCTGGTGGCGGTGCTCACCGGCGAGCCGGGCAGCCGCTTCCTGGTCGCGTCCGACAGCGGCTACGGCTTCGTGTGCGCGATCGAGGACATGGTGAGCCGCCAGCGCGCCGGCAAGGCCTTCCTGAATACCGACGGTGGCACGGCGCTGGCGCCGGTGAAACTGCTGCCCACCGACAGGTGGGTGGTGGCGCAAGGCGGCGACCGCCTGCTCGCCTTCCCGCTGGACGAGATGAAAACGCTGTCCGGCGGCAAGGGCGTGAAGATCATGACGCTGCCGGAGGGCGAATCGCTTGCGCTGCTCACGCTGTTCCGCGAAAAGCTGGCGCTGCCGGTGGCCGGTTCGCGCGGACGTGCGAAGACGCTGAACATCGACGAGAACGCACTGATGGCGTGGCGCGGTGTGCGGGCGACCAAGGGGCGCAAGCTGGAAGGTTGATGCGTCCGGCGTGCCATGAGTCGATCAATGCGCCCGCATCACGGCTGGCCGCCGGTCACCGTTCCGGCCAGACCAACCGGTCGGCCTCGGTCAGATGAACCGCGATTCCGGTCCGGGCCGCGAGTTCCGGCAGATGGCGGTCGACGATGCCCGTCGCAGCCAGCACGGCGAGATCGTTCGTGGGCAGCACGCACGATTTCACCAGCAGCACCTGCGGGCTGCCGATGCGGGCGGCAAGCCAGACCGCGATGCTGTCGGAGGTGACGGTCCAGTCGCGCGGCAGCGTGGTGTCGAGGTCGAGCGGGCGGGCCGGCAGCCACACCGGCGTGCGGCCGGCGGCGCAGAGATCGACGAGTGTCGCCGGGTCGTCGCAGGCGGTGAGTCCGGGAAAAAGGTCGCACAGCATGAGACCGCACTGGTCCATCGCGCGCAGCGCCATGCGGTGAGCCGCGTCGTCGGAAAACCCCCAGCGTGCCTGCGCCTCGCGCACCGCATCGGCATACGGCCCGCCGCCAGGCACGATGAGGGCGCGGCCGGCGTGTTCGCCGGTGAGGCGCGCGCACCAGCGGCGCAGGCGGTCGTCCTGCGGATCGCTCAGTAGACTGCCGCCGAGCTTGATCACCATCGGCGCATTCATCGCGGCGTGACGGTCGCGCCGCCGGCAATCGGTGTCGTCATCACGCGGCGTCTGCAAGCAGCGCCACCGCGACCGCTGGCGCGCAGGTGGTGGCTGCATCCGCGCAGGACGGGGCGATATCGCGGAGCAGTGCGCCCAGCGTGAGCGCCGGGCGGCTGAGTGTGGCCGCAAGGCGGGCGGCGACGAAATGGCCGGCGCCGGCCCCTATCACGGGCGCGTCGGCCGCCAGTCCGCGGATGCCCGGCAGACCGCGGCAGGCGTCCGCCAGTGCGGCGAGCTGGGCGTCGGCAAAGGCGGCGGCAAGTGCGCGCCAGTCGTCCATCGAACCTTCGTCGAGGTCACGGCCTATCATGCGGGCCAGCCGGCGGGCGCATGCCTCCGGGGTCTTGGCGCCGCCATCGGCCGCCGGATACTGGTCGGCGTGGTCCGGCAGTTCACCCAGCAGGCGCCACACGTCGGCGCTGGTGGCGAAGTATTCGGCCATCAGCCGGTGGCGCCGGCCGCGGAACTCGATGGCGGGTGCCAGCGCCATCAGCGGCGTGCGCACCACGCCGGCGTACACCAGTTCGCCGCTGATCAGGCGGTCGGCGTCGGTGCGGCTGTCGGTGGCCACGCCGCCATCGATCACGATGAGATCGCTGGTGGTGCTGCCGACGTCGGCCAGCAGGGCCTGCGGCAGCCGGGTGGCGAGCCAGGCTGCGGTGGCCAGCCAGTTGGCCGAGGCGATGTCGTCGGCCCGGGCGTGCGCGCCCTCGACCGCCGCCCAGCCGGCGCGGCCGGCGTACAGCGCGATGTCACCGCGCAGACGCGCGCGCATGCGCTGCGCGATGCCGGCCACGCCATCGGCGCGCGAGGCGAACAGATCGGTCATTTCGCCGGTCATGGTGATCGCGTGACGCGGCGATTCCCCCAGCACCGACAGCGCTTCGGCCACCGCGGCGTCCAGCCTGTCCAGTCCCTGCCACAGCGGGCAGGCCACCTGCACCACGCCGATCACCTGTCGGTCGATCACCCGCGCCGCCTTGACATGGGCACCGCCGATGTCCCAGCCGGTCAGTGCCGCCGTCATGCAGCCACCTGTGCGCCGTCCAGCACGAGGCGCTGCGGACGCAGGGTGGCCGCCTCGGGCAGACGGCCGTGCTGCAGCGCCGACAGCGTGGCCGCGATCAGGTTCACGCCGGTGGCGGCACGCAGCGCGCAGGCCGAGGTGCTCATGCGCGGATTGATTTCCACCACCACCGGGCCGTCTTCGGTTTCGACGAAATCCACGCCCACCGGGCCGAGCAGGCCGGGCAGGGCGGCCGCGATCTGGTGCGCGAGGCGCTGGTGCGCCGGCGACGGCAGGATGTCACCCACCGCAAGGGCCGCCAGCGTGATGCGGCCGTCGTCGTCGGCCAGGATCTGCCGGTTCACCGACAGCAGCGCGGCGTGGCCGCGCACGCACAGCAGATTCATGCTGCGGGCGTCGCCGTCCAGCCAGGGCTGGGCGACCCGCCGGCCCGGCGCGCAGCGCAGCGCGGCGGCTGCGGTGGCGCGGTCGGGCAGGCGCCGCAGGTCGTCGCAGCCGGCGCCGTCGTCCGGCTTCACCGCCCAGGCGCCCAGAATGTCGGGCAGCGTGTCCGGGTCGGTGTAGTGCGGCAGCACCGCAATGCCGGCCTTGGCCAGCGCACGCGCGGTGCGCGATTTCGACGCTGCCAGCGCGCTGGTTGCGCTGTCGCAGCCGAGCAGCCGCCGGCCGGCGGCTTCGACCCGGCCGGTCAGTGCAGCCAGTACGCCGCCGGTTTCCGGCGCCACCACCATCACCGCGTCGGCGCGGGCGAGCGCGGCATCGAAGGCTGCATCGAAGGCAGCGGCATCGGCGACCGCGATCCGTTCGACCTGCGCGGTGGCCGCCGGCGGCGTCAGCCTTGCGTCATGCAGCGTAAGCACTGTAGTGGCGGGCAGTTCCAGCGCGTCGCGCAGCAAGGTGTCGCGCATCAGAGCGCCCTCCTGCGCGAGCGACTGGGGCAGCGGCTCACCGGCCAGACCGCCGCCAGTGATAAACTCGAATACGAAAATGCATTGATTCATATAGGGTTTCTTGTGCCTGAACTGATTCCGGTGATCGACCTGATGCAAGGTCAGGTGGTTCACGCCCGCCGCGGCGATCGGCAAGCTTACCAGCCGCTGCGCTCCCGTCTGGTCGAGGGCTGTGCGCCGGTGGCGGTGGTGGATGCGCTGATCGACGCCACCGGCGCATGCCATCTATATATAGCGGACCTCGACGCGATACGCGGTCTGGGCGACCACCGCGCGCAGATCGCTGCGCTGGCGGTGCGTCACCCCACAGTCGAGTTCTGGGTCGATGGCGGTTTTGCCGGTGCCGATGCGGCCCGAGCGCTGCATGAGGCCACCGGCGCGCTGCCCATACTGGGCAGCGAAACGCTGGCCGAGCCGGCTGCGCTGGCCAGGCTGGAGGCGGCTGGCGTGCCGGCGCTGCTGTCGCTGGACCACCGCGCCGGCGTGCCGCTCGGGCCCGACTGGGCGCACGACCCGGCCGGCTGGCCGATGCGGGTGATCGCGATGGAGCTTGCCCGGGTCGGCGCCGCTGCCGGCCCTGATCTGGCGCTGATCGCCCGCCTGCGCGCGCAGCGGCCGGATGTGGCCGTGATTGCCGCGGGTGGCGTGCGCGATGCGGCCGATCTGGCGACGCTGGACGCCGCCGGCGTGCCGGCGGTGCTGGTGGCCAGCGCGCTGCACGATGGCTGGCTCTGAAAGCAGCCGGTTCTTTTTGTCGCAGGATGCTGCGCCGCAGTAAGACATTTTGATCCAGATCGGGCGTGTTTCCGGATACCCGGGTGTAGATTGCATGCGTGCTTACATCCTGAAGGCAGGTGGGCACGAACGGTCCGTACGCAGGGAACGGTAGGGATCAGGCAGGGATGATCCGGCGGCTTTCGCTGTCTGTGCGCAAGCGACCGTGAGACCGACCGAAGCACCGGCGGATTCGATATGTCGAACACAGGAAGGACGGGCAAGCGAGGTATTCGGCCCGCACTGATGTCCACGCACGCAGCGGGGCCGCGCGAAATCCGGCTGATCCGTTTCGTGGTGCTGTTTTCCGTCCTTCTGTTCGCGCTCAGCCTGCCTTTCCTGCGCATGCCTCTGCCCGCGTATCCGGCCTTCATGGCGGTGTATGACGCGGCACTGTTCGTCGTGTACCTGATCACCGCGGTACTTCTGTACAGCCACGGAAACACGCTGCGTTCGCGTGGGCTGATGCTGCTGGCCGACGGCTTCCTGTTCGTGTCGGTACTGATCGTGCCGCACCTGCTTACCTTTCCCGGACTGTTCTCACCTTCCGGTCTGCTCGGCGCCGGGCTGCAGACCACAGCATGGCTTTACCAGCTCTGGCACGGCGGCTTTCCGCTTTTCGTGCTCCTGTATGTGCGGCAGGCGCAGCGCGAGTCCCCGTCGATCGGCCCGGCCGCGGTCCGCGCTTCGCTGCGCCGGCACATCGCGCTGACGCTTGCGGCGGCGCTGGCGGTCGTGCTGGGCGTGCTGTTCCAGGATGACCTGTTGCCGCCTCTGATGAAGGACTGGAACGGTTATGTACGGCACATGACCCTGGTTACGCTGATGCCCTGGCTGCTCAACCTGCTTGCACTGTGGGTGTTGTGGCGCAAGCGTCGCCATGCCGCGCTTGATCTGTGGCTCATCGTCACCCTGATCACGCTGGTGCTGGAGGTGTCGATGGCCGCCCTGTTCAACAGTGGGCGCTACGATCTGGGCTTCTATGTCGGTCGGCTGAACGGTCTGATCGCCGCCAGTCTGGTGCTGATCGCGCTGCTGATCGAGAACGGACGGCTGTATGCGCAGCTCGGCCGTGCGCACGAGCGCATGCAGCAGCGGGCCGACGAACTTGAGCGACGCAGTGCGCTGGACGGACTGACCGGGGTGGCCAACCGTCGTCAGTTCGATCTGATGCTGGGGCGCGAGTGGCGGCGTGCGCAGCGCAGCGGGCTGCCGCTGTCACTGCTCATGATCGACGTGGATTTTTTCAAGCACTACAACGACCGCTATGGCCATCTGGCGGGTGACCGCTGTCTGAAGGCGGTTGCCGCAGCGCTGGCCGGCGGTACCCGCCGTGCCTCGGACATGGTTGCACGTTACGGCGGTGAGGAATTCGCGGTGCTGCTGCCGGACACCCCGGCCGACGATGCGCTGCTGCTGGCCGAAACCATGTGTGCGGCCGTGCGCGAACTGGGGGTGCCCCATGCGGGTTCGGCGGCGCTTCCGGTGGTGACCGTCAGCATCGGCGTGGCCACGGTGCGACCCAGTCCGGTCTTGGCGGCACGTCGTAACGCCCTGTCGGCCCAGCTGGTCGACGCCGCTGATCACGCGCTCTACCGGGCCAAGGACGGTGGACGCAATCGCGTGGAGGTGGCCGAGGCCGGCGTCATCATCTACCAGATGCCCGGATCGGCCCGGTAGTAGTCGCGCAGCGCGTCATACAGTTCAGGCAGTTCGCGCGCCAGCGACTGCGGGCGCTCGAAGAAGCTTTCGCTGGCCACCGCGAAGAATTCCGCCGGGCTGTGCGTACCGTAGGGGTCGAGCGCCGGCACATCGCCGGCCGCCACCTGCTGGTTCAGCAGTGCGTAGGCCGCGCCCATCACCGCTGCCCAGCGGGCGATGCGTGCGGCACCGCGCATCGGCGGCGCACCGTTGGCTTCGCCGTTCTGCTGGTCGAGCTGGTGTGCGAATTCGTGGATGACCACGTTGTGACCGTCGTACGGGTCGGCTGCGCCGGCCAGTACCGCGTCCCAGGCCAGCACCACCTGGCCGCGCGCCGACGATTCGCCCAGATGCACCCGCGGACCGGAGTGCTCGACGCCGCTGGCGTCGGTCTCGCGTCGCTGTACCGCGAACGCAGCCGGGTAGAGCAGGATTTCGCGCACGTTCGCCAGATCGTCCAGCGGCCGGTTCAGCACCAGCAGACAGGCCTGGGCGGCGATCAGCACTTTCATGTCCTCGCTCACCACCAGGCCGTCACAGCCGACGAAGCGTTTTTCGGCGATGAAGATGCGTATGCAGCGGCGCAGCCGCTGCTGCAGGTCAGGCGGCAGCCGACGCCAGGCCGGCATGTGTCGCTGCAGCAGCCGCCGCCATTCGGCAGGGAAGGGCTGGCTCGCCACCCGGCGACGACGCAGCGCGGTGCGCAGCGGTGCGGTGATCAGCCACAGCGCGACTGACAGCAGCACTGTCAGCAGCGCACCCAGCGCAAGCAGTGAGGAGAGCGATTCCATCTGTCGCAGATCGGGGCGGGTGGCGGTGTTTCAAGCGCAGGGTTGAGCGGGTTGTGTGGGCGCGGCGCCCTCGCCGCGATGCGGCCTCAGTGCCGCAGCACCTCCGGATTCAGCACCGTCGGCGGCGTGCCGCTGGTCAGGATGGCGATCAGGTTGTCGGCGGCGAGGTCGGCCATGGCCTTGCGGGTGGCGCCGGTGGCGCTGGCGATGTGCGGCGTGAGCACCGTGTTGGGCAGGTCGAGCAGGCCCGGGTGCAGTGTCGGTTCGCCCTCGAACACGTCGAGCGCGGCGGC
This sequence comes from Methyloversatilis sp., assembly GCA_041639545.1. Classification (GTDB taxonomy): domain Bacteria; phylum Pseudomonadota; class Gammaproteobacteria; order Burkholderiales; family Rhodocyclaceae; genus Methyloversatilis. The sequence continues at coordinate 41,185 of JBEQBZ010000006.1, read as the reverse complement.
GGCGATGCGCTGCGCGCGCAGTGCCTCGACCAGCGCCGCGTCATCGACCACGCCGCCGCGCGCGATATTGGTCAGCGTGGCGGTGGGCTTCATCTGCGCCAGTTCCGCTGCGCCGATGGCGTGGTGCACCGCCGGCGAATAGGGCACCACCAGCACCAGATGGTCGGCCTCGCGCAGCAGCGTGTCCTTGTCCACCCAGCGCGCGCCCAGCGGCGCCTCGATGTCCGGCGAGAGCCGGCTGCGGTTGTGGTAGATCACCTTCATGCCGAAGCCGAGCGCGCCGCGCCGCGCGATGGCCTGGCCGATGCGGCCCATGCCAAAGATGCCCAGCGTGGCGCCATGCACGTCGACGCCATTCATCAGGCCGTAGGTCCAGTGGGTCCATTGTCCGGCGCGCAGGAAGCGCTCGCTTTCGGTCACCCGGCGGGCGGCCGCCATCATCAGCGCGAAGCCGAAATCGGCGGTCGATTCGGTCAGCACGTCCGGCGTGTTGCTCACCGCGATGCCGCGGGCGCTGCAGGCGGCGACATCGATGTTGTTGTAGCCCACCGCCATCGTGCACACCGCACGCAGGTCGGGGCAGGCGTCGAGCAATGCGGCGTCGATCTTCTCGTTGGCGGTGATGAAGGCGCCGTGCTTGCCCTGCAGCCGGGCGATCAGTTCGGACGGCGACAGCAGCTGATCGGCCTGATTGGATTCGACCTCGAAATGCTGCGACAGGCGCTCCAGCAGTTCGGGCAGGACGTAGCGGGCGACGAGGATGGCAGGGCGGCTCAAGACGGGCTCCGGAAACGTGATGACGGAGCCGCGAATCTAGCGCGGGCGCGGCACGCGGGCGAGCCGCGCCGCACAAGTGTTCTGCGCCGGCGGGCGGCACAGTGGTGTTTCGCGCCGGCGGGCGGCACCGGGGTGGTGTGATGCGCCGCCCGCCGTCCGCTTACCAGGGCAGCGCTTCGCCCATGTGGAAGAAGCCACCGGTCGGGCCGTCGGCCGGCAGCGTGGCCAGCTGCACGCTGGTCTTGCCGCCGTCGGCCAGTTCCATCGGCGCGTTCGGGCCGCCCATGTCGGTCTTCACCCAGCCCGGGTGGGCCGAGTTCACCTTGATCGCACTGTCCTTCAGTTCCGCCGCCAGATGCACGGTGAAGGCATTGAGCGCGGTCTTGGAGGCGTTGTAGGCCAGTTCCTTGGCCGGCGCGATCGGCGAATCCGGCGCGCTGTGCACGCCCAGCGAACCGAGGATGGACGACAGGTTCACGATGCGGCCGGCCGGCGCCTTGCGGATCAGCGGCAGCAGCACCTGGGTCAGTTCGATCACCGAGAACAGATTGATGTCGAAGGTGCGGCGCAGCACGTCCTGCGACACGGTGCTGGCATTCGGTGCGAAGAAGTCGGCCAGCGCGATGCCGGCGTTGTTCACCAGAATGTCCAGCCGGCCATAGACCCGCTCGAAGTGGTCATGGAGGGTGCGGAAGCTTTCCGGCTTCTCCGCGTCGAAGCTGATGGCCGAGGCGTGGATGCCTTCGGCGCGCAGCGCGGCGACCGCCTCTTCGCCCTTGTCCGGATTGCGTACGCCGATCACCACTTCGATGCCCAGCTTGCCGAGGCCACGTGCGGTTTCCAGACCGATGCCGCGGTTGCCGCCAGTGATGAAGGCGACCTTCTGTTGCGTGTTCATGGTGTTTCTCCTCAGTGATTGCGTGCGTGCAGGATCTGGTCCGGCCCTGCGTCGGATGGTAATGCGGATGTCGTGTCCGGTGCGGCCTGTGTCCAGCCGCCACCCAGCGCACGGATGAGACCGACTGCGGCCCGTGCGCGTTCGCCTTCGAGCTGGGCGGCGACCCGGCGCTGCAGCAGCACGCTGCGGTCGGCGTCGATCACGTCGAGCTGGCTGACCGACCCTTCGCGGTAGCGGATCTGCGACAGTTCCGCCGCGCGCGCGGCGGCGCGCACCGCGTCGTTCTGGGTCTGCGTCTGTTCGGCCAGGATGCGCAGCGCGGCCAGCTGGTCCTCGACCTCGCGGAAGGCGTTCAGCACGGTCTGGCGGTAACTGGCGACGTCTTCCTCGTAGGCGGCGCGGGCGCGCTTCAGACCGGCTTCACGCGCGCCGCCGTCGAAGATGGGCAGCGTGAGCGCGGTGCCGACCAGCGGCCCGAGCACGAAGCTGCGCGTGCTCCACTGGAACAGATTGCCCAGTTCGGACGATTCGTAGCCCAATGCGCCGGTCAGGTTCAGCCGCGGAAACCAGGCCGCCTGCGCGATGCCGACCCGGGCGTTGGCGGCCGCCATCGCGCGTTCGGCGGCGGCGATGTCCGGCCGGCGCTCCAGCAGCGCGGACGGCAGGCCGGGCGGCACCGCGACGGTGACCGGCTGCAGCGGCCGCGATTCGAGCGCGAAATCGGCCGGCGCACGGCCGGTCAGCAGCGCCAGCGCGTGTTCGGCATTGGCGCGCCGGCGCGATACGCCCAGCGATTCTGACTGCGCCGACGCCAGTTCGGTCTTCGCGCGGGCCAGCTCCAGCTCGCTCACGTCGCCCTCGTCGTAGCGCCGCTGCATCAGCCTGAGCGCATCGGCCCGCAGCGTGACGGTGCTCGCATACAGCGCCTGTTCGGCATCCAGCTCGCCGATCAGGAAATAGCTCTGGGCGACGTCGGCCTGCAGTGCCAGCTGCAGCGAGCGGAACAGCGCCTCGCGCTGCTGCGCGGTGAAGGTGGCGGCATCGACGCCGGCGGCGACCCGGCCGAACAGATCCACTTCATAGGATGCGGTGGCCTGGGCGCGCCACAGCGTGAGCGCGCTGCCATCGGCGCCGTCGTCCAGACCGCGGGCGGCCGGCGACGGGCGCTGGCGGGTCGGGCCGAAGCCTGCGCCCACCTGCGGTGACTGCTGCGAGCGGGCATCGCGCACCAGCGCCCGTGCCTGGGCCAGCCGTGCGGCGGCGGCCTTCAGGTCCTGGTTGGCGTCCATGGCCTGTGCCACCAGCAGGTTCAGCCGGCTGTCGCCGAACACGGTCCACCATTCGCCGCGTGCCAGTTCCTCCGACGGCTGGGCCGGCTTCCAGTCCTTGTTGCCGGCGGGCGCCTCCTTGAAGGCCTGCGGCGTATCGACCGCCGGGCGTTCGTAGGTCTGCATGACCGAGCAGCCGGCCAGCACCAGCAGGCTCACGCTCAGCACGACGGTGCGGCGCAGGGCAGGGATATCGAATGCGTTCATGTCTTGCTCCGGATCAGTGGGCCGCCGCTGCGACGTCGGGCAGCGGGGTATGGCCGGCGTGGGTGAGCTTGCGGCCGGAGGCCTTGCGCAGCAGCACGTAGAACACCGGCGTCAGGAAGAGGCCGAAGAAGGTGACGCCCAGCATGCCGGAGAACACCGCCACGCCCATGGCATGGCGCATTTCCGAGCCGGCGCCGCTCGACGTGACCAGCGGCACCACACCCATGATGAAAGCGATCGAGGTCATCAGAATGGGGCGCAGACGCAGCCGGCTGGCTTCGATCGCCGCCTCGACGATGCCGTGTCCGCGCAGTTCAAGTTCGCGGGCGAACTCGACGATCAGGATGGCGTTCTTCGCCGACAGCCCGACCAGCACCATCAACCCGATCTGGGTGAAGATGTTGTTGTCGCCGGCGGTCAGCCAGACGCCGGTCAGCGCGGCCAGAATGCTCATCGGCACGATCAGGATGACCGCCAGCGGCAGCGTGAGGCTTTCGTACTGCGCGGCCAGCACCAGGAACACCAGCAGCACGCTGATCGGGAACACCCACACGCCAGCGTTGCCGGCCAGAATCTTCTGGTAGGTGAGGTCGGTCCATTCGAACTTCACGCCGCGCGGCAGCACTTCGGCCGCGATGCGTTCGGCTGCGGCCTGCGCCTGGTCGGACGAATAGCCGGGTGCCGGGCCGCCGTTGATGTCGGCCGCGGTATAGCCGTTGTAGCGCACCACCATTTCCGGGCCGAAGCTGGGCTTCACCTTCACCAGCGAGGACAGCGGCACCATGTCGCCATTCGCGTTGCGCGTCTTCAGCGCCAGGATGTCCGCCGCCTCGGCACGGAAGGGCGCATCGGCCTGGGCACGCACCTGATAGACACGACCGAAGCGGTTGAAGTCATTCACGTACAGCGAGCCGAGATAGATCTGCATGGTGTCGAACACGTCGGTGATCGGCACGCCGAGCTGCTTGGCCTTCACCCGGTCCAGATCGACGTCGAGCTGCGGCACGTTGATCTGGTAGCTGGAAAAGGACGGACCCAGTTCCGGCGCCCTGGCCGCGGCGGCGATGAAAGCTTCCTTGGCGGCATCGAGTTCGGCGTAGCCGAGCGCGCCGCGGTCCTGCAGCTGCAGCTTGAAGCCGCCCAGCGTACCCAGGCCCATCACCGGCGGCGGCGGGAAAACCGCGATGTAGGCGTCGGAAATGCTGGCGAACTTGGCGTTCAGCGAGGCGGCGATGGCACCCGCCGACAGCTCCGGGCTCTTGCGTTCGTCGAAGGGCTTGAGCGTGGCGAACACGATGCCGGCGCTCGAACTGTTGGTGAAGCCATTGATCGACAGGCCGGGGAAGGCCACCGCGCTCTCGACGCCGGGCTGCGCCAGCGTGATTTCGCCCATGCGGCGGATCACGTCTTCGGTGCGGTCGAGCGAGGCGCCGGCCGGCAGCTGGGTGAAGCTGATCAGGTACTGCTTGTCCTGCGCCGGCACGAAGCCGCCGGGCACCAGGTAGGACAGGCCGACGGTCGCACCGAGCAGCAGCGCATAGACGCCCATGGCCGCGCCCTTGTGGCGGATCACGCCCTGGACGCCGTTGCCGTAGCGCTCGGAACTGCGGTTGAAGAAGCGGTTGAAGCGGGCGAAGAAGCCGCCGAATACCGCGTTCATCGCCCGCGTCAGCGCGTCCGGCTTCGCGTCGTGGCCCTTCAGCAGCATGGCCGCCAGCGCCGGCGACAGCGTGAGCGAGTTGAAGGCCGAAATGACGGTGGAGATCGCGATGGTCATCGCGAACTGCTTGTAGAACTGGCCGGTCAGGCCGGTCATGAAAGCCAGCGGTACGAACACCGCCACCAGCGTGAGCGCGATGGCGATGATGGGGCCGCTCACTTCCTGCATCGCGCGGTAGGTCGCTTCGCGTGCCGACAGGCCTTCGGCGATGTTGCGCTCGACGTTTTCGACCACCACGATGGCGTCATCGACCACGATGCCGATGGCCAGCACCATGCCGAACAGCGACAGCGCGTTGATCGAGTAGCCGAAGCCCAGCATCAGCGAGAAGGTGCCGACGATGGACACCGGCACCGCCAGCAGCGGAATGATGGAGGCACGCCAGGTCTGCAGGAACACGATGACCACCAGCACCACCAGTGCGATCGCTTCGAGCAGGGTCACGATGACCGCCTTGATCGACGCGCGCACGAACTGGGTCGGGTCATAGACGATGCGGTACTCGACCGAGGGCGGGAAATCCTTGGCCAGTTCGGCCATGGTTTCGCGCACCGCCGCCGACACGTCGAGCGCGTTGGCGCCCGGGGCCTGCTGTATCGGCAGCGCCACCGCGGGCTTGTTGTTCAGCAGCGAGCGCAGGCCGTACTCGGAGGCGGCCAGCTCCACCCGCGCGACGTCGGCCAGGCGGGTGATGCTGCCGTCCGGTGACGACTTCAGGATGATGTGGGCGAACTCTTCCTCGCTCTGCAGCCGGCCCTGCGCATTGACCGACAGCTGCAGCGGCACGTCGCGCCCGCTGGGCGAGGCGCCGATCACGCCGGCGGCCACCTGCACGTTCTGTTCGCGGATCGCGCGCACCACGTCGCTGGCGGTCATGCCGCGCTGGGCCACCTTCTGCGGGTCCAGCCACACGCGCATCGCGTAGTTGCCGGCACCGAACATGCCGACCTCGCCGACGCCCTTGATGCGCGCCAGACGGTCCTTCACGTTGATCACCGCGTAGTTGCGCAGATAGGTGGTGTCGTAGCGGTCATCCGGCGAAATCAGGTGCACCACCATGGTGAGCGTGGGCGAGCTCTTGAGCGTGGTGACGCCCAGCCGCTGCACGTCCTGCGGCAGTCGCGGCATGGCCTGCGACACCCGGTTCTGCACCAGCTGCTGCGCCTTGTCCGGGTCCATGCCCAGATTGAAGTACACGGTGAGCGTGAGGTTGCCGTCGCTGTTGGCCTGCGACTGCATGTACAGCATGTCCTCGACGCCATTGATCGCCTCTTCCAGCGGCGAAGCCACGGTTTCGGCAATCACCTTGGGGTTGGCGCCCGGGAACTGCGCGCGGACCACGACCGAGGGCGGCACCACTTCCGGATATTCGGAAATCGGCAGCTGGAACAGCGACAGCGCGCCGGCCAGCAGGATGATGACCGACAGCACACCGGCGAAGATCGGCCGGTCGATGAAGAATCTGGAAATGTTCATGGCATCAGGCCTTCACGACATGGCGCGGCCGGGCCGGCTGCACCGGGGCGTCGACCAGGCTTTCGCGGTTCATCGGCACCTCCTTCGGTGACACGGTGTCGCCCGGCCGGGTGCGCTGCAGTCCGCTGACCACGATGCGTTCGCCGGCTGCCAGCCCGCTCTCGATGATGCGCAGGCCGCTCTGCCGGGCGCCCAGCCGCACTTCGCGGTAGGCGGTGCGGTTCGTTTCGTCGATCACCAGCACGAAGCGCTTGTCCTGATCGGTGCCGACGGCGCGTTCGTCGATCAGCACCGCCTCGCGCGGGGCGCCGCCGCCGAGCCGGATGCGTGCGTACAGGCCGGGCAGCAGGCGGCCGTCGGCGTTGTCGAACACCGCGCGCACGCGGATGGTGCCGGACGAGGTGTCGAGCCGGTTGTCCACCGATGCGATGCCGCCGCGCCGCGAATGACCGTCCTCGTCGGCCAGGCCCAGATAGACCGGCACCGGCTCGGCCTTGGCGCGCTGCGCCGGATTCACGTACTTGAGGAAGCTCTGTTCGTCCACGTCGAAGGCGGCGTAGATGCGGTCGACCGACACCAGCGTGGTAAGCGGCGGCGTGCCGGAACCGGCGGCGACGATGTTGCCCACGGTCACTTCGGCGCGCGAAATGCGGCCGGACACCGGGGCGACGATGCGGGTGTATTCGAGATTCAGTTTCGCCGCAGTCAGCGCGGCCTGCGCCGCCTGCACCTGGGCATCGGCTTCGCGGGCGGCGTTCTGCTTTTCGTCCAGATCGCGTTTCGCGATCGCGTTGTCGGCAGCCAGACGCTGGCCGCGAGCCAGTTCGGTCGCGCTGTAGGCGGCGCGGGTCTGGGCGGCGGCGAGCTGGGCCTGTGCGCGCTCCACCTCTGCCGCATACGGACGCGGGTCGATGGTGAACAGCACCTCGCCCTTCTTCACGTAGGCGCCGTCGCGGAAGTGCACCGCGGTGAGCGTGCCGGACACCAGCGGACGGATGTCTACGCGGTCTACCGCTTCCAGCCGGCCGGAATAGTCCTGCCAGTCGATGATGGTCTGCGCCTTCACTTCCGCCACCTCGACCGCGGGCGCGGCCGGTGCGGCGGCTGCCTGCGGGGCGTCGGCCTGCGCACGCAGCGCGACGAAGCCGCCGGCGGCGAGCAGAGAGGTGAGCAGCAGGGCGAGGGTGGTGCGCTTGTAAGGCAATGACATGGCGAAGCTCCCGGTTGCGATGAATGTGTGTCTTGTTGTGGGTTTCAGCGCGGGCTGTCTGCGCTGCACTGGCCGAAGCGGCAGCGCAGGAACTGCAGCAGGCAGTCGCGCAATTGCGGATGGGCGAGCAGTGCCGCGTGATCGGCGCCGGCGTAGCGTTCGACCTGGGTGTGCACGCCGGCCGAAATGAGCGCGCCGGCATAGCTTTCGGCCTCGCAGTGCAGCAGGTCCTGGGCGGCGGTGGCGATGTAGGCGGGCGGCAGCCCGGCCTGGCGGCAGGACTCCAGCGGCGCGGCATACGGGTGAAGGCGCTGCGACAGCTGCGGCAGGTACTGGCGGTAGCAGTGCGCGAAATCTTCGGCGCTGACCGCGGCCGGCAGTGGTGTCGCGTGGCCGGCGCGGGTCATGCTCGGATCCAGCATCGGGCCGATCAGCACCTGGGCGGCGATCTTCAGGTCCTGCCGGTCGCGCGCGATCAGCGCGAGCGAGGCGGCCAGATTGCCGCCGGCCTCTTCGCCGGCCACCGCGATGCGCCGGTCGTCGGCGCCCAGCGAGGCAGCGTGCTCCGCGGCCCACAGCAGTGCGGCGTAGGCGTCTTCCGGGGCGGCGGGGAAGGGCCGGGCCGGCGCCAGCGCGTAATCGACCGACACCACCACCGCCGGCAGGCCGCTGGCGATGTGGCGCGCCATCGGGTCGGCGTCGTCCAGCGAACCGCCGACGAAACGGCCGCCGTGCAGGTAGAGCACCAGCGGCAGCAGGGTGTCGGCCGCCGGCTGGTACAGGCGCAGCGGCAGCCGGCCGTGCGGGCCGGCGATGTCCAGATTGCGCACCCGTGGCGGGGCAGCCGCGGGGCGGGACGGGGAGGCAGAGGCGGGTGTTGCGGCGGAAGTCATCGCTCAATCCGGGCCGGGCATGCCGGCGTCAAGGCATGGGCGGATTGTCGATGTTGGTGATTGATGGATAAACTGTGCGAATCCGATAACACTGTTATCGAAGTCTGAACAATTGCGCGCCACTGTTGCCGCCCGGTCGGGCGGCAGCCGGCGTCCGTTTACACCGCGGGAGATGCCATGGATCGCTTCCAAGCCATGCAGGTTTTCGTTCGGGTGGTGGATTCGAACAGCTTCACGCGGGCGGCCGACAGCCTCGGCCTGCCGCGCGCCACCGTCACCACCGCGGTCCAGCAGCTGGAAAACCTGCTGCAGGTGCGGCTGCTCAACCGCACCACGCGGCGGATCAGCCTGACGCCGGATGGCGCGGCCTATTACGAGCGCTGTGCGCGCATCCTGGCCGATGTGGAAGAGGCGGAAACGTCGTTCCGCGAGGTGTCGCGCGGCCCGCGCGGCAAGCTGCGCATCGACGTGCCGCCGCCGATCGGGCGGCTGGTGCTGATTCCGCGCATGTGCGAGTTCCACAGCCGCTATCCGGACATCGAGCTGGCGATCGGCATGGGCGACCGTCCGGTCGATCTGGTGCGCGAAAGCGTCGACTGCGTCATCCGCGTCGGCGAGCTGCAGGATTCGTCACTGGTGGGCCGGCGCATCGGCACCATGGACACGCTGACCTGCGCTTCGCCCGACTACATCGAGCGCCACGGCGAGCCGCGCTCGCTGGACGAACTGGCGCAGCACCGCGCGGTGCATTACTTCTCAAGCCGCACCGGCCGCCACTACGACCTCGATTTCACGGTCGAGGGCCGGGTGACCGAAGTGAAGGTGCCGAGCAAGGTGTCGGTCAATGACGGTGACGCCTACGTGGCCTGCGGCCTGCAGGGTTTCGGGCTGATACAGCCGCCGCGCTTCATGGTGCAGCCGCATCTGCAGTCGGGCGCGCTGCGCGAGGTGCTGCCGCAGTGGCGGCCGTCATCGATGCCGATTTCGGTGGTCTATCCGCACAACCGCCACCTGTCGCCCAAGGTGCGCGCCTTTGTCGACTGGGCGGCCGAACTGTTCGGTCACTGCCCCATTCTCGGCGGCTGCGAGGGCGCGTCGACCGAATGCAGCTTCGTCGCCGGATCCGAAGGCCACGTGCGTCAGGCAGTGCTGGGCATCGAGGCAGAAACCTACTGAAGCGCCGCGTCAGCGCGGCGGTCGCCTGACCGCCAGCAGCGTGAGATCGTCCGGCAGCGGCCGGCCGCCGGCGTGGGCGCTGACCGCGTCGTGCAGCAGGGCAATCAGTGCGCCGGCGTCGCCGCTGTGCCGGGCGCTGTGCGCCAGCAGGCGATCGTCGCCGAATTCCTCGCCGGCGATGTCCGGCGCTTCGGTCAGACCGTCGGTGTAGCCGAGCAGGGTGTCGCCCTCGGCCAGCGTGATGTCGGCCGCTTCGAACACCACCTGTTCGAACACGCCGACCAGCGCGCCGCGCGGCATGGGCAGCAGCCGTGCGCGGCCCTGCTGCAGCAGCACCGGGGGCGGATGACCGCCGGTGGCGTAACTGAGCCGGCCGCTGGCGGTGTCGAGAAAGCCGCACAGCAGCGTGACGAACATGTTCACCTCATTGCCTTCGCACAGCTGCTCATTGACCTGGCGCAGCAGCTGGTCAGGTGCGCGCACGCCCATCGCGGTGATGCGCACCAGGCCGACTACCCGCGCCATGAACAGCGCGGCCGGAATGCCGTGGCCGGACACGTCGCCGACGCAGAAGAACAGCGTCTGCGGGTCAACCAGAAAGGCGTCGTACAGATCGCCGCCGACGGCTGAGGCGGATGCGATGCGGGCAGCCACGTCGATGTCCGCACGTTCCGGAAACAGCGGCTGGCGGTGCGGCAGCATGCTGGCCTGCAGCTGGCGGGCCACCTCCAGCTCCTGCTGCAGGTATTCCAGGTCCAGCTGGCGGCGCTGCGAACCGAGCATCACTTCGTTGCTGCGCCGCATGCGCACCGCCACCACCGACAGCAGATTGCGGGCGATGCCGGGCAGCGTGCTGAGGTGCTGCCAGAACAGTTCGCGCGGCAGCCGCAGCACCCGCGCGTCACTCAGCGCCAGCACCAGCGCCGACACCGGCTGACCGTCGCCGGCCGACAGTTCACCCACGGTTTCGCCCGGCAGCACCTCGACCGTGGTGGTGAGGGGCGTGCTGCTGTCGAGCACCGCGCCGAGCCGGCCCGACAGCAGCAGATAGACCGCGTGGTTCGCCTCGCCCGGTCTGAGCAGCGCAGTGCCGGCAGGCAGCGCCAGCACTTCGCAGCCGGCCAGCGCCTCCTCGATCCGTTGCGCGTCGGCGTCGCGGAACAGCGCCAGCCAGGTGACGGAGCGCTTGCGGCGCTCGGCTCCGCGCCGGCATCCGGGCACTGCGTCGCTGTGTGCACGGCGGTCGGTGGCGCTGCGCTGGAAGGGCGTGCGCCGGATCGGGTCGGAAGGCATGCAGGGATTCAGGGGACGGGAGTGATGCGCGCCGGGTCAGGCGGTTTCCTGCCAGGCAACCACCACGGTGAGGTGGTTGCAGGCATCGGCACGGCGGTAGTGCAGACGGTCGGCGAAATGGCGCATCAGCGTGATGCCCAGTCCGCCCGGTTGCAGTGCCTCCAGCGTTCCGGCCTGAGGACGCGGCGTGACAGCGAGCGGATCGAAGGCTGCGCCGTGGTCGCTGATGAACAGCGCTGCTTCGCAGTGACCGCCGATGGCATTGACGGTGAACTTCAGCGTGACCGGCAGAGCGGTTTCTCCGCCGTGTGCGGCGATATTGGCCAGTGCCTCGTCCAGACACTGATCCAGTCGGGTCACCGCATCGGCCGGCACCGCCTGCGCGGCACTGCGCGCATGCAGCCAGCGCGTGGCGTCGGCCATGCCTGCGCCGAGCGCATCCAGTACCAGAGTGTCGTGTTCAGGCGAGCGCGGCACGCTCGGCGTCGGCCTGTTCATGAAAGACCGGAATCATCTGCGGAATGCCGGTGGCGTCGAGCACCTTGCCGACCGCATCGTTCTGGCCGACGAACAGCACCAGCCGGCCGCCGCGCTGCTGCTGTGCCTTGGCGTTGATCACCAGCGCGCGTATGCCCATCGAGGCGAGGAATTCAACGCCGCTCAGATCGACCACGATGCGGTGTTCGGAGCTGGCGGCCAGTGCCGCAAAACGGGTCGAGATGGCGTCGGTGCCCGGCACGTCGAGCCGGCCGGTGATGACGATGCGGCGCAGCGTGTCGCTGACGTCGGTGAATTCGATGCTCATGATCGTGGCCTTGGGGTCTGGCGGTTTGCCACCGCGCAATTTATGAAAGAACTGTGACGGGATCGTGACGGAATGATGTGCCGGCCAAAAAAATGGCCGACCCGGGCAAAGGTCGGCCAACCGTGTATCAACTCACATCGTGACAGCAATCAGGGATCGCACTTCAGTGTGACCGGTCCGTGTTACAGGACGACGCTCACTTGCGGCGCAGGCAGTCTTCGAAGCCGTGGTTGCCGTCCTTGAATTCAGGTTCGTAGTAGAACTTGCGGAAGCGCCACTGGCCCGATCTGCTGCGTTCGAAGCGGGCGATGCCGGTGCCGTAGTCGCGGGTGCTCTGGTCGGGCAGCGCGAAGTGGATGGCCATCTGCCGGCCGTGCGATGCGGCGTGGCCGCGATACACGCCATAGCCGGGCACGTCCAGCGAGAACGTGTAGGCGCCGTGGGCACCGGTGCTCTGGGCGGCCACCCGCTCCAGCGTGACGGTGCCGGTGTAGGCGCCCTCATGATGGTCCTGTCCGGTGCAGTCGTAGATGCCGCTGAAATCCGGGCCGGTGAAGGCGGCGGGCGTCGTGGCAGCGGTAGCAGTGCCGAGGTTCAGCAGCGCGGCAAGGACGGCGATTTGCAGGGCTTTCAAGTGCGGGCTCCGTGAGGTGATCTGAGGCCGGCCTGTCCTGGCACGGATGGAGCCGGCTCAGGAAAGGGTGTGCGGAACTGCGGTTTCGGCGCCGGCGCATCCGGTTGTCGCGTGCTCACGCCCCGGCGCTTGCAGCGATTTTTCGAGCACATGCAGGTCGAGCGTGCCGCGCAGCGGCTGGCCGGTGGCGCCACCGGCGGGATAGGGCAGGCGCCGGCCGGTATCGTGGTAACCGCGTCTGAGATAGAAAGACTTCAGTTCCGGCCGCGCGCCGATCACGGTGAGCAGGGCGATGGTCGAGCCGAAGCGTTCGTGCGCCCAGCCCTCGGCTGCAGACAGCAGCTGTTTGCCGAGACCGGCGGTCTGCTGCGCGGGTGAAACCGCGAGCATGCCGATGTGGGCGCCGTCCGCATCCGTTTCGACCCGCACGCAGCCGACCGGCGTGCCGGTCATCAGCCCGGTCAGCACGACCGAGCCGGCGCCCGACGCCGCGATCAGCGCCGCAACCGCGTCGATGCCGGTGCGCGGGCCACCGATCAGCGCGGATTCGTGGGTCCAGCCGCCGCTGCCTGCCGGCGGTCGATAGGCGGCATTCACCAGTTGCGCGATGGCGGCTGCGTCGTCGGCCGTGGCGGGCCGGATATGCAGGGCGGGCGGGTTCATGCACCGTGAACACGTAACAGTCGAGCCGCGGATAATCGCATGGCGCACGCGGTGCGGCCAACGATGGGAAAGGACGGCATGGACAGGGCTCTGGAACAGATCGGTGCGCTGGTGTTCGACGTGTTCGGCACCCTTGTAGACTGGCGCGGCTCGATCGCACGAGAGGTCGCGGCGGTGTTCGGCGAGCGGGTCGATCCCCATGCCTTTGCTGACGACTGGCGGGCGCAGTACCAGCCGGCGATGGAAGAAGTGAGGGCCGGGCGCATTCCGTTCTGCAAGCTCGACCGTCTGCACCGGCGCAATCTGGATATCGTGCTCGCACAGCACGGGCTGGACGATACGCCCGAGGCGATCCGGGTGGATCTCAACCTGGCCTGGCACCGGCTGGACGCCTGGCCGGACGTTGCGCCCGGCCTGCAGCGGCTGCGCGCGCGTTACCGGCTTGCGCCGTGCTCGAACGGCCATATCGCGCTGATGGTGAATCTGGCGCGGCGCAACGGCCTGCTGTGGGACGCGATCACAGGGGCCGAACTGGCGCGCGACTACAAGCCCAAACCGGTGGTCTATCTGTCGGCCGCCGATGCCTTCGACCTGGCACCCCACGAAGTGATGATGGTGGCCGCCCATTCGTCCGATCTGGAGGCGGCCGCCGCGGCCGGCCTGCGCACCGCCTTCATCGCACGCCCGGACGAGCATGGGCCCGGTCTTGGCGAAGCGCAGGCGGCGGTGCCGGTCGACCTGTCGGCGAACAGTCTGCTCGCCCTGGCAGATGCCCTGGGCGCGGACGGCTGACCCCGCTGCGTGCTCAGACCCGGCGGCGCCGGCCCGCCAGGCCGATCAGACCCAGTCCGGCCAGCATCATGGCCCAGGTTTCGGCTTCGGGGACGGCGAGCACGGTACGCGTGAACCCCGCGCAGCCGTCATCGAAGGCGCCGCACGGCGATCTGGCGATGTCGTGGTAATAGTTCAGATCGTCGAATACGCGGAAAACCGGTACGTCGACTTGCTGGAATATCGGCAGGCCGAATTCGTCGGTGGCATGTACGAAGATCGGGTTGCCTGACTCGTCGAACAGCGGGACACCGAATTCATCCAGCGCCTGTTCATGGACCGGATTGCCTTCGCTGTCGAAAACCGGCTCGCCGAACTGATCGACGGCCTGTCGATAGACCGGAAGCAGTTGTGTCTCGAACAGCGGCGCACCGCTTTCGTCCACCGCCTGCTGGTAGATCGGCCGCCCTGCCGCATCGAGCATGGGCAAGCCTTCCTCGGTCAGCTGAACCCGGTAGCCCGAGCCCTGGAAGGACAGCGTTGCGTACGAAACGAAGAAGCGATAGCTGCCCGGCGCGACCGGGCCGTTTCTCGGGACGAAGGTGCCGAATTTGTAGTCGATGGACTGACCCGGCGCCAGACTGATGTCGCTCTGGAAATTGAAGGAACTGGCCGACGGCGGAAGATTGAAGTGAAACTTGTAGGGCGCACTGTCTGAGCACGGGTCGAAAGTGCCGCTGCACTCGTATGCCGTATTCGTGATGGCCGAGTTGATGCTCAGCCAGTGGGTGAAGAAGTCGTTATCGACATCCGCCAGCAGTGCGCCGTAATTGGGTAGCGCGTTGTTGAGCAAAAGTGGCGCCGAACTGCTGTCGAGCGTCAGACGCACCCACACGTCAATGCTGGCATCGGCCTGTACCGCTCCGGTCGGTTCCAGGAAGGTGAGCGTACCGGTGGGCAGGGCGGCCTGCACGGAAGGCACACCCAGCGCAGCGAACATGATGGCCGCGAGCATGGGGCGAGCTTGCATGTCATTTCTCCGTAAGAACATGCCCGCGCTCGAAGCATCTGTCATGCCAATCAGGCATGGCATTGATTTAACGAAGATTCGTGTTCGCGTGGGAAAGCGCTTGTCAGAATTTTCGACATCCGGAAACAGAAACGCCCCCGACCTTGCGGCCGGAGGCGTCTGCAGCACGTACGCTGTAACCGGGTCGTAAGACTTAGTTGGCAGCGAACGGGTGCGTGGCCGAGCCCTTCTTGGCAACCACTTCGGCTGCGGTCGGGGTGCCGGCAACTGCGCGTGCGATCGATTCCTTGGTCGCGCGGTAGTTGTAGTCCTGGATCTTGGCGTCGTCTTCGGCCAGCCAGTGGATGAACACGCCAACCGAGATGAACAGGTCGTCGGCTTCGTCAGCCGGGATGGTGCCGTCAGCAACGCTGTCAGCCACGGCCATGGCAACGCCACGCTGTGCCGGGCCAAACATCTGGACAGCCTGCTTGGCGCCCTTGATGGTCACCTTGTTGAACATGACGGTGGCCGGCTTGACGACCAGGTTCGGGGCAACGACGGCCAGCAGGGAGGTGAAACCATCCTTGTTGTTGACCAGGGCGTTCGCGAACGCGGTCTCGGCAGCGCTGCCGCGCGGGCCAATCAGCAGATCGATGTGAGCAACTTCGTTGCCGTCACCAACCAGGGACTCGCCGACACGCAGACCGTTAATCTTCGCCATATTGAATCTCCTCATTTACAAGGCAGTTATAGGGGGTTTCCCCCCCCGGGTGGATAACCCATGTTCCGGGGTGCGAAACACAGGATCAAAACTTCTTCTCGCGCAGTGCGCAGGTTTCTTCGATCACACCGGCCAGAAAGGCCGTCACCACGGTGAGGTCGGCGCTCGTACCGGGATTGATTCCGTGGTTTTTAAGCTCTTCATCCCATGCCAGCAGCGCGTCTTGCATCATAACCGGATCGCTGCATTGTTCAAGCCGATCGTACATCTGCACGCCTTTTTCGCGGATCGAACGCGCCGTTTCCGCACCATGTTTGCGTGCGATGTGGGTGTCGGGAATCAATGCGAGACAGAACATGAACACAGTGGTCCCTGCCCATGCTTCGCTGCACCATGAACGACGCGCTGCAATAAATCTCGGCAACAGATGATCGAACACCAATGCATGTCCGTTCGCGTACAGCGCCGCGATGCTGTCGCGGTGCGCCGCGATGTCCATCGCCTGCTTCAGCGTGATGGCCGGGGCTTCGGCCACATCGTGTTCGGATCGTTCCCCGATGCCGGCCGGATGCGCCAGACGGATTGCCGCATACGCACGTGACGCGTCGGTGACATCGAGCGCGGCCAGTGTGCGCTGCAGCGACTGGCGCAGCGTTTCGTCCGGCTTGCGTTGCAGTGCGGCATGCGCAATCGGCGCGCAGCCGAGCACGATGCCCAGATTGGTGTTGCAGCCCACTGCCGCCCAGGTCGCGCGCATCGCGTCCTCGATGCGTTCGCCGACTGTGGCGCCGGAGCGACACAGTGGCGTGGCTGCAGCCTCCGCGCTGGCGATGAAGTCGGCCACCTGCATGCGATGGCCGTCGCCGTGCAGACCGACATTGCCCGGCTTGAGCGCTTCGACGTCGAGCCGGCAGGCACGGCGGAACAGCGCTTCCAGCGTTTCGGGGCTCAGCGCGTTCAGCACGCGATTTCGCCCGCGCGCGGAATGCGCGTGATCAGGTCGTCGGCCAGCGCCTGTGCGATGTTCAGGCTGGTGACGCCCTGCAGGCCTTTCCAGGCCGGGATGCTGTTCACTTCGAGCACGGTGAGCTGGCCGTGGTCGTCGCGCAGGATGTCGATGCCGGCGTAGTCCATGCCACAGGCGCGGGTGGCGTCCACCGCCAGCCGCATCAGCGCGTCGTCCGGCGACACCGGAATGGCTTCGCACATGCCGCCCTGGGCGACGTTATTGAGCCAGCTCTTGCCCCGGCGGAGCATGGCGGCCACCGGCCGGCCGGCGATCACCATGACGCGCCAGTCCGACCACTCGCCCACGCTGTCGCGCGAGCGCGCGCTGTAGCGCTGCATGTACCAGACATTGCCCAGCGTTTCCGCCGCCGGCAGCGCGTCGCCGGCCTTCAGCCGCACGATGCCTTCGCCCTGCGAGCCGAACAGCGGTTTTACCAGCACGTCATGGCCGGCCGCGAACTCGCGCATCAGCACCGCGCGCGCCTCGGCTTCCTGCTCGGTCACCCAGGTCGGCGGTGTCGGGATGCCGGCGTGATGCAGCAGTACGCTGGTCATCGCCTTGTCCACGCTCTTCTCGATCGCGCGTGCGTGGTTGTAGACCGGTATGCCCAGCTCGCCGAGGTAGTGCAGGAAATCCATGCGCAGCACCACCTGCTGCAGCGAACCACCCGCGACGCCGCGCACGAACACCGCCTGCGGCAGTGCCTGCTCGAAGCCGGGCATCACCACGCCGGAAATGCCGCGCTGCAGGTCGATGTGGCACTCGCCGAGCGCGACATAGCGCGCGCTTAAACCGCGCGCGCGGAAGGCCTCGACCAGGCGCTTGCCGTGCCAGCCCGGATCGTCGGTGACGATGGCGATGTCAGGCGAGGGCCTCGCCTGACTCGCCGGGTGCGACGAAGCCACGGGCTTACTTGCCCTCGCCGAAGGACTTGGCCAGCAGTTCGGTATTGATCTGGCCGGCGCGGAAGCTCTTGCCTGTGCGCAGATTGCTCACCACCACGCGGGCCGGCGCAAACAGCATCGGGTCGATCTTGTAGAAGTCGTACTTCACTTCCTTGAACACTTCGGCGAACGGGCGGCCGTAGTCGCGCGACGCGGAAGAGGGCAGCTTCTGCGCCAGATCGGCCGCGGCGTCGTCTTCGCAGTCGACGTAGAGCTGGGCGACACCGCCGAACAGGATGGCGTCGTTGGTGCGGCCCATCGCGTTCAGGAAGTCGGGCGCCGGCGGCGCGATCGGCGCGCTGGCCGAGCCATCGACGATCTGCTGCAGCGGGAAGCCGAGCGCGTGCACCTTGTGCAGCGCCACTTCGAGCACGCGGCCCACCACCTGCACGGTGCCGGCCAGGCTGCGGGTCGGGGTCAGGATGATCGTGACGCCGTCGTCCGGCACATTGCAGTCGCGGCGGATCTTGGCCAGCACTTCGGCCGGCGGCTGACGGTCGACTTCCAGTACCAGCACCGCGTGCTTCGCGTCGTCCTTGTAGCCCAGCTCCTTGTACAGCGGCTCCTTCACCGCCAGCGCGCGGCCCGGGCCGGAACCCAGTGCGTGGAAGGCGTCCTTGCCCTCGCCGTGCGACAGGCTCCAGCCGGCGTACTGGCTGGCCAGACAGGCAACCACCGGGTGGGTGGAATGCACGTTGATGATGAGCGGCCAGTGCGCTTCGCGGGTGTTGAAGGTGGCGGTGCCGAGGCCGCCCATGCAGATTTCGGTGATGCGGCGGCCGGCTTCGATGCCGCCCGGCACATTGATGCCGGCGTCGATCACGCGGCCGCCACCGGGCAGTGCGTCGACCTTGACGCGCAGCGCGTCGGCGTCGCGTACCAGGCCCTCGACCAGGGCCATCACATGCTTGCCCACGCTGGGCTGGACGCCGGTCAGCACCGGTCCGTGTTCGGGATTGCTCATCTCGTTCTCCTCAGGAAAAGACTGTTGTCATCATCTGCCCGGCTTCGCTGGCGAAACCGGACGTGCTCAGAAGCGCATGTTCGCGCTGCTTCAGCAGCGCGCTGGCGCCTTCGCCATCGACCGCTTCGGCGTG
The DNA here is from genome assembly GCA_041639545.1 of Methyloversatilis sp. Taxonomy (GTDB): domain Bacteria; phylum Pseudomonadota; class Gammaproteobacteria; order Burkholderiales; family Rhodocyclaceae; genus Methyloversatilis. Next base: position 22,551 of record JBEQBZ010000006.1, on the reverse strand, counting down.
CACCGTGCACAGCGGTGCGCCGGCAGGCACATGGCTGCCCGCCTCCGGACGGTCGCTGCACCATGCAGGCCAGTCCTGTGCTTCGCCGATGTTCACCGCGTGTGGCGCATACACCACGCGCAGCCCGCGTACCGGGCCTCCCGCAGGCCTGACTTCCGGCAGGCGGCCGCGACAGGCGTCCAGATGGGCGGCGAACAGCCCGCGGTCCACCCGATCGCCGTACAGCATCATGGTTGCCGTGGGGCGCGGATTGATCTCGATCAGTATCGCGTCGCCCTCGTCGTCGATCACCAGATCGATGCCGTTCAGCCCGATCAGTCCCAGTTTGCCGACCAGCGCGTCGAGCGCCATCGCAAGCCGGTCGCCGGGCGTGTCGAGGCAGCTCAGGTCGGCGGTCGCTTCGCACCATACGTAGGCGCCGGCCGGACTGCCGGGCGCCTGCCGGCTCAGTCCGACGATGCGTGCCTGCCGGCCGTCGGCCAGGAAAAGCAGCGATGCGGCCTGCCCGGCAATGAAACGCTGCCCGTAGTGAGCGGGCGGAATCACTTCGTCAGGCGCAGCCTGCCGCACGCCCAGTCCGCCGCAGCCGCCCAGTGGCTTGATCAGCCAACCGACGCCCGCCTTGCCGTCCAGCCTGACCTCCGGTGTGCGCCAGCCGCTGGCGGTCGCGAGCAGGTGCACGGTCAGCGGCTGCTTGCAGCGAGCCACGGTGTCCGCATCGTTTCCGAACACCGGTGCGATCGCCGACAGCGTGTCGAGCAGCGCAGGGCGGGCCTCGAATCCGGAGCCCGCGACAATGCCGTCCCACCCGCCATCGGCGGCCATCCGCTCAACCTGCGCAACGAGTGCAGCACCGAAGCCGGTCTCGCCGGCTTCGATTCGTGCATGGCGACGGGCCAGTGCGCGGGTGTCGGTGTCGCCCCAGGGGTCGATCACGTCACAGCTCATGCCGGCGTCGACGCAGGCCTGCGCGAGCGGTCTCGCGCTGCCTGCCACGATGAGCCAGTGCGACACCGACCGCCGCTCCGAGGGAGCCGGACCGGACTCAGGCAACCAGCTGACGGGCGGTCGCGAAGGCGTCGCGGAAGTCCAGATAGACCGGCTTGTCGGTGTTGATCATGCGCTGGAACAGGCCGCGCTGGCACAGGTACTTCACGTTGCCGATGGCCAGTGCGCCGATGCCCACTGCCTTGCCAGAACCGGATTCCAGCGGCTTGCCGTCGTCCATCACGCCCAGGCCTTCGATGCCGGCCGGCGGCACCGCGTTCACGTCGGCGGCGACCAGCAGCGACTTCGCGTTCTGCAGCTGGATCTTGTTCAGCACCTGGATGCCGGCCTTGGCGGTGCAGAGGATGACGTTGGCCTGAGGCATCAGGCCTTCCTTCTGTTCGTTGGAGCCGGCTTCGACCGGCTCGACCGACGAGCCGTAGCGGGCATTCACCACTTCAGAGGCGACGCGGGCGCGCATCGCGCTGGAGTGGCTGCCGACCAGCACCTTGGCGCCGGCGCTGGACGCCAGCACTGCGGCGGCGGTGCCGACCGGGCCGGTACCGCCCAGCACCAGCACGGTCTTGCCTTCGAGTTCGGTGTTGTGGGCCTTGCGCAGCTGGCGCTCAACGCAGGCGACCAGCGCAGCGGCGGTGGTGAAGGCGCCAGACGGGTCGGCGAACACCGACACCTCGAACGGCGGCACCATGGCGCCGCGGCAGGCGTCCAGCATGTCGGCGGCCATGCCGATGTCTCGACCGCCGATGAAGATGCCGGTGCGCTTCACGCCATTGGGGCCACGCGAAAAGATGGCGTCCTGGGTCAGGCCGTAGATCTGGTCCAGACCGACACCGGAGTAGGGCATCAGCACCTGAAAACCGGCGTCGCACGCCATGTTCACATCGAAGGGGCTGATGTTGTTGGTGGGGCTGAACATGTGCAGGATGTACGGGTTTTCCATGGTCTCTCTCGCTCTTTCCGCCCGAAGGCTGGCTTCTCTGTTACGTCTTTTCTCGACGCCTCACCGGATGCGCACGCGCGTCCGTTCCTTGTTCCCGGCCTGCACCTGAGGCTTCAGCCCGGCAGTTCGCTCCACTGCGCGCCTTCGTTGCGCGCAGCACATACCATCAGTTCCAGCCCTTCAGCCTGCCCGTACCGGGCGCGTACCGAAGCCACGAGGGCCTGTGCTTCCTGCTCCGAGGCGGCCAGCGCGAAACCGGTCGGTCCCCATGAGCTCTGGCCGATGCAGGCGGCACCCTGCGCAGCCATGAATTCCGCGACTTCACTCACCAGACGGCTGGTGTAGCGGCCGCCCTGCGCCGGCGCGAAATAGTCGCCTACGCAGTGCTGCAGTTCGTTGATCGCGGCACCGAACAGCTCGATGTCGCGCTCAGCCAGCGCCGGCAGTGCCCGCATCAGCACCAGCCTGCTCAGCCGGTCAGCCAGACCGGGCCGGTAGGGCGGCAGCACCCTGAAGGCCTCCTTCTCCGCTGCGCCGTGCAGGCCGTGTGCCGCCCGGTCGAATATCAGCACCAGGCGCCAGTCGTCAGGAAAAGGCATCTGCGACACGATGGGCGGCGGCGCATCCAGCGCGCCCCGACCACCATCGACGATGAAGCCGCCGCCGTCAAAGCTGCCGATGCCGATGCTGCCACGTGCGCCACGATCGAGCAGGTGAGCCACGTCCCGGGAGCGGACTGTCACGCCATGGAAACGGGCCAGCGCTACGCCCACCGCAAGAGCAAGTTGCGTGCCGGAGCCCAGGCCGGAATGAGACGGGATGGCGCCGGTAATGTCGATCCGCGCCGGCGGCAGGCCGAAGCGTTCGCTGACCGCAGCGGCGTAGCGGCGGGCGCGTTCGGCGTCCGGTCCGCTGACTTCAAGGGTGTCGGAAGGGCTGACCCGGACCGTCGTGAACAGTCCGTCAAGCGTCAGCCCGACGCTGCCGAAACGGCGGCCCAGACTGCCGTCGAGATCCACGAAACCCATGTGCAGGCGCGCGGGGGCCCGGACTTGCAGGGCGTTGGCGGTCGCGTGCGGAGCGTTCATCCGGAGGCAGGGTCGTGTGAAGAGGGGCGGATTATCCCAAATTCGGGCGCCGGTCAGGCAAGCGACTCGCAGCGATGGCACCGGCGGCTTCGCAAGTTCCCGGTGTCGGTCGTTTATGGATCGCGCTGCTACGCATGTGAAACAGGTTGACCAGGATGGATCGTGCGCTCCGGATGCTGCGGTGCGGCGCGCTCAGGCGCGTCCTACCTGGGTTTCGGGCTTGTTGTATCGTTACAGACTGCGGGTTCGATTTAACCTGATGAAACGGATGACTCATGACGAATGAAGCGAGTTCGACCGTCGTCACCGAGGTGGCCTGTCCCTTCTGCGGACTGGCCTGTGACGATCTGAGCGTGGACACCGCCGGCGAAGCACTCGCGGTGGTGGGCGGCGGCTGTGCGAAGGCGCAGGCCGGCTTCGCGCGTCTGGGCGTGTCGCACGACGGCGCCAGCGCGCGCGTGGGTGGCCAGCCGGCCAGCCTGGAAGCGGCCTGCGCAGAGGTGGCCCGCCGCGTGAAGGCGTCGGCGCAGCCGGTGTTTGCCGGCATGGCGCTGGACGTGGGCGGCATGCGTGAAGTGATGGAACTGGCCGATGCCGCGGGCGGCGTGGTCGACCATCTGTATTCCGAGATCGGCTGGCGTTCGACCCGGGTGGTGCAGGACGTGGGCTATGTGACCACCACGCTGGCCGAGGTGAAGAACCGCGCCGACCTGATCGTGCTGGTGGGCACCGATGTCGTGAGCAAGGCCTCGCGCTTCTTCGAGCGCTATGTGTGGAACGACGAGGCGATGTTCGAGCCGGCGCCGGCGGCGCGCCGCATCGTCTATCTGGGTGGCGGGCTGAACACCGCGGCCGGGCAGTCGCCGGACGGTCGCGCGCCCGAGGTGTTCGACTTCGACCGCGCCCGCATGCCGGAAGCGCTGTCCACGCTGAACGCGCTGCTCGCAAAGCAGCCGGTGAGCGAGGCTGCGCCGCTGGGCATCGAGCTTGCTCGCTGGCAGGCGCTGGCGGATGCGCTGCGCGCGGCGAAGTATTCGGTGCTGGTGTGGATTGCGGGCGATTTCGAGCCGTCCCAGGTGGATCTGAACATCAACGCCATCATGAGCGCGGTACGCACGCTGAACGTGAGCACCCGATCGAACGGCCTGGGTCTGGGTGGTGCCGACGGCGAACTGAACGCCTCCATGGTGCACGCCTGGCAGACCGGCTACCCGATGCGCACCAGTTTTGCCAGCGGCATTCCGCTGTACGACCCGGTGCACAACGGCGCCGCCCGTCTGGTCGAGCAGGGCGAAACCGATACCGTGGTGTGGATCAGCGCGCTGAACGACAAGACGCCGCCGCCGCCGGAGGCGAAGGTGGTGATTGCGCCGCCCACGCTGAAGCTGGAGCACGAGCCTGAGGTGTTCATCCCGGTGTCGACGCCGGGCGTACATCACGTCGGGCACTTCTTCCGCGGCGACAAGGGTGCGGCACTGCCGCTGCGCGCGCTGCGCGCGACCCGCCTGCCGTCCGCTGCGAAGGTGGCGGCCGCCATCACCGCACAACTGAAGGAGGTGAGCGCGTGAGCGTCATCAAGCTGACAGGAGGCCGGGTGATCGACCCGGCGAACGGCATCAACGATCAGGTGCGCGACATCTACGTGAAGGATGGCCGCATCGTCGCCGCGCTGGCCGACGGCGACAAGGTGAGCGCCGAGTACAACGTGTCGGGCCGGGTGGTCATGTCGGGCGCGATCGACATGCACACCCACATCGGCGGCGGCAAGGTGAACATCGCCCGCGAAATGCTGCCGGAAGACCATCGCGGCGACCCGGTGGCGCGCACCGAAATCACCCGTTCGAGCTGCGGCTACTGCGCGCCGGGCACGCTGGCTGCCGGCTACCGCTATGCCGAAATGGGCTACACCTCCTGCTTCGAGCCGGCCATCATTCCGATGAACGCCCGCCAGGCGCACATGGAAATGGGCGATACGCCCATCATCGATACCGGCGGCTACGCCATGCTGGGCAGCGACGATTTCCTGCTGCGCATGCTGGTGGCCAACGAAGACCAGAAGAGCATCAACGACTACGTCGCCTGGATCCTGCACTCGACCCAGACCCTGGGCATCAAGGTGGTGAACCCGGGCGGCATTTCGGCCTTCAAGTTCAACCAGCGCAAGCTCGATCTGGACGAACAGAACGCCTACTACGGCGTGACCCCGCGCCGCATCATCCAGACCCTCACCCGCGCGGTGCATGAGCTGGGCGTGCCGCATCCGCTGCACGTGCATGCGAGCAATCTGGGCGTGGCCGGCAACGTGGACACCACGCTGGCGACGATGGAAGCGGCGGAAGGCCGGCCCATCCACATGACCCACATCCAGTTCCACAGCTACGGAACCGAGGGTGACCGCAAGTTCTCGTCGGGTGCTGCCCGCATCGCCGAGGCGATCAACCGGCACAAGAACGTCAGTGCCGACGTCGGCCAGGTGCTGTTCGGCCAGACCGTGACCGCCTCCGGCGACAACATGTCGCAGTACCGCAACGCCGCGTTCGCGTCGCCGAAGAAGTCGGCGGTGATGGACATCGAGATGGAAGCCGGCTGCGGCGTGGTGCCGTTCAAGTACAAGGACCAGAACTTCGTCAATGCGCTGCAGTGGGCGATCGGCCTGGAAATCTTCCTGATGGTCGATGATCCGTGGCGCATCTTCCTGACCACCGATCACCCGAACGGCGCGCCGTTCACGACCTACCCGCACCTGATCAAGCTGCTGACCGACCGCAGCTTCCGCAACGCGATGCTGGACACCATCAATCCGGACGCGAAGGCGATGAGCAATCTGGCCGCGCTGGAGCGTGAGTACTCGCTGTACGAGATCGCCATCATGACCCGCGCCGCGCCGGCCCGCATCCTGGGCCTGACCGACCGCGGCCATCTGGCGCCGGGCGCGGCCGCCGACATCGTGGTCTACACCGAGAACGCCGACCGCGAGCGCATGTTCGAGAAGCCGGATCTGGTGTTCAAGGACGGTGAACTGGTGGTGCGCGACGGCAAGGTGGTGAAGGTGGTGCGCGGCAACACCCACGTGGTGAAGCCGGAGTTCGATCGCGGCATCGAGAAGAAGATCGAACCCTATTTCCGCCGTTTCCATTCGGTGCGCATGAACAACTTCAAGATCAGCGACGACGAACTGTGCGAATGCGGTGGCGGTTCGAAGCTGATTCCCCACGCCTGCGGCAAGCGGAGCTGAGCCCATGATCATCAACGGTGTATCGATCGACGATACCTTCGCCGAAGCGTTCGGCATGCGGGGCATACGCCTCATCATCACCGCCTACAACGAAACCTGGGCGCTCAATTCGGCCAATGCGATGACCGGTTTCGCGACCTCGGTCATCGCCTGCGGCGCCGAGGCGGGCATCGAGCGCCTGCTGTCGCCGGCCGAAACGCCGGACGGCCGTCCGGGCGTGTCGGTGCTGCTGTTCGCGGTGTCGAGCAAGGAGCTGATCAAGCAGATCGAGCGGCGGGTGGGCCAGTGCGTGCTCACCAGCCCGACCAGCGCCATCTTCGCCGGCCTGGAAGAGGGCGACCCGGTACCGCTGGGCAAGACGCTGCGTTTCTTCGGCGACGGCTTCCAGACCTCGAAGCAGATCGCCGGCAAGCGTTACTGGCGGGTGCCGGTCATGGATGGCGAATTCCTGGTGCAGGACACCGCGCGCATGGTGAAGTCGGTGGGCGGTGGCAACTTCCTGGTGCTGGCCGACACCCAGGTGCAGGCGCTGGAAGCCTGCGAGGCGGCCATCCGTGAAATGCGCAAGCTGACCGACGTCGTGATGCCTTTCCCGGGCGGCGTGGTGCGCTCCGGTTCCAAGGTCGGTTCCAAGTACAAGGCGCTGTCCGCCTCGACCAATGACGCTTTCTGCCCGACGCTGCGCGGCGCGACCAAATCCGAACTGGACGAGCGCATCGGCGCGGTGCTGGAGATCGTGATCGACGGCCTGACCGACGCATCGGTCAAGAAGGCGATGGAAGTGGGCATGCGCGAAGTGTGCAAGATCGGCGCGGCCGGCGGCATCCGCCGACTGTCCGCCGGCAACTATGGCGGCAAGCTCGGCCAGTTCCAGTACCACCTGCGGGAGATTCTGAAATGAGTGCTCTGGTTCTTGCACTGCGCAGTGCGCCGGCCCAGCGCGTGGACGTAGGCAGCCTGAATCCGACCGCGCTCGCCGGACTGTCGCTGGCCGACATTGCGGCGCTGACGCTGTCGGTCGGCAAGCGGACGGTGCGGGTGGACGACCTGTTCGAGCTGTCGGGCGACGACAGCAGCGATGTGGTGTTCCGTGGCGACTGTTCGAAGCTCGAGCGCATCGGTGCCGGCATGAAGTCCGGCCGGGTGACGGTCGAGGGGGATGCCGGCGCCTATGTCGGCCAGGGCCTGCTCGGCGGCGATATCGTGGTGAAGGGCGGCGCGGGTGCCTTCTGCGGTACCGGCATGAAGCGCGGCCGCATCGAGGTGACCGGCGATGTGGCCGATTTCGCCGGTGCCGCGATTCCGGGCGAAATGAAGGGCATGGCGGGTGGCCTGCTGCTGGTCGGCGGCAATGCCGGCGAGCGCCTGGGCGACCGCATGCGCCGCGGCCAGATCCTGGTCAGCGGCAATGCCGGCGACTACTGCGGTGCCCGCATGATTGCCGGCACCATCGCGGTGGCCGGCAGGGTGGGCGCCTATCCGGGCTATCTGATGAAGCGCGGCACCCTCATCCTGAACGCGCTGCCGGCGCAGATGCTGCCGGGCATCGTCGATTGCGGCAGCCACCGCCTGGGCTTCCTGAGCCTGCTGTATGCGAGCTGGAAGGGCCTGCCCGGCGCCTTCGGCGCGCTCGACGCCAGCGCCTGCACCGTCCGTCGCTACATGGGCGACACGGGCGTGACCGGACGCGGCGAACTGCTCGTGCGCGGCGGATGACACACCGCTGGTGGCCGCAGTCGCCCTATGCGCTGGTGCGCCGCACCGCGGCGGGGCGGCTGCTGGTCACCGATGAACTGCTGCGCGCCTGGCTGGCGCGGCCCGAACTGGCGCTGGTCGATGACAGCTGCCCGGCCGAGCGCGCGCTGGTCGCCGCGCTCGATCACTCGCCGGCGCGGGTGGTCGAACACGGCGAGATCGCGGCCATCCGCGATCCGGACGCACGCGACAACTGGTTCGCCTTCGTCGCTTTCCGCAACCGTGTGCTGGCCCAGCCGGACATCGAATCCGCCTGGCTGGAACTGTTCCTGGACGGACTGTCCGGCATCGCGCCGGTATTCGTGCCGCAGCTGACCGAACTCATCCTGCACGGCCTGCTGCACGACTGCGACGACCCGCTGATGTGGCGTGCCGCAGAGCTGTTCTTCCGCAGCCAGCGTGCCACGCCACAAGGTGGCCGGGTGCTGATGGCGGACGCAGAGCTGCTGGGCGACTACGCCGAAACGGGTGGCTTCGGCAACATCGGTCGCCTCATCCTGCAGGCGGGGGGCGCGCCGCGCCGGGCCGACCTCGACGTGCTCGACCCGGCCAACGCGGCCGAACTGTACGAACGTGTGGGGCGCCGCGCCGTGCTGCCGCTCAATGTCGGCCAGCCCGGCCTCGATGCGCTGTGCCGCGTGATGGAACGCTTCATCGCCCACTTCTACGGCTGCGCGGTACGCATCGCGCCGCAGAAGGACATCCGGGACGAGCGCTGGGCCTGGCATATCGGGCTGGACCGCGAGGCGATGGATCTGCTCAACACCCTGTACGAGGGCGGTGAACTGGCGCCCGACCGGACCGCGCGCATCGTCGCACTGTTCCGTCTCGATTTCGTCGATCCGCTGGACTTGCGTGCCGAACTGCGCCGCGATGGCGAAGCACGGCCGGTGTGGATGGCGCTGGCCATGGATGACGCCGGGCTGGTGCAGATGAAGCCGCAGAATCTGCTGCTCAACCTGCCGCTGGCCGCGACGAACTGAAGCCTTGCCTCACCGCCGGCCAGGGCGGTGTTACGCATGATCCTGCCCGGGCCGTCGTCCCGGTCACTGATGGGCCGGACCGGGCGGCACAGATGCCGCCGCCGTGCTGCGCTGCAATGCCGCCGCGGCTATACTCGGCCGCTTTCCCTGCCCGACCCGAAAGCGCCATGACCGTCGCCAAGCCTGAAATCCGTCCGGCCCGCCCGTATTTCTCTTCCGGCCCCTGCGTGAAGCGCCCGGGCTGGACGCTGGACGTGCTGAAAGACGCCTTCATCGGCCGTTCCCACCGTGCGAAGGAAGGCCTGGCCAAGCTGAAGGAGGTGATCGTCCGCAGCCGCGAGGTGCTGGGCATTCCGGACGACTACCGCATCGCCATCGTGCCCGGTTCGGATACCGGTGCGGTGGAAATGGCGCTGTGGACCCTGCTCGGCGAGCGCGAGGTCGATTGCCTGGCCTGGGAAGCCTTCGGCGCCAACTGGGTGACCGACGTCGGCCCGGTGCTCAAGCTGGCGAACGCGCGCCTGGTGGTTGCGCCCTACGGCAGCCTGCCGGATCTGTCGGCGGTGAGCTGGGACCGCGACGTGGTGTTCACCTGGAACGGCACCTCGGGCGGCGCGCGCGTGCCGGATGGCGACTGGATCGCCGACGACCGCGCCGGCCTGTCGATCTGCGACGCCACCTCGGCCGCGTTCGCGATGGATCTGCCCTGGCACAAGCTGGACGTGACCACCTGGTCCTGGCAGAAGGTGCTGGGCGGCGAGGCGGCGCACGGCATGATCGTGCTGAGCCCGCGTGCGGTCGAGCGGCTGTACCGCCACACGCCGGCCTGGCCCATCCCCAAGGTGTTCCGCCTGATGAACAAGGGCACGCTCACCGAAGACCTGTTCGAGGGCAACACCATCAACACGCCGTCCATGATCTGTGTCGAGGACCAGATCGACGTGCTGCGCTGGGCGCAGGACATCGGCGGCCTGCCGGCGCTGATCGCGCGCAGCCAGGCCAGCTTTGCCGCACTCGAAAGCTGGGTGGCGAAGACCGGCTGGGTGGACTTTCTGGCCGACCGCGCGGACGTGCGTTCGCCCACCTCGGTCTGTCTGAAGATCACCGACCCGTGGTTCGAGGCGCAGCCGCTGGACGCGCGCTGGGCCATCGTGCAGCGCCTGTGCGCGCTGCTCGAACGCGAGAACGCCGCCTTCGATATTTCCGCCTACCGCGACGCGCCGCCGGGCCTGCGCATCTGGTGCGGCGCCACCGTCAATACCGAGGACGTGGTGGCGCTGACCCCGTGGCTGGACTGGGGCTATGCCACGGTGAAGGCCGGAGCCGACGCATGAAGCAGGTCATTCTGTTCGACTGCGACAGCACGCTGTCCACGATAGAAGGCATCGACGTGCTGGCCGAACGCGCCGGCGTGGTCGATCAGGTGGTGCCGCTGACCAACGCCGCGATGGACGGCCGGCTCAGGCTGGAAGAGGCCTATGCCGCGCGGCTCGACCTGATCCGGCCGGACTCGGACACGCTGGCGGCGATCGGCCAGCTCTACATCGACACCCGGGTGGACGGCGCTTCGCAGGCGGTGGCCGCGCTGGCCGCACTCGGCTGGGAGGTGCATGTGGTGAGCGGCGGCATCCGGCAGGCGGTGCTGGCCATCGCCGGCTTCCTCGGCGTGCCTGGCGAACGGGTGCATGCGGTCGATCTGCGTTTCGACGACGCCGGCCACTACGCCGGCTTTGACACCGCCTCGCCGCTGGCGCGCAGCGGTGGCAAGGCGGAAATCGCGCGCCGTGTGGGCGCGGGCGCCGACCGGCTGGTCATGGTGGGCGACGGCATTACCGATCTCGAAGCCGGTGATGCCGGCGCGACCGTGATCGGTTTCGGTGGCGTGGTGCGGCGTGAAATCGTGGCCAGCCGCGCGCCGCATTTCATCGATCGCGCCGATCTGCGCGAAGTGGTGAAGCTGCTGGCGACGCCGGACGAACTGGCGCGGGTTGAGGTGCTGCTGCGCTGACACCGGGGCGCGTCAGCGCGTCGCAGTGATGCGGCGGCCGTCGCCGGTCACCAGATGCAGTGTCCGGTCGTCCGGCCTGTCCTGGCGCACCACCTTGTCCAGCAGTTCGAACAGCCGGGCTTCGATCGCCATGCCCGGCCCCATGCAGGCCATGCGGGTGGCGGCGATCCGGCCGAGCCGCATTTCGTGTCCTGCGCGCGCCCAGCTGCCGGTGTAGCGGTTGCAGCCCCCGCGTCCGGCCAGTCGGCCATCCGGCAGGAATTCGATGTGGGCGTCGACGTCGGCCGGCACCTTCAGTTCGCCGATTTCATGAATCCGCCAGCGCCCGTCCGGCGCGCCGCCGCCACCGTAGGCGCAGGCGGTCAGCACGGTCACTGCGAGCAGGCAGAGGCGCCGGATCATCGTTTCAGAAGCGCGGCTGGCGCTGCAGCGGGCCGAAGCACTGGCTCATGTCCGGGCGGTAGCACACCAGATGACTGTCGCCGCCCTGCCTGAAATGCACGAACACCCGGTAGGTTTCGCCGGCGTCGTCACCGTTCTGGCCCAGACAGTCCTTGCCGCCCGAGTTGTGCCGTATGGTCACGTTCAGTTCGAAGAAGTCGTCGGCCACCGGCACCGGCGAAAAAACGTAGCTCACGTCGGTGCTTTCGTCGCCGCTGAGCACCCGGCCGCTGCCATCGCTGCGGTACTCGTAGCTTTCGACGCACTGCGCTTCGTCGGTCCAGCGCCACAGGCCTTCAATGTGCGGCGCAGACAGCGGTCCGGCGGAACTGACCCGTGCCGCGGCCGGCAGGGCCATCAGACACAGTGCGCCGAACAGCAGCGCGCGATGCACGGAGGAGGGCGGGGTCATGGCGTACTCCGGTGACGGCGTGCTTCGATTGTAGGCGGCGCGACGCCGCCCGTCCGCCGGCACTGCAGCATGCGCGGCCCCTTCAGAGGCTGGAGCCGCGGCTTCTTTTCAGCGGGCCGAAGCAGTGTTTCAGATCCGCTTCCATGCACACGATGTGCTGGTCGCCGTCCGGGTGGAATTTCAGATAGACGGTGTAGCGCTCATGGGTGTCGTCGCTGCCGGAGCCGGCGCAGTCCTGTCCGCCGTTGTCGCGGGTGATGGTGGCTTCCAGCCGGTAGAAGCCGTCTTTCAGCGGCGCCGGGTCGAAGACGTAGGCCATCTCCGCGCGCTCCTGCCCGCTGCTCACCCGGCCGCTGCCGTCGGCGGCGTATTCGTAGGTTTCGCTGCACTGCTGCGGATCGGTCCAGCTCCAGCTTCCCGTCAGACGTGGTGGCTGGCCCGGACGGTTGGCCGGTGCGCCAGGGTCGGCGGGCAGGGCCTGGGCGGCCAGGGCGGTGAGGGTGCAGACAGCGGCGGCGATCTGACGCAGTGCGGACGAACTCGAAAACATGGCGGACTCCGTTTCGGGCTGGCTTGCAGGGGCGGTGCGACCGGCGCATTCTTGCATCGCACGCGTGCTCCGACACGGGCGACGTGCCCGAGTTCGGCAGCCCGGGGGCTGCGGGCATGTCGGCAGTGTGCCGGAGATTCCGGAAACGGTTTTGCGCGTGCGATGTCCGAACCGCATCGATCCGCGCCGGAGCTCTGCCATGGCCGATTCCGTTCTGCTGTCCTATCTGCTGGGTGTCGCGTCTGCGCTGTCCGGCTATCCCGAAGTACCGCTGGCCGATCTGCCGACCCTGCGGCTGATGACACCGGCTGCACTGGTCGAGGAGGCGTGTCCGGACGAGCCGCGCGAGTGCGAAAAACTGGTGGCGCTGTACGACCACGACCGCGAACAGATCCTGATCCGCGCAGACCTCGATCTGGACAACCCGGCCGACAATTCCTTTCTGGTGCATGAATTCGTGCACGTGCTCGAAGCTCGGCAGAAGGGCGCGCTCTACCAGCACGACTGCAATGCCACGCTGCGTTCCGAGCGCGAGGCCTACCGGGTGCAGAACCGCTATCTGCAGCAGGAAGGCCGTTCAGAGCGCTTCGGCACCATGCTTGCGACCGCCGTCTGCGCCCGGGATCAGCGCATGGCCGGAAATGAATCGATGAAGCTGGAAATCGCACCGGGCGGAGCGGCGGAGGAGCGGGTGCTCGAGAATTTCATGCAGGAACTGCGTGACGGCGCGGCCGCCGCGCAGCGTCGCTGAAGCGGGGGCCCGGCAGCGCTTGTGGCGCTGCCGGGTATGCGCCGGCGGCAGGTGCGCCGCCGGCAGACAGAAAGCGCTCCGCAGCGCGGAGCCGGCTCGGGTCGGGCCTCAGAGCAGTACGCGCTCGATGCCGCCGGCGTTGGCCTGTTCGATGTAGCGGGCGGCCCAGTCCTCGCCGAGCAGATGACGCGCCATTTCGACCACGATGTAGTCGGCCTGGGTGCTGCTGTCGTTGTCGTAGCGCGACAGACCCTGCAGGCAGGACGGGCAGGAGGTCAGGATCTTCACGTCACCGTTGAAGCCGTCGGCGCGCAGCGCGTCCGCCCCCTTGCGCATTTCCTCTTCCTTGCGGAAACGCACCTGGGTCGAAATGTCCGGCCGGCTGACCGCCAGCGTGCCGCTTTCGCCGCAGCAGCGGTCGTTCAGCGCGATCTTGCTGCCGTCGGCGGTGCCCACCAGCTGATTCACCACCTTGAGCGGCGCGTGCGTCTTCATCGGCGTGTGGCAGGGGTCGTGGTACATGTAGCGCACGCCCTGCACGCCCTCCAGCTTCACGCCCTTTTCCATCAGGTATTCGTGGATGTCGAGCAGCCTGCAGCCGGGGAATATCTTGTCGAATTCGTATTGCTGCAGCTGGTCCATGCAGGTGCCGCAGGACACGATCACCGTCTTGATGTCGAGGTAGTTCAGCGTGTTGGCCACGCGGTGGAACAGCACCCGGTTCGAGGTGCTGATTTCCTGACCCTTTTCGGCGTTGCCGCCCGCGGTCTGCGGATAGCCGCAGCACAGATAGCCCGGCGGCAGCACGGTCTGGGCGCCCACGTGGTAGAGCATGGCCTGGGTCGCCAGACCCACCTGCGAGAACAGGCGCTCCGAGCCGCAGCCCGGGAAGTAGAACACCGCTTCCTGCTCGTCCGCGGTGCGCTGCGGGTTGCGGATGACCGGCACCACCGCGGCGTCCTCAATGTCCAGCAGCGCGCGCGAGGTGCGCTTGGGCAGGTTGCCGGGCATGGGCTTGTTGATGAAATGGATTACCTGCGCCTTGACCGGCGGCTTGCCCAGCGTGGGCGGCGGTGCCTTGGTCTGGCGGTCCACCAGGCCGAGCGCCTTGCCCACGGTGTGGCCCAGCCGCTGCGCCTTGTAGCCCACGCCCATCATGGCCACGCGCAGCGCCTTGATGGTGGCCGGATCGGTCGCGTTCAGGAAAGCCATCGACGCGGCGGTGCCCGGGTTGAACTTGCGCTTGCCCTGCTTGCGCAGCGCGTTGCGCATCGCGATCGACACGTCGCCGAAGTCGATGTCCACCGGACAGGGTTTCTCGCAGCGGTGGCACACGGTGCAGTGGTCGGCCACGTCGCCGAACTCGTCGAAGTGGCGCAGCGACACGCCGCGCCGGGTCTGTTCCTCGTACAGGAAGGCCTCGATCAGCAGCGAGGTGGCGAGAATCTTGTTCCGCGGCGAGTACAGCAGGTTGGCGCGCGGCACATGGGTCGAGCACACCGGCTTGCACTTGCCGCAGCGCAGGCAGTCCTTGATCGAGTGGGCGATGCCGCCGATGTCGCTCATTTCCATGATCAGCGACTCGGTGCCCAGCAGCGAGAAGGACGGCGTGTAGGCGCGGCTGAGGTCGCCGCCGGGCAGCAGCTTGCCGGCGTTGAAATGGCCGTTCGGATCGATGCGCTGCTTGTAGTCGACGAAGGGCGCCAGTTCTTCCGGCGTCAGGAATTCGAGCTTGGTGATGCCGATGCCGTGCTCGCCTGAAATGACACCGCCCAGCGAGCGCGCCAGCGCCATGATGCGGGCGACCGCGGCATTGGCTTCCTGCAGCATGCCGTAGTTGTCGGAATTGACCGGAATGTTGGTGTGCACATTGCCGTCGCCGGCGTGCATGTGCAGCGCGACGAACACGCGGCCGCGCAGCATCTCTTTCCGTATCGTTTCGATGCGCTCCTGGGTCGGGCGGAACAGCGTGCCGTCGAAAATCTCGTCCAGCAGCGGTTTCAGCTCGCGCTTCCACGACACGCGTACCGAATAGTCCTGCAGCCGGTGGAACAGCGTCGGGCTGGCCGCGCGGTTGGCCAGCGGCGCCATGTCCACGCCCAGCGACATGAGCAGCGGCTCGGCGCGCTCCAGCGGCATGTCGAGATTGTCCAGCACCCACTGCCAGCGGCCACGTACCGCGGCCACCTGCTGCAGCGCCTGTGCGCGGCGGTCGCCGATCAGCTGATCGGCGTCGACATTCGCGTCACCGGCGTGCAGCGGCAGTTCACCGCTCAGGAATCCGGCCAGCGCGTCGCACAGCCGGAGCTTGCTGGCGATCGACAGTTCGATGTTGATGCGCTCGATGCCGTCGCAGTAGTCGCCCATGCGCGGCAGCGGGATGACCACGTCTTCGTTGATCTTGAACGCGTTGGTGTGGCGGGCGATGGCGGCGGTTCGCGCGCGGTCCAGCCAGAAGGTCTTGCGCGTTTCGGCCGACACCGCGATGAAGCCTTCGGCGCTGCGCTGGTTGCACAGGCGCACCACTTCCGAGGCGGCGTTCATGACCGCGGTTTCGTCGTCGCCGACGATGTCACCGATCAGCACCATCTTGGGCCGGCCGTGGCGGCGCGCCTTGGTGGCGTAGCCGACCGCGCGCACGTAGCGCTCGTCCAGGTGCTCGAGACCGGCCAGCATGACGCGGGCGCTGCCGGTCTTGGGCAGGCCGTCGAGGTAGTCCTTGATGTCCACGATGGCCGGCACCGCCTCGCGCACCTGGCCGAAGAATTCCAGACAGACGGTGCGGGTGACCGGCGGCAGCTTGTGCAGGATCCAGCGCGCGCTGGTGATCAGGCCGTCGCAGCCTTCCTTCTGCACGCCGGGCAGGCCGGCGAGGAATTTGTCGGTCACGTCCTTGCCCAGGCCGACCTTGCGGAAGGTGGCGCCGGGCACTTCGATGATCTCGGCTTCGCCGCGCGGCGTGCGGCCGTCGGCGTCGAAGCGCTGGACGGCGAAGCGCACCCGCGGCGCGTCGTGGATCTTGCCGAGGTTGTGATCCAGCCGCGTGATTTCCATCGGCCAGCCATCGGCATCCACCATGCGCCAGCTGGCCAGATTGTCGAGCGCGGTGCCCCACAGCACCGCCTTCTTGCCGCCGGCATTGGTGGCGATGTTGCCGCCGACACAGGAGGCATCGGCCGAGGTCGGATCGCAGGCGAATACCAGACCGGCGTGCTCGGCGGCATCCATCACCCGGCGGGTGACCACACCGGCACCGGTGCGTATCGTGGCGTAGGGCTCGGACAGGCCGGGCAGCACCATGGGCTCGACCGACCCGAGGTCGATCAGCTTTTCGGTGTTGATGACCGCGGATTTCGCCGACAGCGGCACCGCGGAACCGGTATAGCCGGTGCCACCGCCGCGCGGGATGATGGTGAGACCGAGTTCGATGCAGCCCCGCACCAGCGGCGCGATCTCGTCTTCGGTGTCCGGATAGAGCACCACCATCGGGTACTCGACCCGCCAGTCGGTGGCGTCGGTCACGTGAGCGACCCGCGCCAGACCGTCAAACGCGATATTGGCGTCGCGGGTGTGGCGACCCAGCACGCGGCGGATGCGGCTGCGCAGGCGACGGGTGTCTTCGAAGCGGGCGTCGAAATCGAGAATGGCGGTACGCGTGGCCTCGACCAGCTCGCCCACCTTGCGGTCGCGTTCGCGGGCGACCGGATCGATGCCCGGACGGCGGCGCAGATCGACCTCGCGTAGCCGATGCTGCAGCGCACCGACCAGCGCGGCCTGCCGCTTCGGGTTGTCCAGCAGGTCATCCTCGAGGTAGGGATTGCGCTGGACCACCCACATGTCGCCCAGCACTTCGTACAGCATGCGGGCCGAGCGGCCGGTCATGCGTTCGTCGCGCAGGCTGACCAGCAGGTCCCACATCGGGGCGCCCAGCAACCGGATGACGATTTCGCGGTCGGACAGCGAGGTGTAGTTGTACGGGATTTCGCGCAGTCGGGTAGGGTCGCGCGAAGCTTGCAAATCGATGAGCGCGGTAGCGGATTCCATCAACAAGCCATGAAGCGAATCGGAGCGGCAGTATACGCCGGTTTGTTGTGCACTGCGCCAGCAATGGCGCGCAGTGTGTCGTTCACTGTTCCATCGGCGGCGCGTGTCCGCCTGATCTGACCGAAAGGATGTTTTGGATACCCTGACTCACGCGCTGTCCGGCGCGGTTCTTGGACGTCTCATGGCACGAACGCCTGTCGGGCCGGGCCAGCCCCAGGTATGGCAGGCGGTGGCCACCGCCACCGTCGCAGCCACCTTCCCGGATTTCGATTTCGTACTGAACTTCGTGTCCGATCTCGCGTATCTGCGCGGGCACCGCGGGCTCACCCATTCGGTCATCCTGCTGCCGCTGTGGGCGCTGCTGATCGCCTGGCTGATGCCGCGGCTGCTGCGCGCGCGGCATATCGACGGGCGCGCGCTGTACGCGCTGGCCTGCGGCGGCATCGCCATCCACATCCTGGGCGACCTGATCACCCAGTTCGGCACCCTCATCCTGGCGCCGTTCTCCGACCGCCGTTTCGGCTGGGGCACCACCTTCATCATCGATCTGCCGCTGACCGGGCTGCTGATCGCAGGTCTGCTGGCCAGCGCGCTCTGGCGGCGCAGCCGGTTGCCTGCCGCACTGGCACTGACAGCGGCGGTGGGCTGGGTCGGTGTCGGTGCGGTCGGCCGGTCGGAGGCACTCGACGCGGCGCGGCATTACGCCACGCAGCAGGGCATTGCCGCCGTGGCGATCGACGCCATTCCGCGGCCAGCGTCGCCCTTCAACTGGACGGCCGTGGTCGATGACGGCACGCGCTTTCACATCGCCCACATCAACACCCGGCGCAGCGAAGTGATGAGCGCAACCGCGGACGATGGCTTCATCCGCCGCTACAGCGCGCATTACCGGCCGGTGGCGCAGGCGGAATGGACGGTGCGCCCGCGCTTCGGCGAGGGCGAGGTGAGAGCGCTCAGTCAGGCGGCATGGACCGCCCCCGAGTTCGCCTTCTTCCGCTGGTTCTCGATGTTTCCGGTGGCCGAAGCGGCCTCGGCGGACGCACCCGGCTGCGCGGTGTTCCGCGACCTGCGTTTCGACACGCCCGGACGGGAGGTCGTGCCCTTCCGCTACGGGCTGTGCAGGCAGGGTGAAGGCTGGCGTCGCGTGCTGAGCACCGAAGGCGGGTTGCGGCCGGTCAGCGACTGAGCGGGGTCTGTCGCACCGACGAAAAAAGACCCGCCGTCCGTGAGGAGGGCGGGTCGACAGAGGGGAAGATCGGGAGGAAATGCGGCCGGCCAGGCAAGCCGCTTTCAGCCGGTCAGTAGCGGACGGCCACCGTGAGCTGGAAGGCACGCTCGGTGCCCGGCACCGCAAAGCCGCCGTTCTCGTACAGCGCTTCGTAGTAGCGCTTGTTGAACACGTTGAGCACGTTCAGCTTCACGTCGAATTTCGGCAGTTCGTAGGCCAGCATCAGGTCGGTGCGGACGAAGCTCGGTGCCTTGCCCTGAGCGATCGGCGCGCAGGCGGTGTAGGACCACAGCCCTGAG
Source organism: Methyloversatilis sp. (assembly GCA_041639545.1). Classification (GTDB taxonomy): domain Bacteria; phylum Pseudomonadota; class Gammaproteobacteria; order Burkholderiales; family Rhodocyclaceae; genus Methyloversatilis. The sequence goes on along the minus strand of JBEQBZ010000006.1, from coordinate 3,809 downwards.
GTCGCGTTCTGCGTCGCCGAATCGCACTGTCCGATGCCATAGGCCAGACGCGAACCCTTGCCTTCGATACCCACGCCGGCACGCCAGTTGGGCATGAAACGATAGGTGGTCCAGAGGTTGAAGGTGAAGTCAGGCGTATTGCGCGGCGTTTCGCCGACGCTGTACGGGTTGTACTTGCCGCGATAGACCAGACGGTTGGCGTTGGCCGCCTGCCCGGCTGCAAACGCGCCACCCGACACCTGCGCGAAGGTGCCCAGCAGTTCGCCTTCGTACTGTTCGTCGATCTGCGCCTTCATGACCGCGACGCCGCCGAAGATGTCCCACTTGTCGGTGATGCGGCCGGCGGCTTCCAGTTCGATGCCGTCAGTGTGGCGTTCCTTCGACAGCACCGCCGAGTTCGCCTGTTCCAGATCGGTATTGCGCTCGTTGAACTTGGTCGCGCGATAGACCGAGGTGCGTACGGACAGCGCGCCCTCGAACAGTTCCCACTTCGTGCCCAGTTCCAGCGTGCGGCTGCGCTCGGCGTCGTAGCGGATGTTGTTGTTCAGCTGATACAGGTCGGCAGTCGGGTTGAACGAGTCGCTCCATGCCAGGTAGTAGGTCGACAGATCGGTCGGCTGGTACAGCAGGCCGCTGCGATAGCTCCACTCGTTGTACTTCAGGTTGAAGTCAGTGGTGGCGCGCGTGGTGCTGTTCAGCGTGTGATAGTCGGCGTCCATCCGATCATGGCGCAGGCCCAGCAGCAGCTTCCATTTCGGCATGAACTCGATCTGGTCCTGGGCATAAACACCGTAGGAGAAACCTTCGTAGCCGGCCGGATTGAAGCGGTTGCGGTTGCCGTACAGCGCCGGAACCGCAACAGTCGGATCCGGATTGCCGACCGTGGTGGTCGGCGCGGTCACGTTGACCGAGGTGTAGGCCCAGCGGTCGGCGCGTTCCTTCAGCAGTTCCACGCCCATCAGCGCTTCGTGCTTCATGCCGGCGAACTCGAACTTGGTGGTCAGATCGCTCTGAAGCGTGCCGGTGTCTTCACGGCCGCCCCGTGCCTGGCGGCCACGGGTAATGACGGTCGCGTCGGTCACGGTTGCCGTGGTGGCGCCACCCGGCAGGCGGGGTGCGACGGCCCAGAGGTCACGCTTGTAGTCGGCCAGGCGGGCGACCGTGCGCAGTTCGGTGTCCTGCGAGAAGCGATGGGTCCAGGTACCGGTGGTGATGTTGGTGTCGTTCTGCTCGTAGTCCGACGAGGTGCCGTAGAACTTGCGGGCCGACACATTGAGCGGCGTGCGGGTGACCTGCGAGTCGGTCAGCGTGCCCATGCCGGCACGGGTCACGAAGGGTACGCCGAAGTCCGGCACGTTCCGGGTATTCAGGTACAGATGCCCGATCGAGAACTCGTTCTTCGTGCCGATGCCCCAGCGCAGGGTCGGTGCCAGGCCTTCGCGCTCCGATTCCACGCCCTTGCGCGAGCTGCCGGCGTCAGTCTTCATCGCGCTGATGCGCAGCGCGGCGTTCTCGCCCACCACCTTGTTCACATCCGCGGTGATGCGGCCGTAGTCGTAGCTGCCCACGGTGGCCGACACTTCGGTGCGGTCAACCAGGCCCGGCTGCTTGCTCACGCGGTTGATCACGCCACCCGCCTGACCGCGGCCAAACAGCATGGCGGCCGAGCCACGCAGCACGTCGATCTGCTCGACGTGGAAGACTTCCCGGTTGTACTGGGCGACATCGCGGATGCCGTCCAGATACAGGTCGCCGAAGGAATAGAAGCCGCGCAGCATGATGTTGTCGCCGATGCGGCCGCCTTCGCCCGAATTGAAGGTCAGGCCGGCCACGTGGCGCAGCGCGTTCTTCATGGTATCGGCGTTGCTGTCGAGCATCAGTTGCTCGGTCACGGTGGTGATGGCCTGCGGAATGTCCTTCGCCAGCTGCTTGGTCTTGGCCGAGGTCACGATGCCCGACTGATAGCCGCGGTTCGGCGAATTCGGCCGATCCAGGTCTTCACGCACCTGGACTTCGGGCAGCAGCGGTACCGGACCGTCGGCGACTGGCGCCTTGTCTTCGGCGCCGGCGGTGGAAGAGAGGGCCATCAGCATGGCGGCAGCGAGCGACAGCGGCTGCTGCGGGGGCAAGCGTTTCATCTGCGGTGCAAGTCCTGGAAAAGGTCGTTTTCGAAAGGACTGGCTTGCAGAAGTGGGCATCCCTGCCCGGGGCTGGCTGGTCCATTCGGCAGGTGTTGATGAACGACACCTGCCGATGATGTGACCGATTGTAAATGAGAATGGTTATTAATGTAAGTTCTCTTTGAACCAGACGCGTACGCGCATCAGGATGAAGCCGCAGCGCCCTCACCGGGCCGGAGGTTCCGGGTGTCTTGCTGGCCGGGCCTCATCCGCAAAACGATGAAGCGGGCGCTCGACGACATCCGCCTGCCAGTAGCCCTTATCGAGTGACTCGAACAGGAACCGTTGCAACCGGCATGTCAGCGCGAAGCCTGCACCGATTCATGGTCGGTGCGGTTCGACAGGCGCACCGCACTCTTGGCACCTTGTCTGTCCCGCGGATGGCGCGCGAGCCAGTCGCGGATGGCGCGCGAGCCAGTCGCGGATGGCGCGCGAGCCAGTCGCGGATGGCGCGCGAGCCAGTCGCGGATCGTCGCGGCCTCGCGGCTCAACCGTTCGCGGGCGGCCTCGTCGTCGCTCACTGCGGCATCGCGGGCCTTCTGCTCGGTGATCATGCGCTGCACGGCCGCCTCCATCTTTGCGGCTTCGCGCTCGAAGTCGGCACGGGTGCCGCTCTTGGCTTTTGACGCATTCGACGGCAGCTTCACGCCGTCGATGGCGAAGAGCTCGCGCCCGATCAGACCCTGGCGATCGCACACCAGCAGTACCTGGGTGAAGAGCGCGCGGGCCTCATCGCCCAGATGGCTGACGAAGTGGGCGACGGTGGTGAAATGCGGCGCGCTGTCGCCGGAGACGGCCATGAACAGCACGTTGTGGCGGCAGGCGGTGGCGATGGAACGCGAACTGATCAGGCCGCGCGAGTAGCCGAGCAGCACGATCTTGAGCAGCACCGCTGGATCGAAAGCCGGGGCACCCCCGGCGTCGTTGGCATAGCGGGCGCGGAGCGTGGAGAGATCGAGGTCGTTGTCGACCAGGTGGCAGAGTGCGAACTCGAAGGTGCCGGGCAGCACCTGCTGTGCGAAATCGACCGGGATGAGCTTCAGGCCGTAGTCAGGCGTCTTGAATCGCGGCATCGCAGGGCTCCGGAGAGGCGATGCGGAATCATAACAACGGCATGTGGACGGCGGAGGGGTGGGCGGGGTTCTTCTACCGCCTCAACGCGCACATGAGCTGCGCTGAAACGTCAGCTCGAAGGGCTGGTTAGATTGCGCTTCCATCGAGTGGCGGTAGATAGGTTGAAAACTCGTACTGCATTTCTACAAACGAGCCCGAAGGGTACGGCTCCTTCGTGACAAGGTTCGCTAAATTCGCAGCCATCAACAATAAGCCATTAGATGCCCGCAAAACGTTGGCAATCAAGTCAATCGGATAACCTTTGCTGTGCCGCTGAAGTGCATGTATGCCGCCATGCACGAAGGAGCTTAGCAGGCTGGTGAGAAACCCCGCCCCCTGCTCTGGGCGCGGGTTTTGAGGCAGACTCCTGCTCCGAATCGACTTTCTGTTTTTCCCGATTTCCCATGCGCGGCCAAGAGAATCCCCAGGCGTCGATGTTCAGCTACGTGAGCCTGGAGCAACGCGTGCCGAAGGATCACCCGCTGCGCACCCTGCGCGCGCTGGTCGACGGCATTC
>JBEQBZ010000005.1:0-236652 GCA_041639545.1 Methyloversatilis sp. | reverse complement strand
TCGCGTTCGACAGCGCCAGATCGCTCACATTGGTGCCCCAGATGCCCAGATAGGCGCCGCTCTCGTGCGCAAAGTCAAAGCCGCCCTGCACCGCAGGCTTTTCCTGCGTGTACGAAATGCCGCGGAAAATGTACTGCGAGAACACGCCGATGTTCGACGTGATGGTGTACGAAGGGGCCGGAGCCTCTTCCGCCTGCGCACAGAACGGCACGGCAAACAGCGCCAGGATGGCGGCGCTCAGGGTGCTGCGATGACGTCGATGATTTGACACGGAGTTCTCCCTCTGTTGATCCACGGTTTCGGGCGATTGGAGAAACGGAAGGCCTGCCCATAGCCAACCGGTTATGAGTCGGTCCGCGACCCGACGACGCTGCCGGATGCGAACCTCGATACTCGGGAACGGGTGATGCGGAGATGCCTCCGGGTGCGTCGATGCAGCCGGCTGACAGAAAAGGGCGAGCGGAGCGGACGCCGCGAGGCAGTCCGGCGAGCGGTGGTACGAATGGCAGTGGCGCTGCGTCACACTGATCTCCCCGCACTTCGCGACCGGCAGGAGTGCACGGCGTTGCGATGTCGGGCCGATTATTGGAAGCGCACAGTTGTCGGAACAATTCTCACAAGGGATTACCCACAAAGAGGTAAGCGCACGCCCGACGCCCCCTCCTGCTGCACTTCCGGGCGCCGCCCACCCATGCGAAAAGAATGACTTCAGGGTTGATAGCCGCGCCAGCGCTCACGACCCGTTCCTCCACTGCGCCTGCACCGCGTTTTCGCAGCAGCCTTATGTCGCAGCGCCGCAAAGCCCCTTACCCCTTTGGGGGTAATCCCTCTTGAGAATTGTGGGGGTTGATCCGCCTTCGCATCATTCGTCGCACCTGAGACGCGGCGACAGTCCTGCGTCCAGCAAGCGACCGCCCGGACAGGAACATGCCGCGGTCGTATCCACACATGGACCACAGAAGAGGGATACAGATCATGAAGAAGCGCGTTGCCATCATCGGTGCCGGCCCCAGCGGCCTTGCCCAGCTCCGGGCCTTCCAGTCAGCCCAGGCCAAGGGTGCCGATATTCCCGAGATCGTCTGCTACGAGAAGCAGTCCGACTGGGGCGGCATGTGGAACTACACGTGGCGCACCGGCCTGGACGAGCACGGCGAGCCGGTGCACGGCAGCATGTACCGCTATCTGTGGTCGAACGGCCCGAAGGAATGTCTGGAATTCGCCGACTACACCTTCGACGAACACTTCGGTCGCCCGATGGGCTCCTACCCTCCGCGTGAAGTCCTGTGGGACTACATCAAGGGCCGCGTCGAGAAGGCCGGCGTGCGCAAGTACATCCGCTTCAACACCGCCGCCCGCAACGTCACCTTCGACGACGCGACCAAGAAGTTCACGGTCACCGTGCACAACTATGACCAGGACGTGACCTACTCCGAAGAGTTCGACTACGTCGTCGTCGCCAGCGGCCACTTCTCGACCCCGAACGTGCCCTACTTTCCGGGCTTCGAAACCTTCGGTGGCCGCGTGCTGCACGCCCACGACTTCCGCGACGCGCTGGAATTCAAGGACAAGGACGTGCTCATCGTCGGCGCCAGCTACTCGGCGGAAGACATCGGCTCGCAGTGCTACAAGTACGGCGCCCGCTCGATCACCAGCTGCTACCGCACCAACCCGATGGGCTACAAGTGGCCCGCGAACTGGGAAGAAAAGCCGCAGCTGCTGCGCGTGGACGGCAAGACCGCGCACTTCGCCGACGGCACCAGCAAGCACATCGATGCAATCATCCTGTGCACCGGCTACAAGCACCACTTCCCCTTCCTGGCGGAAGAGCTGCGCCTGAAGACCGACAACCGCCTGTGGCCGCTCAATCTGTACAAGGGCATCATGTGGGAGGAGAACCCGCAGCTGATGTACCTGGGCATGCAGGATCAGTGGTACAGCTTCAACATGTTCGACGCCCAGGCCTGGTACGCGCGCGACGTCATTCTCGGCCGCCTGCCGGTGCCGTCGTACGAAGAGATGCACGCCGAGGACATGAAGTGGCGTGAAGAGGAACTGACGCTGGAAGACGCTCAGCAGATGTTCGAATTCCAGGGCAAGTACATCCAGCACCTGATCGACGGCACCGACTATCCGAGCTTCCCGATTCCCGAAGTGAACCGCACTTTCCTGGAATGGAAGCAGGACAAGTACGAAGACATCATGGGCTACCGCAACAAGTGCTACCGCTCGCTGATGACCGGCACCATGGCCACGCCGCACCACACCTCGTGGCTGGAAGCGCTCGACGACTCGCTCAAGGCCTATCTGAACGAGCCGGAATCGACCGAACAGGCCTGACGCGCCCAGGTCTGACGCCACCGCGCCGGACCTGCTGATCGATCCATCCTGACGCGACCCGGTCTGTCCGACCTCCCTCGGACACGCCGGGTCGCAGGTGCTTCCAAGACATGAACACGATCGTCGAACCTACGCTGAATCCGGCGACTGCCGCGCGAACGCGAGCACGCCATGTCCGCCACGTCGCCGCCGGTGGCTGCTCGGTCTCCTTCGACCTGGCCGCCGGCGACCGCCTCACGCTGACCGACCCGGAAGGTCTGCAACCGGGCCATCTCTATGTCGCAGGCCCGGCCGGCATCGCGGAAGCCATGCTGCCCGGTCTGCCCGTCACCACCCCGGCCGACGTGCCGGCCTTCGCCCGCGCACTGCTCAGCGGTGCGCCGGCCGGCTGGAGTCTGGTCCGTGCCGAGGTGTTCGGCAGCGACGGACTGGCCGGCGGCCAGCGCGTCATTGCCGCGCCGGGCGCCGTGCGCTGTGCGCTGCACGCACCGGGCGAAGACATGCAGCCCGACGCGCAGAACGCGCCCACCGAACTGATCGCCGACGTCGAGTGCGCCGAACCGGTGGCCGGCATCGCGCCGCCGCCGCTGGCCCCGCCGGTGCTCGACCTGCGCATCGGTGCCGGCACCGCGCACGCCTACCGCGTGAAGGCCGGTGACTACATCCAGGTGATCGACGTCGATGGCCGCCAGTGCTCCGACTTCCTCGCCTTCGACGCCGCCGCGCTGGCGCAGGGACAGGAATACGACCTCGACCCGACCACCACGCGCACGCTGATGGGTTCGGCCAGCCCCGGCCCCGGCCTGCTGAACAAGTACTACGACGAGCGCCAGGTGCCGCTGGTCGAGGTGGTCCGCGACACCGTCGGCCGCCACGACACCTTCATGCTCGCCTGCAGCGCGAAGTACTACGACGACATGGGTTACCCCGGTCACGCCAACTGCAGCGACAACTTCAACAACGCGCTCGAACCGCATGGCGTGGCGCGCCGCGCGGGCTGGCCGGCGATCAACTTCTTCTACAACACGATCGTCAATCACGACGACAGCATCAGCCTGGACGAACCGTGGTCGCGTGCCGGCGACTACGTGCTGCTGCGCGCGATGACCGATCTGGTCTGCGCCTCCTCGTCCTGCACCGACGACATCGACCCGGCCAACGGCTGGAACCCCACCGACATCCACGTCCGGGTCTATGACGCCTCGAACAACTTCTCCAAAGGGATCGCACACCGCATGACGCCCGACGCCGCCCCCAAACTGACCCGCGAGACCGGCTTCCACGCCCGCACCTCCGCGCTCACCCGCCGCATGGTCGAGTACCGCGGCTTCTGGCTGCAGGATTCGTTCTCGTCCAACGGTCCGATCGACGAGTACTGGGCCTGCCGCGAACGCGCGGTGATGATCGATCTGTCCGCGCTGCGCAAGTTCGAAATCACCGGCCCGGACGCAGAAGCCCTGCTGCAGCTGGCCACGACGCGCAACATCCGCAAGCTGGCGGTCGGCCAGATCGTCTACACCGCGCTCTGCTACGAGCACGGCGGCATGATCGACGACGGCACCGTGTTCCGGCTGTGCCAGAACAATTTCCGTCTGGTGTGCGGCGACGACTACTGCGGCGTGTGGCTGCGCGAACTGGCCGCCAAGCACAATCTGCGCGTGTGGGTGAAGTCCTCCACCGACCAGCTGCACAACCTGTCGGTGCAGGGCCCGAAGTCGCGCGACATCCTGCGCGAAATCGTGGTCACGCCGCCGGGCAATGCGTCGATGGACGAACTGAAGTGGTTCCGCCTGACCGTGGGCAAGATCGAGGGCCTGCCGGTCGTCGTGTCGCGCACCGGTTACACCGGCGAACTGGGCTACGAAGTGTGGTGCCACCCGAAGCACGCGGTGCAGGTGTGGGACGCCATCGCCAAGGCCGGCGAGCCGCACGGCATCGCGCCGATGGGCCTGGCCGCGCTCGACATGCTGCGCATCGAAGCCGCGCTCATCTTCGCCGAATACGACTTCTGCGACCAGACCGACCCGTTCGAAGCCGGCATCGGTTTCGCCGTGGCGGCCGACAAGGAGGATGACTACGTCGGCAAGGCCGCACTGGAACGCCGCAAGGCGCACCCGGCGCGCGTCATGGTCGGCCTGGACATCGAAGGCACCGAACTGGTGGCGCACGGCGATCCGATCTTCAACGGCCGCGCGCAGATCGGCCAGATCACCAGCACCACCCGTTCGCCCATCCTCGGCAAGACCATCGCGCTGGCGCGACTGGACGTGTCGGCGGTCGAACTGGGCGCCACGGTGGAAATCGGCAAGCTCGACGGCCACCAGAAGCGCATCAAGGCCACCCAGGTGAAGACCTCGCACTACGACCCGACCAAGGCGCGCGTGCGCGCCTGATCGCAGTCCGCAGGCAGCAGGGCGCGGCGCGGCGAAAGCCGTTCCGCGCCCTTTTTCATTTCAGGCGCCGATGTGCCGGCCGGCCCGCACGGGGTACGCGGCCGGTCGCGATGGAGTCGTCATCCGGCGCAGCCCGACCGCCGCAGCGGGGCCGGAAACGGCCTACCAGGCGTCGCTGCGCGGCAGGTCGTCGTCGATGTCGTAGTAGTCGGCGCGCGAGCCGGCGAAGATGTGGGCCGACAGCTTCAGCCCGGTCGGCCGGTCCAGCGTGCCGGCGGTCACGTAGGTGACCGCGCTGGTCGCGTCCTTCCAGAACAGGTTGCCGCCGCACCGCTCGCAGAAGCCGCGCTTCACGCTGGCTGATGAGGCGTACCAGCGCAGCGTGCCGCTGGCGGATACGTCCAGATCCGCGTCGGCACAGCTGGCCATCACAGCATGGTGGCCGCTGGTGCGTGCGCACTGGCTGCAGTGACAGGCCACCGGCGCATCGAGCGTGCCCCTGATCGCGTATCGCACCCCGCCGCACAGGCACGCGCCCGTGTAACCGCCCGCTGTCGCCATCCTGCGTCTCCGCCATCGTGATGCGTGCAGCGTACGCAGCCCATGCGGCGGCGCACATACCACCTAGGGGGTAACCCCTCTTGAGAATTGTCCGCCCCTGCCCCCGGCAACAGAATCGGTCTCAGATCGCACGCGCTGCGCGGCGACACCTCAGACAAGGAGAACCGGGAAATGCAAAGGAATTCGATTCTGAACGAGCGTCACCGTCAGCTCGGCTCGAAGCTGGATGGCGATACGTGGAACAACATGCCGATCCCGTGGAGCTACAACAGCTGCCCGCACGATGAAGTGATCGCCACCCGCTCGCGCGCCGGCCTGTACGACGTGTCGGCGCTGAACATCGTGAACGTGTCCGGCCCGGACGCCGAAGCCGTGATCGACCGCCTGGTCACCATCGACGTGACCAAGCTGAAGCCGGGCACCGCCCGCCTCGGCGGCGAAGTGAACGAAGCCGGCGCGCTGGTCGATGACATCATGATCATCCGCGATGCCGCCGACAGATTCCGCATTTCGCACGGCAGCGGCGCCACGCCGAAGACCCTGGCCGAACTGTCGGTCGGCAAGAACGTGACCATCACCTCCGACCAGGACGTGCACATCCTGTCGCTGCAGGGCCCGGTTTCGCTCGACGTGCTGTCCCCGCACACCCCGGCCAACCTGGCTGCGCTGCCCTATTTCAACCATGTCGAAACCACGCTGTTCGGCAAGAAGGTCACCCTGGGCCGCGGCGGCTACTCCGGCGAGCGCGGCTACGAGGTGTACTGCACCGCCGCCGACGCCGTGTTCCTGTGGGACGCCATCGTGGAAGCCGGCAAGCCGAAGGGCGTCATCCCCTGCTCGTGGACCGCGCTGGATCTGACCCGCGTCGAAGGCGGCCTGCTGTTCTTCCCGTTCGAAATGCCGGAAGGCGACACCACGCCGTGGGAAGTGAACATGGACTGGGCGGTCGACCTCGACAAGAAGGGCGACTACATCGGCAAGGCTGCCGTGCTCGCACTGAAGGGCCGTGAGCGCGTCAAGCAGGCCGGCATGATCGTGACCCACCACGAAGCGGTGGAAGCCGGCGCCAAGGTCTATGACGGCGAGAAGGAAGTCGGCGTGGTCACCTCGGCTTCGTACAGCCGCCTGCTGATGCAGTCGCTGGCCATGGTGCACCTGAAGCCGTCGCATTCGAATCTGGGCACCCGCCTGACGATCGGCGCCAAGGCCGGCAAGCTGGCCGCGCTGGTCGTGCCGACGCCGTTCTACGACCCGCTGCGTCAGCGCACCCATCCGGACAAGAAGCGCTGATCGCGCTCTGATCCCACCGCCGCGCGTGGATTGCCGCGCGCGGCGGCACCCTGCAACACCACGTATCGAGACGCCGCATGTCCACCCTAGCCACCAAAAGCCAGCCGATCTACGCCGAGCTCGAATGGGACCGTACCGGCACGCACCACATCCTGTTCGTCAGCGCCGAAGACGCCGCGCTTGCGCAGCGCCTGCTGTCCAATCCGCCCGGCGGCACGCTCACGCTCGTCCATCTGCGCCCGGCCGACGACAGCCGCAGCGTGTGGTCGCAGAACCTGCCGGACACCGCCCTCTACCTCGAGGCGCACACCCTGGCCGAGGCGCTGGAAGTGCTGCGTGACGCCTTCTACGTGGCGCAGATGGGCACGCGCATCTACCTCGCCGGCTCCGAAGACGCGATCTGGCAGGTCTCGCAGCTGGCCGAAACCTTCGGCGTGAGCCGCGACGAAATCCGTCACGCACAGCTGGGCACCAAGGCGCGCCCGGTGTTCTGCGTCCATTGCCGCACCATCACCCGCGGCGTGCATACCAATATCGTTTCATGCAGCGGCTGTGGCCGATCGCTGTTCGTGCGCGATCACTTCTCCCGTCGCCTGGGTGCCTACATGGGCTTCCAGATCGATGCCGAAGTGCCGGGCGAAGTGCCTGCTGCGGAGGTGGCTTACCCATGAGCAGCGCATCCCTGAACGTCGAAATCCGACGCATCCGCGACCTGGCGCCGGGCATCCGCGAATTCAGCCTGTCGCGCACCGACGGCGATGACTTCCCGATCTATTCCGGCGGCAGCCACATCGTGCTGTCGCTGCCGCTGAGCGACCGCCCGCACCGCAATCCGTACTCGCTGCTCGGCGACCCGACCGACCGCAAGACCTGGCGGGTGGCCGTGCGCAAGCAGGAAGATTCGCGCGGCGGTTCGCGCTGGCTGCACGAGCAGGCGCGCGAAGGCATGCGCATCGACATTTCCGCGCCGGTGAACCTGTTCTCGCTGAACCGCCTCGGCCGCCGTCACATCCTGGTGGCCGGCGGCATCGGCATTACGCCGATTCTTTCGCAGGCACGTGAACTGGCCCGCCTCGGCGCCGACTTCGAAGTGCATTACGCCTACCGCGCGCCGGAGTACGGCGTGTTCGTCGACGAGCTTGAAGCGCTGGCTCCGGGCCGCATCCATCACTACGTGCAGTCGCGCCGCGAACAGATCGAGTTCTCGTCGCTGCTGGCTGGCCGGCCGCTGGGCACCCACTTCTACATCTGTGGCCCGGGCGGCATGGTGGCCGCCAGCATGAACGCCGGGCGCGCGCTCGGCTGGCCGGAAAGCCACCTGCACAGCGAGCAGTTCCTGGCGCCGACCGGCGGCGAGCCGTTCGACGTGCAGCTCACGCTGTCGGGCAAGGCCTTCACCGTGCCGAGCGACCTGTCACTGCTGGAAGCGATCGAACAGCAGGGCGTCGATGCGCCCTACCTGTGCCGTGGCGGCGCCTGTGGCCAGTGCGAACTGGAAGTGGTCGACGCCAGCGGCGAACTGATCCATCACGACCTGTACCTGAGCGCCGAAGAACGCGCCTCGGGCAAGAAGATCATGCCCTGCGTCTCCCGCCTGAAGGGCGGTTGCCTGACGCTGAACCTGTGAGGAGGAGCACACCATGACCATCGCATTCAAGCCGGACGAAACCTTCCGCGGTACCTACACCTACCGCAACTCGCCCCAGGCCATCAAACGCTTCCCCTTCCCCTTCCATCAGGACCAGTACATGTACTCGGTCAACATGGAGCCGCACACCAAGGGACCGGAAGGTTCGGTGTTCGAGAACGCCTTCGACATCGACGAACACTACATCGCCGAAATGCGCGACCGCGCGATCACGCTCGAGCGTGACCCGGGCCGCTGCGTGTCGCTGCCGCACATGATGGACGCCGAGTGGGACACGCTGGAACTGATCATGGAGTCGCTGTCGCGCGACTACCCGGAGCTGTTCACGCTGACCAAGGACGGTGAGCGCTGGCACTGGGTGAACAAGCCGCTGGGCATCGACCAGACCTTCACCTTCGGCGACGCCGCAACGCTGCCCTGCCCGCCGTTCGAGTACATCGGCCGCCAGTGCCAGGGTGATTTCGTCATCATGGACCAGCGCGACAACAACCTGTTCGCCGACTCCGGCATGATCACCTCGCAGGCCGACTGGTCGCTCATGTTCGACGCCGGCATGAGCTTCATGGAATGGCACGGCCCGGTGCCGCTGGCCCACGAACTGGGCGTGTTCGACCGCGCGCTGAAGTACCTGCTCATGCTGCAGCAGAGCCGCCCGGTACGCCGCCTGAACTGGACCATGACCATCAACCCGCGCCTCGACACCTCGCCGGAAACCTACCCCGAGTGGGGTCCGGACCGTGCCAGCGTCACGCCGGACAACGTCGGTGACAAGGTGCATCTGCGGGTCGAACTGCAGGCCCTGTTCCGTCTGCCGCGCAGCAACGGCATGCTGTTCTCGATCCGCGGCTATCTGGCCAGCATGAACGATCTGGCCACCCACCCGCGCTGGGCCAAGCGCTTCCACCGCGTGCTGAGCACACTGCCGAACGAACTGGCCGAGTACAAGGGTCTGGTGCGCTACAAGCCCACCACCATCGAGTGGCTGTCGAAGTTCGACGACGGAGAAGTGCTGCCGGGCGGCACGCAGCCCTAACAAGCAGCGCCGCACAGCGGCAGCTCACGGCGGACATGGGGGGTGCCCATGTCCGCCGTTTTCGTTTGCGGCGTCTGCTTTCGTCATTGCGCAGCGGTGGTATGGCAGCGCAGTACACTTGCCCCATCGCGGCGAGGGCGCCGCTCCCACCGGATTTCACCGGCGGAGCATGCCCCGTGGGAGCGGCGCCCCCGCCGCGATGCAGCCTCGGCAAACCGCGTGCCTTCCCCGCTGAGGCCCTGCCCCGCAACCCATCAGACCTTGCGCGACAGCACCCGATTCGGCTCGTGGAAGTGACCGGTGCAGCCCGTTGGGCAGTACACCAGATCAGGCTTCTTCAATTCACCGCTGCCTGACCTCGGAAAGACAGCAGCGCAGTACGCCCGCCGCATCGCGGCGAGGGCGCCGCTCCCACCGGATATTCACCCGCTGAGCAAACCCCGTGGGAGCGGCGCCCCCGCCGCGATGCGGCCTCGGCAAAACGCATTCCTTCCTGCGGAAGCCCTGCCCCCAAACAATCAGGCCTTGCGCGACAGCACCCGGTTCGGCCGTGGAAAGTGACCGGTGCAGCCCGTTGGGGAGTACCCCAGATCAGGCTTCTTCAATTCACCGCTGTCTGACCTCGGAAAGACAGCAGCGCAGTACGCCCGCCGCATCGCGGCGAGGGCGCCGCTCCCACCGGATTTCACCGGCGGAGCAAACCCCGTGGGAGCGGCGCCCCCGCCGCGATGCAGCCTCGGCAAACCGCGTACTTTCCCCGCTGAAGCCCTGCCCCGCAACCCATCAGGCCTTGCGCGACAGCCCCCGGTTCGGCAGAGGGAAGGACCGGTGCAGCCCGTTGGGCAGTACGCCGGATCGAGCGTCTTCAATTCACCGCTGTCTGCCCCTGGAAGGACAGCAGCGCAGTACGCCCGCCCCATCGCGGCGAGGGCGCCGCTCCCACCGGATCTTCACCGCCGGAGCACGCCCCGTGGGAGCGGCGCCCCCGCCGCGATGCGGCTTCGGCAACCCGCGTACTTTTCCCGCTGAAGCCCTGCCCCCAAACAATCAGGCCTTGCGCGACAGCACCCAGTTCGGCCGCGGAAAGTGACCGGTGCAGCCCGTTGGGGAGTACACCAGATCAAGGGTCTTCAATTCACCGCTGTCTGATCGTGGAAAGACTTCAGCGCAGTACGCCCGCCTCATCGCGGCGAGGGCGCCGCTCCCACCGGATCTTCACCCGCGGAGCACACCCCGTGGGAGCTGCGCCCCCGCCGCGATGCAGCCTCGGCAAACCGCATGCCTTCCCTGCGGAAGCCCTGCCCTGCAACCCATCAGGCCTTGCGCGGCAGCACCCGATTCGGCCCGGGGGAAGTGACCGGTGCAGCCCGTTGGGGAGTACACCAGATCAAGGGTATTCAATTCACCGCTGTCTGATCGTGGAAAGACAGCAGCGCAGTACGCCCGTCCTATCGCGGCGAGGGCGCCGCTCCCACCGGATTTCACCGGCGGAGCACACCCCGTGGGAGCGGCGCCCCCGCCGCGATGCAGCCTCGGCAAACCGCGTACCCTCCCCGCTGAAGCCCTGCCCCGCAACCCATCAGGCCTTGCGCGGCAGCACCCAGTTCGGCCGCGGAAAGTGGCAGGTGTAGCCGTTCGGGAAATGCTCCAGGTAGTCCTGGTGCTCCGCTTCGGCTTCCCAGAAATCGCCCGCCGGTTCGACTTCGGTCACCACCTTGCCCGGCCACAGGCCGGAGGCATCGACGTCGGCGATGGTGCGCAGCGCCTCTTCGCGCTGCGCCTCGCTGCACCAGTAGATCGCCGAACGGTAGGACGGCCCGCGGTCGTTGCCCTGGCGGTTGGGCGTCGTCGGGTCGTGGATCTGAAAGAAGCACTCCAGCAGCTGGCGGTAGCTCAGCACCGCCGGATCGAACACCACTTCGATCGCCTCGGCGTGCATGCCGTGGTTGCGGTAGGTCGCGTTCGGCACGTCACCGCCGCTGTAGCCCACCCGACTCGACAGCACGCCGGGCAGACGGCGAATCAGCTGCTGCATGCCCCAGAAACAGCCGCCGGCCAGCACCGCGCGTTCGCTGCTCATCGCACGTCCTCCACCTGGTCGAGATAGTCACCATAGCCCTCGGCCACCATGTCGTCACGGTGGATGAAGCGCAGCGACGCCGAGTTGATGCAGTAGCGCAGGCCACCGCGGTCGCGCGGGCCGTCCGGAAACACGTGGCCGAGGTGGCTGTCGCCGTGCTTCGAGCGCACTTCGGTGCGGATCATGCCGAGCGAGGAATCGCGCAGCTCCACCACGTGCGCCGGCTCGATGGGTTTCGTAAAGCTCAGCCAGCCGCAGCCGGACTCGAACTTGTCGCCCGACGCGAACAGCGGTTCGCCGGACACGATATCCACGTAAATGCCCGGTTCGTGGTTGTGCAGGTATTCGCCGGTGCCCGGATATTCGGTGCCGCTCTGCTGGGTCACGCGGTACTGCTCGGGGTCGAGGCGGGCAATCGCCTCAGGTGATTTCGTATAGGTTTTCATGCGTCCTCCTGTGGCGGCGTAGACCGCGCCGGCGCTGGCGCGTTCTGCAGCTTTGATGAGGCGCGACGATAGCGCGAAGAGCCGCGCCGTGCGCAGCGTCCGGCGCGCGTCCGAATTGTCACGGTAACAAGCGACAGCCCGCCCTCGTTTGCGTGGCCCCGGTGGATGCTTGCTTACCCACCGTCGAAGCGCTCGATCAGACGATCGAGCACATGGCGCTGACCCCGCCGGAATGCGCCGGCCCGTCCTTTTTTCGCTGGCGAGGCGGCAGTCGATGTGGACAGCGAACGCGCTGCGTCATGCCACGTGGCCCGTCGGCCTGGACACATCGCCACGCGTTCAGCGCATGCCGTCGAGCGTGCGTTGAAGCCAGTCTGCCGCTTCGATCAAGGCGCCGAGCAAAGCCGGCTCGACGTCGACCACACCCTCGTACTCCGCCAGATTTCGACGCTGATGACATTTGTCGAGCACCCGCCAGATTTCGGGCCCGGCGCCCACCGTGTGTGGCAGGCACTGGAATACCAGATAGCGGTTGTCCGAGCGGAAACCCTTCTTGCGCAGTGCGGCCAGCGCCAGCGAGTGCGCCGCGTTGTACGCAAGGTCGAAGCGGCTTTCCGGCGCAAGCGCGGCGTTGTGCGCATCGCGCAAGCGCGCCGCAGCGGACCGGATGAGCCCGTCGAACTCGCGCTCGTTGGGCGTTTCTTCTTTCAGCTTGCCGGGGCCGACCAGATTACGCAGATTCTGCAAAGTCATGTTCGTTGCCGACCAGATGGATACGCGGTTGCGCCATCAGTTGCGCGACGAAAGGATTGTCGCCCTGCAGCCGCTTGCGCCAGTCGGCTCGCGAATAAAGAGTGGGGCTCACCTTGCGGCCGATGACCGTCTCGACCTCCGTCAGCGCGCCGTACAGCTCACCGTACGCGAGCGTGTCACTCACCACCAGCAGATCGACATCGCTGTCTGCGCCCTCGGTGCCGCGCGCGACCGAACCATAGATGAATGCGAGCAACATCTGTTCGGCGAACGGCGACAGCGCCTGCCGCAACTGATCGGCAACTCCCATGGTCTTGACGACAAGGGCGCGCAGTTCCGCGAACACCGGAGAGTCCGGGTTGGCCTGATAGAGCGTCTGGTTGCCACGCCGGTTCACCGTCACCAGACCGGCCGCCGCCAGTTTCTTCAACTCGCGGCTGACCGCACCGCCCCCCGACTGCGCGAGCCGCACGATTTCGTTGGTGTGAAAGTGCTGCCCGGCACGACCGAACAACAGGCCCAGCACCCGCTGCTGGGTCCCCGTGAACAGTGCTGCGGCAATGGAGAGGCGCTCATTCGATCCCATAAAGGGAATGATAGAACCCTTTTTGGGATTGATCCAGAGCCGCAACACAGCCCAGCTCTTATGGACGCCATTCCTTGAAGGATGGCTGGCGGCAACGCGCCGTTGATCAGATGTTTCGTCCACGTGGGGGACGAATTTTTGCTACGTACCCGATATTCCCCACCTGGCAATTGGAATTAGGTCAGAACTTCTACTGGCCACCCGTGGTAGCTGTATAGAAACTCTCCACTCCCTTCGCGATCTGTGAGCTTCGCTCGAATACGAAATCGTGTACCAACTGGATAGTCCCTACAAAGCTTCTTCGAGCACTCTACATGCAATGTTGTGGCGAGCCGCTGACCAGCGATCGGTCGTACATGAACCTCGCCATGCAACCCCGACGTGGACGCAGGTACAAAACTCTCAACGACTACAACGCGATAGGGTTCGTCATGTTTGGCCATTTCTTTTCTCCATGTTTGAGTCACGCACCTCAAGAAGCCCAACGACGCTTTAGAAAAACCCCACTCCGAGGCAAGTGGTTTTGTCCGGCGCAGCCGGATCAAAGTCGTTCATCGTCGTCCCCGAGGTCTGCCCCAGCCGCTACCGGGCGCGCTCGAAATGGCATCGGTCTCGCCCGCCAGCTTACCTAGTTCGCGTATCCATGGTGCCCGAGCTTTTCGATGTTGTGCGCCAGGCAGTAAAGCTTTCATTGCCCATCCACCTTATCCCGCCCGCGCAGCGTGAAGCGGGTGAGCCGTTTGTTGTGCCGCAGGTTGCCGAACACGGGTTCTACGGTGGCAAACCGCGCGGCGATCATCCGTTTGCCTTCCGTGGAATCGATGCGCCGCTTCATCCGATCGGTATGTGATTCGACGCCGTCGCGCTTGCCGCGGAAGAAGGCAACCTGTCGCACCTTCGTCGTCTCCGGCGTGCGCAGGCAGCGGCTGCGCTGCTCGCACGGCACGCAGTCGCGCTCGGCACCGGTGTACTTGGTGGCGGCGTAGCCGTTGATCGTGCTTTCGCCGCCGTTGCGATAGAGGCGTTTGCCCGCCGGGCAGAGACAGTGGCTGCAGTCCGGCGTTTCGGTGAAGTCGGTGTTGGCGTAACGCGTGTTCTTGCCGGCTTCGCGCACCTGCCTCGCCTTCTCGCTCTTGTCCCGCAGCGCGTCAGGTTTTTGCTTCGTGTTTGGTCTGATCGGCGTACCGAGGGGCACACAGGTGGTACGCCGACTCGGACGTGTGCCTTACACGCGCCTGCGCCAGTAACCCGGCCTGCGGCTGTGGTGAGCCAATGCGACGATGTGCAGGACGCCGGCACCCGCGTGATAGACGATGCTGTACGGAAAGCGACGCAGGGGCAGCCTGCGGAGTTCGCCCTGCCATCGGGCACCCAGTTCCGGATGCTCGTTCAGCAGCGCCGCGGAGCGGCTGAATTCGGCAACAAAGGCTTCGGCCAGCATCCTGCCGCCTTCCTGTGCATAGAAGGACGTCCCCTCGACCAGCTCTGCCTCGGCCAGGGGGTGAAGCGAAACGATCATCTGATCGCGTTGCGTGCGCGAGCGATGGCATCCCCGACCGGAACAGCAGCCACCGTTCCGGACTCGATCTCCGCCAGCCTGCGAACGGCTTCTTCGGCCCACGCCGCCTCGATGGCGGGGTCTGCCGAGAGGCTGGCGAGCAGACGGTCGGCGAGACGCACGCGCTCTTCCGGTGCAAGTCGCAAGGCCTGGGATTCGATATCAATGAGAGAGGCAGGCATCAGCATGCTCCGATGGATCGGACACCTTCATCATACGCGCTGACCGCGCTCGCCTTCACCCGCGCGATGACGTGGCTCACGGCGACTCGACCCGCGATAATGGGCGGCTCGCCCCAGCCGCACCGCCATGTCCGCCCCGCCCGTTTTCCGCCTGACCGACGTACCCCGCGCGATCGCGTTCTTTCTGGAGCGCGACCGGCGGCGCTATCTGTTTTTCGTGTGCGTGCTGGGCGTGGTGCAGTTCTATCCGATGCTGCCGCCCTACCTGATCGGGCGGGTGGCGGATTTCCTGCTCGGCTGGCAGCGCGGTGACAGCCTGACGCCGCTGTATGCGCTGGTGGGCACGCTGGGCGTGGCGCATGCCTGCGTGGCGCTGGTGCGGCTGTCGACCAAGCGGGTGATCGGGCGCATGGCGATCGACGCGCGCATGCGCGCCAAGGTGTGGGGTTTCGAGCGGCTGCTCGATTTCTCGCTGGCCTGGCACCAGAAGGAAAGCACCGGCAACAAGGCGCAGCGCGTGATCACCGGGGCGGACGCGGTACGCGACTGGACCAGCGATCTGGTCAATGCGCTGCTCACCGCCAGCGGCGCCTTCTTCGGCGCGCTGATTGCCTGCATGCTGCTGCACCCGGCGACCGCGCTGTTCTTCCTCTACTACTGCGGCGTGCTCGGTTTCATCGAGTGGTACTTCTACCGTCGCATCGCGCGACTGTCTGACCAGATCAACGCGTCGATGGAAAACGCCAGCGGCAGCTTCGTCGAAAGCGCCGCCAACATTCTGTCGGTGAAAGCGATGAATGCCGCGGCCGACATGAGCGCGCGGGTGGCCGAGCGCGAGCGGGCAGCGCGCGATTTCGCCTACCGCCGGCTGCGGCTCACCAACACAAAGTGGATGCTGTTCCAGCTGCACACCGCGGCGGCCTGGGCGCTGTACATCTACGGCGTGGCCTGGGGCGTGATGGAAGGCGGCCTGTCGGTCGGCCTGGTGCTCACCTACAGCGCCTACTTCAACACGCTGCGCGAGGCGTCGATGGACATGACCGACCGCGTGCAGACCATGATCGAGCGCACCTCCAACCTCGGCCGCATGATGCCGCTGTTCGACGCGCCGCCCGGGCCGCAGGGCACGCAGGACTGGCCGGCCGGCTGGCAGCGCATTTCGGCGCGTGCGCTCACCTTCGCGCACGACGGCCGGCGGGTGCTCGGCCCGCTGGACATGGACATCGCACGCGGCGAGCACGTGGGCATCGCCGGCCGCTCCGGCTCCGGCAAGAGCACGCTGGTGAAGCTGCTGCTGGCGCTGTACGCGCCGGAATCCGGCCGGCTGTCGGTCGATGCGGGCTCCGACAGCGGCAGCGTGCCGCTGGCCGACATCCGGCACGAGGCGCTGCTGCATCACGTGGCGGTGGTGCCGCAGGAAACCGAACTGTTCAGCCTGTCGCTGCGCGAGAACCTGACGCTGGGCCGCGAAGTGAGCGAGGTCGACGTGCTGGCGGCCTGCCGCATCGCCCAGCTGGAGGACGTGGTCGCGCTGCTGCCGGAGGGGCTGGACAGCCCGGTCGGCGAGCGCGGTCACAGCCTGTCCGGCGGTCAACGCCAGCGCGTCGGCATCGCGCGTGCGGTGCTGCGCAACGCCCCCATCCTGCTGCTGGACGAAGCCACCTCGGCGCTCGACGCCGACACCGAGGCGCGCGTGATCGACGCGCTGATGACCGAGCACGCGCCGGGCCGCACTGTCATCCTGATCGCGCACCGGCCGCGCGCCTTCGAGCGCGTCAGCCGCGTGCTCACGCTGGAGGCCGGCCGGCTGCTGAGCGACGACGCGCGCCCGGCCGCAGCACCGGCTTCGGCATAGTTCCATCGGACCGGCCGGCTACCCCCAATGCGGTATTGTGCGCGGCCGCCCGCGGGCGGATTCTTGCGTCGTGGGCGCCGCGCAGCGACGGCCCGGTGCGGGGGAAGACTGCAATCGAACCATGCACCGCACGTACTGCCCGCCGGACGGATGTGAGCCCGGACGGCAGGCCGCGCACCGCACGCACGCGGCCCCCACACCCGCCTTTCACGGACCGAGCAGCACCGACCTGACAGAGCACGACACGATGAACGCGCCCGCCACGAAACCCGCCAGCATGTTCCAGCAGATCGGTGGAGAAGAGCCGCTGCGCCGGCTGGTGAATGCCTTCTACGACATCGTCGAAACCCACCCGGACGGTGAGCCGGTGCACAAGCTGCACCTGGAAGGCTTCGGCGTGGCCCACCTGCGCGAGGCGCAGTTCGAGTTCCTGTGCGGCTTTCTCGGCGGCCCGCGCTATTACGCCGAGCGCATGGGCCACTCCAATCTGCGGCAGATGCACGCCCACGTCGCGATCGGGCAGGCCGAAGTGGTGTCCTGGCTGCGCTGCATGGTGCATGCGATCGAAGCCACCGGCATTCCGACCGATGTCGGCGTGCGCCTGATGCAGCACTTCACCCGCGCCGCCGAAGCGCTGAAAAACCGGGACTGAGCGAGGGGCGGTTAAACTGCCGGCGGATTCCCGAACCGCCGCTCCGCCACCGTGTCCGCACCCTCATCCGCCCCCGCCGCACCCGTCACTGTCGCCCCTCTGCCGCCGGACGCCCGGCGCACCGCCCCGCCTGCGCTGTTCAGCGTGGTGGTACCCGCCTACAACGAAGCCGGTGCGCTGGCCGGCACGCTGGACATGATCGCCGGCCAGCTCGCCGCGCGGGTGCCGCACTACGAAATCGTGGTGGTCGATGACGGCAGCCGCGACGACACCGCCCGCATCGCGGCCGCCTGCGCCGCACGGCTGCCGGTCACGCTGGTGCGCTTCTCGCGCAATTTCGGCAAGGAGGCGGCGATTTCCGCCGGTCTGCAGCACGCGCGCGGCGACGTGGTGGTGTGCATGGACGCCGACGGCCAGCACTCCGCCGACCTGATCGGCCGCATGCTGGCGCTGTGGCGCGAAGGCTGGGACATGGTCTATGCGGTGCGCGACGACCGCGCGCAGCAGGGCCTGCTGAACGAAGTGGGGTCGCGCCTCTTCTACCGGCTGATGAACCTCGGCGGCCGGCTCGACATTCCGCCCAATGCCGGCGACTTCCGGCTGATGGACCGCAAGGTGGTCGACGCCCTGCTCGCGCTGCCGGAGCGCCAGCGCTTCATGAAGGGCATGTACGCCTGGGTGGGCTTCCGCTCGGTCGGCATTCCCTACACTCCGCTGCCGCGCGCCGCCGGCACCACCACCTTCAACCGCTTCAACCTGATGCGGCTGGCGTGGACCGGGCTCACCAGCTTTTCGGTGCTGCCGCTGCGCCTGGCCAGCCTGACCGGGCTGGCGCTGTCCACGCTGGCCTTCGCCTACGGCCTGTTCATCGTGATCGAGAAAATGCTGCTCGGCATCGACGTGCCCGGCTGGCCGACCGTGGTGGTGAGCATCATGTTCTTCTCCGGCGTGCAGCTGCTGTTCATCGGCATCCTCGGCGAATACCTCGCCCGCGTGTACGAGGAAGTGAAGGGCCGGCCGCCCTATGTGGTGGCTGAAGTGGTGACGCCGGCACGGCCGGCGGGCGAAGACAGTCGGGAGGCGCAGGGCTGATGCGTGCTTCGGTGCTGCTGTTCCTCATCGTCGGCGGCTGCGCCGCGGCCACCCATTACTTCGTGACCCTGGGCGTGGACTGGGCCACCGGCATCGCGCCGGCGTGGTCCAACCTGATCGGCTTCCTGTGCGCCTTTCCGGTGAGCTATCTCGGCCACCGCAACCTGTCGTTCGCCGGCACGCGGGCGCCGCACCGCACCGCACTGCCGAAACTGATGGCGGTGTCGGGCACCGCCTTCGTCGGCAACCAGATCATGCTGGCGGCGCTGCTCGAATACACGCCGCTGCCGCTGTGGCTGGCGCTGGGCATCGTGCTGTTCTTCGTCGCGCTGAGCACCTGGCTGCTCGGCCGCTACTGGGCGTTCGCCCACCCGCCGGCATGAGGACGGTGTTCGTGACCGCGGACGACTACGGCTACAACGCTGCGGTCGATGACGGCATTCTGGCGCTGGCCGAAGCCGGCCGGCTGGCCGGCGCCGGCTGCATGACGCGCGCGCCCGGCTGGCGTGCGGCGGCGGCGCGGATTCCGGTCGCGTCACCGCCGGTCAGCGATGCCGGGGGCGATGAAGATGACGGCGGCGATCCGGGCCAGATCTGCGGCTGGGGCCTGCACCTCGACCTGACCGAATTCAGCCCGCTGCGCCGCGGCCTGTGGCCGCTCATCGTCGCCAGCCTTGCGCGACGGCTGGACCCGGCCGCACTGCGCGCGGAAATCGCCGCCCAGTGCGCGCTGTTCGAAGACGCCACCGGCCGTGCGCCGGACTATGTGGACGGTCACCAGCACGTGCACCAGCTGCCGCAGGTGCGCGAGGCGCTGGTCGAGGTACTGGCGGCGCGCTACGCCGGCCGGCTGCCCTGGCTGCGCATCAGTGGCGCCCGCATCGGCGACGGCGCGAAGGCGCTGTTCATCGCCGCGCTCGGTGCCGACGAACTGGAACGGCTGGCCACCGCCGCGGGCATGGAGTGCATGCCGCGCCTGCTCGGCGCCTACGGCTTCGACGGCGACGCCGAAGGCTACCGGCGCCGGCTCGGCGACTGGCTCGCGCGCGCTGCCGACGGCCACGCACTGATGGTGCATCCGGCGACCGCAGCGCTGCCCGGCGACCCGATCGGCCCGGCCCGGGTGCGCGAGTACGGCATGCTGATGGACCACCTGCCGGGGCTGATGGCGGCCACCGGCACCCGGCCCGGTTCGCTGGCGCGACCCCCGGCCGGATCGTGACGCAGTTCCGCATCCGGCCGGCTGGCGCGGCTTTGCCGGTTGCTGCGACGCAAAACGTAACGAATCGCCCGGCCCGGGCGTGACCGATTACCGGCGGTCAGCCGCCCACCTACGTAGCATGGAACCCATCGCACGGCTGTTGCCGCGCACAGACATTCCAGCTCCGGAGGCATCGTTCATGAAATCGCTCATCGCCCGCATCGCATTGCCCGTGGTCGCCACCTTCGTCATGAACGGGGCACACGCCGAATCCTGTGGCGACACCTCTTTCTCATCGGTCGCGGCCAGCGCCTGCGCAGGCGCTTTCGGCGGCAACATCAATGGCAGCGCGGCAGAGCTCGCTGCGCTGGCCGGTCTGTTCGGCGGCAGCTGGACTTTCGCCGGTTCCAGCGACAGCAGCGGTTTCGGCCCCTTCACCGGCAACCCGAGTGGCGTCACTACCGCGACACTCACCTTCGACAGCGCGCTGAGCGGTCGTTTCGCCATCGGCCTGAAGGCCGCCAATCAGTACAGCTATTACTACTTCGACAGCATTGCGCCGATCACCAGCCTTACTTTCAGCTCCACCGCAGGTATCGCCAGGAACGGCCGTGGCATTGCGCAGAACCTGTCGCACGCGGTGCTCTACACCGGCAGCGCGCTGCCGCCGATCGCGCCGGCCATGCCGGTGCCGGAACCCGGCGGCTGGGCCATGTTCGCCGCCGGCCTCGGCGTGCTCGGCCTGATCGCCCGCCGCCGCGCCTGATTCCGGACACCGCACGAACGACGCCCCGCCCGCGCGGGGCGTTTTCTTTTGTGCGGCTGTCAGCGCCGAGCGGGGTCGTGCGTTGAGCGAACGCTCACTTCTTCCACCCCCTCTCCGTGATTCCAGCCGCTTTTCGCCGCTTCGCCCCCGCCCTGCTGTCTGTTGCCCTGTTGCTCTACGTGCTGCACGGTTTCGGCCAGCACGGCCTGAGCAATGACGAAGAGGTACAGCACGTCTATGGCCGCCTGCTGCTTGACTACTACGCCTCCGGCCTGACCGACCTGTCGGCCTTCCAGTACAAGAACCTCTACCTGTACGGCGGCCTGTTCGACCTGATCGCGGCGCTGGCCGAACGCCTGCTGCCGGCGATGAATGTGTGGGACCTGCGCCACCTGCTGACCGCGCTGTTCGGTCTGGGCGGCCTGTACGCGGTGCATCGCACCGGCGGTCTGCTCGGCGGCACCACGCACGGGCTGACCGCAGTCGTGCTGCTGATGCTGACCGGTGCCTGGGGCGGCGCGCTGTTTACCCATACCAAGGACATTCCGTTCGCCGCCTGCATGGCCTGGGCCACCTTCTGCATCGTGCGCCTGGTGCCCGCGCTGCCCCGGCCACCGCTGTCGCAGGTGCTGCAGCTGGGTGCAGCCATCGGCTGCGCCTTCGGCCTGCGCGTCGGCGCGGTGTTCGCGGTGATGACGCTGGGGCTGACCGTGCTGGCGGCGAGCACCCTGTCCGCCGGCGATCTGCGCACGCGCGCGGCCCACTTCTTCGCTTCGCTGCGCGCACTGCTGCCGGCGGTGCCGGTGGCGGTGGTGCTGATGGGCGTGTTCTGGCCGTGGTCGGTGCAGGCGCCGGGCAATCTGTTCAGTGCGCTCACCACCTTCTCCCACTTCACCTTCGAACTGTTCACCGTGCTCGATGGCGTGCAGATGAAGATAGGCGAGGTGCCGCGCCACTACCTTCCGCTCTACCTCGCGGTGCGCCAGCCGGAACTGACGCTGGCCGGGCTTCTGCTCGCCGTCGGTGCCGGCCTTGCCGGCGCCCGCCGCATCCGCTGGATGCACTGGCTGCCGGTGCTGCTGGCCGCCGGCCTGCCGCTGCTGCTGGCCATCGCCACCCGCCCGGCGCTGTACAACGGCGTACGCCACTTCACCTTTCTGCTGGCGCCGCTGGCGCTGATCGCCGCCGGCGGTCTGGTCGCCAGCGCACGCGCGCTGCGGGGCCGTCCGCTGCCGGCCGCGCTTTTCGCTGCGCTGTGCGCGGTGGGCGTCGCGCTGCCGCTGATCGACATGGCGCGCCTGGCCCCCTACCACTACATGAACTACAACCGGCTGGCCGGCGGCTTCGCCGGCGCGCCCGGCCGCTGGGAAACCGACTACTGGTCGGACGGCGTGCGCGAAGCGGCCGGCCTGCTGCGCGCACGGCTGGATACGGAACAGGCTCCGGCCGAACCGTGGCAGGTGGCGGTGTGCGCCGAGTCGGTGCAGGCCCAGGCCTGGCTGCCGGCCGAGCGCTACCAGGTGACCAAGGACTGGGTGCGCGCCGATTTCTTCATTTCGACCACCCACATGGCCTGCGATGAAGTGCTGCTCGGCCAGGAAGTCGCCCGGGTCGAACGCATGGGCGTGCCGCTGACCGTGGTGAAGGACAGGCGCGCGGTGCCGCCGGAGCAGCGCCGGCCGCTGCGCTAAACTCGCGCATCCTGTTCGCCCGCAGCCTGCCGCCGCCCGCCGATGACCGCACCGTCGCCCGTCGCCCGCCATTTCCGCCAGATCCTGCTGTGGCCGCTGCGGCTGATGCCACTGCGCTCAGGCGAACAGGTACAGCGCCACTCCGAGGCGCTGGCCGCCATCACCGAGAACAATCCGTGGCGCGAACAGCGCGACGAATTCACCGGCTCGCCCACCGACTTCCACGAACGCCACTACCGCGAGTTCGTCACATTCCTACCGCACGTGCAGCGCTTTCTGTACGGCCAGGGACGCTCCAGTTCCAGCCTGCGCGGCTATGGCGAATCGCCGATCCGGGTGTTCCGCCGGCACGACATCGACCGCGTGCGCCTGGGCTGCGAAGACGGCAGCGAGCTGGATCTGAAGGTGCAGCACCTCGATCTCTACTTCTTCTATGACGTCGACGTGGTGCTGCTGGCGCTCGAGGTGTATGCCGACGATCTGCCGCTGACCCGGGTGCAGGAACTGATGTTCCGCTTCGGCCGCGCCTTTCCCGCGAAGTGGAGCGACGACGGCCGTGCCGCGCAGTGCATGCGCAGCGTGCAGTGGCTGGACCGCGAAGGCCGGGTGCTGGCCGAGTCCGACTACAACGAGCGCGAACGCTATCTGCGCCATGTGTGGGAACACCGCGCCTCGGCCATCGGCCGGCACTGGGAATATCTGCTCCATCCGATGGTGCAGCACCACTCGGAAGCGCCGGGCGACATCCGCTATCGGCAGCTGGAATACCACCGCCAGCCGAAGATGACCTACCTCGCCTTCGACGACCCGTTCGCGCTGACGCGCGAGGACTTCGTCCGGCTGGGCCAGGCCACGCAGCCGGACGACGGCCGGCCGCTGCCGTATTCCGAGGCCGTGATGTCGGACTTCGAGCGCACCGCCTGCTACGACCGTTTCTGGGGCCCGGAACGGCGCAGCGACAACGCCAGCACGCGGGTCATCTGCACCGGGCCGAACATGGTGATGGTGGGCAAGCACGGGCTGGCCGGCTATTCCGACCCGCAGAACGGCCTGCTGGCCGAGTTCCGCCACCAGTACTTCCTGATCGGCCTGATCGCCCACTTCCACCGCGCTTCGCTGCTCATGCTGATGGACCGGCTGGTGGTGGCGGTGAGCCTGCTCGACGCCGACGAAGTCGATTCGCGCCGCCGCTTCAAGCGCAGCATCCGCGCGACGATGGAAATCTTCCTGCGCTTCAACCACCGCTACTGGTTCGGCGAGGTGTCGAAGCAGTCGATGGCCAAGGACCTGTTCGACATGTGGAGCCGCAACCTCGGCAACGAGGCGCTGTACAACGAACTGCGCGCGGAAATCCTGGACATGGACAACTATCTGGAAGCGGACGACAGCCGCCGCCAGAACGAAACACTGCTGCGCCTGACCGTGGTGACCATCTTCGGTCTGGTCGGCACCATCGTCACCGGCTTCCTCGGCATGAACATTTTCGACGGCCCGCCGGCCACGCTGGCTGGCAAGATCGGGGCGGTGGTGGCGGTGGCGGTGCCCACGCTGCTGCTCACCTTCTACACGCTGAAGAAATCGAGCGCGCTGTCCGAATTCATGGACGCGGTGTCCGACGACGCGCTGACGCCGCGGCAGAAGATGCGCGCCTTCCTGCGCATCTGGCGCCGCCGGCCGCCCCACGTCCGCCGGCGGGGCGATGTCTCGGCAAACGGCGGCTCCGGGCGAGCGGCCTGAGCCGTACGACGCCGGTCTCCGTGTCGGCGTTTTTGACAATCACCCGGGCGCGCCACCAGTCGCTGCCCGCAAAGCACGACGGCACGTAACACGCCCGTTACGGCATGCTTATTGCAAGTGCGTGATGTTTTCAATTTCCGACGAGGATGTTCGATGAAAGCTCTCGCCTTCGCCGCCGTACTGGGCGCCTTCGCCCTGCCGGCTTCCGCCGCCTTCCAGACTGTCGATCTGGGTGAATATTCAGTCACCTACGACGACGCCAGCGCGCTGGGTGGCCTCGCCTTCAACGGCAGCAGCAGCGGAAACCAGGTCAGCTTCGGCTGGAATCTGCCGGATTCACTGGTGGCCAATGACGCCACCATCGATTTCATGCTGCCCAGCTTCACCCTCACGGCCAACCCGGGCTATGCGCTGAGCGGCGCGCTGGACGGCTTCATCGGCAACCTCTCCTACACCGAATTCGGTGCAGGCGAGTCCGGCGCCTGGATCAGCGGCAGCGTGTCGGTGGATGGCGGCTTCCTGCTGCCGTTCTCCGAATTGCTGAACCGCACCGAACAGATCAGCACGCCGTCCTTGCGCACCGGTTACTACAGCCTCGGTGGCATCGCCCCCCTGGGCAGCTTTTCGTCGCTGGTGGTGTCCGGCCTGACGCTCACGCTGAGCGCCAGCTCGACTGCCGTGGTCAACAGCGTCGGTCAGGGCGAACTGCGTGTCGGCTTCGTCGCCGCACCGGTGCCGGAAGCCGACACCTACGCGATGCTGCTGGCCGGTCTGGGCATCGTGTCCATGGTGGCCCGTCGCCGTCTGCCGCGCTGAACTCGGCACGCACCATGAAAAAAGCCGGCTCACGCCGGCTTTTTTCATTTCAGGCCTGCCCGACCTTCAATCCGCCTCACCGCTCTCCGGGGCCGCAGGCGTCACCTCGGGCAGCGGCGCATCGACCGGCGGCGTGTCCGGCGGCAGTTCAGCCTCAGCAATCTCTTCTGCCAGTTCCTCTTCCGACACCGCGGCCGCACCGGCCAGCGCAGCCAGATCGCCCACCCAGCGGGCGCGCGCGTCGTTGCCCAGCAGGTCGATCTGCTCCACCTCGACCTCGACCCGCGAACGCGGATCGCGCGCCGGCAGGCTGGGGCAGCGCAGCACCAGCGGAATCTGCTCGAGACGGATCAGTGATTCGCGCAGCACGATGGCCGACAGCGGCGACGCATCACCATCGGCGGCACGCTGGCGCAGCCAGCGCAGGCACCAGTAACGTTCCATCGAGCGCTGGAAGTCGGCGTAGGCGGCATACACCAGTTCGAAATCACGCAGCGCCGACAGCAGCGCCTCGGACTTGGGCGGGAACACCGGCGGCTCGCCGCGCAGCAGCGTGATCATCTGCCACTGGTTCACCAGATCGACGTAGCGGCGGAGCGGCGAGGTCGACCATGCATAGCAATCCACGCCCAGACCTTCGTGCGGCGCAGCCACCGTGGTCATGCGTACCTTGCCGGCGCCCTGGGCGCGGTACAGCGCCGGAATGCCGGCGTCGCGCAGATCCGCGCCCCAGGTGTTGTTGGCGACGATCATCAGCTCGGCCACCAGCTTGTCCAGCGGGCTGCCACGGGCACGGCGCAGGATGTCCACCCGGCCTTCGCCGTCTTCGGTGCTCTGCGCCCAATCGACGTAGAAGTTGAAATCCATCTGGCCGCTGTTGGCCGAAGGCTTGCCGCGACCGGCTTCGAGCACTTCGGCCAGACGCCACAGCAGCAGCAGTTCGTCGCGCCACTCGAAGGCGGGCAGGTCGCCGGCGGCCAGGGTTTCGTCGTTGAACAGCGGCTCGATCGCGTGATGACGCAGATTGGCCGCCACGTTCACGCGGTCGATGCGGGTTTCCTTCGCGGTGATGCGCAGATCTGTCTCGACGTCGAGATAGAGCGACAGCGCCGGGCAGTCACGGCCTTCGGCCAGCGTGTAGGCCTCGACCGCTTCGTCCGGCAGCATGGTGATCTTGCGGCCGGGAAAGTAGACGGTGGACAGCCGCCCGCGAGCGATGTCGGCCAGCGGCGTGCCCGGCTGGATGGCCAGCGACGGCGCGGCGATGTGGATGCCCACGCGCCAGCCGCCACCCTCTTTCGGGCGCACCGAGAAAGCGTCGTCGATTTCGGTGGTGGTGGCGTCGTCGATCGAAAAGGCGCGCACGCCGGCGTCGGGCAGTTCGCCAACCGGCGGCACTTCGTGGGTCGGAAAATCGGTGCCCTTCGGGAAGTACTCGAACAGGAAGCGGCCGAGATGGTATTCGTGGCTGGAGGCGAAGGCACCGGCCCTGGCCATGATGCCGACCACCGACAGGCCGGCGGCCACGGCGGCCGCCTCGACCGCCTTGGTTTCCAGGCGGTTGCGGTCCGGCTTGTACAGGATCTGCGCAGCGCAGGCGGCGATTTCGGGCGGCGTGCGGCCGGCCTGAAGTTCGGCGCTCCAGTGTTCGATCTGTTCCTGCTGCAGCCGCTTCTTCTCCAGTCCGGCCAGCGCGGCTTTCAGGATGTCCGGCGGTGCCTTGCGGAAACGGCCGCGCCCCTTGCGGTGGAAATACACCGGCGCGGCATGCAGGCCCAGCAGGACAGCGGTGGACTGCACCGCGGTCGGCGTGGCTCCGTGGTATTCACGCGCCAGTTCCTCGAAGGCGAATTCGTCGTCGCCGCACACTTCCCACAGGAAAGGCGCGTCGAGTTCGGCGGCCTGGGCTTCGGCGGCAGCCAGCAGCGCGGACGGCTCGGGGCTGGTGAAGCGCAGCAGCACATGGGCCGCCTTCACCTTGGAACGCTTGCCACTGGGCAGTTCGACCTGCAGCGAGGACACGCTGTCGGTCATCACGGAACCGGCGCGGAAGTGGCCGTCCTCTTCGAAAAGAACGTTCATGAAACGGGGCAACAGGGATTCGGCCCGTGATTATCGTTGAAAGCGGTCACGCACTGTCGCATCGCGGCAAAAAGCCTCGGGACCGTCACGTCGGACGGCTACAATCGGCTGCCCGCCCGCCACCCCGGCTGGCCCGACCCGGAACCCGCGACACGTGGCCGACGCCGACGAAATCCTGCACTCCGACGCGATGCAACAGCGCCTGCAAGAGGTAAGGACGCTGCTCGACCGTCAGAAGCGGGTGGAAAGCCTGGTGCACCGCCAGGAGATGCCGCGGCACGAGCTGGTCGAGAACCTGATCGCGAAACAGCATCACCACGAGCTGACCAAGAAGCTCGATGCGATGCACCCGGCCGACATCGCCTACATCCTGGAGGCGCTGCCGCCGGACGACCGTCTGCTGGTGTGGGATCTGGTGCGCGCCGAGCGCGACGGCGAAATCCTGCTCGAAGTGTCGGACGCGGTCCGCGAAACGCTGATCGACGCGATGGAGCCGAAGGAGCTGGTGGCCGCGGTCGAACAGCTCGACGCGGACGAACTGGCCGACCTCGCACCCGACCTGCCGACCGAGGTCATGCAGGACGTGTTCAGCTCGCTCGACCACGAGGAGCGGGAACAGCTGCGTGCTGCCATGTCCTACCCGGAAGATTCGGTCGGCGCGCTGATGGATTTCGACATGGTGACCGTCCGCGAGGACGTGACGCTGGAAGTGGTGCTGCGCTATCTGCGCCTGTTCGACGAACTGCCCGACCACACCGACCAGATCTTCGTCATCGACCGCGACGACAAGCTGCGCGGCTCGCTGTCGCTGAACACGCTGCTGGTCAACGACGTCGATGTCGATGTCGCGAGCGTGATGCACGATCACCCGCTGGTGCTGCGCGCCGCCGACAGTGCCGAATCCGCCGCCCAGGCCTTCGAGCGCTACGACCTGGTGTCGGCGCCGGTGGTCGACCACCACGACCAGCTGATCGGCCGGCTGACCGTGAACGAGGTGATGGACTTCATCCGCGAACAGTCGGAAGAAGAATTGCTGGCACACGCCGGTCTGCGCGAGGAAGAGGACATCTTCGCCCCGATCATGGATTCGGTGCGCAACCGCTGGGCGTGGCTGGCGATCAATCTGGTCACCGCCTTCTTCGCTTCGCGCGTGATCGGTGCCTTCGAAGGCTCGATCGAAAAACTGGTGGCGCTGGCCGCGCTGATGCCCATCGTGGCCGGCATCGGCGGCAACTCCGGCAACCAGACCATCACCATGATCGTGCGCGCGATCGCGCTCGGCCAGCTGCAGCCGGAGGCGGCGCGCCGCCTGTACCGCAAGGAAATGGGCGTGTCGCTGATCAATGGCATCGTGTGGGGTGGCCTGCTCGGCCTGCTCGCCTGGTGGCTGTACGACTCGTGGGCGCTGGGCATGGTGATGACCGGCGCAATGACGCTGAACCTTCTGCTGGCCGCCTTTGTCGGTGTATCGGTGCCCATGCTGATGGCGCGCTACGGACGAGACCCGGCAGTGGGCTCATCGGTGCTCATCACCGCGGTGACCGATTCCGGCGGCTTCTTCATTTTCCTCGGACTGGCCACCCTGTTCCTGCTCTGACGGAGGGGCCATGCAGTTCAGACTGTTCTCGATCGGGCTGGCGATGATGATCGCCTGCACCTGCACCGAAGCGGGCGAACGCGCGCTGAGCGTGCCGTGCGCCGAAGCCGGCGCGCTTGAACTGTCGGTGCCGGACGACTGGACGGTGGACATCCGCCGCCACGACCCGCGCATGCCGCCCACGGTCACGCTGGCCGCGCCGGACGGACTGGCGCAGTGGGTGCTGACGCCGGTATGGAAGGCGGCCGACCGCAAGCCGCCGTCCAGCCCGGCGGAAATCCGCACCCGGGTGCAGCGCACTGCGGAAACGCTCGGGGCAGGCAGCGCCCCGCTGCGCGAACTGCCGGGCGGACTTTATTTTGACGGCGTGCCAGGCAGCACGCCTGAGCCTTATACCCGGCTGCGCCAGGGCCTGCTCAGGGTGGGCGAACTGACGGTGAGTTTCACCGCGATGAGTGCGGAAGCCCGCACCAGCGACCAGCAGGCCGTGGTCGAGCGGCTGTCGGCGGCTCGACACCGCCCGTGAAGCGGCGGCTCAGGCCGCCCACAGCTTCCACAGCATGCGTGCGCACAGCACGACCAGCAGGGCCGCGAACACGCGCTTGAGCAGCGTCGCCGGCAGGCGATGCGCAGCGCGCGCCCCCCAGGGCGTGGTGAACACGCTGGTGCAGAGGATGGCCGTGAGCGCCGGCAGGTGCACATACCCGATGGCCTGCGCCGGCAGACTGTCGGCGTGCAGGCCGTTCCAGATGTAGCCGACCGTGCCGCCCAGCGCGATCGGCAGGCCGAGTGCGGCCGAAGTGCCGATCGCGTTGCGGATGTCACGGTTGCACCAGGTCAGGAAGGGCACTGTCATCGCGCCACCTCCGACCGCCACCAGCGCCGATACGGTACCGATGCCGCCACCGACCGCAATGAGGCCGGTCGGCCCCGGCAACTGCCGTGACGGCTTGGGTTTCAGTCCGACCAGCATGTTGATGGCGATGTAAGCGATGAACACCGCGAAGAACACCGCCAGGGTCTGCGTCGATACCAGCCGCGCGATGAAGGTGCCGAGCGCGGTGCCGAGCAGCACGCCCACCGTCATAAGACGGACCACCGGCCAGTCGACCGCGCCGTGCGCGTGATGGGTGCGCAGACTGATGAAGGCGGACACGACGATGGCCGCCATCGAGGTGCCGAGCGCCAGATGCAGGATGTGATCGGGCGTCACCTGCTGCTGTTCGAACAGCATCACCAGTATCGGCACCAGCAGCGTGCCGCCGCCTATGCCCAGCATGCCGGCGAAGAAGCCGGCGACGGCGCCGAGGGCGAGACAGGCGAGGACAAAGTCGAAGCTGGGGAAGAAATCCGGTATCAGCATCATGGTGCAGCGCAAAAGGCGCTATCTGAACACAGCCGGCGCCCATGCGGCAAAAACGGCGTGGCGTGAAAACAAAACGGGGCGCCCGAGGGCGCCCCGCTGTACCGCACAGCCGCCAGCCTTCAGCCGTCGATCGACAGCCTGCCCTTCTTGTCCGACAGCGTGCGTGCCAGCAGCGACACCAGCGCGTACACCGCATCGATGTTCGGCGTCGCGATGCCGGTGATGCGGCCCAGTTCGCGCACCGAACCGACCAGCGCTTCGAACTCCAGCGGGCGGCCGGCTTCGACGTCCTGCAGCATCGAGGTCTTGTGCGCGCCCACCGCTTCGGCACCGGCGATGCGCTTGTCCAGACCGATCTTGAATTCCACGCCCAGCTTCTCGCCGACCGCCTGCGCTTCGCGCATCATGTTGGCGGCCAGTTCGCGGGTGAGCGGGAAGCGGCAGATGTCTTCCAGCGTGGCGTGGGTCAGCGCCGAAATCGGGTTGAAGCTCAGGTTGCCCCACAGCTTCACCCACATTTCGGAGCGGATGTCCTTGGACACCGGCGACTTGAAGCCGGCGGCGATCATCGCCTGCGACAGCGCCTCGATGCGCGGCGAACGCGAACCGTCCAGCTCGCCCAGCGTGAAGCGGTTGCCTTCGATCAGCTTGATCACGCCCGGCTCGACCAGCTCGGACGCCGGATAGACCACCGAGCCGATCACGCGCTCGACCTCGATATTGGCGGCGACGATGCCGTCCGGATCGACCGAGGTGACCGGCGTACCTTCGTAGTCGCCGCCCAGCTTGTGGAAATACCACCAGGGGATGCCGTTCTGCATGGTCACCACCATGGTGTCCGGACCGAACAGCGCGCGCATGTCGGCCGCCACATCCTTCACCTGATGCGCCTTCAGCGTCAGCAGAACGACGTCCTGCACACCGGCGTCACTCATCTTCTGCACGCCGCGGATGTTCGGCGCGTCCTCGACCGTGCCGTCCTCCAGGATCAGCGACATCCCCTTGGCCTGGATGGCGGCGAGATTGGGGCCGCGCGCGATGCAGGTCACTTCATTGCCCGCGCGGGACAGCTTGACCGCGAGGTAGCCACCGATGGCGCCAGCGCCAACGACTGCAATCTTCATCTCTTCATCTCCTTCGACTTAGCGCGGCGGGGCGCCGGATCAGTCCCCGCCGGTACAGCCCGGCCGTCGTGCGGCCGGGCAGCCATGTTTCATGTCAGCCGCGCTTGCGCAGCTGGTGCTTCAGCGCCGGCACGATGGGCCAGAGCAGCATCACGAAGGACAGCCCCATCAGACCTGCCACCAGAGGGTTGGCCCAGAAGATCGACAGGCTGCCCTGCGACAGCAGCATGGACTGGCGGAAGCTCGACTCGGCCATGTCACCCAGCACCAGCGCCAGCACCAGCGGCGCCAGCGGATAGCGCAGCTTCTTGAACAGGTAACCGAATACGCCGAACACCAGCATCATCACCACGTCGAAAATCGAGCTGTGCACCGTGTAGGCACCGATCGCGCAGATCACGATGATGACCGGGCCGATGACCGAGAACGGAATGCGCAGGATGGCCGCCCACCAGGGCACCGTGGTCAGCACCACGATGAGGCCGACGATGTTGCCCAGGTACATCGATGCGATCAGGCCCCAGACGAAGTCCGGCTTTTCCTGGAACAGCAGCGGACCCGGCTGCAGGCCCCAGATCAGCAGGCCGCCCAGCAGCACCGCAGCGGTCGGCGAACCCGGAATGCCCAGCGTCAGCATCGGCAGCAGAGCGGACGTACCGGCGGCATGCGCCGCGGTTTCCGGCGCCACCACGCCTTCGATATTGCCCTTGCCGAAGGTGTCCTTGTCCTTTGCACCGCGACGGGCCAGACCGTAGGCCATGAACGACGCCGGCGTGGCGCCGCCCGGGGTGACGCCCATCCAGCAGCCGACCAGCACCGAGCGGATCGAGGTCCGCCAGTAGCGCAGCAGTTCCTTCCAGGTCTGCAGCACGATGTTGAGCTGGATCTTCGCGCTCTTGCCCTTGAAGGCCAGGCCTTCTTCCATCGTGAGCAGGATTTCGCCGATGCCGAACAGGCCGATCACCGCGATCAGGAAGTCGAAGCCCTTGAGCAGTTCGGTGTGGCCGAAGGTCATGCGCAGCGTGCCGGTCACCGTGTCCATGCCGACCGCCGCCATCGAGAAGCCCAGCGCCATGACGGCCAGCGTCTTGGCCGGCGGCTCCTTGCTCATGCCGACGAACGAGCAGAAGGTGAGCATCTGCACCGCGAACATTTCCGCCGCCCCGAATTTCAGCGCGAACTTCGCGACCAGCGGCGCGAGGAAGGTGATCAGCAGCACGGCGAAGAAGGCACCGACGAAGGACGACGTGAACGCCGCGGTCAGCGCCGCACCGGCCCGGCCCTGCTGGGCCAGCGGAAAGCCGTCGAAGGTGGTGGCCACCGACCAGGGCTCACCCGGAATGTTGAACAGGATGGAGGTGATCGCCCCGCCGAACAGCGCGCCCCAGTAGATGCAGGACAGCATGATGATGGCGGACGTCTGGTCCATCGAGAACGTGAGCGGCAGCAGGATGGCGATGCCGTTGGCACCGCCCAGGCCCGGCAGCACACCGATCAGGATGCCCAGCGTGATGCCGAGCACCATGAAGCCGAGGTTGGGCAAGGTCAGCGCAACGCTGAACCCGTGCATGAGGTTGTTGAGTTCTTCCATCTCGATCTCGGATCTAGGTTGTTCTGTCTGTCAGAGGCCGAGCATCTGCTCGATCGGCCCCTTGGGCAGCGGCACGAGGAACCAGCGCTCGAAAAGCATGAAAGCGGCCAGCGGCACACCGATCGAGGTCAGCACGGTGCCGATGACACCGAACTTGCCATGCACCTTCATGAAGTAGGCGATCAGCACGAAAGAGGACACGTACAGGCCCAGATACACCACCGCCACGATGTAGATGGACAGCGGCACCAGCATCTGCATGACCGACTTCAGTTCTTCCCAGCTGGCGAACTGGGGCTGCGGCTTGCTGATCCGGGACAGTGCCCCGATCAGGATCCAGCCGCTCGAAACCAGCAGGATGCAGCCGATGTAGAACGGGAAATAGCCCGCCTGCGGACCTTCGCCCTCTTCCCAGCCGGTACCGATGCGCATGCTGTCGGACACGACGATGACACCGACGGCCAGCAGGAAGAGCGCGACCAGGATTTCCGGCCAGCGGTTGGAGAGGCCAGCTTCAGCGGCGTCCTCGGATCGCTCCATCATGAATCTCCAGAATCAAAAAACAGGAAGTGAACATCTTCGCGGCACATCGAAACGAATACGGGCGGGATGACCCGCCCGTATCCGCTCACCGCGACAGGCTGATTACTTGGCCAGGAAACCGGCTTCCTTCATCAGGCCGTAATGCATGGCTTCGGTCTTGCCGACCCAGTCGGCAAATTCCTTGCCGGTCATGAAGGTCTGCTTGAACGCACCCTTCTTCATGAAGTCGGCCCATTCCGGCGTCTCACGCACCTTCTTGAACAGATTCACGTAGAAATCGACCTGCTCCTGAGTCACGCCCGGTGCCAGGAAGATGCCACGCAGCATCAGGTACTCGATCGGCACGCCGGCGCTCTTGCAGGTCGGGATGTCGGCCCAGGACTGGGTCGCCGTGACCTTCTCGTTGTACGGCAGCTTTTCGCTGTCCATGATGCACAGCGGACGCAGCTTGCCGCCGCGCCAGTGCGCTTCCGCCTCGATCGGGTTGTTCACGGTCGAATCGACGTGAGCACCGACCAGCTGGACCGCCACGTCACCGCCGCCCTTGAACGGCACGTAGGTCATCTTCTTGCCGGTGGACTTGTCGATCATCGCGGTGATGATCTGGTCTTCCTGCTTCGAACCGGTACCGGCCATCTTGAACGTGTTGGCCGGCTTGGACTTGATAGCCTCGACATAATCCTTGGCGGTCTTGAACTGGGAATCGGCATTCACCCACAGCACGAACTGGTCAAGCGCCAGCATCGCGCCCGGGGTCAGGTCACGCCAGTTGAACGGAACACCGGTCGCCAGCGGCGTGGTGAACAGGTTCGACAGGGTGATGATGATCTTGTGCGGGTCGCCCTTGGCGCCCTTCACTTCCAGAAAACCTTCCGCGCCGGCACCGCCGGACTTGTTCACGACCACCAGCGGCTGGGCCATCAGCTTGTTCTTGGCCACGATGCCCTGAACGAAACGTGCCATCTGGTCGGCACCACCACCGGTACCTGCCGGCACCACGAACTCGACCGGCTTGGTCGGTTCCCAGGCCTGAGCTGCGCCAGTCAGACCGATGGTGGCGATGGCGGTCACGAGGGCACGGCCGGCCCACTTCCCGAACTTGGTCATGTGCATGTCTCCTTTTTTGTGAAAAACGGTACTGCGCGGAAGGGAGAGTGCCTGTCAGCCACCCAGGCCCAGTTTCTGGGCGAGACCGATGCGTTGCAGCTTGCCGGTCGCACCCTTCGGGATTTCGTCCATGAACAGGATCTTGCGCGGCACCTTGAAATCGGCCAGCCGCGTGGCGGCAAAGGCCGTGATTTCCTTGTCGGTGGCCTGCTGGCCTTCGCGCAGCACGACGACCGCGCCCACTTCCTCGCCCAGCTTCGGATGCGGGATGCCGAAGGTCACGACCTGCGCCACGGCAGGGTGATCCATCAGCACTTCATCGACCTCGCGCGGAGAAATCTTCTCGCCGCCGCGGTTGATGATTTCCTTCAGACGGCCGGTCAGCGACAGGTAGCCTTCGGCGTCCTTGCTGCCCTGGTCGCCGGTGCGGAACCAGCCGTTCGTGAAGCCTTCCTTGTTGGCCTTTTCGTTGTTCTCGTAGCCCGGCGTCACGTTGGCGCCGCGGATGACGATTTCGCCGATCTCGCCAGCCGGCAGGATGTTGCCGTCGTCGTCCATGATCTCGACTTCCGGGCCGGCAGCCAGACCGACCGCGCCCGGCTTGCGGGCGCGCGGCGGCAGCGGATTGGAGGCCATCTGGTGCGACGCTTCGGTCATGCCGTAGGCTTCGATCAGCGGTGCGCCGAAGGTTTCTTCCAGTTCGCGGATGACCTGCGGCGGAATCGACGACGACGACGAACGCATGAAGCGCAGCGGATTGCGCTCGATGATTTCCTTGTTGCGCGAGGCGCGCGACAGGATGGCCTGATGCATGGTCGGCACCGCGGTGTACCAGGTCGGGTGCGCTTCATCCATCAGCGAGAAGAACTTCAGCGCGTCGAAGCCCGGGGTGCAGAACACCGAAGCACCGGCGGACAGCGGCGCCATGATGCCGGCGATCAGGCCGTGAATATGGAACAGCGGCATGATGTTCAGGCCGCGGTCCTTTTCGGTGAACGCCAGCGTGGCGCGGATGTTCTGCGCCGACGCGGACACGTTGCGCTGGGTCAGCGGAACGATCTTCGGACGCGAAGTGGTACCCGAGGTGTGCAGCACCAGCGCAACGTCGTCGGCCTGCGCCGAACCGCCATTGGCGGCGGCAGCAACGGCCGCGGCATCACGCGGCTGGAGCGAGAAGTCGCCGGCGGCTTCGTTCGACACCAGGTCGAGCACGCGCACGCCCAGCTTCTGCGCCACTTCGATCGCCGGCGACACGCTGCCGCGCTCGACCACCAGGGCCTTGGCGTTCAGGTCGGACAGGTAGAACTCGAATTCCTCGGCGCGATAGCCCGGGTTCAGCGGCGCAGCAGTGGCACCGGACGCGATGCTGATGAAGGAGCTGGCCATGTCCGGGCCATTCGGCAGGACGATGGCGACGCGGTCGTTGCGACCGATGCCCAGTTCATTCAGTCGTGCAACGGTGCGCGACATCAGTGCGCGCAGGTTGCCGAAGCTCAGATCGGTGCGCGCGGGCGCAGACAGCGCCACTGCCGAATCGGCACCGTTGGAAAACAGCTCGGCAAGCGTGGAAATACCGGACATACAGACTCCGAAAAGCTCAATAGAACGAAGGAACGGATGGGTGCATCCGGACCGCGACAGGCCCGCATGCGTCGTATGGACGCACCGGACGGTATGGGCGACCGAGTCTTTCCGAGTTTGAACGCTGGTTCAAGACGCGGCGCCGCAAAACGGTCTGCACCAGCAAAGCTGGCGCAGCACAAATCTTCAATGGAGCACTGTGTAACAGATGCGCTACACAGACAGACCCTGACAGGGTAGCCAGGGCAAGGAGAGAAGGCCGCTTCTGGCGGCCGGGTCAGTCAGCCCGGGGTGTCGGGCGACGGACCTTGCTTACTGCTGCAAATAGGGGACCCCCGCGCATGTCGCCAGGCCGGCATCCTGAACCGGGGGTTCAGAGCGGCCGCGTTCCTGCTACATCAGGCACACCCGCAGGGGGTGCGCACAACAGCGGCGTCGATGGTTCGCGACCTCATGCCAATGAGACATTGGTTCAAGGAATCTATGACCTTAGCAAACACCGCAGGGGATTGATATGCAAGGACTTTCACCTTGCTGCAATCGTTTCTAGAAGAGCTTTTCCTGTGCGGAAAGCGCCTCGTCGACACGCGACTGCATGGCATTGATTCTACGCCGCAGCGGCACCAAATCAACACCGCCTGTCGCCTGGATCTGAAAAATTTCGTGCGCAAGATTCAGCGCGCACATGACAGCCAGACGCTCGCCGGACGCGCGCGTGGCTTCGGCCAGATCGCGCATGCGGCGCTCCACAAGCTCGACCGACGCATTCAGCGCATCGCGCTCGCCTTCGCGGCACTGCACCCGGTATTCGCGACCGAGTATCGTGATTTCGACCAGATTGGAATCGCTCATTCCTGGGGCAGCCTTTCCAGAAGACCGCTCACCTTTTCGCGGGCTGCGGCGACCTTGTCGCCGAGCACCCTGTTCTCGCCTTCGAGCGCCGCGACGCGATTGCGCAGGACGATGTTTTCGTCATGCAGCGAGCGGAAGCGACCGAGCAGGATGTCGAGCCGGTCGCCGAGCTGGTTGATATCGTGATCCATCGGCGAACTATAGGTGCGCGCCGGCGGAACGGTCAAGACGAGGGACCGCAGCGCCGTCCGGCG
The DNA here is from genome assembly GCA_041639545.1 of Methyloversatilis sp. Taxonomy (GTDB): domain Bacteria; phylum Pseudomonadota; class Gammaproteobacteria; order Burkholderiales; family Rhodocyclaceae; genus Methyloversatilis. The sequence continues at coordinate 199,878 of JBEQBZ010000005.1, read as the reverse complement.
GCACGGTCTTACAATCCGCATTCCTATTGCAGAGGGCTGGAGCGTGCGCGAACTGATACTGGGCGGGGCCCGCAGCGGCAAGAGCGCCTACGCCGAGCGCCGGGCCGCCGACAGCGGGCTCGAGGTGGTGATGGTGGTGACCGCCGAAGCCGGCGACGGCGAAATGGCGGAGCGCATCGCCCGCCACCGCGCAAACCGTCCAGCGGACTGGCCGGTGGTCGAAGCGCCGCTCGGACTGGCACAGGCGCTGCGCGACACCGCTGCACCCGGCCGCTTCCTGGTGGTGGACTGCCTGACGCTGTGGCTGTCCAACCTGCTGATGGATCTGGATGAACAGCGCGGGGCACTGCTGCCGGAGCTCTTCATCCACGAGCGAAACGCACTGCTCGAAACACTGCCCGGCCTGCCGGGCCGGATCGCGCTGGTGTCGAACGAGGTCGGCTGGGGCGTAGTGCCCATGGGCAGGCTGTCGCGCGTCTTTGTCGATGAAGCGGGCCGGCTGCACCAGGCGGTCGCGGGCGTGTGCGAACAGGTCACCCTGGTCGCCGCCGGCCTGCCCCTGCATTTCAAGCAGCCGTGAATCGGCTCTGGCTGGTGCGGCATCCGCCGGTCGCAGTTCCACCGGGCGTCTGTTACGGGCGTACCGATGTGGCACTCGCCGCGGCGCCGGACGCGATGGCTGCCGCACTGGCGGTCCGGCTTCCGGAGCGCTTCGGGCTGGTCAGCAGTCCGCTGCAGCGCTGTGCCGAACTGGCTCGGCTGCTGCACCCCGCGCCGCACTTCGATGCCCGCCTGCAGGAAATCGATTTCGGCGACTGGGAAATGCAGCGCTACGACGCACTGCCGCGTGCGGACATTGACCGGTGGGCGGCAGACGTATGGGGCTTCCGGCCCCCGGGTGGCGAATCGGCCGGCGAGATGGCGCGGCGGGTAGAAACCGCCTGGGCCGAGCACCGGCACGACGTGCAGGTGGTGGTGGCGCACGGCGGGCCGCTCAAGGTGATTGCCGGGCGCCTGCTGGATCTGCCTCAGGCGGCGTGGATGAATATCGCCTGCCCTCAGGGCCACTGGATTGAATTGCGGGGTGACGGCCGCAACTGGCAGCAGGTCACAGGGGCATTTCCTGGCCCCTGAATCCGGCCAGGACAGCGCAGCGGCGAACCTGGAAAAAGAAAAGCCACCCGTGAGGGTGGCTTTTCGGGTGCGGCGAGGACAGCGATGGATCAGCGGCTGGCTTCAGCCTTCTCGACCCGCTTGCCGGCGGACGATTCGGCGACGCGTGCAGCGTCCACCTTACGGGTGAACACCCAGCGAGACGGGGTCTTCACGAAGGCGTAGCCGGTGGGCGCATCGATGAACACCCGGTAGTCTTCGGGGTGTCCGACCGCGCCGGACGACACCGATGCTTCGGTGGCGGCCGAGGCGCCGAGCGTGGCGATCGCGAGTGCAGACGCGAGAGCGATGCGGAGTGCAGTGGTTTTCATGGTGAAGCTCCTTGCAAGTTGAAAAGCAGAAAATGCTGTCGTTGAGTCGAATGTAGTGCAGCGCAGCAAACCTTTCAACCCCGCACGGGCAGGCCATTTGCGTCAGATCAAGTAAGAATTTTTTGCAGCGCATCACAGTGCATTCCCAACGTTACACAGTGCTCCAACCTCACATTTCGCAACGATGACGACACCGATTTCGTCATCCCATGAACGCAACACCATGAACGAACTGTTCCGCCTGAGTGATCCGCTGGACCTCTACCTGATACGCCACCCGAAGCCCGCGGTGGATCCGTCGCTGTGTTACGGCGCGGTCGATTTGCAGCTCGCGGAAGACGTGGAGGTCGTGGCCGACCGTCTGGCGCCGCTGCTGCCCGCGGAGGCGCGGGTGGTGAGCAGCCCTCTTACGCGTGCCCGACGGCTGGCGGAAGCGCTGACACCGGACGTGACGACCGACGCGCGGCTGGTCGAACTCGATTTCGGCGAATGGGAAATGAAGCCCTTCGCGGATATCCCGCCCGAAGGCTTCGAGGTGTGGGGCCACTCGCTGATCGACTTCCGCGCACCGGGCGGCGAGCTGTACGCCGACATGGCAGCACGGGTATGGGCTGCATTCGAAGCGCACCGGGTCGATACGAAGGCGCTGGTCATCGTCGCCCACAACGGCCCGATGCGCGCGCTGACCGGCAGCCTGCTGGGCCTGCCGGCGAACCGCTGGCTGAATCTGGAATTCGAGTTCGGCCGGCTCACCCAGCTGACGATCGGTCCGCTCGGCCCCAAGCTGCGCGCGATGAACCGCTAGTTGCGTACGCCCCTCCGCCCGCAGGTCATGCTGGCAGCACGGCAAGGCGACACGCGACAGCGATCGCGTGCCCCCCCCGTCGCGACAGGGCGCGCGCCGGCAAGCCGTTACTCCACCGTCCCGTTTCACTGCACGGCGCAGCGACGAGGAAACGCGGTGCCGCTGACGGAAAAGCGCGTGATCCGGGATAATCGCGGCTTCTCCGCCCTACGCCTGCCATGAATTCACCCCAGGTTTCCAGTCGCGCGCTGTATGTGCGCCTGCTCGGCTACGTGCGTCCGTACTGGATCGCCTTCGCCGTTTCCGTCGTCTGCATGGCGCTCACCGCGGCGGCCGAGCCCGCCTTCCCGGCCATCATGAAGGCGCTGCTCGACGGCGGCTTCAACGGCCAGAACCCGGACGCGATCTGGTTCTACCCGCTGGCCATCGTGCTGCTGTTCGTGGTGCGCGGCATCTTCGGCTTCATCGCCGACTACGCCTTCGCCTGGGCGGCGAACAATGTGGTGCTGGACCTGCGCCGCGCCATGTTCGGCCGCCTGCTCGCGCTGCCCACCCGCTTCTTCGACAACCAGTCTTCCGGCGCACTCATTTCCAAGGTGGCCTACGACGTGCAGGGCGTGACCCAGGCGGCGACCAACGTGATCACCGTGTTCGTGCGCGACTCGCTCACCGTGCTCGGTCTGATGGCCTGGCTGCTGTGGCTGAACTGGATGCTCACGCTCATCGTGCTGGGCATGCTGCCGCTGATCGCACTCATCGTGCGGCTCAGTTCGCGCCGCATCCGCGAATCGGCGCGCGGTGCGCAGACCGCTATGGGCAGCATCGCGCACACGCTGGAAGAAACCATCGAGGCACACAAGGTGGTGAAGATATTCGGCGGTCAGGACTACGAAATGGGCCGTTTCGAAGCCGCCTGCCGCAAGCAGCGCCGGCAGAACATGCGCAACATCGTGGCCGCCTCACTGGTGTCGCCGATGACCCAGGTGCTCACCGCGATGTCGCTGGGCATCGTGATCGCGATCGCGCTGAACGATTCGGCAGCGCAGCGCACCACGGTCGGCGGCTTCATGGGTTTCGTCACCGCCATGCTCATGCTGCTGGCACCGCTCAAACGTCTGACCGACGTCAACGCGCCGCTGCAGCGCGGCCTGGCCGCGGCGGAAAGCGTGTTCCAGCTGATCGATCAGGAGGCGGAACGCGACGCTGGCACGGTCGAGCTCCCGCGCGCGCGCGGGCGCATTGACTTTGACCAGCTCGGCTTCGGCTATCCGGACCGCGAACAGAAGGTGCTGCAGCACTTCGACCTGTCGATCGCGCCGGGCGAAACAGTGGCGCTGGTCGGCGCGTCCGGCTCCGGCAAGACCACGCTGGCCCATCTGCTGGCGCGCTTCTACGCGCCGACCTCGGGCCGCATCCTGCTCGACGGGCACGACATCCAGAACGTGAAGCTGGCCAGCCTGCGCGCGAACATGGCGCTGGTGAGCCAGGACGTGGTGCTGTTCAACGATTCGGTGGCGGCCAACATCGCCTACGGCGCGATGCGCGGCGCCAGCCGGGAAGACATCGAGGCAGCCGCGCGCGCAGCGCAGGCCTTCGATTTCATCCAGGCAATGCCGGAAGGCTTCGACACACTGATCGGCGAGAACGGCGTCAAGCTGTCCGGCGGCCAGCGGCAGCGGCTGGCCATCGCGCGCGCGCTGCTGAAGGACGCGCCGGTGCTCATCCTGGACGAGGCCACGTCGGCGCTGGACACCGAATCGGAACGCCAGGTGCAGGCCGCGCTGGAGGTGCTGATGAAGAACCGCACCACGCTGGTGATCGCCCACCGGCTGTCCACCATCGAGCGCGCCGATCGCATCGTGGTGATGGACCGCGGCCGCATCGCCGAAATCGGCCGGCACGCTGATCTGCTGGCGGCCGGCGGCATGTACGCCAACCTCTACAACTCGCAGCTGGGCGGCGGCGAGTAAGCGGGCAGTCGGTTCAGCGCACCATCAGCGCGTCGAGTTCGCTCGCGATGCGGGCACCGGTCAGCACCGGATCCGCATCGACGTGCCGCGCAGCCAGTTCAGCCGCCGCCTGCGCGAAGGACGGTTCATCGCGCAGCCGGCGCAGCAGCGCCGGATAGTCCACCGACTTGCTGCCCGGCGCCACCGCCAGACCGAAACCGCCATCGGCGATGCGGCGCGACACCATGTACTGCTCCATGTGGTTGGGCAGCGCCAGCTGCACGCAGCCGGCCAGCGCGGCGGCGCTGACCGTGCCGATGCTGGCGTGGGTGATCACGATGTCGGCATCGCGCACCACCGGCGACATCTTGACCGGCTGCGCCTCGAAACGCAGCTGCGGACCGGCCAGCCGCGCCGCGGCATCCGGCGACAGGCCCTTGGCATGAACCAGTGCGGGCAGACCGCTGTCGCGCAGCGCCCCCATCACCGCATTGAAGTCGGCGTGTTCCGGCGACAGATAGGCAAACACCCGCGGTCCGCTGCCCGTCGGCCAGACCGGATCGACGCCACTGTCACCGACGAAGCTCGGCCCCACCATGTCGACCTTGTCGTCGTAATCCGGATAGTGAGCGAGTTCCGGCAGTGTTGCTGCCAGGCAGCGCACGCCGTCAAACAGTGAAGTCAGCCGCGGCATCGCCGGCTCGCCCACCAGTTCGAGCGCACGATTGGCGGGCGCCAGCACCGCAGCGTCGCTGCGCGCGCAATGCTGTACGTCATCGGGGCTCCAGTGATTCATCGCCGGAAACACGTCGCGATGCGGCGGAATCTCGAAACAGTTGCCGATCGCCGCTACCGGCACGCCACGACCGCGCATCGCCAGCATGGCGGTCGGTGCGTGATCGCACACCAGCAGATCAGGCTTGCACAAATCGAACAGTGCGCGCCAGGCCGACAGCAGGCCGGCCAGACCGCCGGCATCCAGCCAGCCGGCCGCCGCCAGCACTGCGGCGTAATTGACCAGGCGCGGCGGGTTGACCATGCGCGGCAGCCACACCGGCGACTGCAGGATGGAAAAGCCGTCGGCCACCACACGCCCGTGCGCACGTGCCAGATCCTTCAGCGCGAACGAGACCTCATGCCCCCGTTCGCGCAACCCGCGCGCGGTGATCAGCATGCGATCGATATGGCCCATGTTGGCGCCCAGTTCCCAGGCCATCAGTACGCGGCTCATGCGGTGAATTCCCTGTCGCCCGTTTTTACACAGCCTGATCCCCCCATCTCACCGGGGAAGCCAAGCCATTGATTTAATTGATTCTTAATGTTCAGGCACATTTCTTGTAACAAATGCGCGCCCGCATCCTACAGGACACAGAAACGATGAACGCACGTCTGCACACCCGACCGACACTGCTCGCACTGTCGCTCGCCTTCTGGCTGGGCCACAGCCCGCTCGCATTCTCGGCGCCGACGCTCGGTGCCAGCACGGCGGCCAGCAGCAATGGCTCGGCCGGCGTTGAGAACACCTCGTCGAGCCCCGGCTACCAGAACAGCAGCACCTACGCGCCGGACGGCGTCTACGACCCGTACAACAGCGCGAGCGCCTATGCCTTCTCGTCGTCGTCCGGCGCCTATGCCGTGTCGAGTTACGCTACCGGCTACAGTGGCAGCGGCAACGCGTTTGCCAGCTTCCTGAACACCGTGGTCAACAACAGCGGTGTCGCCCAGCAGTATTCCATGACCTTCAAGATCTACGGCGGCTCGCTGTCGACCTCGGCCTACGCGGCACTGGACCAGGACGAGTACCTGCGCTCCGGCTATGCGGCTTCGATCAAGGTCAACAACCAGCAGATCTGGTTCTCCGCAGCCAGCATCGATAATACCGGCGGCACGACCACCTCGTCGAAATCCGGCACCGACCTGAATTCGGGTGACGATGGCGACGACGGCTACTACAGCTGGGGCGCGACCTACGTCACCATCGACCTCGGCATCCTTGATCCGAACGAATCGATGGATGTGCTCGCCGAACTGAGTGACAACGCGCTGAGCAATGTGGGCGTGTATTCATACTCCAACGGCGGTGGCTATGACAGCTACGGTGGCTATAACAACTATTGCGGCTACGGAGAGTTCCCGTCCACGCTGGCGTTCGCGACCGTAGACACCGGCCTGGTCGAGGGCTGCGTCGCCTCCAAGGGCAACGCCAGCGCCTTCTACGGCGATCCGTTGGAAATCGACGCCGACCCGCTGGCATTCGCGGTCACCGCGAATGCGGTGCCGGAACCGGGCAGTCTGGCGCTGCTGGCGCTGGCGGGTGGCGCGGCCGCACTGGCACGGCGACGCCGCCGCGACAGCTGATCGCAGCCTCCTCCCCAAACAGAAATGGCACCTCGCGGTGCCATTTCTGTTTGCAGCCCTCTGCCACGCAGGCGCGCGGCCAAGGGGATCAGCGCTCGACGAAGGCGCGCTCGATCACGTAGTCGCCCGGCTCGCCGATGCCCGGGGAAATGACGAAGCCGCGCGCGTCCAGCAGATCGGCGGTGTCCTTGTTCATGCTCGGGCTGCCGCAGATCATCGCGCGGTCGGTTTCCGGGTTCAGCGGAGGCAGGCCGAGATCGTCGGTCATCTTGTTGCTGATGATGAGATCGGTCAGGCGGCCGCGGTTGCGGTAGGGCTCGCGGGTGACGCTGGGGTAGTACAGCAGCTTGTCGCGCACGAGTTCGCCGAGGAATTCGTCGTTCGGCAGTTCGTTCTCGATGTAGTCCTGATAGGCCAGTTCGTTCACGTGACGCACGCCGTGGAACAGGATCACCTTGTCGAAGCGCTCATACGCCTCCGGATCGCGGATCAGGCTCAGGAAGGGCGCCAGGCCAGTGCCGGTACCGAACAGATACAGATGCCTGCCCGGCTTCAGGTCGTCCAGCACCAGCGTGCCGGTCGGCTTGCGGCCGACCAGAATTTCATCGCCCGGCTGCAGATGCTGCAGCTTGGAGGTGAGCGGGCCGTCCTGCACCTTGATGCTGAAGAATTCCAGGTGCTCCTCGTAGTTCGCGCTGGCAATGCTGTAGGCGCGCAACAGCGGCTTGCCGCCCGTTTCCAGACCGATCATGACGAAATGACCATTACGGAAACGCAGTGACGGATCACGCGTGGTCTTGAAGCTGAACAGGGTGTCGTTCCAGTGATGAACGCTCAGGACTTTTTCAGGGGCAACGGCAGCCATGGCAATTGAGAAGGATCAGAAATTGGACGGATGCTGATTTATAGCGCCGCAGCGCACCATAACTCAAGGCGACAAAAGACAATGATTCAATAACCTTGAGTTATCTCAAGCGCGATCAGCCAGATGGCGACTCAACGTGTCGATCAGTTGGCGGGCATGGAAGGGTTTCGAAATGAAATCGTCCATGCCGGCCTCCTGGCAACGCTGCCTGTCTTCTTCCAGCGCGTTGGCGGTGATGGCGATGATGGGAGCGCGCTGCCAGTAGATGTCGTCCAGCGCCCGGATGTGCCGGGTGGCTTCGAGGCCGTCCATGACCGGCATCTGCACGTCCATCAGCACCAGATCGAAATGTCGTCTGCGGCAGGCCTCAACCGCCTGCGCACCGTCGTTCGCCTGGGTAATGCGCACACCGTGGCGCGAGAGCAGGCGCTTGAGCAGCACCTGATTGACCGGCGTGTCCTCGGCGATCAGCACATCGGCGTCGAGCGCCAGCAGTTCGCCTTCCTGCACCTGTGCCGGGGCCTGCGCATCGCGGCTGCGCGCCGCTGGCAGCGGCAGTTCCACCCGGAACAGCGTACCTCGCCCAGGTTCGCTCTGCACCGAAATGCGCCCCCTCATCAGTTCGACCAGCCGCGACACGATGGACAGCCCGAGACCCGTACCCCCGTAGTTGCGTGTGGTCGAGGAATCGGCCTGCGAAAACGGCGCAAATACCTGACCGATCTTGTCCGCCGCGATGCCGATGCCGCTGTCGCTCACGGTCAGAACGATCAGGCCGTCCGCTGCCGGCGTCAGGCCTACGGTCACACCTCCCTGACCGGTGAACTTGACGGCGTTGGACACCAGATTGGACAGCACCTGGCGCACCCGCAGCGGGTCACCCACCACCCGTGACGGCACTCCGGCCTCCAGCCGGCTTTCCAGCGCGATGCCCTTGGCCGTGGCCTGAGCCGAAAACAGGGCCAGCGTGTCGGCCACCAGCATCGGAAGATCGAAATCGACCTCTTCAATGGACATCTGCCCCGCTTCGACCTTCGAGTAGTCGAGGATATCGTTCAGGATGCCCATCAGGCTGTCTGCCGACGATTTCACCCAACCCAGGCTTTCGCGCTGCTCGTCGCTGAGCGGCCCGTCGAGCACCACATCGGTCATGCCGATGATGCCGTTCATCGGCGTGCGTATCTCATGGCTCATGGTGGCCAGGAAAGCCGCCTTGGCGCGGCTGGCCTGTTCCGCGTCCTCCTTGGCACGGCGCAACTCATCCTCGGCCGCCCGGGCGGCCGTGATGTCCTCGCTGAGCCACAGGCGACCGATTTCAAGGCGCTCGTCATCACGCACCGCAAAACTGCGCTGCAGCAGCGTACGGCCATCGTTCAGGCGCAGTTCGCGCACATCATCGACCGGGGCAAACACCCGCGCCTGCGCCGGACCGGATACGCAGGACTGACAGAGCGTCTCCATCCGCTCCAGCGACACCATGCGTTCGGACACCGAAAATCGAGGCATCGCCCACACCCGCGGCAGATGCTCGTTCATGTAGAGCACCTGCCCGCAGCGGTCTGCCAGCAGCACGCCCAGATCCATCGCTTCGAGCAGAGCCTTGAGCCGACCGTTGGCGTCCGAAGCTTCGCGGGCCAGTCCGCGCTCCTTGTCATGCAAGGCTTCCAGCTCTCCGATGCGCTCACGTATCGCCGCCGACATCGCGTTGAACGCGCGCCCGAGCTGCCCGATTTCGTCGGCGCCTTCGGTCACCGGCCCGGGCATCAGTCGACCGTGCCCCACGGCTTCCGCTGCTCGGGTGAGCTGTACCAGTTGCCGTGTGATCCAGAGCCCCAGACCGGTGAGCAGAGCCACCGACAGCAACAGTTCGCCACTGGCGATGCCGATGCCCTGAAACAGCAGCTCGCTGTTGGCGGTCTGAAGCGCCGACATGTCCAGCCCGAATCGCAGCACGCCAAGCTGCTGGCCGGCGAGAGCGATCGGCGTACTGAGGTCATAGACCGGCGGATCTTCTTCGCTGTCCAGATCGAACTGCGCATCCAGTTCCGGCAACGGCGCCTCACGCGCGATCCCGCTGGACGCCACCGTCTTGCCGCGGCTGTCGGTCAGCAGCAGATAGGCAACCCCTCGGCTGGACACGCTTTCATCCAGCACCGCCTGCATCGTCGCGTAGTCGCTCTGCGCCATAGGCGCCACCAGCGCCGCATTCAGGATGGGCATGATCTGGCGGGCATGCTCCTCCGCCTGTTCGGTCATGTGGGCACGCTGCAGCCGGACGCTGTTGCTCACCAGCAGCGTGAGCATCACCGCCTCGACCAGTATGGCCGCCAGCAGCAGGCGCCCGCGTACGGAGCGCGTCAGGCCGAGTCGGAGGCGGGGGCTCACTGGGCCGATTTCTTCAGCTGTTCCCGCACTTCGGCCGCATAGGGCGCCATGACTTCCAGTTCGCCCGCGACGATCTTGCGGTAACCGTCCAGCTTGTAGCGGACAAAGTATTCCTGGCCCGACGGCGTGTCGGCAAAGGACCAGAGCGCCGCATCGATCGCCGACGCACGCGCGGCTTCGCTCGGACTCAGCAGATAGACGCGCCCCACCAGCGCAGGGCTTTCTGTCAGGAAGCGCAGCCGGCCCTGCACCTCCGGCGTCAGACCCTGAAAATTGGCCAGTGACATGGTGCCGGCCGCCACCTCTCCATTCAGCAGCAGCTGGGCCACGCTGTCGGCGGCGCTGACGAAGCGCACCTGTGGCGAAGCCGCCCCATTGTTCTCCAGCCAGTGCAGGCCCCACAGCGTGACCAGCGACGACGGGCTCAACCCGGCCACCTGAAGACCGGTGAGATCACGCGCGCTGCGCACCTTGCTGGAGGCCGCCGTCACCAGCACTGCGCGGAAAGGTGCCTTGTAGGTCAGCACCGGGCGGTAGCGGGCGTCGCTTTTGAGCAGTTCTGCCTGATGGCCGGTGGTAATCACCAGGTCATATTCAAGATTGAGTGCACGCCGGGCGAATTCGGTGAAATCCGGCGCGGTCACGATGTTTACCGGCGCCGACAGAGCCTTCTGCAGGTGCGCGCGCAAGGGCTGATACATCTCCACGATCACACGCGAGCTGGTGTGCGGGGCCACCCCGATGCGCAGAGGTCTGGCGTCCTGTGCGAACACCGGCGTACAGAGCACGCACAGCGCTCCGATCATCAGCATGATTCGAACCAGCATAAGGCTTCAACCCACCCTCACGTATCCGTGCTCATTATCGGTAAAAACGTCGTCTTCTTGAGCATCCCTCCGGCGCTTCACCCAGCCCGGATACCGTTCAGCCAGGCCAGCAAGGGGCCGAAGCAGGCCTCCGGCGTGAAACGGTCGCGTGCGGCCTGGTGGGCCGCCCTGGCCAACGTGACGCGCCGGCTCTCGTCATCGAGCACTGCACGGCAGGCCGCCGCAAAATCGGCCGGATGACGGGCCACCAAGAAGGCCTTCCCAGCCAGATCCTCCAGTCCGCGGGCACCTTCAGGCGTGGTGACCAGCGGCAGACCGGCAGCCATCGCCTCCACCGTCTTGATCTTCAGACCCGACCCCCAGCGCACCGGATTGATCGCCAGATCGATGCCGGACCACAGGTCCGCGATGTCCGGCACGAAGCCGCGCCGCGTCACCCCGGGCGGCAGCGGGTCCGCCAGGCATGCCGCGATGTGACCGGCCAGTTCGAGTCTCTCATCCGGCAGCCGGGGCCACACATGTGCGAAGAACCACTGCAGCCCGTGACGGTTGGCCGGCGCCTGGCTCGCCCCGTAGCCGATCACCCGTCGCCCCGGGCGAACCGGCTGCGCCGGCAGCACCACCGGGTGCGGTACGCACAGTGCGCGCTCTCCCAGCACCGCAGCCACCCGCGCATGATCGTCCGGCTGGATCAGCAGGACGCGGTCGTACTGGCCCAGAAAGGCCACCTCCTGCGCAAACTCCAGCGGCTCGGTCACCTCGACGCCCTCGCGCTGCCGCGCCGCGGCGTTGTCGCACACCAGATCATGGGTATCCATCACTGTGCGCGCCCCCGGCGGCAGCACCGAACGCAGAAAATCGAACTGCAGACGCGAGATCAGCACCACGTCCGGCGACCATTGCCGGCACAGCCCCTGCACCGCGGCCAGTATCGCGGTCCGGCCGGGCCGCTCTACGTTGCCGGCAACCAGACGATAGGGGTGCGGCGCCGCCTCGACCCGCGCACGCGCACTGTCTTCGGCGCGATCCGGGAAGAACACGGTGAGATCACAGGCTGCAGCCAGCGCATCGATCAGCGTCGCGGTGCGGGTGGCTTCGCCATTGCCCGGCCGCCAGTAGCGGCTGCGGGTGACGAACAGCAGTTTCGGTCGGTGCATGGGCAGGGACGGAACGGTAGGAGGCGGATAGAATTCCGCTTTTACCCGATTCTGCAGGAGCTTCCATGCCCGCCTACCGTTCCCGTACCTCGACCCACGGCCGCAACATGGCCGGCGCCCGCGCACTGTGGCGCGCCACCGGCATGAAGGACGGCGATTTCGGCAAGCCCATCATCGCCATCGCGAACAGCTTCACCCAGTTCGTGCCCGGCCACGTGCACCTGAAGGATCTCGGCCAGATGGTCGCGCGCGAGATCGAAAAGGCCGGCGGCGTGGCCAAGGAATTCAACACCATCGCGGTCGATGACGGCATCGCGATGGGCCACGGCGGCATGCTGTACTCGCTGCCGTCGCGCGAACTGATCGCCGACAGCGTCGAATACATGGCGAATGCCCACTGCGCCGACGCGCTGGTCTGCATCTCGAACTGCGACAAGATCACCCCGGGCATGCTGATGGCCGCACTGCGGCTGAACATCCCGACCGTGTTCGTGTCCGGCGGCCCGATGGAAGCCGGCAAGGTCGTGCTACCCAACAGCGGGGGCCAGAAGATCATCGCGGTCGATCTGGTCGATGCGATGGTCAAGGGCGCCGACAGCAACTGTTCGGACGAAGAGGCGGAGGCCTACGAGCGCAGCGCCTGCCCCACCTGCGGCTCCTGCTCCGGCATGTTCACAGCCAATTCGATGAACTGCCTGACCGAAGCGCTGGGCCTGTCACTGCCTGGCAACGGTTCGGTGCTGGCCACGCACGCCGACCGCAAGGCGCTGTTCCTGCGCGCCGGCCAGCTGGCGGTCGAACTGTGCCGCAAGTACTACGAAGGCGACGACAGCTCGGTGCTGCCGCGCTCGATCGCCAGCTTCCAGGCCTTCGAGAACGCGATGGCGCTGGACGTGTCGATGGGCGGCTCGACCAATACCGTGCTGCACCTGCTGGCCGCCGCCAAGGAAGCCGGCGTGCATTTCACGATGGCCGACATCGACCGCATTTCGCGTCAGGTGCCCTGCCTGTCCAAGGTGGCGCCGGCCAAGTCCGACGTGCATATGGAAGACGTGCACCGCGCCGGCGGCATCATGGCCATCCTCGGCGAACTGGACCGCGCCGGGCTGATTCACCGCGACCTGCCCACCGTGCACACCCGCACGCTGGGCGAGGCGCTGGATACCTACGACGTGATGCGCACGCGTGACGAGGGCATTCACAACTTCTACCGCGCCGCGCCCGGTGGCGTGCCGACCCAGGTCGCGTTCTCGCAGGACCGCCGCTACCCGGAGCTGGATCTGGACCGCACCCACGGTGTCATCCGCAACAAGGCTAATGCCTTCAGCCAGGACGGCGGGCTGGCCGTGCTGTACGGCAACATCGCCGAGCGCGGCTGCATCGTGAAAACCGCCGGCGTCGATGATTCCATCCTGAAGTTCTCCGGCACCGCCAAGGTGTTCGAAAGCCAGGACGACGCGGTGGCCGGCATCCTTGGCGACCAGGTGAAGGCGGGCGAAGTGGTGGTGATCCGCTACGAAGGCCCGAAGGGCGGCCCGGGCATGCAGGAAATGCTGTATCCGACCACCTATCTGAAGTCCAAGGGCCTGGGCAAGGCCTGCGCGCTGCTGACCGACGGCCGCTTCTCCGGCGGCACCTCCGGCCTGTCCATCGGCCACGCCTCGCCGGAAGCGGCCCAGGGCGGCCTGATCGCGCTGGTCAGGGACGGCGACGTGATCGAGATCGATATACCGAAGCGCACCATCCACCTCGCAGTCGATGACGCCGAACTGGCGCACCGCCGCGAAGCGGAAGAGGACCGCGGCGCGGCCGCCTGGACACCGCACGCACGCGAGCGTGTGGTGTCGACCGCGCTGCAGGCGTACGCGCTGATGACCACCAGCGCCGACACCGGCGCGGTGCGAGACCTGTCGCAGCTGAAGCGCGGCTGACCCGGCCCACCCACCGCCGCTCGTGCGGCGGTGGGTGCCTGCGCGCGCCGGCGTCCGGCTCAGCGCAGCGCCGCGACCGCCTCCACCCGGGCTTTCTGCACCGCCTGGGCGATGGCCGGGCCTGAGGCCTTGCCGGACTCCGCCAGTTTCTTCGCCACCGCGCCGGCATCGACCGACCTGAATGCGGCGGCCGCCGCACGCACGATGGCGGCCTGCGGATAGCCGGCCTCATCGCGCGCCGGCCGGCTGCGCGCGTCCGCCTCGCAGGCGAGCAGGATGTCCTCCAGCCGTTCCGGCTTGCGCATCACGTCCAGCCGTTCCAGCAGCTTCACCATCGTGTCGGCGCGCAGTTCGGCGGCGCGGTGCACATTCGTGTGTTCCTGCGCCACCAGGCGGCCGATGTCGGCGATGTCGACCGGTACGCGCAGCCGCTCGGCCACCTCGCGCGCCAGCTTCGCGCTGCGCACCTCGTGCGCGATGTGGCGCGGCCATTCTTCCTTCGGCGTCGTGCCCTTGCCCAGATCGTGCGCCACCAGCGCCCAGCGGGTGGCCAGTGACGCCTCGTGTGCGGCGGCCCAGTCCAGGCACTGCATCAGGTGGAGACCGGTGTCGATTTCCGGATGGTGCTGTGGCGGCTGCGGCACGCCGAACAGCGCATCCGCCTCTGGCAGCACCACCTTGAGCGCGCCACAGGCACGCAGCACCTCGATCATGCGCGAGGGGCGGGTCTCCATCAGCCCGCGCGACAGCTCCTGCCACACCCGTTCGGCCACCAGCGCATCGGCTTCGCCGTTGTCGACCATGTCGCGCATCAGCGCCATGGTGTCCGGCGCCACCGTGAAGTCGTGGAAGCGCGCAGCGAAGCGTGCCAGGCGCAGGATGCGTACCGGGTCTTCGACGAAGGCTTCGCTCACGTGGCGCAGCACGCGTGCCGCGATGTCGGCGCGTCCGTTGCACGGATCGATCAGCCTGCCGTCGTCGGCGCGCGCAATCGCGTTGATGGTGAGGTCGCGGCGGAGCAGATCCTGCTCCAGCGTGACCGTGCGGTCGGCGTGGAACACGAAGCCGCGGTAGCCGGGCGCGGTCTTGCGTTCGGTGCGCGCAAGCGCGTGTTCCTCGTGCGTGACCGGGTGCAGGAACACCGGGAAGTCGCGGCCAACCGGGGTGTAGCCGGCGGCCACCATGTCTTCCGGCGTCGCGCCGACCACCACCCAGTCGCGATCGCCCGGCGGCAGGCCCATCAGCTCGTCACGGACCGAGCCGCCGACGCGGTAGATCTCCATCTATCTGTGCGCTTTCGAGCGCGCATGCTCGAAGCGGTCGGTCGGCCGGAAATCGGCCAGACAGGCGTCGATTTCGCTCTCCAGCGTCGCCGGCACGAAATCGAAAGGCAGCGTGCAGCCGGCTTCGCACACATTGTCGACCTGCATCGAGCGCAGGTTGTCGCGCGACATCAGCGTGGGGCCGGGCGCCAGTTCAAGCGCCAGCGCCTGCAGCGACGCCAGCGGGCCGGGCAGACCGATCACGCAGCGCTCGGCGCCGATGGCGCGGCCGGTCATCTTGACCAGTTCGCGCATGGTGTAGACCCTGGGGCCGCACAGCGCGAAGGTCTGCCCGATGGCGGCATCGTCGTCCAGCGCGCGCACGATGCAGCGCGCGACATCGCGCACCGACACCGGCTGGTAGCGGGTGTCCGCACCCGCCAGCGGGAACACCGGTGCGATCTTCAGCAGGCCGGCGAACATCGACAGGAAGCACTTGCCGTCGCCGAAAATGAGCGAGGGGCGGAACACGGTCCAGGGCACGCCGCCGTTGCGGATGGCGGTTTCACCCGCGGCCTTGGAACGCAGGTATTCGGACGGCGCACCGTCGGCCGCACCCAGCGCGCTGACATGCACCAGCCGCTGCACGCCGGCCGCCTTCGCCGCGGCGGCGATGGCCTTGGGCAGCGCGACGTGGGCACGGTCGAAATCGCGGCCCCAGGGCTGACCGCTGCGGGAATGCAGGATGCCGACGCAGTTGATCACCGCGTCTGCGCCGGCGGTCAGCCGTGCCAGTTCAGCCGGGTCATGCACATCGGCTTCGACCACATCGATCATGGGCAGCAGGATGAGGTGCCTGGCACGGTCACGGCGACGGGTGGGCACGACGACGCGCACATTGCGTTCGGCCAGCAGGCCAGCCACCTGGCTGCCGACGAAGCCGGCGCCACCGATCAGAAGGACGGTTTTCGGAAACATGTGAACTCCGGGTCTGTGGGTCGAGACGCTGTGTGTTGGAAAGCTCAGTTGGAAAGCTCAGTTGGCAAACTCAGATCGGATCGTCCGGCAACGGGCCGGCACCCGGCTGTATGGTGCCCAGACGCTGCTTGAGGCCCGGCTCCTTCAGGCCGAACACCAGGCTGTACATGACCGCATTGCTCATCACCTTCTTAACGTAGTCGCGGGTTTCGGTGAACGGGATGGATTCGGCATAGATGGCGCCTTCGAGCGGTCGTGCCGCGCGCCAGTTCTTGGCGCGGCCCGGGCCGGCGTTGTAGCCGGCGCTGGCCAGCACCGGGTGGTCGTCCAGGCTGTCCAGCACCAGCCGCATATAGCTGGTACCCAGCAGAAGATTGGTGTCGGTGTCAGCGATCCGCGACGGGTGATAGCCATTCATGCCGATCTTCTTCGCCACCCACTTGGCGGTGGCCGGCATCACCTGCATCAGCCCCTGGGCACCGGCGGAGGACTTCGCGTTCATGACGAAGCGGCTTTCCTGCCGCATCAGGCCATACACCCAAGTCAGATCGAGGGCGCGGGCGTTCACGTGCGGCTCGACCGCCGAGCGCATCGGCGCGAGGTAGCGCAAGGCGTAATCGTGTTCAGCCACGGTGCGGTCCGCGGTGGCGATCGCGCGGTCCCACAGCTGTCTGTTCACCGCCAGATGGGCGACCGCAAGCAGCGTGCGGTCATCCGCTTCGCGGATGGCCCAGTTCCATTCGCGCAGCGCCTCGGTGCGCAGATCGAGCGCAAACAGCTTGAGCGCGCGCTGTATCGGCGGCATCAGTTCGGCGCGGCGGATGTCTTCCGGCGTCGGTTCGGCAGCAGCCGGCGGCAGCGCAGCCAGCTGACCGAGCTCCTCACGCGCCAGCAGGCCGTAGAACTGCGGCTGGTCGGCAATGCGGCGGTACTGTTCGCGCGCCTGATCCACATGGCCGGTGGCCGAGCGGGCGCGGCCGTTCCAGTAGATCCACTCCGGCCGGTCGGCCAGCGCTTCCGGCATGCGGCCGGTGAAGTCGCGCACCGCCTTCCAGTTGCCGGCGCGCAGCGCGGCGCGGGTACACCAGCCGAACACCTCGTCACCGGCCAGATCGTCGTCCGCCGAACGGCACCACTGCAGCGCACGCGGATCGTGCTGCAGGCCGCCCTGCCAGCCGAGCTGGCCGAAGGCATAGCCGCGCTCGCGCGGGCTCAGGCGGGCGGCGATCACTTCCAGCGCGCGCTCGGCGGCTCGCACATCGCTGCGCGCCAGTCGGGCGACGGCCATCAGCGCCAGTTCGCGGCCGCGCCGGGTGATCGAGAAATTGGCCGGCTGGCGGTCCAGCCAGCGGGTCGGACTGGCGACGATGTCGTCCAGCACGCGGCCCGGCCGGCTGGCTTCGGGCAGCAGATCCAGCAGCGTGCCCGCCTGCCCCGGCCGCTTGGCTTCCATCTGGCGGCGGGCGCGTGCCCACACATCGTCCTCGCTCAGACGGCCGGCATCGAACAGCGCCGCGAAGACCGGCATGCACGCCGACGGCGCATCGTCCAGCGTGTCCCACAGCGCACGCGCCTGGTTTTCCGCAGAGGCGTCGCCCAGCACCTGCAGCGCACGCGCGGCATGGCAGCGCAAGTCGTTCTCCGGCGACGGGTTCTTCACCGGCAGCTTCGCGTACTCGGCGCGATAGCTGCTCCACTGTTCGTTCTTCGCCAGCAGGCGCAGCCAGTCGCTGCGCAGCCGCTGCGCGATCACGGTGTCGGCATTGCGCTCCAGGAAGATGGCAACGGTATCGGGCGAGGTCCGTTCCAGATCCATCTTCAGCCGATAGTAATCGACATACGCGGCGAGCGTATGCGACTGCAGGCCGGCGGCATGACGTTCGAAGGCCTGGCGGTTGCCGGCGGCGAAGGCGTCGCGCGCGGCGAGAAAGGCGGCATCCTGGGCGGAGGCGGCAGCCGGGAGGAGCAGGCTGGCGCCCAACAGCAGCGCGCGCAGCGGGAAAAGCGGGAATCGTATGGCCATCTGCTAGTGTTTCCGGGTGTGCACGAATGATACCTCTCGCAGATGAATGTTCCCGACGATCGCGCGCGCCGCAAGGCGCTGCGCCTCGAACTGGTCGGCCGCCGGCAGGCCATGGATGCCGCCGCGCTTGCGCCGCTGCATGCCGCACTGGAAACCCGGGTCGAGGCGCTGCTGGCGCAGCTCGGGCCGGCTTCGGTCGGTTTCACCTGGCCCTACCGCGGCGAATTCAACGCGCTGCCGCTGATGCGCCGCTGGCTGGCCGCCGACCCGGCGCGCTGGGCCGCGCTGCCGGTGGTGGGCGAAAAGGGCCAGCCGATGACCTTCCGCCGCTGGGCGCCGGACACCGTGATGGCGACGGACCGCTACGGCATCCCCTACCCGGCCGACGGCAAAGCGGTGGTGCCTGCGCTGCTGCTCATCCCGTGCAACGGCTTTGACGGCCGGGGCTACCGGCTGGGTTATGGCGCGGGCCACTATGACCGCACGCTGGCCGCCCTCGTGCCGACGCCGGTGGCGGTCGGCGTGGCCATCGAGGATGGCCGGCTGGACGATCTGCAGCCACAGCCGCATGACCTGCCGATGGACTGGATCGTGACCGAAGCCGACACCTTCACGTCCCGCCGCTGATGCGCCGGGCAGGCGTGCGCAGGCGGTCTATGCTGGAAGCAGTCCCGACCTGATCGCGCGCCTGCCGCACCGGGGGTGCGCGCCTGCAAGGCCCTGCACGAAGGAGGACGTCATGAAGCGCATCTATTTCCTGGTACCCGGCATCGACATCGCACGAAGCTTCGTCAACGACATGCTGGTTGCACGGGTTCCGGAACGCCACATCCACGTTCTCGCGCGTCGTGGAACGCCGCTGGAAGAACTGCCGGAAGCCAGCATGCTGCAGAAATCGGATTTTTCGCCGGCCGCGCAGCGCGGACTGGCGCTGGGTGGCGGCGTGGGCATACTGGGCGCGCTGATCGGGCTGGCGCTGTCACCGGGCGCGGCGATGATCGCCGGCGGCGTGCTGCTGGCATCCGGTCTGGGGGGCGCCGGTGCCGGCGCCTGGGTGGGCGGCATGGTGGGGCTGACCGCGGCCAATTCGCATCTGCGGGCCTTTGCTGACGCGATCGACCAGGGGCAGATGCTGGTCATGCTGGACCTGCCGCGCACCCGGGTAGCCGAGATCAGCGCGCGGGCGCACAGCCTGCATCCGCTGGCGATGCCGCGCGGTGCCGATCCGGACATTCCGGTCTTTCCCTGAAGCGCACGCGCCGGACGGGGGCGAAAAAAAGCCGGGCCACCGGGCCCGGCTTTCCGCGATGGAGAGACCGCTTACTTCTCCATGATCTTCTTCAGGTTTTCCAGACCGCTCTTGTACACGCCGGTCACCGCGGTCAGCGCGGCTTCGTCGTCCTCACCCTTCGGGGGATCGTTGTTCATGTACTTGCGGTAGAAGGCACCGCGCCATTCGACCACCGAGGTGCCGCCGTCGCCGGCCTTCACCGTGAGGTTGGAACTGTAGTTGGTCACCGGCAGCGCACCACCGTCCTTGGCACGGTAGGAGAACTTCTTCGCCGTCGGGTCGATGGACTCCAGCGTTTCGACCAGCTCGCCACCACCCTTGAGCTTCAGCGTACGCACCGAACCGGCATTGCTGCCATTGGTGGCGGTGCTGCTTTCCACCGCCGGGTGCCAGCCCTGCAGCTGGGTGAAGTCGCTCACCTTGGCCCACACCGCGTCCGGGCTGGCCTTGATGGTGACGGTTTCGAAAGCCTTCTGGCGCGTCGGGCCGTGGGCATGGGCGACCGATGCGGCCAGCGACGCGGCCAGCATCATGATGAACGCCGAAACAAAACGCATGGGGTGACTCTCCTCGTTGTCAGAATGGTGCGGCGAACCGCCCGGGAATTGAAAAGGCTTGAAACGATAGCGGCAACGGCGACCCCGATCAACGGGCTGCCGGCCGGTGGATGAAGCGACCGAAGCCGCGCGGATTGCGCCCGAGTTCGATGCTGCCCAGCGACTGCCCGGTCCGCGCGTCGTACACGCCGACCAGATCGTCCATCCAGCTCACGACCAGCAGTTTACTGCCGGCCACGGCGACGCCCTCGGGATAAACGACCGAAGGCCAGGTCGCGATGACGCGGCGTGCGGCGGTGTCGATCACCGACACGCTGTCGCCCTTCTGGTTGGTGACATAGGCACGCGCACCGTCTTCCGAAAAGGCAATGCCGTACGGCGCCTTGCCCACCGGCAACGTCGCGACCACACGCGCCTGCGCGGTATCGACCACGCTCACGTTGTCGCTCCACACGTTCAGCGCATACAGCGTGCGGCCATCGGCTGACAGTTCGAGCGCGAACGGATGGCTGCCGACCGCGATCGACGCGGTCTGCTTCATTGTTTGAAGGTCGAGCACGCCGACCGCGTTGTCATCCCGGTTGGCGACATAGACGGTGCGGCTGTCCGGTGCGGCCACCAGACCGGCCGGCGCGTTGCCGACCGCGATCTCGCCCAGCGCGGCGAGAGACTTCGCATCGAATACCAGCACCCGATGCGAGAACCAGTCGGCCACCAGTACGCGACGTCCGTCCGGCGTGACGGTGATGCCGACCGGACTGCGGCCGGCCTTCATTTCGCCGGCTACGGTGCGGGAGGCGAGATCGATGGCGGTGACGCTGGCGCTGTCCGGGCTGCTGATGAAGGCGCGGCCCGCCGCTTCGCTCACCCACACACCGGCCGGCGACTTGCCTGCGGGCAGACGGGCAACGATGGCCGAAGCCTCGACATCGACCACCGTCACCTCGTGCGAGCCCTGGTTGGTGATGTAGGCCAGCGGCCCGGCCTGCGCCGCTGCGCAGACCAGCGCGCCCAATACACCCATTACGCCGGCCAGCCGCCGCCCCATGCCCGCCACCCGCCTCATCCGAGGAACAGCTTGTAGGCCGGGTTGGCGGTTTCTTCGGTGTAGTCGTAGCCCAGCGTGTCGAGGAAGCGCTGCAGCGCTTCGGCATGGCCCGGCGGCACCTGGATGCCCACCAGCACCCGGCCGTAGTCGGCGCCGTGGTTGCGGTAGTGAAACAGGCTGATGTTCCAGTCGCGGCTCATCGCATCGAGAAATCTCATCAGCGCGCCCGGGCGTTCCGGAAATTCGAAGCGGAACACCTGCTCGTGGCCGACGTCCGGGCTGCGGCCGCCGACCATGTAGCGCACGTGCAGCTTGGCCATTTCGTCGTCGGTCAGGTCCAGCGCCGGATAGCCGTTGGCCGCCAGATGGCCGACCAGTTCAGCCGCCTCGGCACGGCCGGACACCTGCACGCCGACGAAGGCATGCGCCTCCCTGGCGTCCTTGTAGCGGTAGTTCAGTTCGGTGATGTTGCGCCGGCCGAACAGCGACACCAGTTCGCGGTAGGCACCCGGACGCTCCGGCAGCGTCACCGCCAGCACCGCTTCGCGCGATTCGCCGATCTCCGCGCGCTCCGCGACGAAGCGCAGGCGGTCGAAATTCATATTGGCGCCGCTGGCCACGGCGACCAGGGTCTTGCCCTTCACGTTGTTGCGCGCCGCCCAGGCCTTGGCGCCGGCCACCGCCAGCGCGCCCGCCGGCTCCAGGATGGAGCGGGTGTCCTCGAACACGTCCTTGATCGCGGCGCAGATGGCGTCGGTATCGACCAGCACCATTTCATCGACGTACTGCTGTGCCAGCCGGAAGGTTTCCTCGCCCACCAGCTTGACCGCGGCCCCGTCGGCGAACAGCCCGACACTGTCGAGCTGTATGCGCTTGCCGGCGGCCAGCGAGCGCGCCATCGCATCGGCGTCCGACGCTTCGACGCCGATGATGCGGGTGTTCGGGCGCAGCCGCTTGATGTAGGCCGCCACGCCGGCGATCAGGCCGCCTCCGCCGACACAGCAGAACACCGCGTCGATCGGCTTCGGATGCTGGCGCAGGATTTCGACGCCTATCGTGCCCTGGCCGGCGATCACGTCAGGATCGTCGAAGGGGTGCACGAAGGTGAGGCCCTGTTCCGCCTCCAGCTTGCGCGCATGGGCATAGGCCTCGTCATAGGATTCGCCGGCCAGCACCACCTCGCCGCCGCGCGCCGCCACCGCGTCCACCTTGATGCGCGGCGTCGTGGTCGGCATCACGATGACCGCCCGGCAGCCCACCTTGGCCGCCGACAGCGCCACGCCCTGGGCGTGATTGCCGGCCGACGCACAGATGACGCCGCGCGCACGGGCTTCGTCCGACAGCTGGGCGATCTTGTTGTAGGCACCGCGCAGCTTGAACGAAAACACCGGCTGCATGTCCTCGCGCTTGAACAGCACGGTGTTGCCGATGCGCCGCGACAGGTTGGGCGCAGCGTCCAGCGGCGTTTCGACCGCAACGTCGTACACTTGCGCGTTGAGGATTCTTTCGAGGTAGTCGGTTTGCATGATGGATACGGAATGCGGCCCGCAGCGGCGCGGGTCTGGCCGCTGCGCAAGCCTGCAAGCCTAGCAGCGCGCGCGCGCCGTGGGCAAATGGCGGTCGCCGGCCGGTGCTGAGCATGGACTTCATGCCGGGCGCCGATGCCAGCCTGGCCGGGCTCGCGGCCGCCAGCTTCCTGTCGGCCACCGTGCTGCCCGGTGGCTCGGAGGCGGTGCTGCTGGCGGTGCTGCTCGCCCATCCGGAACAGCGTGATACCGCGCTGCTGATCGCCACCGCCGGCAATACCGCCGGCGGCATGGTGAGCTACGCGATGGGCCGCTTCATCCCGCGCAAGGAACTGCCGGGCCGGCTGGCGCTGCTGCAGCGGCACGGTACGCCGGCGCTGCTGCTCTCATGGGTGCCGCTGATCGGCGACGCGCTGTGCATCGCCGCCGGCTGGCTGCGCCTGCCGCCGCTGCGCAGCGCGTTCATGATGGCGCTGGGCAAGGGCGCCCGCTACGCCGTCATCGCAGGACTGGCGACATGACCCGATCCCACCGGCCCGACACGCCGCACACCACCCACCTGGCTCGCAATCTCGCACTGCTGTGGGCCCTGCTCATCGCCTACGCAAGCCTGCATCCGCTCGGTGCGCTGCGCGACACCGGCGGCGACCTTCTGGGCTTCCTGCTCGCGCCGTGGCCGCGCTACTGGACGCGCTTCGACCTGATCGCCAATGCGCTCGGCTATCTGCCACTGGGCTTTCTGCTGGTGGCCGCGACCCTGAAACGCCTGCCGGGCCCGGCCCTTCTTGTCGGCGCGACACTGCTGTCCGGCGCCCTGTCGGTGGGAATGGAAGTGCTGCAGCACTTTCTGCCCACCCGGGTACCGTCGAATCTGGACGTGGCCTCGAACACCGCCGGCGCGGCCGTCGGAGCCCTGCTCGGACTGCGCTGGGGCACCCTGCTCGGCCACGGCGGCCTGCTGGCGCGCTGGCGCACACGGCGCATCGTGCGCGGCCACATCGGCGAATGCGCGCTGCTGCTGCTGTTCCTGTGGTGGCTGGCGCAGATCGACCCGGACACGCCGCTGTTCGGTCTGGGTGATCTGCGCGGCCTGTTCGGGCTGGAGGCGCCGGTCGATTTCACCGAACGGCGCTACCGCGCGGTCGAGATCGGCGCCTGCGTGTGCGCCATGGTGAGCGTGGGCGTGATCGGCTGGCACACCATGCGGGCGCGCAGCCTGTGGCTGCTGGGCAGCACCTTCGCCATCGCGCTGGCGGTGAAGGCCGGTTCGGGCGCGGTGCTGGTGCCGGACGGCGGTGCCTGGCTGTGGATCACGCCGGGCGCGCTGGCCGGACTGGCCGCCGGCACGCTGGCGCTGCGCATCGTGCTGTGGCTGCCGCTGTCACTGCGCTTCGGCGTCGCCGCGCTGGCGCTGCTGGCCGGTGTGGCCCTGGTCAATCTGGCGCCGGACAACCCCTATCCGTCGGCGGTGTCAGACGCCTGGCGGGCCGGACACTTCTTCAACTTCAGCGGCCTGACCCGGCTCACATCCGCGCTGTGGCCCTATTTCGCACTGCCCTACCTGATGGCTTTGCAACTGAAGGAAAGCCGGGGCCGCCACGCGGCGCACGATCACCGATAATCACGCTTTCACCGAAACCGCACGCTCATGAGTCACTTCAAGCACCACGTATTCTTCTGCTGCAACCAGCGCGCCGAGGGCGAACAGTGCTGTGCCGCGCTCGGCGCCTCCGCGCTGCGCGACTACGCCAAGCAGCGGGTCAAGGCGCTGGGCCTGTCCGGCGAGGGCAAGACCCGGGTGAACATGGCCGGCTGTCTGGACCGCTGCGATCAGGGCCCGGTCATGGTCGTCTATCCGGAAGCGGTCTGGTACACCTATGTCGACCGCGAGGACATCGACGAAATCATTTCCGAACACCTGCAGCACGGCCGCGTGGTCGAGCGGCTGAAAGTCTGATGAACGCGCGCATCCAGTCCGAACGCACGGTCATCGCCGGCCCGGTCGGCGGCATCGAGGTGCTGGCCGAACAGCCGGACCACGCGCCGCGCGCGCTGGCGCTGATCGGTCATCCGCACCCGCTGTTCGGCGGCACCATG
The DNA here is from genome assembly GCA_041639545.1 of Methyloversatilis sp. Taxonomy (GTDB): domain Bacteria; phylum Pseudomonadota; class Gammaproteobacteria; order Burkholderiales; family Rhodocyclaceae; genus Methyloversatilis. The sequence goes on along the minus strand of JBEQBZ010000005.1, from coordinate 175,335 downwards.
GAAAACAAGGTGGTGGTGACCGTGGCGCGCGCGCTGCGCGAGCTCGGCTGCGTCACGCTGCGCTCGCAGTTTCGCGGCGTCGGCGCGACCGAAGGCACGCATGACGAAGGCCACGGCGAAACCGACGACCAGCTGGCGGTGATCGAGCATGGCCTGAATGCCTACGGCGACCTGCCGGTTATCGTCGCCGGCTTCTCCTTCGGCGCCTTCGTCGCCACCCGCGTAGCCGACCGGCTGGCCGAGAACGGCCGGCCGGTGGCCGGCATGGTGCTGGTCGGCCTGGCCGCCGGCAGCGTCGAGGGCATACGGCACTACGCGCCGGGCCCGGTGCGCGAGGACGCGCTGGTGATCCACGGAGAACGCGATCAGGTGGTGCCGCTCGCCAACGTGCTGGCCTGGGCAGCGCCGCAGAGCCTGCCGGTGTCGGTGCTCGGCGACAGCGGCCATTTCTTCCACGGCAAGCTGCACGTGCTGCGTCTGCTGATCGAACGCTGGTGGCGCGCCACCGCGCCGGCCGGGCAATGACGGACGTGCTGCTGGTGTTCACCACGCTGCCCGACGCCGACACCGCGGCGCGCATCGCGCGCACGCTGGTCGAAGGTCGCCACGCCGCCTGCGTCAGCATCGGCGCGCCGGTGCGTTCGGTCTATGTCTGGCGGGGCGCGCTGGAAGACGCCTGCGAAGTGCCGCTGGCGATCAAGACCAGCACAGACGCCTACGACGCACTGGAAGCGGCGCTGCGCGCGCTGCACCCCTACGAAACGCCGGAAATCATTGCCCTGCCGGTGGACCGCGGTTTGCCAGCCTATCTGCACTGGGTGGGCGACCTGACATCGAAGCAGCAGGAAATCCGATGATCCGCGCCCTCGTTGCCGCAGTGGTCTGGCTGACGCTGGCGGCCACCGCCCCTCTGCACGCCGCGAACGATCTGCTGCCGCTGGAGCAGGCTTTCCGGCTGTCCGCACAGGTCGTGGACCGGAATACGGTCGAAGTGCGTTTCGACATCGCCGACGGCTATTACCTGTACCGGGACAAGCTGGGCTTCGCCGCCGGGCAGGCGGCACTCGGCGCGCCGGACATTCCGCCGGGCACGATGAAGAAGGACGAAATATTCGGTGACGTGGAGGTACATCGCGGCCAGCTGCCCATCCGTCTGCCGCTGAGCGCGAGCGCCGACATGGTGACGCTGAAGGTGAGTTCGCAGGGTTGCGCGGACGCCGGCGTGTGCTATCCGCCGAGCGAGCAGACAGTGACACTGGACCCCGCACGGCCCGGCGTACGCGTGTGGCCGGCCGGCCTCGACGGCGACGACGCAGGAAGCGGCGTGCTCGATCGCCTGCGTGGCCGCGCCGCTGCGGCCGCGTCGTCGCCTGCCACCGATGCGCCGGCATCAACCGGCCTGACTGCGCCTGACGCAGCACGGCCGGATGACGGCTCCGTTGCCGCGCGCCTGCTGCGCAGCGGCAACCTGTGGCTGGTCGCCATCACCTTCTTCGGCTTCGGCCTGGCACTGAGCTTCACGCCCTGCGTGCTGCCGATGGTGCCCATCCTGTCCGGCATCATCGTCGGCCACGGCGCGCATATTTCGCGCGGCCGCGCACTGGCGCTATCGCTGGCCTATGTGCTGGGCATGGCGGTGACCTATGCGGCAGCCGGCGTCGCCGCCGGCCTGTCCGGCACACTGCTGTCCGCCGCGCTGCAGAACGTCTGGGTGCTGGGTGGCTTCGCGCTGGTGTTCGTCGTGCTCGCGCTGTCGATGTTCGGCTTCTACGAGCTTCAGCTGCCGACCGCGCTGCAGTCGCGTCTGTCCGACACCGCCAATCGCCGCCGCGGCGCCTACGGCGGCATCGTCGTCATGGGCGCGCTGTCGGCGTTGATCGTCGGCCCCTGCGTCGCCGCACCGCTGGCCGGTGCGCTGCTCTACATTGCGCAGACCGGTGATGCGGCGCTCGGCGGTCTGGCGCTGTTCGCGCTGGCGCTGGGCATGGGTGCACCGCTGATCGCGGTCGGCGTGGCCTCGCGTTCGCTGCTTCCGCACACCGGCCCGTGGATGGAAGGCGTGAAGCGCTTCTTCGGCACGCTGCTGCTGGCCACCGCGATCTGGATCGCGCAGCCGGTGCTGCCGGCGCTGCTCGCCATGCTGGCCTGGGCAGCCCTGCTGATCACCGGCAGCATCTACCTGCACGCGCTCGATCCGCTGCCGGCGCATGCCAGGGGCTGGCACAGGCTGTGGAAGGGCGTTGGCGTGATCGCACTGCTGGCCGGTGCCAGCATCCTGATCGGCGCGGCAGCCGGATCGCGTGATCCGCTGCAGCCGCTGTCGGTGCTGCGTGGCGGCGCGGCCGAGATGAAGCCGGCGTTCCAGGCAGTGCGCAGCGTGGCTGAACTGGAGACCCGGCTGGCCGCCGCCACCCGCCCGGTCATGCTCGATTTCTACGCGGACTGGTGCGTCAGCTGCAAGGAAATGGAGCGTGACACCTTCGCCGACCCGCGCGTGGCAACGCGCCTTGCCGGCTTCACGCTGCTGAAGGCCGATGTCACGGCGAATGACGCCGAACACCAGGCGCTGCTGACGCGTTTCGGCCTTTACGGGCCGCCGGGCATTCTGTTCTTCGCCCCGGGCGGACGCGAAATAGACAGCGCACGCACCGTCGGCTTCGTACTGCCTGATGTCTTCGCCGCCAGCCTCGATCGCGTAATCGCTGCCAGCAGCGGGCGCTGATCGCGTAAAATCGCGCATCTTTCCGCTGCGCACCCTTCCCCATGTTTTCCGGCATCGTGGCCGCCATCGGCCGCATTACCCGCATCGACCCGCTTGAACAGGGCGTCCGCCTGACCGTGGACACCGCCGGCCTCGGCCTGGACGACGTCGCGCTCGGTGACTCGATCGCTCACAACGGCGTGTGCCTGACCGTGATAGGCATGGACGGCCGCAACGCGCAGTTTGACGTGTCGAAGGAAACGCTGGACTGCACCGTGGGACTGGATGCGCCGGGCGAAGTGAATCTGGAAAAGGCGCTGCGCCTCTCAGACCGCCTCGGCGGTCATCTGGTCAGCGGCCACGTCGATGGCGTGGGTACGGTGCGACGCTTCGAGCGCATCGGCGAATCGCACGAACTGGTCATCGTCGCGCCGCCGGCGCTGGGTCGCTACATCGCCCGCAAGGGTTCGATCACGATTCAGGGCGTAAGCCTCACGGTGAATCGCGTGGCCGACGTCGACGACGGCTGCGAATTTTCGATCAACCTGATTCCGCACACGGTACAGGTCACCACGCTCGGCAGCCTGAAGGCAGGCAGCCGGGTCAATCTTGAAATCGACCTCATCGCCCGCTACGCCGAGCGCATGATGTCTGCGGAGGGCATACACAAATGAGCGCACTGGCGCCGGTCAAGGACATCATCGCCGACATCAAGGCAGGCCGCATGGTCATCCTGGTCGACGAGGAAGATCGCGAAAACGAAGGCGACGTGGTGCTCGCCGCCGAGTTCGTGACCCCCGAGGCCATCAATTTCATGGTGAAGCACTGCCGCGGTCTGGTCTGCCTGACGCTGACCGAAGAGCGCTGCGCCCAGCTGGGCCTGAAGCAGATGGTGCGCGACAACCGCACCCCGCACGGCACCGCCTTCACCGCATCGATCGAAGCCGCCACCGGCGTCACCACCGGCATTTCGGCCCACGACCGCGCCCGCACCATCCAGGTCGCGGTTGCCCGCAACGCCAAGCCGGAAGACATCGTGATGCCCGGCCACATCTTCCCGCTGCAGGCACAGAAGGGCGGCGTGCTGATCCGTGCCGGCCACACCGAAGCCGGCTGCGACCTGGCCCAGCTGGCCGGGCTGGAACCGGCAGGCGTGATCTGCGAAATCCTGAAGGACGACGGCACCATGGCGCGCCTGCCGGACCTGATCGAATTCGCCGCCGAACACGGCCTGAAGATCGGCGCCATCCGCGACCTGATCGCCTACCGTGCCGCCAATGAAGCGCTGGTGCGCGAAGTGTCGAAGCGCGAGGTGAGCAATGCCTACGGCCGCTTCACGCTGCACGGCTTCGAGGACACCACGACCGGTGAAATCCATCTGGCGCTGGTGAAGGGCGACATCACGCCGGACACTGAAACGCTGGTGCGGGTGCACGAGCCGATTTCGGTGCTCGACTTCCTGGATGCCGACAGCGACCGCCACAGCTTCAGCATCGACCGCGCGATGCAGCGGATCAACGAAGCCGGCAGCGGCGTCATCGTCATGCTGCGCCGGACCGAAACCGACGCCGATCTGCGCGGCCTGCTCACCGACCCGACGACCGCACCCGCGGTACGCTGGGACGCCCGCACCTTCGGCGTCGGCGCGCAGATCCTGCGCTCGCTGAACGTGCGCAAGATGCGGCTGCTCGCCAGCCCGCGCAAGATTCCCAGCATGGCCGGCTTCGATCTCGAACTGACCGGCTACCTGCAAGACTGAGATGTTGGCCCCCACGCTCACTCCGTTCGCTAGGGAGGGGCGGCTTTACACAGCCGCCCCGTTCAGCCGGCGCAGCGCATGCGCTGCGAAACCCCGACTTCACCCCCACCGAGGGGGCTGCGCCCATCCTTGGGGCGGCCCGGCGGATGGCGCGGCGCCCTCGACCAGCGCAATGAACAACTGACACGGACATCGACATGCCCCGCTTCAACGACATCCCCGAAATCGAGGAAAACCTCGACGGCAAAGGCCTGCGCGTCGCGATCGCGACCGCACGCTTCAACCCGGACATCGGCAACGGCCTGCTGTCCGCCTGCTGCGACGAACTGCGCAAGCTGGGCGTGGCACCCGCCGACACGCTGATCGTGACCGTGCCCGGTGCACTGGAACTGCCGCTGGTGCTGCAGCGCCTCGCGCTGTCCGGCAAGTACGACGCGCTGGTTGCACTCGGCGCGGTCATCCGCGGCGAGACCTACCACTTCGAGATCGTGTCAAACGAAATGGCGCGCGGCGTGGCGGACATCCAGCTCAAGACCGGCGTGCCGATCGCCAACGGCGTGCTGACCACCGAAAACGACGATCAGGCGATCGCCCGCATGCACGAGAAGGGCAGCGACTGTGCCCGAGCCGCGGTCGAAATGGCCCGCCTGCTCGCCACGCTGACCGAATGACCATGGACACCAAACCCGACGCCCCGCGCAAGTCCGGCCGCCGCCTCGCCCGCGAATACGCGGTGCAGGGCCTCTATCAGTCGCTGCTGTCCGGCAACGACGCACCGGCCATCGACGCCCACCTCAGCGAGGACCCCGGGTTTTCCAAGGTCGACCGCAAGCTGTTCCGCCAATTGCTGAATGGGGCGCTGGACAATGCCGATACGCTGCGCGGCCATTTCTCCGGCCTGATCGACCGCAAGGTCGAAGAGCTGTCACCGGTCGAGCACGCCATCCTGCTGGTGGCCACCTACGAACTGGCGCACATGATCGAAACGCCCTACCGGGTGGTGATCAACGAGGCGATCGAGCTGACCAAGGAATTCGGCGGCGCCGACGGCCACAAGTTCGTCAACGGCGTGCTGGACAAGCTCGCGCCGGTGCTGCGCGCAGTCGAGGTCGAAGCGGCGCGCAACCGCCCGCGCGGCTGATCCCGCTCCAGCGCCACAAACGATGCGTGCGGTGTGCGCCGCGGGCGCTTCAGACAGCTTTGACGCGCCGGCCGGAGTGCCCGCATGAGCACCACGCGCCACACTGCCGCCCCCAGCCCCGAGTTCGATCTCATCCGCCGGCACTTCGTGCGGCCGATGCGGGCCGCCGCGCTCGGCCCGGGTGACGACTGCGCGCTGGTGTCACCGTCACCGGGCCACGAACTGGCAATCACCAGCGACATGCTGGTCGCCGGCACTCATTTCCTGCCGGATACCGATCCGCGCCGGCTGGGCTGGAAAACGCTGGCGGTCAATCTGTCCGATATCGCCGCGATGGGCGCGACGCCGCGCTGGGTCACGCTCGCGCTGTCGCTGCCCGGCGTCGATCACGACTGGCTGGCCGCCTTCGCTGCCGGTTTTTTCGACTGTGCGGACACCTTCGGCGTGGACCTGATCGGCGGCGACACCACCCGTGGCCCGCTCAATCTGTGCGTCACCGCCTTCGGCGAGGTGGCTCGCGGCCGTGCCGTACGGCGTGGCGGTGCGCAGGCCGGCGACCGCATCTGGGTGTCCGGCCAGCCGGGCAGGGCCGCACTCGGTCTGGCTGATCTGCTGGGCCGGCTCACGCTGGCGCCCGCTGCGCGCGCCGACTGCATCGCCGCGCTCGAACAGCCTCAGCCGCGGGTGGCCCTCGGTGCGGCGCTCAACGGCCTCGCATCCGCGATGATCGACGTGTCCGACGGTCTGCTGGCCGACCTCGGCCACATCGCCACGGCCAGCGGTCTGACTGCGGTGGTCGACGACGGTGCCCTGCCCTGGGCCGCGCTCGAAGCCGCCTGCGGCGACCACGCCGCAGTGCGCGACGCGCTGCTGGCCGGTGGTGACGATTACGAACTGCTGTTCTGCGCCCCGCCCGCTGCCGACGCGGCGCTGGCCGCACTGTCCGCCCGTCTCGGCCTGACGCTGAACCGCATCGGCCACGTCGAGGCCGGCCTCGGCGTCCAGCTGATGGATGCCAATGGCCGGCCGCTGCCGGTGGCGCGTCGCGGCTACGACCATTTTTCCTGATCCGGCAGCCCGCCTGCGCACGATGAAACTGAAAACAAAAACGCCCTATCCCGGCCCCGGCTTTCTGGTCCATCCGGCCCACATGCTGGCCTGCGGTTTCGGCAGCGGCCTCATTCCGTTCGCGTCCGGCACCTGGGGCACGCTGGCGGCCTGGCCGCTCTACCTGCTGATCAAGCCCTCGTTCTCTGACGGCGCGTTCGCGCTGTTCCTGCTGGTCGCCTTCGCGCTGGGTTCGGCCTGCTGCCAGCGGGTGGGCCGGGTACTGGGCGTACCCGATCACGGCGCCATCGTGTGGGACGAAATCGTCGCCTTCTGGCTGGTACTGTGGGTGACGCCCGTCAATTTCTGGTGGCAGCTGCTGGCCTTCTTCGCCTTCCGCTTCTTCGACATCTTCAAGCCGCCCCCGGCGCGCTGGGTGGATGTGAACATGAAGCACGGCTTCGGCGTCATGCTGGACGATGTGATCGCCGCGGTATTCGCCGCCGCCTCGATCGCGGTCGCCTGGCGGCTGTACGGCGCGCTGTTCTGATGCAGGACGGCGATGGACGCTGAACTGGAAAGACTGTCGGCCGAAATCGGGGCCGCGCTACGGGCCGCCGGCGCGGTGCTCACCACCGCGGAATCCTGCACCGGTGGGTGGGTGGCTGAGATCGTGACCGCCACCGCGGGCAGTTCGGCCTGGTTCGACTGCGGCTTCGTCACCTACTCCAATGCCGCCAAGCAGCGCATGCTGGGGGTCGCCGAAGCGACGCTGAAGACGCATGGTGCGGTCAGCGAGCCGGCAGCGCTGGAAATGGCCCGCGGCGCACTGGCGCATTCCGACGCAACGGCCGCCCTGTCCATCACCGGCATCGCCGGCCCAGGCGGCGCGGTGCCGGGCAAGCCGGTAGGCACCATGTGCTTCGGCTGGGCGCTGGCCGACGGCCGCACCCGCACCGAAACCCGGCATTTCGACGGCGACCGCGAAGCGGTCCGTCGACAATCCTCATGTCATACACTGGCCGTGCTCCTGGCTTTGCTGGGCGCGACGCCGCAAAACCCCGTGGCAAGAACTGTGCCATAATCGACCGCATTCAGACGAAAGGATTACGCATGGACGACAGCAAGGCCAAGGCGCTCGCCGCAGCGCTGGCGCAGATCGAAAAGCAGTTCGGCAAGGGCTCGATCATGCGCATGAGCGACGGTCAGCTCGAGACCGACATCCAGGCGGTATCGACCGGCTCGCTTGGACTGGATATTGCACTTGGCATCGGCGGCCTGCCGCGTGGCCGCGTGGTCGAAATCTACGGCCCGGAATCGTCCGGCAAGACCACGCTCACGCTGCAGGTGATCGCCGAGATGCAGAAGCTGGGCGGCACCGCGGCCTTCATCGACGCCGAACACGCGCTCGACGTGCAGTACGCCGGCAAGCTGGGCGTCAATGTGAGCGATCTGCTCATTTCGCAGCCGGACACCGGTGAACAGGCGCTTGAAATCGCCGACATGCTGGTGCGCTCGGGCGGCGTCGACATCATCGTGATCGACTCGGTCGCCGCACTGACGCCGAAGGCCGAAATCGAAGGCGAAATGGGCGATTCGCTGCCCGGCCTGCAGGCCCGCCTGATGAGCCAGGCGCTGCGCAAACTGACCGCCAACATCAAGCGCACCAACACGCTGGTCATCTTCATCAACCAGATCCGGATGAAGATCGGCGTCATGTTCGGCAACCCGGAAACCACCACCGGCGGCAACGCGCTGAAGTTCTACGCTTCGGTCCGTCTGGACATCCGCCGTACCGGCGCGATCAAGAAGGGCGAAGAGGTGGTCGGCTCGGAAACCCGCGTGAAGGTGGTGAAGAACAAGGTGGCGCCGCCGTTCAAGCAGGCCGAATTCGACATCCTGTACGGCGAGGGCATTTCGCGCGAAGGCGAAATCATCGAACTGGGCGTGCTGCACAAGTTCATCGAGAAGTCCGGCGCCTGGTACTCCTACAGCGGCGACCGCATCGGTCAGGGCAAGGACAATGTGCGCGAATTCCTGCGTGCCAACCCGGCCATGGCCCGCGAAATCGAGAACAAGGTGCGCGTTGCCTGCGCCATGCCTGAACTGGCGGTGATCGCACCGGACAGCAAGGCGGACGCTGCGTGAACGACGCGCTGCGCGAGAAGGCATTGCGCCTGCTCGCGCGGCGCGAACACAGCCGCGCCGAACTGACGCGCAAGCTGCGCGACGACGGTGACGACGAAGCGATCGCCACGCTGCTGGCGCGGCTGGAAGACAGCGGCCTGCTGTCGGACGCCCGCTTCGCCGGCCAGTTCGTGGCTTCGCGCGCGGCCCGCTTCGGCACCCGCCGGCTGGTGCACGACCTGAAGCAGCGCGGCGTGCCGGACAGCGAGGTGGGCGAAGCACTGACTTCGGTCGACCAGGACGAACACGCCCGCGCCCGTGCGGTATGGGCGAAGAAGTTCGACAGTCGACCGACGGATGCGAAAAGCTGGGCGAAACAGGCCAGATTTCTGCAGTCACGCGGCTTTTCCGCCGATAGCATTCACAAGGTACTGCGCGAACAGCCCGAACAAGATGAGTGAAACCCGGACCGTCAGCCTGCTCAAGGTCGAGCGGCTGCGCAAGAAATACAAGTCGCGCCCGGTGGTGAAGGACGTGTCCTTCGAAGTCGGCAGTGGCGAGGTGATCGGCCTGCTCGGCCCGAACGGCGCCGGCAAGACCACCTGCTTCTACATGATCGTCGGCCTGGTCAGCGCCGACGGCGGCGAGATACAGCTGGATGGCGATCGGCTTACCCATCTGCCGATACACCGGCGCGCGCACGCCGGCCTGTCCTACCTGCCGCAGGAAAATTCGGTATTCCGCAAGCTGGACGTCGAGGAGAACATCCTCGCCATCCTGGAACTGAACGAGAAGGACGCCGCACGCCGCAAGGCAAGGCTGGACGAACTGCTGGACGAACTGGGCATCGCTCACCTGCGCAAGAGCCCGGCCGCCGCGCTGTCCGGCGGCGAGCGCCGCCGGGTCGAGATCGCCCGCGCGCTCGCTACGTCGCCGCGCTTCATCCTGCTCGACGAACCGTTCGCCGGCGTGGACCCGATCGCGGTGATCGACATCCAGAAAACCATCCGCTTCCTGAAGGATCGCGGCATCGGCGTGCTCATCACCGACCACAACGTGCGCGAAACCCTGGGCATCTGCGACCGCGCCTACATCATCAACGCCGGCGAGGTGCTGGCGAGCGGCCGGCCGGAAGAAATCGTGTATAACGAAAGTGTCAGGAAGGTCTATCTCGGCGAGCATTTCCGCCTGTAGACGACGGCCAGAACCGGTAAACATGAAGCAGTCGCTGCAACTCAAACTTTCCCAGCATCTTGCGCTGACGCCGCAGTTGCAGCAGTCCATCCGGCTGCTGCAGCTGTCGACCATCGAGTTCAACCAGGAGATCGAACGCTTCCTGGACGAGAACCCGATGCTGGAGCGCGACGACAGCGAATCGACCTCCAGCTTCCAGCCGCCGCCCGACAGCATGGGCGAGACGCGCGAACGTGACGGTGGCTCGCAGGAGAGCAGCGAAGCGCCTGCCGACAGCGGCCCTCAGGACGGCCCGGTCGGCGGCGACATGGACGACTGGTCCGGCGAGAGCGGCAGCTACGGCTCGCGCAGCGGCGGTGACGACGACGACGGCGACTATCAGGACGTACAGGCCGCCGGCACCTCGCTGCGGGATCATCTGTGCAGCCAGCTCGCGCTGTCGCAGATGAGCGAGCGCGACCGTTCGCTCATCCGCCTGCTGATCGAAGCGCTGGACGACGACGGCTATCTGAACCAGGAACTCACCGAGCTGGTTGATCTGCTGCCGCCGGAAGAGGATATCGATCTCGACGATCTGTCGATCGCGCTGCGTCAGCTGCAGAACTTCGACCCGGTCGGCGTCGGTGCGCGCGATCCGCGCGAATGCCTGCTGCTTCAGCTCAAGGCGCTGCCGACCGACGAGGTGTCCACGCTGGCGCGCGTCATCATCGACCTGCACATCGATCTGCTGGCCGCCCGCGACTTCGCCAAGATCCGCCGCGCGGTGGGCTGTGACGAGGAACTGCTGCGCGCCGCCCAAGCGCTGATCCGCTCCCTGAACCCGCGTCCGGGCGCACAGTTCGCGCCGATCGATGCGCGCTACATCGTGCCCGACGTGGTGGTGCGCAAGGTGCGTGGTCAATGGACCGCCATGCTCAACCCGGAAGCGATGCCGCGACTGCGCATCAACCGTCTGTACGCGGAAATCCTGCAGGGCCAGCGCGGCAGCGGCCTGTCCGGCCAGCTGCAGGAAGCCAAGTGGCTGATCAAGAACGTGCAGCAGCGCTTCGACACCATACTGCGGGTATCGGCGGCCATCGTCGAACGCCAGCGCCAGTTCTTCGAATTCGGCGAAGTGGCGATGCGGCCGCTCACGCTGCGCGAAATCGCCGAGACGCTGGAACTGCACGAATCCACCATTTCGCGTGTGACTTCGCAGAAGTACATGGCGACCACGCGCGGCCTGTTCGAACTGAAGTATTTCTTCGGAAGCCATGTGGCGACCGAAAGCGGCGGGGCCTGCTCGGCCACCGCAATCCGCGCGCTCATCCGCCAGTTGGTGGGCGCCGAGGATGCCAAGCGTCCGTTGTCGGACTCGCGCATCGCGGAAATACTGGGCCAGCAGGGCATCGTGGTTGCGCGGCGCACCATCGCCAAATACCGCGAATCCCTGAACATCCCGCCGGTCAGCGTGCGCAAGGCGATCTGATACGGATCGCCCCGCATTTTTCGTCCCGTAACGAAAGGAGGCAGCATGAACCTCACCATCACCGGCCATCACCTTGAAGTCACCCCGGCCATCCGCGAGTACATCGAGACCAAGCTCGATCGCGTGATCCGCCACTTTGACCACGTGACCAGCGTTTCCGTGATCCTGTCGGTGGAAAAGCTGCGACAGAAGGCGGAAGTCACCCTGCATGTGCGCGGCAAGGACATCTTCGTCGAAGCCGAAAGCGAAGACATGTACGCCACGCTGGACAATCTGATCGACAAGCTCGATCGCCAGGTGCTCAAGCACAAGGAAAAGACCGGCGATCACTCGCGTGAAGCACTGAAGCACCAACCGGCGGCGGAGTGAGGCGGATGCGCTGCACGGCCGGCGTATAATCGTCGGCCTTGTTGCAGCGCAATCAACTTCCCGGCGCGGCCACCGTTAACAGCGGTACCGCGCCCGCCGCGTGTCCGGAGTCGTTCCAGATGAATCAAGCTGCACGCCCTTCCTGCTCACCGCGTCCTGCGGGAGCGCGCTGTTGCCACGGTGTATCTCCGCGAGTGAAGTCATGACGCTCATCGCCAAGCTGCTGCCGGCGGCCAACATCTGCCTCGGACTCGAGGCCAGCAGCAAGAAACGCGTGTTCGAACAGGCCGGCCTGCTGTTCGAGAACAATCAGGGCATTGCCCGCAGCCAGGTGTTCGACAGCCTGTTCGCCCGCGAAAAGCTCGGTTCCACCGGGCTGGGTCAGGGCGTGGCCATCCCGCACGGCCGCATCAAGGGTCTGAAGGAAGCCATCGGCGGTTTCGTACGCCTGGAAACTCCGGTCGCCTTCGACGCACCGGACGGTCGGCCGGTCAATCTGCTGTTCGTGCTGCTGGTGCCGGAACAGGCGACCGAACTGCACCTGCAGATCCTGTCCGAACTGGCGCAGATGTTTGCCGACAAGGCCTTCCGCGAACAGCTTCTGCAGGCCGCCGAAGTCAGCGCCATCCATACCCTGTTCACTGCCTGGCAGCCTGCGCATGCGGAAACTCAGCGTCGCGCGGCTGTTTGAGGACAACCGCGACCGGCTGCGCCTGCAGTGGCAGTGCGGCGGCGGTGAAACACTCATCATCGCCGACCAGACCGGCCTGTCGCCGGCTGATCTGGTCGGCCACCTGAACACCATCCACACGCACCGGATCCAGGTCATCGGCGTGCCGGAAATCCTGTGGGCCGAATCGGTGCCCACGCGCAAGGTCGAAGACATCGTCGAAACCCTGCTGGATGCACGCCCACCGGCCTTCATCGTGGCCGACGGCGCCGATCCGCCGGCCGCCATCCGGGCCGGCTGCGCCGACCGCGGCATTCCGCTGATCACCACCCAGCGCAGCGCGGCATCGGTGATCGACCAGCTGCGCGCCTACCTTGCCCGTTCGCTGGCCGACCAGACCACGCTGCATGGCGTATCGATGGATGTGCTGGGCATGGGCGTGCTGATCACCGGCGATTCCGGTGTCGGCAAGAGCGAACTGGCGCTGGAACTCATTTCGCGCGGCCACGGCCTGGTGGCCGATGACTGCGTCGACATTTCCCGCATCGCACCCAATGTGCTCGAAGGTCGCTGCCCGGACCTGCTGAAGGATTTTCTCGAAGTGCGCGGTCTGGGCGTGCTGAACATCCGCACCGTGTTCGGCGAAACCGCCTGCCGCCGCAAGATGAAGCTGCAGCTGGTGGTGCACCTGCAGAAGCAGGTGAGCGGGCTGCCGGAAGCCACCCGCATGCCGCTGGACAACGAAATGATGGACATCCTCGGCGTGAAGATACGCAAGGTGGTCATCCCGGTCGCCGCCGGCCGCAACCTGGCGGTGCTGGTGGAGGCCGCCGTGCGCACCACCATCCTGAGCTTCCGCGGCATCGATTCCACGCTGGAATTCGTCGAGCGGCAGCGCCGCGCCCTCGGCGGGGAGGACGGCTGACCCGGCTGTACATGATGATGACATGAGCATACGATGCGGACGACCACCCGCCCCGGGTGGCCGTCCGCGTTTGTCTTGTCCATCCGTCACACAGTCTGGAGGTCAGTCATGCCGCACATCCGCCACACCCTCGTTCTCGCCCTGATCGGGCTTTCCGCATCCGCACTTGTCCCTGGCACCGCAAACGCGGGCGCCCAGCAGGACCGCATGCGCGCCTGCCACAAGGAGGCGAAGGAAAAGACGCTGAAGGGCGACGAGCGCAACAGCTTCATGAGCCAATGCCTGTCCGGCGGCAAGAGCGCCGACAAGGAAAAGGACAAGGCCGCTCTGGCCGAGAAGCGGAAGCAGTGCCGCGCCGACGCGCGCGACAAGTCGCTGAAGGGCGACGAACGCAAGGCCTTCGTCGCCGACTGCGTGAAAGCCTGACGCCCACATGCCGGCCGTGTGCTCCCGGCCGGCATGCTTTCGTGCGCTATGCAACATCCGGGGCGGCGCCGTACCGGGGCCGAACGACGGCCTTTGCTATAGTCCAGCGGTCTTCGAACGCCGGGGAATCCGATGGCGCGACTGCACCTCACCGTACGTATCCTGCTGCGCCTGAGCGGCGCGCTGGTCGTCGGCATGGCCGCCCAGTCCGCCAGCGCCTTCAGTTTCACCGAGGACGCGCAGAAAGACGCGGCTGAGGAAGCCGCCCGCAGCGCCGCCGCCACTGCCGGCCTGACCGCCCTGCCCCAGCCCTGCCTGGACGAACTGAAGCGGCGCAAGATCATGATTGTGATGGGCGAGCGCTCCGGCGAAGGCATTACCGCCGACCAGGCCCGTTACAGCCCGCATTTCAACGCCATCCACAAACGCCTGCAGAAGCTGGGCATCCGTACGCTGACCCAGCAGGAAATCCGGGCCCAGGTCGCTCAGGCCGAAGTGGACGCCTATTTCCGCAACGACCCGGACGCCGCGCTCGCCGCGTCCAAGAAGCTCGGCGCCCAGCTGGTGATGCGCGGTCTGATCGAGGCGCGCAGCGGCATGAACCCGGTGCTGCGCATCCCCGAAGTGTCGGTCAGCATCGACTACGCGCTGCTCACCTCGGGCGGCACCCGACTGTCGGAAGCGTCCGCCAGCGGCGAATCCTATTCGGGCAGCGACACCCTGGCGATGGCACGCACGCTGATCGAAGAGCAGGCAGACGGCGTGGTGAACAGACTGCTCGGCGGCTACTGCGCCACCCGACCGGCCGGTGAGGAAAAGAAGGGCAACAGAAAAGGCAAATAAGTGCCGCGCAGCGTGATCGCGCGGCCGATCAACGGAACGACACGGTTCCGGACATTTTCAGGGAAAGGAACGTCCATGCAACTGAACAGACTTCACACGGCCATGCTGGTCGCCGTCCTCGGCGGCATCGCGACGCTGGCCCACGCCCAGCCCACCTTCGAGAGCGCCTCGCCGACCGCCGGCAGCAGCGTGTCGCAGAAAGCGAACGAAGGCGCCGACAAGGCCATGTACAAGGCGGTCGAGTACGCCAACAGGTCCAAGCCGGGCCCGACGGTGATCGTGGTGCCGGGCGAGATCAAGAGTAACAACGCCACCTTCACCCAGAAGTTCGCGTCGAACAACATCGCCGACTTCGGCGAACTGGAACTGTCGCAGGCCAACTTCAAGGTGCTGGAGCGTTCCGACCTCGGCCCGCTGCTGAACGAGTTTCAGCTGGCCTACTCGATGGGCGACCCGGATTCGGCCAAGAAGATGCTGCAGAAGGGCAAGCTGAAAACGACCAAGTACGTGGTCAAGTTCGACATTCTGAAAGCGGAGCAGGTCGCCGCCGCCAAGGAAGGGATCAGCGGCCGCGCGCTGGGCAACATCATCGGCATTCTCGGCGGCAGCCGCGGCAGCTACGCGGCCGGCGAAGCGGTGGGTTCGGTCGAAACCGGTGCCGCTGCAGGTGTGTGGATCATCGGCATGCGCTACAAGATCATGGACGCCAACACCACCGAACAGCTGGCCCAGGGCTATACCGAAGAGAAGATGGAAGTGGGCGCCAAGGGCTCCTCCATTCTCGGCGTGTCGAGCAGCCAGGAAGGCGGCATCACGCTGGACGGCATGGTGCAGCGTCTGGTGCAGAAGTCGGTCTGGGAAATCGATTCGAAGTACAAGTAAGCGAGCGCGACGCGGGCAGTCCAACCCGCGATACAGCCGGTCCCGCAGGCGGATGCGTCCGCCTGCATCCCGACGGAGCAGCCGAGTGAGCATCCCCGCCAAGCTGGGCAAGTACGACATCCTGCGCGAACTGGGCCAGGGTGCGATGGGCATCGTCTACGAAGGCCGCGATCCGGTCATCGACCGGCGGGTTGCGATCAAGACGCTGAAGCGCGAACAGATCGAGCGCAGCGAGGCCGACGAGGTGATCGCGCGCTTCAAGCGCGAGGCGCAGGCGGCTGGCCGGCTCAACCACCCGAACGTGGTGGCCATCTATGAGTATGGTGAAGAAGCGGACGGCACCGCCTTCATCGCGATGGAATTCGTGCACGGCCGCGAACTGAAGGACGCCTTCGATTCGGACGAGCGCATCGCGCTGCCGCTGGTGGGCCGCATCATGGGCCAGCTGCTGGACGCGCTGGAACACGCCCACCGCAACGGCGTCGTACACCGCGACATCAAGCCGGCCAACATCATCCTGCTGGCCGATGGCACGGTGAAGGTGGCCGATTTCGGCGTGGCCCGCATCGAATCGTCCAATCTGACCCAGGCCGGCACCGTGATGGGCACGCCGTCCTACATGTCGCCCGAACAGTTCATGGGCCAGACCGTGGATGGCCGCAGCGACCTGTTTTCCGCTGGCGTGGTGCTGTACCAGCTGCTGACCGGCGAAAAGCCGTTCACCGGCGCGCTCACCACCATCATGCACAAGGTGCTGAAGGAAGACCCGCCCTGGCCTTCGGTGCTGAACGTGCATGTGCCGACCCGCCTCGACGCGGTGGTGAAGCGGGCCATGGCCAAACGCCCGGAAGACCGCTTTCAGAGCGCCGCCGACTTCCGGCGCGCGCTGGACGCCGCACTGTCAGGCGCACAGGCTGACAACGACGCCACCATGGTCAATCTGGGCGACACCACGCTTTCGGACGCCACGCTCGCCAACGCAACGATGGCCGGCCCATCGCCGGCCGCTCAGGCCGATTCAACGCTGCAGCAGCCGGTGCGCCCCAGCACGGTCAGCGAAACACCTGTTTCCCCCGCCACCTCCGCACCTGCGGCGCGTACGGATACGCTGCCTCCCGCGCCGGCCCCGCAGTCCCGGCCGGCATCGTCCCGCGCCCCGATCGCGGTCGCCGTAACGGCTGCACTGGTCGCGGTCGCCGCGGGCGGCTGGCTGCTGTCCCGGCCGGCGCCGGAGGCACCTGCCGCACCCGCAGGCACCGCCCCGGTCGCGACCGGACCGGCCGCCCCGGCACCGGTGGCCGTCACGCCCGCGCCACCGCTCGACCCGGGCGTGGCGGTGATCAGCGCCATCGGCCTGGCCGACCCGAGCGACCCGAAGCTGGCCGACAACCCGGCCGCGATGACCCAGGCGCTGCGCGAGGACGCGCGCCGGCAGATTCTGGAAAAGGCGGTCGCGCTGTTCGTCGATCCGAAATCGGTGAACGCGCATTACGACGTACTGCAGGCCAGGCTGCTCGACCGCAGCAGCGACTTCATCCAGGCGGTGCTCGAAGAAGGCCCGCCCCAGCTGGGCAAGGACGGTCTGATGGCAGGCCAGGTGCGGGCCGCGGTCAAGGTGCGCCAGGTGCAGAAGTCACTGAACCAGATGTCGCAGGACGAACGGGTGGATTTCATCCGCAACAACGGCGATCCGAAAATCGCGGTGGCGGTGGCCTCGCGCTGGGCAGAAGGCGATCCGAATGCGCCGGCGCAGCGCTCTGCGCTGGCCGAAAACACGCTGAAACAGCACATCCAGGGCTTCGGCTTCCGCACCTGGAACGACGAAGCCAATGCTGCCCAGAACGCGGACTTCACCGTGGACAGCGAAGTGCGCTTCAAGCGCCTGAGCGCGCGGCTGCCGGCTTCCGGACTGGTGATCGAGAAGGTGGTGCTGACCTCATGGACGGTACGCTGCACCGACCGCAAGACCGGCGAGGAGGTGTATCTGAACACCGCGGTGCCGGAAGGCACGAGCTGGGCGTCGGAAGAGAAGGCGCTGGCCGACATCGGCAAGCGGGTGGGCGAACAGTTCAGCCGCGACTTCTTCCTCAGCCACTTCCACTTCACCGCGCGCCGGGTGGCGCTGCAGCTGACCGGCCTGCCGGGCGAGGAAGTGGCCGGATCGCTGCTGCGCGAAATCGCGTCGATGCGCGCGGTGCTCGGCGCCGAGGTGAAGACGCTGGGCCGCGACAGCGCCGCCTTCGTGGTGGACATGTCCGGCGGTCTGGCGGATACCGGGCAGAACGTGCAGGCCGGCATCCTGATGCCGCTGTCGCGCAAGCTGGGGCGCAACTGCCTGAGCGTGGCGGCAAGCAGCCAGGACGCGGTCACGCTGGCTTTCGATGCCGGCTGCGCCACCCCGGACATGCTGGCCCGGCTGCAGACGCTGCCGCCGGCCGCGCTGATGGAAGCCGCGCCGTCGCGCCGTCAGGCGGTGGTGAGCAATCCGGATACGCTGAAGAAACTCAGCATGTGAGGCGCGTGCCGGCAGGCGCCGGCACGGCGGAGGCGATTACTCCAGCACCTCGAAACTCATCAGGTCTATGCCCTGTTCCAGCGCGCTGTGGCCGAAACCGATGGTGCCCTGGCCGCGCAGGATGATTTCCTCGCGCTTGAGCACCACCTCGTTCTCGCCTTCGATGCGCAGGAAGGTGCCATTGGTGCTCTGGTCGATCAGCACGAACTTGTCACGCCGGCGCTCGATGCGCGCGTGATTGCGCGAGGCGCGCTGGTCCTTGATCACCACTTCGTTGCTCATGTCGCGGCCGAGCGTGAGCGGGCCGTGGGCGTTGTCCACGGTCAGTTCGGTTTCGCGGTAGCGCACCATCAGGCGGGCGACGTTGTAGCTGGCGACGATGCTGGTGGCCTTCATCGTCAGGTCGGCGCCCTCCTGCCACAGCACCTCGCACACCCGAACGTCCTCGGTCTTGCCTTTCACCGTCAGTGCATCGATTTCGCGTACCTGCGGCGCCAGGCTCAGCGTGACCGCTGAAATGGTTTCGGCGCTGGTCATGATCTGACCGGCCTTGGCCACACCGGCCATGCGGGACGCCATGTTCACGGTGTCACCGAACACGTCACCGTTTTCCTCTATCGCGGGACCGAAACAGAAACCCACCCGTATCGCCAGCTTCACGCCGGACACCGGCGGCAGATCGGTCACCCGGTGCTGCATTTCGCAGGCAGCCTGTATGCCGGCGTCGGCGCTCGGGAAGGTGGTCATCACCTCGTCGCCGATGGTCTTGATCACCCGGCCGCCATGCCCGTCGACCACGCGGCTCATGCGGTTCAGGCAACGTTCGACCGCGCGCAAGGCCTCGGCGTCACCCAGCTTTTCGTAAAGCCGGGTGCTGCCGGACACGTCTGCGAACAGCACGCACAGTGAGGGGTGTTGGGATGTCATGACTGGCCGGATGGGCGGGAACTTTGCGCCATTTTACAAACTAAGGCGACGCTACACGCACGCCTTCACTGCGGCAATACGACAAAGGTTCTACGGATGCGTCACAAATGCACGCTGCGCCCGCCATCCACCGCGATGATCTGGCCGGTGATGTAGGGCGCATCGTCGACCAGGAAGCGTACCGTACGCGCGATGTCCTGTGGATGACCTTCCCGCCGCAGCAGCGTCTGCTGCACGATGCGTTCGCGCTCGGCGGCATCGAACAGGTCGTTTTCCGGCCACTGTATCGGCCCCGGCGCCACGCCATTCACCCGCACCTGCGGCGCCAGCTCGATCGCCAGCGCCCGGGTGAGCGTGGCCAGCGCACCCTTCGACGCGCTGTACAGCGCATAGCCGGGCAGCGGCCGGTCGGCATGGATGTCGGCGATATTTACGATGCAGCCACCACTGTCGCGCAGCGCAGGCGCAGCTGCCTGCGACAGGAACAGCGGCGCGCGGAAATTGCTGCCGGTGAGGTCGTCCCAGTCACGCAGCGTGATGCTGCCGACCGGGGTCGGATAGAAGGACGACGCATTGTTGATCAGCGCATCCAGCCGACCGAACTTGGCGATCGTCTTGTCCACCAGTTCCGGCAGCCGGGCGGTGTCCAGCAGGTCGGCCGACAGGCAGCACGCACTCTTGCCACGCCGCGCATTGAGTTCATCCAGCAGCAGCAGCGCTTCCTCCGCCGACTGCCGGTAATGGATGGCCACCCGCCAGCCAGCGTCGTGCAGCGTGCGCGCGATCTGCGCGCCCAGCCGCCGCGCGGCGCCGGTGATCAGGGCCACCCTGCCGTGTTCAATCGCCATTTTTCCCTCACCGTTGTTCCGCCCGACGGTTTGTCCGCCGTGTCTCAATGCCGCATTATCGCGGACCCGCGCCCGCTGTTTGCCACGATTACCGCACCATGTCCCTGCCCCAGCCCGATGCCGATGCCCTCGCCCACAGCGCCCGTCTGCGCGCGCGCATACTCGGCGAGTTCGCCAGCGACGGCTGGATGCCGTTCAGCCGCTACATGGAGCGGGCGCTGTACGCCCCCGGTCTGGGCTATTACAGCGGTGCACTGCAAAAGTTCGGCGCAGGCGGCGATTTCGTCACCGCCCCGGAGCTGTCGCCGCTGTTCGGGCGCAGTCTGGCCCGCCAGCTGGCCGAACTGATGGCGCGCAGCGCACCCAGCCTGATCGAGGCCGGCGCCGGCAGCGGCCGTCTGGCCGCCGATCTGCTGGCCGAACTGGAGCGGCTGGGCGCGCTGCCCGAGCGCTACGCCATCCTCGAACTGTCGGCCGATCTGCGCGCACGGCAGCAGGCGCTGATCGCCGCCGAACGGCCGCATCTGGCCGACCGTGTGGTCTGGCTGGACAGCCTGCCGGAACAGTTTGACGGCGTCGTGATCGGCAACGAAGTGCTGGACGCCATGCCGGTCGAGCGCTTGCGCGCCGGCACCGACGGCATCGAACAGGCCGGCGTCGGCGCCACCGCCGACGGCGCGCTCGAAATCGTGTGGCGACCGGCGCCGGCCGATCTGGCCAACGAGGCACGGGCGCTCGGTTTCAGCGACGGCTACGACAGCGAAATCAATTTCGCCGCCCGCGCCTGGGTGGCCGAATGGGCTCGCCGCATCGGTCGCGGCGCACTGCTGCTGATCGACTACGGCTTTCCGCAGGCCGAGTACTACCACCCGGACCGGCGCACCGGCACCCTGATGTGCCACTACCGCCACCACGCCCACACCGACCCGCTGTGGATGCCCGGCCTGAACGACCTGACCGCCCATGTCGATTTCACCGCGGTGGCCCAGTCCGCTTTCGACGCCGGCATGTCGCTGGCCGGCTACACCTCGCAGGCCTATTTCCTGCTGAACTGCGGTGTGCTCGACCTGCTCGACCGCGACGCCGACTCCCTGACGCGGGCACGGGAGAACAGCGCGCTGAACCGGCTCACCTCGCCGGCCGAAATGGGCGAACTGTTCAAGGTGATCTGCACCACCCGCGGGCTGGACGACGCAGCGCTGCTCGGCTTCGCGCGCGGCGACCGCAGCCACACGCTGTAGCGCGCGCGGGCGGCACGCTCAGAAGCCGATCTTCTTCGGCCGGCTGGCCCGCCCGGCATCGAGATCGGCCGGCAGCAGATGGTCGCGCTGCGCCAGCTTGGCATTGCCGAAGGCGGCCAGCAGCACCTTGCGCATGTCGCGCGGCGGCACCTCGGCCAGCCGCTCCAGCACCTCGTCCGCCGGTTCCGGCTCGAAGCCCCAGTCGTGCGCCGCCACCAGTTCCTCGTACAGCATGCGGGCGATGGAGCGGGCCTGTTCGCGGTCCGGCCGCGGCACCGTATAGACATTCATCCGGCTCAGAATGGGCTCGGGAATGGCGCGCTCGTCGTTGGCGGTAGACACCCACATGATGTGACTGGCGTCGATGTCGACCTCGACGAACTCGTCGCGGAACTGGCGCGCGGTGTCCTGTTCGAGCAGGCCGTACAGCGCGCCCATCGGGTCGTAGCGCGCGTCGCCGCCGGCCTTGTCCACCTCGTCCAGCACCATCAGCGGATTGGCGTAGTCACCGCACACCAGGGCCTGCGCCACCTTGCCCGGCTTGGCGTGCGACCACTGCGACGACGCACCGGACAGGATCCAGCCGGCGGTGAGCGAGGACATGGACACGAATTCGAAGCCGGTGCCCAGCACGTTGGCGAGCTGACGCGCGAAGTGGGTCTTGCCGATGCCCGGCTCGCCCAGCAGCAGGATGGGGGTGAAGCTGACCGGCTCGTTGCCGGCCACCGCCAGCGCCAGCGAACGCTTCAGGTCGTCCAGCACCGGGGCGAAATTGGGACAGCGCGCATACAGCGGCCGCAGCCCTTCGAAGGACGAGGGTTTGACCACGTAGCGGGTGCCGCCCAGCGACTTCATCTTGGCGTAGAAGGCGGTCAGCGCCTCGTTGCGCGAGGGGCTGCCGGTTTCCATCGCACGGTCGACGTCACCGACGTCGTAGATCTCGCGGCATTCCGCCAGAGGAATCCGAATGTCCGCCTGCTGCATGGCTGGTCTCCCGAAACCTGATGACTGCATCCACGGCGCGCCGCAGCGATTTCTGGAGCGGCGCGCACCCGTGAAAGATGAAGCATCATTCGCGCCCGATCAAGTGATCGGGCGGCGGGCGACAGAAATCAGCCGGCGGACGGCACGATGAGACGCGCCAGCGTCGGGAAGCGGCTGGGCTGGCCGAGCAGCAGGCGCACCAGTTCGTCCAGCCATTCGTTGCCGGCGTCGTCTGCCGGCGGCGTGTAATCGACGACGCCGAAACGCTCGACGTTCTGCAGCGTGAGCCGCAGCGTCAGCGTCGCGTAATCGGCCACCAGTTCGGCGCGGCCACGCACGTCCGGCGCCACTTCAAACACCTGCGCGCGCAGCCGGCCGTAGTCGTCGCGCGAGGGCTGTTCCTCGAAGCGCAGGCCGTGCTCCTTCAGCGCCGCCCGCAGCGCATCGGCCGACAGCGCGTCGCGCTCGCAGCGCAGCACCGACTGCCCGCGCAACTGCCATGACAGCGACACGCGGGCGATCTGATCAGGCGCCTCCGGGCCGCGCTGGCGTGCATTGACGTCGGACGCCTGCCAGGACAGCCCGCGCAGCACGCCCAGACCGAGCAGGGCGTAGTCGCGGGCCACCTGCGGCCGGATCACGTTGAGCTGGGCGGACAGCTGGGTGAAGTAGTCGCGCACCCGCAGCAGGCGCTGCGACAGCGCCTGCTCCGCGCCGGTGCGCGCCGCCTGTTCGCCACGCTGCATCTGCATCGCGTGCGCACGGATGCGCTGCGCCTCGCCCGCCAGATCGGCCAGCAGCGAAGACGCCGTCGCCGGCGTTGCAGAGGGCGCCGCAGCCGGCGGTGCCTGCGGACGCACCGCCGGCGCAGCGGCTGCCGTACCGAGCGGGCGCGGGGTCGGCGCGTCAGTCAGCGTCGGGAAGGCCACCGGTTCAGCACCGGCATCACGACCGCTCCGGGCCGGTGTCCGGGCGGGTACAGGCTGCCCTAACGACGCATCCGGCGTGCCGCGGGCGGAGAAGGCATCGATATCGGCCGCCAGTTCGGCCAGCACGTCGTCGACCGGCGCAGCCGGCTTGCCCGAACGGCCGCGCCGGTAGGGCGGCGAGGCCTCCTCGACGTGCGTCGGCGATGGCCGCGGGGTATCCGCCGGCTGCGCCTGTGCGGGCGCAGCGACTGCATCCAGCACTGCCCCGCGCAGCGCGGTGGCCAGCGCGGCGGCATCGGCGTAACGGTCCACCGGCGACTTGGCGAGCGCCTTCATCACGACGATATCGAGATCGGGCGGCACATCCGGGTCGAGCGCACTGGGCGTCGGCGTCGGCGCATGGGCAATGTTTTCCAGCACGGTGCCCAGCGAACCGGTCAGCGGTGAGCCGAAAGGCGGCCGGCCCGCCAGCATTTCGAACATCAGCGCGCCAAGCGAGAACACGTCGGACCGCGCATCCGGCGGCAGGCCCTGCACCTGTTCAGGCGACAGGTACTGCGGCATCGCCGGCAACGCATCCGGCGACGGCACTGGCAGGCCGAAGTCGGTCACCGACACCCGGCCTTCGCCGTCGATCAGGATGTTGGACGCCTTCAGCCCGCCATGCACCACGCCGGCAGCATGGGCACAGGCCAGCGCCTCCGCCACCTGCAGCCCGATGCTGCGCACCCACTCGAAGGACATGCGCGGCAGTACGTCCAGCAGCTGGCGCAGCGAGCGCGCATCCGGCCGCTCACTGACCACCCAGGGCTGGCCGTCGGCGGCCACGCCCTGTTCGATCACCCGCACCACGCCCGGATGCCGCAGGCCGGAGGCCGCCAGCATGCTGCGGCCGAGCGCACGAACATAGGTGTCGGGGTCGGCCACGATATCGATGCGGAAAAGCTTGAGTGCCAGCGTACGTCCGGCGCCCGGTTCGGTCGCTTCGAATACCGCGCCACGTTCGCCACGGCCGATTTCCCGGCCCAGCACATAGCGTCCGAGCCGGCGCACGTCGTTCATGCGCGGTCCTCCGTCTGCAGACGAGGACCGGCCGGAATCAGGCTTGAATGCTTGGGGGATCGGACAGGATGCGGCATGCGCGCCATATTACCCGGGTTGGATGGGGCAGGCGCTTGAGCCACTGCAAAGAAGGCGTACGACAGGCGGGACGCCTGACGGCGCCGTCAGATCATTCCTGGGCGCGGTAGATGTCGCGCAGGAAGGCGTCCGGATCCGCCACCGCACTGCGCGGGCGCACGACCTGCGAACGACGGCCTCCGGCCGCCGCTTCAAGATGCGGCAGCCAGCCTGCGTTCATCACTTCGTCGCCGTAGTCCTGACTGCGGCCGATCGACTTGCCGCTCATGAAATCGAACAGATCCATTTCTGTCTTCCCGTCCCCGACTGCCGATAAACCGGCTATCGGCCTGCTGCATTCCGGTCTTTAATCGTCCGGACGGCCGATGCGCCGCTGCACCGATTTTTTACACGGCGGTGCACCCGTTCGTCCGCGACCTTGCCGGCCGTTCTTGCTGGACTAATCTGGAGAAGTCTGACCTCCTCCCCGCATATTCATGTCCGGTCGTCGTACAACCGCACTTCTGCTACCACTCCTGCTGTTCTGCCCTGCGCAGCTCGCTGCCGCCGGGCCGGCGGAAAACCAGGCTCTGATCGATGTCGCGCGCGCCCGCTGGGAAGGCTCGCCGCAGGCCGGATGGATGGCCCGCATCCTGCCGCCCTCGGTCGATGCCGCCACGCTGCCGGACGCCGGCTCGCACGGCGCCGCGCTGCTGGCGCGCTACTGCGTGCAGTGCCACCACTTGCCGAATCCGGCCATGCATCACCCCGACAAGTGGCCGAAGATCGTCGACCGCATGGTGGTGCGCATGCGCGGGTACGGAAACCGTGGGACTCAGATGAAGCAGATGATGGGAGGTCTGGCGACGCCAGACGAGGAAGAACTACACATGCTGATCGGCTATCTGAGACGTAATGCACAGACGCCTATTGATAGGGCCCGCTATCCGGACCTTGACACGCGCGGTCGCAGCTTCCGCGATGCCTGCGCCCAGTGCCATGTACTGCCGGAGCCGGCCACCCGCACCGCCGGCGAATGGCGGCGGGTGGTGAGCAGGATGGAACGCAATATGGCGTGGATGAACCGGGTGACCGGCTCCCGGCCCGTACCCGGCGAACCGCAGCTGCGGGTCCCGGACATCCTGGCCTATCTGGCGGCGCACGCAGCGCCAGCCACACGCATGCGCTAATTGCCGGTCTGGCAGTCGGGTTCGTCGGCGGCCGCATCGGCCAGCGTATCGTCGAGCCAGTCGAGCATGCGCTGGCCCACCTTGCGCCAGTCGGCTTCGAGCATCATGCCGTGCCCCATGCCCGGAAACACGTGCGGCTGCACGCCCAGCGCACGCGAGGTCATTTCGGTCAGGGCCGGCGGAATGATGGGATCGCATTCCGCGCCCAGCAGCAGCATCGGCGGCCGGTGCATGCGCGCCGGCTGGGGCAGGTTGAACAGGGTCATGTCCCAGATCACCCGTGCCGATTCCGGCTGCACCCGGGCTGCCATCTGCTGCAAGCGCTCCATCGACACCGGCTGCGCGAACAGCGCGTCGCGCAGCGCATCGAGCGAGGTACCGCCGCCGGCCAGCAGCGTGTTCAGTTCGGACATCAGATCCGGCTTGCGCATGACCAGGCCGACCGCCGAGGCCCACAGCCCCTGCGGCGGCACCGATGCCATCAGGACGGCCGCGGGCACCTGTCTCATCTCGAGACACTTCTGTACCACCATGCCGCCCATCGAGTGTCCGATCAGCACAGGTGGCGTATCAAATCCGTCCATCACCTCGACCACGTCCCGGACGTAGTCGTCCAGACTGATCAGGTCGAGGTACTCGCGCCCGGGGCTGCCGCCGTGGCCGGACAGCGACAGCGCGGTTGCGGCGTAGCCGGCTTCGGCAAAGAAGGGCAGAAAGTGTTCGTCCCAGCACCAGGCCGCGGTGTAGGCGCCATGCACGAAGAGCAGCGGTTGCGGACGCCCGCCTCCGGGCGGACGGCGGGTGATGATTTCCAGGGGCCCCTGGCGCTTGATCATTGAAATGGACTCCCTCTGTGACTCGATACTGTAACCCGAAGCATTGTCCGGGCCAGCACCTTGCGGCATCGCGGCCTCACTCCGCATCGGCGAGTGCGGCCTCACGGTCCGGTCGCACCGCTCCGGGCGCCGCCGTATCGCCTTGTCCGGCCCAGCGGGACTCGCGGAACCAGCGCTCGAGTGCATCGGCCGGGATCGGCTTGCTGATCAGATAGCCCTGGGCAAGGTCACAGCCCAGTTCCCCGAGCCGCTTGAGCACCTCTTCGGTTTCCACGCCTTCGGCAGTCACCTTGAGGCCCATGTTGTGCGCCAGTTCGATGGTCGAGCGGACGATGATTTCGTCGTTCGGGTTTTCCAGCAGATGCATCACGAAGCTGCGGTCTATCTTCATCTCGCTGACCGGCATCTGCCGCAGGTAGGACAGCGAGGAGTAGCCGGTGCCGTAGTCATCGATGGACATTTCGCAGCCGGTATCGCGCAGTACCTGAAGATTGGCCAGCGCACGCAGCGGATCGTCCAGCACCGCGCTTTCGGTGATTTCGAGCGTGATCAGCCGGGCCGGGCAGGCGTGCCGCCGGAGCATGTCCGCAAACAGGGCAGGCAGGTCCGGATTCAGCAGGTCGCGTGCAGAAATGTTGAGCGACACGTTCACCTCGAGTCCCTGCCTGAGCCAAAGGCCGCACTGCTTCACCGCCGCATTCATGACCCAGAGCGTGATGGCCTTGATGTAGCCGGTCTGTTCCGCGAACGGGATGAACTCGAAGGGCGGAATGAAGCCCCGCGTGGGGTGGATCCAGCGAACCAGCGCTTCGACGTGGTGGACCGGATCAGGCACGGCGGACACCTTAGGCTGGTAATAGAGCACCAGTTCGTCGCGCTCGACCGCATTGCGCAGTTCGGACAGCAGCGACAGGCGCTCGACGTTCCGGTTCTCGTGCTGGGGATCGTAGATTTCCACCACCGAGTTGTGGCGTTTGGCCAGATACATCGCGACATCGGCGTGACGCATGAGATCACGGGCACTGCCCCCCTGCTCCGGATAGGCCGACACGCCCATGCTGGCGCTGACATCGACCATCTGGCCTTCGATGTTCATCGGCTGGTTCAGCGCATCGGCAATGCGCTGCGCGACACCGAAGGCCTGACGCACATCGGCGTCGGGCAGCATGACGGCGAATTCATCGCCGCCCAGCCGCGCGACCTGGTCGCGCACATCGCGCAGGGCCTCGCGCAGCCGGCGGGCGACCTCCTTGAGCAGAAGGTCGCCAAGATCGTGGCCCAGCGCATCGTTCACCATCTTGAAACGGTCGATGTCCAGGCTCACGATGGCCACGGTTGCGGTGTCCGCGGCACGGATGTACTCGTCGAGCCGTTCGGCGAAATAGGTGCGGTTCGGCAGGCCGGTCAGGGCGTCGTAGTAGGCCAGTTCCGAAATCCGCGCCTCACGTGAGGCAATCGCCCCCGTCATGTGCGTGAAGGCGTCGGCCAGTTGCCCGATCTCGTCGCCACGGGCCACGACCGGGGGCGCGGCATACTCGCCAGCCTCGACCTTGCGCGCGAAGTCGGCCAGCCGGATGACCGGCGATGCGATGGAGCGGCCCATGAAGGCGCTGGCGGCGAGCGCGCCCAGCATGCCGAGTACGGACAGGCCGCTCCACTCCCTGAACAGTCGCTCCCACGGTTCAAGAGCACGATCCAGTGACAACTGGAGCACGGCCCCCACGCCCTCCTGCCCGCCAGCATCGATCGCGTGCAGGCGGCTTGCGTAGTCATGACCGGCCAGCGTGAGCGTACCCGCATCTTCGGACAGCGAGGCCTGCGGCAACTGCTGCACCATCTGACTCTGCAGCGGCTCGTTCAGCGTGCTCGAAACGAGCTTCCAGCCCTGCTGATCGGCCGCGCGTCGCACGAAACTCACTTCGAGGCCGGTCACCCCTTTCAGTTCGCTCATCAGACGCTGGTCGACACCGAAGCCCATCACCACCCAGGCCACCGGCACCGGCGCCATCACCGGCACCACCACCACCTGATAAAGCTGGCCGGATACCACGGCGAAACCGCCTCCGTTGCGGGTCGGGCTGTTGCGCGCGTGCTCGATCAGCTGGTGCAGACGCTCCGGCATGCGCCCCGGATCAAACGGAGAACTGGCCATGACCGACTCATCCAGCGCCAGCAGCAGCATCAGATCCGCACTGATCCGCCCGCCATGGTTGGACAGCGCGGAAGTAATGGTGTCCCGGTCGCCACTGAGCAGTGCCTCGCGAAAACCGTAATCGGCCGAGAGCACTCGGGCGGCCTGCGTGAGCTGTGCGGTGCGATCGACCAGCATGCGGTCGAACACCCGGTTACCGGTCTGCAATTCGGCCCGCGCGTCAGCCAGCGCGCTGCTGTGTCCTATCGTGCCGAACAGCAGAAGGCCGCCCGATTGGGTGATCAGCAGCAAGGCTGCGCACCAGGCGGCAATCTTCCACTTGAGACCGAAGCGATTCATGACTCAGGGCTTGATATCCACGGTGAGCGTATCGCTCAGGTCGGCACCGACGCGCACCGGCTTCAGTGGCAGATCGGGCATGCCCAGTCTGCGCGGATGCCAGGTCTGCACCTGGTAATCGCCCGACGGCACGTCACGGATGCGCACCGTGCCGTCATCTCCCGATACCGCAAACCAGGGCGTGTCGACCACGACCACGTAAGCCACCATCTGGTCGTGGATGTTGCAGCCCAGCACCACCACGCCTGGCTTGTCGAACACCACCGGCTTTTCGGG
This sequence comes from Methyloversatilis sp., assembly GCA_041639545.1. GTDB lineage: Bacteria > Pseudomonadota > Gammaproteobacteria > Burkholderiales > Rhodocyclaceae > Methyloversatilis. Next base: position 146,427 of record JBEQBZ010000005.1, on the reverse strand, counting down.
CTTGCCACTGTAGAGCTTCAGTTCGAACACCTTGGCCGGCGAGAACGAATAGACGTGATGCCGCACCGAGTCGTTGTTCGGAAATTCGATGGCGGCACCGGTCTGCACCGCTGACACCTGGGGCATGAAACTCTTCCTGACCTGCTCGACCCGCGCCGGACGCGGTGCCGGAAGCCCTCCCCGGGCGGATGGCAGCAGCGCCACCACCACACCGTCAAGCAGTCGGCCGGACGCGTCGACCGTACGATAGGCGACGGTCGCCGCATGACTCGGCAGTGCAGCGAACAGTCCGGACAGCGCGCAAAGGAAAGTGGTCAGGCGAAGGCCGGCGGGAACAGCAGACGGCATGATCGATCCGGTCATGTGGAGTACATCCTGATTATCGGTGCGGAGTCATCCATTCTTGAGGCAGACATCCCGCCCAAGGCCCTCGGTCGCGGGAACAAATCCTGGAAGATCAGGCTCAAGTCAGCGCACCGGTGGCCGTTTGAATCTCCTGTTCGCGGGCGAACTGCCCGCCAGATGGCCACAACCGATGGAGACCTTCATGACCCGTAACACCTCCCCGCGCACAGCGGCCCTGCTGACAGCCCTGCTGGCCGGTCTTGCCGCCTGCAGCCATGTGCCCGAAACGCAGGGCCCCGCCCGCAAGGAACTCGTACGGGCGGTCACGCAGGACCACCGCCTGATCAGCTTCAATGCTGGGCAGCCGGGCCGCGTGCTGTCCGATCTCAAACTGACCGGACTGGCCAGCGGTGAAACCGTGCTGGGCATCGACTACCGGGTCGCCAAGGGTGAGCTGTATGCGCTGGGCAGCACCGGCCGGGTGTTCCGGGTGGATGTCGCCACCGGCCAACTCACGCCGCTGGGGAGCAAGCCCTTCGCGCTGAAGCTCGAAGGCAGCCGCTTCGGTTTCGATTTCAACCCGGCGGCAGACCGCATCCGCATCGTGTCGGAAACCGGCCAGAACCTGCGGGCGCATCCGGACAGCGGCGAACTGGTCGACGCGTCGGCCGACACGGCAGGCGTGCAGGCGGACGGCCGCCTGCACTATGCCGAGGGCGATGCACATGCACGGGTGACGCCTCAGATCATCGCGGCCGGCTATACCTACAACAAGGACAACGAGAAGCTCACGACCAACTACGCGCTCGACGCCGCCCTCGGCACGCTGGTGCGCCAGGGGTCGGTCGAAGGTCAGCAACCGGTGGTATCACCCAATCTGGGCAAGCTGTTCACCGTGGGCGGCCTCGGCGTGGGCGAAATCACGGATGCCCACTTTGACATCGCGGACCTGAACAACGCGGCACTGGCTGCGGTCACCACGAAGAAGGACGCGACGGTTCAACTGCATGAAATCGACCTCAGGACCGGACGTGCCATCCGCATCGGCCGGGTCGCCGACGGCAAGCCGCTGCGCGGCATCGCGATCGAACCCTGAGCGGTCGCGCTGCCTGCCGGCTCAACCGGTGACGCCTCACTCGTCGGCGAACTCGCAGTGCCCGGGCCCCAGCTCGGCCGCCTGGGTGGCGGCCCGGCGGGCGGCGGCGAACATCGATTCGGCGCCGATGTAGCGGGCGTCGGCGATCGCGATGCCGACCGACACCGGCACCGGTACTTCGTCCGCGCCGATGTTGAGCGGTGCCGACAGTTCCTGCACCAGCCGGCTCGCCAGCTGCGACACCGCGGTGATCACTTCGGTCGAACCGGCCAGCGCGCGCGCGGTTTCGCCGGCACGGAAGTCGGTCAGCAGCACGGCGAACTGGTAGTTGTCCATATAGGTGACCGCCGCGCCCGGACCATTGACCGGACGGAAGCGGCGCGCCACCCGGGCCAGCGCCTGTTCGGTTGCCTCGCTGCCGGCCTGCACCTGTGCGCCCGGGCCGGCCACACCGGTCGCCTGTATCTGTTCGATGCCGGACTGGGGTGGCGACAGCCGGTCGGCCAGCCCGCTCACATCCACCCACAGCAGCGCGAACGGGAAGTCGTTCACCTGCGACTGATGCAGCGTCCAGGCCAGCAGTGAATCGAAAATGGCGCGGCTGGTCATGCCGGTGCGCGCCTCGAACCACATGCGGCGGCGTGCCTTTTCCTCGGCACCACGGCGCTCGCTCACATCGGTGATGAAACCTTCAATCCCCAGCAGTTCACCCTGTGACGAGAACACGCCCCGCCCCTGCTCCCACACCCACAGATAGTTGCCGCTCACGTCGGCCACACGGTAGGAAATCTGATAGGGCTTGTGCTGGGCCAGACTGGCCTGCACCTGCGCCCACAGGAATTCGCGGTCTTCCGGATGCACCAGGCTGCCGAAGGACACGCGGTGGTTTTCCACCAGTTCCCACGGCTCGTAGCCGATCAGGTCCACGCTGCCGTCGCTGACGAATTCCATCGTCCACTCCGGATCGTTGCGACCGCGGTAGACCATGCCCGGCACGTTGGCGAGCAGGGTGTTCAGATAGCGCCGGCTCGAACCCAGCTCCTCGCCGCGGCGGCGACGGGTCACTTCGCTCAGGGTGCCGACCACGCCCACCAGATCGCCGTCCGGCAGCGTGCAGGTCTGCGCGCGCAGCATGATCCAGAACACATTGCCGCCGGTATTCACCATGCGCACTTCCATGCTCAGGTGATCGGTCTGACCGCCGGCCACCGACAGCATGGCCTTGTCGACCGAATCCCTGTCTTCAGGGTGCACCGCGGCCGACAGCATTCGGCCCCGGCTGTCCGGCATGCTGCGGCCGGTCAGCCGTTCCCATGCGCGATTCACATAGGCGACACGCCCTTCGGCATCGGTCTTGAACAGCACCAGGTCAAGCTGATCGAGCACCACCGACATCGAATTCTCGACCCCGTCGCGGGCCGGCGCTGCCGCCGCGTCGGCGCTGAACTGGATGAGCCGGCTGCCGGGCACCAGCGACAGCGGCGAAATGCTGGCGTGCAGCTTGACCGGACCACCGTCCGCCCTCACCAGACGCAGCACGCCTTCGGCATCGGTGGCGTCATCGGTACCGGCGATCGCCATCAGTGTTGCGAAGCGCGCGTGATCGACCGGATGCAGCAGATTGGTGAACGGCAGGCCGACCACCTGGTCGCCGCGACCGCCGTAATGCAGCAGCGCGAGAAAGGCCTGATTGGCGAAAGTGATCTCCTGCCCCTGTATCGTGACCGAAGGCGATGAAATGTTGTGGCACAGTTGACCCGCCCACTGCTCCTGCTGCGCAGTCGCCTCGGGCCGGTGCGGCGAGCCCACGTACCAGGGCAGCTTGCGGGCCAGCCACAGCATGGACAGCCCGGTGACCAGCACCGCGACCGGCAGCACGTAAGAGGTCGTCGTACCGTGCCAGGAGCCGACCACCACCGAGAACAGCAGTGCCAGCATCCACGCTGAAAAAACGTACAGAGTCATGTTGATCCGATCCTTCTTCGGCCCGAGCGGGCGCTTCCCTCTGTATACCGGATTGGTGGCGACTCTGGCGGGCTGCATGGTGGCCGCCCTGCTCAGCATATGGGGCAGCGTCGAAATCGAGCAGCTGTTCCAGCAGGTGTTCGGGCGGCTGGCCGACCTGTGCGCAGAGGGCAGCTACAGCGGCGCGGTGGTGTGCGACGCCTTCCGCAGCGTCGAGAAGTCGCTGCTGGAACGGGTGGCGGTCATGCTGCTGCTGCAGGTGCTGTGCAGCGCGCTCATTCTGGCCGGCGCACTGCTCATCATGAAGCGCGCGCACGACGTGCTGGTGCGGCGTACCGAATCCGCGCTGTCGCTGATGTCGGACAGCGCGCGCGCGCGCGGCCGCGACGAAATCAGCCGGCTGATCGACAGTCTGGCCGAACTGAGCGCGCGTCAGGCCGGCTTCGAGGCCGAAGGCCGCTGGCGCCAGCAGACCTCCGGCGAACAGCTCCGGCGCAAGAGCCAGGCGCTGCAGACCCTGCACCAGGTGGCGCGCATGTTCACCGACGGCGTGGTGTCCGAATTCAGCCTGCGCAACGGCCTGTCGCTGCTCGAAACCTCGCTCGGCGCGCGCACCGCCGGGCTGGCGCTGAACCCCGCCGCGCACAAGGCGCTGGGCACCGTGGCGCTGCTGCACACCCGGGGCGAGCCGGCGGTGCTGCGTCAGCTGGGCGCCGAACAGAATGCGCGCGAAGTGAGCGCGCGGGTGGTGCCGCCCTCGGGCGACTGCGCCGCGCATTCGCTGGTGGTGCCGGTGTGCCGCGGCGACGTGTCGGTCGGCACGCTGGTGATCGAATTCCCGGAGAACGCGCGGGTGGACGACCCGCAGGTGAATCTGGCGGAAAGCTTCGCCCACCTCGCCGCACTGGCGATTTCCAGCGTCAGCCGCAGCCAGGAGGAACGCCGGGTCGCGCTGATGGAGGAGCGCAGCGCCATCGCCGGCGAACTGCACGACTCGCTGGCGCAATCGCTGGCCTACATGAAAATCCAGGTGGCGCGGCTGCAGCGCGGGCTGGACCGCGAGAAGCACCCGACCGACGTGGCGCAGGCAGCGCGCGAACTGCGCGAAGGCCTGTCCGCCGCCTACCGCGAGGTGCGCGAACTGATCGCCGCCTTCCGCGTGCGCATGGGCCCGGGCGGCCTGCTGTCCTCGGTGCAGGACGCAGTGGACGATTTCGCGCAGCGCAGCGGTCTGGACATCAGCTTCGTACACGATCTCGGCCGCTGCCACCTCGAGGTGAACGAGGAATTCCACGTGATGCAGGTGATCCGCGAAGCGCTGTCGAACACGGTGCGGCATGCGCGCGCCTATCATGTGTGGGTGAGCATGCACTACGGCCCCGAGCACCTGCTCACCGTGGTGGTCGATGACGACGGTCGCGGCCTCACCAACCCATACACCGAAAGCAACCATTACGGGCTGAGCATCATGCGCGAACGCGCCCACTCGCTGGGCGGCGACGTGTCGGTGGTGCACCGGCCGGGCGGCGGCACCCGGGTGCAACTCACCTTCGCACCGCAGAAGCTGCCCGCCGAACTGATGACAGAAGGCACGACATGAGCATCCGCATCCTGCTGATCGACGACCACCCGCTGTTCCGCAAGGGCGTGGCACAACTGGTGCGCGCCGACGAGGAACTGGAACTGGCCGGCGAAGTCAGCGACGGCGCCAGCGGCATTGCGCTGGCCGCCGAGGTCGATCCCGACCTCATCCTGATCGACCTGAACATGAAGGCGATGAACGGCATCGAAACGCTGCGCCAGCTGAAGGCGGCCGGCGTGCGCGGGCGCTGCGTCATGCTCACCGTGTCGGACGACGAGCGCGACGTGCTGGACGCGATGAAGGCCGGTGCCGACGGCTATCTGCTGAAGGACATGGAGCCGGAAGAGCTGTGCGCCCGCATCAAGCAGTCGGTCGGCGGCAATGTGGTGCTCGACGCCAGCGTCGCCGGCCTGCTGGCGCATGCGCTGAATGCGCCGCCGGCCGCCTCGCACAGCGACCTGACCGAGCGCGAACGGGAAATCCTGGGCCTGCTGGCCGACGGCCGCAGCAACAAGGAAATCGCGCGCGAACTGGGCATTTCCGACGCCACGGTGAAGGTGCACATCAAGCACCTGCTGCGCAAGCTGAACATGAAGAGCCGGCTCGAAGCAGCGGTGTGGGCGCTGCAGAACCCTCAGTTCAGGCAGGCGCTGCAGGGCTGACCTGAAAAAAGCGCGGCGGAGCGCCCACGAGCAAGGACCTGCTGCATGGCGGGCCGGACATGACCGTGAGCAGCGCCGCCTGCAAGTGGGGCTTCTGGCACATGGGCATGTTTTCGTCCTACTACAAGGCGCTGTTCGGCGAATCGCCGTCGTCGACGCTGAAGCGCCCGCCCCAGGTGCGCAGCCAGCCCTGGTCATCCGGCCATGGCGACTGGCCCTTTCCGGGCATGCCTGAATGAAAAAGCGGCCGGCCGCTCCGGAGGAGTCGGCACGGCCGGCCAGAGTGGACGCCGTGTGCAGGGGCACGACGTCCGCGAGGACCTCAGCAGGGTCGGGCGATCAGAAGGTGCGCTTGATGTAGGCCAGCCACTTGCTGTCGCCGGTGTCCTTGCAGCGGATGCCGTTGTCGCAGATGGTGTAGAAGTTCTTGTCCGCGTTGGTGTCGATGTAGGCCACCGACGCCTGCCAGCCACCTTCGAAGTTCTTCGTCACGCCCAGCTTCCAGTCGGTGAAGTCGTAGTCGCTGTAGTTCTTCACCTTCTGATGACCCACGTGCGCATTCACCACCCAGGTCGGCATGAACTCGTAATTCGCGTTCAGCTCGATGTAGTCCGATCCATCCGAATCCGCGCCGAACGCCTTGGTGCTGAAACCGAAGTAGTCGGTCACCGCATACGAGTACTTCAGCTGCACGAACTTCCAGCTCACCGCCGCATTCAGTTCCAGCGTGTTCAGGCTTTCACCCGACGGGTCGTACTTGCCGCCCGGGAAGATGAACTGCAGGAAACCGGCGTCGAAAGTCCAGTCGCCGTAGGTCTTCGCGAAGCCGCCATACACGTCGATCTCGCCGGTCGCGTTCGACAGCGCCAGATCGCTCACATTGGTGCCCCAGATGCCCAGATAGGCGCCGCTCTCGTGCGCAAAGTCAAAGCCGCCCTGCACCGCAGGCTTTTCCTGCGTGTACGAAATGCCGCGGAAGATGTACTGCGAGAACACGCCGATGTTCGACGTGATCGTGTACGACGGCGCAGCCGGCTCTGCGGCCTGGGCAGCGAACGGAACCGACAGCGCGCCCAGCGACAGCAGGACGGCACGGATCAGGGTGTTGTTCTGTTTCATGGCAGCGATTCCTTTTGATTGGGTTCGGGCGGACAGGCCTCGCCTGCCCGCGACAGCAAGTACGTTCAGCGCCGGCACGCCGAAAAAGACCCGGTACATGCAGTGCAGGAGGAGCTGTCCCGCATGTACCGGCCAAGGTGAGGACGGTGTGCGCCGCCCCCCGGGGTCCACGACCCCTAGCGCTGACCCGCGCGGACTCGAGCCAGAGTGTGCCGGTAGCGTGCCCAGACGTAGGCGTCCATCACCATCACCGCATAGACGAAGAACCCGCCGGCATGACGGCCGACGAAGGAGTGCTCCGGCGTGGTGAGGTGCCAGGTGATGACGCCCAGGCTGAGCGCAAAGAACAGCATGACCCACGCTCGCGTCAGCATGCCGTTGAGCACCTGGCCCATGCCGGGCAGCAGTGCGGCGGCTAGCAGCACGAACAGCGGGTGGGGCGGGCGGCTTTCGCCCTGTGCGACGGTGGTGCTCATGCCGCTTTCTCCAGTGAGGTGACCTTCAGGGCAGATGCGACATTCAGCGCCGCGTCCAGCAGCGGCACGAGCATGTCGGGCGCGATGCGGGTGTTTTCCGGCAGCAGCGAGCGCAGCACCAGGTAATGCGCTCGCTCCACGCCGCACAGGCGATGAACCAGCCGCACCCCGCGCGGACTGACCAGAAGCTCCTTGAACGGCGGATCTTCGGCCAGTGCGCCCAGACCGTCGCGCAGCCGCTCCAGCGGCGGCCGCCAGCCGGCCGGGCTCACCTTGGCGATGTGGTGGGCCGGCCAGTCTGCGGGCAGATCGATGCGTTCCTCCAGCTGTGCCGAGGCGGACCAGAACTCGATGTTCTGCGGCCGCATCAGCACATCGAAGGTGCCGGCCAGCGGCAGCGGCGTGCGCAGCGTGAGCGACAGCCACAGCGACGGCACCTTGCGGTAGCCGACGTGATCGAGCAACGGCTGCAGCTCGAAGCGGGCGCCCTGGTAGCCGCCGCTCAGCCGCGGGTAGTCGGCGCCGCAGTCCTCGACCACCGACTCGCAGAACAGCGCGCGGCAGTCATCGAACACCGCGGCCCGCTCGGCCGCAAAACTCCGCTGCCGGCGGCGGTGCCACAGCGCCAGCGCACCGCCCCCCGCCACCAGTGCAGCGATCAGCCCGGCTTCCATCTCAGTAGCCCTTCGGACGCGGCCAGGGCATCGTGAATTGCTCGCCCCGTTTGACGAAGGGGTAGCGACGCACGACGAACCAGATCGACACCAGGATGTAGAAGGCCATGATCGACAGCAGCGAGGTGCCGTAGCCCAGATAGGTGGCGAAGTAGGTGGCCGCGCACAGCACGCCGAGCACGATGCAGGGGATCGGGTGGTAGGGATGCACATAGCCCCGCTCGATCGACCCCAGCGGCCACAGCCGGCGGAAACGAACGATGTTGAAGGACATGAAGGTGTAGCCCAGCAGACCCGACAGGATGGAGAAGGTGATCACCTGGTCCAGCAGCCCGGTGAAGGCGAAGGACACCGCGATCGGGATGAGGAACAGGATGGAGCGGTAGGGCGTGCGGTAACGCGGATGCACGGCACCGAACCAGTGCGGCATGTAGCGGTCACGCGACATCGAGAACCAGGCGCGCGATGCATCGTTGATGCAGCCGTTGGCTGACGCGATGGCCGCGAACATGGTGCCGATGAACAGCATCACCTCCAGTTCCACACTGCCCATCAGCCGTGCGGCGTCATAGAGCGGCGTGGTGGCCTGGCCGAGGTATTCCCACGGGATGATGCCGGTACAGATGTACCAGGTGAGCGACGCGGCGATCAGCAGCGTCATCATGCCGCCCATGGTGCCCATCGGAATCGAGCGACCGGCCGAACGTACTTCTTCGGCAGCCTGGCAGGTGCCTTCGATGCCGAGGTAGTACCACATTCCGAACTGCAGCGAGGCGAGCACGCCGATCCAGCCGTAGGGCAGGTCGACCAGCAGTTCGCGATGCAGCAGCACGCTCTGCCCGTCGGTCAGGCCGCTGGCGTGGAAGAACAGCACCAGGATGGCGATGAAGGCGAAGGCGGTGATGACGAAGTTCACGGTCAGCGTCATGAACACGCCGCGGTAGTTCAGCCAGGCCAGGAAGGCGATGGTGAGTACCACGAAAGGCCGCGGGTCGAGTTCCGCCCCGTACTGCGCCGCCACCGCTTTCAGCAGGTCACCGACCACCAGCGCGTCGGCCGCTTCCAGCATGGTGTAGGCCATCACCAGGTAAAGGCCCACATTGAAGGCCATCAAGGGCCCGATGATGTGCTTGGCCTGCGTGTACTGGCCGCCGGCCGCGGCGACCGTGGAGGTCACCTCGGAATCGATCATGGCCACACAGGTGTAGAGCAGGCCGATCACCCAGCAGGCGATCAGCGAGCCATAGGCACCGCCCTTCGCCACCGAGAAGTTCCAGCCCATGTACTCGCCCACCAGCACGATGCCCACGCCCAGTGCCCATACGTGCACCGGTCCGAGCACCTTCAGCAGGGAAATCTTTTCCTGCTGTCCTGCGCTTGCTGCAGTTCCCATCATTCTCTCCCCTGTCGCGTGCCTGCCGGCACGCCCAGATCAAGCGGTCACTCGTCGCCTTCGCGCGAACTGAGCAGGAAATCCTCGCCGTAGGTGGTGCTGACGAAGCGTGCATCGACCAGCATCCAGCCGATCAGCACGATCGAAAGACCCCAGGCGCCGTATTCCAGTGCGGACCACATATCCATGACTCAATCCCCCTTGCCGGCCTTCGGGCCGAAGCGTTCGTTGATCACTTCGCGGTACTCGCGGTCCGACATCTTCAGCATGAAGAAGAAGTAGCCGGCGATCACCGCGATGGTGATGCCCAGCGACAGCGGTTCCACCTCGTAGCTGAACTTCTTGGTCACGATGGGCTCGGCAGTTTCCGGCGTGTGACCCAGCTTTTCCCACTGGGCCTGCATCACGTCGTTCTGCTTGAGCTCTTCCCAGGTCGGCTTGGGCTTGTGCTCGGTCGCCGCGGATTCAGCGGCGGTGCCCCCCAGAAGCAGCGGTGCGAGCAGACTCAGATACACGAGCGCAAGCACCACCATGGCATCGATGAACTGGCCGAAGCCCTTCTGTACCGGCGGTTTGTAGACGTTGCGGGACATGTGCGTACTCCTCAGACGTCGACGTGAGCCGGGCGCAGTGCGGCCTTGCGGGCGCGTGCGCGATGCTGGTCGAGGTGGTAGATGTCGATGCCATAGATGTGGTCACGGTCTTCGTCGTAATGACGAAGCATGGCGATCACCGACGCCGAGTTGAAGACCAGGACAAGTGCACCGGCGACGGTCAGCACGAGGCCGACAGGCGAACCGAGAAAGCCGTGGGGAACGGCGAAGTACACATAGCCCAGGGCGAGCCACAAACCGATCAGCATGCCGAGCGACATGGCACGATCGCGGCCGAACATGCGCGCAATGCGCTTTTCGAGCAATGGGTCGAGCGGCTTCTTGCTTTTGCTTTGATCCATCTTGCTCTCCTCCTTTATGGGTGCATTTTTTGATGGGATGAAATCGTCAGCAGCAGGGGGTAGTGATGCGGGGCGGGGATGGGCGGCGGAGAACTCCTTTCGACTGAGGGCGACGTCTGATCAGACGGTGGAACGCGAGAAGAGCTGGATCACGGCGACCCCGCTCACGATAAGTGCGATGCCTGCAAGTGCGGCGGCATCAAGCTTCTGACCGAAGGCGATCAGGCCGATTGTTGATATCGCGACAATGCCCACACCCGACCACACCGCGTAGGCGATGCCGAGGGGAATGGAACGGAGCGAAAGCGACATGAGCCAGAACGCCACGACATAACCGACGACGGTGAATGCCAGAGGCAGCGGACGCGAGAAGCCCTCCACCTGCTTGAGCGCACTCGTCGCGATCACTTCCGCGACGATGGCGCCCAGCAGGAGCAGCCAGCCACTCATGTCCGCTGCCCTGGCATCACGCTGTGGATCAGTAGCCGTTGTGGCCCGGGATCCAGCTGGTGCCCGCCAGCGGGATGCGCGCCATGGCGGCGGCTTCCAGCGTCAGGGCGACCAGGTCTTCGCGCTCCAGGTGATGCACGTTCTGCTTGCCGCAGGCACGGGCGATCGTGGTGAGTTCCATGTTCAGCGTCTTCAGGTAGTTCTTGACGCGACGGGCACCGACGTCCGGCTGCAGACGCTGTTCGAGCACCGAATCCTGCGTGGTCACGCCGACCGGGCACTTGCCGGTGTGGCAGTGGTGGCAGAAGCCGGGCTGGGTACCGAGGGCGTCGTAACCTTCGAGGGCCGAAATGTGCTTGCCGTCCTGGATGTAGGTTTCCGAGTTACAGCCGAGCGCAAACAGGATGCCCTGACCGATCGCGACTGCATCAGCACCCATCGCCAGCGCCTTGGCGACGTCGGCGCCGCTGCGGATGCCGCCGGACACGATCAGCTGGACCTGGCCCTTCATGTTCAGGTCTTCCAGCGCATCGACCGCCTGGCGGACTGCAGCCAGCGTCGGGATGCCGATGTGTTCGATGTAGCAGGTCTGGGTGGCTGCGGTGCCGCCCTGCATGCCATCGACCACCACCACGTCAGCACCGGCATGAACGGCCAGCTTGACGTCGTTGAAGGTACGGGTTGCACCCACCTTCACGTAGATCGGCTTTTCCCAGTCGGTCAGCTCGCGCAGTTCCTGGATCTTGATCGCCAGATCGTCCGGACCGGTCCAGTCGGGGTGACGGCAGGCCGAGCGCTGATCCACGCCTTGCGGCAGGGTGCGCATCTTGGCCACGCGCGGGTTCACCTTCTGGCCCAGCAGCATGCCGCCGCCGCCCGGCTTGGCGCCCTGACCGATCACGACTTCGATCGCATCAGCGCGACGCACGTCGTCCGGGTTGAAGCCGTAACGCGACGGCAGGCACTGGTACACCAGCGTCTTCGACGAGTTGCGCTCTTCCGGCGTCATGCCGCCGTCACCGGTCGTCGTCGTGGTGCCCATCGCGGTGGCGGCGCGGCCCAGCGATTCCTTCACGTTGGCCGACAGCGCGCCGAAGCTCATGCCGGCGATGGTGATCGGGATGTCCAGCTCGATCGGCTTCTTGGCGAAGCGGGTACCCAGGATGGTCTTGGTCACGCACTTTTCGCGATAGCCTTCCAGCGGGTAACGCGACAGCGAGCCGGCCAGGAACAGCAGGTCGTCGAAGTGCGGCAGCTTGCGCTTGGCGCCCATGCCGCGGATTTCGTACAGGCCATGCGCAGCGGCGTTCTGGATGTAGTCGATGGTCGAGCGGTCGAAGCTCGCGGACTCCTCCCGGGAGACGCGCTTGAACGAAACGGGTTTGATGTCCATTTGTGAGTCCTTTGTATTCGGTGTCTGCTACGCGGGAGGGCGGATCGTTCCGCACCGTCCCGCTTGCCCACAGGAGATGTCAGTACTCCTGGTTCGCGTCCGCGTTCCAGTGATAGAGCGTACGAGCCGAGGCAATGCGCTTGAACGACTTCGGATCGTGGTCCATGCCGGCCTTGGACAGCAGTTCGGCCAGCGTCGCGTAGTCGGCGTCGGTCATGTCCTCGAACTGGGCATCGGCACCGAGCGACTTCACGTTGCCGCGCAGGTAGATGACCGCTTCGTACAGCGAATCGCCGAGCGCATCGCCGGCATCGCCACAGATGACCATGTGGCCGGCCTGGGCCATGAAGCCGGAGAAGCTGCCGACGCTGCCGCCGACGACGATGTCGCCGCCCTTGAGCGAGATGCCGCAGCGCAGGCCGGCGTCACCGTCGATCACCAGCAGGCCGCCGTGGGCGGTCGCGCCGGCACCGTTGGAGGCGAAGCCCTTCACGTGCACCGAACCGCTCATCATGTTCTCGGCGACACCGGTACCGGCGCTGCCGTGGATCACGACGCGGGCGTGCTTGTTCATGCCGCCTGCGTAGTAGCCGGCGTGACCATGGATTTCCACGGTGACCGGGTGGTTCAGGCCGACGGCGATGTTGTGCGCGCCGTCCGGGTTCAGCACCGAAATGTGGCGCTTGTCGCCTTCCTCAAGACCCTTGTGCAGGAAGGTGTTCATCTCGGTCAGCGACGAGCTGGCGAGATCGAAGGTCATGCGTTCCATACGTACATCTCCTCGGGCGCGGGTTCGAACACGTTGGCGTGCTTGACGCCAGGCAGGTGGGCCAGCGAACGGAATTCCGACGCGATAGCGACGTAGTCGTCGGTTTCGGCCACGACTGCGGGCTTGCAGGCGAAGGGATCGCGGATCAGCGCGAGCTTGTCCGGCGTACCCATCAGGAAGGTGAAGAAACCGTCCAGTTCGTCGAAGCCCTTCTGCAGCGCGACTTCCAGGTCGTCGCCTTCACGCAGGCGCCATTCGAGGAAGCGGCAGGCGGCTTCGGTGTCGTTGTCGGTTTCGAAGTGGATGCCGGCCGGCGTCAGCTTGCGGCGGATCGAGTTCGGGTTCGACAGCGAGCCGTTGTGCACCAGGCAGAAATCTTCACCGGCGGTGAAGGGGTGGGCGCGATCCGGCGTCACCGCCGATTCGGTCGCCATGCGGGTGTGACCCACCAGATGCGAACCCTTCATCGACTTGAAGTCGTAGCGGTCGGCCACCTGGGCCGGGGTGCCGATGTCCTTGTACAGGTCGATCGTGCGGCCGGTGCTCAGGATGTGCAGCTTCGGGTGGTTCTCGCGCAGCCAGCGCTTGACCAGCTCCGGCGACACGGCGAACGACAGCACGGCGTGGTTGTGCTTCACGTCGATGTGCGCGTCGACATCGAGGTGTTCCTTCAGCGCGTGCGTCAGGCCATGCCAGTTGAAATCCGCACCGTCATCGGTGAGACCCGAGTACAGGCTCAGCTTGCGCGAGTTCTCGGCCAGCGAGTCGCCGAACACGGCGAGACCCGCCGAGTCCGGACCGCGCTCGGTCATGCCGATCAGCATGGGCACCATCAGTTCGCCCAGGCGCTCCTTCAATGCCGGTGTCTTGACCAGCAGTCCAACGATTCCACACATATCCGTTCTCCGGCGATTGATCAGAAGAATTCGAGGTAGCTGTTCACTTCCCAGTCCGAGACGTGACGCATGTACTCGACCCACTCCATGTGCTTGAGACGCAGGAACTCGTCGACGACGGGACCCAGTGCAGCGCGGATCACTTCGTCCTTTTCGAGCGCCAGCAGCGCCTCATGCAGGTTCTGCGGCAGCACCTTGATACCGGCGGCATCAAGCTGCGATTGGCTGTACTCGTACAGGTTGTCGTTTTGCGGCGTGCCCGGATCGAGCTCGTTGATCACCCCGTCCATGCCGGCGGCGATGACCGCGGCGGTTGCGAGGTAAGCATTGCAGGAAGCGTCCGGCAGGCGCAGTTCCAGACGGCCGCCCGGGCTGCGGATCATGCCGCTGCGGTTGTTGCCGCCGTAGCAGATGTAGGCCGGTGCCCAGGTGGCGCCGGTCAGCGAACGGCCAACCACCAGACGCTTGTAGGAATTCACGGTCGGGCAGCACAGCGCGGCCAGGGCCGGTGCGTGCTTGAGCAGACCGGCCGCCCAGTGGTAGGCCAGCTTCGACAGGTCAAGGCCGTGCTTGTCCGACTTGTCCTCGAACAGGTTGCGCTTGCCGTCGCCGATGCTCATGTGCATGTGCAGGCCGTTGCCCGGGCGGTTCGAGAAGGGCTTGGGCATGAACGAACAGATCAGACCCAGTTCGGCGGCGATCTCGGCGGCACCCATCTTGAAGAAGGTGTAGTGGTCGCAGGAGGTCAGCGCGTCGGTGAAGGTATAGTTGATCTCGAACTGGCCATTCGCGTCTTCGTGGTCGATCTGATAGACGTCGATGCCGACCGAGCGCAGCGACTCGGACAGACGCTCCAGGAAGACGCGGGCGCGCGACAGACCCTTGTAGTCGTAGCAGGGCTTGGACAGCGTGTCGCCCGGATCGGCCGGCAGCAGCTTGCCTTCGACCTTGCGCAGCAGCGAGAACTCGGGCTCCATGCCGGTGAAGAAAGTCCAGCCGCGGGCGGTGATCTGCTCCAGCTGCTTCTTCAGCACGACGCGGGTGTCGTACTCGTGCGGCTTGCCGTGCGTGTGACCGTCACAGGCGATGCGGGCGTAGCCCGGCTGCCAGGGCACCAGCGACAGCGTCGAAGCGTCGCCCACGGCCATGTAGTCGGCGTCGACGTTGGGGGTCATGCCCATGCCCCAGATCGCGAAACCGGCAAAGCCGGCGCCAGCGGTCACCACGGTCTTGTAATGCTCGGCCGGGACCGACTTGGTCTTGGCTGAACCGTGGATATCGACGAACTGCGCCAGGATGTACTTGACCTGGTTTTCCTTCAGGAACTGCTGTGCTTCGCTGGGTGACATCACATTCCCTCCCTGTCCAAACGGCTCGTATCTGACTGAATTGCGCCGTCGTCAGACGGCGCGCTGTTTGTTATTGCTGTGCGAGCCGGCCAAGCGATTCCAGGCCGACCGCACCTCCTCCGAGATCCGCAGCCACCTCGACCAGCGTGGCCCACAGATAACCGCCATAGGTGCCGTCGCACCACAGCCGGTAATACGTTTCGCCGCCGCTTTCCATCGCGACCGCGGTGATGCCGACGCCGACCATCGAGGTCATCGCCACACCCTGCGCCGCAGGCGACAGGGTGGTGAAATCGAAAGCACAGGTCTGGCGGGTCAGTTCGAGCGCGTTGCGGCCGGCGACAACCAGCGCGGCGTCATAGCGCGGCACCGGATACACGCCCTGTGCCGGCGCGGTCGCGTTCATCTGCGCGGCATGGCTGCCACCCGGTGCGTCCTCGACCAGGTACTCGGTATTGCCCAGACGCAGCACCAGGGTGCCGTCGTCCATGCGCAGCCAGCTGTTCATGCGCTCCGGCGTCACGATGCCCAGGGCGTTGAGCCAGGCCGCAGCGCCCGGACCCTTGACGCCGGCACGGCGGCGGAAGCTGAGGTCGCCGATGCCGGCCAGCGGCAGGCGGGCTGCGTCGGCCGAACCGAAGGAGGCCACGGTCTGCATGGTCTCGACCTGGGTCCACTTCGCCGCGTGCGGCGCCTGTTCGTCGAACAGAGGGCTGATGCGATTGGGGGCGAAGGGGGCGTTCATTCGATTTCCTTCTGGCGTTCGTCTTTCGGGTCGAAGAAGGGCGTGTCGCAGACCTCGGCGTTCACCATGCTTCCGTCGGTCAGACGGATCTGGAAAGGCGTGCCGGATTCGGACATCGACGGCAGCACGAAGGCCAGACCGATGAAGCGACCGACATGCGGGCTCCAGGAAATGCTGGTCACACGGCCGGCGATGTCGCCGTCCTGGATGATCAGGTGACATTCCTTCGGCACTTCGCCGCTGTGGTTCTCGCCCAGACGGAAGCCGACCAGCTTGCGCTTGAGCGGCATCTTGCGAACGATCTGCAGCGAGCGCTTGCCGGTGAAGAAGGGCTTGTCCAGCTTGACCGCCCAGTCCATGCCGACTTCGAACGGATTGGTCAGGCCGTCGGTGTCCTGGCTCACGATCAGGTGGCCCTTTTCCAGGCGCAGCAGACGCTGGGCCTCGACGCCGAACGGGCCGATGCCCGACGATTCACCGGCCTTCATCAGCGCGTCCCACAGCGTGGCGCCGTACTCGGCCGGGATGTGGATTTCGTAGCCCCATTCGCCGACGAAGCCCACCCGCATCATGCGAGCCGGGATGCCCGCCACCGTACCGGTACGCACCGCGAGGTAGGGGAAGGCGGCAGACGACAGATCCATGTCGGTCAGCTGGGCCAGCACCTTGCGCGACGCCGGACCGGCCAGATTCATCGCCGAGTACGAACCGGTCAGGTTGATCAGGCCGCAGTCCAGCTTCCACTCGATGTTCAGGCGGGACAGCTCGCGATACACGGTGGCCGCACCCGAACTGGTCGTGGTGAAGTAGAAGACGTCGTCAGCGATGCGCGCCACCACGCCTTCGTCGCTCAGCACGCCGGATTCGTCACACATGACGGCGTAGCGCGTGGCACCCACCTTCATGTTGTCGTAGCGGCCGGTATAGACCCGGTTCAGGAACTCGGCGGCCTGCGGGCCACGGATTTCCAGCTTGCCCAGCGTGCCGACGTCGATCAGCGCAACCGCGGTGCGCACACGGCGCGCCTCTTCACGGATGCAGTCGATGCGCGACTTGCCCGTCACCGCGTAGTACTCCGGACGTTCCCACGCACCGGCCTGCATGAACACCGCACCGGCAGCGGCGTGGCGGCCGTGCAGCGGCGAGTGGCGCTGCGGGCTGAAACCGCGGCCAGCCAGGTGCGACAGCGGCACCGGGTGGAAGAACGGACGCGCGGTCGTGGTGCCCACCTGCTGCGGCGACTTGCCGGTCAGGCGCGCCAGGATGCGCAGCGCGGTCATGTTCGAGTGCTTGCCCTGGCTGGGGCCCATGCCGACGGTCGAGAAGCGCTTCAGCAGCTCGATGTTGTCGTAGCCTTCCTGCACCGCGTTCTCGAAATCCTTCACCTGCAGATCCTCGTCGAAATCGACGAAGTTCTTGCCATCCGGATGAGCAACCACCGGCCAGGCATGCGACGGCGACTCGGTTTCGGCCGGCACGGTAATGTTGCCGCTGACTTCGAAACCGGCATTCGCGGCGGCCGCGAGGCCGGCGCGCTGACCGTCGGTGATGCGCGATTCGAGGCGGAACACGCCATTCACCTTGCCGCAGGCGAACACGCCTTCCGGCAGCTGTTCCGGCACGAACTGCTGCAGCAGATCGTCGAAGCGCATGCGGGTGCCTGCCTGATACAGCAGGTTGGCGGCCGGCGACCAGCCGGTGCTCATCGCGACGCCATCGCAGCTGATGCGGCGCTGCGAACCCGACACCACGCGGCCGGCGCCGTCGATGCGACAGGCGGTGACACCTGCCAGCTCGCCCTTGCCATCGGCGTGCGCTTCATACACCGCGTGACCGGCGAGGATTTCCACGCCCTTGGCACGCAGCGCGTCAGCCAGCGGCGAAGCCGGGACGCTGGCGCGCATGTCCAGCACCGCAGCCACGGCAGCGCCGGCGGCCAGCAGATCGAGCGCGACACGGTAGCCGTCTGCGTTGGCGGCCAGCACGACCGCGGTGGTGCAGGGCTTGACCGCGTAGCGGTAGATCAGGCGCTGCATGGCCGAGCCGTTCATGATGCCCGGCAGGTCGTTGTTGCGGAACACCGCCGGCTGCTCGTAGGCGCCACTGGCCAGGATGACCGACTTGGCGCGCATCTTCGTCATGCGGTTCTCGTCGATCAGCGGCACCCAGCGGTCGGCGTAGTAGGCGCCGGCGTAGGTGCCTTCCAGCAGACGGATGCGCGGGTTGGCCTTCACCTGCTGCAGCAGCGAGGCGGTGTGCTGACGACGTGCCGCGTCGGCGCCCAGCTGGAACAGACCGCTGCCACCGGCGCGGGCGTTCTCGTCACAGACCACCACCGAGGCGCCGGCTTCGGCGGCCGACAGCGCGGCGGCCAGACCGGACGGACCGGCACCGATCACCAGCACATCACAGAAGTCGTAGCGCTTCTGGGTGCGGATGTGCGGCGTCGAGAAATCGACCACGCCCAGACCGGTGATGCGGCGGAACATCTTTTCCCACAGCGGGAACAGACGCTTGTTGTGAAAGGCCTTGTAGTAGAAGCCGACCGGCAGGAAGCGCGACAGCAGGTTCAGGTGACGCGCCTTGTCGTTGGCCAGGCCACCGAAGGTGTTCACCGCGGTCAGGTCCATGCCTTCACGCACCGCCACCACGTCACCGCGGGTGTTCAGCTTGGGGCCGTCCTGCAGCATGACGTTCACGTCATGGTTGGCGGCCGACAGAATGCCGCGTACGCGGTGGTACTTGAAGCTGCGGCCCTGGCTGCGCTGGCCGGCGGCCCACAGCGCACTGGCGATGCTGTCACCAGCCAGGCCTTCGAACGAGCGGCCTTCAAAACGGAAGCGGACGGTGCGGCTGCGATCCAGCCACTCGTCGGGCATTGCGGGGAGGCGCTTCACTTGTCATCTCCATGCAGATAGGTGCGCAGCACCTTGTCCTTTTCGGTATCGCGTTCAGCGATGAACCAGGTATTCGACGGCGTATGGCACCACCACTCCTTCTTCACGCCGGGTGCGCCGTTGCGGTGGAACACGTATTCCGCCCACTGGTCGTCGCTGCAGGTATCGGCATCGGGCGCCGGACGGATTTCGCCCCAGTAGGCGAACTCCGAGATCGGGCGCGTGCCGTTGATCGGACAGGTCATCAGTTTCATGTCGTCGTCTCCGCTCTCTGTTCCGCGCTCAGTGACCCACGCTCGCCGCACCCTTCTCGCCGGTCAGCGAGTAGTTGCGGAAGCGGTCGAGCGAGAAGCCGGTAATCAGCTCATGCGGCTTGTCATTGACGGCGGTCCAGGCCATGGTCTTGCCGCAGACCGGCGTGGCCTTGAAGCCCCAGGTACCCCAGCCGGAATCGAGGTAGAAGCCTTCGACCGGCGTCATGCCCATGATCGGCGCGAAGTCCGGCGTCATGTCGGCCATGCCGGCCCACTGGCGCACCACCTTGGAGTGCGACAGGAAGGGGAACATGTCGAGCAGGTGGGCGGCGAGGCCTTCCGGGAAGTCCAGCGTCGAACGGGTCGATTGCACTTCGTACGGATCGAGCGAGGCGCCCATCACCAGTTCGCCGCGGGCGCTCTGGCTTACATATATATGCAGGCTGCCGGACACCAGGATGGTGTCGAGCCAGGGCTTCATCGGCTCGCTCACCATGGCCTGCAGCGGATGCACGAAGATCGGCGTCTTGAAGCCCACCATGTCGGTGATGCGCGGCGTGAAGCCGGCGACCGCACAGATGACCTTGTTGGTCGAGATGAAACCCTTGGTGGTGTGTACACCGACCACCTTGCCGCCCTTGACCTCGATGCCGGTCACCGCGGTCTGCTGGTGGATTTCCGCACCGCGCATGTCGGCGCCACGGCCGTAGCCCCAGGCCACCGCATCGTGACGGGCCACCGCGCCCGGCGCGTGGTACAGCGCGCCCTGGATCGGCGCATGGCCACCACAGGACAGATCGATCTGCGGGGTCTGGCGCTTCACTTCTTCCGGACCCACCACTTCGGACTCGATGCCGTAGTGCTTGTTCACCTCTGCGCGCCAGCGCATGGTGCGCATCGCGGAATCGGTGTGGGCCAGCGTGAAGTGGCCGCGGGTGGAGTAGAAGAGGTTGAGATCGAACTCGGTGGACAAGTCCTGGTACAGCTGCACCGACTTGTCGTAGAACTTCACGCCTTCAGGCGTGAGATAGTTCGACCGGATGATGGTGGTGTTGCGGCCGGTATTGCCGCCACCGATGTAACCCTTCTCAAGCACCGCCACGTTGGTGATGCCATGATCACGGGCGAGGTAGTAGGCGCTGGCCAGGCCATGACCTCCACCACCAATGATCACTACGTCGTAGGAGGGCTTGAGCTTGTCGTGAGCCGTAAACATCCGGGGTTCCGGATGGGACTTCGACAGACCGAATCGCAATAGGCGCCAGGGCATGTGCTTTCCTGTAGTCCAGACTGAAAGGGTGTCGCTTCTGCTGCAATGCAGCGTGTTTCAACTGAAGCAACTTTTTTTCTAATCATGAACCTTTTTTAAGCCAAGTCAACTTAAATTCTTTTTATGAAACCTCGTGGCTAAAATAACGAGAGGAATGGGGCGATGACGACCCAAGCTGACGGTGAAGGCGGAGACGCGATGTCCATACAAGAGGCCGCCCTTGAAGGCGAGCTGGAGCGCTACCTTGGCAACACCATACGGGAGCTGCGCAGGGCCCACGGGCTGACGATCGCAGACATTTCGGAGCGCGCGGAAATCAGCCGCGGCATGCTGTCGCGGATCGAGAACGGCCAGACTGCGACCAGCCTGGACGCGCTGTCGCGCATCGCGCGGGCACTCGGCGTTTCGCTGTCGGCGCTGTTCAAGAACTACCAGACCGACGGCGAAGGTGCGCAGCTGATCAAGGCCGGCGAAAGCATGGAGGTGGCCCGCCGCGGCTCGCGCGCCGGCCATATCTATAACCTGCTGTCCTATCACCAGGGGCCGACCAAGCGCTTCGAGCCCTTCCTGATCACGATCGACCAGGATCAGCCGCCCTACCCGGTGTTCGAACACCCGGGCACGGAGTTCATCTACATGCTGGAAGGCTGCATCGAATACCGCCACGGCAAGACGGTGTATGAGCTGCGCCCGGGCGACGCCCTCACCTTCGACGGCAATGTGCCGCACGGCCCGGAAAAGCTGGTGGACGTGCCGATCCGTTTCCTGTCGATCACGGTCTATCCGGAAGGCGGACACGAGTAACCGCCAGGCGGCACGGCTGCAACGGCGGGGAATTCAGGGCGCCCGGACATCGCGCCCTGTGGTGGCGTGCTTCAGCCGGCCAGTTCGCGCGACCTGATGCTGTAACTGAAAGCGGCGGGGTCGAGGCTGTCAAAGCGCTCGCCGGCGGTTTCGCCCTGCGGATACATCAGGAAGGGCAGCGTGGGGCCAGCCGAACCGGGCAGCACGACGTCATGCGAAAAGTTGTAGGGCAGCCAGTTCATTTCCCAGGCGCCGAAAAGCTTTTCACGCGCGGCGACGACGACGTCATCGTTCAGCGTGAGTCCGGGCCTTTCCTCCAGCACCACCTTGCGCACATCGGCCGGATCGACCGGCACCCAGCCGAAACCGCTCAGCCACACCTCGGCACGACAGTGCTGTGCCTTCGATATGTCGCCGCTCTTGCCCAGGCTCCTGTAGCCGAAACGCGAATCAGCCACGCGGATGCCATAGACATCGCGCGCCGGCAGTCCCACCGACCGTGCCATGCCGACGAACAGCGCGTTGAGGTCAGCACACTTGCCGGACAGATTGCTGCTGACCAGCATGCTGCGGATATCACCCAGACCGCAGCCGCGGGTCTTGGGATTGCGCTCGGTGCGGTCGCACACCCAGTCGTACAGCGCGCGGGCGCGCTCGATGTCGCTGTTCGCGCCGCGCGTGGCTTCAAGCGCGGTATCGCGCACGATACCGTCGGTCGGCAGCAGTTCGGTGGCTCGGGTGTACAGCTGGCGGGCCGCGTCATCGAGATCGGTCACCTTGCCCGGCGAAGACAGATCGAGTGCCCGGTCACGGGTACTCACCCGGCTCACCACCTCGAGTTCAGGCACGCCCTGGCCCTTGAGCCACTGCGCGACCAGCATGCGGCTGCCATACACCGGATCGACCGCAATGCCGGCGCGGGCCGCATTGCCGCTCCACTCGTTGCCCAGCACCCTGACCCACTCCGCCTGTTCGACCGAAGGCAGCGGAATCCATACCGTCACATCGGCGTCGCCTGCCAGTGGCTCGACCCGGGTCACCACCTCGAAGGTGCGCCAGCCATGCGCCGGCGACGGCGCGAACGCAGCGCGCGCCACATGCGGCAGCGATGCCGACAGGCCGGCGAGTGCAGACAGCTGCATGAAACGACGACGATCCATGTACATCCTTCCCTTCGTATATTCGATTACTGCATGAGCCTGTTCAGCGTGGCGACGACCGATGCATCGCTCCAGTCCAGCGCACCCTCGACCCGCGCCACCACGCGATGCCGGGCATCCAGCACCAGGCTGTAGGGCAGCAGCGTCACGCCGAGCGCACGGCTCAGTTTCTGGTCACGGTCGAAAGCCAGCGGCAGCCCGGGGCCGGCATCGCCCAGAAAACGCTGCGCGTCCGCCTCGCGGTCGGCCACAGCCACCATCTGCACCCGGATGCCACGCGCCGGCAGCGCCGACAGCGCCGGAATTTCATCGCGGCAGGGCTCGCACCAGGACGCCCAGAAATTGATCAGCAGCGGCTTGCCGGCGTGCGGCGCCAGCAGCGGGGCAAGACCGGCCGCAACGCTGGCCGGCAGAGACTGGGGCGCCTGCACGCGCAGCTCTTCCGCCACCGCCGGCAGAGCAGACAGCAGGAAGAAGGCAGCAAACAGGGCACGCAGCGGGACCATGGGCAGAACGGCGACGGGAATCCGTGCAGTCTACCTGCCGGCCGCCCCCCGCACCACGCTGTCACGGCAGCGTCACGCACCCGTCACGCGCCTGCCTTGACCGCACCGGACACTGCCGGCATGCGTCGCTCCGAGCTCAGCCCCGACATCGCCTTCACGGTCGAACGCCTGCATGGCGCCGACGAGGCGCTGCGCATCGCGGTGGTGACCGAAACCTGGCCGCCGGAAATCAACGGCGTCGCGATGAGCCTCAAGCGCATGGTGGACGGCCTGCTGGCGCGCGGGCACCGGGTGCAGCTCATCCGCCCGAAGCAGCACGCCGCCGATGCGCCCCAGCGCGACGGCCCGCTGCGTGAGGTGCTGGCGCGCGGCGTCCCCATTCCCAAGTACGGCAGCCTGCGGGTCGGCCTGCCGGCCAAACAGAAGCTGGCAAAGCTGTGGACGCTGGAGCGGCCGGACCTCGTCCACCTCGTGACCGAAGGCCCGCTCGGCTGGTCGGCGATGGCCGCCGCGCGCAAACTCAAGCTGCCGGTCACCAGCGACTTCCGCACCAATTTCGACGCCTACAGCGCGCATTACGGCATGCGCTGGCTGAAGCGGCCGATCGCCGCCTATCTGCGCCGCTTCCACAATCTCGGTCACGCCACCTTCGTGCCCACCCGCGCGCTGCAGGCGCAGCTGGCCGACTGCGGCTACCGCAATCTCGAAGTGGTGTCGCGCGGTGTCGATACCACGTTGTACTCGCCGGCCCGCCGCAACCAGGCACTGCGTGCCGCCTGGGGCGTCGGCCCGCAGGATCTGGTGGTCGCTTTCGTGAGCCGGCTGGCGCCGGAAAAGAATCTCGATCTGGTGGCGCGCGCCTTCGAAGCGCTGCGCGTACAGCGGCCGGACGCGCGCATGCTGTGGGTGGGCGACGGCCCGGCGCGCGAATCGCTGGCGCGCCAGTATCCGCACCATCTGTTCGCCGGCATGCGCAGCGGTGAGGATCTGGCCATGCACTACGCCAGCGCCGACCTCTTCCTGTTCGGCAGCCTGACCGAAACCTTCGGCAACGTGCTGACCGAGGCACTGGCCAGCGGGCTGCCGGTGGTCAGCTACGCGCAGGCAGCCGCCGCCGAACTGGTGGACGCCGGCCATAACGGCCTGCTGGCGCCGCCTGGCGACGAAGCCGCCTTCATCGCCCAGGTGCTGCGCGCCGGCACTGACAACCCGCTGCGCGCACGAATGGCCACCGGCGCACGCGCCAGCGTCGAAGGGCTGGACTGGACCAGCGTGGCCGACCGTTTCGCCGGCCGGCTGCGCAACGCGGTACGCAGCGCCGAAGATCTGCGACTGGCACGCGGCGACGGCCTCTGAACCGCCACACCGGCTGCCGGCCGGCGCCGTATACTCGCGGTTTTCCCCTTACCGGCACGCCCCCATGTCCGTCCTCATCTGCGGCTCGATCGCCTACGACAACATCATGGTCTTTCCGGACCGCTTCAAGCACCACATCCTGCCGGACCAGATCCACATCCTGAACGTATCCTTCCTGGTGCCGGACATGCGGCGCGAGTTCGGCGGCTGTGCCGGCAACATCGCCTACAACCTGAAGCTGCTCGGTGGCGAACCGCTGATGATGGCCACCGTGGGTCAGGACGCCGGCCCCTACTTCGAACGTTTCGCCGCGCTGGGCATTCCGGTCAGCCACGTGCGCCGGATCGACGACGCCTTCACCGCGCAGTGCTTCATCACCACCGACCTGGACGACAACCAGATCACCGCCTTCCACCCGGGCGCGATGAGCTTTTCGCATGAGAACCGGGTGAGCGACGCACAGGGCGTGAAACTGGGCATCGTGGCGCCGGACGGCCGCGACGGCATGCTCACCCACGCCCGGCAGTTCGCCGACGCCGGCACACCTTTCATTTTCGATCCGGGCCAGGGCATGCCGATGTTCGACGGCAAGGATCTGCTGCACTTCCTCGAACTGGCCACCTGGTGCACGGTCAATGACTACGAGGCGCGCATGCTGTGCGATCGCACCGGCCTCAGCGAAGCGCAGATCGCGGAAAAGGTCGAGGCACTGATCGTCACGCGCGGCGCCGAAGGTTCGCGCGTCTATCACGACGGTACGGTGACCGAGGTGGCGTGCGTGCCGGCCGACGAACTGACGGATCCGACCGGCTGTGGCGACGCCTACCGCGGCGGCCTGCTGTACGGCCTGTCGCGCGGCGCCGGCATCGTCAATGCGGCCCGCCTGGCTTCGGTCATGGGCGCGATCAAGATCGCCCACCGCGGCGGCCAGAACCACGCGCCGACGCGCGCAGAGATCGAGCGCCGCTACCGGGCCGCCTTCGGCAGCACACTCGACTTCTGAGCGCGCGAGCGGATACAACTGCTCACGATTGCAGTACCGCCGGTTCGTCACCGGCGCGTTTAATGGAACGGTTTGCCGGCATCGTGCCGGCAGCGATCCGACGGAGACATGAAATGAACCGCTTGGCGCTTCCCGCGCTGATCCTCGCCGGCCTGGCTCTGGCCGGCTGCCAGTCCACCCTGTCCGGCGACACCTACTCGCGTGACCAGGCACGCCGCGAAATGTCGGTGCGCATGGGCACCGTGGAAAGCGTGCGCCCGGTCACCATCGAAGGCACCAAATCCCATGTGGGCACTGCAACGGGTGCCGCCATCGGCGGCCTGGCCGGCGGACGCGGTTCGACTGCAGGCGCCATCGCCGGCGCAGTGGTCGGCGGCGTCGCCGGTGCATTGATCGAGGAAGGCGCCACCCGCCGTTCCGGCCAGGAAATCACCCTACGTCTGGACAACGGCAACGTGATCGCGGTCGTTCAGGAAGGCGACGAGAAATTCAATCCGGGCGACCGCGTCAAGCTGGTCGGTTCGAGCGGCAACACCCGCGTGAGCAAGTATTGAAGCCGGAACCGGCCGCGCTCTGCGTCTGCGGCAGTGGTCGTCCGGCGGATGACTGCTGCGCACGCTTCCACGCCGGCGAGGCGGCACCGACCCCGGAGGCACTGATGCGCTCGCGCTACAGCGCCTTCGTGCTGGACCGGCGCGACTATCTGCTGGACACCTGGCATCCGGACACCCGGCCGCAGAACCTGCCGCCGCCTGAGCCCGGCCTTCGATGGCTGGGGCTGGAGGTGAAAGCGCACGCACTGAGAGACGCCGACCACGGCACGGTGGAATTCGTCGCCCGCAGCAAGCTGGGCGGACGGGCACACCGGCTGCACGAAACCAGCCGTTTCGTGCGCGAGAACGGACGCTGGTACTACGTCGACGGCGACTTCGCGCGCTGAATGCGCGCCAGGGCGAACGCCTCAGTAGTCCTCTTCACTCCCGCCCTCGTCCTCGTCCTCTTCCTCATAGTCGTCGTCCGCCTCTTCGGCGACGCGCGCTTCGAGGAAGGCCTTGAAATCGTCCGGATCGCAGAATTCGTCGATGAAGTCAGCCAGTACGCTGACCACCATGTCGGGGTCCCAGTCGCACTGGTCGGCGGCGTCGTGGATCAGCTTTTCGGTGCTCATTGTCTTTCTCCCGAAGGAACACTGACGAGGTTGAAAACGGCTTTTGCAGCCTAGCACAGCCTCATTGCTTCGCCACCGTATCGGCGTTCTGGCCGAACAGCAGCTTGCGTGACTGCTCGTCCACCACCGGCCGGTCACTCACCTGCGCACCGCGCTCATAGGCACGTACCGTGGCCGGACGGGCATGGATGGCCGCGAACCAGCGCTTCAGGTGCGGGAAATTGTCCAGATCCATCTGCTGGCGCCTGTGCGGCACCACCCAGGGATAGGCGGCCATGTCGGCAATCGTGTAGTCGTCGCCGGCGATGAAGGCACGGTCGGCCAGATGCTTGTTCAGCACGCCGTACAGCCGGCCGGTTTCATCGACGTAGCGCTTGATCGCGTAGGCGATGGGCTCCGGCGCGTACTGCACGAAATGGTGGTTCTGCCCGGCCATCGGGCCGAGGCCGCCGACCTGCCAGAACAGCCATTCCAGCACCTGCACCCGGCCGCGCAGATCGGCCGGAATGAAGCGCCCAGTCTTTTCGGCGAGGTAGAGCAGGATGGCGCCCGACTCGAACACCGACAGCGGCGCGCCGCCGCCGGCCGGTGCGTGATCGACGATGGCCGGCATCCGGTTGTTCGGCGAAATGGCCAGAAACGCCGGCCTGAACTGTTCGCCGGCACCGATGTTGACCGGCACGACGCGGTGTTCGAGCCCGGATTCCTCCAGGAACATCAACACCTTGTAGCCATTGGGGGTGGGCCAGAAATGGAGATCGATCACGGCAGGCAACCTCGAAGTCGGAATTCCGGCGTCGACCCTAACCGCTCGCGGCAGTTCTGTCTGCCCGTGAGCGGCATGCGCGTGTCGGAGCGCACGCCGGCGCCACGTACAATGTCGCTTTCCCGCAACGGCAACCCCTCATGCTCCAGCACGCCATCATTCCGGTCACCGCCTTCGCCCAGAACTGCACCCTGCTGTGGTGCGACGAAACGATGAAGGGCGCGGTCGTAGACCCGGGCGGCGATCTGGATCGGGTGCTGGCCGAAGTGGAGAAGCACGGCATCACGCTGGAAAAGATACTGGTCACCCACGGCCACCTCGACCACGCCGGCGCCACGCAGGATCTGGCGGAGAAATTCGGTCTGCCGATCGAAGGCCCGCACCCGGACGACCGGTTCTGGATAGACGGCTTCCCGGTGCAGGCGCAGATGTTCGGCTTTCCGCCCTGCCGCCCCTTCGTGCCGACCCGCTGGCTGGCCGACGGCGACACGGTGACCGTGGGCAAGGTGACGCTGGACGTGGTGCACTGCCCGGGCCACACGCCGGGCCACGTGGTGTTCGTCGACCGCGCCGGCCGGCTGGCCCAGGTCGGCGACGTGCTGTTCGCCGGCTCGATCGGCCGTACCGACTTTCCGCGCGGCAACCACGGCGACCTGATCCGCTCGATCCGCGAAAAACTGTTCCCGCTCGGTGACGACATCCGCTTCATCCCCGGCCACGGCCCGATGTCCACCTTCGGCGAAGAACGCAAATACAACCCCCATGTGGGCGGAAAGTACTGATATGCAACTCGAACGCATCCTGCAGAGCCAGGGCTTCGGCACCCGTCGCGAATGCCGCGCGCTGGTACGCCTCGAACGCGTCACCGTCGGCGGCGAAATGGTCGACGACCCCTTCGTCGAGCTCGATCCGGAAGGTCTTGAATTCACGGTCAGCGGCGAAGCCTGGCGCTATCACGAGAAGGCCTACGTGATGCTGCACAAGCCGGCCGGCTACGAGTGCTCGCAGAAACCCAAGCACCATCCTGCGGTATTCGCGCTGCTGCCCTCGCCGCTGGTGGTGCGCGCGGTACAGTGCGTCGGCCGGCTGGACGAGGACACCACCGGCCTGCTGCTGCTGACCGACGACGGCCAGTTCATCCACAAGCTCACCTCGCCCAAGCACGGCGTGCTGAAGCGCTATGTCGCCACCACCAAACATCCGGTCGACGATGCACAGCTCGCCGCACTGCGTGGCGGCGTCGAACTGAACGACGCGCCGGGCGTGTCGGTGGCCGCGCACGCGGTCGAACAGCTCGACGCGAACCGGCTGGCCATCACGATAGGCGAAGGCAAGTACCACCAGGTCAAGCGCATGGTGGCCGCCGCCGGCAACCGCTGCGATGCGCTGCACCGGGTGGCGGTCGGCAGTCTGGAACTGCCGGCCGATCTGGCGCCCGGCGAGTGGCGCTGGATCAACCCGTCGGACGTCTGAAGAAGGACTGCATCATGGCCATCCAGACCGATTCCCTGCCCAGCGGCCCGCGCATCGTGTCGGCCGCCCCGGCCGGCGCGCAGGAGGACGCGCTGGAGCGCGCACTGCGGCCGAAGCGGCTGGACGAATACATCGGCCAGCAGAAGATCCGCGACCAGCTGGACATTTTCGTCGCCGCCGCGCGCGGTCGCAGCGAGCCGCTGGACCACGTGCTGCTGTTCGGCCCGCCCGGCCTGGGCAAGACCACGCTGGCCCATATCGTCGCCGCGGAAATGGGCGTCAATCTGCGCCAGACCTCGGGCCCGGTGCTGGAACGCGCCGGCGATCTGGCCGCGATACTGAGCAATCTCGAACCGAACGACGTGCTGTTCATCGACGAAATCCACCGCCTGAGCCCGGTGGTGGAGGAAATCCTCTACCCGGCGCTGGAGGATTTCCAGATCGACATCATGATCGGCGAAGGCCCGGCCGCCCGCTCGATCAAGCTCGATCTGCCGCCGTTCACGCTGGTCGGCGCCACCACGCGCGCCGGCATGCTCACCAACCCGCTGCGCGACCGCTTCGGCATCGTCGCCCGGCTGGAATTCTATTCGGCTGACGAACTGGCACTCATCGTGCGCCGCTCGGCGCGCCTGCTCGACTGTGCCATCGACGACGCCGGCAGCCTTGAAATCGCGCGCCGCTCGCGCGGCACGCCGCGCATCGCCAACCGCCTGCTGCGCCGCTGCCGCGACTACGCGCAGGTGAAGGCGAATGGCGAAATCACGCGCGAAGTGGCCGACGCCGCACTGATCATGCTGGACGTGGACAGCGTCGGCCTCGACCTGATGGACCGCAAGCTGCTCGAAGCGGTGATCGACAAGTTCGACGGTGGCCCGGTCGGCGTGGACAACCTCGCCGCCGCCATCGGCGAATCGCGCGACACCATCGAGGACGTGCTGGAGCCCTACCTGATCCAGCAGGGCTATCTGCAGCGCACGCCGCGTGGCCGCATCGCCACCGCGGCCATCTATCGCCACCTCGGTTTCAATGCGCCCGGGCCGGCCGTCGCCTCGCTGTGGGACGACAAGGGCGGCGCCTGATCAGGCCAGCCCGTCGGACCGCAACAACATCACCAGCCCCAGCGCCAGCGGCACCGCGCTGCTGGCCAGCTTGAGCACGCGCTCGTTGAGCTTGCCGCTGCCCGGCGCAGGCAGGGCCATGCCTGCTGACCGGCTCCGTTGCGTCGAATCACGCATTGCTTGATCTGGATCGAGCCTGAGGCAAACCAAGGGATGAGGCAAGGCCCACTCAAGCGTAATATCAAAGCATGAGAGCCCTCGCCCTGATCATCGGCATGTGCGCGACCGCGGTCGCATTTGCGCAAGGCGGCACCCGTCTTACGCTGGGACATGGATCGTCGATCGATCATCCGCGTCATCTGGCCGCTGTGCACTTTGCCAAGAGGGTGGCGCACCACAGCGAAGGACGGATCGAGATCCAGATCTTCCCGGCGGCCAGCATGGGCGATGACGCAGCCATGGTCAGGGGTCTGCTGGACGGCACGCTGGACATGTCGGCAAACAGTCAGGGCGCCGTATCGAAAGTGGTGCCCGAATATGCGGCCATCGGCATGCCCTTCCTTTTCCCCACTCCGGAAGCCGCCTGGAAAGTGCTCGATGGCCAGGCAGGCAGAATGCTCGCAGAGCGGTCGGCAGAGCGGGGGCTGAAGCTTCTGGGCTACTGGGATAACGGAATCCGTCACCTGACCAACGACGTGCGGCCTGTCCGCACGCCTGCAGATGTGCGTGGGCTGCGCATCAGAACGCCGCCTGACCTCGCTGCGGCCGACTTGATCAAGACGCTCGGGGGCCTGCCGCGGCAGATCCGGTGGTCAGACGTATACAGCGCGCTGCAACAGAAAGTGGTGGATGGCCAGGAAAACCCGCTGGTGAACATCCTGACCGGCAAGCTCTATCAGGTACAGAAATTTCTGAGCCTGACCGGACACCGGTACGAGGTAACCCCCTTCGTCATGGCGCGCGCCCGATGGGACGCGCTGTCCGAGGCGGACAGAGCCGCGATTCTGGCCGCCGCCGCAGAGGCCTCCACGCTGCAGAGAAGCCTGGCACAGAAAGAGAACGCCGCGGCCATGACCGACCTGCAGCGCACGGGGATGCAGATCGACACCGCCGATGTGGCCGCGTTCGAGATCGCGTGCCGGCCGGTGTACGACCAATGGCTCGCGAGCCCTGTCGGTGACTTCCTGCGTGTGCTGATGGCGGCCACTCGATGAAACCCGCGAAATTGCACGGCCACCGTGCGCAGAGCCCCGGCTCACCGTGAAACCCCGGCAAACCATTCTGGCGGGATTTGCGGTCACCCTGTCGATCGTACTGGGGATGGTGGGTCTGTTTGCCTGGATGCAGCAGCAGCTTGAAAAGCGATGGATCGAGATATCGACCGTCACCACGAAACGTCATCAGCTGATGCTGGATTGCGCGCAGCACCTTGGATTCGCAAACCTTTACCTGTCCAATTTCAAGCACGGTGCAGTCGGCGACGGAGAGCGCTTCAAGCTCGAAATCGGGCTGATCCAGCAGGCGATCGACAAGTATCGATCCATCGGGGCGAGCAGCGAGGAAATGCGTCAACTCCTCGATCGCATCGAAACTTACCTGCAGGCCTACCTCGGCGATCTGGACACGCTGAAGACGGCACTCGCCCGCGGCGGCGACGCTCACGAACTGTCGTTCCTGATCGACGCGGAGAACGACAAACTGCTCGCACTGGCCGTGAACAGGCTGACTGAACTGAGCCGGAAGAACACCGAGCTCGCAGCCCTCGATTACGGACGACAGATCGAACAGCAGCAGGCGACGCTGATCGTTGCCGCGCTCATGGCCGCATGTGCAGTGTGTGGAACGGCCGTCCTGACCCTTCGGACCATCCTCCGGCACGACCGCGATCGCGATCTCGCCCGAACCGAGCTGGAACGGCTGCTGGCCGAACTCAGCGCTTCACGCAACCTGCTCCAGACGATCATCGATACGGCGCCGGTGCGCGTGTTCTGGAAAGACCGCAACCTGCGCTATCTCGGCTGCAACCCCCTGTTTGCCCGAGATGCGGGCAGACAGTCACCCGTGGACATGGTGGGCAAGGACGATTTCGCAATGGGATGGGCGGCCCAGGCGGATCGCTACCGTGCCGATGACCAGCAGGTGATGGGCTCCGGTCGCTCGATATTGAATTACGAAGAGCCTCAGACCACCCCCGACGGCCAGACGATCTGGTTGCGTACGTCGAAAGTCCCGCTGCGGGATGCGGATGGCCAGGTGATCGGCGTGCTCGGCGTCTACGATGACATCACTGCCAGCAAGCAGGCCTCGCTCGAACTCGAACAGCACCGCAGCCACCTGGAGGAACTGGTGCACTCGCGCACAGCCGAGCTGCGTGTCGCCAAGGAGGCCGCCGAAGCCGCCAATGTCGCCAAGAGCGCCTTCCTGGCAAACATGAGCCATGAAATCCGCACGCCCCTGAACGCCATCAACGGCACCGCCTACCTGCTGCGTCGTTCCGGGCTCGATGCACAGCACATCCAGAGACTGGACCGGATCGAAGAGGCGGGCCAGCATCTGCTGGAAATCCTCAATGCCGTCCTCGATCTTTCAAAAATCGAAGCTGGCAAGTTCTCACTGGAAGACACGATCGTTCCGGTCGCCGAGGTCGTCCAGACCTCAGTCGATATGGTCCGGGGCAGCGCCCAGGGCAAAGGCCTGCGGTTGAACATCGATCTCCCCCCCTTGCCCGATGGATTGAGGGGAGACCGCACCCGCCTGCAACAGGCCCTGCTCAACTACCTGTCCAACGCGATCAAATTCACCGAACAGGGCAGTATCACTGTCGCGGTCAGTCAGGACGAAGACGCCCCGGACAGCACGCTGATCCGGTTCAGCGTCACGGATACTGGCATCGGCATCGCGCCGGAAACCATCCCGCGCCTGTTCTCGGCATTCGAACAGGCCGACAAC
Organism: Methyloversatilis sp.; assembly: GCA_041639545.1. Classification (GTDB taxonomy): domain Bacteria; phylum Pseudomonadota; class Gammaproteobacteria; order Burkholderiales; family Rhodocyclaceae; genus Methyloversatilis. The sequence goes on along the minus strand of JBEQBZ010000005.1, from coordinate 113,891 downwards.
TCCCTGACACGCAAGTACGGCGGCACAGGATTGGGACTGGCCATCACGCGCAAGATTGCCCAGATCATGGGCGGTGATGCAGGGGTGATCAGTGCGCCTGGAAAGGGCAGCACGTTCTGGCTGACGGCACGCCTGCAGAAGAGCTTCGAAGAATCCGGTCAGGGGAGCGTCAATCCGCCCCCCGATGCGGAAGCGGCCTTGAAGAACACGTGTGCGGGCACACGCGTCCTGGTGGTCGAGGATGATCCCACCAACAGGGCCATCACCCAGGCAGTGCTCGACTACGCCGGTCTGATCATCGACACCGCCGAGGACGGGCATGACGCGGTCAGGCTCGCGGCGGAGAACAGCTATGCGTTGATCCTGATGGACATGCAGATGCCGAACATGGATGGACTGGAAGCCACCCGACGGATCCGGCTGCTTGAGAGGAACGCGAACACACCGATTCTGGCCATGACGGCCAACGCGTACGCAGAAGACCGGCATCGCTGTCTCGAAGCAGGCATGAACGACTTCATCTCCAAACCGGTGATTCCGCAGACGCTCTACGAAGTCCTGTTGCACTGGATAAGGCACGGACAGGCAAACAGGTCAGCAGAAGGTCTGCGATGAGGTGGTTGCGGCAGCCGGCCGTGACCAGAGCGCGGCTGCAACCCCGACACGCAGCGCGTTCGAGCGCTTTATGAATGCGCCGCGGAACAGCCGTCATTCAACGCATCGAGAAGCGGCCCCATTGCTGGCCGCGATCAGCGCTCGCCGTCGGCGGCGCGCCGGCGCATTTCGTCCAGCGCGGAATCGAAACGCGCATCGCCGGCGCGGATGTTCTCGATGTACACCTCCCACGCCTCGACGCCCTGGCGTGCCGCGATCAGTTCGCCCGGCCGCAGCGCGAACGCGCGGTCCTCGGCGCGGGTGCGCAGCTTGGGCGGCGTGAACAGCACCAGCATTTCGCCACGCGCGAAAATGTCCTTCGCCAGTGCGAGCCGGCGCGAAGCGGCCGCTGGGCCGATCGAGCCGTTGGGCGTAGTGACGCGGCCGGTCAGTGAATCGACGCCGGTGAACAGCGCCGGATCACGCGGGTTCTGGCCGGCTTCGATCAGGTCGTCGATCTGCGCCATCACCTCGTCGCGCCGCTGCGGCTCTTCCAGCAGCAACGGGAAAACCGCTGCATTCATGCGCTTCGGGTAGTCCTCGAAATTGAGCTTCACCCGCATCGCCACCGCTTCGTCGGTCACGTTGCGGCCAAGCGCGTCGAAGGCCTGCACCGCGCGCCCGACCTCCTCGATCGCGACGCGGGCCAGCAATGCCGCACGCGCATGGTGGTGGTGACGCAGCAGCAATGGCGCTTCGTGCAGCAGCTGGCGGGCGTTGTCGATGGCCACGTCGCGCATGGTGCGCAGCAGGCGGGAACTGAGCGGGATGCTGACCAGGGATGCGGTGGACACGGCAGAACTCCGGTTACGCGGGGCGGGCGTCGAAAAAAGCATACCCAGCACGCCTGAAACCGTCCAGCACCGGCCGGCAACCGGAGCCGACGCCGCCCGCTGGCGGGAATCGAGAATATCCCTAGAGGCGCAGGGCAAATTGCACGTGAGGCCGGACAGCGCCTCGCCCTATATTTCCGCATCCTTTCCGGAGATATCCGCGATGTCCTCCTTCGCCTCCCGCCGGTGCGTGTCCGGCCTGTTCGCCATCACGCTGCTCGCCTGCAGCGCTTGTGCCGCGGCCGCCTCGCCCTGGGCCGGCGACCTTGCACCGATCGCGCCCGCCGACTGGAACCGCGCCCGCGCCGCCCACCTGCTGGAGCGCGCCGGCTTCGGCGGCACGCCGGAACAGGTCGATGCCCTGGCCCGGCTGACCCCGGCACAGGCGGTGCGCCGGCTGGTGCGCTTCGAGGGCGTGCCGGCGACAACGCTGCCGCCGTTCGAACACTCCGGCGTATTCGACGAAGGGCTGGATCCCTTTCCGGCCAGCCGGCCGGCCACCACCGACCTCGCACGCGAACGGGGCGAAGCGCTCGGCGTACAGGTGAAGCCGGACGGCAACCGCCGCATGCAACCGGTGGTGAACAGGTTCTTCTACTGGCTGCGCGCCAGCCGGCTGGAAACCGACCGCGTCGCCTACTGGTGGGCCAACCGCATGCTCACTTCGCCGCGTCCGCTGGAAGAACGGATGGCGCTGTTCTGGCACGGTCACTTCGCCACCAACGAAGAGAAGGTGCGCGATTACCGCAAGATGCTGATCCAGCTCGATCTGTTCCAGAAGCAGGGGCTCGGCAACTTCCGCACCCTGCTGATCGGCGTCGCGCAGGACCCGGCCATGCTGGCCTTCCTCGATGCCGCAGTGAATGTGAAAGGTGCGCCGAACGAGAACTTCGCCCGTGAAATCATGGAGCTGTTCACGATGGGTGTCGGCCATTACGGCGAACAGGACATCCGTGAAGCGGCGCGCGCCTTCACCGGCTGGAATTTCCGCGGCACCGCCTTCCACATCGACGCCGACCGCCACGACGACGGCGCCAAGGCGGTGCTGGGCCGGCGCGGCCGCTTCGACGGCGTGCAGGTGATCGACATCATCCTCGACCAGCCGGTCACGCCGGAATTCCTGGCCAGCAAGCTGTACCGCCACTTCGTGCGCGAGGAGGTCGATCCGGCGCTGGCGGCCGAACTGGGCCGGCGGCTGAAGGCGGCCAATTACGAGATCGCGCCCTTCCTCGAAAGCCTCTTCCTGTCGCGCGACTTCTATGCGCCGGAATCGGTGGCCACCCGCATCAAGGGGCCGGTGGAACTGCTGGTGTCGACCTACCGCAAGCTCGGCCTCACCGAGGTGCCGGGCGTGCCCGACTTCAATGAAACCACGTCGGCGCTCGGTCAGCGCCTGATGCATCCGCCCACCGTGGCCGGCTGGGCCCAGGGCCGCAGCTGGATCACGCCGGGCCTGCTGCTGGAGCGCGGCAACTTCGCGCTGGACCTGGTGCTGCCGGACATCAACTACCTCCCCGGCGATCGCTACCCGGTCGCTCAGGCCGGCTACGAAATCCGCGAAGTACACGAACGGGTGCGCAGCGGGCAGGACCTGACCACCGCCACCCGGCCGGGCGGCGGCGCCGGCGGCATGGAAATGATGGCCATGTCATCGGCGAACGGCGACCGCAACGAGGATTTCAACACCCGCTACGGCAGCTACCGCGGTTGGCAGATGGCGGTGGAGCGGGTGAAGCCGATTCCGCGCACCGTGGCCCGCCTGGATCTGACCGGCATGGTGCTGGGCGCCGGCTGCCGCACCCCTGAACAGGCGGTCCGCCATCTGGAAGAGCGCTTCCTGTCGGTGCCGCTGGACGCCGCCACCCGCGGCAAGCTGTCCGCCTTCCTGCAGAAGGAACTGGGCACCGCCGATCTGAAAGCCGCCGCCAGCTACGCCGAAGATCCGCTGCGCGTGCTGCTGCACCTGCTGCTGAGCCGCCCCGAGTACCAGCTGGGCTGACCCGCCTCCACGCACCGACACAGCCTGAACGCACCGGAGTCCTCACCATGAGTACAGACCACACCCGCCGCCGCATCCTGAAAGCGTCCGCCGGCCTGTTCGTGCCCGGCCTGTTCGGCACCATCGCCCGCGCCGCGGCTGCGGCCGAAGCGGACAACCGCATCCTGGTGGTGTTCGAAATGTCCGGCGGCAACGACGGCCTGAACACGGTCGTGCCCTACGCCGACGACCGCTACTACCGGCTGCGCCCCAATATCGGCATCCGGCCCGACAAACTGCGCCGGCTGGACGAACGCTTCGGCTTCAACCCCGGTCTGGCCGGCTTCGAGCGGCTGTGGAAGGACGGACAGCTCGCCATCGTGCATGGCTGCGGCTACGACAACCCGTCGTTCTCTCACTTCACGTCCATGGCCTACTGGCATACGGCCACGCCGAACAGCGGCGACGACTACGGCTGGGTCGGCCGACTGGCCGACACGATGTCGCCCCAGCCGGCGCCCAACTTCGTGCTCAACATCGACAGCACGCAGTCGCTGGCGGTGCGCAGCCGGGTGCATACGCCGGTGGTGTTCGACGACCCGGAGCGCTTCATGCGCAGCGCGCTGCACGAAGAACGCGCGCTGCTCGACGACGTGACGGTGGCCAGCCGCGACAACCCGTCGCGCCGCTTCCTCGAACAGGTGGCGGTCAGCGCGCGTGAATCGTCGCTGGCGGTGCGCGAAGCCTGGTCGCGCTACAAGACCCCGATCGACTACGGCATCGTTCCGCTCGGCCTGCCCAAGGTGGCGGCCTGCATCGCGGCCGGCCTGCCGGCGCGGCTCTACTACGCCGGCTATCGCAACAATGCCTTCGACACCCACGTGCAGCAGCCGGACCTGCACCAGCGCCTGCTCACCTACACCGCGGACGCGATCAGCGGCTTCCTGCGCGACATGGAAAGACTGGGCCAGGCCGACCGCGTGAGCCTGCTCATCTTTTCGGAATTCGGCCGCCGCGCCGCCGAAAACACCAGCCTGGGCACCGACCACGGCACCGCCAACGTCATGTTCTTCGCCGGCAAGGCGGTCAAGGGCGGCCACTACGGCACGCCGTCCGACCTCGGCGCGCTCGATGCCGGCGGCAATCTGGTGCACACCACCGACTTCCGCCACGCCTATGCCAGCGCGATCGACGGCTGGCTGAAGCTGGGCGCTGCAGATCAGGTGCTGAAAGGGCGCTTCGCGCCGGTGCCGGTGTTCGGCTGACCCTGCCGCGCTGCCGGCTCAGCCGTGCAGTGCGCGCTCGATGAAGTGGTGCGGCACGCGCGTCTTCGGCACGCGGCCGCCGAACCAGCTGCGCACGTCCTCGTCCAGACCGATGCCGTGCATGTAGTTGTACAGCGCCTTGTTCAGCGCCACGCCCATCGCGTCGTGGTCGGTACCGGTCGGGTCGGTGAAGCCGACGTCGTTCTTCGCGAAGGTAACCGGCGGCAGCGGCTGCAGCGTGACGCCGTATTCCTCCGGATTCAGCCCGACCGGCGAATGCACGGTGCAGGCGAAGCGGTGGAAGAAACCGCTCTGTATGCAGCCATGCTCGAACAGCTGGCGTACGTATTCCAGCGCGTCGACCGTGTCCTGCACGGTCTGTGTCGGGAAGCCGTACATCAGGTAGGCGTGCACCAGAATGCCGGCGTCGGCGAAGCCGCGGGTGACCCGCGCCACCTGCTCCACCGACACGCCCTTCTTCATCAGCTTGAGCAGCCGGTCGCTCGCCACCTCCAGCCCGCCGGACATGGCGATGCAGCCGCTGTCGGCCAGTTCCGCGCACAGTTCCGGCGTGAAGGACTTTTCGAAGCGGATGTTTCCCCACCATGAAATGCTGAGGTCACGCCGGCGCAGTTCGGTCGCCAGCGCGCGCAGCGATTTCGGCGGTGCGGCCTCGTCGACGAAGTGGAAGCCGGTCTGCCCGGTTTCGGCGACGATGGCTTCGATGCGGTCGGCCAGCACGGTGGCGCTGGCGGCGTCATAGCGCGAAATGTAGTCCAGGCTCACGTCGCAGAAGCTGCACTTCTTCCAGTAGCAGCCGTGCGCCACCGTGAGCTTGTTCCAGCGCCCGTCCGACCACAGCCGGTGCATCGGGTTGAGCATGTCCAACAGCGACAGGTAGCGGTCCAGCGGCAGGCCGTCCCAGGTCGGCGTGCCGACTTCCTCGAACGGAATGTCCGGCTCGACGAAGTTCACGTACTTCACTGCACCCTCCTCGCGCAGGAAGGTGCGCACCAGCCGCTGTCGGGAGCGGCCACCGGCGAGGTGGTCGAGCAGCGCCAGCAACGGCCGCTCGCCGGCGTCCAGCGTCACGTAGTCGAAAAAGTCGAACACCCGCGGCTCGGCCAGTTCGCGCAGTTCGGTGTTGGCGTAACCGCCGCCGAGCACGGTCACGATGGCGGGGTCGACCGCCTTCACCGTCTGCGCGATGCGGAAGGCGGCGTACACCGAGCCGGGAAAGGGCACCGACAGCAGCACGACCTGCGGCCGATGGCGTTCCAGCGTGGCGCGCGTCAGGCGGTCGAGCGCGCGGTCGACCGCGGTCGGCGGCGCGGCCAGCGCCTGCGCCAGCGGATCGAAGCTGGGCTGGCTCTGCGCCAGCGATTCGGCGTAGCGGACGAATTCGAAACGCGCATCCAGCGCCTCGCGGATCGCGTCCGCCACATCGTTCAGATACAGCGTCGCGAAGTGGCGCGCGCGGTCCTGCACGCCCAGCGCACCGAAGGCCCAGCCCAGCGGATCTCCGCCGTCCGGGTCGATGTACACCTCCAGCGATTCGAAGCGCGGGCCTTCGGGCAGGAAGCCGCGCGACGCGATGCGGTGCGCCAGCGTCGGGTCGCGCCCCTGCAGGAAGGCCAGCGTCGCCGCCATGGTCTGCGCATAGCGCGGGTACTGCGCCGCGAAACTGGCCGCCGCGTGCGGCCGCTTCTTGTGCGGCAGCGCCTCGCAGGCGTCACGCAGCGTGGCCAGCCCGTCGCGCGACAGCAGATCCAGCACCAGCTCCAGCGCCAGATCCGCCTGCACCGCATCGACGCCGCGCGAGCGCAGAAAGCCGGTCAGATAGGCGGTGGACGGATAGGGCGTGTTCAGCTGCGTCATCGGCGGGACGATGGACAGCACACGCGGGGCGGAGCTCGGAACGAGGGCAGGCGCGCTCATGGACAGGAAAAAAGCGGGACAACAGGCCGGCGAGGGTACCTGATGGCGCGACTATCCGCGCAATAGCTCACGCCGGATGGCGAGATGGCGTCTGGCGGCCGCAAATTTAACAGGGCGTAACCGGCCGCCCCCCTATGATGCAGGTTGAAGCCGGCGCGCCTGGGGAGGCCGCTGTTCTCCACCTGAAGCGCTCCAGAAAAAGAAAGGCCGCAATGTCCTTCGCCTCACCCGTCGCACCCACGGTCACCGCCCTGCTCCGCACCCATGCCGACAGCGATGGCCGGCAGGCCGCGCTGCTCGCTGCCGATGGCCGCACCGTCACGCGCGCCGGCCTGGCCGCCGGCATGCGTGCGGTCGCTGCCCGCCTGCGGGCACTGGGCATTGCGCGCGAAGACCGGGTCGCGGTGATCGCGCCGAACGGGCCGGACATGGCACTGGCGGTGCTGGGCACGCTGTCGGCGGCCGCCTGCGCGCCGCTCAACCCGCAATACCCGCGCAGCGAATTCGACTTCTACATCGACGATCTGGCGGTGCGCGCCATCGTGGTGACGCCGGACAGCCCGGCACTGGCCCGCGAAGTGGCGCAGGCGCGCGGCCTGCCGCTGATCGAGGTCGATACCGGCCTGTGTGCGGACGACAGCGCCGCATTCGCCGACGACGCATCGCCGGACGACATCGCGCTGGTGCTGCACACCTCGGGCACCACCTCGCGCCCGAAGCAGGTGCCGCTCAGTCAGGCCAATCTCGCCGCGTCGATGAAGCACGTGGCCGCATCGCTGGCGCTGGGCGCGGACGACTGCGCGCTGAACGCGATGCCGCTGTTCCACATACACGGGCTGGTGGCCGGCCTGCTGGCCCCGCTGGCCGCCGGTGGCCGTACCGTGTGCGCGCCCGGCCTGCAGCTGCCGGCCTTTTTCGACTGGATGGATGCCTGCGGCGCCACCTGGTACACCGCGGTGCCCACCATGCACCAGGCGGTGCTGGCCGCCGCCGGCGAGCGCCGGCCGGCCCGGCCGCTGCGCTTCATCCGTTCGTCTTCCGCCGCGCTGGCCCCGGCCACGCTGTCCGCGCTCGAAGCGCACTTCGGCTGCCCGGTGGTCGAAGCCTATGGCATGACCGAAGCGGCGCACCAGATGGCCAGCAACCCGCTGCCGCCGCAGCCACGCAAGCCGGGTTCGGTTGGCCGCCCGGCCGGGCCGGACATGACCATCCTCGACCCTGCCGGCGCCGAACTGGATGCCGGCGTGCGCGGCGAGATCGCGATCCGCGGGCCCAATGTGATGCACGGCTACCACGCCAATCCGGACGCGAACCGCAGCGCTTTCAGCGGCAACTGGTTCCGCACCGGCGACGAAGGCTATTTCGACGCCGACGGCTATCTGTTCATCACCGGCCGGCTCAAGGAAATGATCAACCGCGGCGGCGAGAAGATCACGCCGCGCGAAATCGACGAGGTGCTGCTCGGCCACCCGGATGTCGCGCAGGCGCTCGCCTTCGCGGTGCCGCACGCCACGCTGGGCGAGGACGTGGCAGCGGCGGTGGTGCTGCGCCCGCACGCGCTGACCGACGCCGCCGGGCTACGCGCCCATCTGTTCACCTTGCTGGCCGACTTCAAGGTGCCCAGCGAACTGCTGCTGGTCGATGAAATCCCGAAGGGTGCGACCGGCAAGATGCAGCGCATCGGCATGGCCGAGCGCCTCGCGTCCGCCCGCCGCTCGCCGCGTGAAATGCCGCGCGACGTGGTCGAGCGGGTGCTGGCCCAGGCCTGGGAAGCGGTGCTGGACAGCGTATCCCCCGGGATCCACGACAACTTCTTCGCGCTCGGCGGCGATTCGCTGAAGGCGGTGCGGGTGGTGGCCCGGGTCACCGAACTGCTGCCGGTCGATCTGCCGACCACGCTGCTGTTCCGCCACCCGACCATCGCCGAACTGGCGCGGGCGCTGCGCGAACAGATGGGCGGCGCGCTGGTGGCCGAACTGGAAGCGCTGATCGGCGCCGCGGACGGCAACGCCAACGCCGCCTGAGGAGGCAGCCCGATGACCGGCCGCTCCGGGCAGCTCAGCCCCCGCCAGCTCGAAGCACTGCGCGCGCGTACGCGACCGGACACGCTGCGTGCAGGCCCTGGGGCGCAGGCCCGCACACCCGACCAGAGGCTGGACGATGGCCGGCACGAACAGCTGTTCCCGGCCAGTTACACCCAGACCCGCATGTGGCTGCTGGAGCAGTGGCCGGAAACCGGGACGCTGCATCACGCAGTGCGCCGCTGGCAGCTCGAAGGCGCGCTGGACACCGCCGCACTGCAGTCCGCGCTCGACGCACTGGTCGCCCGCCACGAAGCCCTGCGCACCGGCTTCATCGAGCGCGACGGCGAACCCCGCCAGCGCCTGCTCTCCAGCGCGCACTGCCCCATCGAGTTCATCCCGCACGAAGGGCTCGACGAACACGCCCACCGACCTTTCGACCTCGCTCAGCCACCGCTGCTGCGCGTCGCACTCAGCTCCGCCACGGCCTCCTCCGCGCCCGAACGCCACACGCTGCAGATCGTCATCCACCACATCGTGTCCGATGGCTGGTCGGTGTCCGTACTCAACAGCGAACTGGCCCGGCTCTACGCCGATGCCCTGCAACACCGCCCCTCCGCGCTGCCCGAACTGCCCCTGCAGTACCCCGACTTCGCGCTCTGGCAGCGACAGGCCCTGACCGGGCCCGCCTTCGACCGACTGCTCGACTTCTGGCGGCGCGAACTCGACGATCTGCCCACGCTGGCGCTGCCCACCGATCACCCGCGTCCGGCCCGCGCCGACCACCGCGGCGCACGCCTGCCGATCGCCGTCGATGCCGCCCTCACCCGCGATCTGCACGCCCTCGCCCGACAGCACGGCTGCACCCTCTACATGGTGCTGCTCGCCGCATTCCAGCTCCTGCTCGCGCGCTACTGCGCACAGCGTGATGTCGTCGTCGGCACCCCGGTCGCCGGGCGCAGCCACTCCAGTCTCGACAGCCTCATCGGCTTCTTCGCCAACACCCTGGTGCTGCGCACCGACATCGCGCCCGATCTGTCCGTGCCCCAGCTGCTCGAACGCGTCCGCACCGCCTCACTCGCCGCCTTCGACCACGCCGACATGCCGTTCGAGAAGCTGGTCGAGGCGCTGCGACCGGTGCGCGACCCCGCACGCAATCCGCTCTTCCAGGTCATGTTCGCGCTGCAGAACGCGCCGGCGGACACGCTCGCGCTGTCCGGACTGAAGGTGTCGGCCGAAGGCACACCCCAGGTCCACGCGAAATTCGATCTGATGCTGGATCTGAGCGAACGCGACGGCGCACTCGACGGCGTGTTCGAGTACGCCAGCGCGCTGTTCGAGCCGGGCACCATCGAACGCATGGCCGGCCACTACGCCACCCTGCTGCGCGCATTCGCACGCCATCAGGACAGAACCCTCGCCACCCTGCCCCTGCTCACCGACGCCGAGCGCGCACTCATCGTCGAGCGCTGGAACGACACCGCCGTGCCCCGCAATCCGGCCGACACCCTGGTGTCGCTGTTCGAACAGCAGGTCGCGCGTTCGCCCCACGCCACCGCGCTCGTGCACGCCGGCTCCACCCTCCGCTACGACGCACTCAACCGCCGCGCCAACCGCCTCGCCCACCGCCTGCATGCACTCGGCGTGCGCCCGGGCGCGGTGGTCGGCGTACAGCTCGACACCTCGCCGGACTGGGCGGTCGCGCTGATCGGCATCATGAAGGCCGGCGCCACCTGCCTGCCGCTGGACATCGCGCTGCCTGACGCCCGCGTGCGCTGGATGCTGGACGACGCGGAAGCGGTGCTGTGCATCGCGCAGCAGACACATGAGGACAGTGAGCGGCTCACGCTGCGGCCGGACGATGCCGCACTGGCCGGCGAACCGGAAAGCGACCCGCGCCCGGACATCGACGGCGGCAGCGCCGCCTGCGTGCTCTACACCTCCGGCTCGACCGGCGAACCCAAAGGCGTGCTGCTGGAGCACGGCGCGCTGTGCAACCGCATGCTGTGGCTGGGCAGCACCTTCGGCCTGGGTGCGGACGACGCCATGCTCACCCAGGCTTCGCCCGGCTTCGACGTGTCGGTCGGCCAGCTGTTCGCGCCGCTGCTGCACGGCGGCCGCTGCGTGCTGGTCGACGCCGCACGCCGGGCCGACGGCACTGCCCTGATCACGCTCACCCGCGCTCACGGCGTCACGCTGTGGGACGTGACGCCGGCCATGCTGCATCTGCTGGTCGATGAAACCGATTTCCCGCTCTGCGGCACGCTGCGCCATGTGTTCTGCGGCGGCGAGGCGATGGACGCGGAACTGGGCCGGCGCTTTGCCGCCCGCACGCAGGCCCGGCTGCACAATCTGTACGGGCCGACCGAAGCGGCCATCGACACCACCTGGTGGACCTGGCAGAACGGCAGCGGAGACCTGCCGACCGATGCGCCCGCTGAAGCGCCCCCGATAGGCCGGCCGATCGCCAACGCACTGGTGCGGGTGCTGGATGCGGAAAACCAGCCGGTGCCGGTGGGGGTGGAAGGCGAACTGTTCATCGGCGGCGCCGGCCTGGCCCGCGGCTATCTGAAGCGGCCGGCACTGACGGCGGAGCGCTTCGTGCCCGACCCCCTGTCGACGGCGCCCGGCGTACGGCTTTACCGCACCGGCGATCGCGTGCGCTGGCGTGCCGACGGCAGTCTGGCTTTCGCCGGACGGCAGGACAGGCAGATCAAGCTGCGCGGTTTCCGCATCGAGCCGGGCGAAATCGAAGCCGCACTCGACGCGCTGCCCGGCGTACGTCAGGCGGCGATCATGCCGGGCGCCGACGGCCGGCTGATCGCCTGGGTCGCCGGCGACGGACTGGAAGCGGCCGCGCTGCGCAGCACGCTGGCGCGCACCCTGCCCGACTACATGCTGCCCTCCCGCGTCGTGCTGCTGGCCCAGCTGCCGCTGACGCTGAATGGCAAGATTGACCGCGACGCGCTGCCCAGACCGGCCCAGGACCTGGCCGGCGAAAACCGCTCCGCCGCGCGCAGCCCCCGGCAGCAGGCGCTGGCCGAACTGTGGGCCGACGTGCTCGAACTGCCTGCGGTCGGCGCGGACGACCATTTCTTCGAACTGGGCGGGCACTCACTGCTCGCCGCCCGGCTGGCCAGCCGCATCCGTCAGCTGTTCGGCATCCCGTTGCCGCTGCGCGCCGTGTTCGACGCGCCCACCGTCAGCGCGATGGACGCGCTGCTGCAGTCGCTGCGCGGAGAAGGTCTGCCGCAGGCAGCGGCGCCCCGGCGCATCGCGCACGATGACGAACTGCCCTGCGCCTTCACGCAGAGCCGCCTCTGGTTCATGGAGCAGTGGGGCGTCAGCGCCGGCCTCTACCATGTGGTGAGCCGCTGGCAGCTCGAAGGCGCGCTGGACACCGCCGCACTGCAGTCCGCGCTCGACGCACTGGTCGCCCGCCACGAAGCGCTGCGCACCGGCTTCATCGAGCGCGACGGCGAACCCCGCCAGCGCCTGCTCTCCAGCGCGCACTGCCCCATCGAGTTCATCCCGCACGAAGGGCTCGACGAACACGCCCACCGACCCTTCGACCTCGCTCAGCCACCGCTGCTGCGCGTCGCACTCAGCTCCGCCACGGCCTCCTCCGCGCCCGAACGCCACACGCTGCAGATCGTCATCCACCACATCGTGTCCGATGGCTGGTCGGTGTCCGTACTCAACAGCGAACTGGCCCGGCTCTACGCCGATGCCCTGCAACACCGCCCCTCCGCGCTGCCCGAACTGCCCCTGCAGTACCCCGACTTCGCGCTCTGGCAGCGACAGGCCCTGACCGGGCCCGCCTTCGACCGACTGCTCGACTTCTGGCGGCGCGAACTCGACGATCTGCCCACGCTGGCGCTGCCCACCGATCACCCGCGTCCGGCCCGCGCCGACCACCGCGGCGCACGCCTGCCGATCGCCGTCGATGCCGCCCTCACCCGCGATCTGCACGCCCTCGCCCGACAGCACGGCTGCACCCTCTACATGGTGCTGCTCGCCGCATTCCAGCTCCTGCTCGCGCGCTACTGCGCACAGCGTGATGTCGTCGTCGGCACCCCGGTCGCCGGGCGCAGCCACTCCAGTCTCGACAGCCTCATCGGCTTCTTCGCCAACACCCTGGTGCTGCGCACCGACATCGCGCCCGATCTGTCCGTGCCCCAGCTGCTCGAACGCGTCCGCACCGCCTCACTCGCCGCCTTCGACCACGCCGACATGCCGTTCGAGAAGCTGGTCGAGGCGCTGCGACCGGTGCGCGACCCCGCACGCAATCCGCTCTTCCAGGTCATGTTCGCGCTGCAGAACGCGCCGGCGGACACGCTCGCGCTGTCCGGACTGAAGGTGTCGGCCGAAGGCACACCCCAGGTCCACGCGAAATTCGATCTGATGCTGGATCTGAGCGAACGCGACGGCGCACTCGACGGCGTGTTCGAGTACGCCAGCGCGCTGTTCGAGCCGGGCACCATCGAACGCATGGCCGGCCACTACGCCACCCTGCTGCGCGCATTCGCACGCCATCAGGACAGAACCCTCGCCACCCTGCCCCTGCTCACCGACGCCGAGCGCGCACTCATCGTCGAGCGCTGGAACGACACCGCCGTGCCCCGCAATCCGGCCGACACCCTGGTGTCGCTGTTCGAACAGCAGGTCGCGCGTTCGCCCGACGCCACCGCGCTCGTGCACGCCGGCTCCACCCTCCGCTACGACGCACTCAACCGCCGCGCCAACCGCCTCGCTCACCGACTGCGCGCGCTCGGTGTGGGTCCGGACGTCGTGGTCGCGGTGCGCATGCAGCGCAGTGTCGACCTGGTGGTGGCGATACTGGCCACGCTGAAGGCCGGCGGCGCCTGGCTGCCCATTGATCCGGACTTTCCGGCGGCCCGCGCGCAGTTCATGCGCGACGATGCGGCGGCGCCTGTGCTGCTCACGCAGCGCGCGCTGAAGGATGACCTGGATGCGGGCGATTGCATCGTGCTGTGCGTGGATGATGCAGCCACTTCGGGCGACGAGGCGGAACAGGGTCTGACACCGCTGGCCGGCCCCGACCATCTGGCCTACGTCATCTACACCTCGGGCTCGACCGGCCGCCCCAAAGGCGTCATGGTGAGCCACGCGGCGATCTGCAATCACATGCACTGGATGCGTGCGGAATTCGGCTTCAGCGCCGATGACCGCATCCTGCTGAAGACCGGCATCTCCGCCGACGCCTCGGTGTGGGAACTGCTGGCACCGCTGCTGTGCGGTGCTCAGCTGGTGCTGGCCGACGAAGGCATTCCGCGCGAGCCGGCGCTGCTGGTGCGGCAGATCGAACGTGACCGCATCACGGTGATGCAGACCGTACCCTCGCTGCTGCGCGCGCTGGTCGAGGAACACGACTTCACCGGCGCACCGTCGCTGCGCCAGATGTTCTGCGGCGGCGAGACGCTGGCGCCGGATCTGGTGCGCCGCTTCCTCGCCGGATCGGGCGCCCGGCTGCACAATCTGTACGGGCCGACCGAAGCGGCGATCGACGCCACCTGGTGGAGCTGCAGCCGCGACGACGACGACATACCGATCGGCCACCCGATTGCCAACATGCGCGCCCATGTGCTGGATGCGTGCATGCAGCCGATGCCGATCGGCATCGCCGGCGAGCTTTACCTTGGCGGCATCGGTCTGGCGCGTGCCTACCTCGGTCGGCCCGAACTGAGCGCGGAGCGCTTCGTCGCCGATCCGTTCTCATCCGACCCGGGGGCACGGCTGTACCGCACCGGCGACCGGGTATGCCGGCGCGCCGATGGCAGCCTGCTGTTCCTGCAGCGGACAGACCACCAGATCAAGCTGCGCGGTTTCCGCATCGAACCGGGCGAGATCGAGGCGGCGCTGACCACAGACCCGTCGGTCGCCGAAGCCGTGGTGGTGCTGCGCGAGGACCGGCCGGGTGACCCGCGTCTGGTGGCCTATGTGCGCGGCCGTGACGGCCGGCCGGACACCGCTGCACTCCGACAGTCGCTGACCCGCATGCTGCCGGCCCACATGCTGCCGTCGGCGCTGCTGGCACTGGACCGGATGCCGCGCACGCCGCACGGCAAGCTGGACCGCGACGCACTGCCGGCGCCCGACTTCGCGGCAGGCCAGGACGCGGCAACCGGTTCACGCACCCCGGTCGAGGCGATGCTGTGCGAACTGTGGGCGGACGTGCTGGCGCTGCCGCAGGCGGGGCCGCACGACCACTTCTTCGAACTGGGCGGCCACTCGCTGCTGGCCGTACGGCTGGCCAGCCGCATCGGCCGTCTGTTCAGCATCGACCTGCCGCTGAGTACGCTGTTCGAAGCCCCCACCCCGGCCGAACTGGCGCCACGCCTGCAGTCGCTGCGCCAGGCGCTGCCGGCGGAAACGCCGGCCCCGGTCGCCGTCGTCTCCGCTGCCGGACAGGCGCCATGCACACCGGCCCAGGCCGCGCTCTGGTTCATCGAACGCTGGAGCGAACACCCCGGGCTGTACCACATCGTCGAGCGCTGGCGTCTGCCCGAAGGCTGGGACGCGAATGCGCTGCAGCGCGCACTCGACGCACTGGTCGCCCGCCACCCGTCGCTGCGCACCGGCTTCATCGCCATCGACGGCGAACCGGTGCAGCGCATCGACGCCCAGGCGCACTGCCCGCTGGAGCGGATTTCACCGGACGACGCAGATGCGCACGCAGAGCGCGCCTTCACGCTCGACCGGCCACCGCTGGCACGGGCCGCGCTATGGACCGACGCGGACGGCCGCACCGTGCTGCAGTGGGTGGTGCATCACCTGGTGTCCGACGGCTGGTCGCAGAGCGTGCTGCGACGGGACCTGTCCGCGCTGCATGACGCCGAACGGGACGGCAGGCCTGCACAGCTGCCACCGCTGCGGCTTACCTGCGCCGACCACGCGGCACGCTTGCAGGTCCGGCTCGCCGGACCGCGCGGCGCACAGCTGCTGAACTACTGGCGCAGCGCGCTGGCCGACCTGCCGGTGCTCGACCTGCCGACTGACCGGCCGCGGCCGGCACAGCCGGATTACGCCGGCGCCAGCTTCGAGTGCGCGCTTGACGCTGCACTCACCACCCGTCTGCGCGCACTTGCCCGGGCCAGCGGCTGCACGCTGTACATGGTGCTGCTCGCCGCATGGGCGCTGCTGCTCGCGCGCTGGAGCCGGCAGGACGACATCGCCATCGGCACCCCGGTGGCCGGCCGCGACCAGGGCGAATTCGACGGCGTGGCCGGGCTGTTCGTGAATACGCTGGTGATGCGCATCGCGGTGGCCGCCGACCAGCCGCTGCCCGCACTGCTGGCCGACGTGCGCAACCGCGTGCTGTCCGCCTTCGATCACGCTGACCAGCCCTTCGAAGGTCTGGTGCGCGCGCTGCAGCCGGCCCGCGAACGCGGGCGCAATCCGCTGTTCCAGACACTGTTCGTGCTGCAGCCGGCAGACGACCTCCGCCTCCAGCTGGGTGGCCGTGCCGCGGACGCGCTGCCGGTCAACCGCCCGGTCGCCAAATTCGACCTGACGCTGGAAGTGCGCGAAACCGGCCATGCGCTGCAGATGTCGATCGAGTACGCCCGCGCGCTGTTCGACCCCGACACCGTCGCGCGCATGGCCGGCCACCTGAGCACGCTGCTGCATGCCTTCGCCGATCAGGACCCGCATGCTGTAGCCGCGCTGCCGCTGCTCACCGCCGGAGAGCAGCAGGCGCTGCACGCCTTCAATGACAGCGCCACAGCCTATCCGGCCGACGCCACGCTGGCGTCGCTGTTCGAACAGGTGGTCGCCCGCCGGCCGTACGCAGTGGCGCTGGTCGGCGACGGACACACGCTGAGCTATGGCGAACTGAACGCGCGTGCCAACCGCATCGCCCACCGGCTGCGCGCGCTGGGTGCAGGGCCCGACCGCTGTGTCGGCCTGTGCATGAAGCGCTCGCTGGACCAGGCGGTCGCACTGCTCGGCATCGTCAAGGCCGGCGCCGCCTACCTGCCGGTGGATCCGGATTACCCGGCCGCCCGCATCGACTACATGCTGCGCGACGCCGGCGTGACCGTGGTGCTGACCGCGAACGACGCACCGGTCATCGACGGCGTGCAGCGCCTGCAGCTCGACGACGACGGCATCACCGGCGCACCGGCCGACAACCCGCCACCGTCGGGCGACGCGCGCAGTCTGGCCTATGTGCTCTACACCTCCGGCTCGACCGGTCAGCCCAAGGGCGTCATGGTGGAACAGCGCAGCGTGGTGCGGCTGGTGCGCGACACCGGCTACGCCAGGCTGGATGCCGACGAAACTCTTCTGCTGCTGGCGCCGCCCACCTTCGACGCCGCCACCTTTGAACTGTGGGGCGCGCTGCTCAATGGCGCACGCTGCGTGGTGCATCCGGAAGCGGTGCCAACCGCCGCCGGGCTGAAAGCGGTCATCCGCGAACAGGGCGTGAGCACGATGTGGCTCACCGCCGCGCTGTTCAACACGCTGATCGACGAACAACCGGATGCGCTGCGCGGGCTGCGCCAGCTGCTCACCGGCGGCGAGGCGCTGTCGGTGCCGCATGTGCGGCGCGCGCAGGCGGCGCTGCCCGGCGTGGTGCTGATCAATGGCTACGGTCCGACCGAAGGCACCACCTTCACCTGCTGCCACACCATTCCGTCGCCGCTGCCGGAGGACTGCACCGCCATCCCGATCGGCCGGCCGATCGCCAACACCACGGTCCATGTGCTGGACGCGGCCATGCAGCCGGTACCGGTGGGCGTGGAAGGCGAGCTGTGGATAGGCGGCGCCGGCGTCGCGCGCGGCTACCTCGGCCGCCCGGACCTGAGTGCCGAACGCTTCGTGCCCGACCCGTGGTCGGCCGAGCCGGGCGCCCGTCTCTACCGCAGCGGTGACCGGGTGCGCTGGCGTGCGGACGGCACGCTGGATTTCATCGGCCGCAACGACGAACAGATCAAGCTGCGCGGCTTCCGCATCGAGCCGGGCGAGATCGAGGCCGCACTCACCGCGTTGCCCGGCGTACAGCAGGCCGCGGTCATGCTGCGCCCGACGCCGGCCGGCGAGCGGCGACTGCTGGCCTGGGTGGCCGGCGAGGCGCTGGACGGCGCCGCGCTGCGGGCCCACCTCGCGGCACAGCTGCCGACCTATATGCTGCCGTCGGTGGTGATACCGCTCGAACGCTTCCCGCTGACCGCCAACGGCAAGCTGGACCGCGCCCGCCTGCCCGACCCGGCCGCGGCCAGCGGCGGTACCGCCGGCGCGCGCCCCCGCGACGCGGCGGAGCGCCACCTGCTGGCGATCTGGGAAAGCCTGTTCGGCCGCGACGGCCTGTCGGTCGACGACGACTTCTTCGCCATCGGCGGCCACTCGCTGCTAGCGGTGCGCATGGCGGACGCGATCGAACGCAGCTTCGGCCAGCGCCTGCCGCTGGATACCTTCTGGTTCCGCGCCCGCACCGTGCGCGCCATCGCCGGCCTGCTGCGCGATGCCAGCGGCCGCGTGCGCTGGCCGCTGCGGGTGCCGATACGCGCCGGCGGCAGCCTGCCACCGCTGTTCTGCGTGCACACCATAGGCGGCAACCTGTTCCACTACTTCGAACTGGCGCGCGCGCTGCCGGACGACCAGCCGGTGATCGGCCTGAACGCGGTCGGCGTCGGCGGCGGCGAACCGGCCCGCACCTCGGTGGAAGCGATCGCCGCCGACTGCATCGCGGCAATGCGCGAACAGCAGCCGCACGGCCCCTACCGCATCGCCGGCTTTTCCAGCGGCGGCACGGTGGCCTTCGAAATGGCGCAGCAGCTGCTTGCCGCCGGCGAGCAGATCGCCTTCCTCGGTCTGCTCGACACCTGGGCACCCGGCGTATACCGGCGCCCGGCGGGCAGCGGGCTGATCGGCCGCCTGCGCGCGCGGTTGCGGCCACTGCTGCAGCGCGACCGGATCACCCACGCACTGCTGCACGCGCTGGGCATGAAGCCGCCGGGCGGTTTTCCGGACGGTGCGTCAGCGCACTGGTGGGCGCACTGGAGCTACCGGCCGCGCATGTATCCGGGCCAGGTCGATCTGTACATTGCAGACGTGTCACGGCTCGAAGCCAGCGATCCGCTGCTCGGCTGGTCGCGCCGGGTGGGCGGCAACCTCACGCTGCATTCGGTCAGTGGCAGCCACGGTCTGATGATGAAGCCGCCGCACGTGGATGCGCTGGCGGCGCTGATCCGCCAGCGTCTGCGGGGGGAGACGCATGGCAGCTGATCCGCGCCCGCTGCTGCAGGGCGCGGCAGTGCACCTGTGGCTGGCCGAACGCGGCGACGCCGCGGACGACAGCACGCTGGGCGCGGAAGAGCGCGCACGCGCGGCACGCCTGAAACAGCCGCAGGACCGCGCGCTGTTCGTGCTCGCCCACGCGGTGCTGCGCGACCTGCTGGCAGGCTATACCGGCCAGCCGGCATCCGACCTGCCGCTGACCGTCGGTCCGCATGGCAAGCCCTGCCTGCCTGCCGGCAGCCACGACGATCTGCACTTCAATCTGTCGCACTCGGGCGATGCGGTACTGGTAGCGCTGTCCCGCGGCCGCGACCTTGGCGTGGATGTCGAGGCGGTGCGCCCGCACGACGATCTCGATGCGGTGGCCGCCCAGGTGTTCGCTGACGACGAAAGGGCGGCCATCGCCGCCGCTGGCGAGCGCAGGCTCGATGCCTTCTACGCACTGTGGACCCGCAAGGAAGCCTGCGTGAAAGCCTGGGGTCGTGGGCTGGGCATTCCGTTGCGCGCCTTCAGCGTACTGCAGTCGGGTGGCCGCGGCATCCGGTGTCCGGACGACGCACAGGCAAGCCGTCTGAGCTGCCGCAGCGTGGCCATGCCGCCGGGCTATGCTGCGGCAGTCGCCGTGTCCGGCGAACCCGGCGATCTGGTGTGCCGGCGCTGGCGCGCGCCGGCCTGACGATCAGCCGCCCGGCATTCAGCCGCGGCGGCGCACCGCCAGCGACAGCAGGCCGAGACCGGCCAGCATCATCGCGTAGCTGCCGGGTTCCGGCACGCTGAGCGCGAGCGCGTGCGTGGCCTGCACGTCCAGCGTCGGCGACATCAGATAGATCAGGCCGTGGTTGAAATTGCCGGCCGCATCGCTGCCCAGCGCGATGGACGTGCTGCCCGAACCCAGCACTTCGAATGACAGCGTGGCCAGCGTCAGCGCGCCCTGCCCTTCATCGGCCACGCCCGGAAAGGCGGAGCCGGACAGCAGGACGCCGGTGAATGCCGAATCGTCGCTCCAGGCGGGCGCCAGCGACACGCCCAGCAGCCTGAGCAGGCTGCCGTCGAAGGACAGGTCCATGCCGAACGCCAGCAGTTCGTCGCCAGCGCGTTCGCCGTCGAAGGGCTGCTGCAGCAGCACATCCAGCGAGAAGGTCTGGCCGACCGAGGCGGCTGCGTTGCCGGACAGCGATACGGTGGCGGCCTGGGCCGACAGGGTGCCGGCGGCGATCAGCGCGGCGACGAGGGTCTTGATCATCATGGGGTTTCTCCTTGCGAGGCGGGGCACTCAGGCCCCGCCACCGGTCATCACTGCTTGGTGAAAAGTGCGTACCAGAGCCGGTAATCGGCCTGGGTAACGCAGCGGTCGGCGTCGAAATCGGCCAGCGGCTGATAGCGCGCATCGCCCTCGCAGCTGCCCAGCGCCGCGCGCTGCGCGTCGCGGTCGGCGATGTCGATACGGCCGTCGCCGTTGATGTCGCCACGCTTGCGCACGGTGAAGGACACGCGGGGCGCGGCCTCCTGGTAGCCGTCGTTCAGCAGGAAGGCGACGTAGTACTCGCCGGCAGCCAGACCGCTGAACGAAGCCGTGCCGGCGGCACCGCCCGCGTAGCGCCACAGCACCGACGGGCTGCTGCTGCCCGGCGTCTGGGTCGAACGGTAGATGCCGATCCAGTCCTTCGCATTGCCCGGCATGCCCGACCAGTTCACCGACAGCGCGTCACCGGTGCGGATCAGGTTGCCAGCCACCCCGAACACCCGCGGATCCGGCTCCGGCTCGCCGCCCGCGCCGACCGTAAAGTCGACCCGGTTCGACACTTCGGTGTAGGAGTCGTTGATGTACAGCGCGAGGAAGTACTCGCCATCCGGCAGCGCTTCCGCCGGCGACAGGCTGCCACCTGCACGGCCATCGACGTAGTAGTAGGCCACCAGCAGGTCGATGCCCGGCGTCGCGCCCTTGCGGAACACGCCGATGTAGTCCTTGGCGGTGGCCGGTCCGTCGGAGAAGCGGATGTCCAGCCGCTCGCCACTGGCCAGCACGGTCTTGACCAGGCTGACGCTGGCGATCTCGCTGCCGACGGCGAACGGCACGCGCTCGGAAATTTCGAAGTAGGCGTCGTTGATGAAGAAGGCCGCGTAGTAATAGCCCTTGTTCAGCGCGCCCAGCGTGACGCTGCCGGCTTCGGTCGGCGTATAGGCCCAGGTAGTGGAACCGATGCCGCCCGGCGTCTGGCCGACGCGATACACGCCGATCCAGTCTTTCGCACCGGCCGGTGCGCCGCTCCAGGTGAAGGCCGGGCGCTCGCCGGGATTGAACTGCGTCTTGCTGATCGTCAGTTCGGGCATGTCGCCGACGTAGAAGGGCATGCGCGGCGCGATCTCGGCATAGCTGTCGTCGGTCATGAAGGCAACGTAGTACTCGACGCCGGCCGCAAGACCCGAGAAGGCGAGCTGGCCGCTGATGCCGGACACATAGCTCCACTTCACCGACGGCGACGCCGAGCCCGGTGTCTGGCCCTTGCGATAGACCGCCACCCAGTCCTTCGCCTTGCCGCGGCCATTCATGTACTCGATCACCACCGGCTCGCCCGGCGCCCACACCTTCTTCGCCAGACGCAGGGCGGGATCGCCGTCGGCGCTGCCTTCGACCTTGAAGCTGCGCGCGTCCGACCACGGCGACCACTCGGCATTCGCGTCGCGATGACGGGCGCGGATGTAGTAGCTGCCGTTGTTCAGGCCGTACGGCTGCACGGTGTAGGTTTCGATGTCGACGCCGGCGTGGATGTCCACCGGTTCATAGTCCGGCGCGCCGGTGTCGCCATAGACGTTCTCCACGTCGCGGATCAGGTCGACCACGGTACTGGTGAATGCGGCGTCACGCGAAATCTGGAACTGCGTGCTGTTCAGCGCCATGCCGGACGGTGACTGGAAGGGCGACAGCGTGAAGCCGTGCGGCAGCGTGACCACCGCGCCGTCGGCGCTGCCGGTCAGTTCGGGCCTGTTCGGGCCGGCAGCATCGAGGCGACGTTCGAACTCGTCGACCAGCCGGCTGCTGTAGGCAAAGCCCAGCTTCGGATGGCCTTCGGCATACGACGACACCTTCATCGTGCGCGCATCCAGATCGAAATCGATCAGCTGCCAGGTCCAGTTGGCGATGGTTTTCTGCACGTCATCCATGTCGCGCTCGGTCGACTGGCCCCAGAACTGGTCCCAGGCGGTGCCACCGCTGATGATGTGATAGGTCGGCCAGTCACGGGTCTGGCCACGCGCGTACAGGTGATGGTGAGCGCCGATGTTCAGCGCGTGCTTGCGGGTACCGGCCAGTATCGGCATGGCGGTGTCGCGGAACCACTGCGAAATGTCGCCGACGTACTGCTCCGCCTGATAGGGACGGTGCACGACGCTGATCACCCAGTCCACGTCCGGATCGACGTTCGCGGCGGCCACCACCTTGCGCAGCCATTCAGCCTGCGCGGCGAAGTTCGACTCCGAATTCAGATAGACCAGCAGCACGCGGCCGACCTGATGCGCGTAGTAGCTTTCATCCGCGGCGGCGGCGAGGCCCTTGTAGCTGATGCCGTCGTAGAAGTTGTGCGCGCGCCAGTTGGCCAGGCCCGGGTCGTAATAGGTTTCGTGATTGCCCAGCGCGGTCATGATGGCCAGATTGCCGGACACCACCGCCGACGGCTTCATGTGCACGAATTCGTAGTGATCCAGCGTGCCGACATCGACCTGGTCGCCGTTGTTCAGCATCAGGTGCACCGCCTCTTCCAGCGGCTGGCCGGTCAGCGCCTGGATCTTCGCCTTCGCCGCCTGCAGCAGCGGCGTATGGCGGTCGTCGTTGCGCAGCTGGTGGTCACCGGTCACCAGAATGCGGAAATGACCGCTCTTGCGCGCGGCGGTCGGCTGGGTGCGGAAGCGGAACACCGGCGACAGCTGGCTGCCGGTGCGCACGCGATAGCTGTACAGCGTTTCCGGCTGCAGGCCGGTCAGCTGCACGCCATGCAGCCGGTAGGTGGCTGCCAGCGTCTGGGTGGCGCCGGAGGCGGTGCGGTTCAGCGGGCCGCCATCGACACCGTATTCGACCACCGATTCATCGCCTTCGGCGGTTTTCCACGATACCCAGATCGAGTTCGCGGTGGGGGTCTGCAGATAAGGAGTGATGTCGGCGGCGACGGCGCTCAGTGTCGCGCAGCCGCAGGCCAGTGCCAGGGTAACGCGGCGCAGCCGGCTTGCCAGGGTGGTGCGTGCAGTCATGTCGGGGTGCATCCGGAAAAAAACCGCCGGATTACACCGATCCCGCATTACATCTTCCGCCGCCGGCGACGCAGCCGGCGTAGGCCTTTTGGCTCACCGCCCGGCGGAAACCTGCGCTGCGACAGGGACTTGGCGCAGGAGGGGCGACACGCCAGCGGATGCGGCCAGGCGCCGACTGTATCGCTGCACCGGGCGCTACAGATGGACGCTCAGCGCAGCGCGCCGGCGATGTCGGCGGCCAGCGCGTCCACCAGCCGGCCGTGCGCGGCGACCAGCGCTTCGTAATGTGCCGCCGCCACCGGCTCGCTGCGGCTGAACCGGCCGCTCGCCACTTCACGGCCGTCGCGCCGCACCGACCATGCGGCATCCAGCGTGACCGACGAAAAGCCCTCGGCGTCAAACCGGAGCACATCCACCGGCACCGTGATGTCCGGGCGCGCGATGCTGTGCTGCGGCGCGGCCACCACGCGCGCCAGACCGCCGTCGCGCGCGACCGACGCCGCCAGCCTGCGGGCGACTTCGGACTTCAGGGCGCCGGCCCAGCGATGACCGTCCGCCGGCTCGGCACGCGTGCCGTCGATGCGGCGCACGATCTGCAGACGATCCACCGCCTCCGGCAGCGACACCGGGCCGATCACCACCGTCGGCGAGGCTGCGCCCACGCCCGCCGGCAGCGATTCCGCGGCCAGCGTGTACAGGCGGGGCGCAGGCGAACTGCCGCAGCCGGCAAGCATCAGTGCGGCGCACAGGGCAAGGGCCCGTGCAAACGGAATGCGGCTCACGGCTTCTCCTCGGGTTTGCCGCGCAGCAGCGCTTCCGGGTGGCGCTCCAGCGTGTCGGCCAGATGGCGCAGCGACTGCGCGGCACGCGACAGTTCCTGCAGGCTGTCGCGCAGGTCCTGCTGCAGCGGCGCGTCGCTGGCCAGCAGGCGGCGGCCGTCGGCGACCGCAGCGCGCGCTTCCGCCATGGCCTGACGGGTTTCGTCCACCGTGGCGCGCACCTCGTTCGACGCCAGTCCGTCCAGCCGTGCCATCAGCGCTTCGGTGCGCTCGACCGCGCGCGCCAGACCGGCGATGGCGGTGCGCGTTTCGGCGGCGATGTCGTCCAGCGGCAGGCGGTCGAGCTTGCCGGCGATGCGCGCCAGCGTGGCCTGCAGTTCGTCCAGACTGCCGCGCTGGGTGGGCAGCTGCGGCGGCTTCGCCGCCCAGCTGACGCTCGCCTTGCCGACACCCGGGAAGAAGTCGAGCGCAACGTAGAGCTGGCCGGTCACCAGACTGCCGTTGCGCAGCTGGGCGCGCAGGCCGCGCGCCACCAGCCGGTCGATCAGCGCGTGGAAGGCATCGCCGCTCATGTCCTGCCGGCCTGAGTCGCGCGCACGCATGCGTTCGGGGAACACCGCGATATCCACCTTGAGGCCGACATCGGCCGCATCGACGTCGACATCGGGCTCGATGGCAATCACCTCGCCGATCTGTATGCCGCGGAAATCCACCGGCGCACCGACCGACAGGCCACGCACGGTTTCGGTGAAGCGCAGCCGCCATACCTGGGCGCTGGCGCTGGGCTGCTTCAGCGCCTCGGCACGGGTGGTGAACACCTTGAAATCGGCGTCCGCGGAGGCCGGTTCGGTGTCGCCGCCTTCCGGCGTCTCGAAAGCCAGTCCGCCAGTGAGAATGGAACTGACCGATTCGGTGTTCAGCTGCAGGCCATCGGCGCCCAGCCTGAGATCGATGCCGCTGGCGTTCCAGAAGCGGGTATCGACCGTCACGTAACGGTCGTAGGGCGCCTTGATGAATACCTGGATGTCGAGATGACGCCCCTGTTCGTCCAGCCTGAACGCGGTCACCTGACCGACCGGAATGCGGCGGAAATAGACCGGCGTGCCGACATCCACCGAGCCGAGATTGTCGGCGTGCAGCGCGAAGCTGCGGCCGGGCACGTCGAGCGCGATCACCGGGGCATCCTCCAGCGCCACGAAATCGCGGCGGGAGGCATCGGTCTTGCCGGCATCCATGCCGACGTAGGCACCGGACAGCAGCGTATCGAGCCCGGACACCGCGCTGCCGGACACGCGCGGCCTGACCACCCAGAAGCGGGTGTCCTCGACCAGCAGCCGCTCCGCCTCGCGCGCCATCTGCGCCTCGGCCTGCACATGGGCGCCGTCGTCCGACAGCTTGACCCGGGTGATCACGCCGACGTCGATGTCCCTGTACTTGATGCGGGTCTTGCCCGGCTCCAGCCCGGCGCCGGTGCGGAACTGCAGCGTGATGACCGGCCCCTGCTCCATCCAGGTGCGCGCCGCGAGAAACAGCCCGATCAGCGCAGCCACGAGGGGAATGATCCACACCAGCGGAATGCGGAAGCGGCGCGGCGGCTCGACCACCGCGGTCGGCAGCGCATCGGGCGGAGACGGACGTGGATCGGACATCGGTTCAGTCATGGCGGGCAAGGTCGTCCGGCCCGGCGAGCGGGTCCCAGATCAGGCGGGGATCGAAACTCATGGCGGCAAACATGGTGAGCACCACCACCGCGCCAAAGGCGATGGCAGCCGGGCCGGCCTCTATGGTGGCGATGCCGCGGAAATTGACCAGCGCCACCAGCAGCGTGATGACGTAGATGTCCAGCATGGACCAGCGGCCGACGAATTCGACCAGCCGGTACAGCCGCGCGCGCTGCATCAGGCGGCGACGCGAACGGCGCTGCACCGATGCGGTGAGCCAGGCCAGCGCGAGAATTTTCAGCAGCGGCACCACGACGCTGGCGAAGAACACCACCGCCGCCAGCGGCCAGGAGCCGCTGTGCCACAGGAACACCACGCCGCTCATGAGGGTGTCGCGCTGGGTGCCCAGCAGCGACGAGGTGGTCATCATGGGCAGCAGGTTGGCCGGCACGAACAGAATGGCCGACGCGACGATGAGCGCCCAGGTGGTCGATATGCTGGCCGGCTTGCGCAGATGCAGCGGCGCGTGACAGCGCGGGCAGCGCAGATGGGCGCCGCAGGCATGGCGCGCCAGCTGACCGCAGACGTGGCAGCTCATCAGCCCGGCCTCGCGTGCGGTCAGCGCCGGCCTCATGCGCCGGCCCCCGCCGGCGGCGCCTGCCACAGCAGCCGCGTGTCGAAGGCGCGGCCGGCCAGCGTCACGGTCAGAATCAGCGCGGCCATCGCCCAGAAGGCCGGGCCGAGCAGCACGGTGGCCATGTGCGACAGCTTCACCAGCGACACCAGCATGCCGAGCAGGAACACCTCGACCATGCCCCAGGGCTGCACCGAACGCACCAGCCGGAAGAAGGGCGCCATGCGCGGCGATACCCGGCCCAGACGCAGCGGAATGAGCACCACCAGAATCATTGCCAGTTCAAGCAGCGGGAACAGCAGTGCGGTGCCGAACACCAGCGCGGCCACCGGCGTCATGCCTTCGGACCACAGCGCCTGCACCGCGCCGATCAGCGTCACCTCGACCCGCCGCCCCTGCATTTCGAGGCCGACCAGCGGCCAGGCATTGGCGATCACGTACAGGATGGCGGCGGTCAGCGTGAGCGCCAGCGTGCGGTCGAGACTGTCCGGCGGATTGCGCGCGAGAAAGGCGCCACAGCGCACGCAGCGCGCGGTCTGGCCGGGCGCGAGCGCGGGCTCGGTCTGCAGCAGGTCGCATTCGTGGCAGGCGAGGGTCTGGGCGGGCAGCGTGAGGGACATGGGAGGGGCCGGAATATCCGGCACGATTGTGCGGTGTAGCCGCCGTCCGGCGCAATGCGGATCGCGTCAGCGCACGCCGGCAGCGTCGCGTGCGGCCAGCTTGGCGGTGATGTAGTCGGCGTGCGGAATGTAGAGCAGTTCGGCCACCTTCTTCATCACGTGCGCCTCATGCGCATGCAGGTGGCCGTCGGCATAGGCGACCTGCCACATCAGCTCGATCACGCGCAGCTTGCGGGGGGCGTCGAAGGCGCGGTTCAGCTGGCCGGTGAAGCGCTGGTAGTCATAGGCCTCGGCGGCGGTCGTGGTGGCCAGTTCGATCAGCCGCTCGACCTCGTCGTCGGCCAGCGCGAACTTGTCGCGCAGCGCCTGCATCGCGGCGGCGCGCTCGGCGTCGCCGATCTCCGGATCGGCACGCATCACCTCGACCAGCAGCACCGCGGTCGCCAGCTGCAGCTGGTGTTCTGTGGCGGCCGGATCGGCCGCCGGCGCGGCGAAGCTGTCGAACAGGTCTTTCAGGGTGCGGAACATCGGAATCCTTGAAGGCCGTGCGGAGCGCACGGCCTTCAAGAGTAGCGCGCGGCGGCGGATGTTCCCCTGCCGCCCCGGTTCAGGCGACCACCGCTTCCCAGGTCCATTCGCCGCGCGGCTGGGCGTGCAGGGCCCGGAAGGCGTCCGCCACCTCTTTCGCCTTGTCCGAGCCCGGAGCGACCAGGGTGCTGACAGTGACCGTCGCCACGTGGATGCCCTGCTCGCGCGCCGGCTCGAACAGCGCGCGGGCGGCAGCACGCAGGCCGGCCTTGGCGACACTGATATTGATGAAGGCCGGCGTCGGTTCGACGCCGAAACCGCCGCCGGTCAGCAGGATGCTGCCCTCGCCGCGCCCTGCCATCACCGCCTGCGCGGCCTGCACCGCGGCCAGCGCGCTGGTCAGATTGGTGCGCAGGTCGCTGTCCAGGCTGTCCACGGTTTCCTGCGCCAGCGTGCGCGGCTGCAGCGCGCCGGCCGCGTCGTAATGCAGCACGCCGGCGTTGTAGTGCAGCACGGCCAGATCCTGCGCGTGGCGGCGCACCAGCGCGGCCACCGCCTGCGGATCGGCCGCGTCTATGGTGTCGACCTCGACGGTGGCGCCGGCCGCACGCAGGGCCTCCACCCCGGAAGCAATGCTGCGACCGCTGCGCGCGGCAAGCACGATGCGGAAGCCGTCACGGGCGAAGCGCTCGGCGGTGGCAAGGGCGATGCCGGGGCCGGCACCGATGACGAGATAGGTTTTCATGGCAGAGATCCTTTGAAATGACGAGAGGTACGCAACCCTGCCCGGCCAGTGGCATCCGCGATGCAGCGGCCGGGCAGTTGCGGCCACGATAGGCAGCCGGACTCTGTCCGTGAATCCCTATAAAATCGCATTCACTATGAACCGTTGGTTCTCAATATGAACCGGGATCGCAGCCCGCACCTGTCGCCCAGCAAAGGCGGGAAGTCAGCCACCAGCCTGAGCGCCCTGCTCGCCTTCGACAGCGTCGCGCGTCACCTGAATTTCGCGCGCGCCGCGGCGGAACTCGATGTCACGCCGACCGCGATGTCGAAGATCGTGAAGACGCTGGAAGCGCAGCTCGGCGTGCGGCTGTTCAACCGCACCACGCGCAGCGTTGGGCTCACCGAACAGGGCGCGCAGCTGCTGGGCTCGCTGGCGCCCGCGCTGGAGCAGATCCGCCGTTCGGTGCAGCAGGTCGGCGAAACCGCCGCCCGCCCGCGAGGCCTGCTGCGCATCAACACCTCGCACGTGGCTTTCGTATCGCTGATCCAGCCGCACCAGGCCGACTTCCTGCGGCAGTTCCCGGACATCGCGCTGGAAGTGGTCATCGACAACCAGATGGTGGACATCGTGGCCGGCGGTTTCGACGCCGGCATACGGCTCGGGCACGCGGTACAGCGCGACATGGTGGCGGTGCCGCTGGGCGCGGCGCAGCGGACGGTGGTGGTGGCCGCGCCGGACTACCTCGCACGGCACGGCGCTCCCGCGGCGCCGGAGGACGTGCTCGAACACGCCTGCATACGCCAGCGTTTCGGCGCGATGGGGTGCTACTTCGAATGGCGTTTCGAGCAGGACGGCCAGCGCGTCGTGATCGAGCCGCCGACCCGTCTGGTGCACACCGAAATGCGCTGCGTGCTCGACGCCGCGCGCCAGGGGCTCGGCCTGGCCTTCGTGTACCGGCAGTTCGCCGACGAATACCTGCGCAGCGGGCAGCTCGTGCCGCTGCTGGAAGCCTGCTGTGCGCCGGCGGAAGCCTTCTATCTGTACTACCCGCACCGGGTACAGATGCCGGGCAAGCTGCGCGCCTTCATCGACTTCATGCAGGACCGGAACCGGCCGGCCTCCGCCTGACAGGGCGCGGAAGGACGCGGACCGGCGTCACACGCTGACGCGACTGGCGGGCGGACGGTCCGCCACCGGCAGGTCGGATGGCAGCTGCGCGAACTCGCGCGCCAGATGGTCCACCAGCCCGCGCACCGCAGGCAGCAGGCCGCGCCGCGACGGGAACACGACATGGGCGATGCCGCAGCGCGGCGCCCAGTGCGGCAGCACGTCGATCAGCCGCCCGCTGGCAAGGTCGTCGCGCACCATCATGGTCGGCAGCTGGGCCACGCCGATACCGTGCAGCGCGGCGCTGCGCAGCGTGGCCAGATCGTCGGTCACCAGCCGCGGCGCGTGCCGGACTTCGGCGCTGGCGCCGTCCGGGCCTTCCAGCGCCCACAGATGCTCGCGCTGCGCCGGCCCCCAGGCCACGCTCGCCACCGACGCCAGATCGGCTGGCACGCGCACCTCGCCCAGCGGCGCAACGACATCCGGGTGGGCGACCAGGCGCTGCAGGCTGTCGCCCAGCACCTTCATCACCAGATCGGTGTCCTCCAGCGGCGGAAAGCGCACGCGGATGGCGAGGTCGAAGCCTTCGCGGATCACGTCCACGCGCCGGTTGGTGCTTTCCACATGGATCTGCACCCGCGGGCAGGCGACCATGTAGCGGCTCAGCATGTCGGCCACCTGGTATTCGAGCAGCGCGGTCGGGCAGGCCAGCCGCACGATGCCCTGCGGCTCGGCGCGCGTGCGCTCGACCGCCTCCTGCGCCGCCTCGGCTTCGACCAGCATGGCCACACAGTGGCCGTAATAGGCCTGGCCGATCTCGGTCACCGCGAAGCGGCGGGTCGAGCGCTGGATCAGCCGCACGCCCAGCTTCTCTTCCAGCAGCGCGATGCGCCGGCTGAGCTTGGACTTGTGCATGTCGAGCGCGCGGGCGGCGGGCGCGAAGCCGCCGTGCTCGACCACGCGGGCAAAGAAGTACAGATCGTTCAAATCCTGCATGGCCTCTCCCATCGTTCCACCGATAGAACGCTGAATAGCGATTTTGCGGTCTAGCGGGCCGATTGTCGCGTATCTAGTATTCACCTCAACGCAGCACGGTTCAGACGGAACGGTGCGAACGAACAGGAGATACGCCATGAAGAAGATTGCAGGTCTGTACAGCGCCCCGCGCCAGCACTGGGTCGGCGACGGTTTTCCGGTGCGCTCGCTGTTTTCCTACGATTCGATGGGCCGCCACGTGAGCCCCTTCCTGCTGCTCGACTACGCCGGCCCGGCCAGCTTCGAGCCGTCGGACACGCCGCGCGGCGTCGGCCGTCACCCGCACCGTGGCTTCGAAACCGTCACCATCGTCTATGACGGCGAAGTCGCCCACCAGGACTCGACCGGCGCCGGCGGCGTGATCGGCCCGGGCGACGTGCAGTGGATGACCGCCGGTGCCGGCATCATCCACGAGGAATTCCACTCGCCGGACTTCACCCGCCGCGGCGGTCCGCTGGAAATGGTGCAGCTGTGGGTGAACCTGCCGGCGCGCGACAAGCGTGCGGCGCCCGGCTACCAGCACCTGGCGAAGACCGACATTCCGGTGGTCGAGCTGGCAGGCGGCGCCGGACATCTGCGCGTCATCGCCGGCGAATACGCTGGGCACAGGGGGCCGGCGCGCACCTTCACGCCGATCGATGTGTGGGACCTGAAGCTGAAGGCCGGCGCCGACCTTGAACTGACGGTGCCGGAGGGCCACACGCTGGCGCTGGTGGTGCTGCACGGCCTGATACGCGCCAACGGCAGCCAGCCGGTGCGCGAGGCGCAGATGGCGCTGTATCACCGCGAGGGCAGCGGCTTCTCGATCACCGCAGACAGCGACGCCACCGTGCTGCTGCTGGCCGGCGCACCGATAGACGAACCGATCGCCGGCTACGGCCCCTTCGTGATGAACACGAAGGATGAAATTCGCGAGGCGATCGACGACTTCAGGTCGTCCGAATCGCGCTTTCTTGCGGTGCGTTGATCGTGAGCCCCGTGCGATCAAGGCGTACGCCGCCGCTGAGACTGGCTGTCTCTGCAAGAAGTACAACGCAGAGCGCAGGGGGCTCACGGTCAACCCGTTGGGCGGCGATCAGCATGCTCGCATGGCTGCGTTGCACCTCCTCGACGGACAGCCAGTCCGTCAGCGTCGGCGCGCCTTGCCCTGCGAGCATGCTGATTGCCGCGCACCGTAAGAAAGCGCGATTCGGACGACCTCGCGGTCGTTTCGAAGCCGCGACAACCTGATCCGTTTCACCCCCTGCGCGCACCGGGGCGCGCAGGGATCACTCCGCCGGGCGCCACAAAGGCCAAAGCCACCCACCCGGCACCCAACCTCAACTGCAAGGAGAATTGCCATGACCACGACCTACAAGAAGCTGAACAAGGACGACGCCGTGATGCTGCTGGTGGACCACCAGGCGGGCCTGCTGTCGCTGGTGCGCGACATCGATCCGGACAAGTTCCGCAACAACGTGCTGGCCACTGCCGATCTGGCCAAGTACTTCAAGCTGCCCACCATCCTGACCACCAGCTTCGAACAGGGCCCGAACGGCCCGCTGATGCCGGAACTGAAAGAGCTGTTCCCGGACGCGCCCTACGTCGCCCGCCCGGGCCAGATCAACAGGGGGCTGTTCGCGGCCGGTCTGTCCAATGCGTTGGCGTTCAGAGGGTTGCGAACAAGGCGCGCGACGCTGTCGAGACTGGCCGTCTCGACGAGGAGTGCAACGCAGTGCGCAGCCCTCTGAACACCAACCCGGAGGGCCCTGGCCTGATGCCCTCCATAGCTGCGTTGCAGATCCTTGACTGACACCCAGTCAGTCCGCGTCTCTGCGCCTTGCTCTGAAGGGCATCAGGCCAGGGCGCATCGGACAAACCGGCCGCGAACAGCCCCCGGGACAACGAGGACTTCGTCAAGGCGATCAAGGCCACCGGCCGCAGGCAGCTCATCATTGCCGGTGTGGTGACCGAAGTGTGCGTCGCCTTCCCGGCCCTGTCGGCGATCGAAGAAGGCTTCGACGTGTTCGTCGTGACCGACGCCTCCGGCACCTTCAACGACATCGCCCGCCACTCCGCCTGGGACCGCATGTCGCAGGCCGGCGCCCAGCTGATCAACTGGTTCGGCGTGGCGTGCGAACTGCACCGCGACTGGCGCAACGACGTCGAAGGCCTGGCGACGCTGCTGTCCAACCACATCCCGGACTACCGCAACCTGATCACCAGCTACAACGCGCTGAAGGGCTGAAGCCGGACGCGCGACGGGCCTGAAGAAATGTGAGCGCGACGGGTGTTCGCGGACGCGGACACCCGTCGTCGCCGTGCGCCTGGCGCCGGCATGTCACAACGGCCCGGGTGTCTGCGTCTACAGTGTCGCCCTGCATACGCGCCCCGCACTGACATGTCCGACCTCGCCCGCAGCTTCGACCCGCACCGCACCCGCCTCGCCGGCATTGCCTACCGCATGCTGGGTTCGCGCGCCGACGCGGAAGACGTGGTGCAGGACGCCTGGCTGCGCTGGCACGAATCGGCGCCGGAAGACCTGCGCTCGGCCGAGGCCTGGCTGGTGACCACGGTGACCCGGCTCAGCCTGGACCGCCTGCGCGCCCGCAAGGCGGAAACGCAGCACTACATCGGCCCCTGGCTGCCGGAACCGCTGGACGCGGCCGACCCGATCATGCCGGAGGCGCGACTGGAACTGGCCGACAACCTGTCGATCGCCTTCATCGCGGTACTCGAACGCCTCACTCCGGACGAGCGCGCCGCCTTTCTGCTGCGCGAGGTGTTCGACTACGACTACCCTGAAGTCGCACGCGCGCTCGAACGCAGCGAAGCTGCCTGCCGCCAGCTGGTGCATCGCGCGAAAGCCCGGGTCGCCGACCGGCGGCCGCGCTTTCCGGTGGACCGCGACGCTCACCTGCGGGTGCTGCGCGCCTTCATGGCCGCAGCGGAGTCGGGCAAGCGCGACGACATCGAAAGCCTGCTGGCCGAGGACGCCCTGTCGATCTCGGACGGCGGCGGCAAGACCTGGGCCACGCTCAGACCACTGCACGGCGCCCCCCGCATCGCCTGGCTGTATTACGCGGTGGCGCGCAATCCGGAC
This sequence comes from Methyloversatilis sp., assembly GCA_041639545.1. GTDB lineage: Bacteria > Pseudomonadota > Gammaproteobacteria > Burkholderiales > Rhodocyclaceae > Methyloversatilis. The sequence continues at coordinate 80,527 of JBEQBZ010000005.1, read as the reverse complement.
ATCTGCCTCGAATGGCGCGAAGGCAGGGTCAATGGCGAATCGGCCATCCTTCGCTTCCGCAAGGGCGTGCTGCACTCGACGCTGTCGGTGGTGACCGACGGCGAGCGGGTGGTCGCGCTGTACGGCGTACTGAACCCGGACAAACTCACCGGCTTCCGGGTCGATTGATTCCTGTCACAGCACAGACGCCTCAAACGTCTTGCTGACGCGCGCACCGATTTCCGGAGCGCCCAGACAACGGAGAGAATCATGCACGGCCTGCGCCTGCCCCATGTCCGCCTCGCTGCGGATGCCTGCACGACGCTGCAGTCCCGCGCGAAAGCGCTCATCCGCATCGGCAGCGGTGCGGCCAACGAGGGGTCAGACAACGTACGGCTCGATGCACCAGGCGATCGAACCGAGGGCAGCATGAGGGCCGGCACAGGGCGACTGAGCGCACTCGCGGCACTGCTGCTCGCGCTGGTCATGCCGGCATGCGCCGCCGATCACGCACATGCGGTCGGCGGTGTGGCGCTGCGGCTGAGTCAGCCGCTGCAGCCGGGCCTGGACGAAGGCATCCTGCTGGTGGTGACGCTGGCACCGGGTGAAATCAGCGCGCCTCACCGTCATGACGCGCATGTATTCGTCTACATGCTCGAAGGCGAAGTGCTGATGCAGGTGCAGGGCGGTCCCGAACGGCGTCTGAAACCGGGCGACGTGTTCGAGGAAAAGCCGGGCGACATCCACACCCAGGCGCGCAATCTGAGCGCCACGGCGCCTGCGCGCTTCGCGGTATTCATGGTGAAGAAGGCCGGCCAGCCCGCCGTGCTGCCGGTGAAGTGAGCGGCGGAACGCGCCCGCGCCTGACCGGGCCGGGCGCGCTCTGCTATCGTCCGGCCATCACTCTGACCGGACGCCCTCATGGATTTCGACGTCACCGTCCATCACAACCCGAAATGCAGCAACTCGCGCGGCGTGCTCGACATCCTGCGCGAGCGCGGCATCACCCCGCGTGTCATCGAGTACCTGCAGACGCCGCTCGACGCCAACCAGATCGCGGTGCTGGTCGCCGCCTGCCAGGTGCCGGTACGCGCACTGATGCGCAGCAAGGAAGCCATCTACGCCGAACTGGGGCTGGACAGCGAGGCGCTCGACGACGATGCGCTGATCGCAGCCATCGCCGCTCACCCGGTGCTGCTGAACCGTCCCATCGTCGTCACCCCGCTGGGCGCGAAGCTGTGCCGGCCACCGGACACCGTCGTGTCGCTGCTGCCGGCGGCCGCGGCATGAGGAAGATGGGGCCGACCAAGGCCGAAACCGACGCCCTGCCGCCCTTCGCCGGGCTGACGCTGGAACGGATCGAAGTACCGGCCACACCGGAGGCGCTGGCAGCTGCCATCGACGCGCTGCGCAGCGCCGGCGAAGCCGGCTTCGACACCGAATCGAAACCCACCTTCAAGCCGGGCGAAGTGAGCAGCGGACCGCATCTGGTGCAGTTCGCGCTGCACGACCGTGCCTGGCTGCTGCAGGCCGGCAACCCCGCCCATCGCGCGGCCATCGTGGCACTGCTGGAAGACCCGGCGCTGCTGAAAGTGGGCTTCGGCCTGTCCGCCGACCGCGCGCAGATCCGCGCCAACCTCGGCGCCACGCTGCGGGCGGTGCTGGACCTCGACGCGGTGTTCCGCCGCCGCGGCTACAACAGTTCGATGGGCGCGCGCGCCGCGGTCGGGCTGACACTGGGCTGCAATTTCCGCAAGTCCAAGGCGGTCACCACCACGAACTGGGCGATGCCGCGGCTGACCGACGCGCAGAAGCTCTATGCGGCCAACGACGCCTTCGCCGCATGGAGCGTGTATCGCACGCTGACACTGAGCGCGCAGGAAAGACAGGCGCTGCTGCCGGACAGCTGAGCCGCTGTCTGCGGGCGAAGCACCGATGTCCCCCGGTGGGCGCGGCGGCCAGGATGGGGTTGTGGGAGCGGCGCCCCGCCGCGATTTCGGTCTTGAAACGAAGGCAGCGCGTGAGCGAAGGCCCCATCGCGGCGAGGCGCCGCTCCCACAATCGCCGCTCCTGCAGGTCTCTGACCATCCGGGCGGTGGCCAGCCACCGCCCGCCCCGGTGCATGGCACCCCAGCGGGCGGGAACCGAAGTCATGAACCTAAGTTGGATCGCCATGGGGATTCCATTCGACTAGCTTGACGCCATGGCGCGAACGGTTCGTGCCCTGTCCCCGGAGTCCATCATGTCCCGACCTCTGTCCCGCATCGCGCTCAGCGCCTGCCTCGCCTCCCTGCTGCCTGCAGGCAGTGCGTTCGCCCTCACCTCGACCTACTCCGAAGCGAACTACTACGCCTTCGACGGCAGCGGCTATCCGCTTGAACATGTCGCGCGCAGCGACGGCAGCACTGCCGCGATCGCCGAGGCGGTCGGCCCGTCACAGCAGGCGCTGGTCAACACATTCGCCCGCACCCGCCACGGCGGGCACACGCTCAGCGCATATGCCTACTCCATCGGCGACTACGCCTACACGCGGGCGTTCTCGGTATGGGACGACGAGTGGACATTCACCGGCGGCAGCGGCGCAGGCACGGCCACCCTTACGTTCGACCTGCTTGCGGCACTCAACGGGTCGAACGGCGGTCAGGCAGGACTTTTCCTGTACGTGTTCACAACACCCGATGACGTACCGGAACTGGCCGACTATCACTTCATCCTGAATGCCGGCCTCGATCAGGGCATCGCGAACACGCATCCGGCCAGCGTGCATACCGCATACAGCCGGCTCGAACAGCAGAGCAATGGCCTCCGGGTCGTCGATTCCACCCTCACCGTCAACGTCGGCTACACCTATGGCGAAACGCTGCACATTCGCGTGCTGGCCGGTGCCTATGCCTATGTGCCGGGCGCCGGCAGCGAGGCCTCCGTCTCCCTGTTCGACGACACGCTGGCGCTCAGGGGCATTTCGCTGTCTGCCGGCACCGCCATGGCCGCAGCGTCCGGCCAGATCGATGCCTACAACGTCACCACCGTGCCCGAACCTCAGACTTGGGCGATGAGCCTCGCAGGTCTGGCGATTCTTGCCGCCGCCGCGCGTCGGGGCGCTGACGGACGGCTCGCCAGCCGCTCCGATATTGCGAGGGGTGTCAGATCAGCGCGGGGGTCATGACACGCAGCGCACCCACGGGTCGCTGATCACCCGAGCGCGCGTGTCATGTAGCAGGCACTGTCGCCATAGCTGTCCAGCGCATGGTCCGCGCCGACCGGCAGGTAGCCGCGCCTCCCCCAGTACGCGGCAGCCTGGCCGACCGCCACCAGCGCGGAGGATGCCAGGCCGCGGCACACCGCCGCGTCGTGGGCGGCTTCATACAGCGCCGCGGCGACACCGCCGCCGCGCGCACGGGCATCGACCGCGCAGTCGTGCAGATACCAGTGGGTGGCCGGACGGGGCAGCGCAGCGAGCACGGTGTCGAGTGCCGGCGGCTTGCCGGCGTGCCAGGGGTGGGACAGCAGGTAACCGAACAGCCCGCCCTGCGGATCGGCGGCCACCCAGCACAGGTCGGGCGCCAGCGCCATCCGGTTCAGATAGACCGCCGCGGATTCCGGTTCGAAGGCGGCCGTTGCATAGGCCGCGGCCTGCAGGCGCAGGATTTCAGGGACATCAGCCGCCTGCATCGGCCTCAACACATGTTTCATCGTTTCATCGAAGCGGTCGCACCGGCGCGCTTCGTATTACAAGGGCCGCGCGGCAGGGCACGCCCGCCACGCGGCCTGACACAGACCGCCGGTCAGATCACCGGCGCCAGCCAGCGCTTCATCACCGGCTCGGGCATGCCCTTGCGGGCCGCCAGATCGGCCACCTGATCGGCACCCACCTTGGTGATCGCGAAATACTGCGCGTCCGGGTGGGCGAGGTAGAAGCCGCTCACCGCCGCGGTCGGCAGCATGGCGTAGCTTTCGGTCAGCGACACGCCGATCGCCGCCTCGGCGTCGAGCAGACGGAACAGGTCGCCCTTCTCGGTGTGATCCGGGCAGGCCGGATAGCCCGGCGCCGGCCGGATGCCGCGGTACTTCTCGGCGATCAGCGCCGCGTTGTCGAGCTGTTCGTCGCGCGCATAGCCCCAGTCCTCGCGCCGTACCTTCGCGTGCAGATACTCGGCGAAGGCTTCGGCCAGACGGTCGGCCAGCGCCTTCAGCATGATGCTGCTGTAGTCGTCGTGCGTCTTCTCGAACTCGGCCAGCCTGGTTTCGATGCCGATGCCGGCGGTCACCACGAAGGCGCCCGCCCAGTCGGCCACGCCACTGGCGCGCGGCGCAACGAAATCGGACAGGCAGTAATGCGGCTTGCCGGCCGGACGTTCGTGCTGCTGGCGCAGGTTGTGCCAGGTCATCGCGGTGTTCAGACGCGTCTCGTCGGCATAGAACTCGATGTCGTCGCCGCGGCTGTTGGCCGGCCACACACCATAGACCGCGCGCGCGGTGAGCCACTTGCCGGCAATGATCTGGTGCAGCATGGCCTGCGCGTCGGCCAGCAGCTTGCGCGCTTCCTCGCCGACGACGGCATCGTCGAGGATGGCCGGATACGGACCCGACAGTTCCCAGGTCTGGAAGAAAGGGCCCCAGTCGATGTAGTCCACCAGCGCCGCCAGATCCTGATCGGCGATCACCTGGCGGCCGATCGTGTTCGGCTTCTCGGGAATGACCTCGGTCCCCCAGCCGCAGCAATAGGCGTTGTCGCGCGCATCGTTCAGCGACACCAGCTTCTGGCCCTTCTTGGCCGCGTGCTGTTCGCGGATCTTCACGTAGTCGGCGGCCACTTCTGCGGCATAGGCAGCGCGCTGTTCCTGCGACAGCAGGCTGGTGGCGACACCCACTGCGCGCGAGGCGTCGGGTACATACACCACCGGGTGGTCGTAATGGGGCGCGATCTTGATCGCGGTGTGCGCACGCGAGGTGGTGGCGCCGCCGATCAGCAGCGGAATGTCGAAGCCCTCGCGCTTCATTTCCGACGCGACGTGGCTCATTTCCTCCAGCGACGGCGTGATCAGGCCGGACAGGCCGATGATGTCCGCCTTCTGCTCACGCGCGGTGTGCAGGATGCGGTCGCACGACACCATGACGCCGAGGTCGATCACCTCGTAGCCATTGCAGCCGAGCACCACGCCGACGATGTTCTTGCCGATGTCGTGCACATCGCCCTTCACCGTGGCCATGACGACCCGGCCCTTGGTTTCGCCGGCCTTCTTCGACGCCTCGATATAGGGCTGCAGATGCGCCACCGCCTGCTTCATCACGCGGGCCGACTTCACCACCTGCGGCAGGAACATCTTGCCGGCACCGAACAGGTCGCCCACGTGGTTCATGCCGGCCATCAGCGGGCCTTCGATCACCGCCAGCGGCGGCTTGCCTTCGGCTTCCAGCCGCGCGCGTACCTCTTCGGTGTCCTCGACCACGAATTCGGTGATGCCCTTGACCAGCGCATGTTCGAGGCGCTTGTCGACCGGCCATTCGCGCCAGGCCAGATCCTGCGTCGATTCCTTCGCCTGACCCTTCACCGTGATGGCGAATTCGACCAGCGCGTCGCCGGCCCCCGGGTGGCGATTGAGCACCACGTCCTCGACCTTGTCGCGCAGCGGCTGCGGAATGTCTTCATATACGCCCAGCTGGCCGGCGTTCACGATGCCCATCGACAGACCATTGCTGATCGCGTGGTACAGGAACACGGTGTGGATCGCCTCGCGCACCGGGTCATTGCCACGGAAGGAGAAGCTCACATTGGACACGCCGCCTGACGTCTTGGCGTACGGCAGGTTCCTGTGTATCCAGCCCACCGCTTCGATGTAATCGACCGCGTAGTTGTCGTGCTCGGCGATGCCGGTGGCGATGGCGAAAATGTTCGGATCGAAAATGATGTCTTCCGGCGGGAAGCCCACCTGTTCGGTCAGCAGCGTGTAGGCGCGCTGGCAGATTTCGGTCTTGCGCTGGTAGGTGTCGGCCTGACCCTTTTCGTCGAAGGCCATCACGATAACCGCAGCGCCGTAGCGGCGCGCGAGCCTGGCCTGGCGCAGGAATTCGGCCTCGCCTTCCTTCATCGAGATCGAATTGATGACGCCCTTGCCCTGGATGCACTTCAGGCCGGCTTCGATCACGCTCCACTTCGACGAGTCGAGCATGATGGGCACGCGCGAAATGTCCGGCTCGGAGGCGATGAGCTTCAGGAAACGCTCCATCGCGGCGACCGAATCCAGCATCGCCTCGTCCATATTGATGTCGATCACCTGGGCGCCGTTCTCGACCTGCTGGCGGGCCACCGCCAGCGCGTCGTCGAAGCGCGATTCCAGGATCATTTTCGCGAAGGCGCGCGAGCCGGTCACGTTGGTACGCTCGCCGACGTTCACGAACAGCGAATCGGCGCCCACGTTGAACGCTTCCAGCCCGGACAGGCGCAGCTTGCGCTCGATCTCCGGCACGACGCGCGGCGCCATGCCGTCCATCGCCTGCGCGAACGCGGCGATGTGGTCAGGCGTGGTGCCACAGCAGCCGCCGACAATGTTCAGGAAGCCGGACTGCGCCCACTCGCGCAGGTGATTCACCATGTCGGCCGGCGTTTCGTCGTATTCGCCGAAGGCGTTCGGCAGGCCGGCGTTCGGGTGGGCGGACACGTGGGTGTCGGCCAGATGCGCCAGTTCCTCGACGTGCTGGCGCATGTCCTTCGGGCCGAGCGCGCAGTTGAAACCGAAGGAGATCGGGTTGGAATGGCGCAGCGAATTCCAGAACGCCTCGGCGGTCTGGCCGGACAGCGTGCGGCCGGAGGCATCAGTGATGGTGCCGGAAATCATGATGGGCCAGCGCCGGCCGGCCTCGTCGAAGAACTGTTCCAGCGCGAACAGCGCGGCCTTGGCATTCAGCGTGTCGAAAATGGTTTCGACCAGCAGCAGGTCGGCGCCGCCCTCGGTCAGGCCGCGCGCCGCGGCGACGTAGTCCTCGACCAGCTGGTCGAAGGTGACATTGCGGAAGCCCGGATCGTTCACGTCCGGCGACAGTGAACAGGTGCGCGAGGTCGGGCCGAGCACGCCGGCGACGAAGCGCGGCTTGTCCGGATTCTTCGCGGTGTATTCGTCGCACGCCTCGCGCGCGATGCGCGCACCTTCGACGTTCAGCTCATGCACGATGGCTTCCAGGCCGTACTCGGCCTGGGAAATCGTGGTGGCGTTGAAGGTGTTGGTTTCGATGATGTCCGCGCCGGCCTCGAGGTAGGCCGCGTGGATGCCGCGGATCACGTCCGGCCGCGTCAGCAGCAGCAGGTCGTTGTTGCCCTTGAGGTCCTTCGGGTGATCAGCGAAGCGCGTGCCACGGTAGTCGGCCTCGACCAGACGGTGCTTCTGCACCATGGTGCCCATCGCGCCATCCAGGATGAGGATGCGGCGGGCCATCAGGGCCTTGAGCTGTTCGGTGCAGTCTGGACGAATCATCGGGTCTCTCCGTGGAGCGGCGACCCGTGATCATCGAAAGGCGGGAGACAGAAACGAAAAACCCGCCGGACGCGGAAAGCGTGCTGACGGGTCGTGGGCAGCTCGCTTTAGCGGCATTTATAACGCGCCCGCAAGCTGGAGGCTCAAATCGGCGCGGACCCGCACCTTAAGGGGGTGCGGGGTTCAAGTCAAGCCGGGCGCCCGGCCCGGCACGGCCTCACTTCGTGTTCAGCGACAGGATCCAGCCCACCAGCTTGCCAGCGTCGGCTTCGTTGATCGCGACCGCGTTGGGCGGCATGGCCAGGCCGGCAGCCTTGCCCTTCCAGTGGCTGTCGTAGGGGTTGGAGCCCTTCATCACGGTCTGGGTCAGGGTCTTCTGCGCGTCCTTGTTGCCGGCGTAGCGCGCGGCGACATCGCGCCAGGCCGGGCCGACCGGCTTTTCGCCTGCCTTGGTCGAAGGCTCGACGCTGTGGCACACGGTACAGCCGCTGTTGCCGGCCAGCTTGACCATGGCGGCGTCGGTGGCGGCATCGGCGGCGAAGGCGCTGCCTGCAGTGAGCGCGAGCACGCTTGCTGCGAGTGCGTGGCGAAGGGTGTTCATGGTGTTTCTCCCTGATGAATGTAAGCAACCGGTGCCGTGACAGTTCTCGTGAAACCGTTGCGGCATCTCATGTCGCCACGCTAATCCCCCATGCCCGGCAGGGAATTGACGTGCATCAAGGGCGTGCTGCGATGCAAAAAAATTTCGCTTCGCATGCGAAAGATCAGTACGGGAAAGGTGGGGCCAGTCACGACCGCCGGCGCTTGACCCTGCCCCGTATCGCGGCGGGGGCGCCGCTCCCGCGGGGCTGGCGACGGCCGGCTCTGCTTCGGTGGAAGCGGCGACCTCGCCGCGATGGAAGCGTTGAAAGGAAACGACCGAGGATCAAGCCCCCCGTCGCGGCCGGTGATCAATCTTCTTCGCCCGCCTCCGGTTTGCGCGTGCGCAGGCTGCCTTCGACCATGCGGTACTCGAACAGCCGGCATTCCAGCGCACCGTTGAACAGCGGCGTACGGCGGCTGGCCTTCAGCTTGATCAGCTTCGGAAAGTCCGGATCGGCGGTGATGAAATGGCAGCGCCAGCCGGCGTAGCGCTGCTTCAGCAGGTCACCCAGCTTCGGGTAGAAGGCGTCCAGCGCCGGTTTGTCTTCCAGCCGCACGCCGTAGGGCGGGTTGGTCACCATCACGCCGTGGTCGGTAGGCGGTTCGCGGTCCAGCACGTCGGCGCCCTCGACCCGCACCACCCAGGGCAGCTTTGCTGCCTGCAGGTTTTCCTTGGTGCGCGCCAGTTCGCGGCCGGAAATGTCGGAACCGAAGATCGGCAGCTCACGTGGCGGCTGCGCGCGCGCGGCGGCGGCGTCGCGCACCGTGCTCCACACCCCTGCGCTGAACGGCGTGAGATGTTCGAAGGCGAAACTGCGACCGAGGCCGGGCGCGATGTCGAGCGCCATCTGCGCCGCTTCGATCAGGAAGGTGCCACTGCCGCACATCGGGTCGAAGAAGGGCTCCACCTTGTCCCAGCCGGACAGCATGATGATGCCGGCGGCGAGGTTTTCCTTGATCGGCGCCTCGACCGCAGCCACCTTGAAGCCGCGCTTGTACAGCGGCTCGCCCGAGGTATCGAGGTAGAGCGTGGCTTCGCGGTCGGTCAGGAACACGTGGGCGCGCACGTCCGGATTGGCGGTGTCGATGCTGGGCCGCTGACGGGTCTGTTCGCGCATGCGGTCGCAGATTGCGTCCTTCACCCGCAGCGTCACGAAATCCACGCTCTTCAGCGGTGAGCGCACTGCAGTCGTATAGACGCGCAGCGTGCGCTTGGGGCTGAACCAGCGTTCCCACTGCAGCCCGTAGGCCAGCCTGTAGATGTCGTCTTCCTTGCGGTACGGCCCCTGACCGACGCGCCACAGCACGCGGGTGGCAATGCGGCTTTCCAGATTGACGGTATAGACCAGCTTCCACTCACCGGTGAAGCCGACGCCACCCGGCACCACCTTCACATCGGCCGCGCCGAGGCGGGTCAGTTCCTCGGCCAGCACCGGTTCAAGACCGCGCGGACAGGGCGAGAAGAAATGCTGGCCCGGCTTCAGTTCCGGCTCTTCGCGGACCACGCGGCGAACGGCGCGCACGCCGGGTCTGGGGGAGTTCGAAGTTGTATTCATGGCTCAGAAGGGCTTCAGCACGACGAGGATGACCACCGCGAACAGCACCAGCACCGGCGCTTCGTTGAACCAGCGGTACCAGACATGGCTGCGCGTGTTGCGCCCGGCCTCGAAGTCGCGCAGCAGCCGTGCGCAGTAATGGTGATAGCCGATCAGCAGCAGCACCAGCGTGAGCTTGGCGTGCATCCAGCCGCCGGAAATGCCCTCGCCCAGCCACAGCCACAGGCCGAAACCGACCGCGAGTCCGGACAGCGGGCCCATGAAGCGCAGCAGCTTGCGCGACATCAGCAGCAGGCGGTCGCGCACCGCGACTTCCTCCGGGCCGAGCATGGCGAGGTTCACGAAGAGACGCGGCAGGTAAAACAGGCCGGCGAACCAGCTGGTGACAAAAACGATGTGCAGGGCCTTGGCCCACAGATAGCTGCTTTGCATGGTCGACAGGGTCAGGAGGTCGTGGAAGAGGAATTCAGTGCGGCGGCGAGCACCGCGTCGACATCGGGCCGTGCCAGCCGCAGGCGCAGTTCGCGCTTCATGCGGCGGTTGTCCAGCACCCGCGATTCGCTCATGAAGGAAAGCGTCATCGGGCTCAGCCGCTCGCCAGCCTCGGCGCGCGACACCCGCGGCGGGCGCGGCAGCGCGCAGGCATCGGCCACGCGGTCGAAATAGTCGGCCATCTTCAGCCGGGTGTCGTCGCTGGCATTGTAGGTACGCCCGCCGCGCGCGCGGTGCAGCGCCGCCCAGGCCAGCCGGGCGAGATCGGCCGCGTCGATGTGATTGGTGTGCACGTCGTCCTCGGCGCGCAGCACCGGATCACCGCGGCGCAGGCGGTCCAGCGGCAGGCGGTCCGGCCCGTAGATGCCGGGCGCGCGCAGGATGGATACCGCGACGCCGCGGCGTGCCAGCGTACGCACCGCCCGCTCGGCATCGACCCGCCGCTTGCCGCGGGCGCTGGCGGGGCGCAACGGCCGGGTTTCCGGCACCACGGCGCCGGCGCAGTCGCCATAGACGCCGCTGGTGCTGATGTAGCACAGGCGCCGCACGCGGCCGGCGGCCGTCAGCACGTCGACCAGCGCGCGGCTGCGCGCATCGGTCGGCCCCCCGCTATTGGGCGGCGGCGCGAAATGCCAGACCCAGCGGGCGAGCGCACCAATCCGTCGCAGGCTGCGCCGGTCGTCGAGATCGGCCCGCACGCAGCGCACGCCCAGCGGGCGCAGCGCAGCGGCCGACCCGGCGCTGCGGGCAAGCGCCAGCACGCGCACGCGACGCGTCAAACCGGGCAGGGCGCGACGCGCGACGTCGCCACAGCCTACAATCAGCAGTCTTGACCGCGCGCCGCACCATGCAGCAGGGGCGGACCGTCGCGACCGTTTCGTTCTGTTCATTACCGGATTGTCTCACGCAGCCATGTCCTATCAGGTCACCCTCCAGCCCAGCCAGCACTGTTTCACCACCGATGCCGAAACCCGCCTGCTCGACGCCGCGCTCACTGCCGGCTTCAACCTGCCCTATGGCTGCCGCAACGGCGCCTGTGGCTCGTGCAAGGGCAAGGTTCTGTCCGGCACGGTCGATTACGGCCAGCATCAGGCCGCCAAGCTGACCGATGCCGAAAAGACCCAGGGCTACGCGCTGTTCTGCGTGGCCACCGCGCGCTCCGACCTGGTGCTCGAATGCCGCGAGGTCGGCGGCCTGAGGGACATCGCGGTGCGCACGCTGCCGACCCGGGTACAGGAAATCCAGAAGCTCGCGCCCGACGTGATGCTGCTCAAGCTGAAGCTGCCGGCCAACGAGCGCCTGCAGTTCCTGGCCGGCCAGTACATCGATTTCCTGCTGAAGGAAGGCAAGCGCCGCAGCTTCTCGATCGCCAATGCGCCGCACGACGACGAATTCATCACGCTGCACATCCGCGAAGTGCCGGGCGGCCATTTCACCGGCCACGTGTTCAACAGCATGAAGGAGCGCGACATCCTGCGCTTCGAAGGCCCGCACGGCAGCTTCTTCCTGCGCGAGGACGTGGCGCGCCCGGTGGTGATGGTGGCTGGCGGCACCGGCTTCGCGCCGATGAAGGCGGTGATCGAGCACGCGATCAAGGTGGGTTACACGCAGCCGATCACGCTGTACTGGGGCGCGCGCACGAAGCAGGACCTGTACATGAACGAACTGGCCGAAAGCTGGACCGCCGCCCTGCCCGGCTTCCGCTACGTGCCGGTGCTGTCCGAGCCCGCCGCCGGCGACGCCTGGACCGGCCGCACCGGTCTGGTCCATCAGGTGGTGATGGCCGATCTGCCCGACCTGTCCGGCCACCAGGTGTATGCCTGCGGCGGTCCGGCCATGATCGACGCGGCCAGGGACGACTTCACCCGCCAGCGCGCGCTGCCGATAGAGCACTTTCACGCCGATTCATTCACCTATTCGACCTGATCCACCCCATGAGCCCGAACGTCTTCCTCACCCGCGAACCGGTCGTCAACAAGCAGCGTGCGATCACCGCCACCCGCATGCGGGTGCACGCCCCGGACTGCGCCACCGCGGTCCACGCACTGGAAGCGCTGGGCGAGGACTGGCCGCTGGCCCGCCCGGTGTTCGTCGGGCTGGCCGGCTGCACGCCGGACGCCACGCTGGCTGACTGGATTGCGCCGGAAGGCGCCATGCTGGAAGTGAACGCGCCGTCGCTGGCCGACCCGGTCACTGCCGGCGCGGTGGGCCAGCTGGCCCAGGCCGGGCTGCCGCTGGTGCTGTCCGACTACAAGGCCGGTATCGGCCTGCCGGCCGGGCTGAATTTCCGCTTCGTGATGGCGGATGCCCGGGTGCAGCCCTCCACCATCCAGGTGGCGGGCATTCCGCTGGCCACCGGCATCGAGGACGTGACCGGGTTCGACGCCGCGGTGAAGGCCGGCTACGGCGGCGCCACCGGCTGGTTCTTCAAGGCCGGCCTGCAGGCCGCGGCCGGCAAGAAGCTGGCGCCCGGGCATGCGCAGATCGTGCGCGTGCTGAATCTGGTGCGCCACAACGCCGACGTGCAGAAGATCGAAACCGCGCTCAAGCAGGACGTGGCGCTGTCCTTCAAGCTGCTGCGCTACATCAACTCGGCCGGTTTCGGACTGATGTGCGAGGTGCAGTCCTTCCGCCACGCGGTGGTCATCCTCGGCTACGAAAAGCTGAACAAGTGGCTGTCGCTGCTGCTGGTGACCGCTGCCAAGGATCCGTCGGCCCCGGCGCTGATGCAGGCGGCGATCGCACGCGGCCGGCTGATGGAAGTGCTGGGCGCCGAATTCTTCCCGCGCGAGGAACACGACAACCTGTTCATCGCCGGCGCCTTCTCGCTGCTGGACCGCCTGCTGGGCGCACCGATGGAAGCGGTGCTGGAAGAGATGACGCTGCCGGACCGCATCAGTGACGCGCTGCTGGGCCGCGACGGCGCCTACACGCCCTTCCTCAAACTGGCGCGCGCCTGCGAGGAGCCCACTGCCCACGCGCTGGCCGAACTGACCCATTCGCTGGGCCTGCAGCCGGATGCGGTCAACCGTGCCCAGCTCAGCGCACTGAAGTTCGCGGACTCGCTGGAGTTCTGAGCGGGGCGCGGCCCCGCTGCTGCCCCTTTTTCAGGCCTTGGACAGCGCCTTCAGCGCCTGCCGGATGCCGTCTGACACGCCCACGCCTTCCGGCAGGGTCTTCAGCGCCGCCTGCGCCTCGCGATCGCTGTAGCCAAGCGCCATCAGCGCGTTCAGGATGTCCGCACCGGCATCCGGCGCCACCGCGGCCGCCAGCGACACCGTGGGCATCAGCTTGTCGCGCAGTTCCAGCAGCAGGCGTTCGGCGGTCTTCTTGCCGATGCCCGGAATTTTCGTGAGCCGGCCCGCTTCCTGCGCCGCCACCACGCGCGCCAGTTCATCGACCGACATGCCGGACAGCACCGCCAGCGCCATGCGCGGCCCGATGCCGCTGATCTTCACCAGCTGGCGGAAAGCCGCCAGTTCGGCTGGCGCGCCGAAACCGAACAGGAAGTGACCGTCCTCGCGCACCACGAAATGGGTGTGCAGCGTCACCCGCTCGCCAGCGGCCGGCAGGTTGTAGAAGGTGCTCATTGGCACATCGACTTCATAGCCCACGCCCTGTACATCAAGCAGGATGCGCGGCGGATTCTTTTCCAGCAGGGTGCCGGTGAGGCGACCGATCATGAGGACTCCTGGGAGGAAGGATGGGGTGCCGGGTCAGGGTGCCGTGGGAGCGGCGCCCCCGCCGCGATTCTGGCCGTGAGCAGAAGAGGCGCCCTGCACGGGCCGCGTCGCGGCGGGGGCGCCGCTCCCGGAATCAGGCCGGACGACGCGCGATGATACGCCCGCCGCGACGGCGTGCCCCCGGCCCGCCGATGGCGCCCATGCCGCGGGCAGCGTGCGCATGGCAGATGGCGCAGGCCAGCGCATCGGCGGCGTCGGCACCGGGGGCTGCGGCCAGCGCGAGCAGGCGGGCCACCATGTACTGCACCTGGTCCTTGTTCGCCTTGCCGTGGCCGACCACCGCCTGTTTCACCTGCAGCGCGGTGTATTCGGCCACCGGCAGACCGGTGGCGGTCAGTGCCGACAGCGCGGCACCGCGCGCCTGGCCCAGCAGCAGCGTCGATTGCGGATTCACGTTCACGAACACGATTTCGACCGCCGCGTGCGTCGGCTGCCAGGTATCGACCACTTCGCGTATGCCGGAAAACAGCGTGGCGATGCGCGACGGCAGCGGCTCGCGCTCGTTCGAGGTGATGCGGCCGCTGGCGACGTAACGCAGCTGGGCGCCCTCGGCTTCGAGCACGCCGAAGCCGGTGATGCGCAGGCCGGGGTCTATGCCCAGGATGCGCATGCGGCTCACTGCACCGGCGTGCTGCCGGCGTTGATGCGTTCGAGCTGCTCGCGGATGCGGATCGGGTCGTCGGAGCGCAGCAGCTTGATCACGCGCGGCGCCACGTCGCCGCAGTCGCAGCGCAGCACCTCGCGCTTCACCTCCAGCAGCTGCGACGGATGCATCGAGAACTGACGCAGTCCCATGCCCAGCAGCAGGCGGGCGAACTGCGGCTCGCCGGCCATTTCGCCACACACGGCCACCGGCATGCCCACCCGCTTGGCCTGGGCGATCACCTGCTGCACCAGCCGCAGCACCGCCGGATGCAGCGGGTCGTACAGATGCGCCACCGCCTCGTCGGCACGGTCGATCGCCAGCGTGTACTGGATCAGATCGTTGGTGCCGATGGACAGGAAGCTGAAGTGGTTCATCAGCGTGCCGAGCGCCATCGCCGCCGCCGGAATCTCGACCATGGCACCGATCTCGACCCGGTCGTCGAACTTGCGGCCGGCCTCGCGCAGCTGCTGCTTGGCCAGCGCGATCATCGCGAGCGCGGATTCGATTTCGTGCTGGAACGCCACCATGGGCAGCAGGATGCGCACCTTGCCGTAGTGGGCGGCGCGCAGGATGGCGCGCAGCTGGGTGACGAACATGCGCGGCTCGGCCAGGCAGTAGCGGATGGCGCGCAGGCCCAGCGCCGGATTGGCTTCGCTGCGCTCGGCACCGCGCAAGGCCTTGTCGGCGCCGATGTCCAGCGTGCGCAGCGTGACCGGCTTGCCCTTCATCGCCTGCACCACGCTGCGATAGGCCTCGAACTGTTCGTCCTCGTCCGGCAGCGCGTCGCGGTTCAGGAACATGAATTCGGTGCGGAACAGGCCGATGCCGTCCGCCTCGACCTCCTTCACCTGTTCGACGTCCTGCGGCAGTTCGATGTTGGCAAACAGCTGCACCTGCTCGCCGTCCAGCGTGGTGGCCACCGCCGACGTGAGGTGCTTGAGCTTGGAACGCTCGATCTCGATCTCGCGCGCACGCAGCCGGTACTCGTCGAGAATGCGCTCGTCCGGATTGATGATGAGCACGCCGCGCAGGCCATCGACGATGAGCAGATCGTCGTCCTGTATCAGCCTGCGCGCCTGATGCATGCCGACCAGCGCCGGAATGGCGAGGCTGCGCGCAACGATGGCGGTGTGCGAGGTGGCGCCGCCGAGATCGGTCACGAAGGCGGCGATGCGCTGCGCCTTGAACTGTATGGTGTCGGCCGGCGACAGGTCGTGCGCCACCACGATGCTGTCGGTGTCGCGCCGGCGGGTGCTCATGCGGTTGCGCTTGCCGGCCAGCGCCTTGATCACCCGTTCGACCACCTGCACCACGTCGGCGCTGCGGCTGCGCAGATAGGCGTCGTCGATCTGTTCGAACTGTTCGACCAGGCGGTCCATCTGGCGCTTGATCGCCCATTCGGCGTTGCAGCGGCGGCTGCGCACGTATTCGCAGGCTTCGTCGAACAGCGTCGGATCATCGAGGATCATGCTGTGCAGGTCGACGAAAGCCAGCAGTTCGCCGCGCGCCTCGGTACTGTCGGTCAGCAGGCCGCTGCGCAATTCGGCCAGTTCGGCACGCACCGCGTCGAAGGCGGTGCCCAGCCGGGTCACCTCGCTCTCGACCCTGCGTGCGGTCACCGTGTAGTGGGCCACTTCCAGCGTCGCGTGCGACACCAGATAGGCGTGACCGATGGCGATGCCACCTGACACCGCCAGACCATGCAGCGTGAAGGTCACTTCACTCGCCCTCGCCGAACTTGTCCTCTATCAGCGCCACCAGCGCGCTCATGGCCTGATCGGCATCCGCGCCTTCGGTTTCGATCACGATGGTCGTCCCCTTGGCGGCAGCCAGCATCATCACCCCCATGATGCTTTTGGCGTTGATGCGCCGGCCATTGCGCTCCAGCCACACCTCGCAGCCATGACGGCTGGCGACCTGGGTGAGCTTGGCCGAGGCCCGCGCGTGCAGGCCAAGCTTGTTGGTGATTTCGATCTCACGTCTTGGCATCGCGCCCCACCTTCATCGCCATCACTCCGTCGCGGCCACCGCTGACCGCCTTGTTGACCAGACCGTGCAGATCTTCGCGCTCACGGTAAGTGAGCGTGCGCAGCAGCATCGGCAGATTGACGCCGGCGACCGCCTCAACCCGGTCCGGCTCGCACAGCTTGAGCGCGAGGTTGGCCGGCGTGGCGCCGAAAATATCGGTCAGCAGCAGCACGCCTTCGCCACTGTCGACCACCGACAGCAGGCGACGCGCCATCGGCAGCAGATCGAGCGGATCGTCCTGCCCGGACACGCCGAGCTGCGCGATCTGGGCCGGCCGCGTGTTGAGCACGTGGCAGGCGCACTGAATCAGCGACTCGCCGTAACTGCTGTGGGTTATCAGGAACAGCCCGATCATGGTGCGAGGTCTCCGTGTCGAGGCTGCATTCTATAGGGGTCGGCCGCAGAGGCGGCCTCTACATGCGGGCACAGCGCTCGCACGGTACCTGCACTGCGGTACCG
Organism: Methyloversatilis sp.; assembly: GCA_041639545.1. Lineage (GTDB taxonomy): Bacteria > Pseudomonadota > Gammaproteobacteria > Burkholderiales > Rhodocyclaceae > Methyloversatilis. Next base: position 63,513 of record JBEQBZ010000005.1, on the reverse strand, counting down.
TCCTCCAGCCGTACCGCGGTGAGCTGGCCGCCCCACAGACAGCCGGAATCGAGCGCGATCAGATTGGGTGCGGTGCGATAGCCCAGCGCCGACCAGTGCCCGCACACCGCGGTATGGGTGCGCCAGCGCGCGCCTTCGATCGCGTACCACGGCAGATGACCGACCGGCGGTTCGTCCGGCTCGCCCTTGCTGTGGAAATCCATGTGACCGGCCGGCGTGCAGAAGCGCATGCGGGTCATCGCATTGACGATGACCCGGAGACGGTCCCAGCCGGCCAGCGTGTCGCTCCACGCGGCCGGCTCGCTGCCCCACATGCGCGCCATGAATTCGACATGATCCGGGCCGCGCAGCGCCTGTTCGACCTCGCGCGCAAGTCCGAGCGCCTGCGGCACGTCCCAGTGCGGCAGCAGGCCGGCATGCACCAGCACATGCGGGCCATCGACATGCATCATCGGCCGGTGGCGCAGCCAATCCACCAGTTCGTCGCAATCCGGTGCGTCCAGAACATGGTGGAAGGTGTCGAGCCGGTGCAGCTTGCCGTGGCCGGCCGCGATCATCAGCAGCGACAGGTCGTGATTGCCCAGCACGGTGACCGCCGCGTCCCCCAGATCACGCACGAAACGCAGCGTTTCCAGCGACTTCGGACCGCGGTTGATCAGGTCGCCGACGAACCACAGCCGGTCGCGACGGCGGTCGAAGCCGCAGCGTTCGAGCAGGGTTTCGAGCGGATCGAAACAGCCCTGCAGGTCGCCGATGGCCCAGGTGCTCATGCGCCGCTCACGCGTTCGCCCGATGCAGGAGCTGAAGGCAGCGGCGCCGGGCCGTCGTTCTGCGGCGCGTACTCGGGCACCCACTGCGCAAGCTCGCCGCGCAGGGCCGCCGGATCGTCCGGCAGACTGCCGCCCAGCCAGCGTTCGAGACGGGCCAGCCAGAGCGCATCGTCCACCGGCCGGGCACGCGCGATGCGCACCTTGGGGTGATGCGTGGGCCGCGTGGTTTCGTCGCTGGCCAGCAGTTCCTCGTACAGCTTCTCACCCGGCCTGAGCCCGGTGAACTCGACCCTGATATCGGCTTCCGACGCACCGGACAGGCGGATCATGTCACGCGCCAGATCGGCAATGCGCACCGGCTCGCCCATGTCGAGCACGAACACCTCGCCGCCCTCGCCCATCAGCGCGGCCTGCAGCACCAGTTGCGCCGCCTCGGGAATGGACATGAAGTAGCGGATGATGTCCGGGTGGGTGACCGTGACCGGACCGCCACGGGCGATCTGTTCCTGAAACTTCGGGATGACGCTGCCGGCGCTGCCCAGCACGTTGCCGAAGCGCACCGTGCTGTAAAGCGTATCGCCGCCGCGCGCGGCGAGTGCCTGGCACACCATCTCGGCCAGACGCTTGGTAGCGCCCATCACATTGACCGGATTGACCGCCTTGTCGGTAGACACGAACACGAAACGTCGCACGCCGCAGATCTGGGCCGCCCGCGCGGCGGCCAGCGTGCCGCCGACGTTGTTGCGTATGGCCTCGGCGGCATTCATGCCTTCCATCAGCGGTACATGCTTGTAGGCAGCGGCGTGGAAAACGACCGCCGGCCGCAGGCGCTGCATCGCAGCCAGCAGACGGACCTCGTCCCGTACGTCGCCGATCACCGGTTCGACGCGGATCTGCGGAAAGACCTCGCCGAACTCTTCGACCAGGTTGTAGAGAAAGAACTCGCCGCGCTCGAAGGCCACCAGCGTCGACGGGGAGAAGCGGGCAATCTGCCGGCACAGTTCGGAGCCGATCGAACCGCCGGCTCCGGTCACCATCACCACCTGCCCCTCGATCAGCTGGCGCAGGCGCGGTGCGTCGATCTTGACCGGATCACGGCCGAGCAGGTCCTCGACCTCGACCTCGCGCACGGCGGCCACCGCCACCCTGCCGCTGATCAGGTCATCGAAGGACGGCACCGTCATCGGCTTCACGCCTGCGCGCACGCAGGCATTCGCGGCATCACGCCGCTTCTCGTGCGAGTCGGCCGGCATGGCGATGATGGCGTGCGCCACCTTGAGTTCGCGCGCATGTCGCTCAATGTCACTGACCGCGCCGAGCACCTTCAGTCCATAGAGCGTCCGGTGATGCTTGGCCGGATTGTCGTCGAGCAGGCCGACCACGCGCCACTGACCGGAACGGCGCAGTTCGCGCATCAGCCCCGCTGCCGTTTCGCTGGCGCCGAGAATGAGCACCGGCTTGCCCTTGGCCATCAGCGAACCGAACTCCCGCTGCTCCCGCCACGCGCGATAGGCAAAGCGCCCGCCGCCCATGGTCAGCAGCAGCAGGATGGGATCAAGCACATAGACCGAGCGTGGCACCACGCCCTTGCCCTGCAGCAGCCAGACGGCGACCGGGCCCAGCACGGCGACCGCGCCGATCGCCCGGACCAGCCGCTGCAGATCGGGCAGGCTGGCGAAACGCCAGATGCCCTGGTAGAGCCCGAACATCCGGAACACCACCGCCTGCATGGCGACGATGAAGGGCATCGCGTACAGCATGCTGGACACGAAATCGGGTGGAATCGAAAAGTTGAAGCGCAGCAGGAAGGCGCCCCACCACGCAAATGCGGCAAGCGAAACGTCGCTCAGGAAGACAAGGGCGGAACGTGAAAACGGCATGTTCAGCGGGCTGAATCCGGATTTGAGGCCTGAAAGCGTTGCCAGCGCAGGTCGATGAGGCGGGCGGCGAACGCGTAGACCGCGAGCCAGACCGGAAGCAGCCAGGCCCCCTGATCCGGCGCCAGCGCCTTTGCCAGCAGGGCGGAGCCCCCGCTGGCGGCCATGGCAACGTAACACAGCTTCGCGGTACGCGCATGACCCAGCCCCATGCGCACCATGCGCTGGTAGTAATGGGTGCGATGCGCCTGCCAGACCTTCTCGCCGCGCAGGGCGCGCCGCGCCAGCGTGACCGAGGCATCGAAAATGAACATCGAGAAGGCGAGCAGCGGCAGCCAGGCAGGCCACAGTCCGCGTGCCACGCCGATCAGTCCGAGCGCGGCCGCGGCGAAACCGAGCGGCACTGAGCCGCCATCGCCCATGAAGATGCGCGCCGGATGCCAGTTCACGCGCAGAAAGGCCAGCGCGGCCGCGGCGATCGCCAGACACAGCATGGCCATGGCGGCGTCACCGGCGATGAGCGCCGCAACGCCCAGCGTGACGAAGCCGAACAGCGCCATGCCGCCGGCCAGCCCGTCCGAGCCGTCCATGAAATTGAACAGATTGGTCATCCACACGATGGCCGGAACAGTGGCCAGCGCCAGCGGCCAGCCCAGACTGTCCGGCAGCAGGCAGACCGCCACCCCGGCCGCCGCCACGCCATGCACCGCAAAGCGCAGCCCGGCCGACAGATTGCGGAAGTCGTCCGCCAGAGAGATGCCGATCAGCAGCGCCAGCGCCGCCAGCAGCACCCAGCGACCGGGCAGGTCGACCATCAGCAGCGCACACACGCTGCCCGCCATCACCGCCAGCCCGCCGCTGCGCGGCACCGGCTGGCTGTGCAGCGACCGTTCATTGGGACGATCGAGCGCCATGCGGTCGCGGCCCGCTCCGAGCAGCCAGGCGAGCACCCCTGCAGACACCAGCGCTGCCACGACCGGCGCCAGCCAGATCGCCAGCATCATGACGGCGTCCCCGTCTGCACCGTCACGGCCAGCGCCTGATCCAGCGTCTGCGGCGGGCACCAGCCCAGTTCGCGCCGGATCGGGCTGCTGTCCAGCGAAAGCGAGCCGGTGAGCCTCTGCACGACGCCCCCCCGCCCGGTCAGCGCTCCCGCCAGACGCAGCAGCGCCACCGGCACCGGCAGGAGACGAGCGCGCCGTCCCAGCGCCCGGCCGATGCGCCGGCACAGTTCGGCCGTGCTCACGTCTTCGCCATCGGTCACGAAGTACGTGTGGCCGGCCGCAGACGGATGTTCGATGCAGAGACGGAGCGCGTCAGCGAGATTGGCGACCGACACCAGACTGCGGCGATTGTCGACGCAGCCCAGCGGCAGCGGCCAGCCTCTGTCCACGGCACGCAACAGAGCACGGAAGTTCGCGCCGACGCCGGGTCCGTACACCAGCGGCGGACGCACGACCACGACTTCCAGCCCGGTGTCCGCAGCCACCTGCTGCAGCGCACGTTCCGCTTCCAGCTTGGAGATGCCGTAAGGATCTGCCGGCCGGGGCTGCGTGCGCGCGTCCAGGCTTTGCCCGGGAGCACTGGCTTCACCCACCGCCTTGACCGAACTGACGAACACGAAACGGCGGACGCCGGCTGCCGCCGCTGCGCGCGCGAGCCGCTCGGTACCGGCGGTATTGACCGCGCGGAAGGCCGCCAGCGGATCGGCCGCGCGGTCATCCATCTGATGCACGCGCGCCGCCAGGTGAATCACCGCCTGAACGCCGTCGAAGGCGCCGTTCCAGTCGGTGTTGCCGTCGATGCCCGCGACCCTGAAGCCGTCACCCGCGCGCACCACCGGACACACCTCATGCCCGGCAGCGCGCAGCGCGCGCGCGGTTTCGCGGCCGACAAAGCCGGTGGCGCCGGTCAGCAGCACCTTCATCGGATATCCAGCGAACGATCGGCGAACTGGCTCAGGCGACTGGCCAGTTTCACCAGGATGAACCAGGGTGGCACCGGAATATTGTGCGAACGGACCGCGCGCCAGGCTTCGAGATTTCCGCGCAGCACATTGCGCACGCTGGCATTGCTGGCGCCCCCCATGCGCATGCGCACCCAGAACTCGGGCACGAAGCGGGTGCGTATTCCATGAATGTCGAGCAGGCGCAGCGCCATGTCGAAATCCGACTGCAGCGAGTAGTCAAGGTTGAAGCCGCCATGCTCCACGTACAGCGCGCGGCGGGCATAGAACGTCGGATGCGCCGGCATCCAGCCACGGCGCGCGCACAGGCCAGGTTCGTAGTCGCGCGAGCGCCAGACACGGCGGATCAGATCAAGCTGCTGCGGATCGACGAAATACAGATTGGCGTAGCAGGCGTCGAGCGCCGGATCGGCCATGACCTCCGCGATGCGCGACAGCACGCCGGCATGGGCATAGACGTCATCGGAGTTCAGGAACCCGACCACATCGCCGGTGGCATGGGCCAGCCCCTTGTTCATCGCGTCGTAGATGCCCTTGTCAGGCTCGGACACGAACACCTTCACATGGCCCCCTTCGCGCTCGACCAGCGCCCGGGTGCCGTCGGTCGAACCACCGTCGATCACGATGTGTTCGATGTCAGGATGGTTCTGGGCCGCGACCGATGCAAGCGTGTCGCCCAGGGTAGCCGCCGAGTTGTAGCAGACAGTGATGACGGAAATCTTCATTCAGGCATCCGGAGGACGGCGACCGGGCGGCATCATGCCTGCCCGGGCCACCGCGTCAGTTTGAGCGAAATCAGGCGTGCGCACAGCGCGGACGCGAAAAGGATGCGATGCATCGCTTGCGCCACCACACCGAAATGGCTGCGCTCGCCGGTGGGCGATGCGTTGGCACCGTGACGGCGGTAAAGCAGCGTGGCCTCGGCCACGAAACGGACGCGGCCGGTCGCGGTGGCGATCAGGCCCAGCCAGGTATCGTGCATCGGCAGGTGCTCCGGAAAGGGCAGTGCACGCGCCAGCACGGTGCGGCGAAAGGCCATGCAGCAGCCCAGATAGCTGTTGCGCCACAGATTGCGCAGCACGCCCGGTGCCGACCTTCGCAGCGCGAAGAAGGACGGCGCGATCACGTTGAGGTCGGCATCGGTCACCCGGCAGTCGGACACCGCCAGATCAGCGTCGGCCAGGGCATCGACGAACACCGCGCGCTTGTTCGGCAGCCAGACGTCGTCCTGATCGCACAGGAAAACGATGTCGCCGCGTGCCGCAGCGAGTGCCCGGCCGAAGTTGGCCACCACGCCCAGCCGTCGTTCGCCGCGCAGCAGCCGGATGCGCGGATCGCCACTGGCGCTGATCAGCGCCAGCGTACCGTCGGTCGAACAGTCGTCCGCGATCACCAGTTCATCGCCTGCGTCGAGCTGGCCCAGCACCGATTCAAGCTGCGCCTGCAGATGGCGCTCCCCGTTGCAGGTCGCCATGCAGACCGAAATCATGTCCTCGACACGGCGGCATAGGCGCGCCGGCACAGACGGTACAGCCCGACCGGCAGCATGCGCTTGAGCAGACGGTTCACCTGCATCAGAGGGGTCACCCGCGGCGCATGGCCCGCCAGCGCCAGCAGGTCCAGCGCGTCACCCGGGGCTGTCGCACGCACCGCGCGCAGCACGCACTGGTACACCGTCGCGTGCGGATTGCGCAGCACCGCCGCCTTGAGATCATCCGGCGCCCGGCGCCAGCGGTCGGCGTACTCGGTGTCCTCCGGCGCCCGGCTGACGAAGCCGGCGTCCACCACCTTGAAGCCGGCGCCCTCGACCAGCGCCTGCATGTTCTTCAGGCCGAAGAAGCGGATGTGGGTGCTGTCCAGCAGTCCGGCATCGCGGTACTCGAAATCCTCGTCCATCAGGCAGGCATGGATGACCGCATGGCCGATGTGCGGCAGGGAAATGACCACGCTGCCTTCGGGCGCCAGCAGCGACTCGCAGGCGCGCAGCAGATCCTGCGGCCGGTTCAGGTGTTCGAGCACATCGGCGGCAACCAGCGCATCGAAACGCTCCGCACCGACTTCACCGACCCAGGCGGTTTCGTTCAGATTGGCCTGTATGACCCGCTCGCAATGCGGTGCCAGATGCGGCAGAAAGGAACTTTCCAGTTCGACCGCGGTGACCCGGCTGTCGCGCTCCGCGCGCAGACGCCGGGTGATCGAGCCCGGACCGGCTCCCAGTTCGAGTACCCGGGCACCCGGCGGCACCATGGCCAGCACGATGTCAGCCGCGTTCTCGCCCTGCCCGTACAGCTTTTCGTAGTGGTAATTGATCGGCTCAGCGCTTCCCATTCGATTCCCCGGTTCTGATGCCCACGCGAATCAGGGTGCGGGACAGCAACCGATCCAGTGCATTGACGTAGCGCAGTATTTTACTTTTGATGAAGAAGCCGCGCAGCGCGCGATCGAACGCGGGCACCGGCACGTGCGGCACTGCGCTCACCACCAGCGGCTCGGCAACCGGACGCACCCGGTACGGATCGAAACGCCACGACGAACAGTGCACCCCGGTGCCATCCAGCCCGATGTTGTGGATGGTCGAGCGCACAGGCGCCAGCGACAGCTTGCCTGCAAGAAAGAGCGAAGCATGCCAGCGGATGAACCACGAATTGTTCCGGCCCGCGATCTGGTCGTTCAGCATGCGCATGAAATTGCCGGGCCCCACCCGGTCGAAACCGGCGGTCAGGCCACGCGCCTCCAGTTGCTGCACCAGCTTGCGGCCATCCGGCTCGAACAGCTGCCAGGCGCGCGACCAGGTGGCCCAGCCCCAGCTCATCGGGAAAGGCAGCAGCAGGGTATCCGGCATGCCCGCCGGTACCTTCACCGGATACATGTAGGCGGAAATGCAGCCCACCGCCTCGTCGTCCGCATGGCACTCCAGCGCGTCGTTCATGTAGCGCAGGAAGTGCGGCGAGGTGATCAGGTCGTCCTCCAGCACGATCACCCGGCCGTGCCGCGCACACAGCATGCCGGCGCCGTCGATGATGGACTTCGCCAGACCGAGGTTCCGTTCGCGCCGGATCAGGGTGACCGCGGCAAAGCCCTGAACGTCGCGCACGCATTCGAGCACGGCTGCGTGGTCAGCCCGATCCGCCTCGTCGCGCGGTGCGTCGGCGAATATGTAGAGCGGCGTTTCGTTCGCCAGCGTGTTGGCCCGGAGCGCGGCCAGGGTCTGCCGGGTGTGGTCCGGCCGGTTGTACACGAAGAGAGCGACCGGCGCGCGGCCGACTGCATCGACAGTCACGGTCATGAGTGTTTTCGGGCCTTCAGCAGTGAGCGCAGCGCGCGACGGGCCTCGATCAGCCCGAGCATCAGCGAACTGGACATCCTCGGGGCACGCTGCACCATCGCCGCCGGGCGGGCAATCTCGTTGAAAGGCCGCACCGCCTCGGTGACCTCGTCCACCAGCGCGGAATCGATCTGAAGGCGGTGATGCCGCAGCAGCATGAATGAATAGACCAGGCGGCGTTTCTGCAGTCGGAAAAAGGCGCGCAGCATGTCCTGCGTTACCCAGGGCGCGCGCGCCGCTGCACGGACCAGCATCGCGAAATGGCCGAACGCGATCTTCGCGTAGGCCGACGGATTCGCCTGCCAGCCATCCGGCGGCAGCAGGCCGATCACGTGGTTGCCGGCGAAATGGCACCAGCGCATGTCGCGGGCCGCCTCCAGAAACACGCCGACCTGGCAGTAGCAGGTACCGAAATAGCGCGACACATCCACGCTGCGCCACAGCGCGCTGCGCATCAGGAAGGTGGGCAGGAAGGTGGGCAGATGATGCCTCGTGTGGCGCACATAGCTGTCCAGACCGACGCCGAACGCATGCTCATCCAGTTGCGCCGCCTCCACCATGTGTTCGCCGAACCGCCCGGCCACGCGCTTGGCGTGATTCATGAGGATGAAGTCGATGTCGGGCCGCGCGGCCAGGAAGTCGAGCACGCGAGCCAGGCCGTCCGCGGTGATCAGGTCGTCCTGGCCGGAGAACCACATGTAGGTTCCGTTCCCTTGCGATGCCGCATGGGCGAAATTCCGATCCATTCCGAGGTTGCGTTCGTTACGCGACACGCGCAGCCGCCCTTCTTGCTCAGCCACCGCACACAATTGCTCCCATGCGAGGTCATCCGTGGAACTGTCATCTGCGATGACCACCTCGAAATTTTCGCGTGGACATCGAAAAAGCTCATCCAGCAGATCAAAGAGCCCTGGCGGCGGGTTGTAAGCAGGAATGCAGATCGAAAGCAGACAATTACTCATGACAGCCACGGAACAGCACGCTCTGCTCAGAGCCTCCCTCTCTCTTGCAACCCCTGAGCTCGTCTCGAATATCCGACACGCCGGAAAAACAGCGCCGTACCGTATCTACGAACGGCCCCACCTTATCGCCCCCGAAAACATCTGTACAAACTTCTCCTGAATCTGGAGTAAGGCACCATGAAAGACTGGAAAACCCTATCATCAAGGTATGTGAGCGGGCTGAGCATTTTGCGTTCAATCGCCGCAAGAAAATGCATCAACAGCCCCGAAGAGTTCGACATGCTCCGGATTTCACCCACGCGGGCGGTGAATTGACTCACCAACTCCTCAGCAGGAGGAACCCCCTTCCACCCGATGAAATACAGATCCTGGCTGACAGGCATGTAGAAGAACAGCCACTTCCTGAACATCGTGCGAAATTCAAAGTTTTTCAAGAAATCGGATTCATTCAAATTCCGGTAGTAATCCCACCCTACCATCTGGCTACCAGGGGACTTGTCAGGAGTCGTTCGCGCCGTGCCATGTTCGAGACGCCCGCGAGACGCACAGGTCATCACGACAATACCGTCATCTCGCGTCATTCGATGCATATTTACAAACGTTTCAACCCAGAACGGATTGTGCTCAAAACATTCGGAGGAAATGGTCACCTTAAACGAGCCGTCGGGAAAATCGACTTCGTGCCCTGAAGCCACAACATCCACACCGGGCCCCTGAAACAGATCAACGCCCAGATAGTCAGCACCATCAAATATTTTTCTGATGGAACCATTGACATCATGCGATCCAATTTCCAGAATTTTCACGTCCTGCCTGCCAGAGAGAAAAATCTCCTGGACCAGAGAGACGTATTTTAATTGTTGCGCGTGCGCCATTTATATATCTTCTCGAGCCGACCTGAAAAAACCACACGAGCCGCACACAGCAGCAACGCCCGCGGCACCAGATACCACTTCTTCCAGTTCTTGAAAAATTCGGCCCAGACGATTTTTTTTAAATCCACTGATGTCAACTCGGAATTCATTCCCAGAACATTCGAAATAAATTCTCTCTTTTCATCAGACAGATTAACATCAGGATACGAGAAAAGCCGACGCGCCTCTTCCATGTATTTTCTGTGATCATCATCCTGATAGCGACCGACCTCACCAATAGGCATTTCGGAGTGGCTCATATTTATCAATCTCGGCACAGGCCCAAGAAGAAAATACGGCAACCCTAACTCGACACAATAAGCCACCTGCGACCCCCACTCCTGAGAGGATGCATAGGAAAAGCTTGAAATAAGCCTGTAAAAATTATCAACAAATGAATCCGCACTGGTATTACCCGCGGTCACCATCGGAAAACCATGACGGCGCAGCTTTTTGTACAGCCCGGACTTGATGTCATGCATGTGCAGACAAAGCACGACCGGATGAAACTCCTGAGGCAAATTGCGCAGTTGATCAAAGTACTCATCGCCATCACCTCCTTCCAGCTTCACACCCGGAGCAGCATGGGTAAAGAAAACAATTGTTCCGGAGGTAGCCCCTGTCCGGCGATATCCTTTTACACGACGATAGGATATCCACGGATGCTCAATGAAAACCAGTCGCTTGACCGAATCCGGGTTTTTTCCGACCTTGTCAGGATGCCAAGTAAAATGAATATCGCATTCATTATTCAACTCATGAGGAAACAGGTTGGAATGAAGAGCCACCCCATGATCCGAATAAACGTACAACGGAAAAATCTTTGGGTACCGAGCTACATTCCTGAAACATTTGCCAAAACTATAGACTTCCGCGGTCCAGCTGTAGCCATGCCGAATTTCGAACGGACTGCGAACACAGGCAGCCTCCAACTCCTCGTCCGTCATGCCAAGTGGATTGACGTTGACCATCAAAAATCACCATAAAGATATTACGACAACACTTGCGGCGCTAGACGTTGCCCCAAATGGACAACCGCTCAGTAATAGATGTCGGGTCCCGGATGAATATCTGCTAAAAAGCAAACGTCCGCTGCTGTTCGGCCGTGAGGTGCTGACGGCGGTCGTGGCACAGTGGATTCATCCGGATACGACATGCTGATCAACTTGCACAAGAACGCCACCACGACGCCAGCCATTCGCGAGGCGATCCAGAATGCCACGGGCAGCGATTACGAGCTTGCCAGGCAGTTCAACGTCACGCGCGACACGATCCGCAAATGGCGCAGTCGCGACACGGTCGCCGACGGCAGTCATACGCCGCATCGTCTGCAGAGCACGCTCAACGCAGGGCAGGAGGAACTGGTGATCTACCTGCGCACGCATCTGCGTCTGCCGCTGGACGATCTGCTCGCCGTGGTCCGGGAATTCATTGAGCCGGCGATGAGCCGCTCGGCGCTGGACCGGTTGTTGCGCCGACGCGGGCATTCGCGCCTTCCGGTGCCCGACAAGACCGAACGCACGGACAAGCCGTTCAAGGCCTACGAGCCGGGTTACGTGCATGTGGACGTGAAGTACCTGCCACAGATGGCTGACGAGAGCGCACGGCGCTACGTCTTCGTGGCCATCGACCGGGCTACGCGCTGGGTGTTCGTGGCAATCAAGAACCGCAAGACGGCTGCCGCTGCACAGTCCTTCCTGAATGCGCTGACGCGCGCTGCGCCGTTCCGGATTCGCACGCTGCTCACCGACAACGGCAAGGAATTCACCGACCGGTTGTTTGGCAAGCGAATGAAGGAGGCAAGTGGTCAGCATGAGTTCGACGCGCTGTGCGAGGCGTTGGGTATTGAACACCGGCTGACACGGCCCCGTACGCCGCAGACCAACGGAATGGTGGAGCGCTTCAACGGCCGGATTGAGCAGGTGCTGCGTTCGCATCATTTCAACAGCTCAGAAGACCTGGAGACAACGCTGCTGCGCTACGTGTGGTTGTACAACCAGCACCTGCCACAGAAAGCCCTCAATCATGAGGCGCCGATCCAGGCGATGAAACGTTGGCAGCAATCACATCCTCATCTGTTTCAGAAGTCAGTGAGGAATCATCCGGGACCCGACAAATAGACAGCATCAATTTCGACACGCACTCGGGCCATCCACCCGAGAAATCAAAACTGAACCAGCGACACTGCCCAGTGTTGAACGAGCTGAAAACGACGATCAAGTGCCCAAGCCAATACACAGCACCAGATCAACGGATTAATCGGTCTCCAACTGATCACATGAAATCGGGGCTGTGCATATCGATCAAAATTAGAAAAAGCGGACGCTCACTTGATCAGATCCCACGACAAAGGGGTGCCGCGCACAACCTCGCGAGTGACAGTGAGGCCCATCACAACATCGATAAATCCAGGCGCCAGCCCCAGCCCAGGCCGGATCGCTCGTACGTTGTCGTGGCTCAGCACATCACCCGGCGCCAGATCAGCGGTGACATAGAGCGAGCGCCTGTACTGCAGAGACTTGCGCTCGGCCTCGGTCGGCCCGTAACGCACCTCGCCCAGCGCCTGCCAGGCGCGCTCGGTCTCCTCCACCAGTTGCGCCATCTCATGTGGTTCCATCGAGAAGGTGGAGTCCACTCCGCCCTCGCTGCGGTCCAGCGTGAAGTGCTTTTCGATCACGCTGGCGCCGAGCGCAATACTGGCCACCGACACGCCGACCCCCATGGTGTGGTCGGACAGACCGACCTCGCAGCCGAACATTTCGCGCAGGTGCGGGATGGTGAGGATGTGCGTATTGGCCGGCGAAGCAGGATAGGTGCTGGTGCACTTGAGCAGCACCAGGTGCCGGCAGCCCGCCCCGCGGGCGGCGCGCACGGTTTCATCCAGCTCCGCCAGGGTGGCCATGCCAGTGGAAATGATGAGCGGCTTGCCGGTCGCCGCCACACGGCGGATCAGCGGCAGATCGGTATTCTCGAATGAGGCGATCTTGTAGCAGGGCACGTCCAGCGATTCGAGAAAGTCGACTGCGGTATCGTCGAACGGCGTGCTGAACGGGATCATGCCGAGCGCGCGCGCGCGCTCGAAGATCGGTGCGTGCCAGTCCCACGGCGTATGGGCTTCGGCATAGAGCTTGTAGAGCGACGTACCCGTCCACAGATTGCTCGGATCGGAAACGTAGAACTCGCGTTCCTCGAGATCCAGCGTCATGGTATCCGGCGTATAGGTCTGGATCTTCAGTGCGTGCGCGCCCGACTTTGCCGCGGCATCGACGATGGCCAGCGCGCGGTCGAGTGACTGGTTGTGATTGCCGGACATTTCGGCAATCACGAAGGGCGCCGCATCGCGCCCGATGCGACGCCCGCTGAGTTCGAATCCGGTAGGGGTCACGATGTCAAAGCCTCAGGAAGTTCAGCAGCACGTAGATCGACGGGTCGTAGGTGTTGGGCCTTCGCTCGTAATCGAGGAACAGGGCCGCATCAGCAATGTTCCACGAGACATGGCCCATGAGCAGCATGATCATCAGCGTGTCCGAACCTGACATGCGCAGGAAGGGCTCAGGTACCGTCGCCTCGAAATCCGTTTCCTGGACGCCCTCGGCCTTCAGATCGATCACGAAACGGCGCCGGCTGTCGGTGCAGTCAAGCACCAGGCGCCACTGCGGAAATGTCTGCCGGCGGGTCTGGATATCCCATAGCCGTTGCCGAGCATGCTGCATCAGCCGCTCGACGGGCACCGAACGTGCGAAAACTACGCGTTCGTGGTCATAGGGCTTATCCGCGAGGTGATCCGCAATGTACCGGTCCCGGTCGTCCTCGGAGAACATCCGGTAGGGTTCTGGCGGGTGTTTCGCTGCGGACTCGAGGTCGAAGGTCTGGCCCGAGTTGAGCAGAAGCAGACGATCACCCAGACCTGTCTGCTCTACCTGCGATGCGACTACGCCCGGGCAGGAACCATGGGAGACGTAGCGGTTCAGATGCGAACGTGATCCACCCACGACGTACTGGTCCGCAAACGGCAGCACGTAGCGTGGATCGATCTGCCGCGTGTTCTCCACGAAACCTGCGGTCCGTTGCTTCAGGATCCGATCCTTCTCGGCCTGCTTCTGCCCGTCGGTGAGGTTCACGTAACAGCTGGGATAGCCGGAGCCCCCCGAATACGGCAGCAGCGCGAGATCGATCCGGGGATAGCGCTCCTTGAGATAGGCCACGCCAGCGGCATGAGGCTGGCAGTCGTTGGCATTGAAGATGACGTGGCCGTCCCAGCAGATCACGATGGACGAGTCCACCAGATAGGCCATCTCATTGGCCGGATCCGCTTCGATCATGTCCACGAAAAGATCGTCCGACAACTGCATCCCCTTTCTCGGGGGAACCAGGTGCACCTTGTCGAAATTGAAATCGTTCGCTTTCAGGAACTGAGCGACGAAGTTGGGCTGGCGATCCATGATGATGATTTCGGCATCCCGGTTGATATGCCGGATCGTTCCTGCCGAGCAATGGTCCTCATGGATGTGCGAGATATATACGTAGTCGAACCTGCCCAGATCCTGAATCTCGGCCGCGGCCGGAGGCCAGTGAAACCACGACCCGTGAAATATCCCGTCGTCCAGCCACGGATCGAACAGCATGCGCTTGCCGCGGTGCTCGAGAATGGCCGTCGCACCGCCGATGTTGGTGAACTTCATGCCTGGCCTCCGTCCTTTGACGCGTAGGCAATGACCTGCCGGCCAAGATCGACGCTGGCAAGCGCCTGGTAAAAGGTTTCCAGAACATCGGTTCTGCCGAGCCGGCGCAGATTCAACTCGAACGCCATGCGCCGCTCATGGCATTGCCGCCCGAGTTCCCGATCGCCCACATACTTGTCACCCATCAGAAGAAACATTTCGAGCGGAAAACTGGACTCAAGGTGCGAGACGGTGAAACCGGACGCATCCAGCAATCGCTTCAGCGTGGATGCGCTGAAATAGTTCAGGTGGGCCGGCGGTGCCACCCACCACTGCGAAAGACCGTGCAGTTCCTGACCCGCCACCTGGAAGGCGTTGAATTCGTTGGGCACCTCCACGATCAGGAGCCCACCGTCCTTCAGCACGTTCCGCTGGATCTCCTGGATGACGGTCACCGGATCCGACAGATGCTCCAGCACATTCATGAGCATCACCACGTCGAAACGTCGGCCGGTAAATACGTCCATGCGTTCCATGCCTGCCTGAACACCCTCAAGCCCGCAGGACTGAACGTAGGCCACGGCCTCGGGAGCAGGATCGAAACCCGAGCAGATGGCTCCACGAGATGCCAGATAGCGCATGGTTTGACCCCAGCCGCACCCGATATCCAGAATGCTGACCCCCGCCAGTGGGCGCCCCAGCAGCGATTCGATCCGGCGTGCGATGTCTTCACGGTGGGCATCATGAAACTCGCGATCAGCCTCCTGCACCTCCAGGGCGGAGTTGTTGAAGGCCTTGTATTTCGTGCTGTAGAACTCCTCAGCGTAGAAGCGCGTGATTTCCTCCTGCGAGGGCGTCGGCTTCACCTGAAGGAAGCCGAAGTCAGGATGCTGTTCCAGCCGATAGCGAGCGTCGTTTGTCATGGGTTCTCCTCGAAGATCTTCGCGGTTTCCTCTGATGGTCGGATATAGCGTTTTGTGCCTTCCCAGCCGAGATGCGCCACCACATCCAGTATCGACAGATGACTGACAAAGGCTGCGGTGTTTCGCTGCGCATAGGCAGCAGGCTGAAAATCGTGCACCCACAGTCGCGCCGGAGATAGCTCCGGAAACCGGTCTGCCTGAAGGTACTCCAGAGCACCTGGCGGCGTGACGTACTCGGTCGCTCCCATTTGCGCGAGAATGTCGACCAGGCGTTTCGTACGTGAGCCGCCTGTTCCGAGCACACTGCTGCGCACGGTCGGCGTGGCGATATCCAGCTTGCCCCGCAGCGCCTCCAGCACGGCAATGTTCAGGTCGGCCAGATGCACCAGAGACGTATTCGACAAGGGTTCAATCGCCTCGAGCATCTCTCGTGCATATGCTTCCCGTGCATAGGTGTTGGCCAGAAGCGTCCGGTGCTTGCGGCGCCACGGCGCAGCGTCATCAACCAGCACCTCACTGATGCTGGCGCCGAGGTGGCCCCTGAGTACGGGAACAGTCAGCCAGCCTGGCGCACCGTTGGCCAGAATCCGGTTGCGGTGATGCCAGGACGACCTCTCGAACTGCGCATCGTCGAGATACACGAAGCAGTCGACCTGTTCCATCAGGTTGAGGTAGCCAGCCCACGGCATGTAGGTCGGCTGCATGATTGCGCACTTCACCGTGCCCCCTCCTTGCTACGGCGAATCGTCCACTCGTGTTCGAGGATGGACCAGCGATGCTGGCTGGTGAAGGTACCCTCCGAAAGCAGCGCATCCCGCTCGGTACCTTCGAACACAAAGCCATGCTTACGGTACAGCGCTGCGGCTGCGACGTTGTCAGGCAAGGTATGAAGCCAGACTCGGTGCAGGCCAAGCTCCTCGAATGCCTTGGCCAGGGTCGCCGACAGCGCCCTGTCACCCAGCCCTTGACCACGGGCAATCGGTTCGCCGATGTAGATCTGGAAATAGCCTGACCGATGCCGCTGCGTAACCTTGAGCAAGACATTGCCGACGTGCCGGCCTATCGGATCGACAATCGCCCAGATCAGCGTATCGCCGTTGGTGTCGATCCACGACCGGTGTGATGCTTCAGTCACCGCACGCCGCAGACCAAAGCTTGCCTGGATGTCTGCAGAATTGAGCCATTCGACGGTCTTCCTGTCGTGACTCTTCTGATAGGCAACGAGCACCTCGAATGCGCCGCGCTTGCTGGATTCAGACATCGCGCCTCCCGCTGCCCTGGAGCCGCCGCAACAGGCGCTCGACACCTCTGCCATCTACGGCGGACAGCCCGCAATTTCGCATTACCGCACGCGCGGCATCATCCTGCAGGAAATCGCGGGTCCGGGTTCTGAGCTCCGGCGCCTTCAATTCCCAGGCGGGACCGAGGAAACGACACAGCCCAAGCCGGTCGAGTCCTTCAAGAATGGGAACCTGATTCGGCGCGGTGGCCAGCAAAGCGGATGGCAAGCCGATGCAGGCTCGCTCCCAGGTCGCGGTGCCCGGCGAGCCCAATGCTACGCTGCAGGTCGCATAGTGACGCGCCATGTCATCGACCTGACGGACCCACTTCAGACGGCTCCTGTGGCGTTTCATCAGCCGGTCCATGGCCTGCTCGCTGCACATTCCCACGGCAGACACCTCCAGGTCAGGCTCCACATCCATCATGATGTCGATGCACTCAGGCATCCACTCCGCCGCTGAACCTCCGCCGAAAAAGACATGTGCCCTGCGCACTTCGGACCACAGGGGGGCAAGCCCGTGATTCAGCGCAAACGCCGGCTTGAGGATGGCGTAACGCGAACCCAGCAGCATGTCGGTCGGAGCAGACACCCACCGGGCGTACTCGCTCGCCTGCCGGCCCAGACCCGGATCGACCAGAACATCGCAATCGTGGGCCCGATCCGCCAGATCGTCGATCACGAGAATGCATGAACTCAAGGATCGAGCTGCGCGCTCCCATTGAGCGTCGAGGCCATAGTGATCCACGACCAACCAGTCCACCGCTGTTGCAACACTACGGGCGTATCCGATGCATCTCCGGACGTCTTCGGACGGATCGCAGTCCTCGGGCAGGTCAACGGAAAATACGGGGTACGAGCGGCCATCGAGGAGGCGTCTGGAAACGGCGTTCTGATGCCGGACAAGAAAATGGCATGTGCCGCCCTGGCCGGCAATGGCGTCGGCGAGTACAAGGCATCGCGTCAGATGCCCCGCACCGATAGTGTCGGATGCATCCGTTCGGAAAAAGACGTTCACTTCTCTGCCTTCAGCGCCAATGCCATGTGCAGCGCCTCAGCAAGCTGCCAGTCCTCCGGTGTGTCGATATCTACCACGCGATGTCGCGGTAGAACCACGGCCACCGATTTCTGAAGAAATGGCGAGCGCCCATCAATGAAGGCGGCCGACGTCCCCCAGCAGAACTGCCCGGCATCGTGAAAAGCGGGCTCGAGGTCCTGCGATCGGGTCAGCGAGTGCTCCGTCGAGAACATGCTCACGCCACCCATCGTGTCCAGCCTCAGGGCACGCTGGATCGGGTGACCATAGCTGGCGACGCCAAAGCAGAACTGGCTGCCGCTCCGGACCATGCGCCCATAGGCGTCGACCAGGACGGACGGCTCAAGCAGAGGGGCTGTCGGATAGATGCAGCAGACGTGCTCGGGATTGAACCCCTGGTCTGCATGCCACTCGATCGCGTGGCGCACCACCGGCATGATGCCGGTGTGGTCATCCGCCAGTGCAGCGGGCCGCGAGAAGGGAACGAGAGCGCCCCACTCGCGCGCCACAGCGGAAATTTCCGGGTCATCCGTGGACACCACTACGCGGTCGAAGCACCCGCTGGCAATCGCGGTCTGGATTGACCAGGCGATCATGGGCTTACCGCCGAACAACCGTATGTTCTTGCGCGGAATCCGCTTGCTGCCACCGCGCGCGGGGATTACGGCAAGCCTCACGATGACAGCACCTCGGTCAGCGCCTGCACCACGGCATCCTGGCGATCCTCACCCAGGGTATGGAACATGGGCAGGCTGATCGCTTCCCCGTAGTACCGCTCCGCTTCCGGACAGTCACCCGGCCGGCAGCCGAGCTGCCGATAGTAGGGCTGCAGATGCACCGGGATGTAATGCAGATTAACGCCGATGCCACGTGCGCGCAAAGCTTCAAAGACATCCCGATGGCTGCTCGCGATTTCATCGAGCCTGAGCCGGATGACATAAAGATGCAGTCCGGAGTAGCTGTCCGGGTGCTGCCAGGGGGTAATCAGCGGCAGCGAGGACAACAGACAATCGTAGCGATGAGCGAGCGCATGACGCTCCGCCACGTACGCGTCCAGCCGCTGCAGCTGACTCAGGCCCAGCGCAGCCTGCAATTCGGTCATGCGATAGTTCAGCCCGAGCTCCAGCTGCTGGTAGTACCACGGACCGTCGGGCAAATGAGTCATTTCGGCGGGATCGCGCGTGATGCCATGGGAGCGAAGTCGCGCCATGCTCGCAGCCAATGCCGGATCCTGCGTCAGCGCCATGCCGCCTTCGGCCGTGGTGATGATCTTTACCGGGTGGAAGCTGAATACCGCGATATCGCTGTATCGACAGTTGCCGATGAACTCCCCGCGATACTTTCCACCAATCGCGTGCGACGCATCCTCGATGATGCGAAAACCGTAGCGTTGGCCAAGCGCATGGATCGCCGCCATATCGCAGGACTGCCCGCTCAGGTGCACGGCCACCACCACCTTGGGCAACCGACCTTCGCGGGCGGCGCCTTCGAGCTTGCGCTCAAGAGCCACCGGACAGAGGTTATAGGTACGCGGATCGATGTCTACGAACTCAACATCCGCACCGCAGTAGCGGCCGCAATTGGCGGAGGCGACAAAGGTCACGGGCGAGGTCCACAAGCAGTCACCCGGGCCCAGACCCAGCGCAAGACAAGCAATGTGCAAAGCGGACGTCGCGCTGTTGACCGCGACGGCATGGGCCGCACCCACATGTCGTGCCACAGCTGCCTCGAAGAGCGGTACCACCGGCCCCTGAGTCAGATAATCGGACTGCAACACCTCGACCACCGCCGAAATGTCAGCAGATGTGATCTCCTGTCGGCCATAGGGAATCATGCTCAGATGCTTCCGATCTTGTCGCAGTTCTCGTTCATCCACACTTGCAGTTGCTCGGCGCTCATCCATTCCTGATTATTGTCGCTGGCGTAGACGAAACCTTCCGATACCCGGGTACCGTCCTTTATACGTTCCGCGCTGGTCGACCAGTTGTTGATTGCAGGCAGAATCTTGAAATGGTGTGGATATTCATAGGTGTAGTAGGCATCCTCTGCGCTGATCATCTGCTCGTGGAGCTTCTCGCCCGGCCTAATTCCGACGATCTCGATCCGCGCCCGCGGCGCAATCGCCCTCGCCAGGTCGACGACCTTCATCGACGGGATCTTCTTGACATAGATTTCACCACCTTCCATGTCAGAGAAAGCGTGCCACACCAGTTCGACCCCCTCTTCGAGCGAGATCATGAAACGCGTCATGCGTTCATCCGTCACAGGCAGCACGCCCTTATCTCGAATCGACAGGAAAAACGGGATCACGGAGCCTCTCGATCCCATTACGTTCCCATACCGCACCACGGCAAACCGTGTGTCATGTCCACCTGCATATGAATTACCCGCAACGAAAAGCTTGTCGGAGGCGAGCTTGGTAGCACCATAAAGGTTGACGGGACTACTGGCCTTATCGGTCGAGAGGGCCACCACACGCTTAACGCCATGGTCGATGCACGCGTCGATCAGGTTCATCGCCCCGATCACGTTTGTCTTGACGCACTCGAAGGGGTTGTACTCGGCGGTGGGAACAATCTTGGTGGCGGCTGCATGCACGACGTGGTCCACCCCGTCGAGAGCGCGGTAGAGCCTGTCTTTGTCGCGCACGTCGCCGATGAAGAAACGTACACGGGAATCACCCTGGTACTTCTTGGCCATTTCCCACTGCTTCATCTCGTCCCGCGAGAAGATGATGATCCTGCGAGGGTTGTAGCGCGCCAGCGTCATGGGCACGAAGGTGTTGCCGAAGGAACCGGTTCCGCCGGTCACCAGGATGGATGCGTTGGTCAGCATGGAGTCAGTCCAGAGAGGGGACGGTTTCATCGGCCGTCCTGACAAGTTTAGCGAGCACGTCCGCTGGCGCACCGATCTGCACCACGCGGCCATGTTCGAGTTGGCACAACCGGTCGCACTGTTCCACAGTGCTGAGCCGGTGCGCGACGATCACGATGGTTTTCTGGCCCTGCAGCGCCGTGATGGCCTTCATCACTTCTGCCTCGGTACCCACATCAAGTGCGCTGGTAGCCTCATCGAGCACAAGTATCGGCGGGTCCCGGTACAGCGCCCTGGCGATGCCGATACGTTGCCGCTGCCCGCCTGAAAGTCGCACACCACGCTCGCCGACAAAGGTTTCCAGGCCTTCCGGCAGCGACAGGACCAGCGCATCCAGTTGCGCAAACCTTATCGCGCGCGCGACGGCCGTATTGTCGATCTCTTCCTCCGGCACCCCGAAGGCCACATTGCGGCGAAGAGAGTCGTCGGTCAGATAGATCGACTGCGGAACGTAGCCTATCTGCTTGCGCCAGCCCTGGAGATCGGCATGAATGTCCTGCCCGTCCGCTTCCACCTGCCCCCCGGATGGTTCGAGCAAGCCGAGCAGCAGATCCACGAGCGTACTTTTCCCCGAGCCGCTGCTGCCGACGATGCCGAGCATTTCCCCGGCACGGACTTCCAGATTCACGGAAAAAAGTGCGCCCGTCAAAGCGCCCGGATAGGTGTAGCAGAGGTTTCGCAGCGCGAATGACCGCGTAAAGCGCATCCGCGCATCGGCCTTACCCACGCTGCCCTGCGTAACGGCTGCTGAGGTCGCGAGTTCCGCATGCATGAGATCCAGCACCACACGCCCGTACCGCAAACCGTTCAGCGAAGTCAGCACCCGATTCACGGAAGGCATCAGCCGGAACGCCGCACTGGCGAAAAGGCCCACCGCGGCCGCAATCTCTGGCGGCGTTTTCCCTTGCAGGAGCAGCACGGTAACGAGGACCGCAACCCCCAGAACACCGACGAATTCCAGCCAGAGTCGAGGCACTTGCTGCAGGAAAAGCTGCCGTCCGCCCACGCGCGCCATGACCTCGTTGTGAAATGCGAACTGCTGCTGGAAGGTCAGCGACCGGCCGAGCATTTGAACGTCCTTGATCCCTGACAGCCCCTCCTGAATCAACTGGAGGCGCTTGCCGTCGTGAGACTGCCGCTCCTTGCCCCAGCGGGCGACACGCTGGCGTGAATGGCGCAGGAAGAGCAGTGACGGAACCCCCGTAACCAGAGTGACGACCAGCGCGCCCATAGGCTCCAGGTAGAACAGCAGGCAAGAAATGCCAACAAGTACGATGGCCTCTGTAATGAGCAGAAGGCCTGGCACCAAGGCATGGCTGCAGAAAAAGGAGGCTTCGGTCGTGACGTTCCGGATCAGCTGCGCCGAATTGTGCTGAAGATGGAAGATGTAGGGCTGGGTCAGATAGCGGGAGAACAGTTTCTGCGCGACGCGTGCCTGCACGGCAAAGGCGAAAGCCGCTTGCCTCCAGGCAAGAAACGCCAGAAAGACATTCTTCAGAAAATAGATGGCCGCCATGGAAAGTACCGCACCCAGCAACAGCATCGATTTGGACGGATAGCCGAAAAACTCCAGCAGGGCGCCAAGCGCGGGGCTATAGCTGGCCGGATCGTCCTGCATCAGCACCGCCATCGCCGGCACCACCAGACCGACCCCCAGGGTTTCGAACGCCATGCCGACCAGCATGAGCAGGAACAGGCCACCGGCGGTCCTGCGCTGGTCGGGGTCGAGCACCGCGAACACCTTGCGGGCCACCGAAAGTCGGGACGCCGCGCCGCTCATTGTCCTGCCTTCATTGCCCGGCCCTCATTGCCCTGCCTCTTCCTGCAGGGCTTCGCCCACCTGACCATTCATCCGGCGCGCCTCGTTCTGCAGTTCCTCGATTTCCGAGCGCAGGGTTTCGTACTCCTGCAGCTTCTGCTTCAGATAGCGCAGCGACACCCGGGCCTTCTCCTCGAAACCGGCCGGAGTCAGGAAATACATGTAGGCGAGCTTGTTGCGGCTGTTGCGGAAATTGCGGGCCTTGACCAGACCGCGCTCGATCAGCGCGTTGAGGCAGAAATTGACCTTGCCCACGCTGATGCCCAGCGCCTGCGCGAGCTGTCGTTGCGACAGTTCGGGGTTTGCTTCCAGCAGTTTCAGCAGGCGGTATCGGGTCTGTTCGTCGAGCATCGTGCGTTCATTGATTGAACGCGCGAATTACACACGCAGCCGCCCTCACTGTCAATTCGGCCGACATCCGGCTGCTATGCTCGCGCCCTCATGATGCGCGCCTTCTACACCCTGATCTGGCTGCTCGGCCTGCCGCTTGCGCTATTGCGCACCCGGCTGCGCGGCCGACGCGAACCCGGCTATCTCGAAGACATCGGCGGTCGTCTCGGCCTGGGCAAACAGCCCCCCGCCCGTCCCACGCTCTGGCTGCACGCGGTATCGGTCGGCGAAACCCGTGCCGCGGCGCCGCTGCTGGCGGCGCTGCGTGCGCGCCACCCGGAGCACCGCATCCTGATCACCCAGATGACGGCCACCGGGCGCGCAACCGCACGTCAGCTGTATGGCGATTTCGCGGAATTCGCCTGGCTGCCCTGGGATCTGCCCTGGGCACAGCGCGCCTTCCTGCGTCGCTGGCAGCCGGCGATGGGCGTCGTGATGGAAACCGAAATCTGGCCGAATCTGCTGCGTGAATGCCGCCGCGCCGGCGTACCGGTGGTGCTGGCCAACGCGCGGCTGTCGGCGCGCTCGGCTGCGCGCTACGCGCGACTGGGCGGTTTCGTGCGAGCGGCACTTCAGGACTTTTCGGCGCTGATCGCCCAGACCGGGGACGATGCGGCGCGGCTGTCCGCACTCGGCGCGCGACAGGTCACGGTGGCCGGCAACCTGAAGTTCGACATCGAACCGCCGGCCGGTCAGCGCGATCTCGGCAGGCGCTGGCGCGAAACGCTCGGCCGGCGCCGCGTGCTGCTGCTGGCCAGCACCCGCGAAGACGAGGAAGCCCTGCTGCTCGATGCCCTGCTGCCGGCACTGCCGGCCGACGTGCTGATCGCACTGGTGCCGCGTCACCCGCAACGCTTCGATGAGGTGGCCGGACTGGTCCGGGCGCGAGGCCTGACGCTGCGCCGGCGCAGCGCCGGAGAATTGCCAGATACGGAAACACGGGTATGGCTGGGTGACGCGATGGGCGAACTGTTCGCCTGGTACGCGCTGGCCGATCTGGCGCTGATCGGCGGGAGCTGGAAGCCTCTGGGCGGGCAGAACCTGATCGAGGCCTGCGCGGTCGGCTGCCCGGTGCTCACCGGGCCGCACACCTTCAACTTCACGCAGGCCACCGCCGATGCCCTCGCCGCGGGCGCCGCCCGCAGAGCGAACGGTCCGGCGGAAGCGGCGTCTCTTGCCGCGCAGCTGCTGGCCGACCCGCCGGCCCTCGCCGCGATGGGCGCAGGCGGCCTCGCCTTTGCCCAGGCTCATCGCGGCGCCACCGAGCGCACGATGGCGCTGATCGCGCCGCTGCTGCCGCCTACCTCACCCTGACCGCGCCGGCCTGCACATTGAGCCGCTGCCGGCCGTAGCCCGGCGGAATCTGCACGGTGCCGACCAGCCGATAGGGGCCGACCACGCTGGGGGCGGTCTCGATCACCGCCCGGCGTCCGGCCGCGGAATGGCTTTCCAGCCACCAGCCCTGCTCGTCGCGCGAGGTGCGCAGGCCGAAAGGACGCGCCAGCGGTTCGCCGACGAACACGCCTTCGCCCGGCCAGGCCACACTCTTCCAGTAGGCCTCGATCAGCGTCTCGCCCTCGGCATAGAAGGTCATCAGGATGCCCGGGTGCGGGAACTTGCCCAGGTGATTGCACGGCTCGACCACCGTGCCGTAGCTCGCGGTGGCGCCGGCCCTGAGCCATTCCAGCACGCTCATCTGCGAGGGGTTGTCGAGCAGCTGGCCGCCGAACGAGGTCAGGTGGTCGGCCGGCGCGCCCGGCAGGAAGCCGAAACCGTCCAGCCCCGGCACCCGCACCGCACCGGTGAAATAGCCCAGCACATCCTTGTGCCCGACGGCTTCGGCCGCCGTCACGCTGAGCACCTGCAGCCCGGTGAGGCGGTCCGCCACTTCATCGAAATAGGACGCCCTCACATTGCGCGCCGCGTCTTCGGTGCGCACCAGATAGACATGGCCCTTCGGGTAGCTGTAGTCGGCCGCGATGCCACGGTCGATCAGCCGCCTGACCTGGTCCACCGATTCGCCGGCAAGCAGCATGGCCGGCCGGGGACGCGGCGAATCCGGCGCGGCATTGCGCCCGCCATTGAACAGCCCGCTGACCTGGGTCGGCCCGCAGCTGGCGGAGCAGAAACGCTCGTCGTAGCCGAAGGCAAAGGCGGACGTGATGCTCATGCACCCGGCCCGCCAGGGCCGGGTCCAGGCCAGGGCGAAAGCCTGCACCCCGTCCGGCAGCTTGCCGCTCACCTCGGCATACAGCGCCTCGAACTCCTGCCGGCTCAGCGCCGCGCGGTCATGCGGCAGCCTGACCTCGATCACGTTGGCTTCGGGAATGCCGCGGCGCAGACGGTAGTAGGTGCCGGCATCGACACTGGCCGGGTCCGACACATTGATCACCACCGCCAGTTCGGCGGGGCCGAGCGCCTGCACAGGGCCTGTCGCAGCCAGCATCAGGAGCAGCGTCGCAACGAAGCCATGCAGCCGGGCCCGCGCTGCGGCGAGGAAAGAGGTCGAAAAAGAAATGAGGAGAGATGACATCGAAGAGCGCAGAACAGCCCGCCGGCAAGGAAGGCACAGTCTAGTGGAGCATTGTTTCCGGCGTCAGCCGGGCGTCGCATCCGGGCGGAAGCAGGCAAAAAACACGCATGACGGCTGGAACCAATAGGCAGGCCGTTGCGAGACACCTGTCCGCGACCACCCATGGCACCATCCCGCGCGCAGTTCCAGCCCCTGCGCAGACGACAACATTTCACGGAGGTTTTCCGAATGCGTTACCAAGCCTATCGCGAACAGTGCAATGCCGACAGCCTGACCCTCATCGAAACCGATGTGCCGCGCCCCGGCCCGGGTCAGGTGCTGGTGAAGATGCGTGCCGCATCGCTGAACTACCGCGACCTGTTCATCCTGCAGGGCCTGTACCCGGGCGTGGACTCCAAGGACCTGATCCCGCTGTCCGACGGCGCCGGTGAAGTGGTCGAGGTGGGCGCGGGCGTGGATCGCTTCGCCACTGGCGACCACGTGATCGGCACCTTCTTCGAAACCTGGATTTCCGGCCGTCTGCAACCGGCGTATTTCGGCAAGACGCTGGGCGGCACCACCGCCGGCGTGCTGACCGAATACCGTCTGTTCCCGCAGGAATCGCTGGTGACCAAGCCGGCTCACCTGAGCTTCGAAGAGGCGGCCACCCTGCCCTGCGCCGCGCTGACCGCATGGAACGCGCTGTTCGAAGGCCCGGCCCCGCTGCGTGCCGGCGAGCGCGTGCTGGTGCTGGGCACCGGCGGCGTATCGATGTTCGCGCTGCAGCTGGCCCACGCGGCCGGCGCCGAAGTGATCGCCACTTCGTCCAGCGACGCCAAGCTGGAAAAGGCGAAGTCGCTGGGCGCGAGCACGCTGATCAACTACCGCAGCCATCCGGAGTGGGACCAGGAAGTGCGCAATGCCACCGGTGGCGCAGGCGTGAACCACGTGGTCGAAGTCGGCGGTCCGGGCACGCTGCAGCGCTCGATCGCTGCGCTGGGCCAGAACGGCCAGGCCCACCTGATCGGCGTGCTGACCGGCGGCGAAATCAATCCGCTGCCGCTGCTGTTCACCACCTCGACGGTGCGTGGCGTGTTCGTCGGCTCGCGTGAAATGTTCGAGTCGATGAACGCGGTCATTTCGCTGCACAAGATCCGCCCGGTGATCGACCGCGTGTTCGGCTTCACCGAAGCCCGTGCCGCGCTGGCGCACCAGCAGAGCCAGGCCCACGTCGGCAAGGTGGTGGTCAGCATCAACTGAAGCTGCAAGGAACGAATCCGCCGCGGGGCCCGAAGTTCCTTGCAGCTTGAGTCTTGCGGCTTGTATCTGTCAGAGAGATCGCGCGGAGAACGTATCGCAGCTGGCGAAATCGCCCTTCTCCAGCCCGCGCCTGAACCAGCGCACACGCTGTTCGGCGCTGCCGTGGGTGAAGCTTTCGGGCACCACCACACCACGCGCCTGCTTCTGCAATGTATCGTCTCCGATCGCGGTGGCGGCACGCAGCGCCTCCTCCACATCCCCCTGTTCGAGAATGCCGCGCGAGCGGTTGGCGTGATGCGCCCACAGGCCGGCGAAACAGTCCGCCTGCAGCTCCATGCGCACCTGCAGCCGGTTGGCGCCGCGCTCGTCAGTACGCTGCTTCGCCTGCTGCACCTTGTCGGCGATGCCGAGCTGGTTCTGCACGTGATGGCCGACTTCGTGCGCGATCACGTAGGCCTGGGCAAAATCGCCCGGCGCACCGAAACGCGCCTGCAGATCACGATAGAAGGACAGGTCCAGATACACCCTCTGGTCGCCCGGACAGTAGAACGGCCCCATCGCGGCCTGACCGGTGCCGCACGCGGTCTGCGTGCCGCCGGTATAAAGCACCAGCCGCGGCTCGCGATACTGGCTGCCGGCGGCACGGAACAGCGCGCCCCAGGTGTCTTCGGTATCGGCCAGCACGCGTGAGGTGAAGCGTGCCAGCGCATCCTGCGCCGGGTCGCCGCTGTTCTGCACGCCGGGGCCGGCCGGCGCGTGCTGCGCTTCGGGTGCCTGCAGGTTGCCGGCCACGTTCAGCACCACCGACGGATCGACTCCGAAATACATGGCGACCAGCGCCAGCACGATGGTGCCCACGCCGATGCCGCGGCCACCGACCGGAAAACCGCCTCCGCCGCCCCGTCTGTCCTCGATATTGTCGCTTTCCCGCCCGTCGTCCAGTCGCATGTCCGTGCCCCCGCTTTCCGCAAGGCACCATGATAGGCGGATCAGGTGGTCGCGGTATCCATCACCGGCAGCCACAGCGTGATGGTGCTGCCTTCGCCCGGCGCGCTGACGATTTCGATCTCGCCGCCATGCAGATCCATGATTTCCTTCACCAGCGACATGCCGAGGCCGGTACCCGGAATGTTGCCGGACGGGTCGGCGCGGTAGAAGCGCTCGAAGATGCGCGACTGCTGCTCGGCAGTCATGCCGATGCCGCGGTCAGTCACCCGTATGCCGGCCATCAGCCGAGAATTGCGCGCAGCCTCGACCACCGACAGCGTGACCGGCTCACCGCCCGGCGAATACTTGAAGGCATTGGTGATGACATTGGTGAGCGCGCGCACCATCTTTTCGTGATCGACCCGCACCCGCGGCATGGCCTTGGGCAGTTCAAGCTCGATGCGGCGGGTGTCCTCCGGCGTGACCAGCCCTTCGACCGCGGCGTTGATCAGCATGCGTACCGGCAGATCCTCATAGCGGAAGTCCTGACCGGCACGCGCTTCGATACGCGCCAGATCGAGCAGATCGTTGATCAGGTTGACCAGCACACGCGACTGTCGATGGATGATGCCGTACATGCGACGGCGCGCGGTGTCGTCGTAGTCGCGGTTCATCAGCAGTTCGGCGAAACCGAAGATGGAGGCCAGCGGCGTGCGCAGTTCGTGCGCTGCGGTGCTGAGGAACTCGCTCTTCATGCGGTCGATCTCGAACTGCTGGGTGATGTCGCGGAAATAGAGCACCGTTTCCGACCGTCCCTGAGGCGCCACCCGCGCGCTGCGTTCGATCACCCGGTGCTCGGGCAGCTTCAGCCACAGCCGCTGCGGCTCGTCGCTCGAACGATCCAGCAGCAGTTCGGGCCAGGGCTGGTCCCGATCGGCCAGGGCATGCATGCGACGCTCGAATTCGGCGGCCTTCACGCCCAGCAGTTCTCTCTGCGGAATCTGGGTCATGCGTACGAAGGCCGGATTCACGTTGGTGATCACGCCTTCGGCATCGACCGTGACGAAACCGTCGGGTGACAGGGCGAAAACGGTATGCAGGCGATTGGTGCGGCGAATGAGCTTCTGTTCGAACTCGACCCGCTCGGTGATGTCACCGAACACATCGACATAATGGGTGAGCCGGCCGTCGTTGTCGCGCACCGGCGACGACGACAGGGCCAGCCACAGCGGCCGGCCGTCCGTCCGCAGCACTTCCGCGGTGGTGGTGAAGGGTTTTTCATGCGCGATGGCCCAGCGCATTTCCTCGCCCACCCGATCCGGCGCGTCGGCATCGGACGCGTAGGAAAACGGCCGACCGATCACGCTGGCCGCGCTCCGGCCGGTCAGGCGCTCGAAGGCCGCGTTTACATACACCACCGGATAGCCGGTGGTCTGCACATCGCGGATGAGCACGGCTTCGCTCGACGATTCGAGTGCGCGGTCATGCAGCCGCATGCGGGTCTGGGCCGCCAGTTGCTCGCTCACGTCACGCAGCAGCAGGGTATGCACCACGCGGCCGTCACGCATGAATCCGCTGGCGGACACCGTGACCGGAAAGCCGCGGCCGCCCGGGCGCACGGCGTGCGTGTCCTGGTGCAATGCCCAGTTCCGGCCGGACTGGGCGTCTGCCAGACGGCCGGCGAACCAGGTTTCGTCCAGACCGGGCAACAGACGCGCCAGCGGCAGGCCGATCACCTCGTCCGGCCGACGGCCGAACATGTCGGCAGCCGAACGGTTCATGGTGAGCACCATGCCGCTTTCGTCAGTGGTGACGATGCCGTCGGCCGCAGTGTCCAGCACCGCCGACAGCCGGCTCTCGCTGAGTGCGAGTTCATGGGTCATGGCCTGCGCGCTGCGGTTGGCCCGTGCCGTGATCGCCAGCTGTCGCAGCAGGTGGAAGAGCAGCGCACTGAGCACGGTGCCCATCAGCGGTACCAGCCACAGCACCAGATGATCGGACTGGAACGCCGCCGGCGCCCGGGTACGCACCGTCCAGACATGCCCGCCGAATTCCAGCTTGCGCACGTCCTCCAGACCGGACAGATTCTGACCGGCGACCGCGTTGGTATAGAGCAGCGACGGGACGCCGGTGTCAGCGCCATCGTGGATGTGCACCACGACACGGTCGGCGTAGCCGCGCAGCGCGTTGCCGAACAGATCGTGCGCACGGTAGGGACTGTAGGTGTAGCCGAGCAGCGCCCGCCGGCGTGCCTCCACCGTGTCGATCGCCATGCCGCGGGCGTACAGCGGGTAATAGAGCAGGAAACCCGGCTGTACCGCCTCCTTGCCTTCCTGCACCAGGGTGACCTTGCCGGACAGCGCGACATCGCCCGTATCGCGGGCGCGACTCATGGCGGCCGAGCGCGTGGGCTCGGAATTCATGTCATAGCCGATGGCGCGCCGGTTGAGCGCGTTCAGCGGGTGCAGATAGAGAATGCTGTGATACTCGTCGCGCGGCGTATCCGGCCTTATCCGGTAATCCGGAACGTCCGTGCGCACGTAGGCCTCATGGACAGACTTTTCCGCGGCGCTCATCCGCACCGTCAGGCCGACGCCGAGGATGCCCGGATAGTTGCGGGGAAGGTTGAGCTCCTCGACATAGTCCCGCCATTCGTTGCGGGTTACCGTTTCGCTGCCACGCACCAGCCCGGCGGCTCCGCGCAGAATTTCCTCGTGCGCCACCATGCGGCGGCGCATCTGGGCGACCACCTTGTCGACTTCGCTCTGGAAGCGCTGTTCATCGACCGCGACCAGCCGTGACCACAGCAAGGTACTGATCGAGAGGGTGATCAGCAGGCCGATCGACAGCGCCGGCCACGGCAGCCAGTCGGGAATGCTCAGGCGATGGCGCACGCCGACGTCCCCCGGTGGCGCATTCGCGCCGCTGGTCATCGCGGGAAGGCGCCTCCGAGCAGCGCGCCGATGCGGTCAAGCAGTTCCATCGGAGAGAAGGGCTTGGTCAGATAGGTATCGGCGCCAGCATCCCGACCGGCTTCGATGTCGCGTTGCTGGCCGCGGGCGGTCAGCAGGATGACCGGCACGCTGGCCGTATCCGGCTGGGCGCGCAGCCGGCGGCACAGTTCCAGCCCGTCCATCGAGCCTGGCATCATGACGTCAAGCAGCACCAGGTCCGGCTTCTGCTGCTGCATCTGAATCCAGCCGATATCCGCATTCTCTGCCTCGACCAGATCGAAATCACCGAACTCCAGCGTCATGCGGATGAGCTGGCGGATTTCCGGCTGGTCTTCGACCACCGCGATACGGGCCGTCATGCGCCGCTCCCGACAGGAACGGAAAATAACGGACAGAACAGGAAGTCGGTACGCGCCATTGCTGCCTCATGAATGGGATTTTCACGAAGCTTAACGACCCGCATCGATCAATGCTTGAATCTTACAAATGTGGGCAGGAAGCCCACATTTGTCAGCCGGCCGCGAACACCAGAATGATCTGATCCACCGCCAGGCTTTCGCCCGCCGCGGCAGACACCTTCTCGACGACGCCATCGCGCTCGGCGCGCAGGATGTTTTCCATCTTCATCGCTTCGATCACCGCCAGCCGCTCGCCCGCCTTGACCGCCTGACCCGGCTTCACGCTCACCTCGCGCAGCAGGCCCGGCATCGGCGACAGCAGGAAGCGCGACATGTCGGGTGCGGCCTTGACCGGCATGCGGGCCAGCAGTTCGGCCGCACGCGGGTTCATCACCTCGGCGTCGACCCGCACGCCGCGGTGCTGCAGCCGGTAGCGCAGACCGATGCGCTCGACCTGCACCTCGAAGGGCCGCCCGTCCAGCTCGCCGCGATAGACCGGGTCCGACACCTTCCAGTCAGACACCAGCCGGTGCGGCTTGCCGTCGATCAGCACCACATGGTCGTCGCCCTCCACCTCAAGCTGCACGAAGTGGCCGACACCGCGCAGCCGCACCACCACCTCCGGCCTGATGCGGAATTCGTGGCCCTGCAGCTGGCCGACGATGCGCGACGCGCGCTCGTTGTAGCGCTGATGCACGCTGGCCGCCACCGCCAGCAGCAGCGGTTCGTCCTCGAAGGCTGCGGCCGCCGGATCGAAGCCCTGCGGGTATTCCTCGGCGATGAAGGCGGTGGTGAAACGGCCGGCGGCGAAGCGCTCATGACCGAGCACCGACGACACGAAGGCGATATTGTGGTTGGGGCCGCGGATGACGAAGGCGTCCAGCGCGTCGCGCAGACGGGCGATCGCCTCGTCACGGGTGCGGCCGTGGCAGATCAGCTTGGCGATCATCGAGTCGTAGTGCATCGACACTTCGCCGCCTTCATAGACGCCGGTATCGACCCGCACCGCCGCCGACTGCGCCGGCGGCCGGTACTTCACCAGGCGGCCGACCGAGGGCAGGAAGCCGCGCGCCGGGTCTTCGGCGCAGATGCGCGCCTCCATCGCCCAGCCGTCCAGCTTCACGTCGGCCTGATCGAAGGTGAGCGGCTCGCCGGCGGCGACACGGATCATCTGTTCGACCAGGTCGAGGCCGGTGATCAGTTCGGTCACCGGGTGCTCGACCTGCAGCCGGGTGTTCATTTCCAGGAAGTAGAAGGACTTATCGCGGCCGACCACGAACTCGACCGTGCCGGCGGACTGGTACTGCACCGCCTTCGCCAGTTTCACCGCCTGTTCGCCCATCGCGCGCCGGGTGTCGGCGTCGATGAAGGGCGACGGCGCCTCTTCGATCACCTTCTGGTGACGGCGCTGGATCGAGCACTCGCGCTCGTTCAGGTAGACCACCTTGCCGAAGGCGTCGCCCAGCACCTGGATTTCGATGTGGCGCGGCTCTTCGACGAATTTCTCGATGAACACGCGATCGTCGTTGAAGGCGTTCTTCGCCTCATTGACGCAGGAGGCGAAGCCCTCGTGCGCCTCGGCGTCGTTGAACGCGACGCGCAGTCCCTTGCCGCCACCGCCGGCGCTGGCCTTGATCATGACCGGGTAGCCGATGCCGCGCGCGATCTCGACCGCGCGCTCCGGGCTTTCGATCGGATCGTTCCAGCCGGGAATGGTGTTCACGCCGGCTTCCTTGGCCAGCTTCTTCGACGCGATCTTGTCGCCCATCGCGGCAATGGCGTGCGTCTTCGGGCCGATGAATACGATGCCCTCACGCTCCAGCGCTTCGCAGAAGGATTCGTTCTCCGACAGGAAGCCGTAGCCCGGATGCACCGCCTGCGCACCGGTCGCCTTGCAGGCAGCGATGATCTTGTCGGCCACCAGATAGGACTCGCGCGCCGGCGCCGGGCCGATGCAGACGGCTTCGTCCGCCAGTTCGACGTGCAGCGCATTGGCGTCCGCCTCGGAGTACACGGCGACAGTGGCGATGCCCATGCGGCGCGCGGTACGGATGACGCGGCAGGCGATCTCGCCGCGGTTTGCGATCAGAATCTTGTCAAACATGGCGGGTCTCCGCGGCGAGATCGCTTCCACACGCTACGCATGTGGCGCGAGTAAAGGGGTTCGCAGCGCGACCGCGCTGCGAGTCGCCGCGGTTCGCGATCAGGGTTTTCGTAAACATGTTCAGTGCTCCACTACGGGAAGTCTGCTCGGAATTGCGCTGTGGGAGCGGCGACTCGCCGCGATCGCGGCGCTTGCACGGAGACCGCGGCCCTTGCCGGCCATGATCGCGGCGAAGTCGCCGCTCCCACAGAATCTCGCGTCCTGCATCACAGCGGAATGTTGCCGTGCTTGCGCCACGGATTCTCGATCTGCTTGTCACGCAGCATGGCCAGCGAGCGGCAGATGCGCTTGCGCGTTTCGCGCGGCATGATCACGTCGTCGATGAAGCCGCGCTTGCCGGCGATGAAGGGGTTGGCGAACTTTTCGCGGTACTCGGCTTCGCGTGTGGCGATCTTTTCCGGGTCGTTCTTCTCTTCGCGGAAGATGATTTCCACCGCGCCCTTCGGTCCCATCACCGCGATTTCGGCGCTCGGCCAGGCGAAATTCACGTCGCCGCGCAGGTGCTTGGAACTCATCACGTCGTAGGCGCCACCATAGGCCTTGCGGGTAATCACGGTCACCTTGGGCACGGTGCATTCGGCGTAGGCGTAGAGCAGCTTGGCGCCGTGCTTGATGATGCCGCCGTATTCCTGCGCGGTGCCCGGCATGAAGCCCGGCACATCGACCAGCGTGATGACCGGAATGTTGAAGGCGTCGCAGAAGCGCACGAAGCGCGCCGCCTTGATCGAGCTCTTGATGTCCAGACAGCCGGCCAGCACCAGCGGCTGGTTGGCGACGATGCCCACGGTGCTGCCTTCCATCCGCGCGAAGCCGACGATGATGTTCTTCGCGTAGTCCGGCTGGATTTCGAAGAAGTCGCCGTCATCGACCATCTTCAGGATGAGCTCCTTCATGTCGTACGGCTGGTTCGCGTTTGCCGGCACCAGCGTATCGAGACTGGTGTCCAGCCGGTCGGCCGGATCGGTGCTCGGGCGCACCGGCGGTTTTTCGCGGTTGGACAGCGGCAGGTAGTTGTACAGCCGGCGCGTATACATCAGCGCATCGACGTCGTTCTCGAACGCGAGGTCGGCCACGCCGGACTTCGTCGTGTGCGTGCCCGCACCGCCGAGATCTTCGGCACTCACCTCTTCATGCGTCACCGTCTTCACCACTTCCGGGCCGGTCACGAACATATAGCTCGAATCGCGCACCATGAAGATGAAGTCGGTCATCGACGGCGAATACACCGCACCGCCGGCACACGGTCCCATGATGACCGAAATCTGCGGAATGACGCCCGAGGCCATCACGTTGCGCTGGAACACTTCGGCATAGCCGCCGAGCGACGCCACACCTTCCTGGATGCGCGCACCGCCCGAATCGTTGAGGCCGATCACCGGCGCGCCCACCTTCATCGCCTGGTCCATCAGCTTGCAGATCTTTTCCGCGTGCGACTCGGACAGCGAACCGCCGAACACCGTGAAGTCCTGCGAGAACACGAACACCAGCCGGCCGTTGATGGTGCCGTAGCCGGTCACCACGCCATCGCCCGGCACCGAGTCGTCGGCCATGCCGAAGTCGGTGCAGCGGTGTTCCTTGAACATGTCCCATTCTTCGAAGCTGCCTTCGTCGAGCAGCACTTCGATACGCTCGCGCGCGGTGAGCTTGCCGCGCGCGTGCTGCGCGTCGATGCGGCGCTGGCCGCCGCCGAGGCGGGCCTGCTCGCGCTTGGCGTCGAGCTTGCGGATGATGTCTTGCATCGTCAGTCCTCCGTAAATTCAGTCCATCGCCTGCAGCAGCCGCAATGCGGCCGCCGATGCAGGCAGGGTGCCGGCGGCCACCGCCGCTCGGATGTCCGGCAGGGCGGCACGCACCGCCGGGTGATGTTCGAAACGATGGCGCAGGCCCTGGTCGACCAGCGCCCACATCCAGTCCAGCGCCTGCCGGCTGCGCCGCGCCCCCCAGGCGCCGCTGGCCTGCATGGCATCGCGGTAGCGCAGGATGGCCGACCAGAAATCGTCCAGTCCGGCGTGCTTCGCCGCCGACACCTTGAGCACCGGCACCGTCCAGTCGGGCGAAGCCGCGCGCAGCAGGTGCAGCGCGCCCTTCATCTGCTGCATCGCTCGTTCGGCCGCGGTTTCGTCGAGGTCGGCCTTGTTGAACACGACCAGATCGGCCAGTTCGACGATGCCCTTCTTGATCGCCTGCAGGTCGTCGCCGGCATTCGGCAGCTGCAGCAGCACGAACACGTCGGTCATGCCGGCCACCGCGGTCTCCGACTGGCCGACACCGACGGTCTCGACGATGACGACGTCGAAACCGGCCGCCTCGCACACCAGCATGGCTTCGCGCGTGCGTGCCGCCACGCCGCCCAGACTGCCGGCCGACGGTGACGGACGGATGAAGGCGTCCAGGCTCAGCGACAGATGCTCCATGCGGGTCTTGTCGCCGAGAATGGAGCCGCCGGTGACGGTCGACGACGGGTCGATCGCCAGCACCGCCACCTTGTGGCCGCGCGCGATCAGCGCCAGACCGAGCGCCTCGATGAAGGTGGATTTGCCGACGCCGGGCACGCCGGAAATGCCGACGCGGATCGAGCGGCCGGTGCGCGGCAGCAGCGCGCGCAGCACCTCGCCGGCGCGCAGCTGGTGATCGTCGCGCGTCGATTCGATCAGCGTGATGGTCTTGGCCAGCGCGCGGCGCTGGCCGGCCAGTACGCCGTCGATGAGTGTCTGGTCGGCGGGCGTGCTCATGGCTGATCCATGTCGGGCCCACCGCAGTCATCGCGGCGGGGGCGCGGCTCCCACGTCCCTGCGGCGCGCGGCGCCTCGCCGGCGCAGAAGCAGGCGTCGGTCGGAAACCGTCTCACGCGACCTTCGCCCGGATCGCGTCCAGCGTGTCCTTGGCCGCCTTCGGGATCGGCGTACCCGGACCGAACACGCAGGACACGCCGTGGCCGTACAGTTCGTCGTAGTCCTGCGCCGGGATGACGCCACCGACCACCACCACGATGTCGTCCGCGCCCTGAGCGCGCAGCGCCGCGATCAGCTGCGGCACCAGCGTCTTGTGGCCAGCCGCCAGCGTCGATACGCCGACCGCATGCACGTCGTTCTCGATCGCCTGCCGTGCGGCTTCTTCCGGCGTCTGGAACAGCGGTGCGATATCCACGTCGAAACCGAGGTCGGCAAAAGCGGTGGCGATCACCTTGGCGCCACGGTCATGCCCGTCCTGGCCCAGCTTGGCGATCAGGATGCGCGGGCGACGACCTTGCTCTTCGGCAAACTGGCTGACCTCCTCCTTCATCGCGCCCCATCCTTCGTCATCGGCCACCACGGACTGATACACGCCGCTCACCGCCTGCGTGCTCGCGCGGTGACGGCCCCACACCTTTTCCAGCGCATCCGACACCTCGCCCACCGTAGCGCGCGCGCGCATCGCGGCGACCGACAGTTCGAGCAGATTGCCCTGGCCGGATTCGGCGGCGGCGGTCAGCGCCGCCAGCGCGGCATTCACCGCGGCGGCGTCACGGCTGGCCCGGATGCGCGCCAGCTGCGCCACCTGCGACTCGCGCACCGCGACATTGTCGATCACCAGCACGTCGAGCGCGTCTTCCTTGTCCAGCCTGTACTTGTTCACGCCGACGATGACGTCACGGCCGGAATCAATGCGCGCCTGCTTCTCGGTGGCGCACTTCTCGACCTGCAGCTTGGCCCAGCCGGATTCGACCGCCTTGGTCATGCCGCCCATCTGCTCGACTTCCTGAATGATGGCCCAGGCGTGGTCGGCCATGTCCTGGGTCAGCTTTTCCATCATGTAGCTGCCGGCCCAGGGGTCGATCACATTGGTGATGTGGGTCTCTTCCTGCAGGATGAGCTGGGTGTTGCGGGCGATGCGGGCCGAGAACTCGGTCGGCAGCGCGATCGCCTCGTCGAAGCTGTTGGTGTGCAGCGACTGCGTGCCGCCGAACACCGCGGCCATCGCCTCGACCGTGGTGCGCACCACGTTGTTGTACGGGTCCTGTTCGGTCAGCGACCAGCCCGAGGTCTGGCAGTGGGTGCGCAGCATCTTGGACTTCGGGCTTTTGGCGCCGAAGCCCTCCATGATGCGGCTCCACAGCAGTCGTGCCGCGCGGAGCTTGGCCACTTCCAGATAGAAGTTCATGCCGATGGCGAAGAAGAAGCTCAGTCGCCCGGCGAATTCGTCGACATCCATGCCGCGCGCCATCGCGGTGCGCACGTATTCCATGCCGTCAGCCAGCGTCAGCGCCAGCTCCAGGCCCTGGGTCGCACCCGCTTCCTGCATGTGGTAGCCGGAAATCGAGATCGAGTTGAAGCGCGGCATGTTGCGCGCGGTGTATTCGATGATGTCGGCGACGATGCGCATCGACGGCTGGGGCGGATAGATATAGGTGTTCCGCACCATGAATTCTTTGAGGATGTCGTTCTGGATCGTGCCCGACAGCTGGGCCTGCGGCACGCCCTGTTCCTCGCCGGCAACGATGAAGCCGGCCAGCACCGGCAGCACCGCACCGTTCATCGTCATCGACACGCTGATCTTGTCCAGCGGAATGCCGTCGAACAGGCGCTTCATGTCTTCCACGCTGTCGATCGCCACGCCGGCCTTGCCAACGTCACCGACCACGCGGGGGTTGTCCGAGTCGTAGCCGCGGTGGGTCGCCAGGTCGAACGCCACCGACACGCCCTGGGCGCCGGCGGCAAGCGCCTTGCGGTAGAAGTTGTTCGATTCTTCGGCGGTCGAGAAGCCGGCGTACTGGCGGATGGTCCACGGCCGGGCGGCGTACATGGTGGCCTGCGGGCCGCGCACGAAGGGCGCAAAGCCGGGCAGCGTGTCGGCGCTGGGCAGACCGTCGACGTCGGCGCGGGTGTACAGCGCCTTCACCGTCAGGCCTTCCGGCGTTTTCCAGTCCAGGTTGGCGGCATCGCCGCCGGGCGCGGATTTGGCGGCAGCCTTCAGCCACGCTGCGTATTCAGGGTGGGCGCTGCCCGTCGTGTCGGCCATGGTTCTGTCCTTGCGCTGTACTTGCGTATTGCGGGTCGGCGCCGGGAGCGGGCATGCACGATGCCGGCTTGACTCAGCGCGCAGCGGAGAATACTTTATCCATAATTATGAATGCAAGCGGATGTTGCGGTGCGATAATCGCGGCGTCCAGAACATCCTTTCCTGCGCAAGAATGCGGGAGAAGCGACGCCTGAGCAGATGCGTCACCCGGCTGCCGGGCTGGCCGCACGTACCGCCTGACGGCGTACTCAGTCCGGGCCGGGTCGATCCTTCAGCATTCCTTCGCGGTAGAACAGCAAGCCCATGAACAGCGAAACCCTGACCCCTGCCGCCGAAGCGATCGCCCCGCGTGCTCTGTATATTGAGGTCGCCGACCGGCTGCGCCGGCTCATCCAGAGTCATGCGATGGCGCCCGGCGAATGGATAGACGAACAGGCGCTCGCCACCCAGTACGGCATTTCGCGCACGCCGCTGCGCGAGGCGCTGAAGGTGCTGGCCACCGAAGGCATGGTGGTGCTGAAGCCGCGCCGTGGCTGCTACGTCGCGCAGATCAGCGGCGGCGATCTGGAAGAGATCTATCCCATCATGGCGCTGCTGGAAGGCGAATGCGCCGCCGGCGCCGCCCGCCGCGCGTCCGACGCCGATCTGGCGGAACTGGCCGCGCTGCACCAGGCGCTGGAAGACAGCGCGGCGGCGCGCGACATCGACCGCTTCTTCGACGCCAACCAGCGCTTCCACCTGCTCATCCATCACATCGCCGGCAATCGCCGCATGGCGCAGATGATCGACGAGCTGCGCGCAGTGCTGAAGCTGCAGCGGCACGACTCGCTCTATCTCGAAGGCCGTCTGGTCGCATCTTTGGAAGAGCACCGGGTGCTGCTCGCCGCGCTGCAGGCGCACGACACCGAAGCCGCCCGCCGCGCCATGCAGCAACACATCGAAAGCAGCCGCAAGGCGCTGAGCAGCTGAGCGCACCCGGCGGCAGCGGCGCGGCGCCTTCAGATGTGGCCGCGGCGGCCGTAAAGGCGATTGCTTCCCCGCCGGTACCGGCGCAGGATGCATCCGCCCCGTTACGCTCCCGGAGTCCCCGTGAAAACCGCCGTCGCCTCCGCACTGCTTGCCCTCATCATGCCGACCGCGCATGCCCTCGAACTGCTGGTCCCCGCCTACTTCTACCCGGCCGATGACGGCGCCGCCTCCTGGCAGGCGCTGGCAGCCGCGGCACCCGGTGTCGGCATCACCGCCATCCTGAATCCGGACAGCGGCCCGGGCGCAGCGCTCGACCCGTCCTACGGTTCCGTTGTCGACGGTCTGCAGGCTGCCGGCGGCCGCGTGATCGGCTACGTGCACACGTCTTACGGCACGCGCAGCGCCGCCACCGTCCAGGCGGAAATCAGCCGCTACTACACGCTGTATGGCGTGGACGGCATCTTCATCGACGAAATGTCGAATGACGGTGCGAAGCTCGGCTATTACCAGTCACTGCACGACTACATCCGCGGGCTGGACGCCGACGGCTACATCGTCGGCAATCCGGGCACGCATACCGCCGAGGGCTATCTGGCGACCGCCGACGTGCTGGTCACTTTCGAAAGCCCGGCGGCCGAATACGCCGGCTACGAAGCCGACGCCTGGACGCAGTCGCAGGACGCGTCGCGCTTTGCCCACCTGGTGTACGAAGTGTCGGACGCCGCGGCGATGCAGGCCACGATCGCCCGCGCCCGCGCGATGAATGTCGGGCATGTCTATGTCACCGACGACGACATCAGCAATCCGTGGGACAGGCTGCCGTCCTACTGGGCCTCAGAAGTCGGCGCCGTGGCCGCGGTACCCGAACCCTCTGCATGGGCCACGCTGGCCGCTGGCCTGGGTCTGATCGCCAGCCGGCTGCGCCGTCGTCAGTAATACGATCGCGATCATCGCGTAGGCCGCCATCCGCGTGCGCAGGCCCTTGGCCTGCACACCCTGCGCGCCGGTGCACAGTCCACCGTTCTCACGCGATTGCTCGCCAGCGGCGAACGCACGCGGCCGGCTGGATTCATCGCGCGGTTCGCCGTCTGCGTGCGCAGGCCCTTGGCCTGCACACCCTACGCGCCAGGGCACCGTCCACCGTTCTCACGCGATTGCTCGCCAGCGGCGAGCGCACGCGGCCGCTCTGGACAAGCCGCGCCAGCCGGCCTGACAATCGGTTCATGAAACCCGGGCGCCTCCGCACATGCCGCTGACACCGACCAAACGCTGGGTCGTACTGCGCCATACCGGCCACGGGCACCCGTCTCCGCACCGCTTCCTGGGCGCCTTCTCATTGCGGAGACATCATGACTTTCAGCTTCAGACCCAAGCTTCTTGACACCCTGCCCGGCTATGGCCGGGCCGCGTTCGCCGGCGACCTGTCCGCCGGCCTCACCGTTGGCGTGCTGGCACTTCCGCTGGCCATGGCTTTCGCCATCGCCAGCGGCATGTCGCCCACCGCAGGCATCTGGACCGCCATCGTTGCCGGCTTCCTGATATCGGCGCTGGGCGGCTCGCGGGTACAGATCGGCGGTCCGACCGGCGCCTTCATTCCCATCATCTACGCCATCGTGGCCGACTACGGCGTGCAGAATCTGCTGGTCGCCACCACGATGTCCGGCGTCATGCTGTTCGCGATGGGCGCCTTCCGGCTGGGCAGCATGATCCGTTTCATTCCGCTGTCGGTGGTGATCGGTTTCACCAATGGCATCGCGGTGGTCATCTTCATTTCCCAGATCAAGGATTTTCTCGGCCTGAAGACCGACGCGCTGCCGGGCGAATTCTTCGGCAAGATGCGCGCCCTGTTCGACGCACTGCCCACGCTGGACCCGGCCACGCTGGCGCTGTCGCTGGCTTCGCTGGCCGTGCTGCTGGGCTGGAACCGGGTCGCGAAGCAGGTCGCCTGGATGCGCCGGCTGCCCGGGCCGCTGGCGGTGCTGGTGATCGCGACCGCCGCCAATGCCGTGCTGCAGTTCCCGGTCGATACGATAGGCAGCCGCTTCGGCGGCATTCCGCGCGAACTGCCGCAGATCGCGCTGCCGGCGCTGTCGCTCGGCCTGCTTGGCAAGCTGATCGCACCCGCGCTGGCGATCGCGCTGCTGGGCGCGATCGAATCGCTGCTGTCGGCGCGCGTCGCCGACAGCCAGATCGACGACCGGCACGACCCCAACCAGGAACTGATGGCGCAGGGCATCGCCAACGTCGCGGCCCCGCTGTTCGGCGGTTTCGCCGCCACCGGCGCCATCGCCCGCACCGCCACCAATGTGCGCACCGGCGGCCGCACGCCGGTGGCCGGCATGCTGCACGCGGCAGTGCTGCTGGTGATCGTGCTGGCGGCCGCACCGCTGGCCGCCCACATCCCGCTCGCCACGCTGTCCGCCATCGTCGTGGTGGTGTCGGTGAACATGGGCGAATGGCATGCCTTCGCGCCATCCGAACTGCGGCGCTATGCGATGCCCTACCGCACCATCCTGCTCGCCACCTTCTTCGTCACCGTGGTGTTCGATCTCACGCTGGCGGTCGAACTGGGCATGCTGCTGGCCAGCCTGTTCTTCATCTGGCGCATGTCGGACCTCACCCGCATAGACCGGGTGCCGCTGGAAGAGCACTACGGCGTCGAAGCGCTGGCGCGGCCCGACGGCACGCCGCGCATCCTGGCCTGGCGCATCAGCGGTTCGCTGTTCTTCGGCGCCGCCAACAAGCTGGAACATCTGCTGCTGATGCAGGACGGCCATCCGGACGCGGTCATTCTCGATCTGGAAAAGGTGATCAGCATCGACACCACCGGGCTGGACATCCTGCGTACGCTGCACCGGAACCTGTCGCGGCGCGGCACCGTGCTCGTTCTGTGCGACCTGAACGAACAGCCGGCATCGCTGATCCGCCGCTCCGGCTTTGCCGCACGTCTGGGCGAAGACAACATCGCCGGCAACCTGACCGATGCACTGCTGCGTGCCCAGGCGGCAAACGCCACGACACCTCCGGTCAGCTACACCTGAGACGCTGTCCTTTCCATCCACTCTCGCAGCAACACCGCACTTTTCCCGAACACCACCATGCCAATCGAGTACGCGCGCTTTCTCATCGGTCGTCGAAGAACCGTCGCGGGCAACAGGCAGCTGGGCTGGGTACTCGCTTTCGTCGCGGGTGCGATCAATGCCGGCGGCTTCCTGGCCGTTCAGCAATACACCTCGCATGTGACCGGCATCGTTTCTGCACTGGCAGACAACCTCGCACTGGGTCAGACGGCCCTCGTCGTCGACGCCATCGTCGCCATCATCGCTTTTCTTGCCGGCGCAATGTGTTGTGCGTTGATGGTCAACTTCGCCCGCAACCGCCGCATGTCGAGCGAGTATGCGCTACCGCTTCTGTTCGAAGCGGCGCTCATCCTGTGCTTCGGTCTGCTTGGCTCACGGCTGTACGAGTACGAGGCATTGCTTCTGCCTTTTACGGTGATTCTGCTGTGCTTCATGATGGGACTCCAGAACGCGATAGTCACCAAACTTTCGAACGCGGTCATCCGCACGACGCACATGACCGGCATCGTCACGGATCTGGGTATCGAGATGGGCAAACTGCTTTACTGGAATCGCCAGCCGGATCCGTCGCTCCACATTCGCGCCGACAGGGAACGACTGCTCGTGCTGTCCGGGCTGCTCGCGAGCTTTATGTCGGGCGCACTGTCCGGCGCGTTCGGCTTCAAATACGTGGGTTACCTGTTCACGCTGCCCATCGCCTTGCTGCTGGCGATCATGGCGCTGGTACCGGCCTTCGACGACCTGCGCGGCAAGCACGATCGCGAGCCCTGAAGTCACTGGACGGTCATCGCGCTCAAGGCATCGCTGCGGTCGGGTTCCATGCCCCGATACGTCGTTCACCGTATTTGCAGTACCCGCCGCATTCGCAGAATGGGAGGCCTCACTTCCACCCATTCCGCAGCGGAGGCCACTCATGCACCACGGGGACATTTCGAGCAGCAAGGACACGGTCGGCGTCGCGGTCGTCAATTACAAGATGCCGCGCCTGCACACCAAGGCCGAGGTGCTGGACAACGCGCGCAGGATCGCCGACATGATCGTCGGCATGAAGTCCGGCCTGCCCGGCCTCGATCTGGTCATCTTCCCCGAGTACAGCACGCACGGAATCATGTACGACTCGAAGGAGATGTACGACACCGCCTCGGCCATCCCTGGCGACGAAACCGACATCTTCGCGGCGGCCTGCAGGAAGGCCAAGGTGTGGGGCGTGTTTTCGCTGACCGGCGAACGGCACGAGGAACACCCGAACAAGGCGCCGTACAACACGCTCATCCTGATGAACGACCAGGGCGAGATCGTCCAGAAGTACCGCAAAATCATGCCCTGGGTGCCGATCGAAGGCTGGTACCCGGGCGACTGCACCTATGTGTCGGACGGCCCCAAGGGCCTGAAGGTGAGCCTCATCATCTGCGACGACGGCAACTACCCGGAAATCTGGCGCGACTGCGCGATGAAGGGCGCCGAACTGATCGTGCGCTGCCAGGGCTACATGTATCCCGCCAAGGACCAGCAGGTGACGATGGCGAAGGCCATGGCCTTTGCCAACAACGTCTATGTCGCAGTCGCCAACGCCGCCGGTTTCGACGGCGTCTACACCTACTTCGGCCACTCGGCCATCGTCGGCTTCGACGGCCGCACGCTGGGCGAATGCGGCGAAGAAGAGATGGGCATGCAGTACGCCGCGCTGTCCAAGAGCCTCATCCGCGACTTCCGCAAGAACGGCCAGTCGGAGAACCACCTGTTCAAGCTGCTGCACCGCGGCTACACCGGCCTGATCAATTCGCGCGAAGGCGACAAGGGCGTGGCGGCCTGCCCCTACGACTTCTACTCGAAGTGGATCAACGATCCGGAAGGCACGCGCAAGGCGGTCGAAGCCTTCACCCGCGACACCGTCGGCACCGAAGAGTGTCCGATCGAAGGCCTGCCCAATCCGGCCACTGTCGGTCACAAGTGAAACTGCACGACCCCGTGGCGCCGGACGACGCGCTGGGCGACTGGCGCGTCCGGGACGAACCCTGGTACGCACCGGTCAGCGACGAGATCGCCGCCTTCGAGGCCGTGCACGCACGCGGCCTGCCGCTGATGCTCAAGGGGCCGACCGGCTGCGGCAAGACGCGCTTCGTCGAGCACATGGCCTGGCGGCTGGGCCTGCCGCTGGTCACCGTCGCCTGCCACGAAGATCTGTCGGCCGGCGACCTGATCGGCCGCTTCCTGCTCGACGCCGGCGGCACCCGCTGGCAGGACGGTCCGCTGAC
Source organism: Methyloversatilis sp. (assembly GCA_041639545.1). Classification (GTDB taxonomy): domain Bacteria; phylum Pseudomonadota; class Gammaproteobacteria; order Burkholderiales; family Rhodocyclaceae; genus Methyloversatilis. The sequence continues at coordinate 19,200 of JBEQBZ010000005.1, read as the reverse complement.
GCGGGCGGTGCGTCACGGCGCGATCTGCTATCTGGACGAACTGGTGGAGGCACGCGCCGACACCACGGTGCTCATCCACCCGCTGACCGATGCGCGCCGCCAGCTGCCGCTGGCCGCCACCGGCGAACTGCTGCACGCGCATCCGGACTTCCGCCTGGTCGTGTCCTGCAACCCCGGCTATCACGGCGTGCACAAGACGCTGAAGGCGTCCACGCGGCAACGCTTCACCGCGCTCGAATTCGGCTATCCGGAGGCGGCGCGCGAAGCGGCCATCGTGATGCACGAATCCGGCGTCGACGCGGCGACCGCGTACCAGCTGGTGACGCTGGCCGAACGCACGCGCCGGCTGGCCGGCGACGAACTGGACGAAGGCGCCTCCACCCGCATGCTCATCCACGCCGGCCTGCTGGTCGCCGAAGGGCGCGCGCCGCGTGCCGCCTGCCTGCAGGCGATCGCGGTGCCGCTGACCGACGACCCGGAGATCGGTCAGGCGCTGGCCGCCATGGTCGATGCCTGCATCGCCTGAATCCACGCTGGCAGGCAGCCGCCCACTCGGCATCTATCTGGATGCGCTGTGGTCGGTGCAACCGCGGCTCGCCGTGCTCGCCACGGACGACGACCGCCCCCGCGCCATCCTGTCGCGCGCCGGCACACGGCCGGTGCTGCATCTGCCGGCCGGCGGCACCCTGCTCACCCGCGCCCGCGCCGCCCACGCGGCCGCTCATCTCGCATACGGTGGTGAGCCCCAGCCGCGCGCGAAACTGAAGCCGATACAGCGCGCATTGCTGGAAACGCTGGAGGACGCCCGCGTGGACTGGCTGGCGATGCAGGCCCTGCCCGGCCTGCGCACGCTGTGGTCGCCCTTCCATGTCGCCGATGCAAGCTGGGGCATGGGCTTCGATGCGCTGCTCGCACGACTGGCGCACGCGCTGTTCGACCCGGCGCACGAGGACGGCCACGCCTGGATCGCCAAGGTACGTCGCCTGTTCTTCGCACCCGACGGACAGCTCGCCCTGACCACGCCGGACAGGCTGCGCGACGCGGCCTCGCTGCTCGGCCACGACATCGGCCAGATGCGCCTGCCCTTCAATCCGGCCGGCTGGCGCGTCGAACCCGCATACCGCGACGACAACCACCACCTGTGGAGGGCCGACGACAGCCTGCCACCGTCGGCCACGCCGCTGGAACGCGAGGACGCCGACAGCCACGGCACGGGCGACGACGACGACCGCACGATGGAGCGTCCGCCACCGCAGGCGAGCGGTGGCGCCGGACAGGGCGAAGGCGCAGCCGCCGCCCTGTGGTCGGAAGCCCCGCTGCGCATGCTCAAGTACCCGGAATGGGACCGCCTGATCGCGCGGCTGCGGCCGGACTGGTGCACGGTGATCGAAAGCCGGCCGCTGGAAGCCGGCGGCGATGAGTTGCGCGCACGGCTGCTGTCCGCTGCGCGCCGGACGCGGCCGGATCGCCGTTGTCACGCCGGTCGCCCGGGCAGCGGCCGCGAGCGCGACGGCGAAGCCTTGCACACTGACGCGCTGATCGAGGCGGGCATCGCGTTGCGCACGCACACCCGGCCGCCTTCAAGGCTCTATCGCGCACCGCGCCCGCACGACAGCGGGCGCGACGTGCTGCTGCTGATCGATGCGTCCGCTTCCACCGCCCAGCCCTGCGCAGACGGCCGGCCTCTGCTTGAGCACCTGCGCGACGCCGCCTTGCTGGCCGCGCACACACTCGAACGTGACGGTCACCTCGTCCGCGTGTGGGCGTTCGCGTCGGACACCCGGCACCGCGTCCGCGTGCAGCATCTGAAGGACGCACGCGACGGCGCGCTGGATGCGCGCGTATGCGCCCGCGCCGCCGGCCTGCGCAGCCACGGCTCGACCCGCATCGGCACCGCGCTGCGCCACGCGGCCACGCACCCGGTCGGAGAACGCCCGCTGATCCTGCTGCTGACCGACGGCGAGCCGCACGACATCGACGTGCACGATCCACGCTATCTGCTGGAAGACCTGAAACAGGCAGTGCGCGAAGCACGGCGAAAAGGCAGCGAGGTCCGCTGCCTGCACTTGGGCCCGGCCGCACCGGCCACGCTTCGTAGCGCCTTCGATCCTGGCCAGTGCATCGCCACCACCCCGGAACGGATCACCCGGCGGCTGAGCATCGGCTGAATGCATCGCATCCCGTCACAACCGCCACGACTGCGGCCCCGGAACAGGGACAGCGGGTGATCAAAGGCCCCATCGCGGCGAGGTCGCCGCTCCCACAATGGGCTCGGGCGACGGACCGGGCGGGTTTCCGCGGGAGCGGCGACCCGCCGCGATTGCTGCCCGGGAACAGAGAAAGCCCATGATCAAGGGCCCTGTCGCGGCGGGGTCGCCACTCCGCAGGAAGCCTGGACCGGCTATCGTCTGGCCACCGGTTCGTTCGCCTGCTGGAAACAGTCGATGAACACGCGCAGCCGTTCCGGCCTGTGCGCCGCTCCCGCAACAGGCTCGGGCGACGGACCGGGCGGGTTTCCGTGGGAACGGCGACCCGCCGCGATTGCGGCCCGGGAACAGAGAAAGCCCATGATCAAGGGCCCTGTCGCGGCGGGGTCGCCACTCCGCAGGAAGCCTGGACCGGCTATCGCCTGGCCGCCGGTTCGTTCGCCTGCTGGAAACAGTCGATGAACACGCGCAGCCGTTCCGGCCTGTGCGCCGCTCCCGCAACAGGCTCGGGCGACGGACCGGGCGGGTTTCCGTGGGAGCGGCGACCCGCCGCGATTGCGGCCCGGGAACAGAGGAAAGCCCATGATCAAGGGCCCTGTCGCGGCGGGGTCGCCGCTCCAGCAGGAAGCACGGACCGGCTATCGTCTGGCCACCGGTTCGTTCGCCTGCTGGAAATAGTCGATGAACACGCGCAGCCGTTCCGGCATCTGTGCGCGACTGGGAAAATACAGGTGGATGGGCGACATCGGCCGCGCGTACTCGCCCAGCACCGCCTTCAGCCGGCCATCGGCAAGATCGTCGGCGACCAGCGATTCCAGCGTCTGCACCATGCCCAGACCGCGACGCGCCAGATCGACCTCGGCATCGGCGTCGTTCACGATGTAGCGGCCATCGACCTCGACTTCCAGTGGCCGGCCGTCGCGCTGGAAGATCCAGCGCATGGTGCGGCCGCTGGACGCGAAGCGGTAGCGCACGCACTCATGCCTGACCAGATCGTCCATCGAACGCGGCGCCGGTCGCTGCGCCAGATAGTCCGGCGCCGCGACCGTGATCATGCGGTTCGGTCCGCCGATACGCACCGCCACCATGTCAGCCTCGATGATGTCGCTCATGCGCATGCCGGCATCGAAGCGGTCGGCGACGATGTCGGCCAGGCCGTCGTCCAGCGCAAACTCCAGCTGCACCTCCGGGTGGCGTACCGCGAAACCGGGCAGATGCGGCGCAATCAGTGTCCGATAGGCCGGCCGCGGCATGTTGATGCGCAGTGTGCCGGTGGCGCGTCCGCGCGACTGGGCCAGACTTTCCAGTGCGGCGCCGAATTCGTCCAGCCCCACCCGCACGCCGTCGTACAGCCGCTCGCCCTCTTCGGTCAGCGACACGCTGCGCGTGGTGCGGGTGAGCAGACGTACGCCCAGCCGCTGTTCCAGCGTGCGCACCGACTGCGACAGCGCCGAGGCGGACACGCCCAGTTCGGCCGCCGCGCGGGTAAAGCTGGCGTGGCGCGCCACGCATTCGAAGGCGCTGAAGGCCGGCAGCAGGGCCGGATCAATTTTGAAGTTTGGCTTCATAAGTCTTGAAAGATTACCCAGTCGATCTAAAAAAACAAAGCGTCTATGTTTCGTACCGTGTCGTGCGCGAAGGCTGCGCACGCCCTGTTGCGGCGAACGAGTGCACCGGTGCCTCGCCGTGTTCGCCCACCCGCTTCCGCTGCACGGAGGATTCCCATGAACATGACCGCCCCGCATGCCGGCCTGAGCCGGCGCAGCTTCCTGAAGCTGGGCGCAGCCGCCGGCGGCGGCCTGCTGATCGAGCTGAACCTGCCGGGCGCGCGCGCGCTGGCAGCCGATGCCGGCGGTTTCGAACCGAACGCCTTCATCCGCATCGGTCGCGACGGCGTCATCACGCTGGTGATGCACAAGGTCGAAATGGGCCAGGGCACCTACACCGCCATCCCGCAGCTGATCGCCGAAGAACTGGATGTGCCGCTGGAGGCGGTGAAGCTGGAGCACGCGCCGCCCGATCCGAGATACGCAGAGCCCCTCATCGGCGCCCAGATCACCGGCGGCTCGACCTCGATACGCGGCGCCTGGAAGCCGATGCGCGAGGCGGGCGCGACCGCGCGCGTGCTGCTGGTGCAGGCGGCAGCGAAGAAATGGAATGCCGATGCGGCGACGCTCACCACCCGCGACGGCAGGGTGATCGACGCGGCCGGCGGACGCCGCGCCGGCTATGGCGAACTGGTCGACGTCGCGGCGACGCTGCCGGTACCTGCCTCAGTCGCCTTGAAGGACCCGAAGGATTTCCGCCTGATCGGCAAGCCGGTGCGGCGCATCGACGCCGCCGGCAAGGTGAATGGCAGCGCCCGCTTCGGCATCGACGTCGTGCTGCCCGGCATGAAGATCGCCACCGTCGCCGCGTCGCCGGTGTTCGGCGGCACGCTGGCCGGTGTCGACGAAGCGGCCGCGCTCAAGGTGCGCGGCGTACGCCAGGTGGTGAAGCTCGACAACGCGGTGGCCGTGGTGGCCGACAACATGTGGGCGGCGAAACAGGGGCTGGCCGCCTGTGCGCCGCGCTGGAACGACGGCGCGCACGCGAAGCTCGACACCGCACAGATCTTTGCCCACCTTGAAAAATCATCGGAAGGCCCGGGCGCGATCGCGCACAAGGCGGGCGACGCGGACGCCGCGATGAAGGCCGGCGCGCGCCGCATCAACGCCGTGTACCGCCAGCCCATGCTGGCGCACGCGACGATGGAACCGATCAACTGCACCGTCGAGCTGAAAGCGGACGGTCTGGACGTATGGGTCGGCACCCAGGTGCCGGGCATCGCGCAGGCGGTGGCGGCGCAGACCGCCGGCCTGAAGCCGGAACAGGTGCGCATCCACAATCACCTGCTGGGCGGCGGTTTCGGTCGCCGGCTGGAGGTCGACTTCATCGCCCAGGCGGTGGCGATCGGCAGGCAGGTGCGCGGTCCGGTCAAGATCGTGTGGTCGCGCGAAGAAGACATCCAGCACGACATGTACCGACCGCCCTACCTCGACCGCATCAGCGCCGCACTCGATGCGAAGGGCATGCCGGTCGCGTGGACGCACCGCGTCGCCGGTTCATCCATCATGGCGCGCTTCTTCCCGCCCGCCTTCAAGGACGGTGTCGATCCGGACGCGGTCGATGGTGCAGTCGAACTGCCGTACGCGATTCCGGCGATGCGGGTCGAGTACCAGCAGGTCGAGCCACCGGCGGTACCGACCGCCTTCTGGCGCGGCGTCGGGCCGACCCGCAACGGCTTCGTGGTCGAGGGCTTCATCGACGAGCTGGCCGCCGCAGCGGGGCAGGACCCGGTGGCCTACCGCCGGGCGCTGATCAAGGATGCCCGCACGCGCGCCGTGCTCGACCTGGCGGCACAGAAATCCGGTTGGGGCACACCGATCAAGGCAACGGATGGCAGCCGCGCCGGCCGCGGTGTCGCACTGATGCACGTGTTCGGCAGCCATATCGCGCAGGTCGCCGAAGTCGAGGTGAATGCGGACAACGAAGTGCGCGTGCGCCGCGTCACCTGCGTCATCGACTGCGGCTTCGCGGTCAATCCGCTCACCGTGGCCGCGCAGATGGAGGGCGGCATCATGTTCGGCCTCACCGCGGCGCTGTGGAACGAGATCACGCTGGCCGACGGCCGCGTGCAGCAGAGCAATTTCCACGACGTGCGCATGATGCGGATGAACGAAGCGCCGCAGATCGACGTCCACATCGTGCCCAGCGCCGAGGCGCCGGGCGGTGTCGGCGAACCCGGCACCTCGGTGGCGATTCCGGCCGTGGTCAACGCGGTGTTCGCCGCCACCGGCCAGCGCGTGCGCACGCTGCCTATCGCCGGGCAGCTGAAGACCACCTGATTTCCATTTGATTTGAACTGCGGGCGCTGCCCGCACATCCCAACCACCACCGGCGGCCCGTCCGCCAACCGATGAGGGCTCAACCATGGCAACGATCAATCTGAATGGCCGCGACGTCGCGGTCGACCTGCCCGACGACACCCCGCTGCTGTGGGCGCTGCGCGACGGCCTGAACATGACCGGCACCAAGTTCGGCTGCGGCATCGCCATGTGCGGCGCCTGTACGGTGCATGTCGACGGTCAGGCCACGCGCTCCTGCGTGACGCCGCTGTCGGCGGTGAAGGGCAAGAAGATCACCACCGTGGAATCGGTGGGCGAAGCCAAGGTGGGCGCCGCGGTGCAGGCCGCGTGGCAGAAGCTGGACGTGGTGCAGTGCGGCTACTGCCAGTCCGGCCAGATCATGTCGGCCACCGCGCTGCTCGCTTCGAACCCGAAGCCGACCGACGCCGACATCGACGCAGCGATGAGCGGCAACGTGTGCCGCTGCGCCACCTACGTGCGCATCCGCGCGGCCATCCACGAAGCCGCCAAGTCCCTGGCCTGAGGAGCGCACAGATGAATTTCCGCATCGAAAACGCATTCCAGACCACCCGCCGCGGCTTCCTGAAGGGCGGCGCCAGCCTGGCGCTCGCCGTCGTCGCACCGACGGTCGCACTGGCCGAAACCGGCGGCCCCGGTCATGCCGGCAGCGCCATGGTGGACGGCGAATTTTCGCCCAGCGCCTTCCTGCGCATCGGCACCGACGGCACGGTCACCGTGGTGTCCAAGCACCTCGAAATGGGCCAGGGCATCTACACCGGCCTGGCCACGCTGGTGGCCGAAGAACTGGACGCCGACTGGTCGCGCGTGACGGTCGAGGGCGCACCGGCCGACGCCAAGCGCTACGGCAATCTGTTCTGGAAGGCGCAGGGCACCGGCGGCAGCACCGCCATCGCCAATTCCTACGAACAGATGCGCCGCGCCGGCGCCACCGCCCGCGCCATGCTGGTCGCCGCCGCGGCGAAGGAATGGAAGGTGCCGGCGTCGCAGATCACGGTGAAGAACGGCGTGGTATCGCACGCCGCCAGCGGCCGGAAGGCCGGCTTCGGAGAACTGGCGGAAGCCGCAGGCAAACAGCCGGTGCCGGCCAATGTGAAGCTGAAGGATCCGAAGCAGTTCAACCTGATCGGCCGCAGCGCACCGCGCGTCGACAGCGTGGCCAAGACCACCGGTCGCGCCACGTTTACGCAGGACGTGAAGCTGCCGGGCATGCTGGTCGCCGTGGTCGCCCACCCGCCGCGCTTCGGCGGCCGGGTGAAGTCGGTCGATGACAAGGCGGCGCGCGCGGTCAAGGGCGTGAGCGAGGTGGTGGTGATTCCGAACGGCGTGGCGGTGCTGGCCACCGACTACTGGACCGCGAAGAAGGGCCGCGACGCGCTCAAGGTCGAGTGGGACGAATCGCAGGCCTGGCGCGGCAGCAGCGACGCCATCGTCGCCGACTACCGCGAACGCGCGAAGAAGCCGGGTCAGGTGGCGCGCAACGACGGCAATGCCGAAGCGGCACTGGCCAAGGCCGGCAAGGTGTTCGAAGCGGAATACGTGTTCCCCTTCCTCGCCCACGCGTCGATGGAGCCGCTGAACTGCGTGATGAAGTTCGAGAACGGCCAGTGCGAGGTGTGGAACGGCGAACAGCTGCACACCGCCGACCAGTACGCGATCGCCAAGGCCTTCGGCATCGAGGCCGACCGGGTGACGCTGAACATGGTGTACGCCGGCGGCAGCTTCGGCCGTCGTGCCAATCCGCAGTCCGACTATCTGCTGGAAACCGCGCAGATCGTGAAGGCGATCAACGGCCGCGCACCGGTCAAGCTGGTGTGGAGCCGCGAGGACGACATGCGCGGCGGCTTCTACCGCCCGATCTACGTTCACCGCGTACGTGCCGCGCTCGACGCGAAGGGCATGCCGCTGGCGTGGCAGCAGCGGGTGGTCGGCCAGTCGATCGCACTCGGTTCGCCGTTCGAGCCGGTGCTGGTGAAGGACGGACTGGACGTGCTGTCGGTCGAGGGCGCGTCCACGCTGCCCTACGCGATTCCCAACCTGAATGTGGACCTGCACACCACCAACGCCGACGTGAAGGTGCCGGTGCAGTGGTGGCGCTCGGTGGGGTCGACCCACACCGGCTATGCGACCGAAGTGTTCCTCGACGAACTGGCGAGCGCCGCCGGCAAGGATCCGGTGGCCTATCGCATGGCGCTGCTGAAGAAGCACCCGCGCCACGCCGGCGTGCTCAAGCTGGCTGCCGACAAGGCAGGCTGGGGCAAGCCGCTGGCACCGGCCACCGACGGCGCGAAGCGGGGTCGCGGCATTGCGGTGCATGAGTCCTTCCACAGCTTCGTCGCCGAAGTGGTCGAGGTGACCGTGCAGAAGGACGGCAGCTTCAAGGTCGACCGCGTGGTGTGCGCGGTCGATTGCGGCGTGGTGGTGAATCCGGACGTGGTGAAGGCACAGATGGAAGGCGGCATCGGCTACGCGCTGGCCGCCGCGCTGACCGGTTCGATCACGCTGAAGGATGGCGTGGTCGAACAGTCCAACTTCAACGACTACCCGGTGCTGCGCATCAACGAAATGCCGGCGGTCGAGGTGCACATCGTCAAATCGGCTGCCGCGCCCACCGGCGTCGGCGAGCCGGGCGTACCGCCGCTGGCGCCGGCACTGGCCAACGCGCTGTTCGCGGCCACCGGCAAGCGTATCCGCACGCTGCCGATCGGCGACCAGCTGCAGGCCTGATGCACGGGCGGCAGCACAGGGTGAGGGTGGACGCGGCGCCCCGCCGCGATCACGGCAACGAGACCGGCGGCAGCCGGTTTCGGATCCGTATCGCGACGGCGCCGCACACCCACGGTTGGCGGGGCCGTATTCCCGCCGGTGCTGCACCCGCCCTTACGGACGGCAAAGGATGAATGAGCATGGACAGCCTTGATCTCGAAGTACTGACCCGCGCCCGCGACTGGCTGCACGCCGGCCACCGCGTCATGCTGGCGACGGTGGTGCGCACCTGGGGTTCGTCGCCGCGCCCGCCCGGCGCGCTGCTGGCGCTGCGCGACGACGGCCGCGCGGTCGGGTCGGTGTCCGGCGGCTGCATCGAGGACGACCTCATCCACCGGCTGCGCCGCGATGGTCTGCCGCGCGATGCGCATACGGTGAGCTACGGGGTGACCGCCGACGAGGCACGCCGCTTCGGCCTGCCCTGCGGCGGCACGCTGCAGTTGGTGCTGGAGCCGCTGGCTGACGCCGGTGCGCTGGACGAGCTGCTGGCCCGGCTGGCCCGCAACGAACTGGCCACCCGCCGGCTCGATCTGGCCACCGGCCGGGCGACGCTGCACGCCGGCCACGCCGACCAGGGCCTGCATTTCGACGGCCACACGCTGATCAGCGTGTTCGGCCCGCGCTACCGGCTGCTGCTCATCGGCGCCGGCCAGCTGTCGTCAGCGCTGGCGCGCATCGCCAGTGCGCTCGACTTCGCGGTCACCGTGTGCGACCCGCGCGAGGAATACAGCGAAGAATGGAACGTGCCGGGCACCGTGCTCAGCCGCGACATGCCGGACGATCTGGTGATCGCGATGCAGCCGGACGCACGCACCGCGGTGATCGCGCTGACGCACGATCCCAAGCTGGACGATCTGGCGCTGATGGAGGCGCTGAAGTCGCCCGCCTTCTACGTGGCCGCGCTCGGCTCCCGCCACAACAACGATGCACGGCGCGAACGGCTGAAGGAATTCGACCTCAGCGAATCGCAGATCGAACGCCTGCGCGGCCCGGCCGGTCTGTACATCGGCAGCCGCACGCCGGCGGAGATCGCGGTATCGATCGCCGCCGAGCTGGTGGCGATCAAGAACGGCGCCGCCGCTGACAGTCTCCTCAACGTACGTGACGCCAAGGCCGCGCTCGACATCGCTGCCGACACGCTGTCGTCGTGCGCGATCAATCCCACCTGACACGCGCGCCCACCGGCGCGCACCCGAACGGCGTACGGCCGCCGGGCGGACGGCACCCCCTCCGTCTTCCGCCCGGCGAGCCGGCACGCCGTACCCGACCGCGATGACGATGCGCGGCATCCTGCTGGCCGCCGGCTACGGCCGCCGCTTCGACCCGGACGGCCAGCGCAGCAAGCTGCTGGCGCCGATGGCGGACGGCCGCTGCGTGGCCGCGCATGCGGCGCAGGCGCTGTGCGCCGCGCTGCCCGGCAGCCTGGCGGTCATCCGCCCAGGTCAGCACGCACTTGCAACCGTGCTGCGCGACGCCGGCTGCGAAGTTCTGGAAAGCACCGGCGCCGAAGGCGGCATGGGCCACGCACTGGCTGACGCGGTGCGGGCCAGCGCCGGCGCCGAGGGCTGGCTGGTCGCGCTGGCCGACATGCCCTGGCTGACGCCGGACCTGATCCGGGCGGTGGCCGCCGCGGTGCGGACGCCAGACGACATCGCGGCCGCCGCATTCGCCGGCCAGCGCGGCCACCCGGTCGCCTTTGGCGCCGCCCACCGCGCCGTGCTGTGCGCCCTGACCGGCGACCAGGGCGCGCGCGAACTGCTGCGCAGCGCGACCGTGCTCCACATCGCCAGCGCGGACGATTCGGTGCTGCGCGATGTCGACAGGCCGGAACATCTGTCTCAGCGTCCAGCGCCAGAAAACGGGTAACTTTTTTTCGCGCGATCGGTTAGGCTGGGCCGGGTTGGGTGCAGGTCCGGCATTCAAGCCAATGCCTCGCCCGGACGTTATCCCGAACTCCAGTCCGCTCCCGACGCCGCAGGCGTAAGCCCCATGCAAGAACAGGTCAGCTACGAACATCTGGACGAAGACGGCGGCAGCTCGCTCAACGAGCAGATGCGCTGGCTGCACACCCAGGTGCGCCACCACCACCCGCAGGTACACCGCATCGCGATCGCGCTGTACGACGCGCGCCACGGCCTGCTCAAGACCTATGTGAACTCGAGCGACGTGACCGACCCGCTGGCGCTGTACGAGCGCCCGCTGTCGGACGTACCTTCGCTGGCCGAACTGGCATCGCGGCGCGAAAGCCGGGTCATCCATGACTTCACCCTGCTGCCGCCACCGCACGGCGAACACACGGTCTGGCTGCTGGCGCGTGGCTACCGCAGCAGTTACACGGTGCCGCTCTACCAGTCCGGCACGCTGCTCGGCTTCCTGTTCTTCGATTCGCGCAAGCCCGGCGCCTTCGACGGCCGGCTGCCGGAAGACCTGCAGATCTACGTGCAGCTGTGCCGGCTGTCGGTGCTGAACGTGTTCAATCTGTCGCACGCAGTGGAAGGCATGGTGAAGGTGGCGCGTGGCCTGGCCCATCTGCGCGACATCGAAACCGGTCGCCATCTGGACCGCATGTCCAGCTACGCCCGGCTGATCGCCCAGCGGGTGGCCCGCCACTTCAGTCTGGACGATGAGTTCATCGAACACCTCTACCTGTTTTCGCCGCTGCACGACATCGGCAAGGTGGGCATACCGGACAGCATCCTGCTCAAGCCGGGCCGGCTGACCGACCCGGAGCGGCGGCTGATGCAGGGTCATGTCGAACTCGGCCTGAAGCTGATCGACGAGGTGATGCAGGAAGCCGGGCTGGTGGCCACACCCTACATTTCAATCCTGCGCAACATCGTCGGCGGCCACCACGAACTGCTGGATGGCAGCGGCTATCCGCGCGGACTGCGCGGCGACGACATCCCGATGGAAGCGCGCATCGTCACCATCGCCGACATTTTCGACGCACTCACCGCAGAGCGCCCTTACAAGCGGCCGTGGAGCAACGAAGACGCGCTGGCCGAACTGGCTCGCATGAGCACCTGTGGCCAGCTCGATCCGGTCTGCGTGAGCGCGCTCGCCAGTTGCATCGGCGAAGTGAGCGCGATCCAGAAGCGCTTCGGCCTGTCCGGCTGAAGCGCCGTCCGGCGTTCACTGCGCGGCTGCACTCCGCGCCCGCGCCTGCTCCAGTGTGTCGCGCGCTTCCGGCGCCGCGGGCTCGCGCTCCAGCCAGCCCTGTGCGTACTGCGCCAGCGCCTCCCAGCGGCCTTCGTACTCGTACTGCACCGCCTGCAGAAAGGGCAGCCGGACATCGCTGCGCTCGGCCCAGAAGGGCTGGCTGCCGGCGGTGCGCGGCTGTATGCCGGCGGCCAGCACTTCGGGCACCCAGTCCGCCGGCACCGCGAAGAACATGGTCTGGTCCGGACTCAGCTTGTAGAAAGTGAGAATGCCCACCAGCCGCCCTTCCGCGTCGAACAGCCCGCCGCCGGACGCGCCGGCGGCGAAGGCGGCATTGCCGCGCAGCACCCGGCTGCCGTCCATCGCGTACAGCTGCTTCACGCGGCCGAGGTCATAGGCGAAGCGGCCGGCGGTGAAGCCGAGACTGAACACCAGATCGTCCTTGCGCAGCTGGCTGGCCGGCAGCAGCGGTGCGGCGCGGGTATCGATCTGGTCCGACTGCAGCACGCACAGATCGCGCCGCCAGTCCGCCGCCACCAGCGTCACCGGCAGTGCCTCGCCGGTCTGCACCACCACCGCACGGCTGGCCTCGTTCAGCACGTGGCAGCTGGTGGCCAGCAGCCCCGGCCCGACCACCACCGCCGAACCGGTCGAGGTGCCGCGCTCGGACTTCGCATAGACCTGGAACACGGTGCGCGCCGCCGCCGGTACCCGGTCCAGCAGGCCGGGCGGTGGCAAGGTATCGACCGCGGCGGCTGGGGTCGCCATCAGGACGCTGGGCAGCAGCAGGAACAGGCTGAACGGGAAAACGCGCTTCATGCGGAATCACCTCGCGAATGCGTGCGGCACACGACGTGCTTTGTCCGTCGGAAAGGGCCCACGGTTCCGCCCGCCTCGACGACTTCCGCCCCATGACGCCCGCCCCTGTTTCCAGCGACACCGCCGGCACCGATGCCGGCTGGCCGGCCGCCCTCAGCCTGGCCTACCGCGCGCTCGACCACCGCACCGTGCTGGCGCATCGCGCGCATTGCGGCCCCTTGCGGGTGCAGAAGGCGCTCTACCCCGAAGGCCCGGCGGTGTGCCACACGCTGCTGCTGCACCCGCCCTCCGGCATCGCCGGCGGTGACCGGCTGCAGGTGGATGTCGAGGTCGGCCCCGGTGCCCACGCACTGCTCACCACGCCCGGCGCGACCAAGTGGTACCGCAGCGCCGGCCCGCTGGCGCAGGCGGAACAGCGGCTGCGGGTGGCCGCGGGCGGGCTGCTGGAGTGGCTGCCGCAGGAAGCGATCGTGTTCGACGGCGCGCGTGCCCGGGCCTCGACCTGCGTCGATCTGGCGGCCGGCGGCCGTTTCATCGGCATGGATCTGTGGTGTCTGGGCCGCACCGCCAGCGGCGAGCGCTACCGCAGCGGCCGGCTGGCGCTGGACACCCGCATCCGGCTGGACGGCCGTACCGTCTGGCTGGAACAGGCGCGCATCGCCGGCGACGCGCCGCTGCAGGCGTCATCCGCCGGACTGGCCGGCGCACCGGTGTTCGGCACGCTGATCGCCGCCGGCCTGGATGCCGACGACGCGCTGCTCGCCGCCTGCCGCGCGCTGCCGGACCCGGACGGTGGCGGCGGCGTCACCCGCCTGCCTCATCTGCTGGTCGCGCGCTGGCGCGGCGACTGCACCCAGGCGGCGCGGGCATGGTTCGTGCATTTGTGGTCGCTCATCCGCCCGGCCCTGGCCGGACGACCGGCGCAGACACCGCGCATCTGGAACACCTGAAACGACCGACCGCACGATGGAACTGACTCCGCGCGAAAAGGACAAGCTGCTCATCTTCACCGCCGCACTGCTGGCCGAACGCCGGCGCGCACGCGGGCTGAAGCTGAACTACCCGGAAGCGGTGGCCTACATCACCGCCGCCATCATGGAGGGCGCGCGCGACGGCCGCAGCGTGGCCGAACTGATGAGCCACGGCACGACGCTGCTCAGTCGTGACGACGTCATGGAAGGCGTGCCGGACATGATTCCGGACATCCAGATCGAAGCCACCTTCCCGGACGGTACCAAGCTGGTCACCGTCCATCACCCGATACCGTGAGGGCGGCATGAGCGACGACGACATGGAACTGGCGCGCCGCCTCGCGCGCTTCAAGCTGGGCGTGCGGCGCAGCCTGGGCGAATCGGTGAACCTCGATGCACTGCGCACCGATCTCGACTACCGCACCCGCACGCTGGCTGACATCGAAGAACGCGCCGACGACGAAGAACTGCTGGTGAGCCTGCTGCTGGTGCGCGAAATGCTCGACCGGCGCGGCGACATCACCACAGCCGACGACAGCACCAGGCCCGGGCGCGATTACCGTTTTGGTGCGCGCTCCGGCTGACATGAAGGACTGGACATGATCCCGGGACAGATGCAGGTCGCCGCCGGCGACATCGAACTGAATGTCGGCCGCCCCACGCTCACGCTGGACGTGCGCAACAGCGGCGACCGGCCGGTGCAGGTCGGTTCGCACTATCACTTCGCCGAAACCAATGACGCGCTGCTGTTTGACCGGGCCGCCGCGCGCGGCTACCGGCTGGACATCGCCGCCGGCACTGCGGTGCGCTTCGAGCCCGGCCAGATGCGCACGGTGACGCTGGTCGCGCTGGCCGGCGAGCGCCGGGTGTATGGCTTCAAGGGCCGCGTGCAGGGCCCGCTGGACACCGACCGGCCCGCCAGCTGACACGCATACCCGATCCCCCCGAAACGATTCGATCTTCCTGGAAGGAGCACCGCAATGACGCAGGCACTGATGACACTGGCACTGGCATGGAGCGGCTACGCCTGGGCCCATCCGGGCGAACACCACGGCAGCGCCGGCGACGCGCTGCTGCACCTGATGAGCGAGCCCGACCACGTGGCGCTGCTGATCGCGGCCGCGGTCATCGGTGGCCTCGGCGGGCTCATGATGCGCCGGCGCGCGAAAGCCGCGCGCCGCATGTTCAAGGACTGATCGACGCATGAGCACGCGCATCAGCCGGCAGGCCTATGCGGAAATGTTCGGCCCGACCACCGGCGACCGCGTGCGTCTGGCCGACACAGAGCTGTGGGTGGAGGTCGAGCGCGACTACACCATCTATGGCGAAGAGGTGAAGTTCGGCGGCGGCAAGGTGATCCGAGACGGCATGGGCCAGAGCCAGCGCTGCGCGGCGGAGGTGATGGACACCGTCATCACCAATGCGCTCATCGTCGACCACTGGGGCATCGTGAAGGCCGACATCGGCCTGAAGAACGGCTTCATCGCCGCCATCGGCAAGGCCGGCAATCCGGACATCCAGCCCGGGCTCAGTGGCCCCAATGCCATCGTGATCGGCCCGGGCACCGAAATCATCGCCGGTGAAGGCATGATCGTCACCGCCGGCGGCATCGACAGCCACATCCACTTCATCTGCCCGCAGCAGATCGAGGAGGCGCTGATGTCCGGCGTCACCACGATGCTTGGCGGCGGCACCGGCCCGGCCACCGGCACCTTCGCCACCACCTGCACGCCCGGCCCTTGGCACATCCACTCGATGCTGGCCGCGGCCGACGCCTTTCCGATGAACCTCGGCTTCCTCGGCAAGGGCAACGCGTCGCAGCCGGCGCCGCTGCGCGAACAGATCGAAGCCGGCGTGATCGGCCTCAAGCTGCACGAGGACTGGGGCACCACGCCAGCAGCCATCGATACCTGCCTGTCGGTGGCTGAGGACATGGACATACAGGTCGCCATCCATACCGACACGCTGAACGAATCGGGCTTCGTCGAAACCACGATGGACGCCTTCAAGGGCCGCACCATCCACACCTTCCACACCGAAGGCGCGGGCGGCGGTCATGCGCCGGACATCCTGCGCGCGGCCGGGCTGCCCAACGTGCTGCCGTCATCGACCAACCCGACCATGCCGTACACGGTGAACACCATCGACGAGCACCTCGACATGCTCATGGTGTGCCACCACCTCGACGCCGCCATCGCCGAGGACGTCGCCTTCGCCGAAAGCCGCATCCGCCGCGAGACGATCGCGGCCGAAGACATCCTGCATGACTTGGGCGCCTTCTCGATGATGTCGTCCGACTCGCAGGCCATGGGCCGGGTCGGCGAAGTGATCATCCGCACCTGGCAGGCGGCGCACAAGATGAAGGTGCAGCGCGGCACGCTGAGCGACCCGGACGGCCGCTCGCCAGCCGCCGACAATTTCCGCGTCCGCCGCTACATCGCCAAGTACACGATCAATCCGGCGATCACGCACGGCATCGGCCACATCGTCGGCTCGGTCGAGCCGGGCAAGCTGGCCGACCTGGTGCTGTGGCGCCCCGCCTTCTTCGGCGTGAAACCCAGCCTGATCCTGAAGGGCGGCATGATCGCCGCGGCCGCGATGGGCGACCCGAACGCCTCCATCCCGACGCCACAGCCGGTGCACTACCGGCCGATGTTCGGCAGCTACGGCGGCGGCCTGAAAACCTCGCTCACCTTCGTGTCGCAGGCCGCGCTGAACAATCCGAAGATCGCCGACCTCGGCCTCGCCAAGCGGCTGGAGCCGGTGCGCAACACGCGCGCCATCCGCAAGTCCGACATGGTGCTGAACGGCTGGCAGCCGCAGATCGACGTCGACCCGGAAACCTACGAGGTGCGCGCCGACGGCGAGGCCCTGGTCTGCGAACCGGCCGCGGTGCTGCCGATGGCGCAACGCTATTTCCTGTTCTGAATGCCGTCGGCAAGCCCTTCGCGCTAACATCTGCGGCCGTCAACCAAAGGAGGCCGCATGACAAACAACAGAGGGCATCCGCAGTTTGGTCTATTCGACGTTGAGGAAAGTGAGGCGTCAGCTGATGCTGCTACAGGGCGGTTCAGCAACTACGTAGTGTACGTTGACGAAAGTGGCGATCACGGCATGCAGACTCTGGATCCGAACTATCCCCTTTTCGTACTCGCCTTTTGCGTTTTTCATAAACGTCATTACGCTGAACGGGTTGCACCAGCGTTGCAGAAGTTCAAATTTCACCACTTCGGGCACGATCTGGTCGTGCTGCATGAGACCGAGATCCGCAAGGAGACTGGGGCGTTCCGTTTTGCCAACCGCAGTAACAAGCAACGGTTTCTGGATGAACTGACGGACATCATCGATCAGAGCAACTTCATCCTAATCAGCTGTGTGATCGACAAGATGCAACTGCGCACTCGCGGCGGTGTGCCCGAGAACCCCTACCACCTTGCGCTAGGCTTCTGTCTAGAGACGCTTTACGAGTTGATGCAGGAGAAAAAGCAAGACGGAGTCAAGACCCACGTGGTCGTCGAGTGCCGGGGCAAGAAGGAGGATGGAGAACTAGAGCTGGAGTTCCGTCGCATCTGCGACGGCGCCAACAGGCCGGGAATCGCGCTTCCGTTCGACATCGTGTTCGCCAACAAGCAAGTGAATTCGTCCGGTCTGCAACTGGCAGATCTGGTAGCCAGACCTATCGGTCTAAGCGTATTGCGACCGGGACAAACCAACCGCGCCTTTGCGGCATTGCGACGCAAATTCTTCTGTAGCGGCGGACGGAGCAAAGTTGGAGAAGGTTTCGAGAACTGGGGCCTGAAGATTTATCCGTCCCCAGAAAGCGAAAAGCCCCGGTGAACTCACCGAGGCCAGACGCCGACCGGGTTCTCCCAGTCCATTTCAGTAAATTCTAAGCGAATCCGTATAGGCGTGCAATAAACAGACGGTGAACGTGCGATGAATATCATCACATCAATACTACGCCCTGCGACATGCTGCTGATCGAAACCTTCGCGCCGGCCGACGCCGTGCCGGCCGATACGCTGACGCTGACCTTCGAACTGCGCGCCAAGTGCAGGCTGCGCACGCGCCTGGATTCGGGCGAGGAGGTCGGGCTCTTCCTGCCGCGCGGCACGATACTGCGCGGCGGCGACCGATTGGCTGGCAAGGACGGCCGCGTCGTTGCCGTGCGCTCGGCGCCGGAGCGGGTGATCGAGGCACGCAGCGCAGATGCGCTGCTGATCGCGCGCGCCGCCTACCACCTCGGCAACCGCCATGTCGCGGTCGAGGTGCAGCCGGGCCTGCTGCGGCTGGCCGCCGACCACGTGCTGGCCCAGATGCTGGCCGGCCTCGGCCTCGACGTGCGCGAGACGCAGGCGCCATTCGAGCCGGAAGCCGGCGCCTACGGCGGCCACCCGGCCCATCACACGCACGCGCACGCCGAACAGACCGGCGCGAAGCTGCACCTGTTCGGCGGCGGCGCATGAACACGCTGGCCCTGGTCCGCCTGCTGCATCTGGCCAGCCCGACGCTGCCGGTCGGCGCCTTCAGCTATTCGCAGGGGCTGGAATGGCAGGTCGATTGCGGGGCGATCCGGACCGAAGCGGACGCTGGCGACTGGATCGCCGCGGTGTTCGACGCCGGCATCGCCGCGTTCGAACTGCCGCTGCTGGCCGCACTGATGCGCGCCTGGGCGACCGACGATATCGCCGCGGTGCTCGAACTGAACGACGACTACCTGGCCAGCCGCGAAGCGGCCGAGCTGCGCTCCGAAACGGTGCAGATGGGCTATTCCTGCCTGCAGCTGCTGAAGGCCCTGCCGGAATGCGGCGGCGTCGCCACGCGCCTTTCCGGCCGCGGCGACATCGCCTATCCGACCGCCTGGTCCGGCGCCGCGGTGGCGCTGGGCGTGCCGGTCGAACCTGCGCTGACCGCCTGGGCCTGGGCCTGGGCGGAAAACCAGGTGATGGCGGCGATCAAGGCGGTGCCGCTGGGCCAGACCGCCGGCCAGCGCCTGCTGATGGCGCTGGGCGAGGCGATGCCAGCCCGGGTCGCCGCCGCGCTCGAACTGCCGCGCGAAGACTGGAGCAATTTCGCGCCCGGCCTCGCGATCGCCAGCTGCCGCCACGAAACCCAGTACTCGCGGCTGTTCAGATCATGAGCTCCGCCGCACCGCACATCCCGTGGGAGCGACGCCCCGTCGCGATGCGGCCCCGGTCACGCGCTGGTGCCCGATCCGCCGCCGGATCGCGGCGGGGGCGCCGCTCCCACACTCCGGGCAAGGCTGCAGAGCGCTCGATCCGCATGTTTCGCGTGATCGCCGTCCCGACCCAAGTGCGCAAGCCTGTGCCGCATCCCGTGGGAGCGGGGGGG
>JBEQBZ010000004.1:0-254977 GCA_041639545.1 Methyloversatilis sp. | reverse complement strand
TGCTGAAGGTCTGCGCCGCGAGCTTCAACCCCTCGACCATCGTCAGGTAGGGGAACAACTGGTCGGCCAGTTCCTGCACCGTCATGCGGTTGCGAATGGCGAGAACAGCCGTCTGGATCAATTCGCCCGCTTCCGGGGCGACGACCTGCACGCCGATGAGCCGTCCGCTACCTTCCTCGATGACGAGCTTGATAAAGCCGCGCGTGTCGAAGTTGGCGAGCGCACGCGGCACGTTATCCAAGGTCAAGGTGCGACTGTCGGTCTCGATTCCGTCGTGATGCGCTTCCGCTTCGCTGTAGCCCACGGTTGCCACTTGCGGATCGGTGAACACCACGGCCGGCATCGCGGTCAGGTCGAGGGCCGCGTCGCCGCCTGTCATGTTGATCGCGGCACGGGTGCCCGCCGCTGCCGCCACATAGACGAATTGCGGCTGGTCGGTGCAGTCGCCGGCGGCATAAATGTGCGGCGTGCTGGTGCGCATGCCCTTGTCGATGACGATGGCCCCTTGCGCATTGACGGCGACCCCCGCCGCGTCCAGTGCCAGGCTGCGCGTGTTCGGCGTCCGCCCGGTAGCGATCAGCAGCTTGTCGGCGCGCAATTCCCCGTGCGCCGTGGTCAGCACGAATTCGCCGTCCACATGCGCGACCTGGCTGGCTTGCGTGTGTTCCAGTACCTTGATCCCTTCGGCACGGAAGGCGGCCGTCACGGCCTCGCCGATGGCCGTGTCTTCGCGGAAGAACAAGGTGCTGCGCGCCAGGATCGTGACCTGGCTGCCGAGCCGGGCAAACGCTTGCGCCAGTTCCAGCGCCACCACCGACGAGCCGATCACGGCCAGGCGTTCGGGAATGGTGTCGCTGACCAGGGCCTCGGTCGAAGTCCAGTAGGGTGACTCTTTCAAGCCCGGAATCGGCGGCACGGCTGGGCTGGCACCCGTGGCGACCAGGCAACGGTCGAAAGCCACCACGCGCTCGCCGCCATCGTTCAAACGGACGGCAAGACTCTGGTTGTCCTTGAAACGCGCTTCACCACGCAGAACGGTGATGGCCGGATTGCCATCCAGGATGCCTTCGTACTTGGCATGGCGGAGTTCATCGACGCGGGCCTGCTGCTGGGCTAGTAGTTTGCTGCGATCAATCGCAGGCATGGTCGCCGCAATGCCGCCATCAAACGGGCTTTCCCGGCGTAAATGGGCGATGTGAGCGGCGCGAATCATGATCTTGGACGGCACGCAACCGACGTTGACGCAGGTGCCGCCGATGGTGCCGCGCTCGATCAGTGTGACGTGCGCGCCTTGCTCGACAGCCTTCAGTGCTGCCGCCATCGCGGCTCCACCGCTGCCGATCACGGCGACCTGCAACGGGCGTTCGCTGCCACTGTGCTTATCGGCGGCACCCATCCATCCGCGCACCTTGTCGAGCAATCCGGCGCGGTTGTCCGTCGGCGGAGCATCGGCAAGCGTTGCCTTGTAGCCCAGTCCGGCCACGGCCGCAGCCAGCGCATCCGGTGACGTGCCCGCCTCGATGGCGAGTTGCGCTGTGCCCTTCGGATAGGACACCATCGCCGACTGCACGCCGGGTACTTTTTCCAAGGCATCCTTGACGTGCACAGCGCACGAATCGCAGGTCATCCCGGTGATCTTCAGGGTGGTCATGTATTTTTCCTTTTCTGTGGTGGCTACGGCTGTTGCCGTCAGCCACGTTGTTCTGGCAATTCACAGCTGTCCGGCCCGCAGCGGCGATGTGCTGGCGAGATGAAATCCCAGACCGACACCCCAACCATCAAGGCCAGGCCGACATAGAGCAGCCCACCGCTCTGCCAGCCATAAGCCCGCATTAAAAACACCGCTGCCAGCGCCAAGATCGGGCCTATCGTGCCGAGCGCCGTGCGTCGCCACTGTCGATGATTAAGCCAAGCGATAGCATTGGCGAGTAGCGCGATGCCGGCGAACATCGGCAGCAGGATGCCAATGAATAGCCCTTCGTACTGGCTCAAGAAGCCCAGTCCGATGGCCGCGCCCAAGCTGGCGATGGCAGGAAAACAGGCCGCGCAACCCATCGCGGAAACGACGCTGCCGAGCGCGCCGGTTTTGTCAGCGATGCGCGTGATGAGTCCCATGTGTCGCTCCCGAATTCGGTTCAACGGATCAGCGTTTGGCGCTGGACGGATAGCCCGCGTCCTCGGTCGCCTTGGTCAACTTCTGGACGTTGGTCTTGGCATCGTCGAAGGTGACGACGGCCTGGCGCTTGTCGAAACTTACGTCGGTCTTGCTCACACCCTCGACCTTGGAAAGCGCGTGCTTGACAGTGATCGGGCAAGAGGCGCAGGTCATGCCAGGCACGGACAGCGTGACGGTCTGAGTGGCGGCGAACACGGGGGCAACGAAAGCGGCGAGAGCGAGGGAGGCAAACAGCTTTTTCATGATGAACTCCTGATTAGTAGAAA
The DNA here is from genome assembly GCA_041639545.1 of Methyloversatilis sp. GTDB lineage: Bacteria > Pseudomonadota > Gammaproteobacteria > Burkholderiales > Rhodocyclaceae > Methyloversatilis. The sequence continues at coordinate 252,535 of JBEQBZ010000004.1, read as the reverse complement.
AATGGCATGACGTAGGGAAAACCAAGCGCGACCAAGACCAACACGGCGACGAACCAGAAAATGAGCTTGTAGGTGGTGCGCACTTGCGGAATCGCGCACACCTCGCCCGGCTTGCAGGCTGCGGTCGGTCGGACGATGCGCCGCCAGGCAAAGAACAGTGCAACCAGCGCCGCGCCGATGAAGATCGGCCGATACGGCTCCAATACCGTCAGGTTGCCGATCCAAGCGCCGCTGAACCCCAAGGTGACCAGAACCAGCGGCCCCAGGCAGCAGGCCGAGGCGAGGATGGCAGCCAGCCCGCCGGCGAAGAGCGCCCCGCGCCCGTTTTGTGGTTCAGACATGCGCGTGTCCTTTCGAATTTAAATTGGATAGCGTAACCTTACTTCCGTAGTCATGTACGGAGTCAAGCAATATGGAAAACAATTTGGAAAATCTGACCATCGGCGTTTTCGCCAAGGCGGCCGGGGTCAACGTAGAGACCATCCGGTTCTATCAGCGCAAGGGCTTGTTGCCGGAGCCGGACAAGCCTTACGGCAGCATCCGCCGCTATGGCGAGGCGGATGTAACGCGGGTGCGGTTCGTGAAATCAGCCCAGCGGCTGGGCTTCAGTCTGGATGAAATAGCCGAACTGCTGCGGCTGGAGGATGGCACCCATTGCGAGGAAGCCAGTAGTCTGGCCGAGCACAAGCTCAAGGACGTGCGCGAAAAAATGACTGACTTGGCGCGTATGGAGTCGGTGCTTTCCGAACTTGTGTGTGCCTGCCACCTGCGGCAGGGGAATGTTTCTTGCCCGCTGATTGCTTCACTGCAAGGGAAGAAAGAACCGCGCAGTACCGACGCGGTGTAGCCAAGGGAACTACGCCTAAGCGTGCTTTATTTTCCGTTTTCTGAGGTGACGTCAACCGTCAGAAAAAACCGTGCGGCCGACTTTTGATAATTCGTGCTATCGCCTTCTGAAAATGACAAATGGCGTAGTGGATCTTGTCGTACTTGCCCAGCTCGAAGGGGTGCAAAATGGGTGTGCTTTTGGTCGGGTCGGCGGACGCGGGTTCGATTCCTTCCGGCGTGACGTGCCAGGATCCCCCTGTTTAGCCACTCGCCGGCCAATCTCGTCTCTACTGAGACGAAACGGTGCTGCTCTTGTCTCTAATGAGATGTCGTGACTTTCTGAAGTGAGACCGGTGTGGGTAGGTCATTGAGATCGCTCGAAGGACATTCTCGTCTCTAGTGAGAATCTACGTTGGGCCAAGCAGGGTGATGACTCCCTGTTGATCCGAAACGAATTGGTCGTAATGTCCGATGACGATCCCGACAAGGCGCTGAGAACCCTCGCAACCCACGGAGTTTAAGCTCCAAATCCACTCAAGCTCCTCCCATTACGGGGGGAGCTTTTCATTGTGCGGCTCTCTTCGTCCTCAAGACAATTGCCAGCCAATCTTGACTCTACCAACACGAAAGGGCGCTGTTCTTGTCTCTAGAGAGAATCTACGATCAGCCACACGACCGGCCAAACAACCGGCCAACAACGCCAATTGAGTAAATTTGTCCTCATTTTTCGCATACTTACCAATCGCCCGATAATCGCGAAGAACCGGCCAAATGACCGTCAAAGGCGAGGCTGTCGCAAGCTACACCGAGTCGCACCAGTACGAACCGCTGCTCCCCTGAAAGGACCTGGCGATGCAGGCGGCCCCTTCCCGATCAGAAGGGGAGCAGGCGTTGGAGTTGCGCAAGGCCATTGTCGGGCCGTAGATTCTCATTAGAGACGAGAGCAATATCTCATTAGAGGCGAGAGTGATCGACCTGCTCCAACTACACGGTTTGTAAGTTCGGCTTTAACTAGCGATTCCATAGGTCCTCAATTTCTTGTTTGCGCTCGGGCGCGGCGCCTTGCAGCAGAGCTTTAACAGCGACGCCTGCCTCAACCATTGCTGTACCCATTGATCGCTGTTTCCAGCGCGCGTAGACGATCGACGATGGCATCGAAAGTGGGAGGCTCGCCGACGAACATGCCGGCACCGATCATGCGCTGGAAGTCATCGCGCAACGCGGCTAGTGCGGTGTCTTCCGGAATCAGTTTGAGCTGCCCGGCCAGGCATGCGTCGTAGTTGGCGTAGCTCGCGTTGTAGAAGACCTTCTTGTGCTTGACGACGTCTGCGAGCAGAGCGCGATCGACCATAGCGGCTTGCCCATGTTCAATGTCGGCCAACATCGCCAAGTCGTACCAATGGCGTGACAAACGTTCAGCGCCTGTGCGGAACTCTTCGCGCTGACATTCGACGTGCATCAACGTCGCCTTCTCCCAGAAGGTACGTGCCGGCGACAGCACACTGACCGTCGGCTGCGGGAATTCGAGTTCAGCGACATGTTCCGCAATGTCGGGCCGCACCACATGCTCCTCATTCGGCTCGGTGATGTTGCGGCCACCGAACTCAATCAGGACGCTGTTGCCCACGTAGTCCCCCGGCGCCTCAAGCACGGTCGGGTAGTGCACACGCAACTGTTCGCCGTCATCGCTGACTTCAAGCTGGAATGCGCCGGCATCGAACTCGGCTGCCAGTGTCTTCTGGAAGTACGGTGCCACAACACCATGAGCATGATCGCGCACGAAGGACTTGAGATCCTCGCTGAATTTCCTCAGACGATTGCGTGAGACGCCTTCAGCAAACGGATCGAAGGAACCGTCTAAGCCACGGTAGTCGAGCGTGATGTCCACATCCTCGGAGAAGCGCGCAATGGCTCCGAACACCTTGGAGAGTGACGTGCCGCCCTTGAAGGCCATTGGCAATCGGTCGGGCATGGTGAACAGGGCCTGCAGCACCCAGCAGACCCAGACATCCTTCTCCAGTACGACGGGCGAGCGGGCAAGCTGCGGAGCCAGTGCCCGATAGATTTGGGACTGCTCTTGAGCTTTCAGGTGCAGGAAGGACTCAGGCATGAACGGCGGTCCGCTCGCTCCGGAAGATGGCGTCGCTCATCCACGCGGGCATTGAGCTGGTGGCTGACTTCAGCACCTCGAACTCGCTCGATCCCAGCTTGCGCCGAATCTTCTCGACGAGTGCCGGTGTTACTTCCGTCTTGCCGAGGTACCACATCGCCGAAAGCGCGAGTCCGGCGGGTCGACCCGCTAGGGCCAGCTTGCGCTGACAAACGTGCTGCAGACGGATCTCCATCTTCCCCACGCGGATGCGCTTCGACGGACCGGATGTCACGAATACCGACTGGGTCGGAACCTGCGTGGTCAGTTCGAGCCGACGCGCCGCTTCGGCACCGTGAACCTGGACGACGGCGCCAGTGGTCTTGGCGACGGTCTCGGCCACCTTCAGCGGCGAGGGGCTAACCTTGCCGACGAAACGGCTGACCTCAGGACGCACAAAGACACCGCGTGTCACGCGCTCGATCGACCCTGCCTTGACGAGGCGGGAGAGGGTCTGATCGACGGACGCACGCGTGCCGCACTCTAGGAATGCTGTCGGGGTGAAAGGCTCCCCGATCGGCATCGCCTCGATGCGCTCGCGAATCAGTTCGGCAGTCTTGGTCGTCGTGTTCATGTATGAAAATATATGCGAGTTTCTGACAAACCGCAAGTGCGATAGCTCGCTGGGGCAAGCGTGCATCCCCTCCGGTAGCCAATGCCGCAATCCAACTGCTTGATTCGTCCGCGCGTAAGCCGTTGATCTGTAAGGAGCCGCGTTGCGGCCGTTGCGGACTTCGGGCCAGTTCCAGGGAGCGGGGTCGGAGCGAGGCTGGGCCCTTGCGTTTGCCGGACAAGGCGTTGAGCCTGGTACTGCTTCTGCCACTGATTTCGGCCCGGCTCCCTAATAGACGCAATTAGAAAGCAGCGTGCGCCCAATTCTGCGCTCTTAAGGTATAGGTATTGACCGGCGTACCTATGCAGTTTGTAGTAATGGATGGGGTGTATGTGGCACGCGTGGAAGCCTACAACGAGTGCCAAGAATATGATCGCGGCAGTCACTGAAATCTTGGTTCAATGTTAGCTAATTTAACCTGATTATCAACTCTTGGGACATAAAAAAACCGCCACTGGATGTTCTGTGGCGGCTTTTTTGAGGGTAGGTAAGGGCGTCCTAATTGCCTATAATTGCCCTCGCGAGAACTTGAGCTTTCTTGAATTCATCAGAATTCCGTACTTCCGTTGGGTCAACAAGTACGGTTCCTCTGCCTACAACCTGCACGTTGCTGTAGGAGTTCTTTATCAAAGCACGAAGTTTTTGGTCTTCGTCAGACCTAATAAAGTCAAAAAAACGAGAAATATCCATAGTGATCTCCAAGCAGAGCCCCACAACGATGAGGACAGCACTTATCATGAAGGGCGCGTTCTTTGACGTGACGTTGGCTCCCCTACTGTCACGAAGTCTAGGGTCTTCTGTGTATAGCGACACCGGGCGCACCTTCAGACACGTGAGCGCACGGGCGTAAACCTCTGGTTGAATCAGAGTTGATCCGGGCAGGCCGGGCAACCGCGGCGTTAGAAAGGTGGTATCCGTGGGCACCTCGGCGATGAAGCCTCGCCGTAGACTCAGGTGACGGACAACAGGAGGTCCGTCATTGTGATGGCGCAGAAGCCGATAGGGGCCGCACGCGTCTAATCTTGTCTCGAGTGAGAGTCTGCGGTGCGGTGAAGGGTGCCACCTGCTTACCTCTGTTCTGAAGCCGTTTATACAGAGGAGTACGGCAGTCAACGATCTGTTGGGGTGGGCGGCCGAACGGTGGCCCAACACCGGGCTAGCGCCCAACAAAGGAGTCCGGCCGCCAACCCGATCACTATTTGGCCGCCATTTTTCAGAAAGCTGCTCCACAGAAGGATGGGCAGTGTCGCGTCTGGCGGGTGGCATTCGCGTTTGACCTCCCAACGACAGGCCATTCTGTTGATTGGGGCCGACAAAGGCGGCGCGGATCAGCGCAGGTCTTACAAACGCCAGATCCAAGTTGCCGATGAGCGCCACGACGAACACATGAGCAGTTTGTCCCAGCAGAGCAAGGAGAACCATCATGGCAAGAAAACTCGATGACGTTATGGTTGCGCTGCCCAAAGCACGCCAGCAGCGGGTGAAAGCGCGCGCCATGGAACTGACCACCCTCCAGGATCTGCGCTTGGCAGCTCAGCAAACGCAGGAGCAACTGGCCACCACGTTGGGCGTGGGTCAGAACACCATTTCCCGCCTGGAAAAGCGTAGTGACATGCTGCTCTCTACCCTGCGGCACTACGTAGAAAGCATGGGCGGAAAGCTGGAGCTCGTGGCCAAGTTTCCCAACCGACCACCAGTGGTGATCGAGCATCTCGGCGTGGATGCAGGCGCTGATCACAAGCCGGCTGGCGCTGGTCGCAGGGCTCGGGCAACGGCTTGAGCTCCATGGCTTGCGACCACGGCAGTCTCCTGCGGTTTTGGGTTGATGCTTGAGCGGTAATGCAGTTGCATTGCCTCCAAGAGCAACCAGCTCGAATGGGTGTAAGTGGGTGTGCTTTTGGTTGGGTCAGCGGACGCGGGTTCGATTCCTTCCTGCGTGACGTGCCAAGATCCCATGTTTAGCCACTCACCGGCCAATCTCGTCTCTATTGAGACGAAAGGGTGCTGCTCTTGTCTCTAATGAGACGTTGTGACTTCCTGAGGTGAGACGAGAGGGCGTAACTCTCTGGGGTTGCGCGTAAAGCGTTCTTGTCTCTAGTGAGAATCTACGTACGCACATACCAATCGCCCGATAATCGTGAAGAACCGGCCAAATGATCGTCAACGGCGCGGCGGACGCGGGGTTGATTCCTTCCTGCGTGACGCGCCAAGATCCCCCTGTTTAGCCACTCGCCGGCCAATCTCGTCTCTACTGAGACGAAAGGGTGCTGCTCTTGCCTCTAATGAGACGTTGTGACTTTCTGAGGTGAGACGAGAGGGGGTAACTCACTGAGATTGCACGAAAGGCGTTCTTGTCTCTAGTGAGAATCTACGTTCATTAAGAAAGTCGGCATTTGCCGGCTTTTTACTTATGCCATTCTGGCTCATGCTAGGCGAGAGTTTGAGTTTGAAATCGTGATCAGTATCCAATTCGCCATGCGACCAGAGTTCGGCTGGCAGCCCTCGAACACCTGAACGCACGGATCCAAACCGAAGGCCACGTCACCTTGGGTCTCATGCGCCAGGTCGGCTGTGTGGTCGTTGCCAAGGACGACCACGCCAGGCTGACCATACTGCGCAGACGCAAGGACGAAACCTCGCATCAACTGCTCGTCTGTCTGTATGCCGCCATCGGCAAGGCAGGGATGAGAGCGGCTCGCCGACGAGATCAACGTGCGATGCTGAACGGACAAACACCGCAAGAGGGAGCGGACGCTTAACGAGAACCAGCGCCGTAGCAATCTGAGAGCAGAGCTGGATTATCACCAATGCAGGGTGCGCAACCGGTCGATGGGTGTGCTCTACAACGAGTCACGTGCCGGCATTCCGGCGTTGGAGGGCAGATATCTCGGGGGCGCTGACTGTGTGACGTTAGCGTAAGGCAGGGCGTACACACGTCTGCACAGTGATGCGCCCCCATGCACAATCACGCAAAAGCCTTGCCAGACGCAGCTCTTTAGACTAAAAGCGAGGCCGCTGGCGTTCGATCTGGTGGAAGAGTTGTTTTCCGCGGGGGAGACTCGGACGCTGATCCAGTCACGTGCAAGAGGGAGCAAGCGGTATGGTCAAAGCGGTGTCACTTTTCACAGGGTGTGGAGGGTCTGACGCGGGGGTGATCGCTGCTGGCTTTCAGGTCGTCATGGCCAACGACATCTTGGCCTACGCTAGGGACACGTACGAGGCGAACCATCCGGCTACTGACTACAGGCTCGAAGATGTAAGCAAGATCAAGCACTTTCCTGATGCGGAGTTGCTGGTCGGATGCTATCCGTGTCAAGGGTTCAGTCAGGGCGGCGTTCGGGACTCCACTCGAAAGATCAACACGCTCTATCTCGAATTCGCACGCGCCCTAAATCAGATCAAACCAAAGGCGTTTATCGTCGAGAACGTTTCCGGAATGGTTCGTCGGAACTTCTCTTACCTTCTTGAAGATCAGTTTAAAGTTTTTGGGGAAGTGGGTTACAAGGTAAAGGCACAAGTTCTGAATGCAGAAGATTTTGGCGTTGCTCAGCAGCGAAAGCGCATCTTCATCGTCGGAATAAGGAGTGATTTTGGTGCTGAGTACGTATTTCCTGAATCTACTCACGGAGAAAAAAAACAGCCTCGGGCCACTATACGTGATGCAATCAGTGATCTCCCGGAGTGGCCAGAAGGGCAGTTCTATTCTCGCGAATTCCACTGGTACTACTTGTCGCGCGACCGTCGGCGCAGTTGGGACGAGACCTCCAAAACCATCGTGGCCAACCCGCGCCATATGCCTCTTCATCCCATCAGCCCTCCGCTAAAAAAGATCGAGCACAACGTCTGGCAATTCGAAACAGATGGACGTGCCCGGAGATTTAGCTATATCGAAGCGGCGCGACTACAAGGATTCGGCAAGGGCTTCGTATTTCCGGATACAGACAGAGGAAGTCTAGATATGCGCTACAAGGTCGCTGGAAACGCGGTTCCTCCACCGCTATTTGAGGCTGTTGCAAAGGCGTTGCCGAACATCTGGGGTTAGCGCGATTCAGCTAACTTTTGAGGGCCGATTTTACGTCTTCAAACTCTGTCTCGAATTGGTAAAACCACTCTGAGCTAGTGATTTCAGGTACTAGTTCAGCAGTCTTAAGCAATTGAATGATCCGTAGTCTATCTAGCAGCAAAATCCCATCTGTCGCCTTGTTTTGATACCAATTTCCAGCGTTTGTCCGGTATAGCACAGGTGTGAGCATTGTGCTCGGGTAGTCAAACTGCATGTGAAAGTAACTGCGAAGATGCATTGAATGTGCTTCAAGAGTTTTCCTTGGCCAGCCAGTTTCCTGTGCTCCGCATTGCCCAAGTACAGCGTAGTTTACTGACGCATCATCGTTAAAGTTAAAGAACGAGACAAGATCAAATCCGCCGTCCCCAGCAGCGTCCACTGAGTTACAAGCATCATTGTTTATAGCTAGAACACCTAATTCTTGACCTAGCCTTGGAAGGGCTTTTCGAAGGTCAGTGCTATAGATATTCTTTCTGTCATCTGAGTTTGCGTCAAAAATGTGTGTGCGCGCGAATTTGGGTGTGAGCGCAGAGAGAACGTATCTGCTCAAAAGGGTGAATGTTTTCGCCCATCGTTGTGGTGTTCCTTTTTGCTTGAAAGACCTCAGTCGAGAGCAGGCGAGCAGAAACCTATAAATGCGTTGTTCGTCAGTAAAGCTAGAACTAATTTCGATTTTTTCGCCGCTAACGAAAAAGGGGTAGTCGCCCCCTAGTCGCGCATTTCTGAACGCTAAATGGGAGATTACGTCTTCAAGTTGCTGCTCCCGTCTATTAGATTTTTCCGCCGTGCTCAGTCCTTCAATATCTTGAATTTCTTCAGCTTCGAATTCGTCATCTAGCTCGTCCTCGCTGATGTCGCCTTCATTGAGAATGCTCTCTAAGTCGTTCTTGTGAAGATACGTCCGGCCGTTCCACGAAACCATTAGCAACAGTTCGGCAAGATCGGAGAACAGGTAAGGTGTGTTCGGATGTGTGACGCCAAGTTCAAAAGTCATCATCTTCTTTCTGACGTTTCTTTTCGACTTGTTCTCGACCGATCAATTTAATGGTGTCTTGAATTCGTCTCGATATTGTCAGTGACTCTTCTGTATATGGAACTCCTGCAACCATTCCAGCTGCCTCTGATAGCGCAGTGTCGGCTTGGTAGAGTAGCTCCATGAAGTCTGCTTTTACGTCGCTCGTTTGCTGATACGCAACCTTTAGTGGCGCGCCGCTCTTAAATTGTGCCAGGGCCCTGGGGTTCGCGACAACGGCCGATAGCTGACGGAGGTTGCGGGATTCGCCTACGCGGGTTTGGCCGCGGTCGTCCCGCGCATACAGCCAGTGAGTTAAATCCTTAATATTTGATTTGTCGAGCGATGTGGGGTCTTCGATTGGAGGCTTTTTATCCTCGTCGCATTCGACTCCAACAAACTTCCCAATTCGGTCGTCGGATACGGCCGTTGAAAGTACTGCGAATTTTATTGACTCTTCGCCTAAGTTTTCGATTCCATAGAAATCCGAGTCGCGAATCTGCTTGTACACCGCGAGTGCACTAAGATTTCTTCGAATGTGGTCTCTTCTGCTTCCAATCTGTCTCGCAACCTCTGCCTCACGATCCTTGTGTGAGAGATTTTTGTCTGTAAGGTCGTACAGCTGCTCGATATATCTTGCCTTTGCCAAGGGTTCCCACTGCTTAACGCCGGTAATGTGGCGGAAGCCTAGATATGGGAGTACTTCACTCCGAGTGGACTTTTTAACCACCGGTAGCTTGGATGTTTGATATTTCGCATGTTCCGAAATAGATTTTATTTTTTCGCTTTTCTTGCTTAGAAGATCTGGGTCTTTCAGCAGTTTAACTGCTGTAACTCGGCGATTTCCTTCGATGACGATAAGCTTCCCCTCAGGGGCTCCCTCAGGGGTGACGACGACTGGTTCTCCCGGAAAAAAGCCATTTTGTGCAATCGCTTCCATGAGTTCCTCTATTGAGGTCGTTTGGGCGATGTAGTCCAGCATTGCTTCTTGTGTTCGTTCAACTGTTTCTGGCAATCTTGGATTAGAAGGATCGAGAAGCAGGTTGTTAATACATTCAAGTTCAATTTCGTTATTGCTCATTTTATTCTCCGCACTATTTTCCGCACGGAATGCGGCCGGTTGTTTTTTTAGGTAAAATTAGAGGTGCGATAACTTGCGGGTTAATAAACGAGTTCATAAAGGGGACAGACCACAACTTATTCGCCCGGATCTGTTCATACATCCAGGCCGGGTCCATGTCCGCGCCGTTGGGCCAGGTCACGGCGCCGAGATTCAGGCGGGCCTGATCGAAACAGGTCTTGTCCTTGAGCGCTTCGAAGATGCCGCATTCCGTGGCCGTCAGAATCGCCGAGAAATCCGCGATGCCCTGGGTGTCATCCATGAAGGTGACGGCCAGGCGGTAATCGGGCAGCACCGAAACCGCCTTGATCCGCCAGGGTGCTGCGGGGATCACTCCAGTGGTTTGATCCGCTTCGGGTGTTGTCTGGATTGACACAGCGTCCAGTCCTCCATCAGTTCGGTGCGATGTTCCATCGCCCATTCAATGGTCAGGGCAAGTGCCCGGCGCGGCAGGCAGCCGCCTGTTACGTCAAGCGTCCGGATGTCGATCAGGGCCTCGTGTTTGGCGTAAAGCGCCTGAGACCGCGGTAGGCGTGTTCACGCCAGAACATCGGGATAACGATACCGAAGAACTGGCTGATCGTGGGCATGGGCAGGATTATGCGCCTGAGCTTTGCAAGGTGCAGGCGGCAAATCGATTGCGGAGCGACAACAAGGGGCAAGTAGCCATTCCGCATTGCCTGCGACTCAAGTGACTGGCAGCGCAGGCGCCGTTAGCGCCATGGCAGCTCAGGTCTGCGGCTACAAATTGCGCACCCGGCGGCCCTCCCGCCGTTTCACCAGATCGCCCGCACATGCGGGTAGCTCCTGATCTTTTCGTCGGCGCTGACCAGCGGTGCGGCGAACTTGCGCGCGGTGGCGACGATGATGCGGTCGGCCGGGTCCTTGTGGAAGTCGCCCGGCAGTTGCACGCTCTTCACGGCGATTTCACTGTCCACCGGCACCGTCTGCACGGCGTCGATCCGGCTCAGGGTGTCGAGCCAGGATGCGACGTCCATCGACAGCGCGACACGCCCGCGCTCGACGAGCATGGCCAGTTCCCACGCCGACATGCTTGAAACGAGGATCTGGCCGCCATCCATTTCGGCGTCGATGGCCGACTGTGCGGCAGCGGACAATTGCGCGCGTTCGCCGTTGGCCCACCACAGCAGTGCGTGGGTATCAAGCACGATCACCGCGCGGCGTCCCAGTCGTCTTCGCCCACCGGTTCGGTCGGCCGGTCATACCGCAGCACCGAGCCGCGCAGGATGTCCAGTGGCGAGCGCTCCCGCTGTGTGAAGCGACGTACTTCCAGCCGCGGTTCGCCGCGGTCGGTCACGATGAGGGGTTCGCCGCTGCGTTCCACGTCGCGGAAGTATTCGAGCGCGCGCGCCTTGAACTGGGATTTGGATACTTCGGTACTCACATCGGGCCTCTTCTGAGTATGGTCACGGAACCATAGTCATGGTAGGTGCGAATCGGGTGTCAAACAAGGAGGCGTGTGCCTTCTGCGCCCTCACTCGAAGCACTCCAGTCCGATGAGCCCCGCCGAACCGCTCCGCCTGCATGTCCAGTCCCTTGTCCGTAGTCTTGCGCCCTGCGTGATCAGGGTCGAGGCGAGCAGGCGCCTGTCCGCGATGCGGCGGCCGAGGCCGAACTGTTGTTCGCGGGCGATGAAAGCCAGTACTTCAGCCGCGCTGCATGCCGGCGAGTTCGCTCAGTGTTTGCGCGCGATTCGGTGGGGTGCCTCTCACTCGCATGCGCCTGCCCGCGTGTGCGGAATGTCCGGCATGTCGGGCTGGGTTGCGCCCAGCGCGGCAAGCCGTCTGGCCGACTGCACCCTGACATAGGTCTTGATCGCTTCGCGGAACAGGTCGGCCTTGTCCATGGACGGATCGGCCACTTCAAGCGCCCGCTCGTACAGGGCATCGTCTATCGTCATGGTCGTTCGCATGGGATGTCCTCGTTTGCATCGGATTTGATATCACGGTGCACCGATCCGGATGTATTGCGCAAAGAGTAGCCGGGGACAGCCCCGTTTCCCAGTGCGGCAAGGGTTCCGAGAATGTGTCAGGTCCTGATGCTCTCGCTCGTCAGCAAGCGCCGCTCTGAATTACAGCGTGTTGCGTTTGGGCATCGGTGGGGTTTGGCCGGGGCTACCACGGTGCTCCCCCTGTTTAATAGGCCACGATGACCGTTACGACTACGCTGAAACTTCCGGACGAACTGAAAGCGCGGATCGCTGCGGTAGCACAGCAGTTGGGCACGAGCGCGCACGCTTGTATTGTCGAGGCGCTTGAACTGCAGACCGCAGTGGCCGAACGTCGCACAGCCTTCGAAGCCGATGCGCTGCGGGCGCGCGAAGAGGTGGCGCGTTGCGGGCGGGTGGTGGACACCGACCATGCGTTCGATGATCTGCAGGCGCGCACTGCGGGTGGCCTCGCCCGCAAGCCCGATCCGGCGTAGATCTGAACGCGGGCGTTCCTTCGAGTCTCCGTCTGTCTCCGGTTCCGCGCGCCGCTCACCCCAGCCGCGCAATCCGGGCGCTCGCTGCATCGAGGTGACGCGCCAGCGCCGCGATGCAAGGCGCGAACCGTGCACTGAATCCATCGTCGGCCGTGACGCGCGCAAGGCAGGTGCGCGCCAGAGCGTGGGCGTGGCGCCAGCTGTCATGAGCGACAGCGGGGTGGATGACCGCCTCCGGCACGGTGTCCGGCAGGCCGCCGCCGCTGCGCGGGGCGAAGGCCATCGGCGTCATGTCGTAGGCCGGAGCGAGCGCGCAGGGGCGGCCCTGCTCGGCAACGAATGAGAGGTTGCCGCCGTGCATGTCCGTATTGCCGATCAGCGTGCCAAAAGCCCAGAGCAGGCATGCGACAGCGGCCGCTTCGGGCTGGATGTGGCGGTCGCGCGTCAGCCGGTGGGCGATGCCGGGCCAGCCTTCCGCGGCAGCGCCGACGAATTCGGCATCGAGTGCGCTCAGTGACAGCAGCGCGCGCCGGCCCAGCGGGCCGACACGGTCGAAGCGTTCGACCTGCAGGAAGCGCCGTCCACCATGGTCGATCAGTGTGCTGACGGCGGCGGGCACCCCGGCTTCGCGCAGCGTGGTGAGCGCGAGGTGTTCGGCGCGCAGCAGGTCGCGCCACCGCTCGCTGACCGGGCTGTCCTCCGCTTCGCTGAACTTCACGATTACATGGCGCGGGCCGGCCGGCGTCATTGCGTATGCAATGAACTTGGGCTGTTCGCCGCCGGCCGATGAACCGGGCGCGTCGCCTTGCGTGGCCGCGGTGGCCAGACGGACATAGGTTTCGGCGCGGTCCTTCTCCGCGATCGGTTCCGGCAGCGGCTGCGAAAGAAAGCGGTCGCGGGCGGCGTTGCCCACCAGCAGATTGCCCACCATGTCATGACCGTAGGCCAGCAGTGCACGCAGCGCGTGGGTGTCGCTCCAGTCGGTGAGCCGCGCCGGCAGCCCGAGCGCGGGGCCGTGGCGCGCGGCGTGAGCGCGGCCCAGAAAGCCCTGCGGGCGCATGTCCGTCAGCCACCAGGGCAGGCCGTCGCTGTGCAGCGTCGTGCCGTCGATCCGGTGCATGACGAAGCCTTCGGGACGCACCGGCACCAGCGTGCCCAGCGGCGACATGCGGCCTTCAGCGTCGACCCGGTGGATGGGGATGTCCGGCAGTCCGCGCACCGTGTCGCGCAGCGCATAACGAATGGATCGCGCAGCACCGATGCGAACGATGTCGTCGCCCAGTTCGGCGATGGCGCGGGACACGGTCGGCTGGCTGATGCCCATGCTTTCAGACAGTTGGCTCGCAGACAGCGGTCCGTCTGCGAGGCGAAAGCGTATCGATTCGGCGTGCGATGCCATGCCTTGAATTGTTTTGTGAATAGATATTTGAATTTATATCATGGTTGCGGACAGGGTGATCGAAGGGGCTCGGTGCTACTGCAGGACCGGCTTTCCTGGCATGCAAGCGCTCCACACTGGCGCGGCGCCTGCTGCGCCTCGTGTATCGTCCGCGTCATCCTTCCCGCATGCGCACGAGCATCCGCGCAGCGGCTCTCCGTCTTTCCGAAACAGGAGTTCATCCGTCATGCCCCGATTCGTCGATACCTCGCCGCCCGGCGTCTGCATCTTCTGTCGCATCGCCCGTGGCGAACTGCCCGCCGCGCGGGTGTTCGAGGACGACCTGACCATGGCTTTCATGGACATCGGCCAGGTCAATCCGGGCCATGTGCTGGTGGCGACGAAGCGGCATGCGGCGACGCTGTTCGACATCACGCAGGAAGAGGGGGCGGCGGTGATGCGTACCGTGCAGCGCGTGGCCGCCGCCATCGATGACACCTTCGATCCGCCCGGGCTGACGCTGCTGCAGGCCAATGGCAAGGAGGGCGACCAGACGGTGTTCCACTTCCACATGCATGTGGTGCCGCGGCACGCGGACGACGGCGTGGGGCTGTCGTGGCCGCGCAAGGAGCCGGGCATGGAGGCGCTGCACGCGTATGCCCTGAGGCTTGCTGGCGCGTTGCGCTCTGATTGAGTGACCGTGCCGGCTGCGTATGCAGCGTGTGCGTGTCCAGCGTCAGATGGCCTTTCTTGCCGAGGGATTCATGAAGCAGCGGATGTTCAGTGAGCTTGACCCGATCACCCGGCTGGAAAGCCGGTTTCCTTCGCCCAGTCTGGTGGAGCTGCGCATACAGTCGCGGGCGATCGAGGACGAGATACAGCGTCTCGCCGTCGCCTCCATCGCCCGGCACTTTGCCGGCGAGAAGAGCTTTCGTGCCGCGGGCGCTGACGAGTTCCTGTTCAACGACAAGCTGTACACGGTGCGCGCCGCCGCGGCGCTGGGCACGCCGGCGCTGCAGATCTGCGTGCTGAATACGCTGGACCCGATGGCACCACGGGTGTCGTCCGGTCGCCATGACATTCCGGGCATCGGCTTCTTCAATGCCTTCGAGATCGAGCTGCCGGCTTCGATCAAGAGCCATCTGGCGGCGCTGGTGGATGGCGTGTCAGTGATCTACGCGGCGTCCTACACCTGGCTGGAAGAGGAGTTCTTCCGCAACATCAAGCAGCTCGAACAGGGGTTTTCCGATGCGCTGTACCGGCATCTGAAGATTGCGCTGGCGGCGTCGGACCGCACTGAGCTCGCCTCCCGTGTCTGGTTTTCGGTGTTTTCGGACGAGAACGGCTATTACGCGCTGGACGGCGCAGCCATCGCGAAGATCCTGTCCACGCTCAAGGCGCGGCGCTATGTGTCCAGCCAGAGTCCGCTCGGCCATGTGGTCGAACTGCTCGGGCTGAACATGCCGTTCGAGAAATCGCTGTCGAGGTACGCCATCCAGAAGGCGGATTACCACGAGTTCTCGCTGAAGAAGGCGGCCTACATTTCCGACATGCAGGGCATTTTCAAGACTGAGGAACAGATGGTCGAAGGCGGCGCCTACGCGATCTACCCGCTGGGTGCCATCGGCGAGCGGCGTCTGGTTGCCGCGTTTCCGTCCGGCCTGCGCGACGACCTGCTGCCGGTGTTCCGTGCGAATGCCGAGCGTTTCGAACAGATCTACGCCCGGGAAACCGGCAACCTGAAACGTCACATCGCCAAGGTGAGGGCAAGCTACCGCAAGATGGACGCCGCCGAACTGGGCGGGCTGATCGGCGGCATTCTGGGCGGCATCTTCAAGAACATCTGAGCGTGCGGACGCGCCCGCCAGGGTGCGTCATCCGTACGCTCGACCGCCGCACGCTGCGCATGCGTGGGTGTCCGTGTCAGATGGGCAACCGGGCTCGACGCGTTGCGGTCGCAACGAGACCCAGCCCGGCCAGCATCAGTCCCCAGGTTTCGGGCTCGGGTACGGGCAGCGTCATGCTGCCGAACACGGTCGTGGTGACCACTTCATCGAATGCGGCCGCCCCGTACCATTCGCGCCCGGTGAAGGTGCCTCCTCCGCTGATGCCGGCGAAAACGCCGGTTCCGCTCGTGAACTCGAAGGTCCCGTGATATTTGTTGTCGCTGGGCAGTCTTGCCGTCTCCGTATAGGCGTCCACCCAGTAGCGGGCGGTGTAGCTGCCATAGGCATTGCTTCCGGTGACCACGCATCCGCCGATTTCGTAACAGTAGGTCTGGCCGGACGCCGGTGCGTAGTAGGGCGTATCGGAATGCCGTGTCGCGGTCTGCAGCATGGTCGGCAGGTCGCTGCCTCCCGCAACAAGCGTCAGGTCGTCTACGCGATGGTAGGGGGAATTGGACAGGCTGTAGGACACCGAACCGATGAATGACTCTGTGAATTCGTAGGTAACGGTCGGGACAGCAGCGTGTGCCAATCCACAGCTGACAAAAAACGCCGAGGCAATAGCGAACTTCCGGGTAGCGGACATGATGGGTTCCAGAGGTGGTGACGAGCGAGCTGAGGCTAGCACGACGAATGCGTATGACTTTTGGCTTATGTCGTCGGCGGTTTGCCAATTTTCATATTCAAATCAGATTCTTGCGGTCATTCCCATTTCTTCGTTCGAAACGAAAATTGACAGTTGAGACCGGGTGCTGCGGATTCTGAAAAGGATGTCTGCCGCCGTCTGGATGGCATTTCGGGCGACTAACGTCCGGCCCCGGGGTCGAGGGATCGCTGCCGTACGCTGCGCGGCGTGACGCCGCGCTCCCGGCGCAGCAGTTTGCGCAGCATCGACGGGTCGGCGTAACCGACCTGGGCGGCGACCGCCTCGATCGAGGCGTGGCCGGTTTCCAGCAGCTGGGTGGCACGCTCGACGCGCAGTTTCTGCACGTACTGGATGGGCGACATGCCGACCGCTGACGCGAAGTGACGGCTCAGCGTGCGCGGCGTCATGTGCAGCGCTTCGGCCAGCATGGCGAGCGTGACCGGTTCGCCGAGTCGGGTCTGCAGCCAGCGGTCGGCGCGCTGCAGCGTGGGCGTCTGCCGCACCAGATGCGAGGCGATCGCGTACTGGCTCTGCGACACGCGATGGTCCAGCATCAGGAAGCGCGCGCAGTTGCGCGCCAGTTCCTCCGAACCGTGACGCGCGACCAGCGCGAGCATGAGGTCGGCCTGGGCCAGCGCGGCGCCGGCGGTGCTGACCGGTCCGTCACTCACCACCATGCGCGCCATGTCCAGATCGACTCGCGGAAAGCGTTCGCGGAACCACGGCGCCAGCCACCAGCTGGTGGTGGCAACGCGCCGGTCCAGCAGGCCGCCCTGCGCCAGTGCGAAGGTGCTGACGCAGGAGGCGGCCACTTCGGCGCCGCCTTCCAGCCAGCCGCCCACGCGGTCCATCGCCTTCAGCACGTCGCGTGTCGACAGCCAGTCCTCCAGCTCGCCGCGGGTGGCGCGATTGGCGCCCGGCAGCAGTACCAGATCGGGCGTCGGCAGGTCGGTCATGCGTTCGAGCGGGCCGACTTCCAGCCCTGAACCGCTGCGCTCGCGGCGCCGCCCGGTGCCGGTCAGCGTCACCTCGAACAGGGCAGGGCGCGTCGCCAGCTGACACAGGCGGTTGGCGGTGTTCATCACGTCCAGCGTGATGCCCAGGCTGATGTCCAGCACACCGGGCAGGATGAGTACGGCTGCTTTCATGTTGTCCATATTAGCCCGATAGGTGTCGATATGGACACTCGCTGCCAAGGCCGCCGTGGCCCAGCATGAGCACCTCTGCACCGATGGCCGCGGCTCTGCTTACCGACCGTGGCAGGTGCGTTCCGGGAGCCTGTTCGATGTCGCCTTCGCTGCTTGCCGCACTGCTCTATGGCGCACTGACCCTGTCGCTGCTGATCGCGATCGCGGTCATGCGTTTCTGGCTGGTCATCACCCGGCAGCGCACCCCGGACGCCTTCAGTTCGGCCGGTGATGACGTGTCGCCGTTTTCCGGCCGGCTGTGCCGGGCGCACGCCAACTGCTGCGAAAACCTGCCGCTGTTCGGCGTGCTGGTCGCCACCGCCGCGCTGGCCGGCCACGCGGACATCACCGACGGCAGCGCGCTGTGGGTGGTGGCCGCCCGTTTCGGGCAGAGCGTTGCGCACCTGAGCTCGGGCCGGCGCCGGGCGATCCGGCTGCGCTTCCTGTTCATGCTGGTCCAGATCGCACTGCAGACGGCGTGGGTCGTGCGTCTTCTGCTGGTTTCCGTTCCCTGACGACCGAGGAGCTTCCATTGAACACCCCTGACGAGCGCTTCCTGCCGCGCACCACCGGCGGTCTCGACTATCTGCATGACAGCACCGGCACGCCGTTCAACTACATGTATCCGCCGCCCGACGGCGAGCCGTGGGAGAACTGCAGCTACCGCACGCACGCGGTCGACATCGTCGATGCCCGGCCGGCGGCGCATCACTACTCGCTTGACCGGCACGGCTTCGAACTGCGCGAGGTGCCCACCGTGCTCGATGACGTCGATGACGATGCCCGGGTCCGCGCCCGCTACTACCCGGAATTCGAAGCCATCGCCTGCGATGCGACCGGCGGCGCCCGCGCGCTGTGTTTCGACCACCAGATACGCCGCCGCAGCCGGGGCGAACAGCACCTCACCTTCGGCCGGCAGAACGCCCAGGCCTCGGCGGTCGGGCGCGTGCATAACGACTACTCGGAGGCGAGCGGTCTGCGGCGCCTTGAACTGGCGCTGCGCGACGAGGCGGCGCGTGCGGGCATCTGCCGCTATGCGGTGGTGAATGTGTGGCGTCCGCTGATCGAGCCGGTGCTCGATGCGCCGCTCGCGCTGTGCGATGCCCGCTCGGTCATGGCGCAGGATCTGGTGGCGGCGGAAATCCGCTACCCGGAGCGCAGCGGCGAAATCTATGTGCTGAAGCATTCGCGTCATCATCGCTGGCACTACTTTTCCGGCATGACGACGCGCGAGGTGCTGGTGTTCAAGCAGTACGACTCTCAGGCGAGCGGGGTGTCGCGCTTCACGCCGCACGCGGCCTTTCTCGATCCGGCCGCGCCGGCTGACGCGCCGCTGCGCGCCAGCATCGAGGCGCGCTGCCTCGTGCTGTTCGACTGAGGGCGCGGCGATGAACGATGCGGCCATCGAATACTGGTTCGACTTCGCCAGCCCCTACAGCTATCTGAGCACCGCCCACATCGACGTGCTGGCCCGGTCGCGCGGCCTGCGCGTGCTGTGGCGCCCGCTGCTGCTCGGCCCGGTGTTCCGGGCGGCGGGCTCGCAGGGTTCGCCCTTCCTGCAGCAGCCGGCCAAGCTGGCCTGGATGTGGACCGACCTCGAGCGGCAGTGCGCACGCCACGCGCTGCCCTGGCGCAAGCCGTCGCAGTTCCCGCGCAGCAGCCTGCTGCCGGCGCGCATTGCGCTCGCCCACAGCGACGCACCGTGGATCGCCCGCTTCTGCACCGCGGTGTTCGAACTGAATTTCGTACAGGACACCGACATCGACGATCCGGCCGCGATACATGCGCTGCTGACCGGTCTTGGTCTGCAGGCGGAGACGGTGATCACCCGTGCGCAGTCGCCCGAAGTGAAGCAGGCGCTGCGCGAACAGACCGAACAGGGCACCCGCCGCGGCCTGTTCGGTGCGCCCAGTTTCTTTGTCGGCGAGGCGCTGTACTGGGGCAACGACCAGCTGGAGGACGCGCTCGATGCCGCCGCAGATCCCGCATGACGACGACGCACCGGCCGGCTACACGCCGGTCGTGCTGCGCGGCCCCTTCTTCGGCGGACGCACCGTGTACGCCGGCCCCGGCGGGCACCGCGACCGCTTCGCCGCCCGCATCACCGGCGAGGACTGCAACGGGCTGGGCATCACCCATGGCGGCGTCATCGCCACGCTGGCCGACATCTTCCTGGTCGGCTTCATTGCAGCCCAGCTGCCGGCGCAGTCCTGTCTGGTCACCGCCAGCCTGTCGGTCGACTACCTCGGCCCGAGCAGTGCGGGCGACTGGCTGCTCGGCCGCATCCATGCCCACCGCATCGGTCGTCGCCAGTGCGTGGCGTCCGGTGAGTTCCGGGTCGGCGACAGCACGGTTGCGCTGATCAAGGCCCATTGCGCCCGGATTTCTCCCACAAGGAACGCATCATGAGTACAAGCTGTTTTGCCGACACCCCCGAACCGCCTTACTACGTGGTGATCTTTTCCGCCCAGCGCACGCCGGGCGACGACGGCTACGCCGACATGGCCGAACGCATGGTGGCGCTGGCGGCGCAGCAGCCGGGTTTTCTCGGCATCGAGCGCGCCCGCAACCCGGACGGCTTCGGCCTCAATGTGTCCTACTGGGCCAGCGAAGAGGCCATCGCCGCCTGGCGCGCGCACGCCGAACACACGCTCGCGCGGCAGACCGGCCGCGAACGCTGGTACGCGCGTTACGCGCTGCGCGTGGCGCGGGTCGAACGTGCCTACGGCTGGACGCTGCAGCCATGAAGCCGGGCCTTTCATCCGGCAGGCCTGAGGACGCATCCATGCCGACCACGTCACACCCGATCGCCGTGCTCGCCGCCGACGTGCCGCCGCGCAACCGGCCTTCGCTCTACCCGGAACCCTTCGCGTCACGCATGGCCGGCCGTACCAAGCGCGTGCTGGGCGACCTGTTCGGCCTGCGCAACTTCGGCGTGAACCTGACCCGGCTCGAACCGGGCGCGGTGTCCGCGCTGCGCCACGCGCACAGCCGGCAGGACGAATTCATCCATGTGCTGGAGGGCCGGCCGGCGCTGCACACCGATGCGGGGCTCACCCGCCTCGCGCCCGGCATGTGCGCCGGCTTCGCGGCCGGCAGCGGCAACGCGCATCACCTGATCAACGACACCGACGAGGTCGTGGTCTATCTGGAAATCGGCGACCGCAGCAGCGGTGACCAGGCCCGTTACCCGGACGACGATCTGCGGGCCGATCTGGTCGGCGGGTACTGGGTGTTCAGCCACAAGGACGGCCGCCCGTACTGAGGCGGTGCTCAGGCTGGCCGGTGGCCCCGGCCGCTTTCCGGGACGGTGCATCGATGAACGGCGGTGGAGTCCGGAATGGATGTTTCCGCCCTCAGCCTTGCCGTTCACTGCATCGTTCATGCGCAGCAGAGGCGCTCCACGGGCGCTGACGCGTCCGTGGAGCGCCCTTACAGCGTCCCCAGACGAGCCCGGACTTCGCTGAGCGTGCAGTGCTGCTTGAGCGCGCCGTTCTCCCACACCGTCCTCATCGCGTCCTCGAAGCGGTCTGCGTCGTGCCAGAGGCCGTCTTCCAGGCGCGCGGTGCTCAGCGCGCCGGTGGTGCGCTCGCGCAGCACCGTCAGCCGGCCGGGTTTGGAGGCCTTGCCGGGGTCGGTTACCGGGTTCTTCGACACGTCGCGCCACTGCCCATTCACACGGATGGCCGAGCACTTCATCGCGAATTTAAGGGTGTCGCGGTTCACCTGCTGCAGCAGCGCCCCGCCCATGCCGAAGGCAATGTTGTCCGCGCTGTAGCCGTCCAGCTTGAGCGTCCCGAGAATGTCCCGGATCACCCGCTCGTTGATGCCGTCTCCCTGGATGAGCCGGACATTGCGCAGCACTCTGAAGCCCCTGGTGTTGGTGTCGGCGCCAAAGCGCTGTTCGAGGATACGGGCACAGCGCAGCACCACTTCGACCGGATCGCCGGAGTCGGGTCGCACCACAAGCAGTGCGCCGGAATCGATCACTTCCTGGCGGAGCACATCGCCCCACAGGTGCTCGACCGCGTCGTAAATGTTCGTCGAGTCGGACACGCAGGCGAACAGGGCGCCGGGTCTGCCGTACTGGCGGATCATGTTCCGGTAGGCCTCGACTTCGTTTTCGGCGCCCCAGCTGGTGATCGTGCTGTGTTCGGCGGCAGGGATCGAATAGCCCGCCATCGCTTCGTCATAGTAGGCGCGACCCGCGAGCAGCGCGGCCAGCGTGTCGGTCCCGCGGAAGGACAGCAGGTGGGCCAGCCCACCCCGTGCCGCGGTCTGCGGACTCGATACGCCGCGGTAGCCGAAGTCGTGCAGCTTGAACGGCAACTGGCCGGCCGGATCGTCCGAGGTGTCTTCAAGATAGCCGCCGATGATCTGGCGCACCGCCCACGAGGTCGTGGCTACGGTGACCGGGTACCACAACTGCAGCAGCATCGTTTCCACGAAAGACACGACCCAGGCAAGTTCGGGGTCGGTGGATTCGACCGTCACCATCGGAACGCCGGCGGGCACCAGGCTGCCTTCGGGCAGGGCACGGATGCGCAGCGGCCAGCAGCCGTCGTGCCGCTCGACGATGCGCAGGAAGCCCGCTTCATTGAACGGTTCGCCGTGTGCGCCCGCGACTTCTTTCGCGAAGGCCACGTCCTCACGGGTGATCGGGCGGGCGAAGAAATCCATCAGGATCATCTGCAGCCCGAACATGACCGAGCGGTCGAACTTGCCTCCGCGCGATTCGATGTACGAGAACATGCCGTCGGTGCCCGGCGGGTACTGTGTCCAGTGCGAAAGCTTGTAGCTGTCGGTCGCGAGAACGGGGTTGTCGAGCAGGCTGCGGGTGCGGTCGGTGCAGAACATGGTTTGAGACTCCCTCAAACGTTGGCAGGGTGCGGCGCGTCTTTCGCGCCGCTGCGGGGTGGCGTCCGGTCAGACGACGCCGATGAAGAAATTGATGATGTCGAAGTGGTCCTCGTACAGCGTCGAACGCATGTTCTCGAGCTGGGCCAGCGGGAACCATTGCGCCTTGTCCGCATCGTCGCCGCCCTTGACCCGCGGCAGTTCGCCGGCCGGGAAGTCGAAGTGGAATGCATGCGTGACGGTGCGGCCGCGCAGGCTGCGGTCCGGGTGGTCGAATACGTGCGACGCCGCGATCGAGCCACGCAGTACCTTCTCCGGAAGCTTGAGGCCGGTCTCTTCGATCAGTTCGCGGATGGCCGCGTCCTGCAGGCGCTCGTCCTGTCCGACAAAACCGCCGGGCAGTGCCCACAGACCCTTGCCGGGTGCGGCACGGCGCCGGATGAGCAGGATGTGACCCGAATGCACCACCACCGCGTCGGTGGTGACGAAGGTGGGTGGGTAGGGCGCGTTGCGCCACGCGGCCCGGTAGTCACGGATGAACCGCCATTCAGCGGCCAGCCGCGTGTAATCGGCCGAATCGCGGAACGTTCGCAGCCAGGCGATGACCGGCTCGGGCACCGAGGCTTCGAGCTTCATCCAGCGGCCGCGATCTTCGCCCTCGTCGCCACTCAGCCCGAAGTACAGATCGCGCACTTCGGTGGCCGACAGCCCGTCGACGAAGCCGACCGTGACGCGCGGCCACTGCGGAAACATGTCGAGGTAGAAGGAAGAGGCGTCCTTGCTCAGACCGATCAGGCCGACGGTGGCCGTGGCCGGATCGCCGCCGGACTCGGCGATGGTCGAGGTGACGACGCGCTGGACGTCCAGCAACCACTGGGCGTCGTTGTACATGCGGTCCGCAACCGCGGTGATGACGATGCGCGCCGTGGCCTGCTTCGGCAGGCTGTGCCGGATCATTACCTTGCGCTCATTGACGGTCCACGGATCCTTGATGGAACGGGCACGATCCGCGGAACCGAGCACCACGATCACCCTGTCCGCAAGTTCGAGCGCGCGCTCGATGCTGGCGATGTGGCCGACGTGAGGCGGCGTGAGACGACCGATATAGACGATGAAATCAAAGCGGGCACGCGAAGTGCCGGGTAACAGCGTTGACATCCTGGACTCCCCAAGAAATCTCGAATCGATCCGTCTGTCGGATCGATTGTGCAGCCTAGCGCTTGCATCGGGCAGCGACAAGTGAATTCTTCGCGGTCCGGGCATGGCGCTGACTGGCGGCTCAGTAAGCCTGCGGACCCGGCACCGGTTGGCGCGGCGGGTTCGGGACAGATTCATCGCTTCGGCACGGCCGCCCGGCCGCGAACAGCCTTTCAGATCGACTTCCGGATATCCATAAGTCATGTGATGATGTGCTTTTGTCATCGCATGTGAGGTGTGGTGGAAACGCTTTCCTTGGTCATCACCCTCTTCGTACTTCCGCTGCCGGTCATGATTGCGGCCCGCGTCGTGGGGGCGGAGAGGCCTGGTTACGGTGCCGCGCTGGCCGCCGTGTTCCTGAGCACGCTGCTCGGTCTGGGCGCCGAGAAGGTGCTGTCTGACCTCATTGCGCAGTACGCGCTGACGCTGATCGGCGGGATGTTCATCTACGCCCGTGTGCTCGGTACGACATTCGTCCGGGCGTTTCTGATTTCGCTCGTATCCGCCGTCATCATGGCCGTCATCGTGTTCGTCTCGATTCTGCTGATTGCCGCTGCCAGCGGCGCCTGAACGGGGCGCGCAGATCTGCTCGCGATCTGCGTCTTTGACGCTTCGACCTGATTCACCGGCGCTGCGATGCTCGCCACCGAGGCGCCGGCGGGCAAGGGCGGTAGGGCGCCCGTATTCCGGCGCGGTGTCGCCCTACTCGGCATCGGTTGCGCAGCGTGCCAGCCCGGCGGGCCAATGCAATCACGTGCCGAGTTGCAGGATGCGTTGCCCGTCGTGACGCATTTCGATGTGTATCGGGTAGCGCGGAGGCATAGAATCCCGGGAATTGTCTTTCGGGAGAAGGTCTTGTCCGCACCGTGGTCAGTCACCGCCGGGCGCTGTGCACTGCTGTCCTGTCTGCTGTTCGCAGACCTGCCGGCTGTTGCTGCCGATTTCGCCTATGAGATCCGGGCCGGCGACAACCCGTGGAACCTGACCCAGCGTTACCTGAAAGATCTGTCCTACTGGCCGCGCATCCAGCAGTACAACCGGATCGCCGAGCCGCGCCGGCTGCAGCCGGGCGCACGTCTGCTGATTCCCGAGCAGTGGCTGCGGCTGCAGACCCGCGAGGTACGGGTTGATGCGGTGCATGGCGAGGTGGCGCTGACCGGCGCCGACGGCCGGTATCGGCCCGCCCGCGTCGGTGATCTGCTGGCGCCCGGCATGAAGCTGGTGACCGGCGAGGCGGGCAGTGCCGCACTGGCCTTTGCCGACGGCAGCCGGGTGCAGTTGCGGCCGCGCAGCGAACTGGGCGTGCAGCAGTCAGCCGATTTTGCTGCCGGCGCCGGCAGCTGGGTGCGGCTTGAACTGCTGCGCGGTTCGGTGGACAGCCTGATCGCGCCGCGCAGCGGTCCGGCCGGGCGCTTCGAAATCCAGACCCCGGCCGCGGTGGCCGCGGTGCGGGGCACCCGGTTCCGGGTGCATGCCGACGGCGATGCCGCGCGCAATGAAACGCTGGAAGGCCGGGTGGCCTTTGGCAACGCCGCAGGCGAACAGTCGGTCACGGCCGGCCAGGGCTCTTTCGCTCGCACCGGCGTTGCGGCCACCGCGCCGCGTGCGCTGCTGCCGGCACCGGCGCTGCCGGCGCTGTTCGCCGACCGGCTGCCGATCAACCGGCCCTTTCCGGCGCTCGACGGCGCCACCGCTTACCGGGTGCAGATCGCGGGCGATGCGTCCTTCGATACCGTGCTGATCGATGGCTTCGGTCCCGCAGCCGCGGTGCGTGCGGCCGATCTGCCGGATGGCGAGTACCGGGTGCGGGTGCGTGCCATTGACGGCGACGGCTTCGGCGGTCTGGACGGCGAAGCCGCGCTCACCGTCGATGCGCGGCCGGAGCCGCCGGTGCTGGTCGAACCCGGGCCGGACGCCCGGGTGAGCGACGAACAGCCCACGCTGCGCTGGAGCCGCGCCCGCGCCGACGAGCGCTGGCGTCTGCAGATCGCGTCGGATGCCGCGTTCTCAAGTCTGCTGATCGACCGTGATGCGCTGAACGAGCCGGCTTTCCGGCCGGAGGCGGCGCTGCCGCCCGGCATCTGGTTCTGGCGCATCGCCAGCCGCAATCCGGACGAGGGCGTCGGTCCGTTCAGCGATGCCCAGTCCTTCCGCCGCCCGCCGCCCGGCCCGGCGATGGAGCCGCCGCAGGCCGGCCCGGAAGGTCTTGCGCTGCGCTGGCGCGATGCCGGCCCCGGCATGCGCTACCAGATACAGATCGCACGCACGCCGGACTTCACCGCACCCGAAGTCGATGCGCGGACAGACAGCCCGGCCTGGCTGATGAAGGACGCGCAGCCGGGCGTGTGGCACCTGCGGGTGCGCAGCTTCGCGCCCGACGGTTTCGAGGGCGACTGGGCACCCGCCCAGGCGGTCACCGTACCCGAGCCGGCACCCGCCTTCCGCCCGTGGTGGCTGCTGCCGCTGCTGTGGCTGATCTGAGGCCCGCCATGCCGCGCCGGCACGCCCCCTCTTCAGCCCCGGCACAGCGCCGGCAGGGCAGGGTGGCATGAACCGGCGCCGGCGGCTGGTGCGTTCGCTGGTGGATGCCTACCGGCTGCCCTGGCTGCTGGCCCTGGGCGTTGCGCTGGCACTGTGGCTGGCCGCGCCGCTGTCGGTGGCGAGGCTGGATCTGCTGCTGTACGACCTGCTGAGCGTCGAACTGCTGTCCGAGCCGCCGGCGGGGGGCGCGGGCGATACCCGCCTGCCGGTCGTGGTGGCGATCGACGACGCCAGCCTGCACGCGGTCGGCCCCTGGCCCTGGCCGCGCAGCCGGCACGCCGAACTGCTGGACCGGCTGTCGCGCGCGGGCGTGGCCGGCATCGGCTACAGCGTGCTGTTTGCCGAAGCTTCGGACGACGTCGCCGGCGATGCCGCGCTGGTCGACGCGGTGCGCCGCGCCGCCAATGTGGTGCTGCCGGTCGCGCCGCTGGCGCTGGACGGCGGTGGCGTCGGGGCGCTTGAACCCTGGCCGGAACTGGCTGCCGCCGCCGCCCGGCTCGCCCATGTCGATGTCGAGATCGACGCCGACGGCCTGTCTCGCCGGCTGTTTCTGGAAGCCGGCGCCGGCAGCGCGCAGTGGCCGGCGCTGTCCTGGGCGCTGATCGACGTGTCGCGCAAGTCGCGGCCGCTGGCCGGTCTGGGTGGGCGTCGAGTCGACCCTGGTCCGGCCGCCGGCCTGTGGGTGCGCGACCACGAAGTGCTGGTGCTGCCGGCCGAATCCTGGCCGCCGGTCGAGGTGTCGGCGGCCGATCTGCTGGCCGGCCGGGTGGCGCCGCATCTGCTGCGTGGCCGCAGCGTGCTGGTAGGCGCGACTTACACCGGGGCCGGTGGCACGCTGAATACGCCGCTGTCGGCGCTGGCCGCGCCGATGCCGGCGGTGGAATTCCACGCCCGCGCCTACGCTGCGCTGCGCAACGACCGCTACGCCACTCAGCTGTCGCCGCTGTGGTCGCTGCCGGCCACCTGTGCGGTGCTGATGCTGCTGTGGTGGTACCGCCCGCACGCCCGCGTGCGCGACCTGTTCGCGGTGCTGCTGGCGGTTGCGCTGCCGCTGCTGCTGAGCGCCGCGCTGCTGTCCGGCCTGCGGGTGTGGCTGGCGCCGGCCACGGTCACGCTGGGGCTGGCACTCGGCGCGCTGCTGTGGGGCACGGTGCGCACGCTGGATCTGGCGCAGCGGCTGCGGCGCGCGAACGCGCGCGCTCACGCCACGCTGCACGCGATTTCCGACGCGGTGCTGCAGTTCGATCGCGACCTGAACATCCATTACCTGAATGGCAAGGCCGAGGTGCTGTGCGCCTGCCGGCTGGAACAGGTGCGCGGCGGCGGGCTGGACAGCCTGCCGGCGATCGAGCACGCGCTGCGTGAAACGCTGCATTCACTGCTGCAGCGCTGCCGCGATCAGGGCTCGGAACAGGTGGTGCCTGGCCACGTTCAGATGCCGGCCGGCCGTTACGGCCCGGCGCGCGCGCTGCGGCCGGGTGCCAGCCCGCTGTTCGGGCGCGGTGGCCGGGTCGAGGGCGTGGTGCTGGTGCTGAGCGACGTGTCGGACACCGTGGCGGCCGCCGACAAGCTCGCCCATCAGGCCACCCACGACGCACTGACCGGCCTGCCCAACCGGGTGCTGCTGCGCGACCGGCTGCGTCAGGCGCTGGCCCAGCGTGAGGCCGGCATGGTGGCGGTGCTGTTCGTCGATCTCGACCGTTTCAAGCGCATCAACGACAGCCTGGGCCACCAGCAGGGCGACAAGGTGCTGACCACGCTGGCCAGCCGGCTGCGCACCGTGTGCCGGGTCGGCGACACGGTGGCGCGCTGGGGCGGCGACGAATTCATGATCATCCTGCAGGGTCTGGCCGACCGTGACGCGGTGGCCCGTGTGGCGGCCAAGGTGATGCAGGCGGTCGGTCAGGTGATCACGCTGGACGACGTCGATTTCCGCTTCTCGTGCAGCATAGGCATCGCCATCGCGCACGAGGACAGCGACGACGCCGACGTGCTGTTCGCGATGGCCGACACCGCGATGTACCGCAGCAAGTCGCAGTCGGGTGCGGCCATCCATTTCTACGCGCATGACATGAGTGCCGGTACGCGTGACTGGATAGAACTGGAAGCCGACCTGCGCAACGGCCTCGACGACGACCGCTTCGAGGTGCATTACCAGCCGCAGTACGAACTGGCGACCGGAAAGCTGGCCGCCTTCGAGGCGCTGCTGCGCTTTCGCCGGCACGACGGCCTGCTGCTGCTGCCTGGCGACTTCATCGCGGTGGCGGAAGAGTCCGGCCTGATCGAGGCCATCGGCGACTGGGTGCTGCAGGAGGTGACCTTGCAGATTGCTGACTGGTCGCAGCAGGGGCTTGCGGCCGTGCCGGTGGCGGTCAATGTGTCGGCGCGGCAGTGTCTGGGCCGTTCGCTTGCGCGGCGGGTCGAGCAGGCGCTGCGGCAGTCGCATATCGCGCCTGCGCTGCTGCGGCTGGAACTGACCGAAAGCACCGCCATGGGCGACGTGGACCACGTGGCTGCGCTGCTGGCCGACATCCGCGCGCTGGGCGTGCATCTGTCGGTGGATGATTTCGGCACCGGCTATTCGTCGCTGTCCTACCTGAAGCGCTTTCCGATCGACGAACTGAAGGTGGACCGCTCCTTCGTGCGCGATCTGGTGAGCGATCCGGATGACGCAGCCATCGTGCGCGCGACCATCGCGCTGGCGCACGGGCTGGGCATGCGGGTGGTGGCCGAAGGCGTGGAAACGGTGGAGCAGCTCAATCTGCTGGCCGGCTACCAGTGCGATCTGGTGCAGGGCTATCTGTTTTCCAAGCCGCTGCCGGCGGAAACCGTGGTGGCCGAAGGCCTGCTCGCACCGGCGGAGGCGCCGGTGCGCAATCTGAGGCTGATCCGCTCCTGAGCGGCCGGTTGCCCGGCCGCCCAGGGGGCTCGATCAGGCGCCTGAATCAGGCGTCCGAACAAGGAATCCGAAGCAGGAATCCGAATCAGGCGCCCTCATCCGGCGATCCGATCAGGCAGACGGCTTCTTGCGTGCGGCCGGTTTGGCGGCCGCCTTCGGTGCAGCGGCTTTGGCTGCGGGTTTCGCGGCCGGCTTTGCCGCCGCTTTCGGGGCGGCCTTGTTCGCAGCCTTTGCGGCAGGCGCCGCCTCGGTGGCTGCCCGCACCGCAGCGGCGGTGGCGGCGGTCGCTGCGCTGGTGGCCGCCGAAGCGGCGGAGGCTGCAGCGTTTGCCGCAGCAGTGGCCGCTGCTGCAGCCGTTTTCGGTGCCGCGCTGGCCGCAGTGCCGAATTGCTGGAAAGCGGTACGCGCCACCGAACTGATCTGTTCGAAGGCGCTGCGCGCCTTGTCCATCGCTTCCTGCATCGAACCCATGGACTGCTGGCTGTTGATCGGCATGCCGGCCAGCATCTTGCGCAGGCTGTCCATCAGGTCGGTGCCGCCGCTGTTGAGCTGTTCGCCGACCAGACGGCCGAATTCCGCCTGCGTCTCGGCGGTGATTTCGGCGATCTGGCGTGCGCAGCCCAGCATCTTTTCGGTGGTGTTGCGTGCGAGCCGGGCGCGCAGTTCGACCTGAGCCACCGGTTCCCGGGTTTCAGATACCGCACGGGCGTTGCTGACGCTTTCCTCGAACAGGGCGCGGGCGGTGTCCACCTGCAGCTGCATGATGCGCTGCGAGTTGTCCATCGACAGCTGGGCCAGACGCATGGCGGCTTCGATGTTCTTCTTCTGCAGCTCTGACATCTGTTCGGTCTTGTTCATCGTGCGCAACTCCTCTCTGGGTGGGGAACTGTTCGTCGGTCGACCGCGCCGTCGTGCGCCGCAGCTTCAGGACGATCCATCCGTATTGTGCCGCCACTGTGCGGCCAGTGCCATGACGCTGTCGGCAAAAAGCCGCGTCTCCATCGGGCGCAGCAGCGGCGACACGCGCGGCGTGAAATCCATGTGGGCGAACACGTCGCGCGCGAGGTCTGCGCCCGGCGCGATTTCA
Source organism: Methyloversatilis sp. (assembly GCA_041639545.1). Lineage (GTDB taxonomy): Bacteria > Pseudomonadota > Gammaproteobacteria > Burkholderiales > Rhodocyclaceae > Methyloversatilis. Next base: position 222,567 of record JBEQBZ010000004.1, on the reverse strand, counting down.
ATCACTTCCAGGCCGTCGTCCGCCAGCCGGAACACCGCGCGCTCTGTCACGTACAGCACCGCCTGCCCGCGCCGCCGCGCTTCGCGGCCGCTGAAGGTGCGGTGTTCGACCGCCTGCACGAACTTGCGGCTGCGCCCTTCGGTCCGGATGTCGAGCCGGCCGTCGCGCACCGCGATGTCGGCGTCGCCGGCGGTGAAACTGCCGACGAACACCAGCCTGCGCGCGTTCTGCGAAATGTTGATGAAGCCGCCGGCGCCGGCCAGCCGGTGGCCGAAGCGCGACACGTTCACATTGCCGTCGGCGTCGGCCTGTGCCAGACCGAGGAAGGCGATGTCCAGCCCGCCGCCGTCGTAGAAATCGAACTGGTAGGGCTGGTCGATCACCGCCTGGGTATTCACCGCAGCGCCGAAATCGAGGCCGCCGGCCGGTATGCCGCCGATCACGCCGGGTTCGGCGGTCAGCGTCAGCTCGTCCATCAGACCCTCTTCGGCCACCACCGCGGCCACGCCCTCCGGCATGCCGATGCCCAGATTCACCACGTGGCCCGGCTGCAGTTCGAGCGCGGCGCGGCGGGCGATCACCTTGCGGATGTCCAGCGCCATCGCCGGCAGCGCTTCGGCGCCCAGCCGGGTTTCGCCGGCATAGGCCGGGTTGTAGGCGGTGGCGAAAGTCTGCTGATGGTGCTCCGGCGGCGACACCACCACGCAATCGACCAGCACGCCCGGCACCTTCACCTGGCGCGGGTTCAGTTCGCCGCGGCCGACCGTGCGCTCGACCTGCACGATGACCAGACCACCGCTGTTGTGCGCGGCCATGGCGACCGACAGCGCCTCCTGGGTCAGCGCCTCGCGCTCCATCGTCATGTTGCCGTCCGGATCGGCGGTGCTGCCGCGCACCAGTGCGACGTGGATCGGGAAGGCCTTGTAGAAGAGGAAATCCTCGCCGTCGATCTGCATGCGCTGCACCCGATCGGCGGTGGTGATCGCGTTGATCTTGCCGCCGCCGTGCAGCGGATCGACGAAGGTATCCAGCCCGACCCGGGTGATCTGGCCCGGCCGGTGCGCCGCGATGTCGCGGAACAGCTGGGAAATGACGCCCTGCGGCAGGTTCCACGCCTCGATGCGATTGCTCACCGCCAGCGCCTGCAGCCGCGGCACCAGCCCCCAGTGGCCGCCGATCACGCGCCGGACCAGGCCCTCGTGCCCGAAGTGGTTCAGCCCGCGGTGCTTGCCGTCGCCCTGGCCGGCGGCGTACACCAGCGTGAGGTCGCGTGGCGCGCCGGTGTCGAGGAAGCGCTGTTCCACCGCGATCGCCAGATGTTCGGCGAAGCCGATGCCGACGAAGCCGGTGGTGGCCAGCGTGGCGCCATCCGGAATGCGCGCCACCGCCTCGGCGGCGCTCATGATCTTGCTGTGGTGGGGCGGCATGTGGGACGACCGGGGCATCGGAAGCGTGTGGCGTGCGATGACATCACTTTACCGGACGGAGCCGTCGCGTTTGATGCGCATCAAGCATTCCGCGGTTGAAAAGCGGAGGGTGTGCCCCAGATAGCGTCCAGATCAAGTTCACGGAGGCGTTCATGCGTTTCGACAAGCTCACCACCAAATTCCAGCAGGCGCTGGCCGATGCCCAGAGCCTGGCGGTCGGTCGCGACCATCAGTACATCGAGCCGGCCCACCTGATGCTGGCGCTGCTGAATCAGGACGACGGCTCCACCGCGTCGCTGTTGCAGCGTGCCGGCGTCAATGTCGCGCCGCTGAAGAAGGCGGTGGATGAGGCGCTGTCGCGCATCGCCACGGTCGAGGGGCACGGCGGCGAGGTGCAGATCGGCCGCGATCTGACCAATCTGCTCAATGTCGCCGACCGCGAGGCGCAGAAGCGCGGCGACCAGTTCATCGCGTCCGAAATGTTCCTGCTCGCCGCCACTGCGGACAAGGGCGAACTGGGCCGTCTGCTGAAGCAGGCCGGGCTGGAGCGCGCCGCGCTGGAAAAGGCGGTGGAACAGGTGCGCGGCGGCTCGTCGGTCGGTTCGGCCGAAGCCGAAGGATCGCGCGAGGCGCTGAAGAAGTACTGCATCGACCTCACCGAGCGCGCCGCCCAGGGCAAGCTCGACCCGGTGATCGGCCGCGACGACGAAATCCGCCGCGCGATCCAGATCCTGCAGCGGCGCACCAAGAACAATCCGGTGCTGATCGGCGAGCCGGGCGTGGGCAAGACCGCCATCGTCGAAGGGCTGGCGCAGCGCATCGTCAATGAGGAAGTGCCGGAAACGCTGAAGGGCAAGCGCGTGCTGGTGCTGGACATGGCCGGCCTGCTGGCCGGCGCCAAGTTCCGCGGTGAATTCGAGGAGCGGCTGAAGAGCGTGCTGAACGAGGTGGCGAAGGACGAAGGCCGCATCATCCTGTTCATCGACGAAATCCACACCATGGTCGGCGCCGGCAAGGCCGAAGGCGCGATCGACGCCGGCAACATGCTGAAGCCGGCGCTGGCGCGCGGCGAACTGCACTGCATCGGCGCGACCACGCTGGACGAATACCGCAAGTACATCGAGAAGGACGCCGCACTGGAGCGCCGCTTCCAGAAGGTGCTGGTGGACGAGCCCACGGTGGAGGCGACCATCGCCATCCTGCGCGGCCTGCAGGAGAAGTACGAACTGCACCACGGTGTGGACATCACCGACCCGGCCATCGTCGCCGCGGCCGAACTGAGCCACCGCTACATCACCGACCGCTTCCTGCCGGACAAGGCGATCGACCTGATCGACGAGGCGGCGGCGCGCATCAAGATGGAAATCGACTCCAAGCCGGAATCGATGGACAGGCTCGAACGCCGCATGATCCAGCTGAAGATCGAGCGTGAGGCGGTGAAGAAGGAAAAGGACGAGGCGTCCATCCGCCGGCTTGGCCTGATCGAGGACGAGCTGGTCAAGCTGCAGCGCGAATTCAACGATCTGGAAGAGATCTGGAAAGCCGAGAAGGCGCAGGTCGTCGGCAGCGCCCACATCAAGGAAGAGATCGAGAAGGTGCGGGTGCAGATGGCCGACCTGCAGCGCAAGGGCCAGTTCGACAAGCTGGCCGAACTGCAGTACGGGCGTCTGCCGGAACTGGAAGCGCAGCTGAAGCAGGCCGAGAAGAACGGCGGCGACGCGAAGCCGCAGAACAAGCTGCTGCGCACCGAAGTGGGCGCCGAGGAAATCGCCGAAGTGGTGTCGCGCGCGACCGGCATTCCGGTCAGCAAGATGATGCAGGGCGAGCGCGAAAAGCTGCTGAAGATGGAAGACCGCCTGCACCAGCGGGTGATCGGTCAGGACGAGGCGGTGCGCCTGGTGTCGGATGCCATCCGCCGTTCGCGCGCCGGCCTGTCGGACGAGAACCGTCCGTACGGCAGCTTCCTGTTCCTCGGCCCGACCGGCGTCGGCAAGACCGAACTGTGCAAGACGCTGGCCGAATTCCTGTTCGATTCGGAAGAGCACCTGATCCGCATCGACATGAGCGAATTCATGGAGAAGCACTCAGTGAGCCGCCTGATCGGCGCGCCGCCGGGCTATGTCGGTTACGACGAGGGCGGCTACCTGACCGAGGCGGTGCGGCGCAAGCCCTACAGCGTCATCCTGTTCGACGAGGTCGAGAAGGCGCATCCGGACGTGTTCAACGTGCTGCTGCAGGTGCTGGACGACGGTCGCATGACCGACGGCCAGGGCCGCACGGTGGATTTCAAGAACACGGTCATCGTGATGACCAGCAATCTCGGCAGCCAGATGATCCAGCAGATGGCCGGCTCCGATTACGGCGTAGTCAAGCTGGCGGTGATGAGCGAGGTGAAAACCTTCTTCCGGCCGGAATTCATCAACCGGATCGACGAAGTGGTGGTGTTCCACGCGCTGGACGAACGCAATATCCAGAGCATCGCGAAGATACAGCTCGCCTATCTGGAAAAGCGTCTGGCCAAGCTGGACATGGGCCTGCAGGTGTCGGAGGCGGCACTGGCCGAGATCGGCAAGGCCGGCTTCGATCCGGTGTTCGGCGCACGGCCGCTGAAGCGCGCGATCCAGGAGCACATCGAGAACCCGCTGTCGAAGCGCATCCTCGACGGCAGCTTCGGGCCGAAGGACGTGATCGTGGTCGACGCCGACGCAGCGGGGCACTTCAGCTTCCATAAGCCGGGCTGAGCGAGGCGGCCTCACCGGCCGTACCGCGTGATGCGTTCGCGGGCGCGGCAGCGCGGGCTCTCCGTTCACAGGCTGAATCGCGGCGGGGGCGCCGCTCCCACAGCATTTTTCCCCGGCCGTCGCCGGGTGGGTGGGAGCGGCGCCCCCGCCGCGATCCGGCCGGTTGATTGCGCACCATCGCCCGATCGTTGCGGAGTTCAGGCGAGTGCAGTGCCACCGCTGGGCGATAATCCGGCCTCGCCGTCCGTTTTTCCGCCCATGTCCCCGCCGTCCGTGTCCGCTGTTTCGCCCCGCCTGCTGCTCGCACCGATGGAAGGGTTGCTCGACGCACGTCTGCGGGCCGAGGTGACCCGGCTGGCGCAGTACGACTGGTGCGTGACTGAATTCGTGCGGGTGACCGACGGCGTGCTGCCGCCGCGAAGTTTCCAGCGGGTGGCGCCCGAACTGCACACCGCGTCACGCACCGAAGGCGGCGTGCCGGTGCGGGTGCAGCTGCTGGGTTCAGACCCGCAGCAGCTGGCGGCCAATGCCGACCAGCTGGCCCGCCTGAAGCCGGCCGGCATCGATCTCAATTTCGGCTGTCCGGCACCGACCGTGAACCGCCACCGCGGCGGGGCGGTGCTGCTGGACGAACCCGAACTGCTGCACGACATCGTGTCCGCGGTCGGCCGCGCGGTGGCCGGTCGCGTGCCCTTCACCGCCAAGATGCGGCTGGGCGTGCGCGACACCTCGCGCGCGATCGAGGCCGCGCAGGCACTGGCCGGGGGCGGTGCCGACATGATCGTGGTGCACGCCCGCACCAAGCTTGACGGCTACAAGCCGCCGGCCCACTGGCCGTGGATCGCGCGCATTGCCGAGGCGGTGCCGGTGCCGGTGGTGGCCAATGGCGAAATCTGGAGTGCGGACGATTACCTGCGCTGCCGCAGCGAGAGCGGTCTGTGTGACGTCATGCTGGGGCGCGGTGCGGTGGCCGACCCGCTGCTGGTTGCACGCATCCGTGCGCGGCTGGCGGGCGACGATGAGGGCGATCCGGCGCGTGACTGGCCGCGCATCGCGCCGGCGCTGACCGGCTACTGGCAGCGCGTGCTGGCCCATGTCGAGGCCCGGCATGCGGCCGGCCGGGTCAAGCAGTGGCTGAATCTGCTGCGCCGGACCTACCCGCAGGCGGAAACGCTGTACCAGGCGCTGCGCCCGGTGCGCGACAACGCCGCGGTGGCACGCATGCTGAGTGCGGCGGTGGCTGAGGCAACAGGTCAGCTGCCGGTCTGACGACGGTCCGGGCGGGCACGCAGCGCCGCGCAGGCCTGATCGAAGGCGTCCCGCAGCGGCGGGATGCGCGCAGACCAGTCCAGCCCGGAGGTCAGTGCGCGTGCGTCGGCCTCCAGTTGGGCAGCCAGGGCGCTCAGCTGCTGAGCGCCCACGTTGGCGCTGCTCGATTTCAGGCGGTGCGCGAGATCCCGCAGTGTGGCGTGCTCGCCCTGTCGTGCGGCGTGCTCCAGTCGGTCGATCAGCGGCGGGCTTTCGGCGATGAAAAGCTCGACGGCGCGTTCGACCAGCCCGCGAGCGCGTGCGTACTTGAGCGTGGAAATCTGTTGCAGGCGGGCCGGATCCAGCACCAGCGGCGCATCCGGGTCGGTTCGGCCGGCCGCGTCGGCCGGTTGCCAGCGCATCAGCAGTTCGAGCAGGCTGCGGCGGTCGAACGGCTTGGCCAGATAGTCATCCATGCCTGCGTCCTGACAGCGGGCACGGGTTTCCGGCTGCACGTCAGCGGTGAGCGCGATGATGGGCAGATGTGCGCCGTGCCGCTCGCTGTCGCGTATCGCGCGTGCGGCGGTGAAGCCGTCCATCACCGGCATGTGGCAGTCCATCAGCACCAGGTCGAAGTGCTGTTCCGCGCACAGACGGACTGCGCGTGCGCCGTCCTGTGCGACCACGACCTGGCAGCGGGCATCCTCCAGCAGCGCACAGGCGACCTCCTGATTCACCGGATCGTCCTCGACCAGCAGGATGCGGCAGCTGCCGCCAGCAGGTCCCTGCACAGGCTCCCGTCCCGGCGTGGCGATCGGCGCCGTACCGTGGGCCGCTTCCAGCGGCAGCGTGATGTGGATGCGGGTGCCGGAGCCCGGTGCGCTGTCCAGCCCGATGCGGCCGTGCATCAGTTCGACCAGCCGGGCGACGATGGACAGACCCAGACCGCTGCCGCCGTAGCGGCGCGTGATGCTGCCATCCGCCTGGGCGAACGGTTCGAAGATGCGCTGATGCAGCGCCTGCGGCACACCGATGCCGCTGTCTTCGACCGACAGTTCGATCTGCCGTGTCGTGCGTCCGCCGGCATCGAGCACGGGTGGTGACGCCTTGAGCCGGACGCGTATGGTGCCTTCGGGCGTGAACTTGAGCGCGTTGCCCAGCAGGTTGAGCAGAATCTGCATCAGGCGGCCCGCGTCGCCATGCACCATGACCGGATCGGAGGGCCGGCCGCATTCGAGCGTCAGCCCGCGTTCGCGTGCGCTGGCGTCTACCGTGTCCACCGCCTCGTCCAGCAGTGCGCACAGATCGAAGTCGTTGCGCGCCAGCGTCATGTGACCGCCTTCGATCTTCGAGAAGTCGAGAATGTCGTTGATCACCGACAGCAGGCGGCGACCGGAGCGGCGGATGCGCTCGGCGTAGCCACTCTGGCGCGGGTCGAGCGGCGTGCGCAGAAGCACCTCGCTCATGCCCAGCATGGCGTGCATGGGGGTGCGGATTTCGTGGCTCATCACCGCCAGGAAATCGGATTTCGCGCGGTTCGCCTGTTCCGCCGCATCGCGTTCGCGGCGCAGTTCGACCTCGTGCCGTTCGATGCGGGCCAGCATGCGATTCACGCTGCGCGCCACCACCGCAAGTTCGTCACCCCCGTCCTCGTCCAGCCTGCCCGGGCCGGCCTTGCCCGGGCGCATCGATTCGAGTGCCTTCACCATGCGGCTGAGCGGGTGGATGACGAAATGCGACAGCACGAGAAAGAGCAGCACCATGCTGGTGGCCAGCACCGCGACATCCACGCCGATGGTGAGCAGCAGCAGGCTGTTGCGGGCGGAGTCGATCACTTCCTGACGGAAGCCGACCACCACATCGGCCACCTTGCGACCGCCCGGGTCGATCACCGGCACCGAGACCGCATGCGCTGCGCTGGCCGGATCCGGCATCGATGTGCGTCCGCCGGCCAGCGACGCCAGCAGGGCGGGCGCGGGCGCCGGCATCGGCTGTCCCGCGCGCTGCGCGCTGTGGAACAGCACTTCGCCCTGGGGCGACAGTACGAAGGCGTAGGACAGGTCGGGATTGCGTACGACCGCTTCGGCACACTGGCGCTCGAACCCCTGCAGCGCGTGCAGCGAAATGCCCAGATAGAGAATGCGCTCCAGCTGCCCGCCAATCACGCGGGCGATCGCCTGCGCCCACATTCCGTGGGATTCGGTCTGCTTCCGGGTGAATACGTAGCTCGAGGTGATCGCGTTGACCAGCATGGCCACCACCAGCACGGTGGAGGCGATGAACAGGATGCGGGTGCGCAGGCTCTGTTTCATCCGGCCGCCTTGTTCCACTCGAATTCGGTCACGATTTCCGACGACAGCAGTTCGGTGGCCCTGACCGTGATGCCGAGCTGACGTGCGCGCGCAAGGCTGATGGCGGGGTGCCCCTTGACCGTCGGCACGATGGGCAGATCGGCCGCACGTCGCCCGTCGATCAGGATGGCCCGTGCCAGCCGGCCGGCGGCGCGTCCCTGTTCAAGTTCCGATACCGTGACCGAGCACAGCACACCGTGGTGGATGCGGTCTATCCAGAAGCTGATCTCCGGCAGCGGGCTGTGCTCGGCCACCCAGCGCTGTACCGTCTGATAGGGCACGTTGCGGCCGTCTTCATCCTTCAGATTGAAGATGCCCAGATAGACCACCGCATCCGCATGGCCCTCGGCGTAATGTTTCAGCCTTGCCTGGAATTCGGCATAGCTGCCGGTCAGATCGACCTGGGTCAGTTCGACGCCACTCATGCCCGCAGCCCGTGCGCGGATGCGGCGGATGACCGGTGCCCAGTGCGGCGCCGCGTCCGAGATCACCGCCAGGCGGCGTACCCGGTCGTTCAGCGTGCGCAGCAGCTGCACCGATTCGGCAAAGTGCTCTTCCTCCAGCACACCGGTCAGGTTGGATGCCCGTTCCAGACCGGGATCCGCCAGCGTGCGGTTGGCGCCGCTGAAGACCAGCGGTGGCGATGATGCGTTGCGCAGACGGCCGATGTTTGCCAGCGCGTCGTCGTCCGAGGTGTAGATCAGGTCAGGCTGCCAGGCCTGGATTTCCCGCCACGCCAGCGCCGCACGCGCAACCTTGGCCTCCGGCCTACTGTGCCGCTTCACATCCATCTGGAACACGCGGTACTCGGCCTGTACCGGGCCCAGTCCCTCCTTGAAGCCGGCGAACTGGCCGTCGGTCCAGCGCCACGGTGAGTCGAAACTCATCACGTGGTAGATGCGCAGCGGCCGTGCCGCTCGGGATGCAGTCCACGGCAGTAAAGCTACAAGCGAAAGCGCCCGGCACAGCGTGCGACGGGGCAGGGATGTAACAGGCGGGGGCATGGCCTATTTTCGGGAAAAGGGCGCGCAGCACAAAGGGCCGCGAGCAAGAGGAATATTTTCCCATGTTTTGCTGCGCGGGGTGTCGTTGAGGCTTGAGGCGGCTGTTCCGGGGCGAAAAAAAGCCAACCGTTTCCGGTTGGCTTTTTCAGGGATGGTGGTGGAGGCGGCGGGAATCGAACCCGCGTCCGCAAGCCCTACGCAGACAGTTCTACATACTTAGCCTGGCCATTTGATCTAACCCGTCACCCGCCGACCTGGCAGGCTGATGAAAGGCGATCCGCTGAATTTTCGTGATGCACCACGCGGCAGAGTGCACCCTTACTTTAGCTGTTAATGGCGCTGCGACCGGTTGCCCGGCCCGACCCGCTAATCAGTCGGTGCAGCGTCCGGCCTTAAGCGGCCAGAGCGTAAGATTGGTCGTTGGCGACTATCTAATTTTCGGTTGGATTTACGAGGTACTCCGACCCTCGGTATGCCCTGCGCTGTTTCGCGACCCACGTCGAGACCAGGTCGCCCCCAGTGAGCGGTAGATGGTATCACCTTGACCGATTACAAGAGGGTCAGAAGTTCCAGCGGGTGGTGGATGGTGTGGTCGGCGCCCCATTCGCTGTGGTGCCGGGCGCAGCCGAGGTAGCCGAAGGCGGCGGTGACCGACGGCATCGAAGCTGCGCGGGCCGCCACGATGTCGCGCTCGTCGTCACCGACATAGAGGCAGCAGGATGTGTCGACGCCCATTTCGGACGCCGCCAGCCTCAGCCCAGCAGGATCCGGTTTCGGCACCGGAACGCTGTCGCCGCTGACGATGCTGGCCGCACGTTCGTGCAGCCCGAGTTCGCGCATCAGCGGCAGGGTGAAGCGCGCTGCCTTGTTGGTCACCACGCCCCAGGGGATGCCTGCCTGTTCGAGCCGGGTCAGCACTTCGCCCATGCCGTCGAACAGTCGGGTGTCTACGCACAGCGCCGATTCGTACAGCGCCAGAAAGCGTTCCGCCAGCGCCGCGTAGCGCGGGTCGTCCGGCGTGATGCCGAAACCTGCGCCGATCAGCCCGCGTGCGCCGGCCGAGGTGTGCGGCCGCAGCGTTTCAGCCGGCAGTTCACTCAGGCCCTGTTCCACCCGCAGGCGGTTCAGCGCGCCGCCCAGATCGGGGGCGGTGTCGGCCAGCGTGCCGTCGAGGTCGAACAGCACGCCGCGTATGCGCACTTCACTCATCGCGCACGCACCGCATCAGGTAATTGACCGCAGTGTCGCGACCGAGCGAATACACCTTGGTGAGCGGGTTGTAGCTCATGCCCAGCAGTTCCGCTTCACGCAGGCCCACCGCTCGCGCGTCGCGCGCCAGTTCGGACGGTTTGATCATCTTTTCGTACTCATGGGTGCCGCGCGGCAGCAGGCGCAGCACGTATTCCGCCCCGACGACCGCGAACAGCCAGGACTTGGGGTTGCGGTTCAGGGTGGAAAAGAACACGGTGCCGCCAGGTCGGACCAGCGCGGCGCAGGCCCGCACGATGCTGGCCGGGTCAGGCACGTGTTCCAGCATTTCCATGCAGGTGACCACGTCGTACTGACCGGCGCGCGCAGCGGCGTGGTCTTCCGCCGACTGCAGCAGGTATTCGACCTTCTGCCCGCTTTCCAGCAGGTGCAGGCGCGCCACCGAAAGCGCTTTCTCACCGAGGTCGATGCCGGTCACCGTGGCACCGCGTACCGCCATGCTTTCGGCCAGGATGCCGCCGCCGCAACCCACATCCAGCACCCGTTTGCCGGCCAGGCCGACGCAGCGGTCTATCCAGTCGAGGCGCAGCGGATTGATTTCGTGCAGCGGCTTGAATTCCGATTCCGGATCCCACCAGCGGTGGGCCAGCTCGGAAAATTTTTCCAGTTCGAGCGGGTCGGCATTCAGATGTGTGGTCATGTGCGGAAGACAGTCCTGTGCGGGGCGGGGTTTCCCGTAAAGGGCAGAATGTTAAGCCTTGGGCCGGAGCAGGGGCGAAAAAAAGCCCTGCACGTGTGCAGGGCTTTTCGTGAGACCGGGAACCCGATTACTTCTGGGTACCGATGATCTCGATTTCCACGCGGCGGTCCGGCTGCAGGCAATCCACCAGCTTCTTGTTGCTGCGGTGATCCTTGCCCAGCTTCTTGCAGCTGTCACCGGTCACCGGCTGGGTTTCACCCTTGCCTTCGGTGTAGACGCGGTTGGCTTCGACGCCCTTGCTCACCAGGTAATCCTTGACGGCAGCAGCGCGCTTTTCCGACAGGGTCTGGTTGTACTTGTCCTTGCCGATACGGTCAGCGTGGCCGACAGCGATGATCACTTCCAGCTCGATCGAGCTGAGCTTGCTGACAGCTTCGTCGATCTTGGACTTGCCTTCCGGACGCAGGGTGGCCTTGTCGAAGTCGAACAGGGCGTCGGCCGACAGGGTGATCTTCTGAGCAGCGGGCTTCGGAGCCGGGGCGGGCGCCGGAGCGGCGGGCTTTTCAGCCTTCGGGGCCGGGGCGGCAGCCGGGGCCGGCTTCTCGCACACGTCCTTCGGCAGCAGATCCTTGTCGCAGGCGCAGCCGACTTCCGGCACCGATGCGGCGTACGCCGGCGTCCAGTAACCGGTTCTCCAGCACAGGCCGTTGGCGCTGCGGGCGACCACGCCGCGGGCGTCGATCACGTAGGGAATGTGAGCCTTCAGCGCCGGGTCGACCTTGATGTCTTCGGCGGCGGAAACGTTGGAGGCGAAACCGGCCGTGGCGGCCAGCAGGGCGATGAGCAGCGGTTTTTGCGTCAGTTGTTTGAGCATGATCCCCTCTTATAAAACTTGAAGCGGTTGTCAACCGGCCTGCCCGCCTGCCTTGGACCTGACAGGTAAAACTGGCGGCAAACCCGCGTAGCGCCGCGGACGTGCCGGGCGGCAATCCAGAAAATAAGAGCCGCAAGCCGTTATAGAGCCACCTGATTTTGCCACAGGCGCGCACGTGCCTTCAAATCATTGTTGTGCAGGTGCAACAAATTTCCCTGCGCTACGCGCGCTGTTCCTGCGACCCAGACATCGGTCACGTGTTCCCGGCCCGCAGCATATACAAGGTGGGAAAGTGGCGAATAGCAGGGGCGTGTTTCTGCCTCTTCCAGGCTGATGGCGCACAGGTCCGCGCTTTTTCCGGGACGGATTGATCCGGTTTCGTGTTCGATGCCGAGCGCTCGCGCACCGCCGAGCGTCGCCATGTGCAGCAGCCGGTTGGCGGGCAGGGCGGCCGCATCGCCACTGGCCAGTTTGGCCATCAGACCGGCATGCCGCATTTCCTGGAACAGGTCGAGACGGTTGTTGCTGGCGACGCCGTCGGTGCCCAGTCCGGCATTGATGCCGGCGGCCAGCAGGGCGGGCATCGGACTGGCGCCGCTGGCCAGTTTCATGTTCGACGTCGGGCAGTGAGCGACGCTGGCACCCTGGCGGGCCAGCAGTGCGATGTCGGCGTCGTCCAGATGTACCGCGTGCACCGCGATCAGTTCCGGTCCGACCAGACCGAGGCGGTGCAGGCGCTCCAGCGGGCGCACGCCGTGTTCGCTCAGGCTGCGTTCGATTTCGTCGCGGGTTTCGTGCACATGCATGTGAATGGGCAGCGAAAGCTGTTCGGCCAGCGTCCGCACGCGTTCGAAGGTGCCGTCCGACACGGTGTAGGGCGCGTGCGGCGCAAGCGTGAAGTGCAGCAGGGGTTCGTGCTTGAAGCGGTCGCGCACTGCCAGCCCCTTGCTCAGGTACTGGTCGGCATCGCTGGCCCAGGCACTCGGGAACTCCAGTACGACGACGCCCAGCGCGGCGCGCATGCCGGCTTCCAGCGCCGCTTCGGCGGCCGCGTCCGGGAAGAAGTACATGTCGCTGAAGGTGGTCACGCCACCGCGCAGCATTTCGGCGCAGGCCAGCAGCGTGCCGTCGCGCACGAAGTCGTGGCTGACGTGTTTCTGTTCGGCCGGCCAGATCCTCTCGGTCAGCCAGCGCATCAGTGGCAGGTCGTCGGCGTAGCCGCGCAGCAGATTCATCGCTGCGTGCGCGTGCAGATTGACCAGACCGGGAATCAGCACGTGTTCGCCCAGCGTGCGCAGCAGCTTCGGGTGGTAGCGCTGGCGCGCCTGATCCGACGGCAGCAGATCGAGGATGCGTCCGTCGCGGACCGCCACTGCGTGGTGTTCCAGCACCTGACCGGCCGGCTCGACCGGAATGATCCAGCGTGCTTCGATCAGCAGGTCGATGTCGATCGGCGTAACAGGGTCGTGCATGGCAGGAATCGGTCGATGGGGCGATGGGCAGGGCTGCGCAGTGTAGTCGGTCGCCCGCCTGCGCTGTGACCCCGAGCGGCATACGGTCGCATGTTAAACTCCCGGTTTGGCTGAACAAACCGGCGTTCGCAGACCGGGTTCACTCCAACATACAGCCGACGTCCGTCCTATCCCCCGATGACCACATCTTTTGCCAAGGAAACGCTGCCCATTTCGCTCGAAGACGAGATGCGGCACTCCTACCTTGATTACGCGATGAGCGTGATCGTCGGCCGTGCGCTGCCCGATGTGCGCGACGGCCTGAAGCCGGTGCACAGGCGTGTGCTGTTCGCGATGCACGAGGCGAACATCACCCACAGCCGCCCGTACGTGAAGTGCGCGCGCGTGGTCGGTGACGTGATGGGTAAGTACCACCCGCACGGCGACTCGGCGATCTACGACACGCTGGTCCGGATGGCGCAGGACTTCTCGCTGCGCTACACGCTGATTGACGGCCAGGGCAACTTCGGTTCGGTCGACGGCGACAACGCCGCGGCCATGCGTTACACCGAGTGCCGTCTGGACAAGATCGCGGCCGAACTGCTGGCCGACATCGACAAGGAAACCGTCGATTTCGGGCCGAACTACGACGGCAAGGAGCAGGAGCCGCTGGTGCTGCCCAGCCGCATCCCGAATCTGCTGATCAACGGTAGCGCGGGCATCGCGGTCGGCATGGCCACCAACATTCCGCCGCACAACCTGGCCGAGGTGCTTGATGCCTGCCAGTTGCTGCTGGCCGAGCCGGACACGCCGATCGAGACGCTGATCGACATCGTTCAGGCGCCGGACTTCCCGACCAGCGGCCTCATCTACGGCCTGTCCGGCGTGCGCGAAGGCTATCTGACCGGCCGTGGCCGCGTCGTGATGCGCGCGCGTACCCACTTCGAGGACATCGATCGCGGCAACCGTCAGGCCATCATCGTCGACGAGCTGCCCTATCAGGTGAACAAGAAGACCCTGCTCGAGCGCATCGCCGAGCTGGTGAATGACAAGAAGGTCGAGGGCATTTCCGACATCCGCGACGAGTCCGACAAGTCGGGCATGCGCGTGGTGGTCGAGCTGAAGCGCGGCGAAGTGCCGGAAGTCATCCTGAACAATCTGTACAAGCTGACGCAGCTGCAGGACACCTTCGGCATGAATATGGTGGCGCTGGTCGACGGCCGCCCGCGCCTGCTCAACCTGCGCGACATGCTGGGCTGCTTCCTGTCGCACCGGCGCGAAGTGATCACCCGCCGCACCGTGTATGAGCTGCGCAAGGCGCGCGAACGCGGCCACGTGCTGGAAGGTCTGGCGGTCGCGCTGTCCAACATCGACGAAATCATCGCGCTGATCAAGGCGTCGCCGTCGCGCTCCGAAGCGCAGACCGCGCTGATGGCGCGGGTGTGGACCTCGACGCTGGTCGAACAGATGCTGACCCGCGCCGGCGCCGACGGCTTCCGTCCGGACGGGCTGGACCCGGCCTTCGGTTCGTTCGCCGACGGCTACCGCATGTCGGACGTGCAGGCCAAGGCCATTCTCGACATGCAGCTGGCCCGCCTGACCGGGCTGGAGCAGGAAAAGATCACCGCCGAGTACCGGGAAGTGATCGAGCAGATCATCGACCTGCTCGACATCCTGGCCCGCCCGGAGCGGATCAACCAGATCATTTCCGACGAAATGCGGCAGATCCGCGAACAGTTCGGCGACGCGCGCAAGTCGGAAATCATCGTGCACACCCAGGACCTCGGCATCGAGGACCTGATCGCCCAGCAGGACATGGTGGTCACGCTGTCGCACGGCGGCTACTTCAAGCGCCAGCCGCTGGCTGACTACCGCTCGCAGAAGCGCGGCGGACGCGGCAAGCAGGCGGCGGCGGTCAAGGACGACGATTTCGTCGACCAGCTGTTCGTCGCCAACACCCACGACTACATCCTGTGCTTCTCGAACCGCGGCCGCGTGTACTGGCTCAAGGTGTATGAAGTGCCGGAAGGTTCGCGCAATTCGCGCGGCAAGCCCATCGTGAATCTGTTCCCGCTGCTCGACGGCGAGAAGATCACTGCGGTGCTGCCGGTGAAGGAGTTCGACGAGAACCACTACATCTTCATGGCCACCGGTCGCGGCACGGTCAAGAAGACGCCGCTGACCGATTTCAGCAACCCGCGCAAGGCCGGCATCATCGCGGTCGATCTGGACGAAGGCGACGCGCTGATCGGCGTGGCCATCACCGACGGCTCGGACGACATCATGCTGTTCTCCGACGCTGGCAAGGCGGTGCGCTTTGCCGAGGCGGACGTGCGGCCGATGGGCCGTACAGCCCGCGGCGTGCGCGGCATGATGCTGGAAGATGGTCAGAGCGTGATCTGCATGCTGGTGTCCAAGAACGACGAACTGAGCGTGCTGACCGCGACCGAAAACGGCTTCGGCAAGCGCACCCGCGTGACCGAGTATCCGAAGCACGGCCGCGGCACCAAGGGCGTGATCGCCATCCAGACCAGCGAGCGCAATGGCGGCGTGGTCGGTGCGGTGCTGGTGGAAACCACTGACGAAATCATGCTGATTTCGACCGGTGGCGTGCTCATCCGCACCCGCGTCGCGGACATCCGCGAAATGGGCCGGTCTACTCAGGGCGTGACGCTGATCAATCTGGATGACGGTACCCGTCTGGCCGGTCTTGAAAAGGTGATCGAGAGCGACAGCGAGCAGGACCCGGAGCAGGAGGGCGAGCAGGACGCCGGCGGCGATGTCGATGCCGGGGGCGAGGACGACGGCGAGGCATAAGGCGGCCCATGGCTGAGCGCGCGTACAACTTCGGAGCCGGTCCGGCCATGATGCCGGATGCGGTGATCGAACGCGTCGCGCGTGAGTGGCAGGACTTCCGCGGCGAAGGCTATTCGGCGATGGAGCTCGGCCACCGCAGCGAGCATTTCGCCGACATCCTCGCGCGCGCCAAAGCCGATCTGCGCGCGCTGCTTGCAGTGCCTGAGTCGCACCACATCCTGTTCCTGCATGGCGGCGCGACGCCGCATTTCGCGATGGTGCCGCTCAATCTCGCGCAGCCGGGCGAGAGCGCGGACTACATCCACACCGGCTACTGGTCGGACAAGGCGATGGCCGAAGCGAGCGCACTGGTGAATGTGCGCATCGCCGCCAGCGCAGCCGACAGCGAATTCGACCGCGTGCCTGACCGCGCGGGCTGGCTGCTTGATCCGGCGGCGGCCTATGTGCATATCTGCAGCAACGAAACGATAGGCGGCGTCGAATTCGACGGTGATCCGGACACCGGCAGCGTGCCGCTGGTGGCCGACATGTCGTCCAACATCCTGTCGCGGCCGATCGACCTGGCGCGCTACGGCCTGATCTACGCCGGCGCGCAGAAGAACGTCGGGCCGGCTGGTCTGGCCATCGTCATCGTGCGCGACGATCTGCTGGGGCGAGTGCGTGCGGGCGTGCCCTCGGTGATGAAGTACGCGCGGCACGTCGAATGGGATTCGATGTACAACACGCCGGCAGCGTTCGCGATCTGGGTGGCCGGCCTGGTGTTCGAGCACGTCCGCAAGGAAGGGGGCGTGGCGGAAATGGCCCGCCTCGGCGTGGAGAAGGCGCAGAGGATCTACGCTGCGATCGACGCCTCCTCGCTCTACATCAACCGCATACAGCCGGCATCGCGCTCGCGCATGAATGTGCCTTTCTTCCTGCGCGAACCGCGCCTGGAACAGCGCTTCCTCGATGGTGCCCGCCGGCGCGGCCTGCTGAACCTGAAAGGTCACCGCGCCTCCGGCGGCATGCGCGCCTCGCTGTACAACGCGATGCCGCTGGCCGGTGCCCAGGCGCTGGCCGACTACATGACTGAATTTGAACGCAAGAACGGTTGAACGATGTCCACCGACCCGAGCCCGAACGACGAACTTCTGAAACTGCGCGACGCCATCGATGCGATCGACACGCAGGTGTTGCAGCTCATTTCCGAGCGTGCGCGCCATGCCCACCGGATCGGCGAAATCAAGCAGGGCAACATTTACCGCCCGGAGCGCGAAGCCCAGGTGCTGCGTCGCCTTGCTGACGACAATCCGGGGCCGCTGCCGCCGCAGGCGGTGAAGACGGTGTTCCGCGAAATCATGTCCGCCTGTCTGGCGCTGGAACAGCCGCTGATCGTGGCTTTCCTCGGCCCGATCGGCACCTTTTCGGAAAGCGCGGCCCGCCGTCATTTCGGTTCGGCGCCCACTTTCCAGCCGATGGCCACGATAGACGAGGTGTTCCGCGCGGTGGAGTCGGGCAACGCGTCCTACGGCGTGGTGCCGGTCGAGAATTCGACCGAGGGTGCGGTCGGCCGCACGCTGGACATGCTGCTCAGCACCACCCAGATGCTGTGCGGCGAGGTGATGCTGCGGGTCGAGCAGAATCTGATGACGCGCGACACGCCGCTGAACGAAATCCGCTGCGTGTATTCGCACGCGCAATCGCTCGCGCAGTGTCACGAATGGCTGAACCGCAATCTGCCCGGCGTGCCGGTGGTGGCCGTCGCCAGCAATGCCGAGGCGGCCATCCGCGCGTCGGAAGAAGAACGTGCCGCGGCGATCGCCGGGCAGGCGGCCGCCGACGCCTACGGTCTGAAAGTTCTCGCCGCCAACATCGAGGATGACCCGGCCAACACCACCCGCTTCCTGGTGCTGGGCGAGCACGATGCCGGTCCGTCCGGCCGCGACAAGACGTCGATCATCTTCACCGTGCAGAACAAGGCTGGCGCGGTGGTCAGCCTGCTGCAGCCGCTGTCGGAAGAGGGCGTGAGCATGACCAAACTGCAGTCGCGCCCGGTGCGCGGCTTCGGCAGCGGGGGCTGGCAGTACGTGTTCTATGTCGACGTCGAAGGTCACCAGAGTGACCTGGCGGTGGCGCGTGCGCTGGCGCGCATCCGCGCCGAGGCCGGTTCGCTCAAGGTGCTCGGCTCCTACCCCGTTTCGGTAAACAACTCATGAGCGTGTTTGACAGCGCAGCGGCGCACATCCGTTCGATCTCTCCCTACCAGCCGGGCAAGCCGATCTCGGAACTGGCGCGCGAAATGGGGCTGGACGAGGCGGGCATCGTCAAGCTGGCGTCCAACGAAAATCCGCTGGGCATGAGCGAGCGGGCGAAGGCGGCCGCGCTGGCGGCGATCGCCGACGTGCCGCGCTATCCGGACGGCAACGGCTTCGAACTGAAGCAGGCGGTATCACGCCACCACGATGTGGGCATGGACCAGGTCGTGCTCGGCAACGGTTCCAACGACGTGCTGGAAATGGTTGCCCGTGCGCTGCTCGGCCCGGGCCGCAGCGCGGTGTATTCGAAGCACGCCTTCGCGGTATATCCGCTGGCGACGCTGGCGGCCGGTGCCACCGGCATCGAAGTGCCGGCCCGTGATTTCGGCTGCGATCTGGATGCGATGCGCGCCGCCATCCGCGATGACACTCGGGTGGTGTTCATCGCCAATCCGAACAACCCGACCGGTACCTTCATCGAAGCCGGTCCGCTCGAGCGCTTCATCGCTTCGGTGCCGCGCGACGTGCTGGTGGTGCTGGACGAGGCCTACAGCGAATACCTGCCGGCCGCGCTGGCCTACGACAGCGCGCGCTGGCTGGCGCGCTACCCGAATCTGCTGGTGTCGCGCACCTTCTCGAAGGCCTACGGTCTGGCGGGCCTGCGGGTCGGCTACGGCATCGGTCAGCCGGACGTGATCGATCTGCTGAACCGCGTGCGGCAGCCTTTCAATGTGACCAGTGTCGGTCTGGCTGCGGCGGTGGCGGCGCTGGCCGATCAGGACTTCGTCCGCCGTTCGGCCGAACTGAACGCGGCGGGGCTGAAGCAGCTGTCCGCCTTCTTCGACGGCGCCGGCATCGGCCACATCCGTTCCTACGCCAACTTCATCGCCTTCCGCGCCGGCGACGGCGCGGCGGTGAACCAGCGGCTGCTGCAGCAGGGCGTCATCGTGCGGCCGATCGCCGGTTACGCGATGCCCGAGTGGCTGCGTGTGTCGATCGGGCTGGAATCCGAGAACGCCCGCTTCATCGACGCGCTGCAGAAGGCGCTGGCGTGAGCGCACCGCTGATCGGACGCCTGGTCGTCGTCGGCGTTGGCCTGATCGGCGGCTCGTTTGCCGCGGCGCTGCGCCGTGCCGGGCAGGTGGGCGAGGTGGTCGGGGTCGGTCGCAGCGCCGACAGCAAGCGTGAGGCGCTCGAACTGGGTCTGATAGACCGCGCGGAATCCGACTGGGCGGCCGCGCTGGAGGGCGCCGATCTGGTGTTGCTGGCCATGCCGGTCGGCCAGATGGACGCGGTGATGGCCGGCATGCTCCCGCATCTGCCGGCGCATACCGTGGTGACTGATGCCGGCAGCACCAAGGGCGACGTGGTGGCGGCCGCCCGCAAATGCTTCGGCACGCGCATCGGCCAGTTCGTGCCCGGGCATCCGATTGCCGGCGCCGAGAAGAGCGGCCCGTCCGCCGCCCGCGCCGATCTGTACGAAAAGCGCCGGGTCGTGCTGACACCGCTGGCCGAGAACGCTCCGGCCTCTGTCGATCTCGTGCGGCAGGCTTGGCAGGTGTGCGGTGCGCTGATCAGCGAAACCACGCCCGAGCACCACGATCGCTGGCTGGCTTCGGTCAGCCACCTGCCTCATCTGCTGTCCTTCGCGCTGGTATCTGAGCTGGCGGAGCGGCCGAATGCGGAGGAAATCTTCAATCTCGCCGGTGGCGGCTTCCGCGATTTCACCCGTATTGCCGCCAGTCATCCCGAAATGTGGCGCGACATCTTCTTCGCCAACCGCGAAGCGCTGCTGGCCGAACTGTCCGCCTACGAGGCGGAACTGGCGCACTACCGGCAGCTGATCGAATCCGGCGACGCCGCTGACCTCGAAGCACGCATCGGCAGCGCGCGGGCCGCCCGTACCGCCTGGGCACAACGCCAGGGCTGAACCTCTTGAGGGGCCGGACCGGCCCCGCTTACGCACGATGAAAACCGAATTCCTCGATCTTCCTCCGGTCAGCACCGCACGCGGCACGCTGCGGCTGCCGGGCTCCAAGAGCATTTCCAACCGTGCGCTGCTGCTGGCTGCACTGGCCGAAGGTGACACGCTGCTGCACGACCTGCTGTCGTCGGATGACGTGGACCGCATGCTGGACGCGCTGCGCACGCTGTCGGTGGACTGGCAGCACGCCGGTGGCGACGACTATCGCGTTCGCGGCACCGGCGGCCGCTTTCCGGTGCGCAAGGCGGACCTCTTCCTCGGCAATGCCGGCACTGCCTTCCGTCCGCTGACCGCGGTGCTTGCACTGATGGGCGGCGAATACCGGCTGCACGGCGTGCCGCGCATGCATGAGCGCCCGATCGGCGATCTGGTCGACGCGTTGCGTCAGGTCGGTGCGCGCATCGATTACGACGGCAACGAGGGCTATCCGCCGCTGCGCATCCATGCGGCGCAGATCAACGACGCTGCGGTGGTGCGGGTGCGCGGCGATGTGTCCAGCCAGTTCCTGACCGGTCTGCTGATGGCGCTGCCGCTGACCGGCCGCGCAGTGCGCATCGAGGTCGAGGGCGAACTGATTTCCAAGCCCTATGTAGACATCACGCTGGCGCTGATGCGCCAGTTCGGCGTGACCGCCGAGCGCCAGGGCTGGCAGGCGATCGAACTGCCGGCCAACGCGCGCTACGTGTCGCCCGGCGACTGCTATGTCGAGGGCGACGCCTCGTCGGCCTCGTATTTCCTGGCGGCCGGCGCGATCGGCGGCGGTCCGGTGCGGGTCGAGGGCGTGGGCCGTGATTCGGTGCAGGGCGACGTGGCCTTTGCCCAGGCGCTGGAACAGCTGGGCGCGCGCATCACGATGGGGCCGAACTGGATCGAGGCGCAGGCGCCGGAAAGCGGCCGTCTATCCGCTTTCGATCTTGATCTGAACCACATTCCGGATGCCGCGATGACGCTGGCCATCTGCGCGCTGTTTGCCGACGGCCCCAGCCGCCTCCGCAATATCGCCAGCTGGCGGGTCAAGGAAACCGACCGCATCAGCGCGATGGCCACCGAACTGCGCAAGCTCGGCGCCGCCGTGGAAGAGGGGGCGGACTACCTCGCGATCACGCCGCCGGCCGCGCTGACGCCGCACGCTGCCATCGGCACCTATGACGACCACCGCATGGCCATGTGCTTCTCGCTGGCCACACTGGGCAGGGTGCCGGTGCGCATCATGGACCCGGGCTGCGTGGCCAAGACCTTCCCGGACTATTTTGCGCGCTGGGCAGAGGTGGCGGCATGAGCGGGCAGGCCGGCATTCCGGTCATCGCGATCGACGGCCCGTCGGCTTCCGGCAAGGGCACGGTTGCGGCGCGCGTGGCGGCAGCACTGGGTTTTCATCTTCTGGACAGCGGAGCGCTCTACCGGCTGACTGCGGTGGCGGCGATGCGCGCAGGTGTCGCGCTCGATGACGAGGTAGCGCTCGAACGGATCGCGGCTACGCTCGACGTGCGCTTTGCCGACGGTGCGACCTGGCTGGCCGGCGCGGACGTGTCGGACGCGATGCGTAGCGAAGCTGCCTCGGTCGGCGCTTCTAAAGTCGCGGTGTATGGCGGTGTGCGCGCTGCTTTGCTTGACCGCCAGCGTGCCTTCCGTCAGGCGCCGGGCCTGGTTGGCGACGGCCGGGACATGGGGTCGGTGGTGTTTCCGGATGCCGCGCTCAAGGTGTTCCTGACCGCCAGTGTCGAGATCCGCGCCGAGCGCCGCTATAAGCAGTTGATCGAAAAAGGTGTTTCTGCTAATCTGGAAAGTCTTTCGCAGGATTTGCGGGAGCGGGACGAGCGAGACCGCAACCGGGCTCATGCACCGCTGGTGCAGTTGCCGGATGCCCTGCTGCTCGATACCAGCTCGATGAGCGCAGACGCTGCCGTCCGCTTTGTGCTTGACGCTTGGCGCGAAAGAAACCCGCAGTGATGTCGTGAGTGGCCGGTTTTCCGGCGTGTAAGAGGCGGTCGGGGTTCCGGCCGCCAAGGTGCGTGACCGGGCTGTTCCGGTCATGTTGTGTTCATATCTAACCCGTTGCCGCGCAAGCGGCTTTTGCCAATGTCCCAAGTTGCCCAGTCGTCAGACTCCATGGAAAGTTTTGCCGCGCTGTTCGAGGAAAGCCTCACGCGCCAGGAAATGCGCGCCGGTGAAGTCATCACCGCCGAAGTCATGCGCGTGGATCAGAACTTCGTCGTCGTCAATGCCGGCCTGAAGTCGGAAAGCTATATCTCGATCGACGAGTTCCGCACCGATCGCGGTGAACTGACGGTCGCCCCCGGCGATTACGTCAGCGTCGCCATCGAAATGCTCGAGGACGGCTACGGTGAAACCCGCCTGTCCCGCGACAAGGCCAAGCGCATCGCCGCATGGAACGAACTGGAAAAGGCACTGGGCGACGGCTCCATCGTCAAGGGTCTGGTGTCGGGCAAGGTCAAGGGCGGCCTGACCGTCATGACCAACGGCATTCGTGCCTTCCTGCCGGGTTCGCTGGTCGACCTGCGTCCGGTCAAGGACACCACGCCGTACGAAAACAAGGAATTCGAATTCAAGGTCATCAAGCTCGACCGCAAGCGCAACAACGTTGTGGTGTCGCGCCGTGCCGTGCTCGAACTGACCGCCGGTGAAGAGCGCGAAAAGCTGCTCGAAACCCTGAAGGAAGGTACCGTCGTCAAGGGTATCGTCAAGAACATCACCGATTACGGCGCATTCGTCGACCTCGGTGGCATCGACGGCCTGCTGCACATCACCGACCTGGCCTGGCGCCGTGTCCGTCACCCGTCGGAAGTGCTGGCGGTGGGCGACGAGGTCGAAGCCAAGGTGCTCAAGTTCGACGCCGAGAAGAACCGCGTGTCGCTGGGCCTCAAGCAGCTGGGCGAAGATCCGTGGGTGGGCATCTCGCGCCGCTACCCGCAGGGCACCCGCCTGTTTGGCAAGGTGACCAACCTGACCGATTACGGCGCATTCGTCGAGATCGAACAGGGCATCGAAGGCCTGGTCCACGTGTCCGAAATGGACTGGACCAACAAGAACATCCACCCGACCAAGGTTGTCCAGCTGGGCGACGAAGTCGAAGTGATGATTCTGGAAATCGACGAAGACCGTCGCCGGATTTCGCTGGGCATGAAGCAGTGCATGCCGAATCCGTGGGAAGACTTCTCGATGAACCACAAGAAGGGCGACAAGGTCCGTGGCCAGATCAAGTCGATCACCGATTTCGGTGTGTTCATCGGCCTGACCGGCGCCATCGACGGCTTGGTTCACCTGTCCGATCTGTCGTGGTCGCTGGCCGGCGAAGAAGCCGTGCGCAACTACAAGAAGGGCGACGAAGTCGAAGCCGTCGTGCTGTCCATCGATGTCGAGCGCGAGCGCATCTCGCTGGGCGTCAAGCAGATGGATGGGGACCCCTTCACCAACTTCATCGCGACCCACGACAAGAACAGCGTCGTGCGCGGCGCCGTGAAGACGGTGGATGCCAAGGGCGCCGTGATCGCGCTGAACGAGGATGTCGAAGGCTACCTGCGCGCCTCGGAAGCTTCGCGTGACCGCGTCGAAGACCTGACCACCATCCTCAACGTCGGCGACGAAGTCGAGGCGATGATCGTCAATCTGGACCGCAAGACCCGTTCGATCACCCTGTCGGTGCGTGCGAAGGATCAGGCCGAACAGAACGACGCCATCCAGAAGATCCAGGCCGAAGGCACTTCGGCCAGCAGCGGCACCACCAACCTGGGCGCACTGCTGAAGGCGAAGCTGAAGAACTCCTGATCGTTTAGACGATCCGGAGTCGAACGGACAACGCCGCCTCCGGGCGGCGTTGTCTTGTGTTCCTCCG
This sequence comes from Methyloversatilis sp., assembly GCA_041639545.1. Classification (GTDB taxonomy): domain Bacteria; phylum Pseudomonadota; class Gammaproteobacteria; order Burkholderiales; family Rhodocyclaceae; genus Methyloversatilis. The sequence continues at coordinate 198,674 of JBEQBZ010000004.1, read as the reverse complement.
GCAAGCACGCTCCTGTTCATCTGGACCGACATGACCAAATCCGAACTGATTGCCCGGCTGGCGACCCGCTTTCCGCAACTGGTCGCGAAGGACGCCGACTATGCGGTGAAGATGATCCTCGACGAAATGACCGATGCGCTGGTGCGGGGAGACCGCATCGAAATCCGCGGTTTCGGCAGCTTTTCGCTGAATCACCGTCCGCCGCGCGTCGGCCGCAACCCGAAGTCGGGCGAGAAGGTGATGGTGCCCGAGAAGCGGGTGCCGCATTTCAAGGCCGGCAAGGAATTGCGCGAACGCGTGGACAACGCGGTCGGCACCCCTGTGCAGACCGCCTGAGGACGCCGGCATGGCGATCCTCAAATGGCTGCTGCGCATCGTCGTCTTTCTGCTGCTGCTCGGCCTGGCCGCGCGCAACAGCGATCCGGTGACGGTGCGCTTCTTCTTCGGGCAGGTGTGGCAGGTCGAACTGTCGCTCATCCTGTTCATCCTTTTCCTGGTCGGTGCCGTGCTGGGCGCCTTCGCCGGATGGTCGCTTGCACAGGCGCGTACGATCCGTGGCGAAGAGCAGTCTGTGCAGGCCGACTGAGTCCGCATCCCCATGGAAATCGAACTCTGGTGGCTGCTTGCCCTGCCGCTGTTCTTCGGTCTTGGCTGGCTGGCTGCGCGCATCGACATCCGTCATCTGGTGCGTGAGTCGCGCTCGCTGCCGCGCTCCTATTTTGCCGGCCTGAACTTCCTGCTGAACGAACAGCCGGACCGCGCCATCGACTCCTTCATCGAAGCGACCAGCAAGGACCCGCAGACCGCCGAACTGCAGTTCGCACTGGGCAGTCTGTTCCGCCGTCGCGGCGAAACCGATCGTGCGATCCAGATCCATCAGGCATTGGCTGCACGCGAGGACGTGCGTCCGGAGCAGCGTCTCGCCGCCCGGCTGGAACTGGGTCTGGACTTCCTGAAAGCGGGTCTGCTGGACCGTGCAGAGGATGTGTTCATCAGCCTGCGTGGCAGCGCGCTCGACACCGACGCGCTGCATCATCTGCTGGACATCTACCAGCAGGAGAAGGAGTGGCTGAAGGCGATCGACGTTGCCCGCGCGCTGCCTGAAACCGAATCCCATCGTGCCCAGAAGGACATTGCGCAGTTCCTGTGCGAACTGGCGACGCAGGCGCTGGCGCAGTCGCGCCTGGGCGACGCCCGCACGCAGCTGGAAGAGGCGCTGAGCACTCATCGCAAGTGTGTGCGCGCGCTGATGCTGCTGGGCGATGCCGCCGCTGCCGACCAGAAATGGGAAGAGGCGATCGAGCACTGGCAGCGCATCGAGCAGCAGAATCCGGTCTATCTGGCCCTGGTTGCCGCCCGTCTGGCGGATGCCTACCGCCGCCTTGGCCGCGAACGTCAGGGCATCACGCTGCTGAAGAGCTATCTCGAGCGCCACGCCTCGCTCGACCTGCTGGACGTGGTGTTCAAGGAAGAGCTGGACGCCGAAGGCCCCTCCGGCGCGCTGACCCTGGTGCGTGAAGAGTTGCGCCGCAATCCGACGCTGCTCGGACTCGACAAGCTGCTGGAGGCGCAGATGCAGACGCTGCCGCCGGAAGCGCGCACCGATTCCGACCTGATGAAGAACATCATCCACGCCCACACGCGGCGCGTGGCGCGTTACCGTTGCGACAGCTGCGGCTTCAAGGCCCGCCAGTTCCACTGGCGTTGCCCGGCCTGCGGCGGCTGGGAAACCTATCCGCCCAAACGCACCGAAGAGTTCGATCTCACGCCCTGAACATTCACTGAGCACGCCCCGAGCATGAGCCTGACGCTTCCCGATACCCGCGCCGCGCGCATCCTGGTTGCTGGCGACGTGATGCTGGACCGCTACTGGTTCGGCGACGTGCAGCGCATTTCGCCCGAGGCGCCGGTGCCGGTGGTGAAGGTCGATCGGGTTGAAGAGCGCCCGGGCGGCGCGGCCAATGTGGCGCGCAACTGTGCAGCACTCGGTGCGCAGGTGAGCCTGCTGTCGGTGGTCGGTGCGGATGACGCCGGCCGTACGCTGCGGGCCCAGATGCAGGGTGCCGGGATTGCCGCCAGCCTGCATGAGGATGCCCAGCTCGACACCACGATCAAGCTGCGCGTGATAGGTCGGCAGCAGCAGCTGCTGCGCATCGATTTCGAAAGCGCGCCGGCACGCGAGGTGCTGTGCGCCAAGCTCGACGAGTTCGCGCGCCGGGTGAAGGGTGCCGACATCGTCATCCTGTCCGACTACGGCAAGGGCGCGCTGGCGGACATCCGCGACATGATGGATATCGCGCGCGCCGCCGGAAAGCCGGTGCTGGTCGACCCCAAGGGCGACGACTACACCCGCTACGCCGGCGCCACGCTGCTCAAACCCAACCGCAGCGAACTGCGCGAAGTGGTGGGCAGCTGGGCCGACGACGACGATCTGGCGCGTCGCGCCAGCGCGCTGCGCGAACAGCTCGATCTGGGTGCGCTGCTGCTCACCCGTTCTGACGCGGGCATGAGTCTGTACGCCGCCGACGGTGTCGTGCACGAACGTGCGCTCGCGCGCGAGGTGTATGACGTGAGCGGCGCCGGCGACACCGTCATCGCCACGATGGCGGTCATGATGGCCAGCGGCTGTTCCCAGGTCGATGCCATGCGTCTGGCCAACCGCGCGGCCGGCATCGTCGTCGCCAAGCTCGGCACGGCGATCTGCACGCTACAGGAACTCGACGCTGATCTGCGTCACAGCGCTGTCTGAGCGGTATCCTTCGGCTGTCATCCTTCCGGGAGAGGTCATGCGCCGTCTGACCTGCATGCTGTTGCTCTGTCTCGCGGCACCGGTGTTTGCCGCGCTGGACCTGAATGCCGCCACCGTGGCGGAACTCGATGCATTGCCTGGCGTTGGCCCGAGCCGGGCTCAGGCCATCGTCGATTACCGATCCCAGCACGGCCCGTTTACGTCGGTCGATGAGCTGCGCAATGTGAAGGGCATCGGTGACAAGACCTTTGCCGAACTGAAACCGTTGCTGTCCGTCGGCGCCGTGGCGCCCGCATCGCGCGGAAGCGAAACGTCGCCGGCATCGGCTCCTTCCGCGCCGCCGATGGCCGTCCCCGCCAGTGCTCCGGCTGCGACCGGCGGATTTCCGTGGTGGATTGCCGGCCTGGTCGTGGTGCTTGCGGCGGCCGCCTTCGTGTTCATGCGCCGCCGTCCGTCGGCGCCGGCCAGCGCGCCGCAGGCGCCTGCAGCCCCCGAGCCTGAAGCGAAGCCGGTGTCCGCACCGTCGCCGCGTCCGGCCAGCACTTCGTCGCCGCTGTCCGCGCCGCCCCCTCGTCCCGCAGGGGCCGGCCCGACCGGGGCTTCATCGCAGTCAGGGGCGTCCGCGCCGCCGGCACGACCGGCCGGTGCACCGCCTCGCCCGGCGGGCAGCACGCCCGCCGCCACGGCTGCCGCACCGGCGGCCGATACGCCTTCATCCGCACCGCCCAAGCCGGCGGGCGCACCTCAGAAACCGGCCGGCTCGCGCTGAGACGGCCACACTGGATTCAATGCAGCCATGCACTACAAGACGCTCGAAGATTTCGTCGGCAACACGCCGCTGGTTCGCCTGCAGCGCATTCCCGGGGCGGACAACGACCGCCGCGGCAATGTCATCCTGGCCAAGCTCGAGGGCAATAACCCGGCCGGTTCGGTGAAGGACAGGCCGGCGCTGTCCATGATCCGGCGCGCCGAGGAGCGTGGCGACATCAAGCCGGGCGACACGCTGATCGAGGCGACCAGCGGCAATACCGGCATCGCGCTGGCCATGGTGGCGGCGATGCGCGGCTACAGAATGATTCTGGTGATGCCCGAAAACCAGAGCGTCGAGCGCCGCCAGAGCATGGCGGCCTACGGTGCCGAACTGGTGCTGACCGCCAAGGAAGGCAGCATGGAACTGGCGCGCGACACGGCCGAAAAACTGCGCGACGAGGGCCGCGGCATCATCCTCGACCAGTTCGCGAACAGCGACAATCCGCGCGCCCACATCGAAGGCACCGGACCGGAAATCTGGCGTGACACCGCGGGGCGCGTCACCCATTTCGTCAGTTCCATGGGCACCACCGGCACCATCATCGGCACGTCGACCTATCTGAAGTCGCAGAATCCGGACATCCAGATCGTCGGCTGCCAGCCGGAAGAGGGCGCGCAGATTCCGGGTATACGCAAGTGGCCCGAAGCCTATCTGCCGAAGATCTACGACCGCACCCGCGTCGATCGCCTGGAATACGTCGGCCAGCACGACGCCGAAGAGATGACCCGCCGTCTGGCACGGGAAGAAGGCATCTGCGCCGGCATCAGTTCCGGCGGGGCGATGGTGGTCGCGCTGCGCATTGCGGCCGAGGTCGAGAACGCGACCATCGTGAGCATCGTGTGCGATCGCGGCGACCGCTACCTTTCGACGGGTGTGTTCCCTTCCTGAGCGCCTGCGTGGCGTCGTCCTCGCGCTGACGCTGGCGGCATCCGCCGCGTCGCAGGCCGCACTCGACCTGAGCTTCGACCGCCTGCAGGCACCCGCGCTGACCCTGGAACAGGTCAGCGTGTCGCTGCAGGCCCTGGATCGCGGGCCGGCCCGGCTGCGGATCGCGCGTGCCCGCATTGCCGGGCGCGAACTGTCGGATCTGCAGCTCGACTGCCCCGAATTTGCCATCCACCCCGAGGTGCGCTGCCGCGGCGGCGTGCTGCGCGCCCGCGGCCATGCGCCGTGGCAGCTGGATTTTTCGCTGACCGGTGCGCAGCGCACCCTGAAGGCTCGCGTGCAGCCGCCCGGCAGTCCGCGCATCGACATCGAAGGCGTGCTCGCGGGCGCCCATCCTCACCTGCGGCTGAGCACCCGGGCCGCGGACCTCGCCCACCTGATGGCGCTCGATCCGGCGTTGCAGAGGGCGGTGGCGCCCTACGCGCCGGCCGGCCGCGTCGATGTCGATGCGCAACTGCGCGATTTCGGCGCCGCCCGCTCGGTGCAGATCGACGCGCGCGTCGATCTGCATGACGCGCGCTTCTCGTCGGCGGACGGTCTGCGCGCGGCCGAGGGCATGGCGCTCGGCATCGAAATCCGTGCGCGGGCGGACGGTACGCGCTGGAGCGGCGATCTGTCCGCCGACTGGCGCGCCGGTGAGCTGCTGTGGGATGCGGTCTATCTGAAGGGCGGCGGGACCGCGCTGGCCAGCCACTTTGCAGTCGATGACGGACAGCTGACGCTGAGCGACGGCACGCTGGATCTGGCGCAGGTGGGGCGGCTGAACTTTTCCGCCGACTGGGGCCGGTCCGCAGCCGGTGCGCCGGCGTTGCGCGGCGCCCGGATCGAAGGGCGGGCCTTCGATCTCGAGGCGCTGAACGCGCGCTTCATCGCGCCGCTGTCGGCGGTACATGGCTGGCCTGCGCTGACGCTGTCCGGCCGTGCGGATATCGCGCTGTCGGTCGATGCACAGGGGCCCGAGACCGCGCGGCTGCAATTGCACGGCGTGGCGCTGGCTGACGCGGCGGGCCGGTGGACCATGGATCGGGTGGATGCCGATCTGCCCTGGCAGCGCGAACAGCCGACTGCGCCGCACGCGACCGTGGCCGGCGCGCACTTCGGGCGCATTCCGCTCGGTCCGTTCGAACTGCGTGCGGCGCTGTCGTCTGACCGGGTGTCGATCGAATCGGTACCGGTACGCATTCCGGTGCTCGACGCCGGGCTGCGGCTCAACCAGCTCGAATTCGTACAGGACGACGGGCGCTGGCGCGGCGATCTGGCTTTCGATCTGGAGCCGGTGTCGATGCCGGAGCTGAGTGCGGCGCTCGGGCTGCCGCGCATGGCGGGCAGCTTCGCCGCCAGCGTACCCGGCGTGCGCTGGCGCGACGGCGTGCTGGCGCTCGACGGCCAGATGCTCATTCGCGTGTTCGACGGCTATGTCGCCGCCACCGGCCTGAAACTGGTCGAGCCTTTCGGTACAACCCCGCGTGTGCTTGCCGACCTGCAGATGCGTTACATCGATCTGGAAGCGCTGACCGACACGGTGAAATTCGGACGGGTGACCGGCCGGCTGGATGGTGACGTGACCGGGCTGGAACTGCTGCGCTGGCGGCCGGTGGCGTTCGACGCTCACATAAGGTCGAGCGAAGGTGACTACCCTCGCGTCATCAGCCAGCGTGCGGTGCAGAACATCACTGCGCTGGGCGGCCCTGGTGCAGCCGCAGCGATACAGCGCAGCTTTCTCGGTTTCTTCGAACGCTTCGGCTACCGTCGCATCGGGCTGAGCTGCGTGCTGCGCGACGGTGTGTGCGAGATGGATGGTCTGGGCAACAAGGGCGGGGGCTTCGTGCTGATCGAGGGCGGTGGCGTCCCGGCACTGAGCGTGGTTGGCTACAATCGGCGCGTTGATTGGCCCGAACTGCTGGACAGGCTGTCGCGGGTGACCGGTTCAGCGCCGGTGGTCCGATGAGCGACCGTGAAACGAGGAATGCAATGAACAGAGCGCTGTACGCACTGCTGATCGCGGCCGCGATGCTGTCCGGCTGCGTCACCATCAACATCTATTTCCCGGCTGCCGCAGCCGAGAAGGCGGCTGACCGCATCATCGACGAGGTGTGGCAGCTGAAGAAGGAACAGGGTGCGAAGCCAGAAGGGAACCAGCCATGAACGCACTGAAGCGCATCGCGCTGCTCGCCGCGCTGGTGGCGTCCGCCGCCTGGGCCCAGGGCAATCTCGAAATCAACACGCCGGCGATCAGCCAGATCAAGTCCGGCATGCAGGCGCGGCACGCGCAGCTCGCGCCGCACTATGCCTCCGGCGCGGTCGGTCTCGGCGCCGACGGTACGGTCGCGCTGCGCGAGGCCAGCGCGGTGCCGCTGGCGCAGCGCCAGGCGGTGCAGGGCCTGGTTGCGCAGGAGAACGCCGATCGCGCCGCGCTCTACCGCGAGATCGCGCGCGCCAACGGTCATCCGGAATGGGAAGCGGACATCCGCAATACCTTCGCCCAGCGCTGGATCGAACGCGCCCAGCCCGGCTGGTACGTCCAGTCGGGCGGCCAGTGGTCACGCAAGTAACTCAACGAACAACACAAGGTCATTCGACATTCCACATGGCTGCCGTACTCGTATTCGACATCGAAAGCATTCCGGACATCGCCGGCATACGCACGCTCAACAATCTGCCGGACGAACTGTCTGACGCCGAAGTGGCGGAATTCGCCTTCCAGCAGCGGCGTGCTGCGGTCGGGCACGATTTCCTGCCGCTGCATCTGCAGCGGGTGGTGGTCATTTCGTGCGCGCTGCGCGACGCGAAGTCGCTGAAGGTGTGGTCGCTGTCCGAGCCGGAGAACGGCGAAGGCCAGATCATCCAGCGCTTCTACGAAGGCATCGAAAAGCTCACGCCGCAGATCGTGTCGTGGAACGGCGCCGGCTTCGATCTGCCGGTGCTGCACTACCGCGGCCTGATCCACGGCGTGACCGCGCCGCGTTACTGGGAAATGGGCGAGGGCGACGGCCCGGACGCACGCGAGTTCAAGTGGAACAATTACATCAGCCGCTACCACTCGCGCCATCTGGACCTGATGGATCTGCTCGCGCTCTACCAGGGCCGCGGCAACGCACCGCTCGATGATCTGGCCAAGCTGATCGGCTTCCCGGGCAAGCTGGGCATGGATGGATCGGCGGTGTGGGGCGCCTGGCAGCGCGGCGAGATCGCCAGCATCCGCGACTACTGCGAAACTGATGTGCTGAATACCTTCCTGGTGTTCCAGCGCTTCCAGCTGATGCGCGGCGTGCTTGACCGCGCGCAGTACGACGCCGAGATCGCCTTCGTGCGCGAATGGCTGGCGACCCAGCCCGGCGAGCACTGGAAGGAATATCTGGCGGCGTGGAAAACCGTCTGATTGGCGCTGCGTGAAAAAATGTCTTGAACAGGGGCGAGATTTCGCTATACTTGCGCCCTCTCTTCAGGCGCGTAGCTCAGCTGGTTAGAGCACCACCTTGACATGGTGGGGGTCGTTGGTTCGAGTCCAATCGCGCCTACCAACACACACTGCAGGGCTTGAAAGGCAGCGTTATGACACCGCGAACTCGTTTCACCCCGGTATCGATCACTGCCTGAGGCCTGCAGCCAAAGACGCACGTTCTGACGTGCGCAGACAGAAAAGTGCGGCCAAGGCCGCACTTTTTTTTCGTCCATAGATTTCATTACATCCCCGTTACCGATTTCCGGAGCACCGCCATGGTCAACATCACCCTGCCTGATGGTTCGGTCCGCAGTTTCGAATCCGCCGTGTCGGTGCGCGACGTCGCCGCCTCGATCGGCGCCGGTCTTGCCAAGGCGGCGCTGGCCGGCCGTGTGGACGGCAAGCTGGTCGATACCTCCTTCGTGATCGAGAACGATGCGCAACTGGCCATCGTGACCGACAAGGACGCCGACGGCCTGGACACCATTCGCCATTCCACCGCCCACCTGCTGGCCTATGCGGTGAAGGAGCTGTTTCCGGACGCCCAGGTCACCATCGGTCCGGTGATCGACAACGGCTTCTATTACGACTTCTCGTACAAGCGCCCGTTCACGCCGGAAGATCTGGTGGCGATCGAGCAGCGCATGGCCGAACTGGCGAAGAAGGACGTCCCGGTGACCCGCGAGGTATGGCCGCGCGACAAGGCGGTCGACTTCTTCAAGTCCATCGGCGAGCACTACAAAGCGGAAATCATCGCGTCGATTCCGGCCGATCAGGATGTGTCGCTGTACCGCGAGGGCGATTTCATCGATCTGTGCCGCGGCCCGCACGTACCGTCCACCGGCAAGCTCAAAGTGTTCAAGCTGATGAAGGTGGCCGGCGCCTACTGGCGCGGTGACGCGAAGAACGAAATGCTCCAGCGCGTCTATGGCACCGCCTGGGCGAAGAAGGACGAGCAGGACGCCTACCTCAACATGCTGGAAGAGGCAGAAAAGCGCGATCACCGCCGCCTCGCCAAGCAGCTTGATCTGTTCCACATGCAGGAAGAGGCGCCGGGCATGGTGTTCTGGCACCCGAAGGGCTGGGTGGTGTGGCAGCAGATCGAGCAGTACATGCGTACTGCGCTCGACAAGGCCGGCTACCGCGAGGTGAAGACGCCGCTGATGATGGACCGCGTGCTGTGGGAGAAGTCCGGCCACTGGGAGAACTACCGCGAGAACATGTTCACCACCGAGTCGGAAAAGCGCGACTACGCGGTGAAGCCGATGAACTGCCCGGGCCACGTGCAGATCTTCAACAACTCGCTGCATTCCTACCGTGAACTGCCGCTGCGCATCGCAGAGTTCGGCTCCTGCCATCGCAACGAGCCGTCCGGCGCGCTGCACGGTCTGATGCGGGTGCGCGGCTTCGTGCAGGACGACGCCCACATCTTCTGCACCGAAGGCCAGATCACGTCGGAAGTGATCGCTTTCAACGAACTGCTGCAGACCGTGTACCGCGATTTCGGCTTCACCGACGTGGCGGTCAAGCTGTCGCTGCGTCCGCCCAAGCGTGCCGGTTCGGATGATGTGTGGGACCGCGCCGAAGCCGGTCTGCGCGATGCGCTGTCGGCGTCCGGCATGCAGTGGGAAGAGCTGCCGGGCGAGGGGGCTTTCTACGGCCCGAAGATCGAGTACCACATCAAGGACGCGATCGGCCGCTCGTGGCAGTGCGGCACGCTGCAGCTCGATTTCGTGCTGCCTGAACGTCTGCACGCCGAATACGTTGCGGAAGACAACACCCGCCAGCGCCCGGTCATGCTGCATCGCGCAGTGCTCGGATCGCTCGAGCGCTTCATCGGCATCCTGATCGAAAACCACGCCGGTAACTTCCCGCTGTGGCTGGCACCGGTGCAGGTGGTGGTGATGAGCATCACGGAAGCGCAGGCCGAATACGCGCAAAACGTTGCAAACGCGCTACGCGAAGCCGGTCTTCGGGTCGAATGCGATTTGCGCGGCGAGAAAATTAACTATAAAATCCGCGAACATAGCTTGCAAAAGCTGCCTTACCAGATCGTCGTAGGCGACAAGGAGAAGGCAGCCAACGTGGTGGCCGTGCGTGCCCGCGGCAATATCGACCTCGGGCAGATGTCTCTCAGCGACCTGATTCAGCGTCTGGCTGATGAAATCGCGAACAGGGGCATCGATCGCACGGCTTGATTTTTTTCGTCTCGGGAGCACGAGCATCAGTCAGCAAAAATCGCAGCGCACCAATTCGGAGATCAACGCACCTGAAATCCGCCTCGTAGGCGACGAAGGTGAGCAGCTCGGGATCATGTCTTCACGCCAGGCATTGGCCATGGCGGAAGAAGCCGGGCTCGATCTGGTCGAAATTGCGCCGCTTGCCAAGCCGCCGGTCTGTCGTCTGATGGACTTCGGCAAGTTCAAGTACCAGGAAGCAAAGCGCGCTGCCGAGGCAAAGTCGAAGCAGAAGCAGATCCAGGTCAAGGAAGTGAAGTTCCGTCCGGGTACGGACGAGGGCGACTACCAGATCAAGCTGCGCAATCTGAACCGCTTCCTGCTGGATGGCGACAAGGCGAAAGTGACGCTCCGCTTCCGCGGCCGCGAAATGGCCCACCAGGAATTCGGCATGCGACTGCTTGAGCGCGTGAAGAGCGATCTCGAAGCGGTGGCGGTGGTCGAGCAGTTCCCGAAGCTTGAAGGCCGTCAGCTCATCATGGTGCTGGCGCCGCAGAAGAAGAAGTCCTGAGACGGACTGAAGAATCTGCCGGGGAAACCCGGCGATGCGCGGAGCTCCGGTTCCGCGTCGCTGGCGTGAAAGCGCCGGCAAAAAAAGTGTTCATGGGTCCGAAAGTGCAGCGAGAGGTTCGCCGCCACCTGTGAAGATGACATAAATGGAGTTTTGTCATGCCCAAGATGAAGACCAAGAAGGGCGCTTCCAAGCGCTTCAAGGTCCGGGCGAGCGGCAGCATCAAGCGTTCGCAGGCGTTCAAGCGCCACATCCTCACCAAGAAAACCACCAAGTCGAAGCGTCAGCTTCGCGGTACCACGGCGGTGCACGCCACGGACGACGCACGCGTCCGCAACATGTTGCCCTACGCGTAAGGAGACCCAGAGATGCCGAGAGTCAAGCGTGGTGTAACGGCGCGCGCCCGCCACAAGAAAGTCCTCGATCAGGCCAAGGGTTACCGCGGCCGTCGCAAGAGCGTATATCGCATCGCCAAAGAAGCGGTGATGAAGGCGGGGCAGTATGCCTACCGCGACCGTCGTCAACGCAAGCGTCAGTTCCGTTCGCTGTGGATCGTGCGTATCAACGCCGCCGCCCGCGAACTGGGCATGACCTATTCGGCCCTGATCAACGGCCTGAACAAGGCTTCGATCCAGGTCGACCGCAAGGTGCTGGCTGACCTCGCCGTGTTCGACAAGGCCGCGTTCGCAGCCATCGCGAACCAAGCCAAGGCCAAGCTCGCCGCCTGAGCGTGCAAGACGCAAAAAAAGGAGGCTTGGCCTCCTTTTTTTGTTCCTGAATTCAGTGGGTAGACGTCGATGAGTGATCTGGAAGCCCTTGTTTCGCAAGCTGAATCCGATTTTTCTGCCGCGGCTGACGCCGCTTCGCTCGAACAGGCGAAGGCGCGTTATCTGGGTAAATCCGGAAGCCTGACCGAACAGCTCAAGGGGCTGGGCAAGCTGGACCCCGAAGCGCGCAAGGAAGCGGGCGCGGCGATCAATGTGGTCAAGCAGAAAGTCGAGGCGGCGCTGGAAGCGCGTCGCGAGGCACTGCGCCGTGCAGCGCTGGAGGCGCGGCTGGCGGAAGAGGCGCTGGACGTGACCCTGCCCGGACGCGGTCAGCTGCGGGGCGGTCTGCATCCGGTGTCGCGCACGCTGGAACGCATCGAACTGCTGTTCCGCGGCATCGGTTTTGACGTGGCCGACGGCCCGGAAATCGAAACCGACTTCCACAATTTCACCGCACTGAACACGCCTGAGAACCATCCGGCCCGTTCGATGCACGACACCTTCTATCTGGAAGGGGCCAGCGACGTCATGCTGCGCACCCATACCAGCCCGATTCAGGTGCGTTACATGCAGGCGCATGTGGCGCGCCACGGCGGTGCCGAGGCGATGCCGGAAATTCGCATCATCGCGCCCGGCCGCGTGTATCGCGTCGATTCCGATGCCACCCATTCGCCGATGTTCCATCAGGTCGAAGGCCTGTGGGTCGGTGAATCGGTCAGTTTCGCCGACCTGAAGGGTGTGGTGAGCGACTTCCTGCACCGCTTCTTCGAAACCGATCAGCTGGACGTGCGTTTCCGCCCGTCCTTCTTCCCCTTCACCGAGCCGTCGGCCGAAATCGATGTCGCCTTCATGAGCGGACCGCTGGCCGGCCGCTGGCTGGAGATCGCCGGCTGCGGCATGGTGCATCCGAACGTGCTGGGCCACTGCGGCATCGACGCCGAGCGCTATACCGGCTTCGCCTTCGGCTTCGGGCCGGACCGCCTGACCATGCTGCGCTACGGCATCAACGACCTGCGCCTGTTCTATGACGGCGACGTGCGCTTCCTGAGCCAGTTCAGCTGAGGGTTCTCCGACATGCAATTTTCCGAAAAGTGGTTGCGCAGCTTCGTTGATCCGGCGATCGACACCGCTGCCCTGTCCCATCTGCTGACCATGGCCGGCCTCGAAGTCGAGGAACTGGAGCCGGCGGCGGCCGCCTTCACCGGCGTGGTGGTGGCCGAAGTGCTGGCGGTTGCGCCGCATCCGGATGCTGACCGTCTGCGCGTGTGCCAGGTGAATGCCGGCGGCGAGCCGCTGCAGATCGTGTGCGGTGCGCCGAACGTGGCTGCCGGCATGAAAGTGCCATGCGCCACCGTGGGCGCGAAGCTGCCGGGCATCGACATCAAGCGCGCCAAGCTGCGCGGCGTAGAGAGCCGCGGCATGCTGTGTTCGGCGCGCGAACTGGGCATTTCCGACGAAGCGTCCGGTCTGCTCGCGCTGCCGGCCGATGCGCCGGTCGGCACCAGCATCCGCGACTATCTCGATCTCGACGACAGCGTGTTCGTCATCAAGCTCACGCCCAACCGCGCGGACTGTTTCGGCATGACCGGCATTGCGCGTGAAGTGTCCGCGCTGACCGGCGCGCCGGTCTGTCTGCCCGAAATCAAGGCGGCACCGGTGAGCATCGCCGACCGCCTGACGGTGAACATCGCGGACGCGGACCTGTGCGGCCGTTTTTCCGGCCGCGTCATCCGCAACGTGAATGCGCGTGCAGCGACGCCGGACTGGATGAAGCGCCGGCTTGAACGCGCCGGCATGCGTTCGCTGTCGGTGCTGGTCGACATTTCCAACTACGTCATGCTGGAAATGAACCGGCCCAATCACGTGTTCGATCTTGATCGCGTGCAGGGCGGGCTCAGCGTGCGCTGGGCGCAGCCGGGCGAAACCCTGAAGCTGCTGAACGAACAGACGATAGAACTGACCGCGGACTGCGGCGTGATCGCGGACGACGCCGGTGTCGAAAGCTTCGCCGGCATCATGGGCGGCGCGTCGACCTCCTGCACCGACGACACCCGCAACGTGTACGTCGAAGCCGCTTTCTGGCATCCGGATGCGATCCAGGGGCGTGCCCGTCGCTACGGCTTCTCCAGCGAAGCGGCCCACCGCTTCGAGCGCGGCGTTGATTTCGCCGACACCGTGGCCGGTGTCGAGCGTGTGACCCAGCTCATCCTTGAACTGTGCGGCGGCGAAGCCGGGCCGGTCGATGATCAGACCACGCAGTTGCCGGCCCGCACGCCGGTGCGCCTGCGTCCGGCGCGTGCCACCCGCGTGCTCGGCGTAAAGTTCAGCGACGACCAGATCGCCGCGCTGCTCGGCCGCCTCGGGCTCGCCTTCGAGCGCGATGGCGGCGATTTCGTGGTGCAGCCGCCGAGCTGGCGTTTCGACATCGAGATCGAAGTCGATCTGATCGAGGAACTGGCCCGTCTGCACGGCTACGACAATATTCCGACCGTGCCGCCGACCGGCCGCCTGGCCATGCCCGAGCTGCCGGAAGCGCGCCGCGGCGCGTTCGCGTTGCGTCATCTGCTGGCCGGTCGCGACTATCAGGAAGTGATCAACTTCGCCTTTGTCGAGAAGTCGTGGGAGCACGACTTTGCCGGTAATGACGCGCCGGTGGTGCTGGCCAATCCGATTGCCAGCCAGATGTCGGTCATGCGCTCATCGCTGATCGGCGGCTTGGTGGACAACGTCGCGACCAACCGCCGTCGTCAGATCGACCGCGTGCGCGTGTTCGAGATCGGTCGCTGTTTCGCGAAGGATGCCGACGCGCGTCCGGTGGCCGGCTACGCGCAGACGCTGCGTATCGCCGCGCTCGCCTGGGGCGGCGTACACACCGAACAGTGGGGTTCGCCCACTCGCGCGGTGGATTTCTTCGATGTGAAGGCCGATGTCGAAGCGCTGCTCTGGCCGCGCCAGGTGACCTTCGAGGTGGCCGTACATCCGGCGCTGCACCCGGGCCGTTCGGCGTCGATCCGACTGGACGGCGCAGTGATCGGTCACATCGGCGAACTGCATCCGGAACTGGTGCAGCGTTACGAACTGGGCAGCGCACCGGTGCTGTTCGAACTGGATGTCGAGCCGCTGCTCGACCGCACCATGCCCAGCCACCGCACCCAGTCGCGTCAGCCTTCGGTGCGTCGCGACATCGCGCTGCTGCTGCCGCGTGCGACCTCGGCACAGGCCGTCATGGACGGTCTGAAGGCCAAGGCGCCGGCCATCGTGCAGGACATCGCGCTGTTCGATCTGTATCAGGGCAAGGGTATTGCAGAGTCGGAAAAGAGCTTTGCTTTCCGTATACTTATGCAAGATACTGAACGTACTTTGGCGGACGCGGAAGTCGACGCCGCCGTGCAGGAACTGGTGAACCACGCACAGCGTGAATTCGGCGCAAGGCTGCGTGCCTGAGGCGGCGGGGCGAAGGGAGCAAGAGGAAGCCGCATGACCACACTGACCAAGGCCGAACTGGCTGAGATGCTGTTCGAACAGGTAGGACTGAACAAGCGCGAAGCCAAAGATATGGTCGAAGCGTTCTTTGATGAAATCCGCGATGCGCTCGAAAGCGGCGACGGCGTGAAGCTGTCGGGATTCGGCAATTTCCAGCTGCGTGACAAGCCGCAGCGCCCGGGTCGCAACCCCAAGACCGGCGAGGAAATTCCGATCACCGCGCGGCGTGTCGTCACTTTCCATGCCAGTCAGAAACTGAAGTCGGCAGTCGAGGGCATCGCCTACGATGGAAACGACGAATAAGGAACCGCAGGCGCTGCCTGCGATTCCTGCCAAGCGCTATTTCACGATCGGCGAAGTGAGCGAGCTGTGCGGAGTGAAGCCGCATGTGCTGCGCTACTGGGAGCAGGAATTCACCCAGCTCAAGCCGGTGAAGCGGCGTGGCAACCGGCGCTACTACCAGCACCACGAAGTGCTGCTGGTGCGGCGCATCCGCCAGCTGCTGTACGAAGAAGGCTTCACCATCAGCGGTGCGCGCAACCGGCTGGACGATAACGACCCCCGTTCCGGCGCACCGGAACAGCCGTCCGAAGCGGCCGTCGATGTCGCGGCGCTGCGCAGCGAACTGCAGGAACTGCTCGATCTGCTGGGCTGACGCATCTGCATTTTTCATGCCGAAATGCGCCCAAGCGCTTCAGCGCTGTTATACTTATGGGCTGAGTCGGGGCGTAGCGCAGCCTGGTAGCGCACTTGCATGGGGTGCAAGGGGTCGCGAGTTCGAATCCCGCCGCCCCGACCATTTAAATCAAGCACTTAGGCCACTTTTCGAAGTGGCCTTTTTCTTTTCTACGCGACTTTTACGCGACTCACGCCGCGGCAGTTCGCAGGATCGTCAGCGTCGGTGTCGTCCGGTTCGCGGTCGATACCTTATTCGCCTGCGCTATCAAGCCTTCCAGTTCGGCGGCCGAGTAGTGCGTGGTGACGCTGTCGGACTTGTGGCCCAGCAGCGCCTGACGATCTTCCTTCGGCACGCCGGCTGCACGCAGCCTGCGCCCGAAGGTGTGCTTCAGGTCATGCACGCGCAGCCGCTTGAAGCCCTGCCGCGCGGGTTTTCCGAACTCTTCGGACCAAGCTTCGGCGGCCCTGTTTCGGGCGCTTCGCCAGGCGGTGGCGTTCATGCGGTGCATCGGTCCGCCCTCGTCGCCGTATGGGAACACCCATTCGTCGTCCAGGCCGCGCTGCCCCTCGATCACGCCACGGGCCACATCGTTGAGCACCAGCACCCGATATTCCCGGTTTTTCACGCCGGATTTATCGGATCGGCCACCGAATTCCGGCGGCACGATGAACACGCTGGTGCCCAGCTCGGGCACCTTCACTTCCCAGTCCCAGCGCAGCTTGCACACCTCCTGCTCGCGCGCCCCCGAATTGACGTTGAACAGCGCCATCCGCTCGATGTAGTCCGGCAGCTCGGCGAACAGCAGGCGCTGTTCATCCCAGTCCATCGGGTAGGGTTCGCGCGTTCGGCCGCGCTCGCCTTCCATCGTGATCGCCGGCACAACATCGATCCACGGGCGCTTATTCGCATCGCGCCAGGTGCGTGCGCACAGATGCAGGATGCGCACGACGCGCTGCAGGGCGATGTTGATGGTGCGCGGTGACGACGGCTTCTTCGTCTTGCCGCTGGCCATCTTGCCGCCCTCGCGCATCCACTGGCGGAACGGCTCCAGTGCGTCGTCGTCGATGTGCGTCACCGGCAGTTCGCCGATGAAGGGGTCCAGCTGCTCCAGGTACGTGGCGGTCAGCCCGATTGACGGCATGTCCTGATTCTCCAGCAGGTAGCGCGTCGCGGCCTCGCGCCAGGTCTTCACCTGCCGCACGCCGAAAAGCTGCTGCTGCCGTCGCTGGTCCAGCAGGTGAATCAGGATCTGTTCGGCTTCTTCGAGCGAACCAGTTCCAGTGCTCTGGTAAATCCGTTCTCCTTTGAAGACCTTGTTGATGTGCCAGATGCCGTCCCTTTGCGTGAGGCCCGACATCCGTTTTCCCGTTCTCGCCATGGTTTTTTTGCTCCTGCTGTTTCATGGCGGCGCTCGCTCGCGGGCTCAGGATTGCCCGGGCGCGGCGCCTTGTCAATTGCGTGGCGGGCGACGTAGGCGTCCGCGAAGGCGTCCAGTTCGTGGCGGTCGACCGCCTTGCCCTGCTTGCCGATCGGCACCACGCGCACGTGGGGGCGCACCGTGGCATCGAACACGCGGCGGCACATGCCCAAGTAGGTGTGCGCGCGGCTGATGCGGATGAGGCGCGGCCAGGGCTCAGGGCTTGCCCGGCGCGGGTGCGCCGTCGGCGCCGCGCTGGTGGCGGGTAGGGCGGTCATACGAGCGGCCTGTTCTTCATCGCGTGCTGCGTCCATAGCGCGGCCAGGCGGGTGCGCTGCTCGCCGTTCGAGACAAGATCGTGGCCTATCTTCCAGCCCTCAACTGTCATCGCCACGGGTAGCAGGGCGAGATAGATCCGATCGGCCATCGCCTGTCGCTGGATGCGGACCCGTTCCTGCGAGATTTCAAGCGCGCGCCGGCGACGGCCCGCCACGTATCCGCGGGAGTATCCGCGTTTCTCCGCCTGCTTGATGTCGGTCATAGCGTCGCTTCCTCCGTGCCGCCGCCCTCGTCGTCGAAGATCAGCGCGGCCAGTTCTTCGATGGTCCGGATTTCTCGCAGGGGTTCGCCCACCAGACCGGCCTTCATCGGCATTTCACCGAAGCTGTCTTCGAGCCACCAGGATTCCAGCCAGTCTGGGCTGCAGCCGATGAGGGCAGCTGTATTCACGGTTGCGACGCGCATCACGCCATGCGTCGACGTCACAATCTTCGACTCAGGGGCTGCGCCGGTCAGCAGGATGAGGTCGGCCAGCGCGTCGTCGGACGCCTTCATGCGCTCTTCCCACTCGCGCAGTGCCTGCAGCTTTTCGTCGCGAGTCATGGCGTTCCCCGTCGGACGCTTCGGCTTGATGATGGATTCGCTCACCGCCGCACCTCCGGGAACCCGTTGTGCTCGACGCCGTCGAGCAGGCGGCCGGCGGCCTTCTTGCCGACGCGGTACATCAGCGCGCAGTCCTCAGTGAACTGGTCTTCCGCGCCGACCCATGACCCGTCGGGTGCGATGCCGGCCGGGTAGTGCGCTCCGTGGCCCGGTATCGTTCCCCACTCGCCCCACTGCTTGAACAGGAACGGCACGCCGGCCACCGCACACTGATCGCGCAGGTCGCGAGCCCATTGCGGATGCATCGGCCGCGCGCGTGGGCCGCTCTCGCCGCCGCAGATGACCCAGTCCAGGCATTCCAGCGCGTTGGTGCCATCGTTCACGTGACTGGGGTTAGCGAACATTCCCTCGAAGCTGATCGGCCCCAGCATCGGTTCGACGCTGATGAACCGCACCGCCGCTGGTGTGGCCAGCAGCTTCGGAATGTCGCGGTCGGCTTCGGCCTGATTGCAGATCGTCGCGCCCAGCCAGACGTTCGCGGGCGGCTTGCCGTCAAGCCATTCGAGGATGTGCAGATTCCATGGGTGGGGTGGCTGGGATTCAACGGTCCAGCCCCTTGCCTCCTCCAGCCTTTTGCGCCAGTTGCCGATTCGCTTGGACAGTAGCAGCCAATCCAGTTCCGGCGTCAGCCGAATCAGCTCCAACAGGTCCACCAGCCACTCCGCAGGTACCTCGTTGTCGAACACGTCGGCGAGCGACGCGCAGAACACGCGGCGGCGCGCGGGATTGATCAGTCGGCTTGAGCACGACGGGCATGCGGCCCGCGTGCTGATGGGCGGAAAGAAGCGGCTCACGACCGCTGCTTCTCGCTCTTCACCGCGCCATCCGCAGTCCTGGCACTCGCGGAAAGGCTGATCGTTCCACCGCTTCGGAAACTTCCAGTTCTCTGTGCTGGTCCGCTTCCGCGCCTGGCCGGCACCCCACTGCACGACGTGCCGGCGGAGGTCGAAATCGCGCTCGGCGTAGCAGTGGTCGCAGGCCGGCGAAACCTTGGTGCAGCCGATCCACGGGTTGAACGTGGCGTCCGTCCATTCGATGTTAGAGCGCTCAGCCATCACGCACCGCCTTTCGTGTCGCCGGCGGTCTTGATCCACACACCCGGATCGCCGGTTTCCCACGGGTTGAGCGGCCGGTGCCCGGCCTGTGCCGAAAACTGGCCGTCGCGGTAGCCCAGCAAATACCCTGTCGCATAGAGGTCGGCGCCGTATTGGCGCACCCGGTCTAGCGTGCAGCCGTGGAAATATTCGCCAGTCCCGGCTGGGCCGAACAGGTTTGCCTCCGGCATCGGCACGGTCGCGGCGGAATGGTCAGACGCTGCGGGAGCGGCGGCGAGCATGGCGAGAGAGCGAATCATCACTTCCAGTTCGGACTTCGCCTCTTCGGCGACTTGCAGTGCGTTACCGCCGTCAAATACCCCACCGATCAGCGACCACGCGGATGCAAAGACTTGAGCCTGCTCCATGACGGCTGCAAGAGCTTCGTCTGCGTCTTTTGCCTCAACAGCGTCCGGCACACGCCCGCGCTCGATGTGGGCGAGCAGGGCGGCGCGGGCTCTATCTGCCCCCCTGTCGCAAATGTCTGCCTGACCGAAGGCGCCGTTACCGTCGTGCGTACCTGCAGCCCATCTGCAACGGCCGAGTTCGTCAATCAGCCGCTTCGCCTCTTGCATATAGTCGCTCACTTCATCACCCCACGCCCGCATACATGGCAGAGCTGCCCCGCCGGCATCCTGTAGGAAGGTGCACTGCATCCGCAGTGGCTGCATTTCGTGGTTTCGATCATTTCGACGCCTCCCACTTGTTGAGAGCCGAGAGGACTTTCCCCGCCATTTCGGGTGAGTTTGCGCAGTTGCGCAGATATTCCTCTGCCTCCCGCAGCGCCCCCGCCATTTCCTCCATCAGCGCATGCCGTCGGCGCAATTCGGCTTCCGCCTGGATCGCGCCGCACGCCTCGTTGTGGGTGTCCGGCAGCGGATCGATCGCACTGAGCGCCGCCTGAATCTTCGGGTGTGCCTGCAGCGTGTCGGCGTCAGGGTCCAGCAGCTCGTTGCGCGGATCGAGCACGACGGCCATGCCCATCGCGACACGGAACAGCGATGCGCTGCGAGCGAGTTCGATGAGGTACTCGCACACTCGCCGGCAGTCTGCTGGATCGTCCAAGCAAAAAGCCTCGTCCCGCTCTTCGTCACGATGGCCCTTTGCGATCTTGTCCGGCATGGTTGCGCCCCAGCGGCTGGACAGCGCTTCCAGCGCGTTCGCCAGTTCCATCGCCATATCAATGTCGGCCTGCGAGGCCCTTGCCATCTTCATAGCGACTTCTCCAGGCGCAGCTGGGCGGCGCGCTTCGCGGCCTTCCGCTCGCGCTTGCGCTGGGCCTTCGCAAGCGCCGCTGCGTCCTTCTCGGCGCGCCGGCCGGTGCTGACCGTGCGCGGTGTGCGCCCGAAGGCTCCGTCGTCATGTTCGTGGCCGGCATCCTGCTCGATCTGCCTGCCGGCCGCGTGCTCCATCCCGGCGACCATCGCCATCAGCATGGGAACGATCATCTGGCGCCTCATGTCTTCGCCTCGCCGCGCGTGAGACTGCTGCAGGGTTCGATGGGTGGCGCGGTGGGTTCGCCGCGGTTGAACAGCATCATGGCGAAGTTGCCGACGTCGACCGGGTCGGCCTTGGCCAAGTGGTCCAGCAGCATCTGCTGCAGGCGATCGGTGGGGCAGGCGTCCTTGTCGTCCCAGCCGGTGTAACCCTCGCTCCGCTTCTTCGCGAGTTTTGCCTTCATCGCGTTGGCGAAGCGATCCACTGCCAGATCGTCCGGGTGGTCGCTGGCCAAGTAGGGGCCGTGCAGCGTGACGGTCGGAAGGAAGAGGTGAGGCCTCAGCTCGTTGTCCACCACCATGGAATAGACCTTGCCGTCGAGCGAGGCGAGCGGCACTGAGTAGCCTGGACGGGCGGTGTCTCCGGCGATATAGATGCCTTGGTTCTCGATCATCGCGCGTACCTGCGGGAGCAGCAGGTCGACTTCTTCAGCCTGGCCGATGAGGATCGGGTTCTGTTCGGTGGTCATGCTGTCCTCCGGATAGGTTCGATGCGCAGGTCGCCGCAGTTGGCGGCGATGAGGGCGGCGGCGGGCGGCGGGCTGACGCTGTTGCCGACCATGCGCACCTGCGCGGATTTGGGGAATCGGCGGCCGTCGTGGCCGACCTCGATCTGGTATTCGGGCGGGAAGCCCTGGGCGCGGTAAAGCTCGCGCGGGGTGAGCATGCGCAGGCCGATGTCGACGATCAGGTAGGGCGTGCCCTTCAGGACCACGGTGACCAGCGCGAGGCGGTCGCGCGTGGTGACTGTGTTCATGGGGTCGCGCGGGTCGCATTCCTGGCCGTTGCCGTAGTACGTGGTCAGGAAGGCCGCCACGCGCAGCGCGCCGGCTTCGTGTTCGGCGCTCAGCGTGCAGGCCACGGCGGCGTGATGTTCACCGCCGGCCATGATGGTGCGCAGCGGTTCGGCGGCATCACGGCCGTCGCAGTGCTGGCTCAGCTGGGCGAGGTGCGCAGCGACCAGCTGCTGCTGGCTGCCGCTGTTCGTGATGGTGCTGGTCGGCCGGCGCAGATCGTGCCCGGGCGTTTCGTTGAACCCGCCATTGGCCTGCATGAGGTAGGCGCAGGCTTCAGCGTGCTTGCCGGTGCCGACGACGGTGCCCAGCGGGTCGGTGATGTCGAGGCTGCGCGGCGCCTGGCCTTCGCGTTCGCCGTAGCCGGTCTGCACCAGACTCGCGGCCATGAGGGCATACCCGCCGCCGCCGGACGCGGTGGCAGTTCCCAGCGGTTCCTGCGCGTCGCGCACGCCGCTGCCCCAGCGCTGCACGCCGCCAGGCTTGCCCTCGCCGTGGGAGACCTGAACGAGGCTGGGCGCCACAACGGCCCGGCATCCGCCCTTCTCGGTGGCGATGGTGCTGATCGGCTCGGTCACGTCCTCCAGCTTGCCGCCGTGCGCCATGTTCACGATGAACGGGTCGGCGCTGTCCAGCACGAAGCGCTGTATGCCGCGTGCGATGCGGCGCAGCGTGGCGTGGGCCAGCGGCTTGGCGCGCTCAAAGATGGACGGGCAGGGAATCGACCAGTCGATGCAGTCCGCCGCCGGCACCCAGCGCTTTTGCCCGCGCGCCGGCTTTTTGTGGTGCGTCGCCTCTGGCCAGACGATGGGCTTGCCGTCGCAGCGCGCCACCATGAACAGCCGCTCGCGCGTGGTGCCGGCGCCGTAGTCGGCCGCGCACAGGATGCGCCACTCGACCACGTAACCCAGGGCCTGCAGGCTGCGCACGAAGGCGCGCCACGTGATGCCCTCGCGCTTCGGGTCCGGTACCAGGAACTGGTCACCGCGGGCGACGTGCTCGCCGGGCGCAGCGACAGTGCCGCAGCGCTTCAGCACGCGGCCGGTGGCCTTGTCGCGCTTCGCCACCAGCGGGCCCCATTTCAGAATCTGCCGCACGTTCTCCAGCGTGATGACGCGCGGGCGCACCTGGCCGGCCCAGCGGCGGCCGATCCACGTCAGTGCGCGGATGCGCTCGTCTCGCGGCTGGCCGCCGGCTGCCTGGCTGTGGTGGGTGCAGTCGGGCGAGAGGTGCAGGTAGCCGACCGGCCGGCCTTGTGTTGCGCCGCGCGGGCACACCTCGAACACGTCCGCGACGAAGTGCCGGGTCTGCGGGTGGTTCGCGCGGTGCATGCTCAGCGCGTCGTCATTGTGGTTGATGGCGATATCGGGCGAGCGGCCGAGCGCCTGTTCGCAGGCGATGCTCAGGCCGCCGCCACCGGCGAACAGATCCACGATCAGTTCGTCATCGAGCAGTAGGCGGTGCTGGCGCTTCATGTCGTCGCCTCGATCTTCGGCTTCGGCCCGCGTATCGATTCGAGCCATTGCGGGGCGTTCTGCTCGCCGTAGAGGCGGACGAGGCCGGACCACTCTTCCGCGTAGCGCTTGCGCGCCTCGCCGGAGCGGCGAATTGCATCAATCTGGTCGTCGATCGCCTTGTCCTGCTCCGCCGCGATCACCCGAAGTCGGTTCAGCCGGCCCGTGATGTCGCGCATCTGGCGTATGTTCAGCACGCTCATGCCGCACCGTCCTGCTGCACGGCGTCAGCGATGGTGTAGTGGCGCGGGTTTTTGTCGGCGTGCTGGGCGCGCAGCCGGGCAATGATGGGTGTCAGCTCTTCCACCAGCCCGCGGTAGCCGGAACCGTTGTAGGCGCGGTCGTCGATCAGCTTCCCTGCGGCCTGGGCGTCGACGATGATCGCGATGCAGGCGAGCACGTTGCCCAGATGGGGCACGCCGCTGTCCGGCGCCACCGGCTCGCCTTCGAACCAGGCGTCGAGGTGCCGCTTCGCGGCGTCGACGTAGATCGATGCACGGACACCGGCCTCGCGCCAGTTCGTGCGACCGTACTTCAGCATGCCTTCCGCGAGCGCCACGCAGCCCAGTGCGGACGCGGTGGTCGGCCACAGGTGCAGCGGCAGCTTGTTGGTCCCGATCGCGTCCTTCGGATTCGAAGGCTTGGTGCCGTAGAGTTCGTCCAGGCGAATTTGTAGTTCGCGACACTTTGCGTTGATGGATTCATTTGTCATGCTGCGCGCGGCTCCTCGAACAGACCGAACTGCAGGGGCGCATGCGCGGCCGGCCGTTCGGTGGTGATGGGTTGGGGGTGTTCTGCTTCTGGCTGGCCGCGCTGCTGCAGCCTCTGCGACCAGCCGAACATGACGTGCGCCGGCGTGTACCAGCGCTCGCGCTCTTCGAGCGACAGGGTGTTTCCGGTGATGACAACGGCGGGCACGCCCAGCAGCGCCAGCTGCACGTAGGTCATGCGGGCAGCCTTCGCGTCGATGTCCTGCGCGGTGGCGTGCATGCGCAGCGGCACGGCAATGTCCTGCTGCGCGAGGTATTCGGCCGCGGCGATGAGCATGGCGCCGCCGCCGGTGGCGGGATCCATCACGGTGATAAAGCCGTCGCGCTCGATGCGCTGGCGTGCGTCTTGCAGCGTCATGGCGGCCATGGCCTGGCACAGGTGGTAGGGCGTGAAGAACTGGCCGGCCCACTTGTTGCCCAGCTCCAGTTCCATGAAGACGCTGCCGAGCACGTCGTCGTGGCCGCCGGTGTGGAAGCACAGTTGCAGCGAGCCCAGCGCATGCGCGAAGCGCTCGACTTCGTCAGCCTGGTACCGGCCGACCATGCGCAGGTATTCCGCTTCGCGCTCGTCGCGCTGGCGCAGGTCGACCGTGTTGCTCAGGGCGATGGCGCACATGCCGACGAAGTCGGACCAGACCGACCACAGGTCGTGCCGGTGCGCGTTGGCGCGCAGCGCCTTGATCAGGTCTTTGCGATGGGCCGCAGCGTTCATTTCTGCGCGCCCTCGCTGGTCTTGTCCTTCCGGCGCAGCCGGTACAGCTCTTCACGGGCGCGGCCGTACAGGTCGCCGGACTGGGCGAGCCAGAAGTTCGTGTACGTGTTGACCATCAGCGCGAGCGTGGCCAGTTCGTCGCCACTGGCGCCGAATCGCCCTGTCTCTTCACGCCGGTCGCGGATGTTGGCCAGCGCGATGTACGCGGCGTCGAGCACGGGTACCAGCCCGTCGACGTGCCGCCCCTGCATGTTGTAGGCGATGACGGTGATGTCTCGCGTGTCGCACAGGTCGAGGAAGTTGTCCGCCGATGCTTCGCCGCGCCGGAATGCCTGCACGGCGGCCAGCATGCCGGCTTCATGCTTGACGTTCATTCCGACTGCGATCAGGCAGGGCGCTCTCTTTGGGCGGCGCTGGCGGTGGCTGCGCTTCTTCATCGCGCTGCCCTCGTCCCTGCCGGCATGTCTGCCCAGGCGATGACGCGCGAGCGCATGGGCCAGCCGGTGGCATCTACCCAGGTCTCGCCGTCGTAGTACGCCGGCCAAACCTCGGTGCCGTCCGCGCCCTCGATCTCGGCCAGCACGGTCATTTCCGCATCAGGCACGCTGCCGTCTGCGATCCAGGTGATCGTCTCGGTAGTCATGCAGGTCTCCCGCGGCGATACAGCCGCACGATGTACGGGTGCGCGCGCATGGCGCTGACGATGCCCAGCGGGCCGCCAGCGAGGTACGCGATGATTTCGAGGCCGCTGGCGTCGGGCGCCATCTTGAACAGCACCAGGTTGCTGGCGCCGATGCCGAGCGAGGTGATGAAGGCGGCCCGGTAGTGGCCGCCGTTGACGTTCAGGCTCTGCAGGCCGAGCGCGAACACCAGCACGTAGGTGCTGGCGAAAAGCCAGGCGGCCGTGGTGAGGGTGTCCGCGCTCGTGATCACGATGCGAACGGGTTGCCGTTGGTGATGGGCAGTTCGGTACCGTCGCCGATCGCCTTCCAGACTTCCTTCGTGGCGTGCTCGATGACCTTGTGCGGGCGCTCCAGTTCGTACCACATGGCCAACTGGCCGCCATCGTTGATGCGGTAGCGCAGACGCGCGTCGATCCGGTACTTGTCGCCACCCTCGAACACCGGAATGGCGATGCCGAAGCGCTCCGGAATCTCGATCGTGCCCTTGCCGGCGGTGCCCTTCGTTTCTTCGTTGAAGGTGAACTGCACATCGCCGTTGTCCAGGCGCACGCCGCTGGCGAACTGAACCGACTTCTTCGCTTCCAGCGTGCGGCTCACCGCCAGCACTTCGGCCGCGCTCGGCTCGATGATGTCGAGCAGGTTGTCTTCGATGAAGCGCGCGAAATCGACATGGGTCTTTGCCTTGGCGTTGTTGTCCTTGCTCGTCCAGATCAGCCATTCCGGGCTGAGCGGGCAGCCGTAGGTCGCCTTGTGGTTGCGCCACGCGGGGTGATCGGGCACATGGTCGTCGATCACAGCGAGGAAGTTGGGTTTGTCGCCCATCACGCCATACAGCGACGTTGCCTGCGTCTTGTGCTTGTTGATGTAGGCGATGAAGCTCTCCGCGTCATTGATGGACACGGTTGCACGCACGCGAAGCGGGGCGGCCAGGGTGTGCTCCAGCGACTCGATCGTGTGGTTCTTCGGAATGACGAGGAAGGGCGCTGAGTCGCGGTCAGCGAACTCGGGCGTTCTCATCGCTGCGGCGGCGTTTTGGGCAAGCTGCAGCACGTCGCCTATGGCGCTCACGCCTTCGGCGGCTGTAAGTTCGTTCATGGGGTATTCCTATGGGTTGAAGTGGGGATGAATCAGCCTGCGGCGCGCACGTCGCGCACCGGCTTGTCTGCGCCGGCATCCACGCTGCGGATGCCTTCCAGTTCGCCCTGGCGCGGGTCGTTCTGCTGCAGGTTGTTGTCGGGCGTCGCGAAGAAGATCGAGACGCCGCGCTCCGGCTTCGGCAGGCGCAGGCTCACGTCGTCCAGCACTTCGATGTGGCCGCCCTTGCCGGGCTTGAGCTTGATCTTCAGCACCAGTTCGCCAGCGCGACCGGTTTCGGTGCACGCCTTGGTGAGCCGGTTCAGTTCCTCGCTCAGTTCTTCGGCGAGGCCGCCGCGGCGGATTCCGCGCAGCGTGTCGGTGAAGGGGCGGATGGGCACGGGTCATTCCTCCTGGGATTGCGCTGCGGAGCGCGGCAGCGCGGCGCGTGAAATCAGAAGGTCGTGGGCTGAGCAATGCCGCGAATCAGGGCCATGAAGCCGCGCTGAAGATCGGTCGCGCCAATGCTGATCCAGCGCTGATCGACGCTTGTGCAGGCCGGCGTGCTGTCGGTCGGCTCGGTCACGAACGGCACGCCGTTCGCGCCGGTCGCCGGCATTGCACGCAGTTTGGCGACGTAGGCGCCGCACTTTTCGGCGAGCGCCTTGCCCTCGTTCATCAGTGCAATTTCTTCGGGCGACAGATCGCGATAGCCCTTGATGTGCTGGTGCTGGTTGTCCATTCGTTCGTTTCCCTTGATGCCCGCAGCGGTCTGCCTGGAAGGGCAGGCCTCGCCGCTGCGGGGGTTCTCGGTTGCTGCTGCACATGCCGCTTTCGCGGCGCTCGTAGCGGGGGCGGTGGCCAGGGCGGAGGCTGTCCCTTCACGTTCCTGTGGCGCGGCTCCCCCTGGCAGTTGCTGCCCGCGCGTCATGCCTTCACCAGCGGCCGACTTCGCCGCCTCGCCCCCTTCATGGATTCAGTTCACCTGCACCGGCGCCAACAGCGGCGTGCGGCTGTCGCTGCGCACGATCTGCACGATCGACGCCCAGGCTTCGGCCGGCAGCCACACGCCTTCGGTGTTGCGCGCCACGTCGCGGCAGCGGATGCCGCCCATGCCGCGCAGCAGCTGTTCCGCGAAATCGATATCGGGCCCGCTCATCGCGTCCATTCCCGGTTCGGTTCGTGGGTGAGCCCTCGCGCGTCGGTCTTCGCGTGGCGCACGTGCGGGGTACGCGGTTGGCGGCGGCGGTCGAGTTCTCCGCGGCGCGCCTCGCCCTGCAGGTCGCGGCCGGCGAAGGTGAGGTCCAGTTCATCGCGGCGATCGCCGCCCCAGGCGGCGCCGGCCACCCAGCACACGACGCCGCTCAGAAACACGACCGTCAGGATCTGGAACAGGTTGAATTGCGTGGGCTCGAACAGCCCTGCGTAGAGCGCGCTCAGCATGGCCGCGCCCTCTCGATGCGACGCACGGTGAGCCGGCGTTCGAGGCCTGCTAGTTCGCGCGCAGCAGCCTCGATGCGCTCTGCAGCGTCGGCCTTTTTCGTAGCCGCGTCGCGGGCACGCTGGCGGTGGTGCTGTGCGTCGTCGTGAGCGATCTGCCGGCGCACTTCCTGCCGGCGAATCGTGAAGCGCAGCCACGCTGCGCGCAGTGCGGTCACCATGCGAATGCCTCCCTGCTGGGTCGGAAATCATTGGGCGAGAACCGGCCCATGCTGAGCGCGGCATCGGTCTGAACGACGGGCGCGAGCCGGCCACCGGAGCGCACCGGTATGACGGTGGGCCGGGGGGTGCGCAGCGGGCGAAATGCGAAGCGCTGCGCGAGCGGTGTGGGGGCGACGAGTACGCGCCAGATGACAGGCCGGCCACCGGCGTGCCTGCCACCACTGGCGGCGACCACCAGTTGCCCCTGCTGCAGTTCGCGGCACAGAGACAGTGCCGCGCGCGTGGTCATGCCGGCCTGGCGGGCGAGTGCGTCGGTGCTGATGCCGTCGTGGCCGGCGGCCTCGATGAGGCGCTGCAGGCGGTTGCGGTTCTGGGCGCGGAGTGCGAGGGTCATGACAGCACCCGCGCTTGCTGTGCTGCCGGTTCCGGGGGCAGCAGCACGATGCTGCCGTCGGTCGTGATGCCGATGTGGGCCGGCGGGTTATCGCTGTCCTGCAGGCGGTTGACGACGTCGTGCCACATTTCGGAGCGGACTTCGGCGTCGATCAGTTCGTTGCGCAGGCGCGCGATTTCGGCCTTCTGGTATTCGATGACCTCCGCCTGCACGAAGCAGTGCTCCTGCAAGTGCTCAAGCAGTTGGTCATCCAGGCGGCGCTTGATCCGCCGTTGTGCGATATCCATTCCCCTGTCCCCCATCAGATCAGCGCGATCTGCGCCGGTTGCGCCTGGCCGTGGGCAGCGGCTTTCCGCCGTCTCGCCCTGACCATGCAGTTCAGGCTCTGCCACACGAGGGGGCAGGCCTGTGCCCTCGCGAAGGTCCAGCCCGCCCGCCAAAGCCCTGAATCGCGAAACGCTTCGCGCAGTTCGTTGGTCGTGGCGGTCAGGTCGGTCATCGCGTCCTCCGTCTTGCGCAGCGGGTGCTGCGTTGAAGAAACAATAGCGTCGCTTTTTTTAAAAAGCAATAGCAACGCTTTTTATTTGGGCGAACGCCGTCCGGGCTGGCTGGCCGTAGGGCTTGAAAAAAATCGCTAGTGGATGACGGGTGAGAGCGGCCGCGGTGTTGCTGGTCGCGGGCCGTCAGCTATCGGATTTTGCTGTGGGGGTAGAGGGCGTCTTGGGTGGCTGGGTCCATGGTCGAATGGTCGCTTTCCATTCGACTGGTGCCTGCCGGTATGCGATATCCGGTGTATCGCTCACCGTCGGCGGAGCAGTACACACGGATGTCGCCTGGGCGGTTAAGTACGGCTTGCCACCGGTACTCGCCGCATCCGCGAACGCCGGACGCGACGGCCGCTCGCGCCACGTCGGAGTTCGGAGTGTTGTTCAGCGCGCCGTAGCGCTCAACGGACTCGACGCGGGCGGGTGGCGGTCTGGTCGCAAGATGTGTGATCAGCACGGCAATGCCGACCACCACTGCTGCGATGATTTCCCGCCGTTTCCCTCTGCGTTGGCTCTCTGCCGCCGCTTCCGCTCTGACCTTTGCCAGAAGATCGGAGGCTGGTCTGGCTGCGACATTGATCGTTTCGGTGGTTTTGTTGGGCGCTCCGCAGTGAGGACAGGTCGCTGCTTCAGTGCTCAAGCGCTTGCCGCACTCGCGGCATTTGATCAGAGCCATGGTGATGTACTATGCTTGCCGTCTATACCGGAGGGGTAATTCTATGTTCTCAGTTCCGGATTGGGAATTGATAGACTCGGCATGACAGCTTCGCTACGCCTTCATTTTTGATCGGGTAACCCCGAATCTTTCACGCGCTTCGGCGATGCTCGCGTGTGTCTTTGCCTGCACCCATATCTGTCCTTCTGGCGTCAGGTCGTAGTATTCCCGCTCACTCACATGTTCAAACGGCCAGCGCTGGTATGACGGCGCCGACTGCTCTTTGAGGACGTTGCGACCGCCGTCTGAAACCAGCGCGGCCACTTCCATCGCCTTCATGGCAACCGTGGGGCTGATTTCCTCAATGCCGCATCCGAAGGCTTTGGCGTAGGCGATAGCCGCGTCAATGCTGATCGGGCGAATGCCCTTCGCGTGCTGATACATCGCTGATGCTCCGCCAGGTATCCGGTGGTCCTTGGCGAAGGCAACGCGCTGTCCCCGGTCGAAGCCAGCCAGTCGGGCTTCGAGCCGTTCAGCGTCAGATTTTTCGTTGTCGTGGTTGCCCATGAAAGCAACGCTATCGTGCCGCTTCAATAGCATGGCTTGATTCGATGGCAATAGCGATGCTATCGTTTCAGGCATGAACACGATTTCTCCGATCCAACGGGCGTGTGATGTGGTGGGTGGGCAGTCGCAACTGGCTGCGTGCCTGTCTGTCACGCCGGCGTTCGTGCATCAATGGGTGCGCGGGATTCGCCGCGTTCCGGTCGGGCGCTGTCCTGCGATCGAGCAGGCAACCGAAGGCGCAGTGACCTGCGAGCAGCTGCGGCCAGATATGGCCGATTACTGGGCGTTCCTGCGTGGTTCGCGGGAGCCCGCCGGCACGGATCAGACTGACGACCAGCAAGCGGCCTGACATGTTCAAGAGTCGGTCGACGCTCATTCCCTCGTTTTCCCTGGTACGGCGCATTCGCCCGTCCTCCTCGCAGCCGGCTACGGCCGGCGTTCCCCAAGCGCCGCTGCGCTGCGCGGCTCCCGCCCGTTCTGCCGATTCCGGGCGGGAGCCGCGTCCTTCTTTGCGCGCGGCGACTTGCATACCCAACAGCATATTTTTTTGTCCGGAACAGGTCTTTCCGACACGTTCCGACATTTTCGGAAGCCATCGGAATGCAGACTGAAATGCCCTTTTTCGAGGGCCCTGAAGACGCGCTGCGCGAAGCGGTGCGGGCGATGGGTGGCCCGAAGCGAGTCGGTCCCATGCTGTGGCCGGACAAGTCCGCGGACGCGGCCGCCCGGCTGCTGCAGGACTGTCTCAACCCGTGCAGGCAGGAAAAGCTGGACCTTTCTCAGGTGATGTTCATCCTGCGAGGCGCGCGCGATACCGGTTTCCACGCCGCGTTCCAGTATCTGGCGGCAGATGCAGGTTACGACGCCCGTCCGGTCACCCGTGAGGAAGAGGAAGACCGCACCACGGCCATCATCGCCTCGGCCAGCACCACGCTGGCCCAGGCGCTCGCGACGCTTGAACGTCTGAAGGAATCGAGCGGCCACAGCGCGTCCGGGGTGAGAGTCGTCAAGTGATCCGCGGCGAAGCCTCGTTCGACCTGTCTGGCGTTGAGCGATTCATGACCGAGGTGGTGCGCCAGCGCGTGCCCCGTGCGGCCGAGCGTGCGCTGAACGACAACGCATTCGCGTACCGGAAGCAGCTGCAGGACGTGATGCGATCGAGTTTCGATCGCCCCACGCCTTACACGCTGCGTGCGTTCGTGGTGGACAAGGCCGGCGCCCGCGCGGCGCGTCAGGCGGAAACACGGCTGATCATGGGGCTGCCGGCTGGGCCCGCCAGCGACCGCCTGGAAGCGCACGTGCGCATGAACTGGGACGCGAACAAGCAGGGGCTCGAACCGTTCGACACGATCGGGCACCAGTTCACCGGCGGCGCGCCGGCATTCACCGGATTCGAACGGGCGCTGCGGCGCATCGGTGTGCTGCCGACAGGCTGGCACGCGGTGCCCGGTGGAGGGGTCAGGCTGAATGCTTACGGCAACGTGAGCCCAGGCCTGATCGTGCAGCTGATCAGCTATTTCCAGGCGTTCGGCGAGCAGGGCTATCGGGCAAACGCCAGCGAGCGAACCCGCCGCCGCAGGGCAGGAAAAGGCGTGGTCGAGTTCACCGACGTGGCCTCGCGCCAGACCCGCAAGGTGAAGACCATCGCCGGGGTCGAGTATTTCATCAGCCGCGGCCGCGGCGAGGTGACTGGTGCGCGGGGCTGGAAGTCCGGCCGCATGCAGCACCTGCCACCCGGCATCTACGCCCGCACGGGCATACACGGCAGCACGCTGCGCTGCATCTTCAAATTCGTTCCGTCCACCCGCTACCGCCAGCGCGTGGACATCCTCGCCGTCGCCCAGGATATGGACCTGTCCTCACGCCTGGGCCGCGACTTCCTCCGATACCTCAAGTGATCATGGCTGACGAGATCTATATCGCTCATGAGCGAGAGCAGGCCGCCGTCGCACGCGCCGTTGATGCGGCCCGCCGCGCACCTGCAGGGCCCACTGCTACGGGCCACTGCCTGCACTGCGATACCCAGCTCAACGAGGCCCGCCGCTGGTGCGATGCTGCATGCAGAGACGACTGGCAGCGGGAGCATCCGGGCCAATGACCACCAGTCCTCGCCCCGCCTCCCCGGTGATCAGAGATAGCGCGCGCAGCGTCGCGTCCACGCGTTCAGTAACCCACCCCGCGGGGCAGCCCTGCGGGGCCGGTCATGGGTCCTTCCTGGAAGCCCCCCAACAGGGTAATGCGAACCCCTCGATGTCTGTAGTCAGTGGGGGTGGAAGTTACTGAAATGGCGGCATCGAACTACGATTCCGCCCTCTCACAGCTCCGCGCTGCTGGCCTGATCGTCCCGTATCTGGAGGTCACCGGGAAGACGGTCCGCTGCAAGATCGAGGGCGAGCGCGAGAAGCGCGGCTGGTACATCGCGCACGAACTGGCGCTGGATGCCGGAACGATCGTCATCGTCGGGTCGTTCGGGGTCTGGCGCGGGAATGACAACGGCGCCACCAAGATTGTGCTTGAGCGGACACCGCTGTCTGACGCGCAGCAGCAGGCGCTGAAACTGCGGCTGGCGGAGGACCGCAAGCGCGCGGAACAAGATCGGAAGATCGAAACGGCGCGGGCAGCAGCCAAGGCCGAGCGGACGTGGCGGCTGTTGTCGGTAGATGGCGACTGCGACTACCTGGCGCGCAAGTCCGTCAAGGCGTATGGGGTGAAGTTCACACCGTCTGGCGCGATGGCCGTGCCCATGATGGACGCCAGCGGCCGGGTGTGGGGTCTGCAGTTCATCCTCAGCCGCAAGGGCCATGCGAAGCGGATCGCGAAGACCGAGCGAGACAAGGAATATTGGCCTGCCGGTCTGGACATGATCGGGAAATTCCACCTGCTGGGTGGTGTCCCGACCTGGTGCGTGCTGATCGCTGAGGGCTACGCGACTGCCGCCAGCCTGCATGAAGCGACGGGCCTGCCGGTAGCGATCGCCTTCCACGCCGGCAATCTGCTCGCGGTGGCGCGTGTGCTGCGGAAGCGCTACCCCGGCATCAACATGCTCATCTGCGCGGACGACGATTCGTTCGGCTGGTGCGTCGGCTGCAAGGCACCGGTGAAGACGGGCAAGGTGGACGACCCGTGCCCGGCCTGCGGCAAGCCGCATCGCCGCGTGAATACCGGCTGCAGCGATGCCGCCACTGCCGCGCTGACAGTCGACGGCAAGTGGATCAAGCCGCGGTTCCCGGACGACGATGAGCGCTGGACGGTCTTCTGCGAACGTC
The DNA here is from genome assembly GCA_041639545.1 of Methyloversatilis sp. Taxonomy (GTDB): domain Bacteria; phylum Pseudomonadota; class Gammaproteobacteria; order Burkholderiales; family Rhodocyclaceae; genus Methyloversatilis. The sequence goes on along the minus strand of JBEQBZ010000004.1, from coordinate 165,465 downwards.
GCACGAAAATCACCGACTTCAATGACCTGCACCACGCCTGCGGCCTCACCACGGTGCGTGCGCAGGTCGAGGAAGCGCTCCGAAGTTTCAATTGGGCTGCGCCCGACGCACCGCGCGTACCGGACACACGGGGGGGCGGGGCGGATGCTGATCTGCGGCCGATAGAGAGCGTTGAAACGCTGCTCAGTCGATTCAGCCTCGTCTATGGGCACAACGGCGCGGTGTTCGATCATCAGGAACACATCCTGGTGTCCCTGTCGGACATGCGCGACCTGTGCACCCGGCGCGAGTTCTCGCGCCGCTGGCAGGAACATCCGGAGCGCAAGGTCGTGCGGGTCAGTGAAGTCGGCTTCGACCCGGCCGGCGACGACCCGACGGTGAAATGCAACCTGTGGGCGGGCTGGCCTACGGTGCCGAAGGCGGGCAGCTGCGAAAACCTGCTCGATCTGCTGAGCTACATGTGCCAGACCGACCAGAAGGCTGCCGAGTTGTACGACTGGGTGCTGAAGTGGATCGCATATCCGATCCAGCACCCGGGCGCGAAGATGCGGACGACGCTGGTGCTGCACGGGCCGCAGGGCACCGGCAAGAACATGTTCTTCGAAGCGGTCATGGCCATATACGGCCGTTACGGCCGCGTGATCGACCAGTCGGCCATCGAGGACAAGTTCAACGATTGGGCCAGCCGAAAGCTGTTCCTGATCGCGGACGAAGTCGTCGCGCGCAGCGACCTCTACCACGTCAAGAACAAGCTCAAGGCCTTCATCACCGGAGACTGGATCCGCATCAACCCGAAGAACATGGCCGCGTATGACGAGCGGAACCACGTCAATCTGGTGTTCCTCAGCAACGAGCGCATGCCTGTGGTGCTGGAAGAGGATGACCGGCGACACGCGATCATCTGGACGCCCGTGAAACTCAAGCCCGACTACTACAAGGAAGTCCGGGCCGAGATCAACAACGGCGGCATCGCTGCGCTGCACGACTACCTGCTGCATCTGCCGCTGGGCGACTTCGCGCCTCACACCCTGCCGCCGATGACCGAAGCGAAGGCCGAACTGATCGACCTGTCGCGCGATTCGACCAGCCGCTTCCTGATGCACTGGACAGCCGGGGAAATCGGCAACGTCGGCTTGATGCCGGCGCTTTCGGAAGACGTGTATCAACTGTACGTCGCGTGGTGCCACCGCAACGGCATCGGCCGCGGCGCGCCGCTCAACAAGCTGATCGACGCCCTGGTGAAGAAGCACCGCTGCGGTCACGACCGAAAGCGACACATGGTCGGTGCGAACGCGAAGCAGGGCATGTTCGTGTTTCCGCCTGGCTGTGCTGAAGCGCCACCTGGCGGAAATCAGATCGAGTTCTACACCAACTGCGTCGACGCCTTCCGCAACGCCCTCAAGGACTACAAGGAAGGGGTCGGCCGTGGCGGATTCTGACCTGAAATGTGCAGGGTGTGCAGGGCATGTGCACCGTGATGTGCACCGTGAAAATCAGCATGAAACGGCGCGCAGACGCCAATGTGCACCATGTGCAGGACTCACGCGCACGTGTACACGCGAGAGCGCAGCGCCATACCTCTGCCATCGCCTCGAAAAAACCGCTTCTCGTGTACACACGACCATGCACACCCTGCACACCCTGCACATTCCAGCATCCATGCGGGTTTCCTCGCAATTCGCACCCTGCACATCACCCTGCACACCCTGCACAAAGGGTGTAGTGGTGGAGAAAGGAATGAGGCCATGAGCGAAGTGAAGGCCGAAATGGGCTTTGCCGAGTTCGCCCGGCACCTCGGCGTGCGGCCGTCCTACATCACCGAACTGCGCAAGGCCGGCCGCCTGGTGCTGACCGACGACGGCAAGGCCGTGAAGCTCGCGGAATCGCTCGCACTGATCGACAGCACCCGCGACCCGTCGCGCGGCGGCGTCGCCGCCCGGCATGCGGCCGCTCGCGGCCACGAAGTGAACACCAGCAGCGAGCCGGAGCACACCGATGACGACGACCGCGCCGCCGCTGTCGCCGCCGCATCGAACGACCACGGCTTCCAGAAGGCCAAGGCCATCAACGAGCGGTACAAGGCCATGACCGCCAAGGTCGAGTACGAACGGCTCATCGGCCGGCTGGCGCCGGTCGACCAGATCGAAGCCGCTGCTGCCGAGCTGGTCACCTCCCTGCGCCGGCGCCTCGAAGGCATGGGCGCCGTGCTCGCGCCCCTCGTCGCACCGGTCAGTGAGCCGTCCGCCTGCCGGGCGCTGATCGACGAATTCGTTGAAGGTGTCCTGCGCGACACCTCCGACACCCTCAAGCCGAAGAAGGGAACCCCGGAATGAATGTCCCCGAACTGCTGCCGGTGGCGGGGTTGCGCCCCTATGCCGGAAACGCCAAGCGCCACCCCCCGGAACAGATCGAGCAACTCGCCCGCACCTTCGACGCCCTGGGTTTCGTGGGCGCCATCGTGGTGCGTGCCGGCACCATCGCCAAGGGGCACGGCAGCCTCAAGGCGGTCGAATCGATCTACGCCCGCGGCGGTCTGCTCTACCCGGCGCCGGGACGGGAGCAGGGTGCCGAGCCCTTCCCGGCGGGCACCGTGCCCGTGCTCGATGTCACCGGCTGGACCGAAGCCCAGTTCCGCGCCTACGTCATCGCGGACAACCGGCTGGCTGAGGGTGGCGACTGGGACGCCCAGATACTGCGTGGAGAACTCGACGCGCTGGGCGATTTCGACGACTTCGACTTCGATCGCCTGGGCCTCGACTTCGACGACGCCCTGAGCGCGCTGGAAGAGGACGAACGCACCGTCGACGCGAACGCGGCTCACCAGCCCGACACCGAAGAGGGCCCAGCCCAGCAGCCCGCCTCAGCAGGCTCCGCCCCCGGTGCGACCGCGGGCGCAAAGGCGCAGCCGAAGAAACCCACCGTCTTCCCGGTGATGGTCAGCCTGAACCGCGCCCAGTACGACCGGCTGCAGGCCTTCAAGGACGAACACGGCATGTCGGACGCCGACGTGCTCATGAGAGGAATCTGATGTCACTCCGCATCTACACCGGCGAATACCTGATTTCCCCCGCGCTGCTGCACTTCGGCGGCAACTGGTGCACGCACGGCTGCGCCTACTGCTTCGCGAATCTGAACAAGCCGGATCGGGTGTCGGAGCCCAACGATATCGCGCGCGTGCTGAAGTGGTTCGACACCGGCTCGACCGCCATGGAATACGAACTGCTGCGCATGGGTCACCCGATCCTGATGAGCAATGACAGCGACCCGTGCGCGAAGAGCAACGCGGCGATTCACCGCTGCATCGTTGAGGCGCTGTCGCCGCTGGGCGTGCGCTTCGCCTACCAGACCCGCGGCGGCGTGCCGGAAGAGGAACAGCGCATCATCGACCAGCCGCCGACCATGGTCTATGTGTCGCTCACCACCGACGACGAAAGGGTGCGCGAGCGGCATGAGCCCGGCGCACCGCCGCACGCGCAACGCATGGACTTCATCCGGCGCCTGCGCCAGGCCGGCCACATGGTGGTCATCGGGCTGAACCCCTTCGTGCCCAAGTGGTGGGCCGACGTCGACGCCTGCTTCGAGCAGCTGGCGGCGTGGGGCGTCACGCACGTATGGCACCAGGCCATGCACCTGTCGCGCTGGCAGATCGCGTCCATGTCGGACAAGGCGAAGGTCAAGCACGCGGACCTGATCGATTACGCCTCGCGCAAGGTCGCGCCGGACGCGAAGGACTACGCCGAAGCGATGGACCGCATCGAGGCCATGGGCTTCAACCTGTTTTCGGGGGGGGTCTCCAACAAGCTGGGCTTCTGGGATGAATGGTTCGATCGCCTGGGCTATCCGTGGTCGCCCACGCTGGACGCGCTGGTGCGTGACTGCGATCTGGCGGCCGGCGGCCAGACCGTGGCGATCGATCTGGCGGAGTTCAACGCCTGGGCCGATATCGACGTGAAGCGGCCGCGGGCGATCTGGAAAGAGTTCCTGAACGGCTTCGGGCGCAGCGTGCGCAACACCGGCGAGGACACGCGCGCGCACACCCAGGCGGAAGCGAACGCCTTCATCTGGCGGTTCGACGAATTCCCCACGCGCTTCCGGCACGCCTGCTTCGCGCGCGTGCTGTACGACGACGCGCACGCGGCCGACGCGGAGGGCGTGCCCCTCATGGCCGTCTCGAAACACGGGTTCTCGGAATGGGAAGTGGGCCATGCCGAAGTGACCTTTCTCAACCACCCACTGGAAAGGAAGTGCAATGGCCGAGAATCACTCTGCTCGACAGAAGAGCAGCGGCAAGTACAGCCAGCGCAAGGGCCAGATGGTCCGTCGTCGCAGCGTGCCGTACTCCCCGCGCTACCGCGGGGCGTAGTAGAGGAAAGCGGGGTGGCTGAGGCCGCCCCGCCGGAGGCCTGATGCAGGCGGCACTGGTCAACCGTGAAGGCTTCGCCGACGTGCGGGCCTTGCTTCGGCGCGTCGCGTCGAAGTCGATCGCACCGCGCGAAAATCTGAGCGTCAGCCAGTGGTCTGACGCGAAGATGCACCTCACCTCGAAGAGCGGCGCTAAGGTCGGCCGCTGGGTGACGGACAACAACCCGCCACTGCGTGAGCCCATGGACTGCATGAGCGCGCGCAGCACGGTGAAAGACGTTGCGCTGATGTTCCCGATCCAGTTCGGGAAGTCGGCCGTGGCGACCAACGTCATCGGCTACTGCATGGACCACGACCCCGGCCCGATCATGTACGCGCTGCCGGGCGAAGTGTCGATGACCAAGTGGATCAACCAGAAGTTGAATCCCATGATCGAGGCGTGCGACGCGGTCCGCGAGGCGCTGACCAGCGTGTCCAGCCGCGATTCTTCGAACACCCGCACGTTCAAGGATTTTCTCGGCGGTCAGCTGTACGTCGAGCATGCCGGCAGCCCGCTGCGGCTCAAGTCGACCAGCGTGTTCCGGCTCATCGTCGATGAGGTGGACGAGTTCGCCGCGAACCTGATCGGTGGCGGCGACCCGATGAAGATGCTGGAAGGGCGCACCTCCGCCTTTCCGATGAACTACAAGCGGCTCTACATCAGCACGCCCGAGTTGCTCGGCGTCAGCCGCATCCACAGCCTCTTCATGAAGGGCGACCAGCGGCGCTATCACGTGCCGTGCCCGCACTGCGGCGAGATGCAGCACCTGGAGTGGAAGGGCCTGCAGTGGTCCGAAGGTGGCAAGCGCGCCTGGTACGTCTGCCGTGAGAACGGCTGCATCATCGAAGAGCACCACAAGCGGCAGATGATCGCCTTCGGCCGCTGGGTGGCCGAGAACCCCGGCGCAGAAATGCGCAGCTACCACATCAACTGCCTGTACTACCAGCCGGACCTCGGCCCCAGCTGGGCCACGCTGGCGCAGGAATGGATCGAAGCCCAGACCGATCCGGAAAAGCTCAAGACCTTCGTCAATGACCGTCTCGCCGAGCCCTGGGAAGACCCGGCCATGCGCCGGGCCAAGTTCAACATCATCAAGGACCGCGCCGAACCGTACTCGCTGCGCCGCGCGCCGGCCGGCGTGCTCGCGGTCACAGCGGGCGTCGATACCCAGGACAGCCGTCTCGCCGTCCATGTGACTGGCTGGGGGCGTGCGATGGCCTCATGGACACTCGACTATGTCGAACTGCCGGGCGACCCGGAAGCCGGCGAGGTGTGGAACAGCCTGGTCGAGTTGCTGAGCCGGCCTATTGAACACGAATGGGGCGGCGTGCTGCACGTGCTCGCCACCGCCATCGATGCCGGCGGCCACCGCACTGCATCGGTGAAGGACTTCGTCCGCGCCCGGCGCATCACCCGCCCCATGTGCATCTTCGGGTCGACGCAGAACAATGCGCCGATGCTCGGCAAGGGCAAACTCGAAGACGTGAAGGCCAGCGGCCGGACCGACCGCCGCGGCCTGCTCGTCTATCAGGTCGGCACCGTCGCAATCAAGCATCAACTGTACGCGCGCCTCTCGACCGACCACGACAAGCAGGCCGCCGACCGGCTGGTGCACCTGAGCGACGACCTCGACGACTTCTACTTCAACGGCCTCGTGTCCGAGGTCTACAACCCGAAGAAGAACCGGTTCGAGAAGAAAACCGGCGTCCGCAACGAACCGCTGGACACCTACACCTACTCGTATGCCGCCGCGCTGCACCCGGAGTTGCGCCTGCATCTCCACAACCGCGACGACTGGGACAAGCGGGAGCGCGAACTGCGCGACATGGCCCGGCCCGGTGCCGTCCAGGCCGCGACCGAACGCCTGGCGGCCGCCGCGCGCAGCCGCGATGAACAGGATGAGCCCGCGCCATCGCTCGACGGCCGGCGCGACCCCGTACCGATGCCCGCACCCATGCCGCAGTCACGCTCGCGCAGCGACGACAGCGACCTTTTCTCACCCATATCGATGATCGGCTGACCATGGCACGCGAAGAACTCCTCGACGTCATCCGCGAAGAACTGGCGGCACAGCATCGCCGGCTGAGCGTGCCCGACGACGTCACCACAGAAGTGTGGAAAGGCCTCGAATACCGGCTGCGCTTCCGCGCCGGCGGCAGCGAACTGAGCTACATCCGGCGCCGGCAGGACACCTCAGCCCGCGACGCCGACATCCGGCGCCGCTTCAACGGCCGCAATGCCAATGAACTGGGGCGTGAGTACAACCTTTCCGCGCGCTACGTGCGGAAGATCGCGAAGGGGAAGTGATGAACGTGATGAAAGACCCGGCAAAGCGCGCTGAGTGGGTGTACGGACAGCCCATGGAGCCGTGCCCTAAGTGCGGCAGCTACGACATGAAGCCGCAGATGCCGATCGCTATAAAAACGCGTGGTGACGAGACCGTACCGCAGTTGGTGGGCGAATGGGCGCGGGCGACGAAGTCCGGTCCCACGCCGCTCGAAGGGCCGTGCTACTACATGTGCTGGGATTGCGGTCACAAAGCGCCAGCGGTGGATTGTGCCGGGCGCACCTCCGAGGATTGCCGCCAAGATCCCGCGCTGAACGCCGAGATGAAACGACTGTGGAACCAGCAGGAGCGATGAACATGCAATTTGCAAAAGTACTCCGCGCGCTACGTGCGAAAGATTGCGAAGGGGAAGTGATGAACGTACTGAAGGAAATCAATCTGCGGATGAACGGCGGTTGGTGTCCCGGACAGGGCGCGCTGGGCGAGTGTGCGGCGATCACGGAGATTCACGCTGAGGGCAGCGAAGACAGTTACTTCAGGGCACACCTGTATCTGCACTGCGCTGAAGGCGCACTGACGCCGCAGGAGGTCGCCGGATGGTTCCATCAGGCCGGCTGCCGGGATGTCACCATCAGCGCCGTCCTGCACGACCCCAACAACAACATCGTGAACGGGGCCAGTATCGACGACGGCGTCCGGCCGTGGGACGTCACCTACCGGCTGCCTTACCAGACTATCAATCCGAAAAAGGAAGAGGCTGCAGAGAAGACTTTGGTCGCCAAAGGCGTTGTGCCTGAGCGCGCGGCGGCGCTGGAACTGACCTGTCGCGACACGGACGATCCGGAGTACTGGGCGGAGCGCCTGCGCGGTGCTGACAAGGGTGACTGCGAACGCTTGTTGGACGCGATGTTCGATCACAGGATGAACATGATGATGAAGGGTATCCCTACGCCTGGGGCGGACGCTCGCTGCGATGAAGGCCTGGCGATCTTCCAGGAGCGATTTGACGAGGGATACCTGCCGTTCTGATGACCACAATGACCACACTGAACGTTCAGCTTGAGGGGCCGCCGCGCGAGGCGGATTGATTAATGAGAAGGCCGCTGTTCGGCGGTCCATCTCGAAGCGATTGTTCGGCTTCAGGCGCCAACTACGGAGGACGAGATTATGAGTTCAGGATGCTCGATAGCGCTGCCGACTGTGGTCTATGCATGGACGGCGACGAAAGAGGAATTCGACAAACTGGCACTTTCCGAGACGCTTCACGACTGGAAGTCCGACAAGACGACGACAGTCCTCAAGGGCGACGGCCAAGAGTGGGAGCGCCGCTGCCATAGCAAAACGGTGGAAGGCTCTGGCGTGCTGGTGATCTTCCAGTGGTTCGATGAGCGCCCGATTGAGACGCCGAACGCGTGAATTGAGGCGCCTTCGCGGATTCTTGCGAAGGTCGCCTCGAATGATGGGTTAGAGGCGTAGTTACTACGGAGAACCAAATGAGCATTGCACAACGGTATGCCGGATTTTTGCAGAGAGAAAGCCGCAGCGCGGTAACTCCAGTTAGGGGCGAAGCGATCAGGCAAGCAGCAAACAAGATGCTTGAGCTTGACGAAGAGAATGCGCGGCTTAGAGCAGACAGCGAGCGGCTTGAATGGCTGCTTCGAAACGTGAGCGGAGAAGAGTTTCGGCGGCTTGGGATTGTGTATAGCGCCGGGTGTCAGCGTACAGACATCGACGGGGCTATGTGTGAGCAAGATGCAAGCCTCTAACGATCGAATTCAGCCGGCCGTTGCGGCTCGGCTGGAATGAGGGGTTAGCCGGCACCCTACAAATGCCGGCATGCCAAGGAAACTGAAATGACGAAAGCGATTCGGATCGAAAACGCGGACACCAGCAGCCACAAGGTGCGCGTGTACCGGGAGAGCAAGAACGAAGCGGGCGAGTGGGTGCGCGGCGATGCCGTGCCCCCGGCGACCCTGGACATGCCGACTCAGATGCTGACCGACTACGTACACAGCGGCCAGCGCCTGGTGGTGGAAGAGGTGGCCTGACCATGCGCCACCCGACGCCCGCCGAGTTGCACCGGCTGTTCCAAGCCCGCATGTGGCGTGAGTACGCGATGGCTTGGGATGGCCGCAAGACCATGACCGGCGTCGGGCGCGAGTGGGTCGAGAAGGTGCTGCGCGTGCCGCGTGCCGAATGCTTGCAGCGCGCACGGGCAGCCCTGACGGCTAACGCTAGGTCGACGACATATCCGTCCGATAAGCCGGCCACGTCCGCAGGAGACGGCGCGCACGCGCCACCTGTCGAATAACGGACGGCCAAACCGGACATCGTGACCACCAAACCCATGCGCGAAGCCATGCCCCACTGCGCCGCATGGGTCGACGCGCTGCGCGACGTGTTCGGGCGTGAGTTCATCACCGAGCGCATCCGCACCGGCCTCGAAATGGGCACCTGCTGGTTCGCTGAGGGCGGGCAGTACATCGGCCGGCCCGGCCAGCCTGAGCGCGACGCGGCGCGCGAGGCAGAGGAACATCACTTCACGCTCGACCAGATCGCCACCGGCGGGGCGCGCGGCCCTGATGCGCACACGGAACTAAAAAAGTGAACTAGTTCCTGTAGAAAGGACCGCGCCCGATTGCGACGCTTGCAGCATGGACCCGCTGCATACACTGTCGCTCGATCGCCTGAACGCAATGCTCGCCGAAGCCATCGAGGCCCGGCACAACCTCGTCACCGGCCCGACCAGCGCCAGCGGCGAGGGTCGCAGCATTCAGTATCAGCAGCGTCTGACAGACGCCGATGCGTACATCGAGCGGCTGAATCAGGCGGTTGCCTCGAAAGAGAACCCCGGCTGCGCGACCCGTGGTCCGATCTACCTGCAGGCGGGCATCCCGTGAGCAGGCGCCGTTCGCAGCCCCGCACCCGTGCCATAGTGCCGGCCCAGTCCGGCGCGGGCATGAGCGCGCATGTCGGTGCGTCGCACACTGACATCGGCCTTTCGAACTGGATGCCGTACGCCGGCAGCGCCGATGCCGACCTGTTGCCCGATCTTGACATGCTGGTGCCGCGCGCGCGCGATCTGGCGCGCAATGATGGCATCGCCTCCGGCGGACAACAGACGCTCAAGGACAACATCGTCGGGGCCGTGCTGCGCCTGTCGGCCATGCCCGACTATCGTCTGCTGGGCTGGCCGGTCGAGCGCGCGCGCGAGTGGGCAAACGATGTCGAGCCGAAGTTTCGCGAGTGGGCGGACACCCCAGACTGCGACGCAGCGAATGAACTCACGCTGCTGGGTCTGACCACGCAAGCGCTGGGCGGCGCCATGCTCAACGGTGACGCCATCGCCTTGCCGCTCTGGCTTCCGCGGCCGACCGCGAAGATGGCGACGCGCATTCATATGGTCGAGTCAGATCGTATGAAAACGCCCCCCCTTCTGCAGACGCGCGAGGATATCCGCGGCGGCATTGAGCGCGATTTCTACGGCGCACCGGTTGCCTACCACTTCAGCAAGCGGCACCCGGGCGATGCGCTGGGCGGCCGCTACGTCGTCACCGGGCTCGATGAGTGGGAGCGCGTGCCGGCCTTCACGCCCTGGGGCCGCCGCCGCGTCATCCATCTGCACGACAAGGAACGCACCGGTCAGAGTCGGGGCAAGCCCATCGTCTCGTCGGTCATGAAAGAGTTCCACATGGCGGGCAAGTTCGCGAGTACCGAACTTGAAGCCGCGGTTGCGAACAGCCTCATCGCCGCTTTTCTGGAATCGAACCTCGATCAGCAGTCGGCTGAATCTCTCTTCGGCAACGAGCCTCGCGCAGCCTGGAACGAATCGGTCAAGCAGGCGCGAAACCTTCGCCAGATGAAGGGCGCGGCAATCATCCCCCTGCCTGCGGGTGCCAAGCTCAGCCCCTTCATTCCGGGCCGGCCGAATGCGGCCTTCGAGTCCTTCATGACCGTCGTCATGCGCAAGATCGCGGCCGGCATGAACGTGCCGTACGAACTGCTGATGAAGGACTTCAGCAAGACGAACTACAGCAGCGCGCGGGCGGCGCTGCTCGAAGCCTGGCGCTACTTCAACGGCCGGCGTCGCTGGCTCACCGATGTCTGGCTTCGGCCCATCTATGAACTGTGGATGGAAGAGGCGGTGAACGCCGGCATCGTCGATGCGCCGGACTTCTACCGCAACCGCTACGCCTACACCCGCTGCCGATTCATCTTCGCTGGCCGCGGCTGGGTCGATCCGGTGAAAGAGGCGGAGGCCGCCGGCACCCGCATGAAGCACGGCCTTTCCACCCTGGAAGCCGAATGCGCCGAACAGGGCCTGGACTGGGAAGAGGTGCTGGAACAGCAGGCGCTCGAAGCGAAGAAGAAGCGAGATCTTGGGCTGCCGCTTGAAATTGCCGCCGCACCTTCACAGCCTGCGCCGGGCGCTTCGGAGACCGAGCCTGAAGAGCGCGAAGAGGACATGGAAGACGCATGAAAGCCTACCCCCACCTGGCCGGCCGGCTGTTCAACACGCCGCTGCTGGTGCATTCCCAGGCGCTGGACGCGCTGATCGCGGGCATCGGCCCGCGCCTGCTCGGCCTGTCGGACGACGTGCTGGCGCAGGTGCTTTCGTCCGGCAGCGTTGCCCCGGAAATGTTCTCGACCCGACGCGGCGAGCGCGTGAAGGAAGCCGGCTGGCCCGGCTATGCCGTGGTCGATGGTGTCGCTGTGGTCGGGGCCGGTGGCGCTCTGGTGCATCGGACGAAGCTCGACGCCGACTGCACGATGCTGCTGGGCTACAACGATCTGGCTATGGCGACCGAGCACGCCATGCAGAACCCGGACGTCCACGCCGTGCTGCAGGTCTACGACAGCCCGGGCGGAGAAGTGCAGGGCGCGTTCGAGTACGCGCAGCGCATGTTCGATATGCGCGGCATGAAGCCGCTCATCGCCATTGCCGACGGCATGGCCGCCAGTGCTGCATACCTGGGCGCGTCCGCAGCCGATGAGGTGGTGGTCAGCCGCACCGGTTACGCCGGTTCCATCGGCGTGGTCATGCGTCACGTCGAGATGTCGCGCCTTCTGGCGAACGAGGGCATCAAGGTCACGCACATCTTCGCTGGTGCCCACAAGGTCGACGGCAATCAGTTCGAGGTGCTGCCCGCCGCAGTTCAAGCCGAAATGCAGGCCGACGTCGAAGACATCTACAGCCAGTTCGTGGGCGCCGTGCTGCAGCACCGCCCGCGCATGACCGACGAAGGCATCCGCAAGACCGAAGCGCGTGTGTTCCGTGGTGTGGCCGCCGTCGCGGCCGGCCTGGCGGACCGCGTTGCGACCACCGACCAGTTGATTTCCGAGTTGGCGGCACGCCGCCCGACTCGTTCCTACGGGCAACCCGCCCGAGCCACCGCCGAGCAGAAAGGAGACACCACCATGTCCGGCACTCAAGCACAGGCGGGTTCGCAAGCGCCCGCCGCCACCTTCACCCAGGCCGATCTGGACGCCGCGCACGCCCGTGGTCGCGAAGAAGGCGCCAAGGCGGAGCGCGAACGCGCCTCCGCCATCCTGGCGCACGACGAAGCGAAGGACCGCGGCGCGCTGGCCCTGCAATGCGTCAGCACCGGCCTGTCGGTCGATCAGTCTGCCGCGATTCTGGCCGCAGCCCCGAAGGCTGCCCCTGCGGTGGCCGGCGCGAACCCCTTCGCGGCCGCCATGAGCGGCGTGAATAACCCCGACGTGAAGGGCGGTGAGGGCCGGGCGGATGCCTCCGGTGACGACCCCCAGGTGATCACGGCGTCGTGGGGTGCGGCTTTCGGCCGCGTGGCTCCGAAGCACTGAGCCGCCCATCCCTCGAACTGACTGGAGAACGACACCATGACCATCTTCACCGAAGGCCGCCACCGCGGCGAATACATCGCGACGGAAGCGAACGGTACCCGCTCGCGCGATGTTGCGACGCTTGCCAGTGGCAACAACCTGTCCGCCGGCACCGTGCTGGGCAAGGTCACCGCCAGCAGCAAGTACACGATCCTCGCGCCCGGCGCTTCCGACGGTTCGCAGACTGCGGCCGGCATCCTGTTCGAGAGCACCAATGCGTCGGCGGCCGATGCTGCAGTGGTGATCACTGCACGCGACACCGAGGTCTGCGCCGACTCGCTGACCTGGCCGGCAGGCATCACCGGCCCGCAGAAGACGGCGGCCATCACGCAGCTGGCGGCGCTCGGCATCCTCGTCCGCTGATCGGCGGCCACCTCTCGAACAAACCGGAGTTTCCAACATGGCAAGCATGGACATCTTCAATTCGAACGCCTTTCGTGCGGTCGAACTGACTGCGGCGCTGAACAAGACGCCGCATCTGCCCACCTTCCTGGGCTCGCAGAATCTCTTCACCCCCAAGCCGGTGCGCACCGAATCCATCGCGATCGAGCAGAAGAACAACACGCTCGCGGTCATCCAGACCAGCAATCGCGGCGCGCCGCTCGATACCCGCTCCGCCGAGAAGCGCGACATCCGCGACTTCCGCACGGTCCGCATCGCGAAGCAGGACACCATTCACGCGCATGAGATCCAGAGCATCCGTCAGTTCGGTTCCGAAACCGAGATGATGCAGGTTCAGGTCGAGGTTGCCACCCGGCTGGCCGCGCTGCGCCGCGATGTGGATCTGACGCATGAGCGCATGCGGCTCGGCGCCGTGCAGGGCATCGTGCTCGATGCTGACGGCAGCACCATCAAGAACTGGTTCACCGAATGGGGTATCACCCAGCCGGCGGAAATCGATTTCGAACTCGATGTCGCCACGACCAATGTCCGTGCGAAGTGCGCGCAGGTGATCCGCGCCATGATGCGCGCGGCGCAGGGTGCGTGGGTCGAAGGCGTGACGCAGATTCATGCACTGGCCGGTGACGATTTCTTCGATGCCCTGATCGGCCACGATGCCGTGAAGGAAACCTACCTGAACCAGGCGGCCGCGTCGGAGCTGCGCGAAGACCGTACCTTCCAGACGGTGCGCTTCGGCGGTATCACGTGGCACAACTACCGCGGCACCGACGACAACTCGACCGTGGCCATCACCGCGACCCAGTGCAAGTTCTACCCGGTGGGCGCACCCGATGTGTTCCAGGTCGCGCTGAGCCCGGGTGAAACCTTCGACTTCGTCAATACCCCGGGTCAGGAGGTCTATGCGCTGCTGGTGCAGGACCGCGACCGCAATGCCTGGGTGCAGCCGGAGGTGTACAGCTACCCGCTGCACATCTGCACCCGTCCGCTGATGCTGCAGCGCGCGAAGATGGCCTGATCCAGAGGCTGACAGACCGTGCCGCGCCCACCCTTCGCCGCCGTGATGGACCGCATCGACCGGGTTTCCCAGTCGATGCTGGCCGACGCGCTCGCCAACTGGATTCCGTCCAGCGGTGAGCCGGCGTGCGAGGGCGTTGGCGTGCTGTTCTCGCGTGAGTCGGTGGATGCGTTCAGCGGAAAGCGTATGGACGCCATCAAGTACCTGCTGTCCGATCTGCCCGGCCTGCGCAAGGGTGAGTGCATCAGCGTCGTGCGTGGCGGCGTCGCCGCCGAGTACGAGGTGGGCAATACCGATCTGCTCACGGCAACCCGCGGCATCGCGTATCTGAACAGCCGTCGTGAGGTCGGGGCATGACACCGAACCGCAACTGGCTCGATGCCGAACCGCTGATCCTGCAGCGCCTGCGCCAGATGTTTCCGGACGCGAACGTGCTTCCCTGGAAGGACGTTCCCGACGACTTCAGCAGCATCCCGCTGCCGCTGGTCGCGCTGCGCTTTGTCGGCTTCCGCGTGCTGAGCAGTGAGCGCCCTGTATTGCGTGAAGCACGGCTGCGTGCGGAGTGGCACGTCATCGTCGCAGGCCGCGAAGGCGGCGAGGGTGATCGGGTGTCGTCCCAGCTCTCCGACCTGTGCGGCCGCGTGCTGGGTGCGCTGCTGGGGCATCGCGTCAAAGGCTTTCCAAAACCTCTCTATCCGATCGACACCCCGGCGATGTTCCCTGAAGCGGGCGTCGAGTCGCATGCCTGTGGCTTCGCGCTCGATTTCGTTGCTGTGGGCTCGGAAACCTGAAGGAACCCTCATGCCCATCACGTCCACCGACATCAAGTTCCGGCTGTCCGGCGGCGCATCGAACACCGACCCGAATGCTGCCCTGGGTGGTGCGAAGAGCAGCACCGAGATCGGCACCGGCCTGCACAACCTGTTCGATCTGGTCAGCAGCGCCGAGACGACCGCAGGCGATACCGAGTACCGCTGCTTCTACGTGCACAACGCGCACGCCACGCTCGCGCTCGAAAACGCGGTCATCTTCATCCAGAGCAACACGCCCAGCAGCGACACCAGTGTCGAGATCGCTGTCGGCAGCTCAGCGGTGAACGGCACCGAGCAGACCATCGCGAACGAATCCACCGCGCCGACTGGCGTGACGTTCAGCAGCGCCGCGAGCCTCGGCGCAGCGCTCGCGCTCGGCAACATTCCCGCTGGCCAGCATCGGGCCGTCTGGGTCAAGCGCATCGTCAACGCCGGTGCAGCCGCCTACAACGACGACCAGGTGACCCTGCGCGTGCAGGGCGATACGGCAGCGTGATGAACATCGAGCAGATCCGCACCGCCATCCAGGCCGACCCGGTGCTGCTCGCGCTGGCTCGCGCGGATGTGCCGGACGAAGCGGCCATCGCTGCGGCTCTGCCGCTTAGCGTCACCCTGCGCGAATCATTCGTGACCGAGCGCGGTGTTGTGGCGGCGCTGGGTGTGCTGGCCGGCGAATCGTTCCTGTCGGCGCTGGAGGCGTTCGCAGCCTCGACGCTGCCGGCTGAACATCCGCTCGCGCCGTATCAGCCCGGCATCGCTCGACAGCTCGCATGGCTGCGGCGTGACGGCATCGACGTTGGCAGCGCGCCGGCCCGCGATCTGCTCGATGCGCTGGCGGCGGTGGGCGTGATCGACGCCGCACACGCCGCGGTCATCAAGGCGCAGGCCGAGGTGCGCACGCCGGTGTCCACGATGGATGTTCGCCGCGCAATCTGGAATGACGACGGGAGCCGCGCAGTATGAGCAACACGACGCTGACCACGACCGTCCATACGCTGGTCGCTGCGGGCACCAGCAATGCCGCAGGCGCCACCACCCGTGCCGTGCTCGATATTCGCGGGGCGCTGGGCGGCTTCCTGCAGCTCAAGATCACCAACGGAGCGACCGGTCCGACTGCGCAGTGCGAAGGCCGCGTGCTGGTCGCCCACAACACCGGCGCGACGCCTGCTGCCGGGGCCGCCGGCGCCGACTGGAAAACCATCTGGCGTTTCGGTGGCGGCACCGCGAACAACGGTGTGACCGAGTCCGGCGCCATTGAGGTGCCGTTCGGCACTCAGCACGTCGAGGTGGAGTTCACCGGCAACACTGGCCAGGCCGTCACCGTCGAAGCGGTCATGACGAAGGTCGCGTCCGCGGCAACCGCATAAGGCTTCCGCGTGACCTTCATCGCCTACCCGACCAGTCGCGCAGCGCAGCCGCAGGGCCGCGTCACGGTCGCCAGTCGAGGCGACTGGCGCTTCGCGCTGCATGCGCCGTCGCTCGATGGTCTGGTCGATGCCCTGGGCAACCCCATCGTCCTTCAGGGCGGTGGCACAGCATGGAACCAGCGCCGACGCGTGGCTGCCCCCTATGGGCTCGGCTACCGTGCGCAGGCGTTCTATGGGGGTGATGGCGGATTCGTGCTGACCGGCGGTGGCGCCAAGATCGAGCGTGCTCAGGGCACGCTGGTGCTGGTCGGCAAGTGCATTGCCGTTGGCAGCGCGGACTATTTCGGCTTCAGCGCGTCGAACTTCGCGATCTACAGAGATGGATCGGCAACCAGCACTGCGATAAACATCGGAGGCAGCTTGTGGTTGACAGCGATCAGCAGCGAGAATTTGTTGTGGGACGGAACCCCGACGGTGTTCAGGTGGGGGGCGACCGGCAGGGAAGTATGGAAAGCTGGGCGTTTGATTGCGAGCACGGCCAGCGCTCCGGGTGGCAGCACGCACAGTGGTGACCTGACGGTCCTCAACGTCGGCAGTAACAGCGATATCAATATCGGTCTGTTGGCCCACAGCCCGCAGTGGCTGGATGCCGAGCGTCTGTCGATCGATCCGTGGCAGGTATTCAAATCAGGTGCGCGCCGCCTGTACTTCGACGTTCCGTCCGGCGCCGCGACGGTTCAGGCCGACGGCACCATCCGCTGGTCGCTCGTTTCGTCCGTTCAGGCCGCCCAGGCGCTGCGCTGGTCGCTGAACGTCGCCGTGCAGCGCGACACCTCGCTGCTGTGGTCGCTGCTCAAGTCCGTGCAGGCCGACACCACCGCACGCTGGTCGCTCATCGAGGCCATCAACGCCGACGCCGCCCTGCGCTGGGATCTGGTCAAGGCCGTGCAGAGCGACGCGGCGCTGTCCTGGTCTCTGCTGTCCGCCGTCAGCGCCGACAGCACACTGCTCTGGAATCTGGCCGGTGCGCTCGGCGTGGTGTCTGCCGACCTCGCACTGCGCTGGTCGGCGCTCGCACCGGTATCCGCATCGGCTGAACTGCACTGGCAGATCCTGAACGCCGTGGCGCGCGATATCGCGCTGCCCTGGAATGCGGTGCAGGCCATCGCCGCCGACGGCGCACTGCGCTGGTCGCTGGTGCAGGCACTGCAGGCCGACCTCATCACCGCCTGGCGCATGGTCACCGCCGTCAGCGCCGACAGCGTGCTGGCCTGGGATCTCGCCGCCGCCCTCGGCGTGGTCGGCGCGTCGCTCGACCTGCGCTGGTCGCTCATCGCCCGCGTGCAGCAGGCCATCGACGCGCGCTGGTCGCTGCTTGCCTCGGTCGGTGCCGATGCCGACATGCGCTGGGACATCGTGGCCGGCGTCATGCGCGAACTCACGCTGCGCTGGGATTCGGTCGCCACGCTCATCGCAGACAACACGCTCGACCTGCGCTGGTCGCTGATCGCCGCATCCGAAACCGATCTGCTCATTCGCTGGCAGGTCGGCGAGGTGTTCGACCTCGTTGTGCGCAAGCGCTTCGTGGCAGGCGCCGCCACCCGTCGCATCTTCACCGCGGGTGCCGCCACCCGCAGGAGCTTTGTCGCATGAGCACCGCCGCAGCCCAGTGGCCGTTCAAAGACCCGAACGAAGCGTTCGCTTGCGCGTTCGATTTCGCGCTTGAGCTGGTCGAGGGCGAAACGATCACCGGCACGCCGCAGATCACTGTCGCCGTGGTCACCGGCACCGACACCAGCCCGGCCGCCATCAAGTCCGGCGCACCGGTCATCGAGGGCGCTCGCGTGCTGCAGCGCCTGGTCGGCGGCGTCGCCGGGGTCGCTTACAGCATCACCTGTCTCGCCACCACCAGCGAGGGCAACACGCTGGCGCGTGCGGCCATCCTGCCGGTCGAAGTCGCCAGCCGGTGGAACGACTACCGCCGGATCATCAACCCCACCTGAAAGGGTCATCATGCTCAAGTCCGTCATCCTCGCCGGCATCCCGGAAATCGCGCCGTGGAATGCCAGCATTCCGTTCGACAGCCGCAATTTCCGCGATATCGGCAACACCTCGACGCTCAGCTTCAATTACAACGTCGAGCAGCGTCGCCTGCAGAACTACCGCAGCGCGGCAGGCGGCACCTATGCATCGGCTGACCGTGTGACCGAGGCCACCGGTACGCTGGATCCGCGCGACTTCAGCCCCGAGAACATGGCTCTGGCCATGTGGGGCAACAGCACGGCCGTGGCCGGTGGTGCCGTGACCAATGAGGCCCACAAGTGCTATCTGGGTGGCTTCGTGATGACGGCGCGCATGATCGACACCACGGTTGCGGTGGTGGTCAAGAAGGGCGCGACCACGGTCGATGAAGACGACTATCTGGTCGAGCGCGCGGGCATCCGCTTCAAGGAAACCGTGTCTACCAGCGGCCTGCTGGACGGCGATGCGATCACCATCGACTACACCGCCAGTTCGGTTGTCGATATCGAGGCGCTGGTGACCACCGCCCCGCTGGTCAGTGTGCGCCTGATCGGTGAAGACGCGGTGTCGGGCGAGCCGGTGACCGCGCGCTTCCACAAGGTGAAGCTCGGCCTCGCCAGCGACGTGAGTCTGATCGGCGACGACTTCGGCACTCTGTCGCTGTCGATGACGATGGAAGAGGACGCAACCGTCGTCGGTACCGGCATCTCGAAGTATTTCAAAATCCAGCAGTTGGGCGCGCCGGCATGACGCAGCTGGCGGCTGAGATCGACGTGCCGACCGCGAAGGCCGGCAAGGTCAAGGTGCGTGAGATCACGCTGGGCGAGGTGCGGGCGCACCTCGCCGCAGCGGCGGCGCGCGAGCAGGTGACGGCCGGTGTCGGCGTGCAGCCCGACGGTGCCGATCTGTTCGTCGGGTCGCTGCTCGGCGGCTTCAGTCGCGACGACCTGAAGCGCTTCACGGACCTGACGGACGAACGACTGGAACTGGTCACGCCTTCCGAAATGAAGAAGGT
This sequence comes from Methyloversatilis sp., assembly GCA_041639545.1. Classification (GTDB taxonomy): domain Bacteria; phylum Pseudomonadota; class Gammaproteobacteria; order Burkholderiales; family Rhodocyclaceae; genus Methyloversatilis. Next base: position 146,281 of record JBEQBZ010000004.1, on the reverse strand, counting down.
CTACGCGGTCGTGAAGGATCTGAACCCGGATTTTTTCGCAGTGCTCGACCAGTGGGCGGCCGCGCTGGTCGGGGACATGACGTCCGGGCTGACATCGAGCGAGGCGCGCTGATGCTGGAGCACCTGGGTCATACCAACGTGTGGGCCTACCCGTTCGCGCTGTTCCTGCGCGCTGCAGAAGTCGCGAAGAAGGCCAGCGGTGGCTGACGCATGAACAAGGACGTCTCCCTTACGCTCGCGTTCAAGACGCTCGGCATTCGCGATGTGCAGACCATCGCGGGTGACCTGAAGGCGGTCAAGACGGCGCTTGACGAGATCAAGGGCAGCGGTGCGGCGCCGGCTGAGATCGAGCGTGCCACCGCCGCCGCCGAGAGGAAGGCGGCGGCGCTGCGCAAGGAACTTGAGCGCACCCCGAAGGCAGTGTCCACGCTGGGTAGCGCGATGGCCGCGCTGAACGTGCGTCAGGTGTCGGATATCCGCGCCGATATCGCCGCCGTGAATGCAGAGCTGGCCCGGGTGAAGCAGAACGCCAGCAGCCCGCTGGACATCGCCCGTGCGACCGCGGCAGCGGAAAAGCAGGTGGCGGCGCTTCGGCGTGAGTTGGGCTTGGCCCCGAAGTCGATCGCGGATGTGTCTTCTGCCTTCGCCGCGCTCAACGTGCGGACGTTCAAGGACATCCGCGCGGACATCGAGGCGACGAATGCAGCGCTTGAGCGCGTGCGCCGCAGCGGCGCTGCGCCCGATGAACTGGCCCGCGCCACCGCCGCGGCCCAGCAGCGCGTAGCCCGGCTGACGACCGAACTGCAGGGCGCCGTGGTGCGCACTCGCGACCTGGGCGCCGCTTCGGCCGGCATATCGAATGCCTATCGCACGCTCAACACGCGGGGCCCAGCTGAACTGCGCCGCGAAATCATGGGCGTGGAAAGCGCGCTGGCGCGGGTGAAGGCCTCTGCTGCAGGGCCGGCGGAGATCGCACGGGTGTCGTCGATCGCCCAGGCCCGGCTGGCGGAGCTTCGCGCGGAGCTGAATGGCGTGGCCGCCGCCGGCAGCAGCGCCGGTTCGAGCGTAGCGGCGCAGCTGGCCGGCATCGTGACCGCTGCGGCCGCGGCGCGGGCCGCGGTGTCGGCGGTGCAGTCGGTGCTGCAGAAGGGGCTGGAAGCCGAATCGCTCAAGGTGCAGTTCGACTTCGCCTTCAGCGGTGACAACGCGCGGGCCGGCGAGGAACTGGCCTGGGTGCGCGCGCTGGTCGAGGAACTGGGGCTTGAGCTGGAAAGCACCGCCCGCAGCTATGCGAAGCTGGCCGCCGCTTCGCGCGGTACCGCGCTCGAAGGCGAGGCCACGCGCGACATCTTCCGCGCGGTTGCCTCTGCCGCGACCGTGATGCGGCTGAGCACCGAACAGACCGAAGGCGCGCTGCTGGCCATCCAGCAGATGATCAGCAAGGGCAACGTGCAGGCCGAAGAGCTGCGCGGCCAGCTTGGCGAGCGCATCCCGGGTGCCTTCCAGATCGCTGCGCGCGCCATCGGTGTGACCACGCAGGAACTGGACGGCATGCTGAAGAAGGGCGAGGTCATCGCCGCCGACTTCCTGCCGAAGTTCGCCGCCGAACTGCAGCGCAGCGTGGGCGGCAGTCTGGGCACCGCTTCGCAGTCGCTGGGCGCGGACCTCAACCGCATCGCGAACCGCTTCACCGAGTTCCAACAGCGCATTGCGTCGTCCGGGCTCATGGACACCATCGCGCTGCAGATCGACAACCTGCTCGCGCGCATCGAGTCGGCGGCCGCGAACGGCGAGCTGGATGCCTTCGCGCAGAAGGTGTCGGACGTGATGTCCGACGCCATCAACATCATCGCGGCGGTGACCGACGCGGCCATCACGCTGGCCGGTGCTCTGGAGAGGCTTGCGCCGATCATCGCCGGCCTGGCCGTGGTGAAGGCTGCGGGTGCGCTGGGCTTGCTGAACGGTTCTATGGTAGGCATGGCAAAGGCTGCAGTGGCAGCGGGTTCTGCAACCGAGATCGCGACCAGGGCAACACTGGGCTTCCTGAGCGCTTTTTCAAAGGGTGCGGGATTCGCGGTGGTGGGGTGGTCTGCAGGCAAAGTTCTTGAACTCGTCGCGGCAATCAACGAGTACAAGTCGGTGACCGAAAAGCTGGCGCGCGACGACCAGAAATTCACGTCTGAGCAGAAGGCCGTGATGGATGCCACCGCCTTCGCGAAAGACACCGTGCGCCTGAATTCTGAGCAGATCGCGGAACTGAGCGGTGCCGAGCGTGCTGCCTATGAAGAGCGATTGAATGCCGCCGCCGACTACCACCGCGCTCGCTCGAATCTGGAAGACCGCGCGGCTGCGAACAGCAACGTCACGCCTCAGTCCGCTATCGATGCTTTGCGTGACGCGCGCGCTTATGAGGGCAGCTTGCGCGAACTGGCGAACATCAATGACCGCCGGGTCCAGATGATTCAGGACTTCAACGCCCGCCAGGCGCAGGCGAAAGACCAGGTGCTGACGACGCTGAAGCAGAAGCTGGGCGACCAGCTGAAGGCCTACGACGACGCGAACAAGGCGCTTGAGCAGGCCCGTAAGCGGCGGCTGGATCTGTCGAAGTCCAACGATGAATTCATCGCTGGCATCGGCCAGCAGCGCCGGCCGGACCGCGAGGCGAACACCGGTGACGTGCAGGCCCAGATATCACGGTCGCGCCAGTCGCTGACGGCCGGAAACTTCGAAGATGCGATCCGCGCGGGTGAGCGTGCGAAGGCCCTCATCACCGAAATAGACCGCGCAGGCGGGTCGAGCGCTGACGTGCTGGGCTACCTCGCCAAGCAGGTGAAGGAGCTGCAGGACCAGGCTGCTGCAGGCGCTGAAGAGGCGCAGCAGGCGCGGGTGGCTGCTGTGCAGGAAACCATCAACAAGCTGCGCACCGACGCCGAGTGGCTCAAGACGATCAGCGTCGGTTTCGATCAGGAAGGCGCGGCGGCGAGCATGGACCAGCTTGTGGCGGCGCTGCAGGCCAAGCTGGCGGTGAACCCGCTGGTCCTGCCGGTGGTGACCGTTCCGCAGAGCGGCGACGCCGCCAATGACAAGCGCGCCGAGGGGTTGCTGGGCGAGGCGCCGCGCAAGGCCACCGGCGGCAAGCTGTTCGGCCCCGGTACCGGCACGTCGGACAGCATCCTGCTGTGGGGCAGTCGCGGCGAATGGATGATCCGTGAGCGGGCGGCGCGCTACTACGGCGACGGCTTCATGCGGGCCGTGAACAACATGGAGCTGCCGCGCTATGCCATGGGCGGCGCCATCGGTGAGAGCACCGCAAGTGCGGTGTCCAGCCTGGGCAGTGCCACCGAACGCCGGTCAATGCAGCCGGCGAACTTCCACATTGAGGGCATCGGCACCGTTCCCGTCCAGATCGAGCGCGCGGCCGGTGACGCCCTTCAGAAACAGCTGCGCCGCGTGGCGCTGAGGGCGAGACGGTCATGAGCGCGACTTTCGAACTGGGTGGCGTGGTGGTGCCGGTGACTGCGGCCCTCGATCTGCAGCAGCAGATCAGCGTGATCGGCGGCGCCAGCGTGCTGCGCATGATGAACGGCGCGGGCCTGAAACAGACGCACTGGCAGCGCCTGGCGGTGAGCCTGAGCGGCTCCGGCTGGGCGCCGCTGGGCCTGCAGTCGCTCGACTACTCGGGGCCGCTCACCCTGAAGTGCGGCCTGCCGCGCGTCGTGCGCTCGCAGTCGCTGTCGATCGCGCTGCCGGTCGGGCGGCGCAGCGATGCAGGTTATGAGCCGTTCGCCCGCGCGCATCTGGCCGATGGTCGCGAAGTGGCGACACCGGTTTCGGTCGCTGCGCACACCGCAACCGTCACGGCAGTGGCCGGCGCCATCAGCTACGCAGTCTGGTACTGGCCGCAGCTCACGGTGATCGCCAGCCCGCCCGAAGAGACGTTCGACCAGGCCTCGGGCGATTGCTCGTGGTCGATCAGTGCAGAGGAACAGTGATGCGCGCATATGACCGCGTAGTTCAGGAAGTCACGAGCGATTTCGATGCGGGCGTGGTGTCTCTCGGGCCGGCCGCCGCCGGCATGCAGACGATGGCCGATGCAACCGGCAGCTTCGGCACCAAGTTCCGCTATCTGCTGGTCGCTGCCAGCGGAACAGACTGGCAGATCGGCGTCGGCGAGTATGTGCCCGGCAGCCCTGACACGGCTGATCTGTCGTCGATCGGCTGGTCGAGCAACAGCGGCGACCCGATCGCGCTGCCGGCGCCGGGCAGCGGCCCTCGTGGCTGGCTCTACTGCACGCCCGCTGCGGCCGATAGCGTGGTCACTGACGGCAACGATCCGCCCAGCGGTGACGACACTGCGTTCGGATTCCTGGCCGCAGGCAGCGGCGCATTGGCGGGCGCTGCACAGACCATTGCGCTGGGCATGTACGCGCAGGCGCTGGCTGCGAACGCGGCAGCGCTGGGCGCATGGACGCAGGCCGGCGTGCCCGGCGCGCTGATGTACGGTGACGGCATCGACGCCGCGCAGCGCGGTCACTGGCTCGCCTGGTGCGGTCGCGCCAACAGCAGCGGCACGGCGACGGCCAGCATCGGCAACGGTGAAAACCCTGATCGATTCACCCCGCGCGAGGGCGCGGCCTATGAGTTGGACGTGCGCGTCATCGGTCGGCGCACCTCGCCCAGCGCTGCCGCCTGGGGCGCCTCAGCCCGGGTGGTGGTGCTCTACCCGACGGGCGGCAGCCCGACCATCGTCGGCACCCCGTCATTTACGGTCGATGGTGCCTCCGCCGGTGTGTCGTGCTCTGCGGCCCTGTCCATCGTCAGCGGCACCCTGCAGATCGCCGTGACGGGCAACGCGGCCGGAGAGACCTGGCGCTGGTCGGCCAGCCTGTCCGGCGTAGAGCAGTGGGGTGACTGATGGCCTACGGTGACGGCGCATACGCCACCGCGCCCTACGGCGCGCCGGGCGATCCGCCGGAGATCGCGCCCCCGCCGGCCGGCCTGTCGCTCACGCTCGCGCTGCGCGTCACCATGGTCGAGGCTCAGGATGTGAGCCTGCCAGTGCGCGTCACCATGGCAGCCCAGGGCACCATCGCCATGCCGCTGCGTGTGAGCATGGTCGAGGCTCAAGATGTGAGCCTGCCAGTGCGCGTCACCATGGTCGAACCGCTGACCGCGAGCCCGGCGCTCTGGCGGCCTGTGGTCACGCTGGGCGGGGTGGATGTCAGTGAACGCCTGACCGGTGAAATCGAGGTTGAGGCGGTCGAGGGAGAGGCGCGCATTGCGCGCTTCAGCCTTGCGCCGGCGCCCGGCGTCATCCTGCTGCCGCAGTGGTCCGGCCAGCCCGTGACCATCGACAGTGCAGAGTTGGCGGCCGACGGCAGCGCGCTCAACCCGCGCCGGCTCTTCACCGGCGTGGTGGATGTGCCGGACTACGATGTCACCGCACACGTGGTGACCTTCGAGTGCACCGATCAGCTGCAGGAAGTCATCGGCAACCTGCCGCGCGAGTGGGTTGATGAGTACGCGGGCGGTGAATACAGCCCCGCGGTCAGCGGCGTGCCGGCCGACACCAAGCAGTACGCGGCTGCTCGGCTGGCGAGCGTGCCGGCGTCTCTCGACCTGGACCCGTACCAGCAGCCGCGCGTCACGTTCTGGCACAGCGAGGACGCACCCGCGCGCGTCTTCGCCGAAGCGGATGTCGTCGACGGCTCGCTGCGCCTGCAGCTGGCCAGCCGCGCCGATCTGCGCAACGAGGTGAGCACCGGGCTGGACTACCGACTGCCGCGCCTGCGTGGTCGCGTGATCGAGGCGCAGTTCGAACGCACGATCAATCAATACACCTCGCAAGGGCTGGATATTCCCAGCCGGGCCATGATCGAGCAGGCGCTGTCCAGCCTATCGGGCTGGGAGCGCATTGGCGACATCAACTATGTCGCGGTCGACCCGGGTGTCTATGAAAGCGTGGGCGGTAGCGGCGTGATCTTCACAGAGGTCCGGGCAACCGATGCACCGAACCTGGCGCTGGGGTTCGCGGCTGCGTTCGCGAGCCGCTGGGTGCAATCCGTGACCGAACAGTACCGGTTGACCGTGCGCGCACAGGCCAGCATTGACGCCATTGGCTACGCCCGCGACTCGCTCGACAGCGCCACGCTCGATGCCGAGTTCGACGATGCGGCCTGGCTCGATGGCAATGCCGGGCCGGCGCTCACCTTGCCACCGGTGGGCGATGTGTCGCTCGACTACGGTGCGGCCGGTGCGACCGACAGGGCTGCAGCACAGCAGGCCGTGCGCGCGCTGGTGGAGCAGGCGAAGGTGGCCGTTCTCGCCAGTCATCGCACCACGCGCGTGGGCGCCACGCTGGCGCACTGGGCCGACGTGGATCTGCATGAGCGATACGAGATCGACACCGGGCCGCTGCGCGCAACGGGAAAGGCCGCGCGGGTCGTGCATCGCCTGAACATGGAAAACGGCAGCGCGGTCACTGAAATCGAAGTGGCCGTATCCGGCTGCGCGGCGGTCGGCCTGCAGGCCGATGACCCGGCCGACCCGCCGACAGCGCCCGCCGACCCGACGCCCGCCCCGGGCGCCGCACAGCTCGCGTGCGCATGCGACCTGTATGTCGGCCAGACCATGACCAGCCCGCCCTACGACGAAGCCGTGATGATCGGCTTCACCACCAACGCACGGGCGGGCGCCACGTTCGACGCGCTGGCGCCGGCCTATCCGCTGGCGCTGACCGTCGGTGCGCCCGAAGTCGAGGCGGCGGTGCGCGACCCGATCGCGCTGCCGCAGACCGCGACCTACAGCGTCGCCATCCCGCAGGACACTCTGGAGATCAACGTACCGTGAGCACTTTCGGATTCTTCGCCGATGCGGGCCTGACCACCCCGGTCACGTCGCTGCGCAAATACAGCACCGAACTGGGTGACAAGCTCGTGTATTTCGGTAGCCCGGCCACCGGCAAGACGCTGCAGGATGCCGAGGCGCCCGGCACCGACCCGGTGCTGGCGTCGGTCGTCGATGCGGCGGCCGGTACCGGCCTGCCAGCCAGCGCGGTCAAGCTGGCGGCCACGTCCGGCGGCCTGGCTACGGCTACACCGGGTGCGGCGCTGAGCCTCGGTGTGCTGGTGGCCAGCGGCACCGCGAACGCCAAGCCGGTGCATGTGCGCATCGACACCAGCAGCGGCACGGTGCCGAACGAGTACACCGACCTGTCGCTGGCGGTACAGAACGTGATCGAGGCCGACGCCTGATGGCAGATATCGCCAAGTCACTGCGCCAGATCGGTGGTCAGCCGATCGCGGGTGGGGGCACTTTTCAGGGCACGCGCACTTATTCGCCGCCGCTGAAGCCGAAGCCGCCACAGGGACCGAAGCCGCCGGTGGTGGGTAAGGGCCGCACACCGGCATCTACGGCCGGCGGTGGATCGAACCAGGTCGAGGCGTCATTCACTGCGCGCATGTACTGGCCGACCAAGACCGTGCAGAGTTCGGACGGCCTGTTCGTATTCGAGGTCAAGCCGGTCAAGAAAGTCACCTGGCAATCCGGTGCGACGACGAGTTTTGCGGAGCCGCCGCCGTGAATGTGATTGACTCGCTCACCAATCCGTTCGGCCCGCTGGCCAAGGTCGAGTTGTGCGGTCATCCGTTTCACGGGCTGGTGACCGCACCGGCCTATGAGTTCAACGGCACCGGCACGCTGGCGCGTGGTGCGGGCATCGTGATGGACTACCGGATGCCGCGCTCGGCCGATGCCTGGGTGGTGCAGCTGGCTGGCGTGCCGTCCGTGGTGCGCGACAGCGGTCAGGCGGCCGCCGATGCTGCGGCCGGCTACACCTGGCTCAGCCAGATCGTCGTGAGCGGCACCGGTCAGGTGTGGGGAAAAGACCCGGGCAGCAATTCGCCGTGCTGGTACTGGCGCGATGCCGCCGGCAAGGTGTGGCGCATCACCGTGCAGAACACCGGCTATGACCTGGCGGACGAGGTGGTTGTCGAGGTGCGACCGTTCGGCCGCGTCGGCGTGCCGGCTGTCGCGCCGCGATCGCACACGCTGGCGCAGGCGCTGGATGTGCCGTCTGCGCTGCGCACCGAATATTTCGGGGGTGGCGCCACCTACGGCATTCTGCCGCGCCTGCACGACATCAGGAGCGATGGCAGCGGCGCCATTCTGAGCGTCACCGGGTTCGAAACCGGCGAGCTGTTCGCAGACACGAACCCCGCGCTGAAAGAGCCGACGCCGTTCGCGTTCTTCGAAATCACCGTGGCGACGGGCGGCGACGGCTGGCCAGTGCCCAGCCTCACCACGCTGCGCACCTGCGTCCAGACGCTCGGCACGATCAGCAGCACGGTCGATGTGGTGAGCACGTCCGCGCCGATCACCATCGCCGGAACCGGCCAGGTCATCAGTGCGGGCACGGTGTCGTCCGATATCGATGAGTCCGTGACCGATCGCATCATTTCGATGTTCTACGCGGCGGGTGTGCCGACCGCGGTCACGCTGACCTGGTCGCAGTCCGGTACCGAGAACGTTACCCAGGTGGCCACCGACGAGGGCGGCGGGTCATGGACCCAGACCACCACCACGGTCACCGACATCTCCTACGGGTTCACCGGCGCCATTGGCGCGGCAACGTTCGTGAACTGGTCGGGCTCACGCTCGGTCACCGCCGTCGATGCCCGCGAGAGCGGTGTCGATGACCCGTTCGGATTCCCGGGTGGCTTTGCGCCCACCCTCACCAGCACCGAAGCGCCGTTCATCGCATACCTGCTGCCGCGTGGTCGGATTTTCGCGACATCCCCCAGTCCAAGCCAGGTCCAGCCCCGCACCTACACCGCGCGCGTGTTCGGCCACATGTGGCGCGAAGGTCTGACCGGCAGCGATCCGTGGAACTACGGCCCGGTGAGCTACCCAGGCGGTACCGCCAGCGGCGGCGCCAGCACCCCATACGGCACGGTTCATCCGCCGATCTACCGCAGTTTCAACCCCATCACCGGTGTGCTGTCGGCGCGCAGCGACCGGCCTGTCTGCTACGTATAGGAGCCGATATCCGTGACCGAACCACATAGCGCAGGGGGCATGCTGGGGCTCAAGGTCGTGCCCGGCATCGCCGGATTCGTCGGCGGGTGTCTCGCGTTGTCCTTCGTTCAGGGCCTCAACAAGTTTCAGGCCTTGGTCACTGTCGCGGCCGGCGTGGCGGCGGGCAACTACCTGCAGCCGCTGACTTCGCATTACCTGGGCTTGCCGACCGAGATGGATGGCGGCATTGGCTTCCTTCTCGGCCTGGTGGGCATGGGGCTCGCTGGCTGGATCGTGAAGTCGGCGAACGACCCGATTTCCGCCATCGAGCAGATCCGGAGGCTGCGCAAGTGATGGAGATCGTGCTCATCCGCCTGTTGTGCGTGGTTATCGCTTTCAACGCTGGGGTGCGCCTGATCGACATGTCCCCGCGCACCGCGCATCCGATTCGACTTGCTTACGTGGCGCAGTGCTCCGGCGCCATGTCGGCCGTGTGTGGCCTGGAACTCGGGCTGGTGCTGATGCTGTTCGGCGTGGCGATCCGCCCGCTGGTCGAAAGGAGGATGACCCGATGAACGCCCCCCCGAAATCAATCTGGCCGGTTCGCATCGGCGACGCGCTCTCGCAGCTCGCGAACGTGCTGCTGCTCGACGGCCAGGCGAACGAGAGCATCAGCGGCCGGGCCTACCGTAGCGGCTGGGTGCTAACCACCCGGGCGATCGATGCACTGATCTTCTGGGAGCCGGAGCACTGCCGGCGCGCACACGAAGCCGACGTGCTGAGGGCGCACGACTGGGCGCGGAGGTATCCGCGATGATCATCACGCCCGTGCAGCTGCTACGCATCGCACCGCGTTGCCCCGACACCATCGCCTGGACCCGTGCGCTCAATGAGGCCATGCGCGAGCGCGATATCGACACACCCATCCAGGCGGCGCACTTCCTCGCGCAGATCGCGCACGAAAGCAGCGAACTCACGCGCCTGGTCGAAGGGCTGAATTACACAACGCCGGAGCGGATTCGCGACACCTGGCCCACGCGCTTCTGGCTGCCGAGTGCGAAGGAACCGACGCAGCCGCCCGTGCGCCGAGACGCCCGCGGCTTTGTACGCGCGCCGGTGCTGCTCGCGAACTACGTCTATGCGGGGCGCAATGGCAACGGCAACGAGGCCAGCGGAGACGGCTGGCGATATCGAGGACGCGGTCCAATCCAGCTTACGTTCAAGGGGAACTACGCTCGCGCCGGTCAGGCGCTCGGGCTGCCGCTTGTGGAGCAACCCGAGATTGTCATCGACCCGGACGTGGGGGCACGTGTCGCCGGCTGGTTCTGGGCGGACAAGCGGCTCGCCCCGCTTGCCGATGCGAACGACCTGGAGCGGATAACGCGCCTGGTGAACGGTGGCACGCATGGCCTTGATGAGCGACGCCGCTACCTGCAGACCGCGATGCGGGTGCTGGCGTGATTTCCGGGCTGTTTTCTCGCGCCTTGCCGTGGCTGCTGCTGGCGGCGGTGGCTCTCGCCGGCCTGCAGACCTACCGCCTCGCCGTCGAGCAGGGCGCGCACGCCCGCACGCAGCGCGACCACGCGCAGCAATTGGGCGCGCTGGAGCGAGCTGCGGGCGAGGCCGCTGCCGCTGCCCTCGCCGAAGGCACCCGCCGTTTTACTGCTTTGTGGGAGATCCTGAATGAAACACAAGCCGATCGCGATCGCGCGCGGGCTGATGCTGCTGGCGCTGCCGATGCTGGTGTCAGCCTGCGCCGGCGTATCGCAGCCCTCACCGCCGGTTGTCGTGCCGCCACCAGCGATTCCGCCCCTGCCGACGGAAGCCCGCCAGCCGACGCCACCGCCGATCTGCTCGCCGACGTGCAGCGCCGGCTTGATGAGGCTGCGGACGGAATTGCTCGACACGCTGACGAGGCTCACATCGCCGGCCGAGCCTGCGAGCGCGCATACGACGCCCTGAAGCCCCCGGATGCACGTCCGTGAGGCCCTGACATTCGCGGCCCGGCTGTTCCGGTCCGGGCACCGGTCGGAAGAGGCCGAAGCGCTCATCACGCTGGCGCGCGAGTACTACCGGCTGCAGGGCAAGCTGGCCGCGACGCGAGGGGACCGCGCCGCCTGGCGCCGGCTGGCATGTATGGCGCTGGGTTTGGTCCGGACCTTGATCCGGATCGCGACGGATCGGTGAGCCTGTTACAAATTAGCGTTGCAATAAACGATTAATCGTGTATTATTCAGGTTGTGGGCAGCGTCGCTGCTCACCCGACGCCGGCCGGAAGCCGGCTCTCTGCGGAGATCAGAAATGAAAATCGCACAGAAGGTTGCCGCGTATCGCAACGCCCACCGGAACACCATGGGCATGGCTTTCGGCGCGCGGAATCTTGTCCTTGCGGATCTGGCCAGTGACCTCGGGTTGAAGCACTGGATCGGCACCGGGGTTTTCGAACTTCACCACCCCAAGCGTCGGGCGGCGCTCGCTGTCCTCTCTCAATGACCGGAAAACATCATAACTGGCACCGGGCGTGGTCGCGCGTCGCGCCCGGTCGGCTGCGCCATGAGTCCGGGGCCGAGTTCGTCATCACGCGAGGTGACGGCTACACCGACGCGCAGGTGTCCGCCGAAACGCTTGCCGTTTTCCAGGAATCTGAACTGGCGCGCGGCGTGCCGCTGCACGACCTCGCCGCCAGGCTGCAGCGCCTGTGCCGCGAGGCCCTGAAGTGGCACGAAAGGAACCCCGCATGACCGACGAACAGTTCGAAGCGCTGGCAGCGCTCACGCGCCTGCATGCGCGGTCCGCAGCGCCCCGCGAAGGCGCGCGCCTGGTGCTGGTCGAGGGTGTCACCCTGAAAGACGCAGCTGCGCGCGTGGGGGTGCCGCCGCAGGCCGTAAGCAACGTCCTTTCCCGGTGCCGGCGGACGCTGGCGCTTGTGGAAAAAATCACGCAAAAAGAGGTTGTATTAAACGAATAATCGTGTATTATTGAGTCATCGCAGTGCGCGATAGCTGATCCCGGCAGCGTCTCCGGGTTGTGAAGGGGTAAATCATGGACATGTCCATCGAGCAGTTCCGCACTTGGGCCGCCTCGGCTCAATTCTCCAGCGCGACCGAGTTGTGCAACGCCACGTGCGACGAAGCGCACGACGGCTACGACGACGACGGCTCGCCCACCACCAAGACCATTACCTACGCCTGGGCGTACCACACGCTCACCGCGCAGCTGCACGACGGCAGCACGTTCGAGGTCGGCTACCCGCTCAACGTCGAGTGGGCTGGCACAACGCGGGCTCGCTACGACGAAGAATTCAAGGCTGAAGAAGGCGAGGGCCTGGACCCGATCAGCGTCAATGGCGTGCGCTTGATCGACGAGGACGGCGACGTGATGGGCGTGCGTGACACCGACGAAGTGATGCGTGAGGTGTTCGGAGAACGGCTCACCTCGTTCGATGTCGCGGCCCTTCTGCCGCCGGTCGAGGTCGAGGAAATCAACGAGGAAGGGGAGATCATGGAAGACATGGAGCAGATCACGCTGAGCAATCCGGGTGCTCCGGATGTTCGGTTCACCGGTCGCTTGGTGGCGAAGGTTTCCAGCAGCCCAGACCAGGCCAGCAGTTACTACAGCGGCAGCGCAGGGCGTTACACCATCCTGCGCCTGTTCCGTACGCGCGGCGGGAAATTCATCGCAGAAAGCACCGGCGTCACCCAGTGGCAGGGCGAGCGCGACCGTATCAAGGTCAAGGTGTGCGAGACAGAAGCGGACGTGGTCGAGTTCTTCGGACACGGCTGGCTCGCGAAAGACCTGTACGAAGAGGTCGGAATCGCCGACGTGACGGACGTCGACTGATGCCGGCGCCCCTCGACCTGGTCGGGCGGCGCTTCGGGAAGCTCCTCGTACTCAAACGCACTGGGGAGGGGCGCGGCGGAGTTTGGCTCTGCCGCTGCGACTGCGGGCAGGAAGAGGAATTTCCGGCTCGCAGACTCCCCTATGCTGATTACGTGACGAAGAGGAAAGACGTCGCCGACGCTTGCTCGACGTGCATGCACACGCGCACCTGCGCGGTCTGCCGTCGGCAGTTTGTCAGCCGGCAATACAAGGCCACGTGCTCGCCGGAGTGCGAGCGCGTACATCTGCGCGCTCGCTACCTGCAGGACTACTATGCCCGTGTGGCGCGTGACCCGAACCTGAACAGAAAGCGCGCCGCTGCAGTTCGCGCTCGCGCTGCAGTGGACGCCGATTTCGCGCAACGGGTTCGGGCATGGGAGGAGCGGGCGGCGGCGCGCAAACGCGAGCGTCTGGTCACTGATCCGGCGTACGCCGAACACGTGCGGCGGTTGCAGCGCGAGCGATACAGCCGGACCGCAGAGATCGTGCAGGCCCGCCGGCGTGCGCGCTGGGCATCGATGTCGCCGGAGCTGCAGCGGGTCCATATTGAGCGACGGCGCGAACTGAACACGGCCTGGGCGCAGCGACGGCGCGAGGCGTTGAGAGAGAGCCCCACCCGGTACCGCGAGTACCTTGACCGCTATAACGATTACTGCCGCGCTTGGAGTTCACGGCGCCGTGCGGCCTCGGCTCTGTCCGCCCTGATGGATATCGGACGGGTGCTGCAAAACAAGATTGAGAGGGACGACGATGGAAGCTGAGTTGATACCGGCCGGGTCGGAAAAAATGGTACTCACGCCGCGCACGCCGGCAGAACTGGGAAACCTGAGTACGCAGGCGCTGCGCGCCGAGTTGGCGCAGTCGCTCACGATGTCGGCCCGGCACTTGGCCTACCTCGCCATGATCTGGCGCGAATTGGAAAACCGCGGTGAGGATCTGTCTGACTTGCGGACCGGGCTGGCCATCTATCTGCCACAGATCGCAGCCGGGCACCTTGAAGCCGAGGCTGTTATCAGGTACGCAGGGCATCCGATGCTGCTGCGGAATATCGCGACGCTGCCTATCGAACAACAACGCCGACTGCTGGCCGGAGAGTCGGTGCCTGTGCTGACCGTAGGTCCTGGTGGCGAGTATGAGCAAGCGACCCTGCCTGCGCACACACTCACGCCAGTGCAAGCGCGGATGGTATTCGGCGCTGGCAAGATCCGATCTGTCAGCGAGCAACAGGCGATACTCGATTCGCAACGGGTTACGGCGAAGCGTCGCGCCCGGCCGGGTTCTGATGGTCGTGTGCGCTACGATCCGAAAACAGACATGATCCGGATCGGGCGTGCGATCGCGCCTGTGGGTGAGGTGATTTCCGCAATCACCGCTCATCAAACGGATGCTTCTCCAGCAACGGATGGCGCTGTCACAGCAGTCGCGATGATCAAATTGACAGATCAGGAGCACAGGCAGTTGAAAATCCGCGCGGCCGAAGCTGGTTTGTCTGTCCAGGAGTTCGCTCGGCGACTGCTTGTGAAGTTCGCGGCGCTATGAGTTGGTCGCGTACTGATGCAAGGGAGCGCGCGACTTTTGCGCGACTCGGTTGGTCGAAACAGCACTCTGTTGCACATGGTCGCGTAGCGAGCGCCAAACCATGTTGTTGAAGTGGAAGCACTTCCATGCGGCGCGTCTGCATGGGGTGCAAGGGGTCGCGAGTTCGAATCCCGCCGCCCCGACCATTTGAATCAGAGATGAAGGCCACTTTTCGGAGTGGCCTTTTTCTTTTCCGTGCGCCGGTTCGCCCGGTGGCCTGAAACGCACCGGTTCGGTCGTGTCGGGGGGAGCCGCCTGCCGGCTGCAAGGCGCGCCTGTGCTATATTCCAGCGCTGTTCTGGCGTCTCGGGCGCCGGTCGTGACGGCATTGCAGCAGATGCCGGAACGGTCTCTTCCGGCCCCTCGCCGGGGTCCCTGTCCGGTCAGCGATGACCGGTCGCATACTTCATCGCACCTTTCCATGCGCATCCTGTTGTCCAATGACGACGGCTATTTCGCTCCCGGCCTCGAAGCGCTCGCACGCGCGCTCGGCGAAGTGGGTGAAGTCACCGTGGTCGCGCCTGAAGCCGACCGCAGCGGCGCCAGCAATTCGCTCACGCTGGACCGCCCGCTCATCCTGCGCCGTGCGCGCAACGGTTTCTATTACGTGAATGGCACGCCGTCCGACTGCGTGCACCTGGCCGTGACCGGCATGCTCGATCACCTGCCGGACATCGTGGTGTCCGGCATCAACGACGGCGCCAACATGGGCGACGACACCATCTATTCCGGCACCGTGGCGGCTGCGACCGAAGGCTATCTGCTCGGCGTTCCGGCCATCGCGATGTCGATGACCCGCAAGGGCAGTGCGCATTACGACACCGCGGCGCGCATCGCCCGCGATCTGGTGAAGCGGCTGACCGAGCGTCCCTTCGCGGCGCCGGTGCTGCTCAACGTGAATGTGCCCGACCTGTCGACCGAAGAACTGAAGGGCACGCAGATCACCCGCCTTGGCCGCCGTCACAAGGCCGAGCCAGTGGTGCGCACGATCAACCCGCGCAACGAAACGGTGTACTGGGTAGGCGCCGCCGGTGCCGCGCAGGACGCGGGCGAGGGCACCGATTTCAACGCCACTGCGAACGGTTACGTGTCGATCACGCCGCTGCAGATCGATCTGACCCATGTGGCCCAGATGGGGCAGATCCGGGACTGGCTGGGCGCATGATTTCGGCGGACGCGAGCCTCGCGCTGACCCGCGCCCGTGCGCGCATGGTCGATCGCCTGCGTGCTTCGGGCATCCGCGACGAGGGCGTGCTGGCGGCCATGCAGGCCATTCCGCGCCATCAGTTCGTCGAAGAGGCATTGCGCAGCAGGGCCTATGAGGACACTGCGCTGCCACTCGGCTACCAGCAGACCATCTCACAGCCCTTCATCGTCGCGCGGATGATCGAACTTCTGCGTGCCGGCGGGCGTCAGTTGGGGAAGACGCTGGAAGTGGGCGCCGGCTGCGGTTATCAGGCCGCCGTGCTGTCCAGGCTGGCGAAAGACGTGTACGCGGTCGAGCGCATCGCGCCGCTGCTCGAACTGGCCAAGCGCAATCTGCGGCCGCTGCGCCTGCCGAACGTGCGGCTGAAACATGCCGATGGCACGGTGGGTCTGGCCGCCGAGGCGCCCTTCGATACAATCATCGTCGCTGCGGCGGCCACCACGGTGCCCATGCCCTTGCTGGAACAACTGGCCGAGGGCGGCCGTCTGATCCTGCCGGTGGGTGCCGGAGACCAGACCTTGCGCATGATCGAGCATCAGCCGCAGCACCGCTTTGTCGAATCAAAACTGGATGCGGTGCGCTTCGTACCGCTCCTGCCGGGGGTTGAATGAAAAGAACGCTGTGTGCGCTGTCCGTCGTGAGCCTGCTGCTGGCCGCCTGCGCCGGCACGCGACCGGCTCCGGTCGAGGACCGCACGACCGCGGGTACGCCGCCGTCTTCCGCTGCCACGCCGGCCGCCGCCGGTACCACGCCCGCCTCACCGGCGGCGCGCAGCGGTTTTCATATCGTGTCCAAGGGCGAAACGCTGTACGGCATTGCGCTGGAATACGGCCAGGACTGGCGCGATCTGGTGGCCTGGAACAAGCTCGACAATCCCAACCTGATCCGCATCGGCCAGGAGCTGCGCGTTTCGCCGCCGGAAGGCACGGTGGAAACCCGTCCGGTCCTCGGCGCTGGCGCGGTTGAGTCAAGACCGCTGGACGCCCCGGTGGCGCCCGCGCAGCAACCGGCCCAGGCTGCACCGCCGGATGCTGCGAACAGCGCCCAGCTGAAGCGTGAGCCGCGCGGTGGCGTCGAAGCCTATTCGGAAGCTGCGCTTGCGCGGCTGAAGGGGGCGCCGGTGGCGACCGCTCCGGCCACGGCAACGCCCCCCGCGCCGGCCCCCACCGCCACGGCAGCACCTGCGCCGACCGTGCCCGCCGCCGGCGCGCCGGACGCGACCCGCTCCGAAGAGGGGCTGGACTGGAGCTGGCCGGCACAGGGCCGCATCATCGGCCGCTTCGGCGAAGGATCGAACAAGGGTGTCGATGTCGGCGGCAAGACAGGAGACCCGGTGCTGGCGGCTGCGGGCGGCCGTGTCGTATATGCCGGCGAGGCGATGCGCGGCTATGGCAAACTGGTCATCATCAAGCACGACAACACCTATCTGTCCGCCTACGCGCACAACAGCAGAATCCTGGTTCAGGAACGCGACAGCGTGAAGCGCGGACAAAAGATAGCCGAACTCGGTGATACCGATACCGAGGCCGGAAAGCCCAGGCTGCATTTCGAGATACGGCGCCAGGGCAAACCCGTTGATCCGCTGAAGTACCTGCCGCCGAGATAGACGCCATGTCCGACCTGTCGCTGCCCGAGGATGCCGAACCCGTCGAACCGATCGAGGACGACGCGGCCATCAGCGACATCGACACGCCGGACGCGACGGCCGAAACGGTCGAACCTGCGGAAGCCGAATTTCTCGGCGATGCGACCCAGCTCTATCTGAACGAGATCGGCGCCAACCCGCTGTTGACGCCGGACGAGGAGCTGGCGCTGTCACGGCGCGTACGTCTGGGTGATTTCGAGGCGCGCCAGACCATGATCGAGCGCAACCTGCGCCTGGTCGTGAACATTGCCAAGCACTATCTGAACCGTGGCATGCCGCTGCTTGATCTGGTCGAGGAGGGCAATCTCGGCCTGATCCACGCGCTCGAGAAGTTCGATCCGGAGCGCGGCTTCCGCTTCTCGACCTACGCCACCTGGTGGATACGCCAGAACATCGAGCGCGCCATCATGAACCAGTCGCGCACGATACGGCTGCCGGTGCACGTGGTGAAGGAACTGAACCAGGTGCTGCGCACGATGCGCAACCTGGAGTCGAAAAGCGGCGGCGACTGCTGCGCCGAGGACATCGCGCAGGTGCTGGACAAGCCGGTCGAGGACGTGCGCCACATCCTTTCGCTGAACGAGCACACCGCCTCGCTCGACGCGCCGCTGGACATCGATCCGTCGCTGTCCATCGGTGAATCGCTGGCCGATGACGATCAGGAAGGGCCGGACGTGCAGATCCAGAACGCGGAGATCGGCTCGCTGGTGCAGACCTGGATAGGCCAGCTCGGCGAGAAGCAGCGCACGGTGATCGAATACCGCTACGGCATCAACGGCAGCGAAATTTCCACGCTGGAAGAACTGGCCGAACGGCTGGGGCTGACCCGCGAACGGGTGCGCCAGATCCAGCTTGAGGCACTTGCCCAGTTGCGCAAGATACTGCGCAGGGCGGGGGTGTCGCGGGATGTGCTGCTTTAGAGGGTGAGGGCAGGGCGCGGACGGCGGGTTGTCTGCGTAGATCGACCTTCTGCTGTGCCTGCGCCGACCCGCCACTCGCGAAGCGCCTGCTTTGCGCAGCCGGCCGGTTCAGGGGCCGCGAGCAAGAAATCTGCCTTCTGAGGATGCCTGCGCCGACCCGCCATCCCAGGGCGGGCTGTGCACAGCTCGCCCGTTCAGCGGGCGCGAAGAGGTGCTTCGCGCCCCCCCCGCTTTGCCCCACGTCCGGCTTTGCACAGCCGGACGGTTCGGCAGGCGCGGCGCAGTGCGCCGCGAAACCCCGGCCTCACCCCATCGCGAGTTGGGCTACGGTGCGGAGTCCGTACTCGAACAGCTTCTCCAGCGATGGTGCGATGAAGGGAAGGGACAGCATCAGCATCACGAACCCGGCGATCAGCGTCACCGGAAAGCCGATCGCGAACAGATTCAGCGTGGGTGCGGCCCGGGTCAATATGGCCAGCGCGATGTTCACCACCAGCAGCGCAGCGATCACCGGCAGAGCCAGCATGACACCGGCCGAGAACACGGTGCCACCCCAGCGCGCGATCGCCGCCCAGCCATTGGCCGGAAACAGGTCGGCGCCGACCGGCCACCACTCGAAACTGTTGCCCAGCACCGCCAGCATCATCAGGTGGCCGTTGATCGACAGAAAGATGAGCACCGCGAGCAGGCCGAGGAACTCTGCAATCACCGGCGACTGGGCCGCATTGTCCGGGTCGTAGAACATCGCGAAGCCCAGGCCCATCTGCAGGCCGATCAGTTCGCCCGCCAGATCGATGGCGGAGAACACGATCCGTATCGAAAAGCCGAGAGCGATGCCGATCAGCATCTGCTGCATCAGCGCCATCAGGCCGGGCCACGAACCGACCGCGAGGCCGGACGGCGGCAGCGCCGGAATCAGTACCACCGTAATGGCTGCGCCCAGAGCCAGCCTGATGCGAGCCGGAAAGGCGCGGTTGTTGAATATCGGTGAGGCCGCGAACATGCCCAGCACTCGCGCCAGCGGGAACAGGAAAGCGGACATCCACAGGTCGAGCTGTGCGGCGCTCAGCGAAATCACGCCCGGGCGTCCTATCCGATCAGCGAAGGAATCGAGGAGTAGAGCCGGCGTATGTAGTCGGTCATCAGCGTGATCATCCACGGGCCGCCGACGATGATGACCACGAATACCGCGATCAGCTTGGGGATGAACGAAAGCGTCATTTCGTTCACCTGGGTCGCGGCCTGGAAAATGCTCACGATGAGGCCGGTCACCAGTGCGGCGCCCAGCATCGGGGCGGACACGATGAGCAGCACTTCGACCGCGTCCCGGCCGATGTCGACGACAGTGGTCGGTGTCATGTCAGGGACTCCTTCAGTTCTGTCCGAAGCTCGCCACCAGCGTGCCGAGCAGCAGGTTCCAGCCGTCGACCAGCACGAACAGCATGAGCTTGAACGGCAGCGACACGATGACCGGCGACATCATCATCATGCCCATGGACATGAGCACCGACGCCACCACCATGTCGATGATGATGAAGGGGATGAACACGATGAAGCCGATCTGGAAGGCGGTCTTCAGTTCCGACGTGACATAGGCCGGCACCACCACGCGCATCGGCAGGTCGTCCTGGCTGCTCACCTTCGGCGTGTTCGACAGCCGCATGAACAGCTCCACGTCCGGCTCGCGCACCTGCTTCAGCATGAAGGCCTTCAGCGGCTTGCTGCCCACGTCCAGCGCCTGCTCGAAGCTCATGCGGTTCTCGCTGAGCGGCACGTAGGCCTGGGTGTAGATCTGTTCGCCCACCGGCGCCATGATGAAAAAGGTGAGGAACATCGCCAGCCCGATCAGCACCTGGTTGGGCGGGCTGCTCTGGGTGCCCAGCGCCTGCCGCATCAGCGACAGCACGATGATGATGCGGGTGAAGCTGGTCATCATCAGCAACACCGCCGGCAGGAAGGACAGGCTGGTGAGCAGCAGCAGGGTCTGGATGGACAGCGACCAGTTGGTGCCACCACCCGGCGCCGGGGTGCTGGTCAGCATGGGCATGGCCTGGGCCAGCGCGTCGCCGCCGGCGATCATCAGCGGTGCGAGCGGCAACATCCTGCGCAGGGCGGGACCGCGCATCACGGGCGACCGCCTTTCAGCCGCGCCAGCACGCTGGCGAAATCCGGCGCCGAGGCCTGCGGGCCTTCCGGCAGTTCGCCGCGCGGCAGCGTGGCGATGCCGGTGACCGATCCGGGCGCCACGCCCACCACCAGCCAGTGCTCACCGACCTCCAGCAGCAGTACCCGCTCGCGCGAACCGACCGCGATGCCGCCCACGGTGCGGATCGGTGCCGGCCCGGCCAGCTTGCCGCCGGACAGCCGGCGCAGCAGCCACATCGCGCCGAGCAGCACCGCCAGTACCAGGCCGAGCGCGCCCAGCATCTGTATCACCGCACCGGCGCCGCTGGCCGGCACGGCCGCAGCCGGTTCAGCGGCCTGCAGCGGCAGGGCGATGAAAGACAGCAGCACGAAATGAATGGGCGAAACGGATTTCATGGTGGCAGCGTAGCGCGCGCGAAGCGGAAATCAGGCCGGGAATAGGCCGGATAAAGGACCGGATTTCCGGCCGCAGATTCAGGCGCAGCCTGCCACCCGTGACGGCGGGCGGTGTCAGCGGCGGCTGAGCGCCTCTTCGATCTTTTTTTCGGTCTTGTACTGGCTCAGTGCATAGACCGCCCACAGCGCGGCCGGCAGCCAGCCGATCAGCGTGAGCTGCAGGATGAGGCAGAAGATGCCGGCGAACGGCCGGCCTATCGTGAAAAACACGGTGAAGGGCAGGAAGATGGCGAGCAGCAGGCGCATGAAGGACTCCCGTCGGGTGGGCTGTCTGCGACGGTACAAGATTCGGGTGGCAAGTTGAAGCCCGCCGGCATGTTGCTGCGCCGCAAGCGGGGGGCGTGCGAATCCGCGATAATCGGGTCATGGTTTCAGTTGTGCACTCCCTCTCCAGCGCCGACGCGGCGCGCACCACTCTCGAACTGCTGACCGACGGTCTGGGCGACGCGGACGCAGAACTGCTGCGCGCGGCGCACGATCGCGTCATGCCGCTGTACGCCGAGCGCGTGCTTGGCACCCGCGAACCGATCGGCGAACACGTGCTCGGCCAGGCGCTGATCTGCGCGTCGCTGCGCCTCGACCTGGAAACCCGGCTGGCGGCGCTGCTGTTCCCGCTGCACGAAGTGCAGGACGATGCGAGCGAACAGATTGCCGCTGCCTATGGCCCGGCGGTGGCTGAACTGGTGACCGGCCTGCAGCGGCTGGACAATCTGCGCCTGATCACCCGGGCGCACGCATCGCAGCAGGTCGCGGGTCAGGACAGCGGCGGCAATCAGGCCGAAGTGCTGCGCAAGATGGTGCTCGCCATGGTGGCCGACGTGCGCGTGGTCATGCTGCGGCTGGCTTCCCGGGTGCAGACCCTGCGCTGGCTCACCGCCCATCCGAACGACGAACGCCTGCAGCTTGCGCGCGAGTCGCTCGACATCTACGCGCCGCTGGCCAACCGGCTCGGCGTGTGGCAGCTGAAGTGGGAGCTGGAGGATCTGTCCTTCCGCTTCCTCGAGCCGGACACCTACAAGCGCATCGCCAAGCAGCTGGACGAAAAGCGGGTCGAGCGCGAAGCCTTCATCGCCGAATCCATGGCGCGGCTCAAGGCCGAACTGCAGGCGGCCGGCATCCAGGCCGACATCCAGGGCCGGCCGAAGCACATCTACAGCATCTGGAACAAGATGCGGGCCAAGAAGCTCGAGTTTTCAGAGGTGTACGACGTGCGCGCGCTGCGCGTGCTGGTCGAGTCGGTGCGCGACTGCTATGGCGCGCTCGGCGTGGTGCACCAGCTCTGGCATCCGCTGCCGCGCGAGTTCGACGACTACATCGCCCAGCCCAAGGGCAACAACTACCAGTCGCTGCACACCGCGGTGATCGCGCCGGACGGCCGTTCGCTGGAGGTGCAGATACGCACCCGTGACATGCACCGCCACGCCGAAATGGGCGTGGCTGCGCACTGGCGCTACAAGGAAGGGTCCGGGCAGGACAAGGACTACGACGACAAGATCGCCTGGCTGCGCCAGCTGCTGTCCTGGCGCGACGAAATCGCCGATCACTCGGAGTGGGTGGAACAGTTCAAGCGTGCTGCGCTGGACGACACCATCTATGTGCTCACGCCCCAGGGCAAGGTGATCGACCTGCCGGCCGGTTCCACTCCGGTCGATTTCGCCTACCGGCTGCACACCGATCTCGGCCACCGCTGCCGCGGCGCCCGGGTCAATGGCCAGCTGGTGCCGCTGAACACGCCGCTGGACAACGGTCAGCGGGTGGACATCATCGCCGCCAAGCAGGGCGGGCCGTCACGTGACTGGCTGGTGCCGCAGCAGGGCTACATCTCCACCCACGGCGCCCGCCAGAAGGTGCGCCGCTGGTTCGCCCAGATCGAGGAAGGCGAGACGCTGGCGCAGGGCCGTGCCTGGCTCGCCCGCGAACTGGCGCGCGAAGGTGCGACCCAGACCAGTCTGGAAGAGCTGTCGCACAAGCTGGGCTACAACAGCGTGGATGCGATGCACATCGCCTGCGCGCACGGCGAGGTCGGGCCGCGTGCCATCCACGTCGCGCTGAAGGGCGAAGAGCCTCCGCCGGACGAGCCGGAAATCAAGCCGCGCGCGCCGCGTGCCACCGGCGAGCGTGGCGTGCTGGTGGAAGGCGTGGGCAAGCTGCTCACCCAGCTCGGCCGCTGCTGCAAGCCGGCGCCGCCGGACCCGATCTCCGGCTTCGTCACCCGCGGCCGTGGCGTGGCCATACACCGCAGCGACTGCCCGAACTACATCAATATGGTGGCGCGCAACCCGGAGCGGGTGATCGACGCGCAATGGGGCGAAGTGGCCGGCCGCGACCCGGACGCGCGCTTCGCCGCCGACATCCATGTCGAGGCGCACGACCGCCAGGGCCTGCTGCGTGACATTTCCGAGGTGCTGTCGCGCGAGAAGATCAACGTGACCGCCGTCAGCACGCAATCGAAGGCCGGCATGGCACGCATGAACTTCACGGTGGAAATCGCCGGCGTCGGCCAGATCAACAAGGTGCTGGGCCTGGTCCGCGAGGTCGACGGCGTGGTCGAAACGCGGCGCGGCTACTGAGCCGAGTCGGGGCGGCGCCCTCAGGCGTAGCTGTCGGTGATGCGGGAAGGGGCGTTCTGAGTCGTACTGGCGTACATCGCCAGCGCGGCCTCGGCAGAGCGCTGTCCGTCCGTGCTGCGCTCGCTTGTGGCTGGCGTGCTGTCGCGGGTGCCTTGCGCCAGCTCGGTCTGTGCATCCAGCGCCATGCGCGCCGCCTGGGCGGCCACCGCCAGATCCTGGCCCGAAGGCTGGGCCGGCGCGAGCGCTGCGGCGCGCACCTGGCGTGCCCGCTGCAGCGTTTCTTCCGGTGTGCGGCCGGGGGCCGTGTCTATGCTCACTTCCCCGCCGATCGCGTAATCGACGCCATCCGGCCCGCGCTGGTAGCTGAAGCGCGCGCCCGAGGTTGCCAGTCCGCCGGACGCCGCCAGATGCGCCTGCTCGTGCTGGCGGACCTCGCGGTCGCGGGCCTGCAGCTTGCGCAGCGCCGCTTCGTCTTCCGCGCTCAGTGCCTGCGTCGAGGATGAAGATGTACCCGAAGTGCGGCTTCCGGTGCCGGACGCGGCCTGTGCAGAGGCGGAAAGCGATGAAGGCAGGGCAGACAGCAGCATGACCGGAACCCGAGGGACGCGCCGCAGTGCCGGCGCCCTTACGGTATAGACCGGCGGACCGCAAAAAACCGCAGGAGGCGCCCGGCACGCTGATCTGGCTCAAGACGGGTGGCGCATGCGCGGACAAGTCCGGGTCACATCCGCCCTCTGACGGATGGCGGCCCCAACAGGAATCGAACCTGTACCTACCCCTTAGGAGGGGGTTGTTGTATCCATTCAACTATGGAGCCGCAGGGCCGCGATTGTAACCGCGGGGCGGCTCAGTGCACGAGCGCGTAGCGGTATTCGACCGGCGGAAGGTCGGGGCGCACGTGGCGGTAGGGCAGGGTGAGGCGGATGCCTTCACCTGCGCCGCTGCGGTCGAGCAGATCGCTGGCCGCCGCTCCCCGACCGATCACCAGACGCGGGCCTTCCGGCAGCAGCGGTGCCGGAGCGCCGGCTTTCCATACGGTCACCTGCGCATCCGGGAAGCGCAGACGCAGCACGCCGCCAAACACCGGGGTGTCGGTCACGATGGGCACATGGCCGTCGTAGCCGGCGGCGCGCAGCGCGGTGGCCAGTTCGAGCGCCGGCTCGTTCAGTTCGTCCGGCCGGTCGCGCCAGCCATCGAGCAGCGGCCGGCCGGCCGCCAGTGACAGGTAGAGCAGGCCGAACGCCACCAGAATGCCGCGCAGCCAGCCCAGTCGCGGGCTGTTCGCCAGATGCGGCCGGCTGCTGAAGAACACCAGGGGGGCGACGAACAGCAGCGGCTGCAGCCAGCGACCCTTGAAATGGGTGGCGCCACCGACGAACACCATGGCCAGCATGAACAGCCCGAGCGCGATGAGATAATGGCGCCAGAAGCGGGGCCAGGGGCTGCCTGCATCACGGCGGAAGGCGGCACGGCCGAATACCGCGGCCAGAATGAGATAGAGGCCGGCCACAGTGGCGGCGATGGCGCCGGCCAGGCTGGTCAGCCCGCGCAGCGGACCGCCGGCGACCGCGCCACCGGTGGTGTTGAGCTTTTCCAGCGTGCGTGCGCTGGCGGCCTGCCAGTGGTCGATCAGCCACAGGCCGTGCGGCAGGAATACCAGCAGTGCGACCGCGCCGCTGGCGATGAGCCAGGGGTTGAGCCAGACCGCGCGCGCATCGCGCCGCAGCAGTACGGCCAGCGCCAGCGCCGCGGCAAATACCGCGTAGCTGTACTTGGACAGCATGCCGAGGCCGGCAATCAGCCCGAGCGCAATGTACAGTGCCGGCCGCGGGCCTTCGTCGAGCAGGCGCACCACGGCGTAGAGCGAAGCGCTGGCCAGACAGGTGACCAGCACCGAATGGGTGAGGTCGCGCTGCGATTCCCAGCCGATCTGCGGGATGAGCAGCATGCAGGCGGCGGCCAGTACTGCCAGCGGCGGCGCGACCAGACGGCGGGCGGCCAGCCAGGTGCAGGTGTAGGTGGTGGCCAGCAGCAGGTTCTTCAGCAGCGCGAGCGCCGGCACCGATACGCCGATGATCTGGAAGAACGTCCATTGCAGCCACGTGTAGAGTGGCGGCTGCGCGCCGTAGCCGGCGGCCAGCTGCTGGGTCCAGAGCACCTGTTCGGCTTCGTCCAGTTCGAGCGCGTCCGATGCGAACACGCGGGCGGCCAGGTGGGCGGCAAAGTAGAGAACGAGCAGACCGAACAGCGTCCAGCCATTCGATGCGGATGTGCGGGATGAGGGCATCGTGATCAGGCGGGTGCCCGTAAGCGAATGTTTTGAGCCGGTCGCGACGCGACCGGCGTGTTTTTGAAAGGTTGTCGAAATTGTATCAATCCCCCACGGTCGTCACCGCGGATGACGCGGCATGCAGCTACGCGGTCGATATTTCCGTCGTGATTCCGGTGTTCAACGAGGCGGAGAACCTGCCGGATCTGGTGCGCCGGGTGGATGAGGCGCTGACGCCGACCGGCCGCAGTTTCGAACTGATTCTGGTCGATGACGGTTCGCGTGACGGCAGCGGCCGGCTGCTGGCCGAACTGGCGAAAGATCGCCCGTGGCTGCGTCCGGTGCGGCTGGTGCGCAATTACGGCCAGTCGAGCGCGCTGCAGGCCGGCTTCGACCGGGTGCGTGGCCGCTATGTGGTGACGCTGGATGGCGACCTGCAGAACGACCCGCTGGACATTCCGGCGCTGATCGACCGGCTGGACACCGATCCGGACGTGGACATGATTTCCGGCTGGCGCAAGCAGCGGCAGGACAAGGCGCTGTCGCGCCGCCTGCCGTCGGTGATCGCCAACAAGCTCATTTCGACCTCGACCGGCGTGCATCTGCATGACTACGGCTGCGCGCTGAAGGCCTACCGGCGCGACATCATCGACCGCATCCGGCTGTACGGCGAACTGCACCGCTTCATTCCTTCGCTGGCACGCGATGCTGGCGCGCGCATCGACGAAGTGCCGGTGCGCCACCATGCGCGTACCCGCGGCGTGTCGAAGTACGGCATCGACCGTACCTTCCGGGTCATTCTCGATCTGGTGCTCATCATCTTCTTCATGCGTTACCGCCAGCGTCCGCTGCACGCCTTCGGTGCGCTCGGCCTGTGGCTGGCCACGCCCGGACTGGGCATTCTCGGCTGGCTGGGCCTGGTCAAGCTGACCGGCGAGGACATCGGCGGCCGCCCGCTGCTGATGGCCGGCGTCATGCTGCTGCTGATGGGCCTGCAGCTCATCGTGGCCGGTCTGGTCGGTGAACTGCTCATCCGCATCTATCACGAGGGGCGCGGCCGGCCGCAGTACCACGTGAAGGACGATCACGCCCGATGACGCGCGCTGCGCTGCTGCGCGTCGCCGCCGCCGCCGCGCTGCTGTTCGCGGTGGTGCGGCTGGCCGATCCGGCCGCACTGCAGTCCGCACTCGCCGGGGCCGACCACGGATGGCTGGCCGCCGGCTTTGCGCTGGCCCTGGCGTCCAACATCGCCTCCGCGTTGCGCTGGCGTCTGCTCACGCAGTGGCTGGGCGCGGCGGTGCGCCGGCTGTTTGCGCTGACCACCTACTTCAGGGCGATGGCACTCAATGCACTGCTGCCGGGCGCGGTGGTCGGTGGCGATCTTTTTCGTGCACTGGCACTCCGGCAGGCCGGCCTGCCTTCGCTGGACGCCGGGCTGTCGGTGGTGCTCGATCGGGTGAGCGGCCTGTGGGTGCTGCTGTCCATCGGTGCCTTCGCGCTGCCGTTCGCCCAGCGCCATCTGGTGATCGCGCTGCCGTGGCCGCCGGTACTGCTCGACGTGCTCGCGGTGGCCGGCGGCGTCCTGCTGCTGGTGGCTCCGCTGGCGCTGATCGCGCTGCGGCTCGACCCGGCGGGCGGCCGCATCGTCGCCACACTGGCCCGCGTACAGTCGCGGCTGATGCGGCCGCGGGCGGTGCGCCAGTACGCGCTGCAGATGGGCGCTTCGCTGGCGGTGCAGGCGCTGTCGATCGCGGCGCTGGCTTTCGGTGGCCGCGCGGTCGGTATCGATCTGCCGGCCGCGGCGTGGATCGCCGCCGCTGCACCCATCTTCCTGATGGCCGCGCTGCCGGTCAGCGTCGGCGGCTGGGGCACGCGCGAAGCGGCGGCCGGTGTTGCGCTGGCGGCTTTCGGCGTGCCGGCGGCGCAGGCAGTCGGCGCCGCGCTGATCTACGGCCTGTACGGTCTGGCGCAGGCCGCGCTTGGCGGCCTGATGTTCGCGCGTCGCGCGGCGCCCGGCGCCGGCTGACTCCCGCGTGAAGTGAGGGTCGGGCGAGGGCGGGGCGTATACTGCGCGCCCGCCTTCGCATCATCCTGATTCCGTCATGCCGCTGATCACCCTCGACAACGCCTGCCTCGCCTTCGGCGATCTGCCCCTGCTGGACCACGCCGCGCTGGTGGTCGAGCCCGGCGAACGTCTGGCGCTGATCGGCCGCAATGGCACCGGCAAATCCAGCCTGCTCAAGATCCTCGCCGGCGACGCACGGCTGGACGACGGCACCGCCTGGCGGCAGCCGGGCATCAAGATCGCCTATGTCGCGCAGGAGCCGCAGTTCGCGCCGGGCGCGCGGGTGTTCGACGCCATCGCTGAAGGGCTGGGCGAACTGTCGCAGCTGCTGATCGACTATCACGACGTGGCTGAGGCAGTGGCTCATGGCGACGAAGGCAAGCTCGACCGCATGGCGGAACTGCAGGACGCGCTGGAACACCACCAGGCGTGGCGCTTCGAACAGCGCATCGAACAGGCGCTGGTGAAGCTCAACCTGCCGGGCGACGCAACCGTGGAGTCGCTGTCCGGCGGCATGCTGAAGCGCGTCGCGCTGGCGCGCGCGCTGGTGTCGGAGCCGGACATGCTGCTGCTGGACGAACCGACCAACCACCTCGATCTCGACGGCATCGCCTGGCTGGAAACGCTGCTGAACGACTTCCGCGGCGCCAGTCTGGTCATCACCCACGACCGCCGCTTCCTCGACAGCTTCGCCACCCGCATCATCGAGCTGGACCGCGGCTTGCTGCGCAGCTATCCCGGCCGCTACGCCGAGTACGTGGCGCGCAAGGCGGATGAACTGGCGGCCGAGGCGCTGGAATCCGCGCGCGCCGACAAGCTGCTGGCGCAGGAGGAGGTGTGGATACGCAAGGGCGTGGAAGCCCGCCGCACCCGCGCCCAGTTCCGTGTAAAGCGGCTCGACGAACTGCGCGCCCAGCGCGAGGCGCGCCGTGACCAGATGGGGCGAGCCAAGCTGGAACTGGACCGCGGCGAAGCATCGGGTCAGCTGGTGGCCGAACTCGAAGGCGTGAGCAAGCGCTACGGCGAGCGGCCCATCGTGCGCGAATTCTCGACCCGCATCGTGCGTGGCGACAAAGTGGGCCTGATCGGCCCGAACGGCGCCGGCAAGACCACGCTGCTCAAGCTCATCCTCGGTCAGCTGGAGGCGGACGAAGGCAGTGTGCGCACCGGCAGCCGCATACAGGTGGCCTATTTCGACCAGTTCCGCGCCCAGCTCGACGAATCGGCCACGCTGGCCGAAGTGATCAGCCCGGGCTCGGATTTCGTCGAGATCGGCGGCAAGCGCATCCATGTGATCGGCTATCTGGGCGATTTCCTGTTCCCGCCGCAGCGTGCGCGGGCCAAGGTCGAATCGCTGTCCGGCGGCGAGCGCAACCGGCTGCTGCTGGCGCGCCTGTTCGCGCGACCGGCCAATGTGCTGGTGCTGGACGAGCCGACCAACGATCTCGACATGGAAACGCTGGATCTGCTCGAACAGCTGCTGCAGGACTACGACGGCACCGTGCTGCTGGTGTCGCACGACCGCGCCTTCCTCGACGCGGTGGTGACCCAGACCATCGCCTATGAAGGCGACGGGCGGTGGCGCGAATACGTCGGCGGCTACAGTGACTGGGTGGCGCAACGCGCCGCGGCGCCGGCCGCTCCGGCGAACGTGGCACCGAATGTGGCACCGAATGCGCCGGCGAAGCCCGCGGCGGCGGCTGTCGCATCGGCCAGGGCCGACAAGCCGGCTGCTGCGCAGAAGACGAAGCTGAGTTTCAAGGAACAGAAGGAGCTCGATGCGCTGCCTGACCGCATTGCCTCGCTGGAGGCCGAACAGGGGGCGCTGACCGATCGCCTGTCCACTGGCGCGGTCAGCGGTCAGGACGCGGCGAAGCTCTCCACCCGGCTGGGTGAACTGGCGGCTGAAATCGATGCCGCGATGCTGCGCTGGGAAGTGCTGGAATCGCGCCGCTAGGGCGAAAAGCCACCGCTTGCGGTGGCTTTCTTTCAGGTTTCCGTACCGCCGTCGGTATCGGTTCCCGGCAGTTCGGGGTTTTCCGCGTGTTCCGGTGGCGTAGGCGGTTGCGATCCGTCCATCGGCAGGCCCAGCCGGCCGAGCAGGCTTTCATGGCTGATGTGCAGCAGCTCTTCGATGTCCTTGAAATCGTCGGGCAGCGCAGGGTCGTCCCAGCCCTTGGCGCTGTGGCGTGCCAGGTTGATCGCGTACTGCACGTTGCGCACCCGTGGTGACGGGTTGGCCGCGCCCCCCATCAGCTCCACCAGCAGCGCCGGCAGTTTCCACGCGCGCGCCAGGGCGAGTTGCAGATCATGCGCGGTGACATTGAACACCGCCTTCTGCGCGGCCGCGGTTCGCATGGTCGGATTGGCCCGCAGAAGGTCTCGCAGTTTCAGTGACAGCGTGGGCGCGAATACCCAGCACAGTATCTCCGCCGCGTCATGCAACAGCGTGGCGACAGTGATTTCATCGACGTCGATGTCGTGACGGATGAGGGCCCACTCGCGTGCCCAGGCGGATGCCTTGCGCGCACGGGCGATCACCCGCATCACGCCGAGCAGGGCCTGCGGATGGCCGTGCAGGTGGTCTTCCAGCGTGGGCAGCGATTCGAAGTGGGTGAAGAAGGGCGTGATGCCTATCATCATCAGCGCCCGCTCTATGGTGGTGATGTCGGTATGCTGACTGCGGCCGCGCCGGGTTTCGATGAAGGCGAGCACGCGCAGTGTCATCAGCGGGTCGTGCAGGATGACCTGCGCGATGGTGCGTGCACTGACCGTATTTTCGGCCTCGCGCAATTGAGCGAGCTCCCGCGTGGTGCGGGCGAGCACCGGCAGGGGTTTGTCGCCCATGTGGGCGACCCAGCCCTCCAGCGTTGCATTGGACGCGTCGCGCATCGGTCAGGTCCTTGTTGCGATGACCCGTTAACGGCGGCGTGCCTCCCTTCCTGAAGGCGGGACGGCTCCCGCCGGGATGCGCTCAGTTGTTCAGGTCGTCGTCTTCATCGTAGCCGTCGATCAGCAGACTGTCGTTGTCGGCTTCACCGCCAGCCTCGGCCACCATCGCCATCGCGTTGATCTGCGCGATCTGGTCGAACAGGCTGGGCATGGACGGAATGGGTTCCCCCGATTTCAGCGGGCGATGAGTGTGGCGAAAACCCAGTGCTTCGGACGTCGGGCGCGGCATGGACATGTCGGGACTCCTGATACTGTTGCGGATGGTCAATCGCGGCTGCAGCACTGATTACGACATCGGGTTCGCCGACTTGAAGGGCTGTCGAGCCCCGGAATGGAGATTTTTCACGCATGCACCCCGGGTACAGGCCGGACGCCGATCTTTTCTGCCGCGTCATTGATAATTTCGGTGACGCCGGGGTGTGCTGGCGACTGGCCCGGGCATTGGCGAACGATCACGGCTGGCGGGTCAGGCTCTGGATCGATGCGCCGGAGGCGCTGGCCCGCATCAAGCCGACCGGCTGGAAGGACGCCGCCATTGACGTACTGCAGTGGACCACGCTTCCGGCGGACATCGAGCCGGCCACCTGCGTGATCGAGGCCTTCGCCTGCGAACTGCCGCGCAGCTACATCGACGCCATGGCCGCGCTGCCGCAGCCGCCACGCTGGTTCAATCTGGAATACCTCAGCGCGGAGGACTGGGTCGACGGCTGCCATGGCCTCGCCTCGCGCGATCCGGCGACCGGCCTGGCCAAGCACTTTTTTTTCCCGGGTTTCACGCCGCGTACCGGCGGTCTGCTGCGCGAGCATGATCTGTTCGCGCGGCGTGATGCATGGCGTGCAGATGTGGCGCTGCAGCAGGCCACCTTCGCCCGCCTCGGCATGCAGCCCGAGCCGGGCGCGCGGCAACTTTCGCTGTTCAGCTACGAGAGCGGGGCCATCGCTACCCTGGTTGATGCCCTGGCGGGCGGCGCCCGGCCCGCCCAGCTCTGGGTGCCGGAAGGTCGGGCTCTGGCTGCGCTTGAGCGCCTTTGCGGGCGGTCGCTGCAACCGGGCGAGAGCCACCGGCGCGGCGCACTCGACATCCGTCCGCTGCGTTTCATGGATCAGGACGATTACGACGCGCTGCTGTGGCATGCCGACCTGAACATCGTGCGCGGCGAGGATTCCTTCGTGCGTGCGCAGTGGGCGGGCCGCCCGCTGCTCTGGCACATCTACCGCCAGCAGGACGACGCCCACATCGTGAAGCTCGATGCCTTTCTCGACCGCCGCTGCGCGGGTCTGGGCCCGGAGGCAGCGCAGGCGCTGCGCACGGTCCACGCGGCGTGGAACCGCGATCTTCCGCTGCCTGCCGAGGGCTGGCACGCGCTGTTCGCGGCGCTGCCGGCGCTGCGGCACCACGCGGAGGCATGGGCCGCCCGCCTTGCCCGGCAGCCCGACCTTGCAAGCCAGCTTGTTTCGTTTAATCAGACACCTATATAATGCCGGGTTTGCCGCGACGGGCATTGCAACAGGGGTTGCAAGAAGCTTCGGGGCCCGACTGACGGGCCACGGTGCTTTGCCGGCCGGCCTCCATCCCCACAGGAACACTGCATGAAAACCGCACAGGAACTGCGCGCCGGCAACGTCGTGAAGATCGGCAACGACGCCATGGTCGTGCTCAAGGCCGAATACAACAAGTCGGGCCGCAACGCCGCCGTCGTCAAGATGAAGATGAAGAACCTGCTGACCGGCTCCGGTCAGGAGACCGTCTACAAGGCGGACGACAAGTTCGACGTGGTCATCCTGGACCGCAGGGAAGTCACCTATTCCTACTTCGCCGACCCGATGTACGTGCTGATGGACGCCGAGTACAACCAGTACGAGGTCGAAGCCGAGAACATGGGTGATGCGCTGAACTACATCGAAGACGGCATGACCTGCGAAGTCGTGTTCTACGAAGGCCGCGCCATTTCGGTCGAACTGCCGAACTCGGTCGTGCGTGAAATCACCTACACCGAGCCGGCCGTCAAGGGCGACACCTCGGGCAAGGTGCTCAAGCCGGCCAAGATCAACACCGGCTTCGAAGTGCCGGTGCCGCTGTTCTGCGAAATCGGCGACAAGATCGAAATCGACACCCGCACCGGCGAATACAAGAACCGCGTGAAGTAAGCGGACGCGGGCGATGCCCGCGTCTTTCGCGCCGCCTGGCGGTTCCAGCCGCCCTTTCAGCGGCCGTGGCGGTGCAGGAGTCGTGCTTCAACCGGACGGGGGCGTGTGCCCCCGTTTCATTTTGCGCACGCAGATCATCGCATCCGTCATCCGTTGCCTTAACGGTGGCCGGCCGGTTGTCCGCCTGGCCAGCACTCTCACGATCTCCCTCTGACGACCTCCGGGTGGCCTGTCTTTGCCACGCTGTTCTGCGCTCGCAGCGGGCGCGGTGACCCGGGCGGATGGATGGGAAGCGGTCCGATGCGTCCAATAGCCGGGTAAAACTCCGCTTCTTCTCGGGGTTTGATGGACGCCGCCTGCGCTGAAATGTCGTCATGGCTTCGTCTCTCTCGCTCCGTCAGGCAATCGGCTCGCCGAATATCCGGCAGATGGCCGCGCCGCTGCTCATCGTCCTCATTCTGTCGATGATGGTGCTGCCGCTGCCGACCTTCGTGCTGGACGTGTTCTTCACGTTCAATATCGCGATGTCGGTGATGGTGATGCTGGTAGCGCTGTACACGACGAAAGCGCTTGATTTTTCGGTGTTTCCGACCGTTCTGCTGGTGACCACGCTGCTGCGTCTGTCGCTCAACGTGGCCTCTACCCGGGTGGTGCTGCTGGAAGGTCACACCGGGCCGGATGCGGCCGGAAAGGTGATCGAGGCGTTCGGCCACTTCCTGGTCGGCGGCAACTACGCGGTAGGCATCATCGTGTTCGTCATCCTGACCGTCATCAACTTCGTGGTGGTGACCAAGGGTGCCGGCCGGATCGCCGAAGTGGGCGCGCGCTTCACGCTGGATGCGATGCCCGGCAAGCAGATGGCGATCGACGCCGACCTCAACGCCGGCCTGATCGGCGAGGACGAGGCGCGCCGTCGTCGCCGCGAGATCGCTGACGAAGCCGATTTCTACGGCTCGATGGACGGTGCATCCAAGTTCGTGCGCGGCGACGCGGTCGCCGGCATCCTCATCCTGCTCATCAATATGGTCGGCGGCATGCTGATCGGCATCATGGAACACGACATGACCGCCGGCGGCGCTGCCAAGGCCTACGTCATGCTGACCATCGGCGATGGCCTGGTGGCGCAGATTCCAGCGCTGGTCATTTCGATTGCCGCGGGCCTGGTGGTGTCGCGGGTCGGCAGCGAAGGTGATGTGGGTGGCCAGGTGATCAACCAGCTGTTCGGCAATCCGCGGGTGCTGGCCATCTCCGGCGGCATCATGGGGCTGATGGGCATGATCCCGGGCATGCCCAATTTCGTGTTCCTGCTGCTGGCGGCCGGTCTGGGCTATCTGGCCTGGCGAGGCGTGCAGAAGGAAGCGGCGCCCAAGACGCGCGAAAGCAGCGAGAGGGCAGCGGCCGAAAAGGCGGCCGCTGCTCAGGCCGTGGTGCCACCGGAACAGCAGGAGGCGGCATGGAGCGACGTGGTGCCGGTCGATACCCTGGGTCTTGAAGTCGGGTATCGCCTGATTCCGCTGGTCGATCGCGGTCAGGACGGCGAACTGCTGAAACGCATCCGTGGCCTGCGCAAGAAGTTCGCAGCCGAGGTCGGATTCCTGACCGCACCGGTGCATATTCGCGACAATCTGGAACTGAAACCCAACGGCTACCGCATCACCCTCAAAGGTGTGGAGGTCGGCAGCGGCGAGGCCTATCCGGGCAGTCTCATGGCGATCAATCCGGGGCGCGTCGCGGGTTCGCTGCCGGGCCGCGAGGCGCGCGATCCGGCCTTCGGTCTGCCAGCGGTCTGGATCGAGCAGGGGCTGCGCGAACAGGCACATGCGCTGGGTTACACCGTGGTCGATGCGTCCACCGTCATCGCCACGCATCTGAATCACCTCATCCTGACCCACGCCTCGGAACTGTTCGGCCGTCAGGAAGCGCAGTCGCTGCTGGATCATCTGGGCAAGGAGCAGCCCAAACTGGTCGAGGACCTGGTGCCCAAGGCGCTGCCGCTGTCCGTCGTGCAGCGCGTGCTGCAAAGTCTGCTGGAAGAGGGCGTGGCCATTCGCGACATGCGCTCCATCATCGAAACGCTAGCCGAATTCGCGCCGCGCACGCAGGACCCGATGGAACTGGCGTCCCGTGTGCGCGTTGCGCTGGGCCGTGCCATCGTACAGCAGCTGTTTCCGGGCAGCAGCGACGTGCAGGTCATGGTGCTCGATCCGGGCCTGGAGCGTCTGCTCGGTCAGGCGCTGGGCGGTGGCGGCGACGGTTCGGTGATCGAACCCGGTCTGGCCGACACGCTGATGAACGAAGTCGCCCGCAGCGCGCAGAACCAGGAAGAGATGGGGCTGCCGGCGGTGCTGCTGGTGCCGGCGCCGCTGCGCTGGCTGCTGTCGCGCTTCCTGCGCCGCGCGGTGCCCAGCCTCAAGGTGCTCGCCAATTCCGAAGTTCCTGAATCCCGGACCATCAAGGTCACTGCTGTCATCGGAGTCAAATCATGACGCCTCGCAAATATCTGGCTGCCACCGCCCGCGACGCCCTGCGCCGCATCAAGGAAGACCTCGGCCCCGACGCCATCGTGCTGTCGAACCGCCCGGTCGAGGGCGGCGTGGAAATACTCGCGCTGCCGGCCAATGCGCTTGAGGCGATGACGGCACCGGCGAAGAAGCCGGCCGCCCCGCCCCCGGTGGCCGAACCGTCTCCGGTGCGGGCGATGCCGACGATGCCCGATGCTGACGATGATTTCGAGGTTACGCTGTCCAGCAGCCTGGCTTCGCGCCGCACCGCGCCGGCCGCCGAGCCGCGCGATGAGGTGCGTGCGCCCAAGCCCTGGCAGCCCTACCGCCCGCGCCCGGCCACGCCGGCCGAACTGCGTGACATGGCGCGTTCGCGCCAGCAGGAGGCGCCGGCCAACGAACAGCTCGAAGCCCACGCCGAAGTACCGATGCGCCGCCCGACGGTCGAGCCCGAACAGGTGTCGCGCCGTGCCGCGCCGCAAGCGCCGGCAGTGCAGCCGGCCGAACGCGCGCCTGAACTGGATCCCGCGCTGCGCGAGGAACTGGGCAGTATCCGCCGCATGCTGGAACAGCAGCTTGCGGGCTTCGCCTGGGGCGAAATGTCGCGCACCTCGCCGATCAAGACCTCGCTCGCCGCTGAAATGCTCGAATCCGGTTTCAGCGCGGTCACCACCTACCGCCTGCTCGACCAGCTGGCCAGTTCAGATTCGCTGGCCGCCGCGCGCAACGAACTGCGCACGCTGATCGGCCGCGACCTGATCACCCTCAATTCCGATGCCGACATCATCGACCGCGGTGGCGTCTATGCGCTGGTCGGCCCGACCGGTGTCGGCAAGACCACCACCACCGCCAAGCTGGCTGCCCGCTGCGTGGTGCGCCACGGTGCCGACAAGGTGGCGCTGCTCACCACCGACGGTTACCGGATCGGCGCGCACGAACAGCTGCGCATCTATGGCCGCATCCTCGGCGTGCCGGTGCACGCGGTGCGCGATGCGTCGGATCTGCGCCGCATGCTGGTCGAACTGCGCGACAAGCACATGGTGCTGATCGACACCGTCGGCATGAGCCAGCGTGACCGCGCGGTGGCCGAACAGATCGCGATGCTGTCCTCCAGCGGCGACGTGCGTCGTCTGCTGCTGCTCAATTCAGTCGCCCGCGCTGACGCGCTGGACGACGTGGTGCGTGCCTACTCTGCGCCGAACGGCGGCGCCGATCTGGCGGGCGCCATCATCAGCAAGGTGGACGAGTCGGTCACGTTGGGCCCGGTGCTGGACGTGCTCATGCGCCACCAGCTGCCGCTTTACTACGTGGCCAACGGCCAGCGTGTGCCGGAAGACCTGCATCTGCCCAACCGTGCCTATCTCATGCACCGTGCGCTGCGTGCCGCCGGTGATGAGTCTTCCCAGCATCTGAGCCCGCAGGACGCCGGCCTGCTGATGGCAGCTTCCCGTCGCGACCTGCGCAGCGAGGTGAGCCGTGGCTGATCTGATGCATGACCAGGCCGCCGGCCTGCGCGCGCTGTTCCGCCGCTTCCCGACCCAGCGTATCGCTTTTGCCGGCGCCATCCCGGGTGCCGGCAGCACCTCGCTGGCGGTGGCCACCGCCATCGAAGCCGCCCGCAGCGGCCTGAGGGTGACCCTGATCGACGAGTACCAGGGCGCCGGTTCGGCCACTGCCCGGCTCGGTCTGACTTCGCGCATCGATCTGCTGCAGGCGCTCAACCGTGACGCGCCGCTGTCGGCGGTGCGCATCGCGTCCCAGCACGGCGTGGTGGTGGTGCCGGCCGCGCGGCTGGCTGCGGCGTCACGCCAGCTGAACCGTCTGCAGACCGAGGCGCTGGATGATGCGCTGATAGAACTGACCCGTGATACCGAGTTGCTGGTGATCGACTGTGCGCTGGAGGACGGTCAGCTGTCGGCGCTGGCCCGTCGCGCCGACCGTCTGGCGGTGGTGACCGCCGCTTCCGGTGCCAGCATCACCGCCGCCTACGCGCTGATCAAGCGGCATCTGGCCGGCGCTACGCCGGTCGGTACCGGCCATGTCTGCCCGGTGCACATCGGTGTGAGTCGCGCGCGTTCGGTGGCCGATGCCCGTCAGGCCTTCGCCAGCCTCAACGGCGTGGTGAGCGAACACCTTGGCTCTGCGCTGCACTGGCTGGGCTGTCTGCCGGCCGGTTACCAGCGGCCGGTGTTCTCGGTGGCCGGTGATGACGCGCTCAAGATCGGACGCGATCTTGCCGAAAAGCTTTTCGTGACCCGCGAAGCGGATAAAACCGGTATGTTGTCGGCCCTGAACGAACCGCTTGCGGACCACCGCGGCGACCGGGGAGGGCGTGCAGGCGAGCTTCCGGCCCGCGTGGCCTGACTGCACGGCGACCCGCAGCAGAGGACAGAATCATGTACACCGCATCCGGAACACTGGACCGCGACCAGCTCGCCAAACACTACGCGCCGCTGGTCAAGCGCATCGCCTATCACCTGATGGCCAAGCTGCCGGCCAGCGTGCAGGTCGAGGACATCATCCAGAACGGCATGCTGGGCCTGCTCGACGCGATGAGCCGTTACGAGGAAGGGCTGGGCGCACAGTTCGAAACCTACGCCGTGCAGCGCATCCGCGGTGCCATGCTGGACGGTCTGCGCGAGAACGACTGGCTGCCGCGCAGCCTGCGTCGTGACATGCGCCGCATCGAATCCGCCATCCACACGCTGGAACAGCAGAAGGGCCGCCAGCCGACTGAAGGCGAACTGGCCGAGTCACTGGGCATGCCGCTGGGCGAGTACCAGAAGATGCTGCAGGAGGCGCGCGGCTACCAGCTGGTGTATTTCGAGGACTTTACCGACGGCGACGACGACGATTACCTCGACCGCCACAGCGTGGGCACCGAAGACCTTGATCCGCTGGAGCGCCTGCTCGACAAGAACATGCGCGACGTGCTGGTGAAGGCGATCGGTGATCTGCCGGAACGCGAAAAGACGGTGATGGGCCTGTACTACGAGGAAGACCTGAACCTGCGCGAAATCGGCGAAATCCTCGGCGTGTCAGAATCGCGCGTCTGCCAGCTGCACAGCCAGGCCATCGCCCGACTGCGCAGCCGCATCGCCGCCCGCGGCTGAGCCCATACCTGTGCGCGCGGACCGCATCAGCATCGCCGGCCTGCTGCTCGGGCTGGCCGCCATCATGGTCGGCCAGGTGCTTGAGGGCGGCAGCCTGTCGTCCCTGTTCCAGCCGGCAGCCTTCGTCATCGTGATCGGCGGCACCCTGGGTGCGACCATGCTGCAGACCCGCTACCCGATTTTCATCCGCGGCATGCGCATGGGCGGCTGGGCCTTTGCCGCGCCGGCGGTGTCGCCCGAAAACCTTATACGGAAGCTGGTGGCCTGGTCGCATCTGGCGCGGCGCGATGGCGTGCTGGCGCTGGAAAGGCAGATGGGCGGTGAAACCGATCCGTTCTTCCAGAAAGCAGTGCAGTTGCTGATCGACGGCGCCGATGCCAACCGGCTGCGCGACGTGATGGAAGTCGATCTGACCACCTATGAAAACACGCTGCGCCAGGCCGCCCGGGTATGGGATTCGGCTGCGGGCTACGCGCCGACCGTGGGCATCATGGGGGCGGTGCTGGGCCTGATCCACGTGATGGAAAATCTGGGCGATCCGACCCGGCTGGGGGCCGGCATCGCTACCGCCTTCGTCGCCACCATCTATGGCGTGGGCACCGCCAACCTGATCTTTCTGCCGATAGGTCGCAAGCTGCAGACCCATGTGTCGCAGCTCATCATGATGCGTGAACTGTTCATCGATGGTCTGGTGTCCATCGCCAACGGCGACAACCCCCGTATCGTCGAAAGCCGTCTGCTCGGCTACGTGGCGAAGATTCCGGATTGAACGCCATGCGTCGCAAGCGCCGCTACGTGCCGGATTCGGACGAGAATCACGACCGCTGGCTGGTGTCCTACGCCGATCTTGTGACCTTGCTGTTCGCCTTCTTCGTCGTGATGTACGCGATCTCTCAGGTCAACGAAGGCAAGTACCGGGTGCTGAGCGCGTCGCTGAACAGCGCCTTCGCTGCCAAGGATGGCGTGCAGCTGATCGAACTGCCCACCGTGGCGGCGCCCCGAAGCGCCCTGCAGGTGGAACTGGACCAGCTGCGTCAGGCGCGCGCTGCGCAGAAGGAAAAGGAGAGGCGCGAACGTGCGCAGCGCACGATGACCGAACTGACCGAGGCGCTGTCGGCACTTACCCGTGAAGGTCAGGCCACGGTGACCGACGGTGCGCTCGGTATCACGGTGGACCTCGACGCCACCTTCCTGTTCGGCCGCGGCCAGACAACGCTGGAGCCGGCCGCGCGCGACATCATTGCAGCCATCGCCGGTGTGCTGCTCTACACCGACTATCCTCTGGTGATCGAAGGGCATACCGACAGCCTGCTGCCGGCGCCCGGTACGCCGTCCAACTGGGCGGTCTCGGCGCTCCGGGCCGCCGCGGTGATCCAGGTGTTCGAGGAGCAGGGCGTGATACCGGCAAGGCTGACCGCGGCAGGTCTTGCCGATCAGCGACCGATTGCCGGCAATGACAGCGAAGAGGGTCGGGCAAAGAACCGGCGGGTGTCGATACGCATCGAAACCTATTCCAACGATCGCGCCGTGCCTGGCGGCAAACCGGCAAACGCGCCGGTCGACGTGCCCGAAGGGGCGCTCGGTTCAAGTTTTCCCAGGCTCTGAGCTGCTGTGCCTTGCGCGGCCGCAGATCAGTCGCGGCGCCGGCCGCCGTGCGGTGGTCCGCCTCGATCGCCCCGGTCGCTGCGTTGTTCGCCATCCCGAGCACCCAGCCCCGAATACAGAGCCGGTACCGTGCCCGGCAGCAGCCTGTCGGCGATGCGCTTCTGGTTGTCGTCCAGCGATTCGTACAGCGGGCCCGCTGCCTCAGCGACATCTTCCATCGCGACCAACCGGTTGCGTACGACGTCCACCCGGCGCTGAATCTGTCGCATCGCGTCCAGCCGCGAAACGGGTCGCGGATCCATTCTGAGCTGATCGGCCATCAGGGCGCCCACCGCTTCGCGATAGCGGTCCCAGCGCACCTGCTGGAAGGGTGTGAGCGACAGGCGCTGTTCGACTTCTGAAAGCTGGGTCTGCAGGTCTTCCCGCACGCTGTCCGGCCCGTCGCGATGACGGAGATCGCCTTCCGGGGCGTGGGTGGCGCAGGCGGCAAG
Source organism: Methyloversatilis sp. (assembly GCA_041639545.1). GTDB lineage: Bacteria > Pseudomonadota > Gammaproteobacteria > Burkholderiales > Rhodocyclaceae > Methyloversatilis. The sequence continues at coordinate 105,722 of JBEQBZ010000004.1, read as the reverse complement.
CAGTACGACATAAAGGGTCAGCGAAACAAGGCGGTGTGGGCGCATCGGAATGCCCGGGCAATGGCAAGGCGCACACGATGAAACGCCGCGGCGAACACGGTGTGTCGCCAGGTCAAGCGGCGTACAGGGGGTGTAAGCGGACTTTTCCGGCGCGCGTCAGGCGCTGCCGAAGGAGCGCCGGCTGGTGAGTGGGCTCGATTGCCCGTCCGGGCCGTAGGTCGATGCCTGTTCGGCGGCGGACATGAGTACGGCCAGTGCCTGCTGGCTGGATTTCATCTGGGCGCGGATCATTTCACCATTCGCCTGGTTGGCGTCATGCGCTTCGCGCGCAAGCGACAGCAGATCCGCAAACGGTTGACTGCAGGCTGACCATTCGGGGCCGCTGGCAAACAGTGCATCGACGTCGGCCTTTGCAGTCTGCTGAACGCCTGCTCGCGCAATGAGCGCGCTGCGCGCGTCGCCGAGCTGGGCCAGACGCGCGTAGGCTTCCGATTTGCGTGTGGCGAGTACGGGCAGGGCGTCGATGTCGCCTGCCTCCAGCGCGGCGCGCTCCGCACGCAAATGACCGAGGGCCACGCGCAGGGTCGCGGCTTCTTCGGTCATCAGGGCTGACAGCCGCGCGGCAATCTGCGCGGCCAGTTCGGCAGACAGCATCAGGTGGCCGGTCGGGCGTTCAGCATCTGCCGGACGCTTTCGATCAGGCTGTCGGCCACGCGGTCCGCATTGACCTTGAAGCGACCGTCGGCGATGGCCTGCTTGATTTCATCCACGCGCGCGCTGTCGACCACCGGCACGTTGGAAATGGTGGCTTCCAGTTCCCGCAGGCGGGAGGAGGTGCCCGAAATGTCGATCTGCGCGCCGGGCGCCGAGGCGGCCGACGTGGCGGAGGTCGAACTGCTGCTGGAGCTGCTGCGCGCGGCCGAGGACGGCGCGGGGCCCAGCGGTTTTCCAGTTCCGTCGATTTTCACGATGAACCCTTTCTGAATACGTTCGAATCGTATTACGACCCAGCCCTGAAAAAACTTTAGAACTTTTTGTAGGGAGTCGTCTTACATCGATGTTTCATCGTGACTATATCAAGCGTTGGCGCGGCTCCACGAGGAATTACTTGCCGCTTGCCCGCTCAGTAGACCACCTCGACGATGCCGCCCGGTCGTGCTATGCCGCTCACCACCTGACCGCTGCCGGTGCGGACCTGCACGGTCTGTCCAGCCTGGGCGGTGGCCAGCGCCTTGCCGTCATGGCTGATTGCAAAGCCGCTGCCGCGGGCAATCAGTTTCACGATCTGCCCCTGCTGTACCGCAGGCGGAGCGCGCAGCCAGTCGGCTCGCAGCGGCTGGCCGGCGCCGATGGCCACCTGTACAGACTGTCCGATCGCCTGCTGCGGGTCGAGAATCATGTTGGGGGGAAGTTCGGTCAGTTCGCCACGCATGAAGGCGTAGTCGCCTTCGCCAATCACCTGGCCCCGCCCGAGCGCGCGTGCGGTCACCAGATAGTCTCCTTCCACCCGCACGCGGGACGGAATGTAGAGGGTCCAGCTTGCGCCCCGGGTGCAGCGTACGCCCACATTGACGCGACCCCAGGCCCGGCCCCCCGGCGGCAGGAATATCTCGTGTGCAGAGCAGGCGCCCAGTGCCATTCGCGCGTCGGGCTGTCCTACTTCTATGCTGGCCGTGCCAGGCAGCCCGGCCGTCTGCGCCTCCAGGAAACGTAAGGCACTTGCACGCAGCGTGTCCGCAGTCGTCTGCGCGGAGGTGGCCGCGCAGGCAAGGGCCAGGAAGACAGCAGTAAGCCAGTGACGCATTGAGAGGGTCTCGTCGAACGTTCAGACAGGGATGTGTCCATTGCAGCACGGATCGGCGGCATGCGGTACCCGGAATAGCCGTGCTGGCGCAGTCCTGTTTCGATCGCTTGCCGGCACGGTGCCGGTCAGGTTTGCCGTCCGGTTGGCAAATCCTTTACGGAAGCCGGTTCGCGCCAGAAAAAGTGTTTGCCGCGGCAAAGCTTGCCGGCGAAAGACGGCAGAAGCGTTGGAAAGTGGGGGTGGCGATCATCCTTTTTTGCCGTTTCCGGCAGCCCCTCCCCGCTTACAGTCACTGGCACGATAGCTGCAATGGATGGCCCATCATGCCGACTCCGCTCGACCGTCTTCTCGATCTTCCGCAAGCCGCCCTCGGCGTGCGTGCCGCACGCCAGCAGCAGCTGGCGTCGAACATCGCCAACGCCGACACGCCGCATTACAAGGCGCGCGATCTCGATTTCAGGAGCGCGCTGGAGAGCGCGCTGGGCGGCAAGGCCGGTGCTGGCGGTCCGGTCGAACTGGCTCGCACGTCCAGCCGCCACATCGATGCGAAGGGCAACGGTGGCGCCTTTGAACAGGCCATGAAGTACCGCACCGAAACCCAGTCCAGCGTCGATGGCAATACGGTGGACATGGATGTCGAGCGTTCCGCCTTCGCCGAGAACTCGGTGCAGTACGAAGCGCTGCTCACCTTCATCAGCGGTCGCCTGCGCACCATGCAGCAGGCCGTTCAGGGTCAGTAAGGAGACTGAATCATGGCAGGCAACATGTTCAACGTTTTCGGCATTGCCGGTTCCGCGCTGACTGCGCAGTCGGTGCGCCTGAACACCACGTCGAGCAATCTGGCCAACGCCGACTCGGTAGCGTCTGCCGATGGCCGGCCCTACCGCGCGAAGCAGGTGGTATTCGAGGTCAAGCCGTTCGCCGAAGGCGGTGATGCGCAAGGTGTGCGCGTGACCCAGATCGTCGAAAGCGCGGCACCGATGCGCATGACCTTCGACCCTAACAATCCGGCTGCTGACGCCCAGGGCTACGTACAGATGCCCAACGTCAATGTGGTGGAGGAGATGGTGAACATGATTTCGGCGTCCCGCTCCTACCAGACCAACGCGGAAATGATGAATACCGCGAAGCAGCTGATGCTCAAGACTCTCACCATCGGACAGTAAGGAGATCGCCATGGCCGTCAATTCCGTCAATGGATCGTCCGGCACGGACCCCTACAGCTCGCTCAATGGCGGCAGGACCGAGAAAACGTCGGAACTGGATGCGGCGCAGAACCGCTTCCTGATGCTGCTCACCACCCAGCTGAAGATGCAGGATCCGCTCAGTCCGATGGACAACGCGCAGGTCACCTCGCAGCTTGCCCAGATCAGCACGGTTGATGGCATCACCAAGCTCAACAGCACGCTGGAACAGATGATGGCCAGTTCGACCGAGGCGCAGCAGCTGCAGGCGGCCGCTCTGGTCGGACATGCGGTGCTGATCGAAGGCTCGGCCCTCAAGCTGGTCGACGGCCAGGCGATGGGGGGGCTGGAGCTCGAAACGCCGGCCGATCAGGTCACCGTCACGATCAAGTCCGCCAGCGGCGTTGTGGTGCGCGAGATGACGCTGGGTGATCAGGAGGCCGGTGTCGTGCCGTTTGTCTGGGACGGATTGGACAACTCTGGCACGGCAGTTGCTCAGGATGGGTCGTACTCCTTCACCGTAAAGGCGGTGCAGGGCAGCAGCACGCTGACCAGCACGCCGCTCGAACTCGCGGTGGTCGGGAGTATTGAACGCAGTGGCGGCAACGTCCGCCTGAACGTCGGCCAGCAGGGGCTGGTGACGCTCAACGACATCAAGCAGATCTATTGATCGGGAGTTGAATCATGGCCTTCCAGCAAGGACTTTCCGGACTGAGCATTGCCTCCAAGGCGCTCGACGCGATCAGCAACAACGTCGCGAACTCGACCACCGTGGGCTTCAAGCAGTCGCAGGCACAATTTGCCGACATCTACGCGACCACACTGGGTGGCGGCGGATCCTCCCAGATCGGTATCGGCGCACGCGTCAATGGTGTGGCGCAGCAGTTCTCGCAGGGCAATATCACGGTGACGAGCAATCCGCTGGATATCGCCATCAATGGTGAAGGCTTCTTCCGGATGAGCGACAACGGCACCGTGCTGTACTCGCGCAACGGCCAGTTCAATGTCGACAAGGACGGCTACATCGTCAATGGCTCGGGCTACCGCCTCACCGGCTACGGCACCGATGCCGATGACAATATCGTCGTCACCACGCCGATCGATCTGCGCATCGACACGGCGCTGTCCGGTGCCGATCCGCTCGCAACCGACAACGCAGCGATCGCGGTGAACCTGGATTCGCGCAAGACCGCACCCGTCAATGCGTTTAATCCGACGGACACCAATTCCTTCAACTACTCCACGTCGCTCACGTCATACGATTCGCTGGGCAATCCTCACGTGATGTCGATGTATTTCGTGAAGACGGCGACTGCCAACGAATGGGCGCTGCACACTTCGATGGATGGCGGTGCAACGGTGGGTCCGACCACGCTGACCTTTGACAACACCGGCCGGCTGACGTCGCCGGCAACCGGCATCGTTGCCCAGTCATTTGCTGTCACGACCGGTGCGGTAACTCCGCTGGCTTTCGATCTGAACTTCACCAACTCCACCCAGTACGGCACGACCTACAGCGTGAACGCGGTATCGCAGGATGGCTACACCTCGGGCCGGCTTTCCGGATTGAGCGTGTCGCCGGAAGGGGTGATCCAGGGGCGCTATACCAATGGTCAGTCGCGTAACCTGGGGCAGGTGGTGCTGGCCAGTTTTCAGAATCCGGATGGCATGGTGCAACTGGGCAGCAACGCCTGGGCTGAAACATCGTTTTCCGGTCCGCCTGCCATCGGTGAACCGGGCACCGGCAACCGCGGTGGTCTGCAGCCGGGGGCGGTGGAAGATTCCAACGTCGACCTGACCGGGGAACTGGTGAACATGATTACCCAGCAGCGCGCCTATCAGGCGAACGCCCAGTCGATCAAAACCCAGGATCAGATCCTGCAGACCCTGGTGAATCTGCGCTGACCTGGCCTGACTCCCGCGCCGAGCTGTCGTCGCGGTCGGGCCGGTTTGCGTGATCTCTCCGAGCCACGGAGTCATCAAGAATGGATAGGAATATGTCATGGATCGCGTGATCTACACCGCGATGACAGGCGCCAAGTGGACCATGGAGCGGCAGGCATCCGTTGCCCACAACCTCGCCAACGCCTCGACCACCGGTTACCGCGCCGAGGAGCATCGCCTGCGTGCGGTGCCGGTGCAGACGGAAGCCTTCGCGTCGCGCGCCTTCGTGGTGGACGCAAGCGTCAGGAACGACTTCACGCCGGGTGTGCTGCAACAGACCGGCCGCAGTTTCGACATGGCCATCCAGGGCAAGGGATGGTTCGCGGTGACCGGGCCGGACGGCCGGGAAGCCTACACACGCAATGGTCATTTCCAGATCAGTCCGACCGGTGTCCTTCAGACGGCCAACGGACTGACGGTGCAGGGAGAGACCGGGCCGATCACGGTACCGCCCGATACCGAGGTCACGCTGGGTGCCGACGGTACGTTGTCGACGGTGCAGCGCACCGGAGGCGTCAATCAGGTCAATCCGGTGGGCCGGCTCAAGCTCGTCGATCCGCCCGAAAACACGCTCAAGCGCGGTGATGATGGCCTTTTCCGCAGTACGGCACAGGGGCCGGTGCCGCAGGCACAGAACGTGCGTGTAGCGGGTGGCTTTCTCGAAGGCAGCAACGTCAACGTGGTCGATCAGGTGGTGGCAATGATTTCGCTGGCCCGCCAGTTCGAGATGCAGACCAAGATGCTGCAGACCGCCGAACGCAACGACCAGGCTGCATCCCAGGTTCTGGGCAACAACTGACAACCGGAGTAACCGATCATGATTCGCTCGCTGTGGATTGCCCGCACCGGCATGGATGCACATCAGACTCAGCTCGATGTCATCACCAACAACCTGGCGAACGTCAGCACCAACGGTTTCAAGCGCGCGCGCGCGGTGTTCGAGGACATGCTGTATCAGACCCTGCGCCAGCCGGGCGCGCTGAACACTCAGCAGAATACGATTCCGTCAGGGCTTCAGATCGGTACTGGCGTTCGGCCGGTGGCGACCGAACGCATCCATACCCAGGGCAACATCCAGCAGACCGGTGGCACGCTGGACGTGGCCATCCAGGGCGAAGGATTTTTCCAGATCCAGATGCCGGACGGCACCCTGTCCTACACCCGCGACGGTGCCTTCCAGAAGGACGCGCAGGGCGTCATGGTCACCTCCAGCGGCTTCCCGGTGCAGCCGCAGATCACCATTCCGGCCGATGCGGTTTCGGTCACCATCGGCCGTGACGGTGTGGTGAGCGTGCTGCAGGCCGGCCAGAACGCGCCGACCCAGATCGGTCAGCTGCAACTGGCGACCTTCGTGAATACCGGTGGTCTTCAGAGCGTGGGCGAAAATCTGTTTGTCGAAACCGCCTCCAGCGGCGTGGCGACCCCGAATACGCCGGGCACTTCCGGTGCCGGTCTGCTCAACCAGGGCTTCGTCGAAACATCGAATGTGAACGTGGTCGAGGAACTGGTGCAGATGATCCAGACGCAGCGTGCCTACGAAATCAACTCGCGCGCGATCCAGACCTCGGACCAGATGCTGGCCCGCCTGACCCAGCTTTGATCGCTGTTGCGGAGACCGCCATGAATACCCGACACCTCAACCTTGCCGCACGCTGCGCAGGTTTTGCCGCAGTGCTGATTGCCGCGGCAATGCTTGCCGGCTGCGTCACGACCACACCGCCGACCGCGGTGCATCAGCCGATGACCGTGCGTCCGGAGCCGCGTCCTCAGTATCAGTCGAATGCCGGCGCGATCTTTCAGCCGGGCGGAACCCGCCCGTTGTTCGAGGACCGTCGTGCACGTCTGATCGGCGATACGCTGGTGATCAATATCAGCGAACGCACCCAGGCCGCGAAGAAGGCCTCCAGTTCGGCCGATCGCACGCACGACATCGAAGTGGGCGTGCCCCGGGTTGCGGGCCTGCCGCTGAAGAGCATGCAGGGGGCTGCACTGCAGGCCAACAGCGAGAATGTGTTTGCCGGCAAGGGGGCTTCCTCGGCAGACAACAATTTCACCGGCACGATCACGGTTACCGTGATCGAGGTATTGCCCAACGGCAACATGCTGGTATCGGGTGAAAAGAAGGTGGCGATCAATCAGGGGGACGAGTTCATCCGCTTTTCCGGCGTCGTGAATCCGACGCAGGTGACCGCGGCCAATACGGTGCAATCCACCCAGGTCGCGGATGCTCGCATCGAGTATCGCGCCAGCGGCTACATCGACGAGGCGCAGGTGATGGGCTGGCTTGGCCGCTTCTTCCTGAGTTTTCTTCCGCTCTGACGCACATCGCACAGCCATTTCCAGCCTCTTTTCCGGACTTTGGCGATAGCGAGATCCGCGTATAACGAGCGGACCGGAAACACCGGCCCCGAGGAATATCGACATGAAGCGCATCCTTTCCGTCCTGTTGCTGGCCCTGCTGGCTGTTCCGACCGCTCATGCCGAGCGCATCAAGGATCTCGCTTCCCTGTCCGGTGTGCGGAACAACCAGCTGGTGGGCTACGGACTTGTGGTCGGCCTCGACGGCTCCGGCGATCAGACCACCCAGACGCCTTTCACCGTGCAGAGCGTGGTGAACATGCTTGGCAACATGGGTGTCACGCTGCCGCCCGGGCAGAATCTTCAGTTGAAGAACGTGGCGGCGGTGATGGTGACGTCGAACCTGCCGCCTTTCGCCCGGCCCGGTCAGGCGATGGATGTGACCGTGTCGTCGATGGGCAATGCGAAGAGCCTGCGTGGCGGCACCCTGGTCATGACGCCGCTGAAGGGGGCTGATGGTCAGGTGTACGGCATCGCGCAGGGCAATGTGGTGGTCGGCGGTGCCGGCGCTTCGGCCGGCGGATCGTCGGTCACCATCAATCATCTGTCGGTTGGTCGCATCGCCGGCGGTGCCACGGTCGAGCGGGCCGTGCCCACCACGGTCGGCGACGGTGAATTCGTACACCTTGAAACGCATACGACTGATTTTGGTACCACGCAGCGTATGGTCGATGCGATCAATGCGAACACCGGGCCAGGTACTGCGGTGGCGGTGGATGCGCGGCGCATCGAAGTGCGTGCGCCGCTGGACCCCAGTCAGAGAGTGGCTTTCATGAGCCGGATCGAGAATCTGGACGTGACGCCGGCGCAGCAGGCCGCCAAGGTGATCGTGAACTCGCGTACCGGGTCGGTGGTGATGAATCAGGCGGTGACCCTGGACAACTGTGCAGTGGCGCACGGCAATCTGTCGGTCACGGTCAGTTCCGAACCGGTCATCAGCCAGCCGGCACCGCTGTCCGGTGGCCGGACGGCGACGGCCGAGCGCAACCAGATCGATATTCAGCAGGAAGGCAGCGTGCTGATGAATGTGAAAAAGGGGGCAAATCTGTCCGAGGTGGTGCGCGCACTCAACGCGCTGGGCGCCAATCCGCAGGATCTCATCATCATCCTGCAGGCGATGAAGGCGGCCGGGGCGTTGCGCGCCGAACTGGAAATCATTTGAGATGGAAAACCCGGCGCTCAACTCGCTGGCGTCCGACGTACGCGGGCTCGACACGCTGCGTCGCGCCGCACGCGACAATTCGCCGGAGGCGCTGAAAGCCGCGGCCAAGCAGTTCGAAGCCATGTTCCTGCAGGTGGTGATCAAGTCGATGCGCGAGGCGTCGCACGGCGACGAACTGTTCGGCGGGCAGGAAGGCAAGATGTTCCAGGACATGCTGGACCAGCAGTGGGCCCAGGTCATGACCGAGGGCGGAGGCACCGGGCTGGCCAGGGTGCTAGAGCGTCAGCTGTCGGCCAATGCGCGGAGCGCGGACACCTCGATCACGCCGCCGCTCAAGCCACTGTCCGAATCCGGGCTGTTCCAAGGCCTTCCGCAGATGCCGGCGGCGGCAAGGTCTGCCGCCCTTCGGCAGAGTCTGCAGGCGGGTACTGCCAGCCCGGAGGATATCGAGGCGGCCATCGCCGAACTCGCGCCGGCGCGTGGGCGTGAGGTGCCTGAGCATGCGCGTGCCTTTGTCGAGCGGGTGTGGCCAGCCGCGCTGTCGGCCAGCCGCGCAACCGGTATTCCGGCGCAGTTCCTGGTTGCGCAGGCGGCGCTGGAGACCGGCTGGGGACGCGCCGAACTGACCGCTGCCGACGGCTCGCCCAGTCACAACCTGTTCAATATCAAGGCTGGCAGCAACTGGCAGGGCGACACGGTAAGCGTTGCCGCCAGCGAGTACATCGACGGTCGCTGGGTGAAGCAGCCGGACGCTTTCCGTCGCTACGCCTCCTACGAAGAGAGCTTTGCCGACTACGCGCGGCTGCTGAAGAGCCAGCCGCGCTACGCCCCGGTGCTGGGGGCGCAGGACGCCGGCAGTTTTGCGCGAGGCCTTCAGCAGGCTGGCTATGCAACCGATCCGGCCTACGCGGACAAACTGCAGCGCATCATCAACGGCCCCTTGCTGCGGGCTGCGCTGTCAGGCTGAGCGCGCGCCCGGCAGCAGCGCCAGACAGCGGGCGCGGAGCGTGCTGGCCTGGCTGACCGCGCCGGCATCGAGCAACGCCTTTTCACAGGCCAGCAAGGCGCGTCGCAGGCCAGTCTCGTCGGTGGCGTCGCGCAGCAGCGGCTTGAGCGCATCGGTCTTGCCTCGCAAGGCGCGCTCCACGCTTTCGATCAGATAGAGACGCGCCAGCGCCAGCGACTTCCGTTCAACTGGCGCAGCTGAATCGTTGCCGGCGATCAGCTTCAGCAGTTCAAGATCGATCAGCCTGCTCAGTGCGGCACGGCTTTCGGCATCGCCGGAAGCCGGCCGGCCCAGAGCGGCAAAGAGGGCGGCAAAATCCTGCCGCCCGTCGGCGACGATGAGCAGCGCGCGCTCCAGCGGGCCGAGCCCATGCCTGCGCGCCACTACCTCGGCGCGCCCTTCGGCGGTCTTGAAAGCCACGTCAGTGGCCGAAATACGCAGTTCCGGAACAAGCATGCGCTCATTGTCCGCGTGCTCTGTGACGGCAATAAAAAAGGGCTGGCAAACCTTTTGCTTTGATGGGTCCGGACAGTGCTGACGAGACGTCACATCATGGGAACCCAGCTCTACAACATCGGTATCACCGGACTGAACGCGGCCCAGGCCGCGCTGGTCACGACCGGTCACAACATTTCGAATGCATCGACGGCGGGCTACACGCGCCAGCAGGTGATTCTCGGTACCAATGATCCGCAGATGACCGGTTCCGGTTTTCTCGGACAGGGCGCCCGGGTCGAAACCGTGCGACGCATCTACAGCCAGTTCCTGACCGCTCAGGTGATGGAGGCCCGCACCCAGAGTGCCGAGTACGATGCCTTCGCCGAACAGATCGGTGCGCTCGATAACCTGCTGGCTGACGAACAGGCCGGCATGTCGCCGGCAATGACCGATTTCTTCGATGCCATCCAGAGCGTGACTGCGTCGCCCACTTCACTGGCGGCACGTCAGTCGGTCATTTCTTCCGCCCAGGCAATGACCGCGCGCTTCAATTCCCTGGACCTGCGCATGGAGCAGGTCGGAGATCAGATCAACGGCGAGATTTCCGGTGCGGTGGGTGAGATCAATCAGCTGGTGAGCCAGATCGCGCGCTACAACGATCAGATCGCAGTGGCGCAGTCGACGACAGGCCCGAACCGCCTCGCCAATGACATGCTCGACGCAAGAGAGCGCCTGATCAGCGAACTGAACGACATCGTGCGCGTGACCCAGCTCCAGCAGAGCGATGGCGCGATCAACCTCTTCATCGGCAACGGGCAGCCCGTGGTGGTGGGGGGCAGTGCCTTCACGCTGACCGCGTCACCGTCGATCGAGGACGCCAGCCGGACGGAGGTCAGCTATACCGCGCCCGGTGGTTCGGTGCTGCGTCTGCAGGAAGACACCCTGAGCGGTGGCAAGCTCGGCGGCCTGCTTTCCTTCCGGCGCAACACGCTGGATCTTGCGCAGAACGCGCTTGGTCGCGTCGCCCTCGGCATTGCCGAACAATTCAACGCCCAGCACCAGCTGGGGCAGGATCTGAACGGCGCCCTGGGCACTGCCTTCTTCAACACGCTGAGCGGCACGGCACTGCCGGCGAGCACCAATGACACGGTGGCGGCCGCGAATGTCAATGTCACCATCAGTGATTCGTCGGAACTGACCACCAGCGACTACCGGCTGCGCTTCGACGGTGCCAACTACACGCTGACCCGTCTTTCCGACAACGTCAGCTGGTCGGCAGCGACCCTGGGGGGGGTGCCGCCGGCCGGCAGCCCGCAGGGCTTCACGCTGGATTCCGGTGCCACGACTCTGGCTGCGGGCGACAGTTTCCTGATTCAGCCGACCCGTAATGCCGCGAGCGAGATTCGCACCGTGCTGACCGACCCGCGCATGCTGGCGGTAGCCATGCCGATCAGCACATCTGCCGCGCTCGCCAATACCGGCAACGGCCGCATCAGCGCCGGCACGGTCACCTCGGCCACCGGCCTGCCGCTGGGTGGCGCGATCACGCTGACTTTCGATGCTACGACCAATACCTTCAACGTGGTGGGTGGCCCCGGCGGCACGCTGGCTTACGATCCGACCACCGACTCGGCCGGCAAGACCTTCACCTTTGCCGGCCAGGGCGGCTTCACTTTTGATCTGTCGGGTACGCCGCGCAACGGCGACACTTTTACCATCCAGCCCAACGCCAGCGGTCAGGGCGACAACCGCAACCTGCTGGCGCTGGCCGCACTTCAGAGCGGCAAGACGCTCGCGTCCGGCACCACCGGCTTCCAGGGCGCCTACGCCCAGATGGTGGCCGATATCGGTGCCCAGGCTCGCGAAGTAAAGGTGAACCAGTCGGCACAGACCGTGCTTCTCAATCGGGTGACCGAGTCGCAGCAGTCCCTGTCCGGCGTCAATCTCGATGAAGAAGCCGCCAACCTGCTCCGTTACCAGCAGGCCTATCAGGCCGCGGGCAAGATGATCGAACTGGCCAGCCGGCTGTTCGACACCGTGCTGCAACTCGGCGGCTGAGGAGAAACGTGATGCGCATTTCGACCAACACCCTGTACGACACCGGCACCTCGGGGCTGCTGCGCCAGAGTTCGGATCTGTTCAGGCTGCAGCAGCAGCTGTCGAGCGGCCGACGCGTGCTGGCACCTTCGGACGATCCGGTGGCTTCGGCGCGCGCGCTGGAGATCGATCAGTCCAAGTCGATGAACGACCAGTTCGCGCTGAACCGGCGCGATGCCACGAGCGCGCTCGGCTTTGCGGAATCGCAGCTGGCTACCGCGGGCGATCTGCTTGGCACGATACGGGAACGTCTGGTGCAGGCACGCAGTGCAGCGCTGTCCGATTCGGACCGCAAGGCGATCGCGATCGACATCCGCGCGATGTTTTCCGAAATGATGGGCATCGCCAATTCGCGCGATGCCTTCGGCGACTATCTGTTCAGCGGTTACAAGAGCACCACGCAGCCGTTCTCCGGCAGTGTCGAAGCCGGCGTGAGCTACGCCGGCGACGACGGACAGCGCGAGGCGCAGGTGGCCAGCAACCGCCGCCTCGCGATCAGCGATTCCGGCAACAGCGTGTTCATGCGTGCGCCGGCCGGAAACGGCAATTTCTCGCTTACGCCCGATCCGGCCAACCGCGGTACCGCGGTGCTGGACAGCGGCAGCGTGAGCGACATGAGCAAGTGGAGCGATCCGAACAATCCCGGCGATTTCGACGTCGTGTTCGCGGTGTCCGGCGGCGTCACCACCTACGACATCATCGACAACAGCAGCGGCAATTCGCTGCTCACCGGCGCAGCCCCCGGCGGCGCGCCGCTGCCGCGCGTATTCCTGAAGGGTGACACCATCACGTTGCGCTCTAACGGCGGATCGGAGCCTCCGTTCGATTTTGGCGCCCGTTTCTCGATGACCGGCGCGCCGGCTGACGGCGACCGGGTGTCGATGAATATCAGCAGCGCACAGAGCGTGTTCGACACCATAGGTGACGTCATTCTGGCGCTGGAACAGCCGGCCTCCGGAGACGCCAATGCGCTGGCCAAGACGAGTAACGCCATCGGTTCGGCCATGTCCAACATCGACCAGGCTAACGACAATCTGCTGACCGCGCGCGCCCGCATCGGCTCGCGCACCACCGAACTGGCGGCGCTCGACTCGCTGGGCGAAGAGGTGAATCTGCAGTTCGAAACATCGCTTTCGAACCTGCGCGATCTGAACTACACCGAGGCGATCAGCAAGCTCACCCAGAACCTGTCCTATTTCCAGGCCGCCCAGCAGTCCTTCATGAAGGTATCCGGCCTGTCCCTGTTCAACTACATCGGGGCCTGAACATGAACGTGCCGCTGCTCGCCGCCCTCTCGCTGGCCCTGACAGCGGCCGGCTGTTCTTCGCTGGATCGTTCGCTGCCCAGCGCGACGTCCAGCATCATCCCGGATACCCGGCTCCGTCTGACGCCGGGCTACATCACCACGCCGGAAAAGCTCATCTATTTCGCCGGGGCGGCCTATGTCGCCTATCTGGTGCTGGACCCGATGGCGCCGAACTGGGAAATCGAGGAAGCGAAACTGTCCGACGACACCTACTTTCTCGGCATGAAGAAGATGCGTACCCGCGCCGGTGGCGAGGGCGAGGCGCGCATGGTGTTCCGTCGCCGGGCGGAGCAACTGGCGCGCGCTGGCGGCTTTGCCGGCTACAACATCGTGAGCTACAGCGAGGGCATACAGTCCGACCTGATCGCGCAGCGCGTTGGCGAGGGTGTAGTGCAACTGCGTCGCGGCATGCAGTAAGTTCTGCAGCCGGGCGGGGGCAGGGCGCCGCGGCACGGTGCTGCGCTACACTGCCGCCGATGCCGCTCCCCTACTGGCGACTGTCCGCCTACTACCTCTTCTATTTCGCCTTCGTCGGCGCCTTTTCACCGTACTTCGGGCTTTACCTGTCGTCGATCGGCTTCTCCGCGGCCGACATCGCCATCGTCATGTCGCTGATGCAGGTGATGCGGATTCTCGCGCCCAGCCTGTGGGGCTGGCTGGCGGACCGGATCGGCGCCCGCACGCCCATCATCCGTGGCGCGGGCATGGCCAGTCTGGCCGGTTTCCTCATCTTCTTCGGCACCGAACAGTTCATCGGCGTGTTCATCGCGATGGCGCTCATGTCCTTCTTCTGGAGCGCCTCGCTGCCGCTGGTCGAGGCGCTGACGCTGGAACATCTGAAGTCGAAGGTGGCCCGCTACGGCGCCATCCGCGTCTGGGGCTCGATCGGCTTCGTCATCACCGTGCTGCTGCTCGGCGAAATGCTGGACCGCACCGGTCTGCGCGCGGTGCTGTGGGCCTGCAGCCTTATTCTGGGCGGCATCTGCCTGTTCGCGTTCAGTCTGCCGGAGGCGCCGGAGCACGCCGACCGGCCGCGCGCCACCGAAGGCCTGCGCGACATCCTGCGCCGGCGGCCGGTGGCCGGGCTGTTCGGCGCGGCCTTCTTCATGAGCTGCGCGCACGGGGCGCTCTATGTCTTCTATTCCATCCACCTCGACGAGCACGGCTACAGCAAGAGCCTGATCGGCGCCTTGTGGACGATGGGCGTGCTGGCCGAGATCGCGGTTTTCCTGTGGATGCCTTCGCTGATGCGGCGCTTCTCGTTGCGCACCATGCTGCTGGCCGCGCTGTTCGCCGCGGTGCTGCGCTTCGCGGTGATCGGTTTCATGGTCGGCTCGCTGCCCTGGCTGCTGGCCGCGCAACTGCTGCACGGCCTCACCTTTGGCGCCTTCCACGCCAGTTCGGTGGCGGCGCTGAACCAGTGGTTCGATGCCCGCCAGCAGGGTCGGGCGCAGGCGCTGTACGGCAGCGTGTCCTTCGGCGCCGGCGGCATGGTGGGCGGGCTGATCAGCGGCTGGCTGTGGGCACCGTTCGGCGGTGGCTGGGCGTTCGCGCTCAGTTCGGTGTTCGCGCTGGCCGGCTGTGTGCTGCTGGCGCGGCTGTGGCACCCGGACGAGGTGGTCCGCGCAGGTTGAGCGGGGCGGCCGGATGCTGCGCCGCAAGGTTATAATCCCCGGTTTCGCTGATCAGCCGGAATCGTTGCAATGGCGCAGACGCTTTACGACAAGCTGTGGTCAAGTCACGTGGTGCATACCGAAGAAGACGGTACCGCACTGCTCTACATCGACCGCCACCTGGTACATGAAGTGACCAGCCCGCAGGCCTTCGAAGGCCTGCGCATGGCCAACCGCACGCCCTGGCGCGTGGATTCCATCGTCGCCACGGCCGACCACAACGTGCCGACCGACCGCGCGGAACAGGGCATTGCTGACCCGACCTCGCGTGCCCAGGTCGAAACGCTGGATGCCAACATCCGCGCCTTTGGTGCGCTGGCCTATTTCCCCTTCCGCGACAAGCGACAGGGCATCGTGCATGTGATCGGCCCGGAAAACGGCGCCACGCTGCCCGGCATGACCGTCGTCTGCGGCGACTCGCACACCTCGACTCACGGCGCCTTCGGCTGTCTGGCGCACGGCATCGGCACCTCCGAGGTCGAGCATGTGATGGCGACCCAGTGCCTGCTGCAGAAGAAGTCGAAGTCCATGCTCATCCGCGTCGAGGGTGAGCTGGGCAAGGGCGTCAGCGCCAAGGACATCGCGCTCTACTTCATCGGCGTCATCGGCACTGCCGGCGGCACCGGTTATGCGATCGAGTTCGGCGGTTCGGCCATCCGCGGCCTGTCGATGGAAGGCCGCATGACCCTGTGCAATATGGCGATCGAGGGCGGCGCCCGCGCCGGCATGGTGGCGGTGGACGACACCACGATCGATTACCTGCGCGGCCGCCCCTTCTCGCCGCGCGCCGACCAGTGGGACCGTGCGGTCGAGTACTGGCGCACGCTGAAGTCGGACGAGGGCGCGCAGTTCGACCGCGTGGTCGACATCGACGCCCGCCGCATCCTGCCGCAGGTGACCTGGGGTACTTCGCCGGAAATGGTGACCGACGTGCGCGGTCAGGTGCCGGCGCCGGAAGATTTCGCCGATCCGGTCAAGCGCGAGGGCGTCGCCCGCGCGCTGCAGTACATGGGGCTCACCCCGCGCACGCCGATCGACCAGATCCGCATCGACAAGGTGTTCATCGGCTCCTGTACCAATTCGCGCATCGAGGATCTGCGCGCCGCCGCCCGCGTGGTCGACGGCCGTCGTGTGGCTGACAACGTGAAGCTGGCGCTGGTGGTGCCGGGTTCCGGCCTTGTCAAGGCGCAGGCCGAAGCCGAAGGTCTGGACAAGGTGTTCAAGGCGGCCGGCTTCGAATGGCGCGAGCCGGGCTGTTCGATGTGTCTGGCGATGAACGCAGACCGGCTGGAGCCGGGCGAGCGCTGCGCCTCGACCTCGAACCGCAACTTCGAAGGTCGCCAGGGTGCCGGCGGACGCACCCATCTGGTCAGTCCGCAGATGGCGGCGGCGGCGGCGATCGCCGGCCGTTTCGCCGATGTGCGTGAAATCGTCTGAGTCGGTAAGCCACCGACATTCCGTTTGAGGAAGAGCAGAGCATGAAGCTGATTGCCGTGATCATGAGCGCGATGACCCTGATGCTGGCCGGTTGCAATACGGTCGAAGGCATCGGCAAGGACATCAAGAAGGGTGGCGAAGCCATCGAGAAATCCGCGAAGTAAGCGGCGACATAAGGGTCTCTCATGAAAGCATTCACCACGCTCGACGGCCTGGTCGCACCGCTGGATCGCGCCAACGTCGATACCGACGCCATCATTCCGAAGCAGTACCTGAAGTCGATCAAGCGCTCGGGCTTCGGCCCGACCCTGTTCGACGAGTGGCGCTATCTCGACGTCGGCGAGCCGGGCCAGGATCATTCCAGGCGCCCGCAGAACCCGGATTTCGTGCTGAACCAGCCGCGTTTCCAGGGCGCCAGCGTGCTGCTGGTGCGCGAGAACTTCGGCTGCGGTTCGTCGCGCGAACACGCGCCGTGGGCGATCGAGGACTACGGTTTCCGCGCCATCATCGGCACCACCTTCGCCGACATCTTCTACAGCAACTGTTTCAAGAACGGCCTGCTGCCCATCCGCCTGCCGGAGAAGGAAGTCGAGCAGCTGTTCCTGCAGTGCGCCGGTACGCCGGGCTACCGCCTGCACATCGATCTGGACCGGCAGGTGGTGGTGCGCCCGGACGGCCATGCCATCGGGTTCGATGTCGATGCCTTCCGCAAGTACTGCCTGATCAACGGTTTCGACGACATCGGCCTGACCCTGCGCCAGTCCGACAAGATCCGCGAGTTCGAAGCGCGTCGCCGCATCGAACAGCCCTGGCTGTTTGCCTGACCCCTACTGGAGCAATCCGTGAAAGTCTGTGTTCTCGCCGGTGACGGCATCGGCCCTGAAATCACTGCCGAAGCACTGCGCGTGCTGGAAGCGCTGCGTACCGACGGCCTGAAGATCGAATTCGAGCACGCGCTGCTCGGCGGCTGCGCGGTCGATGCCACCGGTGACCCCTACCCGGAAGCGACCTCCAAGCTGGCGCGCGAAGCCGACGCCATTCTGCTCGGCGCAGTCGGCGGCCCGAAGTGGGACACCCTGCCGCGCGAACAGCGCCCGGAGCGCGGTCTGCTGCGCATCCGTTCCGAACTGGGCGTGTTCGCCAATCTGCGCCCGGCCATCCTGTATCCGGAACTGGCCAACGCCTCGTCGCTGAAGCCGGAAATCGTGTCTGGCCTGGACATCCTGATCGTGCGCGAACTGACCGGCGACATCTACTTCGGCCAGCCGCGCGGCATCGAGGTGCGCGACACGCAGTGGGGCGAACAGCGCGTGGGCTGGAACACCATGATCTACGCCGAGGAAGAGATCCGCCGCATCGGCCGGGTCGCTTTCGAGGCCGCCCGCAAGCGCGGCAAGAAGCTGTGCTCGGTCGACAAGATGAACGTGCTCGAGTGCACCCAGCTGTGGCGCGAGGTCATGATCGACCTGTCGAAGGACTACCCGGACGTCGAACTGAGCCACATGCTGGTCGACAACGCGGCGATGCAGCTGGTGAAGGCACCCAAGCAGTTCGACGTGGTGGTGACCGGAAACATGTTCGGCGACATCCTGTCCGACGAAGCATCGATGCTCACCGGCTCGATCGGCATGCTGCCGTCAGCTTCGCTGGACGCGAACAACAAGGGTCTGTACGAACCCAGCCATGGCTCGGCACCCGACATCGCCGGTCAGGGCGTGGCCAATCCGCTGGCCACCATTCTGTCGGCGGCCATGATGCTGCGCTACAGCTTCGGCAACGAAGCGGCGGCCGTGCGCATCGAGAACGCGGTGCGCAAGGTGCTGGCCCAGGGCTACCGCACCGGTGACATCTTCGAGCCGGGCACGACCCGGGTCGGTACGAAGCAGATGGGCGACGCCGTACTGGCGGCCCTGTAAGAGACGGACGAGGAAACGGACATGTTGAAGCTCGGTATGGTGGGTTGGCGCGGCATGGTGGGCTCGGTGCTCATGCAGCGCATGCGCGAGGAAAACGATTTCGCACTGGTGGAGCCGGTGTTCTTCACCACCTCCAGCGTCGGCGCCGCCGGCCCGGACGTGGGCCAGGGCAGCGCGCCGCTGCTGGACGCGACCGACGTCGCCCAGCTCGCCAAGATGGACGCCATCATCACCTGCCAGGGCGGCGACTACACCAACGAGGTGTATCCGAAGCTGCGCGCCGCCGGCTGGAAGGGCTACTGGATCGACGCCGCCTCCGCGCTGCGCATGAAGGACGACGCCATCATCATCCTCGACCCGGTCAACATGGGCGTGATCAAGGACGGTCTGGCGCGCGGCGTGAAGGACTACATCGGCGGCAACTGCACGGTAAGCCTGATGCTGATGGGCGTGGGCGCGCTGTTCTCGGCCGGTCTGGTCGAGTGGATGACCGCCATGACCTACCAGGCGGCCTCCGGCGCCGGCGCGCAGAACATGCGCGAACTGCTTTCGCAGATGGGCACGCTGCACGGCGTGGCCGCGCCGATGCTGAAGGACAGCGCATCGGCCATTCTCGACATCGACCGCGTGGTCACCGACAGCCTGCGCAGCGCCGATTTTCCGAAGAAGAACTTCGGTGCGCCGCTGGCCGGTTCGCTCATCCCCTACATCGACAAGGAACTGGAGAGCGGCCAGAGCAAGGAAGAGTGGAAGGGTCAGGTCGAAACCAACAAGATCCTCGGTCGCAGCGGCGCCGACATCACGCCGATCGACGGCATCTGCGTGCGCATTGGCGCGATGCGCTGCCATTCGCAGGCGCTCACCATCAAGTTGAAGCGAGACGTGCCGTTGGACGAGATCGAAAGCATGATCCGCGAAGCCAACGACTGGGTGAAATTCGTGCCCAACCATCGCGAGGACAGCATGCGCGACCTGACGCCGGCGGCGGTCAGCGGTTCGCTGACCATTCCGGTCGGTCGCGTGCGCAAGCTCAACATGGGTCCGGACTACCTCGGTGCCTTCACCTGCGGCGACCAGCTGCTGTGGGGGGCGGCCGAACCGCTTCGCCGCATGCTGCGTATCCTGGTCGAAGCCTGATCCAGCACCCGACACGCTGCCTTACCGCAGGCAGCGTGTCGTAACAGACAGTTTCGCAACATAAAGCGACGACTGAGCTTGCAGGGCTAAGACCATGATGTTATTTTGAGAATTGGGTTTTAGCGCGCGAGGAAAACGCGGTGCGTCATAGCGATAAAAAACATTCGATCCGCCTGCTGACTGCACTGCTGTCAGCACTCCCGCTCACTGCCGGCGCAGCCGGGCTCGGCAAGCTCACCGTGCAGTCCGCCATCGGCCAGCCGCTGCGCGCCGAAGTCGAGCTGTCTGCCAGCGCCGACGAACTTGCGTCGATGTCGGCCAAGCTCGCTTCCACGGCCGCTTTCAAGCAGGCTGGCGTCGAATTCGCGTCCAGCCTGGCCGGGGTGCGCATTGCGGTGGACAAGCGACGCGGCCGCCCGGTGCTGGTAGTGACCAGCGATCGCGCGGTCAGCGAGCCCTATCTCGACATGCTGATCGAGCTGAACTGGTCCTCCGGCCGGCTCGTTCGCGAATACACCTTCCTGCTTGATCCGGCCGACATGCCGCGTCCGGCGCCGGTCGAACCGGTGGCGGTGCCCGGCGGCGACAGCGGTCGCCCTGCTGCGGCACGCACTGCGCCTGCACCGGCTGCACGTGAAGCCGCACCGGCCGGCGGCAGCACTCGCGAAGTTCAGCGCGGCGAAACGCTGCGCCGCATCGCCACTGAAACCGCGCCGGCTGGCGTCAGTCTCGACCAGATGCTGGTTGCGCTGGTGCGCGCCAATCCCGAAGCTTTCGACGGCGGCAACATGAACCGCCTGCGTGCCGGCCGCATCCTGACCATCCCTGATCAGGCCACCGCCGAATCGGTGTCGCCGCAGGAGGCGCGCCGGATCGTATCGGCCCAGACCGCAGATTTCTCAGCCTATCGCTCCCGCCTTGCCGGCAGCGTCGATAGTCAGCCGACAGCGGCCGAATCGAGCGGCCGCAGTTCCGGCGGCAAGATCGCGACGCAGGTTGAGGACAAGGCGCCGGCCGCAGCACCGGCCGCTGATCAGGTACGCGTGTCCAAACCCGGCGCCGCGGAAGGGGGCAAGATCAACGCGCTGGAGGAGGAAGTCCTCGCCAAGGACCGTGCGCTGAAGGATGCGAACAGCCGGCTGGCCGAACTCGAGCGCAATGTGCGCGAACTGCAGAAGCTGGTCGAGCTGAAGAACACGCCACTGGCTGATGCGCAGAAGGCGGCTGCACCTGCACCCGCCGCACCGCAGCCCGCGGCAAAGCCAGCTCCTGCCCCTGCACCGGTTCCCGCACCGGCAGCAAAGGCCGAAGACAAGCCGGTGCCCGATCTGATCGCGGCTGCCGAGAAGCCCGCGGACAAGGCGGCCGAGAAGCCGGCAGACAAGCCCGTTCCGGATCTGATCGCGCTGGCCGACGAGAAGAAGCCGGCAGAGGCGCCCGCCGCTGAAGCGCCGAAGCCGGCACCGGTCGAGCCGCCGAAGCCTGCGCCCGATCCGGCCCCTGCGCCTGCGCCCGACGTCGAGCCTGAAGCGGCAATGGAAGAGCCCGGCCTGCTGTCCGATCCGGCCACGCTGGGCGGTCTGGGTGCCGTGCTCGCACTGCTGCTGGGCTACTTCGGCTGGCGCCGCCGCAAGACGGGCGCTCCGGTGGTCGATGCAGCGCCGCCGTCGACCACTGCCGGCATGGAACCGGTCGCCGCATCGACTTCGGTCATTGGTGCCACGGGCGGTGGCCAGAGCGTGGATACCAGCGCCAGTTCCATCCAGACCGATTTCAGCCAGTCCTCCCTGTCGTCGATCGATGCCGACGAAGGGGTCGATCCGGTGGCGGAAGCCGATGTGTACATGGCTTACGGTCGCGATGCGCAGGCGGAGGAAATCCTGCTCGAAGCGCTCAAGAACGAACCCAGCCGGCACGCCATCCACGTGAAGCTGCTGGAGATCTATGCCCAGCGCAAGTCGGTGAAGCAGTTCGAAACCCTGGCGACCGAGCTGTATGCACAGACCGGCGGCAAGGGGGCTGACTGGGAAAAGGCCTCGCAACTGGGACGTTCGGTCGATCCGGGCAATCCTCTTTACGGGGGCGCCGCGCAGGAGCCGGAGCCCGATTCGGACGTGCAGGCGGCGATGGCGGCGACGGTGGTGGTCAGCGGCGCCGACAAACTGCGTGATACATGGACGCTGCCCGGCGATATCGGTCAACTGGTGTCGGGCGATGCGACGGATGACAACCTGAACACGATCACGCTCGATCCACATCAGGTGCCGCAACGGGAGGCCGAAGCGCCGGCGCCGTCCGCGGACATCGGTCTCGATTTCGACCTCGATGTGCCGCCGGCCGACGACGTACCGGCTGCACCTGCGGTCGGCGTGGCCACGACGCTCACCAAGCCGGGCGAGGAGTCGGAAGGCGAATCGTCTCTGGATTTCGATCTCGGGCTCGACTTCACCAAGCCTGAGGAGCCGGCCGATGTAAGCACCCTGGTACTGGACAGGAACGTCGCTGACGCAGCCGAGGCGCTGAGCCAGGAACAGGCGCCGGCTTTCGATCTCGATCTGTCGCTGCCGGCCGAGCCGGCCGAGGGAGGGGCAGCGGATACGGCGGCGGTGGTGGATCTTGAGCGCACCGACATCGGCAATCTGATCGACTTCAACTTCGATGCGTCCGATGCGCCGGCGGCGCCGGTTGCCCAGGCAGAACCGGTGATCGACCTGTCGGACATCAACCTCGACCTCGGTCAGGACCCGTCCACGCTGGAAACCGACGTGGTGGGCGATGTGGCCAAGGCGCTCGAAGAGGCCTTGCCGGCTGCGGATGAAGAGATGCCGCCGTCTGCCGTCTCCACCGTCATCAATCCGGAAGACATGCTCGGCGGCGAAGAGCCGCCGCAATCGGCCGCAGAGGAAGCCGAAACCAAGCTCGAACTGGCACGTGCGTACGAGGAAATGGGCGACAAGGAGGGTGCGCGCGAACTGCTGCAGGAAGTGGTGCGTGAGGGCACGGCCGAACAGCAGGCTCAGGCTACCGACATGCTGTCCCGCCTCGGTTGATCCTGCGTGACAGTGCGGACGGGGCGCATGCCCCGTCCTGTCGGAAGCCGGCCTGGTGCCGGCTTTTTTCATGATGATCCCGACTTCGTGCGCCACATGGCCGCCGCGCATGCACAGCAGGACCGGACGTCGATTGCGCGGTATGCTCGCCCACCCGCCTCATCCCTGCGTACTGCCCCAGCCATGCTTTCCCGGTTTGCCGCCGATCAGCCGATGATCCTCCGTCGCCTTCCGGTGCATGGCGCGACGCTGTTCGCGCTGTGGCTGATGTGGCTGCTTGCGGGGCAGGGCGTCGCGGCCTCGCGTGAAGCCGTGTGGCTGTCGATCAGCCTGGGTGTCGCGCTGTTCGCCGCGCCTGCCCATCTGTGGCGCCTGCTGCGGCGGCTGCGCTGGCTCTTCCTTGCGGTGCTGATCACCTTCGCCTTCGGCACACCCGGGCGCCTGCTGATTCCCGACCTGCCGGCCGGCCCCTCGGTCGAAGGTCTGACGGCCGCCCTGCACGCGGTGGCCCGACTCGCGGCGATGGCCGCCTGCGTGGCACTGCTGTTCCGGATGCTTCCGCTGCGCCCGCTGGCCGGCGCGCTGCACCGTCTGCTGCATCCGGCCGACGCCAGGCCACCTGGCCCGGGCAGTCTGGCGCTGCGTCTGCTGCTGGTGCTGCGTGATCTGGAACGTACGCCGCCCTTTGCTGGCTGGCGCGACTGGCTTGAGTCGGCCGTGAAGACCGACGACACGATCACGGTCGAGGCCTGTCCGGCGCTGGGCCGGGCCGATCTGCTGGTGATTGTGGCCGGCGCCAGCGCGCTGGCAATCTGGAGTTTCGCGTGAGCCGCATCGCGCTGGGCGTCGAATATGACGGATCCGCCTTCCGCGGCTGGCAGTCGCAGCCGGTCGGCCCGACCGTGCAGGACGCGCTCGAAGCGGCGCTGTCCGCCATCGCCGCCCATCCGGTGCGGGTGCAGGCCTCCGGCCGCACCGATACCGGCGTGCATGCCACCGTACAGGTGGTGCATTTCGACACCGCAGCGGTCCGGCCGGACAGTGCCTGGGTACGCGGCTGCAATGCGCTGCTGCCGCGCTCGGTCGCGGTGCGCTGGGCGCAGCCGGTGAGCGACGAATTCAATGCCCGCTTCTCGGCGCACAGCCGCAGCTATCGCTATCTGCTGTTCAACAGCCCGGTGCGCCCGGCCATCGGTGCCACCCTGGCCGGCTGGTTTCACCGGCCGCTGGCCACCGAGCCCATGGCCGAGGCGGCGCGGGCGCTGTGCGGCGAGCACGATTTTTCCGCCTTCCGTTCGTCCGAATGCCAGGCGAAAAGCCCGGTGCGCACGCTGCACCGGCTCGACGTGAGGCGACAGGGTGACTGGATCGCCTTCGATCTGGGCGCCAACGCCTTTCTGCACCACATGGTGCGCAACATCGTGGGCGCGCTGGTCGATATCGGCTGCGGCCGCCGCCCGCCGGCCTGGACCGGCGAGCTGCTTGCGCAGCGCGATCGCCGTCTGGCTGCGCCCACCTTTTCGCCCTGCGGCCTCTATCTGGTCGGCGTCGGCTACGATGCACACTGGGGGCTGCCGCAGGCGGCGCTGCACCGCCTGCCGCCGATCGGCCCCATGCTGGATTGAATACAGGAATCGACGTGCGCAGAACTCGCATCAAGGTGTGCGGCTTCACCCGTGAAGCCGATCTGGACGGCGCGCTGGCGCTGGGCGTGGATGCAGTCGGCTTCGTGCTCTACCCGCCCAGTCCGCGCGCGGTGAGCATTGCCCGCGCCGCCGAGCTGGCGCGCCGGGTGCCGCCTTTCGTCAGCCGGGTGGGCCTGTTCGTCAATGAGGCGCCCGAAGTGGTGGAACAGGCGGTCCGGGAAGCCGATCTCGACCTGCTGCAGTTTCACGGCGACGAAAGCCCGGAGTACTGCGAACGCTTCGGCCGACCCTGGATCAAAGCGGTCCGGGTGAGGCCGGAAACGGATTTGCTAGAATGTGCGCGCCTTTATCGTGGCGCGCGGGGTCTGCTGCTCGATGCGTGGTCGGAAGCCTGGGGTGGTTCCGGCAAGCGCTTCGACTGGACGCTGATTCCGGCCGAACTCGGACTGCCGCTGATTCTGTCCGGCGGCCTCGACCCGGATAATGTGGCCGACGCGGTCACGAACATCCGGCCGGTGGCGGTCGACGTGAGCAGTGGCGTGGAATCTGGCAAGGGCATCAAGGACGTCGCCCGGGTGGCGGCCTTCATATCAGGAGTGGAGCATGGGGAAGCAAGATCTGCCGGCTGAGGTATCCGCCTCGGCCTACAACTATCCGGACGCTCTGGGTCATTTCGGTCCTTATGGCGGCGTGTTCGTTGCCGAAACCCTGATCGCGGCGCTGGACGAACTGCGCGCAGCCTACGACTCGCTGAAGGACGATCCGGCCTTCCGCGCCGAGTACGCATACGAACTGAAGCACTACGTGGGCCGGCCGAGTCCGGTCTATCACGCCCGCCGGCTGTCCGAGCACTGCGGCGGCGCGCAGATCTACCTGAAGCGCGAAGACCTGAACCACACCGGCGCGCACAAGATCAACAACGTGATCGGTCAGGCCATGGTGGCCAAGCACATGGGCAAGCCGCGCGTGATCGCGGAAACCGGTGCCGGCCAGCACGGTGTGGCCACCGCCACCATCGCCGCACGTCTGGGCATGGAATGCGTGGTCTACATGGGCAGCGAGGACGTGAAGCGTCAGGCCGCCAACGTCTATCGCATGAAGCTGCTCGGCGCCACCGTGGTGCCGGTCGAGTGCGGCTCGAAGACGCTGAAGGATGCGCTGAACGAGGCGATGCGCGACTGGGTGACCAATGTCGCCAACACCTTCTACATCATCGGCACCGTGGCGGGCCCGCACCCCTATCCGATGATGGTGCGCGATTTCCAGAAAATCATCGGCGAGGAATGCCTGTGGCAGATGCCGGAAATGATCCAGCGTCAGCCGGATGCCGTGGTCGCCTGTGTCGGTGGCGGCTCCAACGCCATGGGCATTTTCTACCCATACATTCCCTACCCGAACGTGCGTCTGATCGGTGTCGAAGCCGGCGGTCACGGCGTGGCCAGCGGCCAGCATTCTGCTTCGCTCACCGCCGGACGCCCGGGCGTGCTGCATGGCAACCGCACCTATCTGCTGCAGGACGAGAACGGCCAGATCATCGAGACGCATTCGGTGTCCGCCGGTCTGGACTACCCGGGCGTGGGCCCGGAACACGCGTGGCTGAAGGACACCGGCCGTGCCGAGTACGTCACCATCAACGATGACGAGGCGCTCGCCGCCTTCCATCGCATGTGCCGTACCGAAGGCATCATCCCGGCGCTGGAGTCCTCGCACGCGGTGGCCTACGCGATGAAGCTGGCGGCCGACATGCCGAAGGACGCGGCCATCCTGGTGAACCTGTCCGGTCGCGGCGACAAGGACATGCACACCGTGGCCGAAAAATCCGGCATCCAGTTCTGACGCGTTCCCGATCAACCTTTTGCCGGTCGGGACGCGCAAGCGATCCGGCCGGCGGTTTCAATACATGTCCCGAATCGCTTCCACCCTGTCCGCACTGGAATCGGCCGGCCGCAAGGCGCTGATTCCCTTCATCACCGCGGGCGACCCCGATCTGTCGGTCACCGTTCCGCTCATGCATGCGCTGGTCGAGTCCGGCGTCGACATCATCGAACTGGGCGTGCCCTTTTCCGACCCGATGGCCGACGGTCCGACCATCCAGCGCTCGTCCGAGCGCGCGCTGGTGAAGAAGGTGTCGCTGCGCAACGTGATCCAGGTGGTGGCCGAATTCCGCAAGACCGACGCCCGCACGCCGGTGGTGCTGATGGGTTATGCCAACCCGATCGAGGCGATGGGCGTGGATGCGTTTGCCGACGCCGCGTCGAAGGCCGGTGCCGATGGCGTGCTGGTGGTCGATTACCCGCCGGAAGAGTCGCACGACTTCGCCGCCAAGGTGAGGGCGGTTGGTCTGGACGTGATTTTCCTGATCGCGCCCACCTCGACCGAAAAGCGCATTCGCGCGGTCGGCGAGATCGGCAGCGGCTACATCTACTACGTGTCGCTGAAGGGCGTGACCGGTGCCGGCCACCTCGACGTGAGCGAAGTGTCCCGCCGCATTCCGGCCATCCGCGAAGCCGTGGGCATGCCGGTGGGCGTGGGCTTCGGCATCCGTGACGGCGCGTCGGCCAAGGCGCTTTCGGCCGTGGCCGACGGCGTGGTGATCGGCAGCCGCATCATCGAGGAGATCGAGAACAGCCCGGCTGACCAGGTCATTCCGCGCGTGAAGGCGCTGGTCGGCAGCATCCGTCAGGCCATGGACAGCCAGGAGGTCACCGCATGAGCTGGTTGCAGAAACTCCTTCCGCCGAAGATCAACCGCAGCGAGGCAGCCGGCCGCAAGTCGGTGCCGGAAGGCCTGTGGTCGAAGTGCCCCTCCTGCGAGGCGGTGCTCTACACTGCCGATCTGGCGGCCAACCAGAATGTGTGCCCGAAGTGCAGCCACCACTCGCGCATGCGCGCCCGCGCCCGTCTGGACGGCCTGCTGGACCGTGAAGGCCGGTTCGAGATCGGCAATGAGGTGATGCCGGTCGATCCGCTCAAGTTCCGCGACAGCAAGCGCTACGCCGACCGCCTGAATGCGGCGGCCGACGACACCGGCGAGGGCGATGCGCTGGTGGTCATGCAGGGCGCGATCAAGACCGTGCCGGTGGTCGTGGCCTGCTTCGAATTCGAATTTCTCGGCGGCTCCATGGGTTCGGTGGTCGGTGAGCGTTTCGTGCGCGGTGTCCGCCTTGCGGTCGAGCAGCGCCTGCCCTTCGTCTGCTTCGCCGCCAGCGGCGGTGCCCGCATGCAGGAAGGCCTGTTCTCGCTGATGCAGATGGCCAAGACCACGGCCGCGCTGACCCAGCTGTCGCAGAACCGCCTGCCCTTCATTTCGGTGCTGACCGACCCGACCATGGGCGGTGTGTCCGCCAGCTTCGCGTTCATGGGCGACGTGGTGATCGCCGAGCCCGGCGCGCTGATCGGCTTCGCCGGCCCGCGCGTGATCGAACAGACGGTGCGCGAAAAGCTGCCGGAAGGATTCCAGCGCGCCGAATTCCTGCTGGAGAAGGGTGCGGTCGACATGATCGTCGATCGCCGCGAGATGCCGGAGCGCATCGCCGGGCTGCTGGCAGCGCTGCAGCGCATGCCGGCGCTGGCGAGCTGAGCCGGCTTCGCCTAATATCCGCGTCCGCACCGAATTCGGCTTGTCCGGCCAGCCCATGTATTCAACTCTGCCCGAGTGGCTGCAGCATCTCGAAAGTCTGCATCCGAAGGCGATCCAGCTCGGGCTGGACCGCGTGCTCAGCGTCAAGCAGGCGCTCGGCGTCGTCCAGAAGGTGCCGCTGTTCATCGTTGGCGGCACCAATGGCAAGGGCTCGACCTGCGCCATGCTGGAGCGCATCCTGCGCTGCGCCGGCTACCGCGTCGGCACCTATACCTCGCCGCATCTGCTGGCTTACAACGAACGCGTCCGCATCAATGGCGAACCGGCCAGCGACGAGGCGATCTGCCGCGGCTTCGCGGAAGTCGAGGCCGCGCGCGGTGACACTGCGCTGACCTATTTCGAATTCGGCACGCTGGGCGCCTGGCAGGTGTTCGAACACGCCCATCTCGACGTGATCGTGATGGAGGTCGGCCTTGGCGGCCGGCTGGATGCGGTCAATGCCTTCGATGCCGACTGCGCCATCGTGACCAGCGTCGATCTGGACCACATGGATTACCTCGGCGACACGCGCGAACTGATCGGTCGCGAGAAAGCCGGCATTTTCCGTCCCGGTCGCCCGGCCATCGTCGGCGACCCGGTGCCGCCCCAGACCGTGGTCGACCACGCGCAGGCGATCGGCGCGGTCCTGAAGATTTCCGGCCGCGACTTCGGCTTCGGTGGCGACCGCCAGCAGTGGGGTTACTGGCGGCGCGACCCGGAGCGTCTGGTCAAGCGCGGCGGCCTCGGCTATCCGGCGCTGCGCGGCGCCAACCAGCTGCTGAACGCATCCAGCGTGATCACCGCGCTCGACGCGATGTCCGATCGCGTTCCGGTCAGCCTGGGCGACATCCGGCTCGGTCTGGCCACGGTCGAACTGCCCGGCCGCTTCCAGGTCATGCCGGGGCGACCCGCCGTCATTTTCGACGTCGCGCACAATCCGCATGCCGCGGCCGTGCTGAACGAAAACCTGTCCAGCATGGGTTTCTTTCCGGAAACCTGGGCCGTCATGGGCATGCTGCGCGACAAGGACATCGCCGGCGTGCTCGACCGACTGAAGGGACGCATCGACCACTGGATGCTGTGCGATCTGGGCGGCCCGCGCGGTACGCCGGCGGCCGATATTGCCGCCATGATCGCCGAACAGGGCATTCCCGGTGCGGTGCACACCTTCGCCTCGCCGGTGGAGGCCTGGCAGGCCACGCGGGCGAGGGTGGGGGCGGATGATAGAATTATCGTGTTCGGATCTTTCCTGACCGTGGCCGAAGTGATGCGCGACTACGCGCAGTCGCCGCGGCCTCCGGTATCGGGCCCCGCAACGCCTCCGCCCGCTCAGGGCTGATCCCACCCGCAGGACACGCCCCCGAAGTGGCTTCCACCGATTCCGATCTGCAGACCGATCTCCGCAAGCGTGCCCGCCGCCGCCTGCTGGGCGCGGTCGCCCTGGCGCTGACCGCCGCCATCGTGCTGCCCATCGTGATGGATCACGAACCGCGGCCACCGGCACAGGACATCGCGGTGCGCATTCCGCCGCGAGAAGGTGCCGCACCGCTGGCATCGCCGGCGCGCGTTGCAGCGGATCCCGACGAGACGCTGCAGCCGCCGCCCGATTCCGAGCCTGTGCCGCAGACCTTGTCCAGGCCGGCCACCCAGGCACCCGCGTCGCCTCAGGCCGCGGTCCGACCCGAAGTGAAGCCGGAACCGAAGCCCGAACCCAAGCCCGAACCCAAGCCGGAACCCAAGCCGGAACCTAAGCCCGCACCCAAACCTGAACCGAAGCCCGAACCGCCCAGGCCGGCGGCCAAGCCCGAGGTGTCGCCGGCCGAAGCGGCGCGTGCCGCGGCCGTGCTCGACGGCAAGAGCAGTTTCGCGCTGCAGCTCGGGGTGTTCGGCGACGCGGCCAACGTGGCCAAGCTCCGTGCCCGTGCCAGGGAACTCGGCCTGGCCAGTTTCACCGAAGACGTGAAACTGGCCGATGGCCAGACCCGCACCCGGGTAAAGGTCGGCCCCTTCTCCAGCCGGCAGGCGGCGGAGGCGGCCCAGCGCAAGCTTGAGGCGGCCGGCATGCGGTCCATGGTCGCGCCGCGTCCATGACGGTTCTGGATTACGGCCTGCTCGCCATCGTGGTGCTCTCCACGGCGATCGGGCTGATGCGCGGGCTGGTGAGCGAGGTGATCGCGCTGGCGGCCTGGGTGCTTGCCTTCATCGCCGCCCGCCAGTTCGGCGGCGACGCCGCCCGGCTGCTCACTGGCACCATCACCGACCCCGGACTGCTTGCAGTCGCCGGTTTCGCCCTTACCTTCATAGTCGTGCTGCTGCTGTGCGGCGCGCTGCGCTGGCTCATGCGCTCGCTCATCCATGCCACCGGGCTGGACATTCCGGACCGCGTGCTTGGCGGGCTGTTCGGGCTGGCGCGCGCCGGACTTATACTGATGCTCCTCGTCGTCGGCGCGGCCTACACCCCGGCACCGGAGCAGCCGTGGTGGAAGTCGGCTTCGCTGACGCCACCACTCGAAACGGCCGCCATCGCGCTCAAGCCCTGGCTGCCGGAATCCGTGGCGAAAAAGATTCGTTTTAAGGCCTGACCATCATGTGCGGAATACTCGGCGTCGTTGCCACCTCTCCCGTCAACCAGCTTCTGTACGATGGCCTGCTGGTGCTCCAGCACCGCGGCCAGGACGCGGCCGGCATCGCCACCGCGCAGGGGCAGAAGTTTCTGATGCACAAGGGCTCGGGCCTGGTGCGTGACGCCTTCCGCACGCGCAACATGCGCAATCTGCAGGGCAACTGGGGCATCGCCCATGTGCGCTACCCGACTGCCGGCTCCGCCTACAACGCGGCCGAGGCGCAGCCCTTCTATGTCAATTCGCCGTTCGGCATCATGCTGGCGCACAACGGCAACCTGACCAATTCGGAAGAACTGAAGCTGGACATGTTCCGCACCGACCTGCGGCACATCAACACCACCAGCGATTCCGAAGTGCTGCTCAACGTGCTGGCGCACGAAATCATGCAGGCGCTGCGCGAGCGGCCGACCTTCGACCACGAAACCATTTTCCGTGCGGTGGCCGGCGTGCATCGCCGCTGCCGTGGCGCCTATGCAGTGGTGGCCATGATTGCGGGCTTCGGTCTGCTGGCTTTCCGCGACCCCTACGGCATCCGTCCGCTGGTGATCGGCAACAACGAAACCGCCAATGGCACCGAGTGGCTGGTGGCGTCGGAAAGCGTCGCCCTCGATACGCTGGGCTTCAAGCTGCTGCGCGACATCGCGCCGGGCGAAGCGGTGCTCATTTCGCCGGAAGGCGCGATCAAGTCGCAGCAGTGCGCCGAGCGCCCGAACTACGCACCCTGTCTGTTCGAGTACGTGTATCTGGCCCGCCCCGATTCGCTGATGGACGGCGTTTCGGTGTACGAGTCGCGGGTCAAGATGGGTGAATTCCTCGCGCAGAAGATACAGCGCGACCACGCCGACCTGCAGATCGACGCGGTCATCCCGATTCCCGATTCCAGCCGCCCGTCGGCGATGGAACTGGCGCGTGTGCTGGACGTGCCCTACCGCGAAGGTTTCGTGAAGAACCGCTACATCGGCCGCACCTTCATCATGCCGGGGCAGGCGGTGCGTCGTAAGTCGGTGCGCCAGAAGCTCAATGCGATCACCCAGGAGTTCAAGGGCAAGAACGTGCTGCTGGTCGATGATTCCATCGTGCGCGGCACCACCAGCCAGGAAATCGTCGCGATGGCGCGCGAAGCCGGCGCGAACAAGGTGTATTTCGCCTCGGCCGCGCCCCCGGTGCGCTACGCCAACGTGTACGGCATCGACATGCCTACCCGCGACGAACTGATCGCCTCGAACCGCACCGACGACGAAATTCGCGAAGCCATCGGCGCCGACGCGCTGATCTACCAGACGCTGGACATGCTCAAGGCCTCGATCACCGCCTGCAATCCGTCGATCGACCAGTTCGAAACGTCCTGCTTCGACGGCTGCTACATCACCGGTGACGTGACCGCCGCCTATCTCGACGGCGTCGAGAACCAGCGCAAGGGCGCGCCCAAGCAGAGTGACGACGAGGGCGGCCAGCTCGACCTGAACCTGGTGGCGTCGGAAGAGAACGCCTGATCGCCGCGGGCGCTTGACGTCTGCTGCGGCCGGACGCTAATGTCCGGCTACGCGCCGATTTGAATCCAGCTTGCGGGCGCGCGGGGCCGTCATCGAAAGAGGGCGGCCCCGGACAAATACGGCTAAAGCGGCGAAACGAACGTATCTGCGGAACCCGTTTTGCCTCCGAGGCGGAACGGGTTTTTTGTTTCAGGCCATCCGTCTTCGCCTCGCGCTTTGTTTTCGATCTTCCGCATGACCGGCCGCGAGGCCGGATGGAGCACATCATGAGCAGCACTGAACGCGCGCCCTTCGATCCGGCGCAGTACGACCCCGAAACCGTCGCCGTGCGCGCCGGCATCGAGCGCAGCCAGTTCGGCGAACACGGCGAGGCCATGTTCCTGACATCGAGCTTCGTGTTCAACACCGCGGCCGAAGCCGCCGCCCGCTTCTCGGGCGCCGCGCCGGGCAATGTCTACGCCCGCTTCACCAACCCGACGGTCACCATGTTCCAGGACCGGCTGGCGGCACTGGAAGGCGCCGAGGCCTGCATCGCCACCAGTTCCGGCATGTCGGCCATTCTGTCGACGCTGATGGCGCTGCTGAAGAGCGGCGACCACATCATCGCGTCGCGCGGCATCTTCGGTTCGACCCAGCAGCTGTTCGCGACCTATTTCGAGAAATTCGGCGTCAGCACCACGCTGGTCGAGGCGACGAATATCGAGGCCTACCGCGCCGCGGTGCAGCCGAATACGAAGCTCTTTTTCATCGAAACGCCGTCCAACCCGCTGACCGAAGTGATCGACATCGCCGCGGTGGCCGAGGTCGCGCACGCGGCCGGCGCGCTGCTGGCGGTCGACAACTGCTTCTGTTCTCCGGCGCTGCAGAAGCCGATCGAACTGGGTGCCGACATCGTCATCCATTCCGCCACCAAGTACCTCGACGGCCAGGGCCGTGTGCTCGGCGGCGCGGTGTGCGGACGCAAGGCGGAAATGGACGAGGTGCTGCGCTTCCTGCGCACCGCTGGCCCGACGCTGTCGCCGTTCAACGCCTGGGTCATCCTGAAAGGGCTGGAAACGCTGTCCATCCGCATGCAGGCCCAGTCGGCCAACGCGCTGGAACTGGCGCGCTGGCTGGAGGCGCAGCCCTGGGTGGCGCGCGTGTTCTACCCCGGCCTGCCGTCGCATCCGCAGCACGAAATCGCGATGCGCCAGCAGAAGACCGGTGGCGCGGTGGTGGCCTTCGAGGTGAAGGGCGGCCGCGAAGAGGCGTGGAAGCTGATCGACGCCACCCGCATGCTGTCGATCACCGCCAACCTCGGTGACACCAAGACCACCATCACCCACCCGGCGACCACCACGCACGGCCGCATTTCGCAGGAGGCGCGCGACGCCTCGGGCATCCGCGACAGCCTGATCCGGCTGGCCATCGGTCTGGAATCGGTGGAAGACATGAAGCGCGATCTCGGTCGCTGGTTGGCGTGATGCCCCCACGCTCAACGTGTCTGCATGGGTCAGGTGCGGCGCATCGCGCTGCAAGGCTTGTCTTACGGGGACCGGCTTTGCACAGCCGGTCCGTTCGCCAGGCGCAGCGCATGCGCTGCGAAACCCCTGCCTCACCCCAGCGGGCGGCGAGCGGCTTCGAAACGCGTCATTGCAGGAGTTGAGTCCGTATGCCGCGCCACATCGCCCTGGTTCCGGCCGCCGGCAGCGGCAGCCGCTTCGGCGCGCAGATGCCGAAGCAGTACCTGCCGCTGGCCGGCCAGCCGCTGATCCGTCATGCGCTGGCCACGCTGTGCGCCCACCCGCGCATCGACCGGGTAGTGGCCGCGCTGGCGCCGGAAGACCTGTACTGGCAGGGCTTCGACTGGACCGCGCTGGGCCCCAAGCTGATGCCGGTGCATTGCGGTGGCGCGAGCCGGGCCGCTTCGGTGCGCAACGGCCTGTGGGAAATCGCCGGCTGGGCGCGGCCGGAGGACTGGGTGCTGGTGCATGACGCCGCGCGCCCCTGTCTGTCCGCCGCCATGCTGGACACCCTGATCGACACGCTGGCCGACGACCCGGTGGGCGGTCTGCTGGCGCAGAAAGTGGCCGACACGCTGAAGCGCGCCGACGGCGCGGACAGGGTTGAGGCGACCGTGCCGCGTGATGCCATGTGGCAGGCGCAGACGCCGCAGATGTTCCGGCTGGCACGGCTGGCCGACGCGCTGGACCGCTGCCCGGACGTGACCGACGAAGCCTCCGCCATCGAGGCGGCCGGACTGCGACCGCGGCTGGTGGCCGCCGGTGCGGCCAATCTGAAAGTGACCTGGCCGGAAGACATGAAGCTGGCCGAACTGATCCTGCAGACCCGGGGGACCGACGCATGAATCCGCTGCTCGGCGCACTGCCGCTGCCCTTCCGCATCGGCCAGGGTTTCGATGTGCACAAGCTGGTCGAAGGCCGTCGATGCATCATCGGCGGGGTCGACATTCCGCACGAGAAAGGCCTGCTCGGCCACTCCGATGCCGACGTGCTGCTGCACGCCATCACCGACGCACTGCTCGGCGCCGCCGGTCTGGGTGACATCGGCCGCCTGTTTCCGGACACCGATGCGGCCTATGCCGGTGCCGACAGCCGGGTGCTGCTGCGAGAGGCGGTCAGGCAGGTGCAGGCCGGCGGCTGGCGCATCGGCAACATCGACGCCACGGTCATCTGCGAACGCCCGAAAATCACGCCGCATGCGGCGCAGATGGTGGCCAATATCGCCGCTGACTGCGGCATTCCGCCACACGCTGTCAACGTGAAGGGCAAGACTTCGGAAAAGCTGGGTTACACAGGGCGGGGAGAAGGCATCGCGGCACAGGCGGTGACCTTGCTGCTGGCGCTCCCCGATCCGTCCATGGGCTGATTTCCGGGCGCGCTGCTGCGCGCCTGCTCGCCGTTCTTTTCGGCAGGCTTGACCGCGGGCTTCCCGATCGCATACTCTGCGCACGCCTCAGGTGCCCCGCGCGGCTGTCGTCGCAAGGGGTGAAACGGGAAGTCCGGTGCGCATGACCGCCTCACGGTGATGCAATTCCGGCGCTGCCCCCGCAACGGTAAGCGAGTCGTAGCGCTCCACTCAGCCACTGTGCCCCACGCACGGGAAGGCGGATCGCACATACCCCCTCGCAAGCCCGGAGACCGGCCTGGCGCGCAAGGTCTTTTGACCTTCGGACCGATGGCTGCGGTGGGCGGCCTGGGGCGCATGCGTTCGTTCGGCCGCCACGCGGCCGTCATGTTCCGTTCCTGTGCGTTTCTCGCGCGGCCCGCCGCGTGCCATCGGATTTTCTGCTTTTCGCCGGCGGGTGATGCCGGCAATGCACGGAGATCTGCATGCGTACTTCACTGACCCCCTTGATCGCTCTGGCCGGCCTCGCGCTGGCCCCTTCCGCACACGCCGGCCCGTTCGCGCCGGCGGCCGGCAGCGCCGGCTCCACCGCCCTGCACAAGGACAACGCCGCCTTCGTCCAGTGGGCCACCGGCTATCGCGACTACCAGCCGGGCCCCAACGTCGACGCCGCCTGGAAGAACCCGGCCGAGGGTCTGGGCAAGGCCGAAGGCACCTCCACCGACGTGGTGGTGCTGGGCGACGGCGGGCGCATCACGCTCACCTTCGACGG
The DNA here is from genome assembly GCA_041639545.1 of Methyloversatilis sp. Taxonomy (GTDB): domain Bacteria; phylum Pseudomonadota; class Gammaproteobacteria; order Burkholderiales; family Rhodocyclaceae; genus Methyloversatilis. Next base: position 70,210 of record JBEQBZ010000004.1, on the reverse strand, counting down.
CTACATCACCAACGGCGCCGGCGCCGATTTCGCGGTGTTCGAGAACAGCTTCAGCAACACCTTCCTGGAACTGGCTTTCGTCGAGGTGTCGTCCAACGGCAGCGACTTCTTCCGCTTCCCGAACTACTCCTTCACCGCCAGCCCGGTGTCCGGCTTCGGCAGCATCGATCCGACCGATATCGACGGCCTGGCCGGCAAGTACCGCCAGGGCTACGGCACGCCCTTCGATCTGGACTCGCTGAGCGGCATCGCCGGGCTGGACGTGAACAAGGTGCAGTACGTGCGCCTGATCGACGTGGTCGGCAACGGCTCGACCTTCGACAGCTATCCGGCCGCCTATGGCGGCCCGCACCCGATCTACGACCCGTACCCGACCTCGGGCAGCAGCGGCTTCGACCTCGACGCGGTGGGCGTCATCCACTACGCCGCCTTCGCCGCCCAGACACCGCCGGTGCCCGAACCGTCACAGTGGGCGATGTACGCCGCCGCACTGGGCCTGCTGTCCGTCGTCATCCGCCGTCACCGCGCCTGAAGCGCGCCGCACAGGGAATCCCGCACATGAACATCCGCATGCTTGCCTGCGCCCTCGGCGCGTTCGCCCTCAGCCAGTCGGCCGCTGCCGCGGTCGAGGTATCGACCTTCGACGATCTGGCACTGAGTCCGGAAAGCCATTTTTTCCCGAAGGTGTCCACGACCTTCACCAGCGGTGCCGCCGCTTTCAACCACAGCTTCAACGACTGGGGCGGTGACTGCTGCCATACCGACTGGGTGTATTCCAACCGCACCGACACCACCACCGAGGGCTACCTGAACCAGCACAGCGCCATCGCCGGCGGCGGCGCCCAGGGCTCGGCGAATTACGCGGTGGCCAATGCCGGTGCGCCGGTGGCGACCTTCGCCGCACCGGTCACCGTGCTGGGCGCCTTCTTCACCAACAGCACCTATGCCGCGCTGTCCATGCTCAATGGCGACGGTTTCGCCAAGCGCTTCGGTGGCGAGGACGGCCGTGATGCCGACTGGTTCATGCTCACCGTGACCGGCCTCGACAGCGTCGGCGGTCACACCGGCAGCGTGGATTTCATGCTGGCGGACTATCGCTACGCCAATGGCGCCGACGACTACATCGTGACCGACTGGCGCTGGCTGGACTTGAGCGGACTGGGCACCGTGAGCAGCCTGCAGTTCGCGCTGTCATCGAGCGACAGCGGCGCCTTCGGCATGAACACGCCGGCCTATTTCGCGATGGACAGCCTGGCGGTGGCCGCAGTGCCGGAACCGGAACAGGCGGCGCTGCTGCTGGCCGGTCTGGCGCTGGTGAGCGCGGTCGCCCGTCGCCGCATGGCCTGACGCAGGCACAGGCACGGCGCCGCCCGTGGGGTGGCGCCGGTGCGGAGGCGACTTTCATGAACATCCCGTTCAGGCCGGCGCTTGCCGGCCTGCTGTGCCTGCTCGCGCCGCACGCGCGGGCAGACGACGCGCTGCGGCTGGACGAAGTGGTGATCAGTGCGCCGTCGGCCGACGACACCTTGCGCACCGTGCCGCATGGCGTGTCGGTCATCACCGCCGGTGACATCGAACGCGCCGGTGCACAGGGCGTGGGCGATCTGCTCAGCCGCGAGGCCGGACTCAACCTGCAGAGCTATTTCGGCCGCGACAAGGGCGCCACGGTCGACATGCGCGGCCTGGGCGCGACCGCGGTCAGCAATGTGCTGGTGCTGGTCGACGGTGTGCGGCTCAATGCCGACGACCTGTCGGGCGCCGATCTGTCGTCGGTCGCGCTGTCGCAGGTCGAACGCATCGAGGTGCTGCGCGGCGCAGGTGCCGTACGCTACGGCGACGGCGCGGTCGGCGGCATCGTGCACATCCAGACACGGCGCCCGCGGCCCGGGCCGCTCACCGGCCAGCTCGATCTGCGCAACGGCGCCTGGGGCACGCGCGAGGCGCGGCTGCGCGCAGCCGGTGGTGCCGGGCCACTTGCCGCCGGTGTCACGCTGAGCCGGCAGGACAGCGACGGCTACCGCGACAACGACCGCTACGCCGCGCGCGACAGCGCGCTCGAACTGAGCCTGCTGCCGGACGGGCCGTGGTCCTTCATCGACCTCAGCCTGCGTGCCGCGCGCCACATCGATGAGTATGGACTGCCGGGGCCGGTCAGCGCTGAAGCCTTTCGCGCCGGCAGCGCCCGGCGGCGGTCAAGCAGCGCGTCGCCGCAGGACGGTGGCAGCACCGACGACCGCACGCTGGGCGCCCGGCTGCGTGCCGACTTCGGCGACGCCGGCCTGCTCACCCTGCAGCTCGATCATCGCGACCGCGAGAACCCGTACTTCATCGGTGTGCAGACCGGCGCTGCGCTGGCCGACCAGCGCAACGTGATCGACTCCACCCGGCGCGACCTGCGCATGACGCACGAACTGGGCGTCGACGCCTTCGGCCGGCGGCACGACCTGGCATTCGGCTACGTCAGCCAGTCGTCCGACTACCTGCGTCGCGAGAACGGCGATTCCGTGGTCGGCAATTCGACCCGGCGCAGCGGTGAACTGAATGGCCACGCCTGGTGGGGCGAGGGCGTGTTCAGGCTGGGGCAGGGCGTCAGCATCAATGCCGGCCTGCGTCGCGATCGCGCCGACAGCCGCATCACGGGCAGCCGCTACATGCGCGAATGCCAGTACGTCTTCATTCCGTTTCCGGTGGAAGTGCCGGGCAGCTGCGTGAATGCCTTCCGTGCGACCGACGCCACCGCGTCGGACTGGCGCAACCGGGCGAGCGAACTGGGGGCGAGCTGGCAGGTTTCGTCCCTGCTGACCGTGTTTGCCGCGGACAGCCGTCACTTCCGCAGTCCCAATATCGACGAACTCGCGCTTGCTGCGCCCGACCTGCGTCCGCAGCGCGGCCGCACGCGCGAGGGCGGCCTGCGGGCGCGGAGCGACACGGTCGAATTCGGCGCTACGGTCTATCGCATGCACATTGAGGACGAAATCTACTTCGACAGCGCCAGTGGCCTCAGCGTAAACCGCAACTACGCGCTGCCGACCGTGCGCACCGGCGTCGACATCGATCTGCGCTGGCGGCTCCGGCCTTCGCTGCTGTTCGCCGCCAACGCCGGCTACGTGCAGCCGCGTTTCGAAGGCAGCGACGCCGACGTGCCGCTGGTGCCGCGTCGCACCGCCAACCTGCGCATTGAGTGGACGCCGGCGGAGGCGCGGCGCATCACCTTCAGCGCCCGCCATGCCGGCCGCCGCTTCGACGGCAACGACCTCGACAACCGCAGCTTCGCGCCGCTGCCGTCGTACACCGTGTTTGACCTGGCGCTCAGCGTGCGCAGCGGCGCCGCCACCTGGTCGGCCGGGGTGAACAACCTGTTCGACAAGGTGTATTCCACCATCGCCTACAGCAACACCTACTACCCGATGCCCGAGCGCACCGCGTGGATGGGCGTGAGCTGGCAGCTTGAGTGAAGAGGGCGGTTGCGCAAAGAAAAGGGGCCGCATCAGCGGCCCCTTCAGTCCTTCCGGATGCGGATTCCGTGCCGGTCAGCCGGCGAAGAAATCCTTCATCTTGTCCATCCACGACTTCGCGCGCGGGCTGTGATTGGCTTCATCGCTGCGGTTGATGTCGTCGAATTCCTTCAGCAGCTCACGCTGGCGCGAGGTCAGGTTCACCGGCGTTTCGACCACCACGTGGCACATCAGGTCGCCCGGATAGCTGCTGCGCACGCCCTTGATGCCCTTGCCGCGCAGGCGGAACACCTTGCCGGACTGGGTTTCGGCCGGAATCTTGATCTTGGCCGCGCCATCCAGCGTCGGAATTTCGATTTCGCCGCCCAGCGCCGCAGTGGCGAAGCCGATCGGCATTTCGCAGTGCAGGTCGTCGCCCTCGCGCTGGAACACCGCGTGCGGCTTGATGTGGATCTGCACGTACAGGTCGCCGGCCGGGCCGCCGCCCTGGCCGCGTTCGCCTTCACCCGCCAGACGGATGCGGTCGCCTTCGTCGATGCCGGCCGGAATCTTCACCTGCAGTGTCTTGCTGCCCTTGACGCGCCCGGCGCCATGGCAGTCGTTGCAGGGGTCTTTCACCATCTTGCCGGTGCCGTGGCACTTCGGGCAGGTCTGCTGGATCGAGAAGAAGCCCTGCTGCATGCGCACCTGACCCACGCCGTTGCAGGTGGTGCAGGTGACCGGCTTGGTGCCCGCCTTGGCGCCGGTGCCGCCGCAGCTGCCGCAGTCGTCCATGGTCGGAATGCGGATGCGGGTGTCGGTGCCGCGCGCCGCTTCTTCCAGCGACACTTCGAGGTTGTAGCGCAGGTCGGCACCGCGGTAGACACCGCTGCGACCGCCGCCGCGTCCGCCCTGGTTGCCGAAGATCTCGCCGAAAATGTCGCCGAAGGCGTCGCCGAATCCGCCGAAGCCCTGGCCGCCGCCCGCGCCGCCACCCATATTCGGGTCGACGCCGGCGTGGCCGTACTGGTCGTAGGCCGCGCGCTTCTGCCCATCGGACAGGATTTCGTAGGCTTCCTTCGCTTCCTTGAACTTGTCCTCGGCTTCCTTGCTGTCCGGATTGCGGTCCGGGTGGTACTTCATTGCCAGCTTGCGGTAAGCCTTCTTGATTTCGTCATCGGCGGCGTCGCGGTTGACGCCGAGGATGTCGTAAAAGTCTTTCTTCGCCATTCGTGTTCACCACAGATGCGGCAAAGGCACAGTGCGTCAGGAGAGGCTCCCGCCGCGCTGTGCCCCGCTTGTTGAGTGCGGGCCCGCAGGCCCGACGCGCAGCTTACTTCCTGTCCTTCACCTCGGTGAATTCGGCGTCGACCACGTCGCCGTCGTCGTCCTTCTTGCCGCCGGGTGCTGCGCCCGCCGCACCGGCTGCGCCGGCTTCGGCCTGCTGCTGCGCATACATCGCCTCACCCAGCTTCTGCGCGGCGGTGGCCAGTGCGGCGCTCTTGGCGTCGATGGCGTCCTTCTCGCCGCTGCGGATGGCGTCTTCCAGTTCCTTGATCGCGGCTTCGATCGCTTCCTTCTCGCCGGCGTCGACCTTGTCACCGTGCTCGGTCAGCGCCTTGCGGGTCGAATGCACCAGCGCGTCGGCCTGGTTGCGGGCATCGGCCAGTTCGTGCGCCTTCTTGTCTTCCTCGGCGTGCAGTTCGGCGTCCTTCACCATGCGCTGGATCTCGTCTTCCGACAGACCCGAGTTGGCCTTGATGGTGATCTTGTTTTCCTTGCCGGTGCCCTTGTCCTTGGCCGACACGTGCAGGATGCCGTTGGCGTCGATGTCGAAGGTGACCTCGATCTGCGGCATGCCGCGCGGCGCCGGGGCGATGCCTTCCAGATTGAATTCACCCAGCGACTTGTTGCCCGACGCCATTTCGCGCTCGCCCTGATAGACCTTGATGGTCACCGCCGGCTGGTTGTCGTCGGCGGTCGAGAAGGTTTGCGAGAACTTGGTCGGCACCGTGGTGTTCTTCTGGATCATCTTGGTCATGACGCCGCCCAGCGTCTCGATGCCCAGCGACAGCGGGGTCACGTCGAGCAGCAGCACGTCCTTCACGTCGCCCTGCAGCACGCCGCCCTGGATGGACGCGCCGACGGCGACCGCCTCATCCGGGTTCACGTCCTTGCGCGGCTCCTTGCCGAAGAATTCGCGCACCTTTTCCTGCACCTTGGGCATGCGGGTCATGCCGCCGACCAGGATGACGTCGTCGATGTCGCCGATCTTCACGCCCGAATCCTTCAGCGCGATGCGGCAGGGCTCGATCGAACGCTCGATCAGCTCTTCCACCAGCGATTCGAACTTGGCGCGGGTGATCTTGATCGCCAGGTGCTTCGGGCCGGAGGCGTCGGCGGTGATGTAGGGCAGGTTGATTTCGGTCTGCGCGCTCGACGACAGTTCGATCTTGGCCTTTTCCGCCGCTTCCTTCAGGCGCTGCAGCGCGAGGATGTCCTTCTTCAGGTCGACGCCCTGGTCCTTCTTGAACTCCTCGATCACGTAATCGATGATGCGCTGGTCGAAGTCTTCGCCACCGAGGAAGGTGTCGCCGTTGGTGGCCAGCACTTCGAACTGGTGTTCGCCATCGACGTCGGCGATTTCGATGATGGACACGTCGAAGGTGCCACCGCCGAGGTCATACACCGCGATCTTGGAATCGCCCGGCTTCTTGTCCATGCCGAAGGCGAGCGCAGCTGCGGTCGGCTCGTTGATGATGCGCTTCACGTCCAGACCGGCGATGCGGCCGGCGTCCTTGGTCGCCTGACGCTGGCTGTCGTTGAAGTAGGCCGGCACCGTGATGACGGCTTCGGTCACTTCTTCGCCGAGGTAGTCTTCGGCGGTCTTCTTCATCTTGCGCAGCACTTCGGCCGACACCTGCGGCGGCGCGATCTTCTTGCCGCGCACTTCCACCCAGGCGTCACCGTTGTCGGCCTTGGCGATCTTGTAGGGCATCAGCGAGATGTCCTTCTGCACTTCCTTCTCTTCGAAGCGGCGGCCGATCAGGCGCTTGACCGCGAACAGCGTGTTCGCGGCGTTGGTGACCGCCTGGCGCTTGGCCGAGGCGCCGACCAGAATTTCGCCGTCTTCGGCATAGGCCACGATGGACGGCGTGGTGCGCGCGCCTTCGGAGTTCTCGATCACCTTGGGCTTGCCGCCTTCCATCACGGACACGCAGCTATTGGTGGTGCCCAGGTCGATACCGATGATTTTTCCCATGTTCGGGGTCCTCTATATATATGCGGGTGGAGGAAAGATTCGTCTGTGCCGGAGGTGGGGCGCATGCCCCTTCATTTCAAGGGGCTTTTTGTCGCCCTGCCTGCCTCACGGCCAGCGGAGCGTTCAGGCAGCCGCCCTGGACACGATGACCAGGGCAGGGCGCAGCACGCGGTCGTGCAGCAGATAGCCTTTCTGCAGCACCTGCACCACGTGGTTCGGCTCGCCCGGCGCCTCGATCTGGCTGATCGCCTGATGCTTGTGCGGGTCGAATTTCTCGCCCAGCGGATTCACTTCCTCGACGCTGGCACCGCCGAAGGCCTGCACCAGCTGCTTGAGCGTCAGTTCCACGCCCTCGCGGATCTTGGTCACGTCGTTCGAAGTGTCCGCCAGCGCGGCTTCCAGACTGTCCTTGACCGGCACCATGGCGGAAGCGAACTTCTCGGCAGCGAACTTGCCGGCCTTGATCACGTCTTCGGCGGCACGCCGGCGCATGTTCTCGGTTTCCGCCTTGGCGCGCAGCAGCGCGTCCTGCAGCTCGGCGATCTTCTGTTCGGCGGCGGCCAGTGCGTCCGGCGCTTCGGCGGCCGGCGCGGTGTCGGCGAGGTTTTCCGGCGTCGGGTTCGGGGTCTGTTCGGTCATTCCGGGGATCCTCTGATTCTGAGACCCGCCGCACATGGGGGCATCCGGAAGGTTTTCAAGCCCCTTTACGGGTGGTTTCGAGGAAGCGCGACACCGGTTATTTTGTCGTGCTCACGACGATGCCCTATCATTCCCGCTCCATGACGCGTCCAACGCTCCCTTCCCAACCTTCCCATGCTTGAGCGCATCGGCAAATACCGGGTGATCCGCGAGATCGGCAAAGGTGCCACCGCGACCGTCTACCTGTGCAAATGCGACGACATCGAGGAAATGGTCGCGGTCAAACTGGTCGACTTCGGCGACAAGAACCGCGATCAGGGCAAGTGGTCGCGCCGCATGCGCAAGCTGTTCCTGACCGAGGCGGCGATCGCCGCCAGGCTGGATCACCCCAACATCATCCGCATCTTCGATGCGCAGGTCGAAGAGAACCGGGCCTATCTGGTCATGGAATTCATCGACGGCCAGCCGCTCGACCACTACTGCGAGTTCAACACCATGCTGCCGCTGCCGCGCGCGGTGAGCATCGTGTTCAAGTGCGCGATGGCGCTCGACTACGCCTTCCGCCACGGTGTCGTGCATCGCGACATCAAGCCGGCCAACATCCTGATCGGCGCCAATGACCTGGTGAAGGTGACCGATTTCGGTCTGGCGCTGAACGTGGCCAAGGAAAACGACAAGGATTCGACCTTCATCATGGGCGTGGGCTCACCCGCCTACATGAGCCCGGAACAGGTGAAGGGCTATCCGCTGAACCAGAAGACCGATCTCTATTCGCTGGGGGTCGTGCTGTTCCACCTGCTGACCGGGCGTCTGCCCTTCCGGGCCAAGCATCCGGCCCAGCTCATCTACAAGATCATCAACGCCGACCCGCCGTCGGCGTCCCAGCTGAACCCGGAAGTGCCCGAGGCGATGGACCGGGTGATCCGCAAGGCGCTGGAAAAGGACCTGTACTCGCGCTACAAGAATGGCGCGGAGTTCGCCAAGGATCTGTCGACCGTGCGGTTCAAGATCCTCGACGACAAGTATGTGCCGCCGGACACCACGCGTTTCTCCATCCTGCGCAAGATGCCCTTCTTCACCGAATTCGATGACGTCGAGGTGTGGGAGGTGCTGCGTTTCTCGAACTGGCGCCAGTACGCAGAAGGTACGGTGCTGATGCGTGAGGGCGAGGGCGACAACCGCTTCGGGCTGATCGTGTCCGGCCATGTGCGGGTCGTGGTCGGTGGTCGCCTGCTGGCCGAACTGGGGCCGTGTGAGGTGGTCGGTGAAATGGGGTATCTTGACCCGGGCCATCTGCGGCGTTCGGCGACCGTGGTCGCGTCCTCGCCGGTGGCCTTCCTCGAGGTCAGTCCGTCGGCACTGGCGCTGGCGTCGGAAGAATGTCTGGAGCACTTCCGCGGCCAGCTCATCAGCACCGTGGTGCAGCGTCTGGCACGCGCCAATGCCGCTCTGGCAGCCCAGGGCGAAGAGGTGATGATGCCGACCGAATCCGGTTTTTCGGTGGTCGGCTCGGGTCTGGACCTCGAACTGCTGCCTGACGCGCCGGTCCGCCGCTGACCGGCAACCGTCCTGCCGCACGGTCCTTCCGTCGCGTGCACCGTGACGCCTGCCCGCGGACCGCATCTAAAGTTTCCATCCCGCAGGCCGAAACTCTCCCTGCAAGCACACGGCTTCACCCCGGTGCTGATCGAAGGAGAGCAACCTTGAGCCGCAATTCAGTTTATGGCATCAGCCGCGTTGATAACGAGGCCAGTCGCACACACGGCTGGCTCGTGACGATTCAGCGACGCGGGGTGATTCACCGCAAGCACTTCAGCGATGGCGTTTTCGGTGGAAAGCAGAAGGCGTTTGCCGCCGCCAAGCAGTTCCGCGACGACATCATTTCGAAATTCCCGCCGTTCTCGCTGCGGGAGTATTCCAGCATCGTCAAGAAGAACAACCGTTCCGGCGTGGTCGGCGTCTGCCGCTACTGCGCGTCGGAAACCCGCGACATGCCCGAGGACAAGCAGCGCTGGTTCTGGGTGGCGTCCTGGCCGCTGCCGTCCGGTCGCCGCAAGCGGGTGAAATTCTCGGTGAACAAGTACGGCGAGGAAGGTGCGTTCAAGATGGCGCTGAAGGCGCGCAAGGATGCGCTGAAAAAGCTCGACGGCCAGTTCGATCCGGGCGCGGCCCGCCGCGGACGTCCGCGCAAGGCCAAGAACGACGAAAACGTGATGCCGGCGCGCGCGGCGGCCTGATGTCCGTCAGCCCATGAAAAAAGGCGACCTCAGGGTCGCCTTTTTCTTTTGCCGGGACGGCTTCAGCGTGTCGCGCCCAGGTCCTTTGCGCGCTGTGCCTGCAGGGGGCGCTCCGGCTGCGGCTGCCCGGCTTCGTCCCACCAGTGGCCCAGTTCGCGCCGCACCACGCTGCCGAGCGCGGCGATCCAGTCCGGCCGCTCGTTCAGGCAGGGGATGTAGCCAAAGCGCTGGCCGCCGTGCGCAATGAAGGCGTCACGGTTCTCGACCGCGATTTCTTCCAGCGTTTCCAGACAGTCGGCGACAAAGCCCGGACACATCACGTCCACGCTCTTGAGGCCGCCATCCGCCAGCTTTTCCAGCGTCGGCTGGGTGTAGGGCTCCAGCCAGCGCGCCCGACCGAAGCGGGACTGGAAGGTGACCAGATAGTCGTCCTTCTTCAGATCAAGCGCTTCGGCGATCAGCCGGCCGGTCCGGTGGCATTCGCAGTGGTAGGGGTCGCCCTTCGTGAGATGGAAGTGCGGCACGCCGTGGAAGGACATGACCAGCTTGTCGGCGCGGCCGTTCTTCTGCCAGTGCTCGCGCACGCTGGCGGCCAGTGCATCGATATAGCCGCGGTCGCCGGCGAAGGCGCGCAGATAGCGCAGCTCGGGCAGATTGCGCCAGCGCAGCAGCGCGCGCGCCAGCTCGTCCACCACCGAACCGGTGGTGCTGGACGCGCCCTGCGGGTACATCGGGACGGCAAGAATGCGGGTAAAGCCTTCGGCCTTCATCTGCTGCAGCACGTCGCCGATCGACGGCGTGCCGTAGCGCATCGCATGCCGGACCTCGATGTCCGGCTGGCCTTCGGCCACCATCCAGCCTCGCAGCAGCCGGGTCTGGCGCTCGGTATGCACGCGCAGCGGCGATCCTTCGTCGGTCCACACGGTGGCGTACTTTTCGGCCGACTTCTTCGGCCGCACATTCAGGATGACGCCGTTCAGGATGAGCCACCAGACCGGTTTCGGCACTTCGACCACGCGGTCGTCGGACAGGAACTGTTTCAGGTAGCGGCGCAGCGACGGGGCATCGGCCTGGTCGGGTGTGCCGAGATTGACCAGCAGCACGCCGGTGCGTGCGGTCTGACCGTGGGTGTAGGGCGGTTCGGCGATGAAACGGGACATGTCGTGTTCGTGTTGTGGCCGGCCCGGCAAGGACGGCGTTCGGATTTGACTGAGGGGTGCTCAGGTCTGGCTCAGCTTTGACTCAGCGCGCTCGACAGCAGCTTGGCGGTCACGTCCACGATGGGTATCACCCGCTCGTAAGCCATGCGGGTGGGGCCGATCACGCCCACCGTGCCGACCACCTGACCCTGTACCTCGTAGGGCGCGGTGACTACGCTGCATTCGTCGAGCGGTGCCAGACCGGATTCGCCGCCGATGAAGATCTGCACGCCTTCCGCACGCTGCGACAGGTCGAGCAGGCTGGCCAGCTGGGTGCGCTGGTCGAACAGCGAGAACAGTTCGCGCAGCCGCGACATATTGGATGCCAGATCATCGACTTCGAGCAGATTGCGCTCGCCGGTGATCACGTACTGGCCCTTGTCGTCCGAGAACGCCTCGTTGCCGGCCTGCAGCGCAGCCGCCATCAGCGTCGTCAGATCGCCGTGCAGCTGTTTCAGTTCCGCCTGCAGCCGGTTGCGGATTTCGTCGAAATCGAGGCCGGCGTAGTGCTGGTTCAGGAAGTTGGCGGCGGTGACCAGTTCGGACGGCGAAAAATTCTTTTCGGTCAGCAGGATGCGGTTCTGCACCTCACCGGATTCGGTCACGATGATGAGCAGGATGCGCTTGTCCGACAGGCTCAGGAATTCGATCTGGCGGATGCGTGGCAGCTGGCGGCGCGGCGCCACCACGATGCCGGCGAAGCGGGTGAGCTGGGACAGCAGCTGCGACGCCTGATTGACCAGCAGGCGCGGGTCCGCCGGCCGCAGCTCGCCCTTCAGTTCGCTGATCTGGCCCGGTTCCAGCGGCTGCACCGACAGCAGCGTGTCGACGAAGAAACGGTAGCCGCGCGGCGTCGGCACCCGGCCGGCCGAAGTGTGCGGGCTGGCGATATAGCCCAGCTCCTCCAGGTCGGACATGACGTTGCGTATCGTGGCCGGCGACAGGTCGAGCCCGGCGAATTTCGACAGCGTGCGCGAACCCACCGGCTGGCCGTCGGCGATGTAGCGCTCGACCAGGGTTTTCAGCAGCAGTCTCGAACGGTCTTCAAGCATGGAGCGGGCAGCGTATCGCGGGGCGAGTCATGTTCAGTGCCTGATTCTAGAGCAGTGCGTGTCGCGGCGTCAGGCATCCTGACCGCCATCTTGACACAGTGACACCGGTGGCCGGGCTGGGCGGGCGCCGCGTCACGGCCGGGCCCGGCCTTTGTGGTTTAATCCGCGCATGAATACCGAATCTCCGGCCTACGGCTGCGTTGCGCTGATCGGCAAGTACCAGAGCGCCGAAGTGGCCGAGTCGCTGCGCACGCTGGCGCACTGGCTGCGCGACGCCGGCCGCGAGGTGCTGATCGAACAGGCATCGGCCGAAGTGATGCCGGATGACCGTTTCGAATCCGCCGATTTCGATACCCTCGGCCGCCGTGCCCAGCTGGCGGTGGTGGTCGGCGGCGACGGCTCGCTGATCAGCGCGGCCCGCAAGCTCGCGCCCTTCGGCGTGCCGCTGGTCGGCATCAACCAGGGCCGGCTGGGTTTCCTGACCGACGTCGCCCGCTCCAGCATGCTGGATTCGCTGGAATCGCTGCTGCGCGGTGAGTTTCGCGCCGAGCGGCGCGTGCTGATGCAGGCGCAGGTGCTGCGCGAGGGGCGCACCACGTTTTCCGCCTACGCGCTCAACGACGTGGTCATTTCCAAGGGCGACCTCGGTCGCATGATCGAGTTCGAAGTGCGGGTGGATGGCGAATTCGTCTACAGCCAGCGCTCGGACGGGCTCATCGTCGCCACGCCCACCGGTTCGACCGCCTATTCGCTGTCGGCCAACGGCCCCATCGTCCATCCTTCGCTCGGCGGCATGCTGATCGTGCCGCTGTGTCCGCACGCGCTGTCGTCGCGGCCCATCGTGCTCGGCGACAGCGCGGTGCTGAACGTACGCCTGTTTTCCCGCCACGATGCGCGCGCCCATTTCGACGGCCAGGAGCATGTCAATCTTCAGGGCGACGACGTGCTGCGCATCGAGCGCTCGCCGCATCAGGTGACCCTGCTGCATCCGCCGGGCTACAGCTATTTCGCCATGCTGCGCGAAAAGCTGCGCTGGAGCGAGGCGCCGAAGGAGGTCTGAGCCCGCGTCCGGTCTGCCGGACAGGCGTCCTTGCTGTATCGTCCGGTCCCGCACTGTCCGTTTCCTGCCGGGGTTTCATGCTCGAACGTCTATTCATCCGCGATTTCATTCTGGTCGAGCGGCTGGAGCTCGATTTTTCACCTGGCTTCGGCGCGCTGACCGGCGAGACCGGTGCCGGAAAATCCATTCTGGTCGATGCGCTCGGCCTGCTGATGGGCGGCCGGGCCGAGGCGTCGGTGGTGCGCAACGGCTGCGAGCGCGCCGAGCTGTCGGCCGAATTCGCCTGTGCCGGCAATGACGCACTGGCTGACTGGCTGCGGGAACAGGATTTCGAGCCGGAAGAGGGCGTGGTGATCGCCCGTCGCGTCATCGACGCCGGCGGCCGTTCGCGCGCCTACATCAATGGCGCACCGGCCAGCGTGGCCCAGCTGAAGGAGCTCGGCGGCCTGCTGATCGACATCCACGGCCAGCATGCGCATCAGGCGCTGATGCGCGAATCCGCGCAGCGTGCGCTGTTCGACCAGCACGCCGGACTGACCGCCCAGGTGGCGGCGGTCGGCCGGCTGCATCGCGAATGGCAGCAGCGCGAACAGGCGCTTGCGCGTGCGCTGCAGGACAGCGAATCCGCCGCACGCGAACGCGAACGGCTGCAGTGGCTGGTCGAGGAACTGGAGGCGCTGGCGTTCGAACCCCAGGCCTGGGCCGAACTGCAGCAGGATCACGGCCGGCTGGCGCATGCGACCCAGCTGCTGGAAGGATCGGCCGAAGCGCTGGCGCTGATCGAGGAGGGCGACGCCGCGCTCGACGGTCAGCTTGCGCATGTCGCGGCGCTGCTCGCCAGGCTGGAGGCCTATGACCCGACGCTGGCCGAATGCCGTGGCCTGATCGAATCCGCGGCCACCCAGGTGGACGAGGCGGCGCGGGCGCTGCGCACCTACGCTCACCGCATCGACGCCGACCCGCAGGCGCTGGCGCGTGCCGACGAGCGGATCGCGGCGGTGCTGGATTGCGCACGCAAGCACCGGGTCGAGCCGGACGGGCTGCCGCAGTTGCTGACGGACAGCCGCGCCCGGCTGGATCAGCTGCAGCTGGAATCCGACCCGGCCGCGCTGGCGGCGGCGCGCGACGCCGCGCTGGCAGCCTGCGTGCAGGCTGCGCAGGCACTGTCCGCGGCCCGCGCACCGGCGGCGCGCCAGCTGTCCGATGCGGTCACCGCAGCGATGTCGGAACTGGCGATGCAGGGCGGTCGCTTCGAAGTGGTGATGCAGCCGCGCGAACTGCCCTCCGCCACCGGGCTGGAGGACATCGAATTCCAGGTCGCTGCCAACCCGGGCCAGCCGCTGGCAACGCTGGCCAAGGTGGCGTCCGGCGGCGAACTGTCGCGCATCGGTCTGGCGATACAGGTGATCGCCAGTGCACGCAGCGGCACGCCGACCCTGGTGTTCGACGAGGTGGATGTGGGCATCGGCGGCCGCGTGGCCGAGGTGGTCGGCCGTCAGCTGGCGCGGCTGGGCGAGGCACGGCAGGTGCTGTGCGTCACCCATCTGCCGCAGGTTGCGGCGCGTGCGCACTGGCAGTGGTCCATTGCCAAGCGCAGTGACAACGGCCAGACCCGCAGTGCGGTCACCCAGCTCGACGCCGGTGCCCGGGTGGATGAGATCGCCCGCATGCTGGGCGGCGAGGTGATCACCGACACCACCCGCGCGCATGCGCGGGAAATGCTGGGTTACTGAGGCAGACGCAGCCGGACCGGACGGGTCAGCCGGCGCTGACCGCCAGCGTGATGACGCCGGTGGCGACGAACAGGCCGGCCGCGATGCGCCGTATCCAGTTCACCGGCAGGCGTGCAGCCAGTTTCTGGCCGACATATACCGCCGGCACGTTGGCGATCATCATGCCCAGCGTGGTGCCGGTCACCACCCAGGCAAAGGCGTGCTCGAAGCGGGCGCCCAGCGCCACCGTCGCCAGCTGCGTCTTGTCGCCCATTTCGGCCATGAAGAACAGCAGCGTGGCGGTCAGGAATACGCCATGCGCGCTGCCTACCTCGGTTTCTTCCAGCTTGTCCGGCACCAGCGCCCACAGGCCGCAGCCGATGAAGGCCAGACCGACGATCCAGCGCAGCACGTCGGGCGACAGCACCGAAGCCACCAGCGCACCCAGCCAGGCGGCCAGCGCGTGATTGAGCACGGTGGCCACCAGAATGCCGAGGCAGATGGCCAGCGGCCGGCGCAGGCGCGCGGCCAGCACGAAGGACAGGAGCTGGGTCTTGTCGCCGATTTCGGCGAGCGCGACCAGCGCGGTCGAAGCGATCAGTGCGTCCATGGGATGAGACAGGCGCGGGCCGCGGACGGCCCTGAATCAGTGGCGCAGAGCGGGACGGCGTTCAGCCCCGCAGCGTCTTGCGGCGGTTGGGGCAGTCGTCGGTGGCGCAGTCGGCAAAGATGGTCAGTGCGTGGTCATGCACCGTGAAACCGCGTTCTTTGGCCACCTTGATCTGGCGTCGCTCGATCTCGGCGTCGTAGAACTCTTCCACCTTGCCGCACTGAATGCAGACCAGATGGTCGTGGTGGTGGCCTTCGTTCAGTTCGAACACCGCCTTGCCGGATTCGAAGAAGTGGCGTTCGAGCAGGCCGGCCTGTTCGAACTGGGTCAGCACGCGGTAAACCGTGGCCAGACCGATGTCCATGTCTTCCTGCAGCAGCGCCTTGTAGACGTCTTCGGCGCTCATGTGTCGTACGTTCGCGCGCTGGAACAGCTCGAGTATCTTCAGTCGCGGCAGCGTGGCCTTGAGCCCGATGTTTTTCAGGTTCTGGGAATTTGCGCTCATCCGGGTCGCCTGGAGGCATTGGCAAGGTCGCTATAATATAGACTTTCGTGTCCGGCCCGGCGTGCTGCGCCGGCCGTCCGACCTTCATTCGAGTCCCGCCGCGATGTTCTTCGCCCCCCTGGTCCGCCTTGTTACCGCCCGTCGCGCCTGCGTCGCCCTCGTTCCGCTGATCGCGGGCTGCAGCAGTTTCGAGGTGCCGGATTCGCTCGACGTGGTGAGCAAGCTCAATCCCTACCGCATCGATATCCGCCAGGGCAACCTCGTCACCCAGGAAATGGTGGGCCAGCTCAAGGCCGGCATGAGCCGCGAGCAGGTGCGCTTCCTGCTGGGTACGCCGATGCTGGCCGACGTGTTTCACCCGGACCGCTGGGACTACGTGTACTTCTTCAAGCCGGGCAACAAGCCGGAAGACACCCAGCAGCGCCGCCTCATCGTCTATTTCGAAGACGAGAAGCTGGTCAGCGTGGGCGGCGACGTGGTGGCGGCCGAAGAGGGCGAAATCCAGCCGCCTGAACAGCGCACCCGTACGCTCGACCTGTCCGAGGTCGCGGCGCCGGACAAGAAGAAGTAAATCTCCATCGGGCGCCCGGCGCGCCCTTCCTGCGAACCGAAAGGATTTCATGTCACCGATGCGCATTGCGATCGCGGGGGCATCCGGCCGCATGGGCCGCATGCTGATCGAAGCCACCACGCGCGACGAAGGCGCCCGGCTTGCTGCGGCGCTCGACCGTCCGGACTCGCCGGCCATCGGCGAGGACGCCTGTGCCTTCCTGGGTGTGAAAAGCGGCGTGCTCATCCGCGGCGACGTCGAGGCGGCGCTGGCCGACGCCGATTTTCTGATCGATTTCACGCGCCCTGAAGCGACGCTGGCTCATCTGGACATCTGCAAGCGTCTGGGCGTCAAGATGATCATCGGCACCACCGGTTTCAGCGAAGCGCAGCGCGCCCAGCTGGCCGAGGCGTCGAAGGATCTGGCCATCGTGTTCGCGCCCAATATGGCGGTCGGCGTCAATGCGGTGTTCAAGCTGCTGGATGTCGCCGCGCGCATTCTGAACAGCGGCTACGACATCGAGGTGATCGAGGCCCATCACCGGATGAAGGTGGATGCGCCCTCCGGCACCGCGCTGCGCATGGGCGAAGTGGTGGCCGATGCGCTCGGCCGTTCGCTGGCCGACTGCGCGATATACGGCCGCGAAGGCCATACCGGTGAGCGCGAAGCGAGCACGATAGGTTTTGCCACGGTGCGTGGCGGCGACATCGTCGGCGATCACACCGTGCTGTTCGCCGGCATCGGCGAGCGGGTCGAAATCACCCACAAGGCGGCCAGCCGCATGCCCTATGCGCTGGGCAGCCTGCGTGCGGCCCGCTGGCTGGTCGATCGCAGCAGTGGCCTGTACGACATGCAGGACGTGCTCGGCCTGCGCTGAGCGGGTGCCGGACGGGGCGCGCTATAGTTGGTGCGCCTTGCGTCGTTAACTGAGGCAGGAGTCGGTACTCGCCATTCATGCATCCAGCACTGTCCTCACTGCTTCAACAGATCGGCCTGGCCTCGACCGATGAAAGTTCGGTCGGGGGCTGGCTCGCGTCCAGCCCTTCGCCAGCCTCTCTGGCGGCCGCTCTGCGCAGCATCGACACGCTGCTGGGGAGCGGTCCGGAAACCGATGCATCCCGTCATCCCTGGGAGTGGGAGCCGGCCTCTGCCCGCTTCGTGGCGCCGCCCGAGTTTCGCCAGTCGCTGGGCTACTCACCGGCCGAACTGCCGGATCTGCTTGCTGTCTGGCGCGACATCGTTCACGAAGACGATGTCAGCGGTTTCGACAACTGGCTGGAAGACAGACTGGCAGGGGCGTCGGGTCAGCCCGCCTTTGACCTGAGACTCCGTCGTGCAGATGGGAGCGTGCGGTGGCTGCGCATCGAAGCCACCGCGACCGACCGAGACGAACGGGGTCGTGTGGTCAGCGTTTCCGGGCTGATCGGCCTGCTCGATGCCCGCCGCCAGGCGGAAGTCGAACTGCTGCGGGCGAAGGAAAAGGCCGAGGCCGCCAGCCGCGCCAAGAGTGATTTTCTGGCCAACATGAGCCATGAAATCCGGACGCCGATGAACGGCATCATGGGCATGTCGGCCTTGCTGCAGGACACCGCGCTCGACAGCGAACAGCGGGAATACGTGCATGCGATCAAGACCTCGGCGGATGCGCTGCTGGTCATCATCAACGACATCCTGGACTTTTCGAAGATCGAGGCGGGCAAGCTGGCGATCGAGGAAGTCGAGTGCATGCCCGCGGATCTGGTTGGAGAAGCCGCCAGGGGGTTGGCGATAGGCGCTCAGCACAAGGGTGTGGAGCTCTATTGCCGCATTGCGCCGGATCTTCCGGTGCGGGTGCTCGGCGACCCCGGGCGCATGCGACAGATTCTGGTCAATCTGGTCGGCAACGCGGTCAAGTTCACCGAACGTGGCGAGATCGAGATTGGCTGCGAGGCGGTCGGTGTGCCTTCGGCGGCCGGCGAACAGGCTGAACTGCATCTGTGGGTGCGCGATACGGGTATTGGTATCGATGCGGCCAAGCAGGCCCAGGTGTTCGAGGCCTTCGCTCAGGCAGACACCTCGACCACTCGCCGCTTCGGCGGCACCGGCCTCGGTCTGGCCATCTGCAACCGGCTGGTTGCACTGATGGGAGGGCGGCTTTGGCTGGAAAGTACGCCGGGGCAGGGATCGACCTTCCATTTCACGATGCGCTGCAAGGTTCTGGAGGCGGCTGGCCTGTCACCGCACTTCCAGCGTTTTCCGGGCCTGCGCGTGCTGCTGATCGAGGACCACCCGCCCAGTCGCGGCGCGGTGGCGGCCATGCTGGGCGACATGGGAGCTTCGGCCCTGGCGGTCGGCTCGGTCCAGGCTGCGCGGCAGGCGCTCAAGCAGGCGCATGAAAGCGGTCGTCCGTTCGATATCCTGATGGTCGATCGAACGCTGCCCGATGAAGATGCATTCGATTTCGTATCCGGTTTCTGCGAAGGGCCGAACCGGCTCAATCGTGTGGTCATGATGCTCAGCGGTGCCAATCAGGCCGCGGACAACGCCCGTGCGCGGGCACTGGGTGTGCGGGGCCGGCTGCACAAGCCCTTCTCGGCGTCCGAGCTGGCCACCGCGCTGGCCGATGCGCTGAGCAGTCAGCCAGACGAGGTCGGGCACGAACTGGACGAGTTCGCGCTGGCCATCGGCGATCTGGATATCGAACGTTCGCTCGCCCATTCAGGTCTCGGCGGCGACACGGTGAGGCATGTGCTGCTGACCGAGGACAATCCGGTGAATCAGCTGGTGGCGGTGCGTACGCTGGAGCGCGCCGGTTACAAGGTAACGGTAGCGAACAATGGTCAGGAGGCAATTGACCTGATTGATCGCGAGTCCTTCGATGTGGTGCTGATGGACGTGCAGATGCCGGTCATGGGGGGCATCGAGGCCACGCGCGCGATTCGTGCGCGAGAGCAGCGCCGCTCCTGGGTGGTGGATACCGACCACGTACAGCACCTGCCCATCATTGCAATGACCGCCAATGCAATGAAAGGTGATCGCGAACTGTGCCTCGATGAGGGCATGGACGACTACGTGAGCAAGCCGGTCAAGGCCGACGATCTGCTGGCGGCGCTTGAGCGCGTGCTGGCGAGGCCGGATGAAATGATGGGGCAGACCGCGATCACCGACGTGAATGGTCTGATGCGGGGAAGCCCACAGGAGAGTGACTGGGCGCAGCAACCCGAGACGCTTCGCGCGCCGGACTGGGGTACGCATGCCGGAGAGCGCCTGGAGCCGGTGATAGATCTGAGCCACACGCTTGAAACGCTGGAGGGTGATCGCGCCATGGTGTTGCGGGTGATCGATGTATTCCTCGGAGAATTGCCCGAACTGCGCCGGGCGCTGGCGGTCGGGGTGCACGGTCAGGACTGCGATACGGTGGCGCGGATCGGTCACCGCCTGCGGGGGTCGCTGTCGGTGTTCGGTGCGGCGGGTACCGAAGTCAGCGTTGCCCGGCTCGAGGAGGTCGCGCGGGCCGGCGAAAGTGGCGAACTGGCCGGCCTGCACCGCGATGCGGATCTGCAGCTCGCACGGCTGGGCGAGGCACTGGTGGCCGGTCGCGGTTCGGTCGCGGCCTGATCCGGCACCGTAATTGCTGCGCTCAGCCGGGCTTGTCACGGCGACCGGGATGCACCGAAATTGCGCGGCGCACCACCGTCAGGCTATAATGAATTGATCAGCGGGAGGTGCCCATAACGGCGCCTCCCGCTTCGCATATGTGGCGCGCGCGTCACCGTCCCCCAGATTCGCAATTCAGGAGTTAAACGTGTCCGCCCATGCGCCCGCGCTGCTTGCACTCGCCGATGGAACGGTCTTTCACGGCAAAAGCATAGGGGCGGAAACGGTCACGACCGGTGAAGTGGTGTTCAACACTGCGCTCACCGGTTATCAGGAAATACTGACCGATCCGAGCTATACCCGCCAGATCGTCACGCTGACCTATCCGCACATCGGCAACACCGGCGTCAACGTCGAGGACGTCGAGGCCGGCCGCATCTTCGCAGCCGGCCTGGTCATCCGCGACCTGCCGCTGCGTTCGTCCAATTTCCGCAGTCACCAGACGCTGGATGCCTATCTGCGCGAGCAGGGCATTCCCGGCATCGCCAATATCGATACCCGCAAACTCACCCGCGTACTACGCGAAAAGGGTGCGCAGGGCGCCTGTCTGATGGCGGGCAAGGTCGATGCCGCCGAAGCCGTGGCCAAGGCGCGCGAGTTCGCCGGCCTGGCCGGCATGGATCTGGCCAAGGTGGTCAGCGCGACCGAGCCTTACACATGGACCGAGGGCGAGTGGCAGCTCGGCCAGGGCTTCGTGAAGCCGGACGCCACGCCTTTCCACGTGGTGGCCTACGATTTCGGCGTCAAGCGCAACATCCTGCGCATGCTGGCCAGCCGCGGCTGCCGCCTGACCGTCGTGCCGGCACAGACGCCGGCCGAAGCGGTTCTGGCGATGAATCCGGACGGCGTGTTCCTGTCCAACGGCCCGGGTGACCCGGAGCCCTGCGACTACGCGATTTCGGCCATCCGCACCTTCCTCGACCGCAGGATTCCGACCTTCGGCATCTGTCTGGGCCATCAGCTGATGGGCCTGGCTGCCGGCGCGAAGACGCTGAAGATGAAGTTCGGCCACCACGGTGCCAACCACCCGGTCAAGGACAACGACTCCGGCCGCGTGCTCATCACCAGCCAGAACCACGGCTTCGCGGTCGATCCGGCCACGCTGCCGGCCAATGTGCGTGTGACCCACGTGTCGCTGTTCGACGGCAGCCTGCAGGGCATGGCCTGGACCGACCGTCCGGCCTTCTGCTTCCAGGGTCACCCTGAAGCCAGCCCCGGTCCGCACGACGTGGCCTATCTGTTCGATCGATTCGTGAAGATGATGGAGGAGGGGCTAGGGAAGAGGGGCTAGGGGCTAGAGAGCATGCGGCGGCGAAGCCGCCGTGATGTTTCCCCTAGTCCCTGATCCCTAGTCCCTGACCCCTCAAAGACAAATGCCCAAACGTACAGACATCCAATCCATCCTGATCATCGGCGCCGGTCCCATCGTGATCGGTCAGGCCTGCGAGTTCGACTACTCCGGCGCCCAGGCCTGCAAGGCGCTGCGTGAAGAGGGTTACCGCGTCGTGCTGGTGAATTCCAACCCGGCCACGATCATGACCGACCCCGGCATGGCCGACGTGACCTATATCGAGCCGATCACCTGGCAGATGGTCGAGAAGATCATCGAGAAGGAGCGTCCGGACGCGCTGCTGCCCACCATGGGCGGCCAGACCGCGCTGAACTGCGCGCTCGACCTCGCCCGCCACGGTGTGCTCGACAAGTACAAGGTCGAACTGATCGGCGCCAAGCAGGAAGCGATCGACAAGGCCGAGGACCGCGAGAAGTTCAAGCAGGCCATGACCAAGATCGGCCTCGGTTCGGCCCGCTCCGGCATCGCCCACTCGATGGAAGAGGCGCTGCAGGTGCAGACCACCATCGGCTTCCCGGCCATCATCCGCCCGTCCTTCACGATGGGCGGCAGCGGCGGCGGCATTGCCTACAACCACGAGGAATTCGTCGAGATCTGCAAGCGCGGTCTCGAGGCCTCGCCGACCAATGAGCTGCTGATCGAGGAATCGCTGCTCGGCTGGAAGGAATACGAGATGGAAGTCGTGCGCGACAGCGCCGACAACTGCATCATCGTGTGCTCGATCGAGAACCTCGACCCGATGGGCGTGCACACCGGTGATTCGATCACCGTGGCACCGGCGCAGACGCTGACCGACCGCGAATACCAGATCATGCGCAACGCGTCGATCGCGGTGCTGCGCGAGATCGGCGTCGATACCGGCGGCTCGAACGTGCAGTTCTCGATCAACCCGGCCGACGGCCGCATGATCGTGATCGAAATGAACCCGCGCGTGTCGCGTTCGTCGGCGCTGGCGTCCAAGGCGACCGGCTTCCCGATCGCCAAGATCGCCGCCAAGCTGGCGGTCGGCTTCACGCTGGACGAACTGAAGAACGACATTACCGGCGGTGCCACGCCGGCGTCCTTCGAGCCGTCGATCGACTACGTGGTCACCAAGATTCCACGTTTCGCGTTCGAGAAGTTCCCGCAGGCCAACGACCGTCTGACCACCCAGATGAAGTCGGTGGGCGAAGTGATGGCCATGGGCCGCAGCTTCCAGGAGTCGATGCAGAAGGCGCTGCGCGGCCTCGAAGTCGGCGTCTATGGCTTCGACGAGGTCGAGACCGACCAGGACGAGATGGAGCGCGAACTGGCGCTGCCCGGCCCGCAGCGCATCTGGTACGTCGGTCAGGCCTTCCGCAACGGCATGACGCTGGACGAACTGCACCAGCTGACCAAGATCGATCCGTGGTTTCTGGCGCAGATCGAGGACATCATCCAGACCGAGCGCGCTTTCTTCGGCCGCAGCCTGAAGAGCGTCGATGCCGCCACCATGCGCGACCTGAAGCGCAAGGGCTTCGCCGACCGCCGTTTGGCCAAGCTGTTCCAGTGCGACGAAACCGCGCTGCGCCTGCACCGCCAGACCCTGGGCGTGCGCCCGGTGTTCAAGCGGGTGGATACCTGCGCGGCCGAGTTCGCGACCGACACCGCCTACATGTACTCCAGCTACGAAGAGGAGTGCGAAGCCAACCCGACCTCGGCACGCAAGATCATGGTGCTGGGCGGTGGTCCGAACCGCATCGGCCAGGGCATCGAATTCGACTACTGCTGCGTGCACGCAGCCCTCGCACTGCGCGAGGACGGGTTCGAAACCATCATGGTCAACTGCAACCCGGAAACCGTATCGACCGACTACGACACCTCTGATCGCCTGTATTTCGAGCCGCTGACGCTGGAAGACGTGCTGGAAATCGTCGCCATCGAAAAGCCGGTCGGCGTCATCGTGCAGTTCGGTGGACAGACGCCGCTGAAGCTGGCGCGTGACCTGGAAGCCAATGGCGTGCCCATCATCGGCACCACGCCGGACATGATCGACGCCGCGGAAGACCGCGAGCGTTTCCAGAAACTGCTGAATGACCTCGGTCTGAAGCAGCCGCCCAACCGTACCGCGCGCGCGGAAGACCAGGCGGTGCGCCTGGCGGCCGAGATCGGCTACCCGCTGGTGGTGCGTCCGAGCTATGTGCTGGGCGGCCGGGCGATGGAAATCGTCCATCAGCAGTCCGACCTCGAGCGCTACATGCGTGAGGCGGTCAAGGTGAGCAACGATTCGCCGGTGCTGCTGGACCGCTTCCTGAACGACGCCACCGAAGTGGACGTGGATGCCTTCTCCGACGGTACCCAGGTCATCATCGGCGGCATCATGGAACACATCGAACAGGCCGGCGTGCACTCGGGCGACTCCGCCTGCTCGCTGCCGCCGTTCTCGCTGACGCCCGAACTGTGCGACGAACTGCGCCGCCAGACTGAACTGATGGCGCGCGGCCTGAACGTGGTCGGCCTGATGAACGTGCAGTTCGCGATCCAGCGCGACGCCTCGGGTGACACGGTCTACGTGCTGGAAGTGAATCCGCGTGCGTCGCGTACCGTGCCCTTCGTGTCCAAGGCCTGCGGCCTGCCGCTGGCCAAGATCGCCGCGCGCTGCATGGCCGGCCGTTCGCTGGCCGATCAGGGCGTGACCGGCGAAATCGTGCCGCCGTACTACTCGGTGAAGGAAGCGGTGTTCCCCTTCGTCAAGTTCCCGGGCGTGGACACCATCCTTGGCCCGGAAATGAAGTCCACCGGCGAAGTGATGGGCGTCGGCCGTACTTTCGGCGAAGCCTTCGTCAAAAGTCAGCTCGCCGCTGGCGTGCGCCTGCCCACCGGCGGCCGCGCCTTCATTTCGGTCAAGCCGGCCGACAAGGCGAAGGCGATCGAGGTGGCGCGCGAACTTCACGAACTGGGCTTCACGCTGGTGGCTACCCGCGGTACCGCGGCCGCCATCGCGGCAGCCGGCCTGCCGGTCACCCCGGTGAACAAGGTCAATGAAGGCCGTCCGCA
Source organism: Methyloversatilis sp. (assembly GCA_041639545.1). GTDB lineage: Bacteria > Pseudomonadota > Gammaproteobacteria > Burkholderiales > Rhodocyclaceae > Methyloversatilis. The sequence goes on along the minus strand of JBEQBZ010000004.1, from coordinate 45,948 downwards.
CATCGTGGACATGATCAAGAACGATGAAATCACCTTCATCGTCAATACGGTGGATGAGAAGCGCTCGGCGATCAACGATTCGCGCTCCATCCGTACCAGCGCGCTGGCCAGCCGGGTCACGCTGTTCACCACCGTCGAAGGGGCGCGTGCCGCGTGTGCCGGCATGCGCATTTCCCAACTTGAAACCTATGCGCTGCAGGACCTGCACGCGCAGATGAACTGACAGACATGAGCGTACCCCTTACCGTCAGCGGTGCAGAAAAGCTGAAGGCCGAACTGCACCGGCTGAAAACCGTGGATCGTCCCGCCGTCATCGCCGCGATCGCCGAAGCGCGCTCGCATGGCGATCTGTCCGAAAACGCCGAGTACGACGCGGCGAAGGAGCGTCAGGGCTTCATCGAAGGCCGCATTGCCGAAGTCGAAGGCAAGCTGTCGAACGCCCAGATCATCGATCCGAAGGCGCTCGACGCCGACGGCCGCATCGTGTTCGGTGCGACCGTGGATCTGGAAGACGTGGACGCCGGCAAGCCGGTGACCTATCAGATCGTCGGTGACGACGAGGCCGATCTGAAGGCGGGCATGATTTCGGTGAATTCGCCGATTGCGCGTGCGCTGATCGGCAAGTACGCCGGCGACGTGGCTGAAGTTCAGGCCCCGGGCGGCGTGCGCGAATACGAAGTGGTGGACGTTCGTTACATCTGAAGCGGGCGGGGTGCGCCACCGCAGGGTGGCGAACCCGGGTCAGCGTGCAGGGCGGCTGCGCGGCTTGGTGCTGTTGCGGGCTACGCCACGGCGGTTGGCCACCGGCTTGCCCGGCGTGCTGCGGGTGGGTACCGGCTTGCCCGGGCGGTCGGCGGATGCTTTCGCGCCGGTCCTGGCCGGTGTCTTGCGGACTGTCTTGGGGGCTTCGGCGGCCTTGTGCAGATCAGGGTTCGGGCGATACAGCACCAGAATCTTGCCGATGCGCTGCACGGCGGCCGCACCCAGCGTTTCGCAGGCTTCGGCCAGCCAGGCATCGCGCTGTTCGCGCTCGGCGTCGAACACCCGTACCTTGATCAGTTCGTGCGACTTGAGCGCCAGTTCGATTTCCTTCAGTACCGCAGCGGTCAGCCCGTTCTGCGCGATCATCACGACCGGCTTCAGCGGGTGGGCTTGTGCGCGCAGCGCACGGCGTTCATCAGGAGTCAGGGTCAACATGGCGTTCTTCCAGAAAGGCGCGCAAGTCTAAGTCATGGCCAAGAACAAAACCAGCCGGCAGTGGGTACATGACCACATCAACGACCCTTATGTAAAGCAGGCGCAGGCCCAGGGCTTCCGTTCGCGTGCCGCCTTCAAGCTGATGCAGATCGACGACAAGGACCGTCTGCTCGGTCCGGGCAAGGTGGTGGTCGATCTGGGCAGCACCCCTGGCGGCTGGTCTCAGGTGTCGTCGAAGAAGGTCGGCGCGTCCGGCAAGGTGGTGGCAATCGACCTGCTGCCGATGGAACCGGTGCGCGGCGTGCGCTTCATTCTCGGCGATTTCCGCGAGGACGGGCCGCTGGCCGAACTGGTCGAATCGCTGGAAGGCCGCCGCGTGGACCTTGTTTTATCCGATATGGCCCCCAATCTGTCCGGAATTGCGGTGACCGATCAGGCGCGCTCCATCCATCTGCTCGAACTTGCGCTCGAATTCGCGCGTGAACACCTCAAGAGCGGTGGCGACATGCTCGTAAAAGTGTTTCAGGGGTCGGGTTTCGATGAACTTCGGCGTGAAATGGAACAACTTTTCACGTCGGTGGCGGTGCGCAAGCCCGACAGTTCCCGCGACCGAAGCGCGGAGGTGTATCTTCTGTGTCGCGGCAGGCGGGGCGAGCCGACCGCCTGAAACCGGCGCTTTTCGAGCCGGAGGGTAAGGTTTTGGCAACGTGCGGCGGAACAAGCGGCGTTCCGGCCGGTCTGTCGGTGGCAGCAGCAGTGCAGCATTGATCTGCCCGATTTTCACGGGTACAGGAATACAGAGGAATTGCCTTGAACAACATGTTCAAAAATCTTGCGATCTGGCTGGTGATCGGCATCGTGCTGATGACAGTGTTTAACCAGTTCAACCAGCGCCAGGCCACCCAGGGCATGGTCGAGTATTCGGAATTCCTCGATGAGGTGAAGGCCGGTCGGGTGTCCAAGGTGGAAATCCAGGGCCGCACGCTGAACGCCCAGACCACCGACGGCAAGCGCATCACCTCCTATGCACCGCCGCAGGACATCTGGCTGGTGAGCGATCTGCTCAAGAGCAATGTGAAGGTGGTCGCCAAGCCGGAAGAGGAACAGAGCTTCCTGATGAGCATCTTCGTGTCGTGGTTCCCGATGCTGCTGCTGATCGGCGTCTGGATCTTCTTCATGCGCCAGATGCAGGGCGGTGGGCGCGGCGGCGCGTTCTCCTTCGGCAAGTCCAAGGCGCGCATGCTGGACGAGTCGACCAACACGGTTACCTTCGCCGACGTCGCAGGCTGCGACGAAGCGAAGGAAGAAGTGGGCGAACTGGTCGAGTTCCTGCGCGATCCGTCCAAGTTCCAGAAGCTCGGTGGCCGTATCCCCAAGGGCGTGCTGATGGTCGGCTCGCCGGGTACCGGCAAGACGCTGCTGGCCAAGGCCATCGCGGGTGAAGCCAAGGTGCCGTTCTTCTCGATCTCGGGTTCCGATTTCGTCGAAATGTTCGTCGGCGTGGGCGCGGCCCGCGTGCGCGACATGTTCGAACAGGCCAAGAAGCAGGCGCCGTGCATCATCTTCATCGATGAAATTGACGCGGTCGGTCGCCAGCGCGGCGCAGGCCTCGGCGGCGGCAACGACGAGCGCGAACAGACGCTGAACCAGCTGCTGGTCGAAATGGACGGCTTCGAGGGCCAGACCGGCATCATCGTGATCGCCGCGACCAACCGACCGGACGTACTCGACCCGGCGCTGCTGCGCCCGGGCCGCTTCGACCGTCAGGTGGTGGTGCCGCTGCCGGACATCCGCGGTCGCGAACAGATTCTCGCGGTGCACATGCGCAAGGTGCCGCTGGCGCCGGACGTGAAGGCGGAAATCATCGCTCGCGGCACGCCCGGTTTTTCGGGTGCCGACCTCGCCAACCTGGTGAACGAAGCGGCGCTGTTCGCCGCGCGCGGCAACAAGCGCGTGGTCGATATGGACGACTTCGAGCGCGCCAAGGACAAGATCATCATGGGTGCCGAACGCCGCACCATGGTGATGGACGAGGAAGAGAAGAAGAACACCGCCTACCACGAGTCCGGCCACGCCATCGTCGGCATGCTGCTGCCCAAGTGCGATCCGGTGCACAAGGTCACCATCATCCCGCGCGGTCGCGCGCTGGGCGTAACCATGTCGCTGCCGGAGAAGGACCGCTACAGCTACGACAAGGAATACTGTCTGCAGCTCATTTCGATGATGCTGTCCGGCCGCATCGCCGAAGAGATCTTCATGAACCAGATGACCAACGGCGCCGCGAACGACTTCCAGCGCGCGACCGATCTGGCGCGCCGCATGGTGACGCAGTGGGGCATGTCGGACGCGATGGGGCCGATGGTGTACGGCGAGGAGGAGGGCGAGGTGTTCCTTGGCCGCTCGGTCGCCACCCACCGCAACATGTCGGAAACGACCATGCAGCACGTCGACGCGGAAATCCGCAGCATCATCGACAACCGCTATGCCGTCGCCCGCAAGCTGCTGGAGGACAACCGCGACAAGGTCGAGGTCATGACCCAGGCGCTGCTGGACTACGAAACCATCGATGCCGACCAGATCGACGACATCATGAATGACCGGCCGGTCCGTCCGCCGAAGCCGACCTCGCGTCCGCCCAAGGCTTCGTCCGATGGCGGCGCACCTGGGGCACCGGCGAATGCCGCAGCCCCGGCCTGAGCGGTCTTTACCCCACCCCGAACCGGAGGCCCAGGCCTCCGGTTTTTCTTTGTGCGAGAACCATGAATACCGTCCTGCACTGCGGTCGCTACCGCCTTCCGCTCGATCGCCCGCTGGTGATGGGCATCATCAACGCCACGCCCGACTCCTTTTCAGGTGACGGCGTCGGTTTCGATCTCGCCCGCGCGGTCGCGCAGGCCGAGAGATTCATCGCTGATGGCGCCGATATGCTGGACATCGGCGGCGAATCGACCCGCCCTGGCTCGGACCCGGTGCCGGCGGACGAGGAGCTGCGCCGGGTCGTGCCGTTGATCGAGGCGCTGGCCGGTCTGGGCGTACCGCTGTCCATCGACACCTGGAAGCCGGAAGTGATGCGGGCTGCGCTGACGGCCGGTGCGACGCTGGTGAATGACATCAACGGTCTGCGTGCGCCGGGCGCGGTGGAAGCGGTAGCGGCCACTGACGCCGGCGTCTGCATCATGCACATGCAGGGCACACCGCAAACCATGCAGATCGAGCCCCGATATGCCGACGTGTGCACGGAAGTGACTGATTTCCTTCTGCAACAGGCCCGACTTGCGGAAGATGCGGGCGTCGCGCGAGAACGCATCATGCTCGATCCGGGCTTCGGCTTCGGCAAGACATCGGAGCACAACCTGACGCTGCTCAAGGGATTACGAGTGTTGGCCGATTACGGTTATCCGGTGCTTGCGGGGCTGTCGCGCAAGTCGGTGCTGGGCCGGCTGACCGGGCGCCCCGCCACCGACCGGGTGGCGGCCAGCGTGGCGGCCGCTCTCGCATCGATCGCGCGCGGCGCGCACATGGTGCGGGTACACGACGTGGCGGCCACCCGCGACGCGATTGCGGTCTGGCAGGTGGCCGGCATTTTCGAACGGACAGATACTTAGGAGATTCAGCAGATGTCGAGACGCTATTTCGGGACCGATGGTGTGCGCGGTCGGGTGGGGCAGGCCCCGATCACGCCGGATTTCGTAATGCGCCTCGGCTACGCCGCAGGTCGTGCGCTGGTCGCCACCGAACATCTGCCGGCAGGGGATCATCCGGCGGTGCTGATCGGCAAGGACACCCGTGTGTCCGGCTACATGCTGGAAGCCGCGCTGGAGGCCGGATTTGCAGCGGCCGGCGTCGATACCGTGCTGGCCAAGGTGGTGCCCACCCCAGCCGTTGCCTATCTCACCCGAGCACTGCGCCTGCAGGCAGGCGTGGTCATCAGCGCTTCGCACAACCCGTTCGAGGACAACGGGATCAAGTTCTTTTCCGCCCGCGGCACCAAGCTGCCGGACGAGGTCGAACTGCAGATCGAGGCGCTGCTCGACGAGCCCATGGGCTGCATGGAGTCGTCCCGCCTGGGCAAGGCCCGCCGCATCGAGGACGCGCCCGGCCGTTACATCGAATTCTGCAAGAGCACCTTCCCGACCGAACTGGATCTGCGCGGCCTGAAGATCGCGCTGGACTGCGCGCACGGCGCCGCCTACAGCATTGCGCCCAAGGTGTTCCACGAACTGGGCGCCGAGGTGGTGACGGTGGGCTGCAGCCCGAACGGCATGAACATCAACGACGGCGTGGGCGCGACGGTGCCGAAGTCGCTGTCCGAGGCGGTGCGTGCCCACGGCGCCGACATCGGCATTTCGCTGGACGGTGATGCCGACCGGTTGATGATGTGTGATTCGAGCGGCCGCATCTACGATGGTGACGAACTGCTGTACGTGATCGCTGGCCAGCGCCTGCGCGAAGGCCGTCTCAATGGCGTGGTCGGCACGCTGATGACCAATCTGGCGCTGGAACATGCGCTGAACGGTATGGGCGTCGGCCTGGCGCGGGCCAAGGTGGGTGACCGCTATGTGCTGGAAACCCTGCACCAGCAGGGCTGGCGCCTCGGTGGCGAGAATTCCGGCCACATCATCGACCTCGACCGCCACACCACCGGCGACGGCATCGTGGCGGCGCTGCAGGTGCTGGCGGCGCTGCAGTACCAGGACGCCGGGCTGGATCAGGCCTGCGCCGGTCTGACGCTGTACCCGCAGAAGCTGGTCAATGTGAAGCTGCGCCCCGGTTTCGACTGGAAGGCGGCCAATTCCATCGATCAGGCCAGGACCGAGGTCGAGCGGGAACTGGCTCAGCGCGGCCGGGTGCTGCTGCGTCCGTCGGGCACCGAACCGCTGCTGCGCGTGATGGTGGAGGGGCAGGATGCCGACGAGGTGAGCCGTCTGGCACGTCGTCTGGCCGACGTGGTGGAGTCGGCGATGGCCGCCTGATCGCGATCAATCGCAGTCCTCGCCGGCCGGGCCGCCCCGCATCTGCTGCGGAGGCGGCCTTTTTCATTGGTGCGCGGGCGGTGCAGCACGGTCGCTGCCATGCTGCGGCGGCCGCTTGTTTGATCGGGATCAGAAGTGTTCCGGATGAATTGTTTCACCGTCACAGAGGTGTAACAAAGCATTCATAAACTGCGGTCCGTCGCATCGCAACACGACGCAATCCTACGGAGAGTCTGATGAACGTACGCAAGATCACCACCCTCGCAGCCGCTGTTGGCGCCCTGTTTGTTTCCGCATCGGCCCTGGCTGCCCCGTCGCTGGTCAAGATCGACGGCTCGAGCACCGTGTTCCCGATCACTGAAGCGGTCGCTGAAGAATTCCAGAAGGCCAAGAAGGGTACCGTTCAGGTGACCGTGGGTATTTCCGGTACCGGTGGTGGTTTCAAGAAGTTCTGCCGCGGCGAGACCGACATCTCGAACGCCTCGCGTCCGATCCTGGACAAGGAAATGGCCGACTGCAAGGCCGCAGGCATCAAGTACATCGAACTGCCGGTGGCCTTCGACGCGCTCACGCTGGTGATGAATCCGAAGAACGCCTTCCTGAAGCAGATTACGGTTGCTGAACTGAAGGCCATGTGGGAACCGGCTGCCCAGGCCAAGGTGCTGAAGTGGAACCAGGTCAACGCCGCCTGGCCGGATACCGGCCTGAAGCTGTTCGGCCCGGGTGCCGATTCGGGCACCTTTGACTACTTCACCGAAGCGGTCGTCGGCAAGGCCAAGTCCAGCCGCGGTGACTTTACTGCGTCGGAAGACGACAACGTGCTGGTGCAGGGCGTGTCGCGTGACGCCGGTGCGCTGGGCTACTTCGGTTTCGCCTACTACCTGGAAAACAAGGACAAGCTGAAGGCGGTGCCGGTGGTCAATCCGAAGACCGGCAAGGCGGTCGAGCCGTCGCTGGAAGCGGTCATTTCCGGTGATTACCAGCCGCTGTCGCGTCCGATCTTCATCTACGTGAATGCCGCTTCGGTCGATAAGCCGGAAGTGAAGGAATTCGTCGAGTTCTACCTGAAGAACGGCGCCGCGCTGACCAAGGAAGTGAAGTACGTGCCGCTGACCGACGCTGACTACAAGCACGCGCTCGAAAACTTCAGCAAGAAGAAGACCGGTACTGCCTTCGGTGGCCACTCGGAAGTGGGCGTCAAGGTGTCCGATCTGCTCAAGCGCGACCCGAAGGAATAAGCGTCGCGTAACGAGGCCCCGGAACCGCGTTCCGGGGCTTTTTGTCGTCCGGTGCCCGGTAACCGCCCGGCACCGATAAAATGAGCGCCCTTCACATGTCCGCCAACGCCCCGCCCATGTCCGCTCCCCTGTCGAGTGCTCCGGATACGGTCAGTGACCGTCTGCGCAAGCGCGCATCCCGCCACGTCAAGGAGAGGGTGATCGAATTCATCCTCTTTTCCGCCGCCTCGATTTCGGTGCTGACCACCGCGGCCATCGTCTACATCCTGGTCAGCGAATCGCTGACGCTGTTCGAACACGTGTCGCTGTGGGACTTCCTGACCGACACGCAGTGGACGCCGCTGTTCGACGATGCGCACTACGGCATCATGGTGCTGCTGTCGGGCACGCTCACCAGTTCATTCGTCGCGCTGGCGGTGGCGCTGCCGCTGGGCACCATCATCGCGATCTGGCTGTCCGAGTTCGCCTCTTTCAAGACCCGCGAATTCGCCAAGCCGGTGCTGGAGCTGCTGGGCGGCGTGCCCACCATCATCTACGGCTATTTCGCGCTGATGGTGGTGACGCCGGCGCTGCAGGCCATCTGGCCCGATCTGCCGGGCTTCAGCCTGCTGTCCGCCGGTCTGGTCATGGGCGTCATGATCATTCCCTATGTCAGTTCGCTGTCCGAAGACGCGATGCGCGCGGTGCCGATGAGCCTGCGCGAAGGGTCCTATGCGATGGGCGCGACCCGTCTGCAGACCGCGCTGCGCACCGTGGTGCCGGCGGCGACCTCGGGCATCGCCTCGGCCTACATCCTGGGCATTTCGCGGGCGGTGGGCGAAACCATGATTCTGGCGGTGGCCGCCGGCATGCAGCCCAACCTGACTTTCAATCCGGCCGAGCCGGGCGCGACCATCACGTCCTACATCGTGCAGGTGGCGCTGGGTGATCTGCCGCACGGTTCGATCGGCTATCAGACCATCTTTGCCGCCGGTCTGACGCTGATGCTGATGACCCTCTGTTTCAACCTGCTTGGCTACTACCTGCGCAAGCGCTTCCGCGAGGTGTATTGATCCATGAACCAACAGGACCTTCTGGCCATCCGGGCCATCATCACCCGTCACAAGCGCTGGGACATGCTGTTCGGCCTGCTCGGCCTGCTCGCGCTGATGGTGGGCGTGCTGACGCTGACCGTGCTGTTCGCCGACATGGCGATCAAGGGTGCGAGCCGCATCGACTACGATTTCCTGACCAACTTCCCGTCGCGCCGGGCAGGCAGCGCCGGCATCCTGTCCGCCTGGGTGGGCACCATCCTGGTCATGCTGGTGACCGCCTTGTCGGCGGTGCCGCTGGGCGTGGCGGCCGGCGTCTATCTCGAAGAGTACGCACCGAAGAACTGGATGACCGACATCATCGAGATCAACGTGACCAACCTCGCGGGCGTGCCGTCCATCGTGTATGGCCTGCTCGCGCTCGGCCTGTTCGTCTACAAGTTCGGTTTCGGCCAGAGCATCCTGTCTGCCGGCCTGACGCTGGGTCTGCTCATCCTGCCGGTGGTCATCGTGGCGACCCGCGAGTCGATCCGCGCGATTCCGCAGATGGTGCGCGAAGGCGCCTACGCCTGCGGTGCGACGACCTGGCAGACGGTGCGCGACCACATCGTGCCGTACTCGAGTGCCGGCATCCTGACCGGCGTCATCATCGGCATGGCCCGCGCCATCGGCGAGACCGCGCCCATCATCACCATCGGTGCGCTCACCTTCATCGCCTTCCTGCCGCCGGCGCCCTACACCGAAGTGTTCCCCTTCATCAGCTTCGAGTGGCTGACCGCGCCCTTCACCGTGATGCCGATCCAGATGTTCAACTGGACCTCGCGCCCGGAAGCGGCCTTTCAGGTCAATGCGGCTGCTGCCGGCTTCCTGCTGGTGCTGATGACGCTGTGCATGAACGGCGCTGCGATCTGGCTGCGTTACCGCCTGCGTCGCAACATCAAGTGGTGATCCACGCCGGCCCCCGCTGAATCCAACATTCAAGAAAGACCGACCATGACCATTGCGACCGATGTGCGCACCCAGGCGAAGGCCGAAGTCCAGAACCTGAACTTCCATTACGGTGCCTTCCATGCCCTGAAGGGCATCAACATGCCGGTGCACGAGAAGAAGGTGACTGCGCTGATCGGCCCGTCGGGCTGCGGCAAGTCCACGCTGCTGCGCTGCTTCAACCGCATGCACGATCTCTACCCGGGCAACCGCTACGACGGCAAGATCCTGCTGCACCCGGACAACACCAATCTGCTCGACGAACAGGTCGATCCGATCGAGGTGCGCATGCGCATCAGCATGGTGTTCCAGAAGCCGAACCCGTTCCCGAAGTCGATCTACGAGAACGTCGCTTACGGCCTGCGTGTGCGTGGCGAGAAGCGTCGTTCGGTGATCGATGAGCGGGTTGAGCAGGCGCTGCGTGGCGCCGCGCTGTGGGATGAGGTGAAGCACCGCCTGAACGAGCTGGGCGCCAATCTGTCCGGCGGTCAGCAGCAGCGTCTGTGCATCGCCCGCGCGCTGGCGACCGACCCGGAAATCATCCTGTTCGACGAACCGACCTCTGCGCTCGATCCGATCGCCACCGCCAGCATCGAAGAGCTGGTGACCGAGCTGAAGGACAAGGTGACCATCCTGATCGTCACCCACAACATGCAGCAGGCGGCCCGCGTCAGCGATTACACCGCTTACATGTACATGGGTGAACTGGTCGAGTTCGGCCTGACCGACCAGATCTTCATCAAGCCGCAGAAGAAGGAAACCGAGGACTACATCACCGGCCGCTTCGGCTGACAGCGATCAGGTCCGTTCCCGCTCCGGCCCCGGATTTTTGCGCTGCGATGCGCTAGAATCCGGGGCTTTGCTTTTGGCGCGCAGGCGAATACGAATGCGGAAACTCGTTGTAGGCAACTGGAAGATGCACGGCGGCCTGGCCGCCAACGCTGAACTGCTGGGCGCGCTTCGCGCGGCCGGCGATCAGGGCTGCCCGTCGGCGGTCTGCGTTCCTTTCCCCTATCTGTCGCAGGTGCAGACGCTGCTGGGCGGCTCGGGCATCGAATGGGGTGCACAGAATCTGAGCGAGCATCCGGCCGGTGCCTACACCGGAGAGGTGTCGGGCGCGATGCTGAACGATTTCGGCTGCCGCTATGTCATCGTCGGCCATTCCGAACGGCGTGCGCTGTACGGCGACAGCGATGAACGGGTTGCGGCCAAGGTCGATGCGGCGCTGGCGGCGAAACTGCAGCCCATTCTCTGTGTCGGTGAAACGCTGGATGAGCGCGAAAGCGGTGTGACCGAGTCGGTGGTCGAGCGTCAGCTCAAGGCGGTGTTCGAGCGCGGCGGCGCCGCGGCGCTGGGTGCCTGCGTACTGGCTTACGAGCCGGTGTGGGCCATCGGCACCGGCAAGACCGCCACACCGGATCAGGCGCGGGCGGTGCACGCCTTCATCCGGGGTCGTCTGGCTGAGTGGTGCGGTGCCGAGGTGGCCGCGCGTACGACGATTCTTTACGGCGGCAGTGTCAAGCCGCAGAACGCCGCCGAGCTGTTCGGGCGGGCGGATATCGATGGTGGTCTGATTGGCGGTGCGTCGCTGGTGGCCGGGGATTTCCTCGCCATCGTGTCGGCCGCTGCATGTTGAGGTGATGTGATGGGTATCGTTTTTTCTCTGGTGTTGTCGATCCATGTGCTGGTCGGCATCGGTGTCATCGTCCTTGTGCTCCTGCAGCATGGCAAGGGCGCCGACATGGGCGCCGCCTTCGGCAGTGGCGCATCGGGCAGCCTGTTCGGTTCGTCCGGTTCGGCCAACTTCCTCAGCCGCACGACCGCGGCGCTGGCCGCAGTGTTCTTCTGCACCAGCCTCGCGCTGAGCTATCTGGCGACCAATCAGCCGAAATCGGGTGCCAGTTCGGTGATCGATGCGGCCAAGAGTGTCACTGTTCCGGTGGCGCCTGATGCGGTGCAGCAAGCCCCGGCAGCCGCAACCAAGCCTGATTCCAAGGCCGCGGACATTCCGAAGTAAGTCGCAGACGTCGTGAAACGCGCTATACTCCGCGCGTTTCACGCTGCAGTGCAACGTGGTGCGCAGCCTATCGGTTGTGCGCCTTAAACCGGCCCCGGATTACTCGCCGTGCCGCCGGAAATGATTTCAGGCATGAATGACCCGTCATGTTGATCGAATATTTCCCGATCCTCCTGTTCATCCTCATCGGCATCGGTTTTGGTTTCGTGCCGATGATCGCAGGCAAGCTGGTCGGCCCCAGCAGACCGGATCCCGAAAAGCTCTCCCCCTACGAGTGTGGCTTCGAAGCGTTCGAAGACACGCGCATGAAGTTCGATGTGCGCTACTACCTCGTGGCCATCCTGTTCATCCTGTTCGACCTGGAAATCGCCTTTCTCTTCCCGTGGGCCATCGTGCTCGAAGAGATCGGCATGTTCGGCTTTGTCGCGATGATGATTTTCCTCGGCATTCTGGTCGTGGGTTTCATCTATGAATGGAAGAAGGGCGCGCTGGACTGGGAGTGATTCCCTCTGGCGTCGGGGTGCGCTGCGCCCACACACGTAATCAAGACGGATTGATCGATGAGCATTGAAGGCGTTCTTCAGGAAGGCTTCGTCACGACGCAGCTGGACAAGCTGATCAACTGGACGCGTACCGGTTCGTTGTGGCCGATGACCTTTGGTCTGGCCTGTTGTGCGGTCGAAATGATGCAGGCGGGCGCGTCCCGCTATGACCTCGACCGCTTCGGCATCGTGTTCCGGCCGAGTCCGCGGCAATCCGATCTGATGATTGTCGCCGGCACGCTCTGCAACAAGATGGCACCGGCGCTGCGCCGCGTGTACGACCAGATGCCCGAGCCGCGCTGGGTGCTCTCGATGGGCTCCTGTGCCAACGGTGGCGGCTACTACCACTACTCCTATTCCGTCGTGCGCGGCTGTGACCGCATCGTGCCGGTCGATGTCTATGTGCCCGGCTGTCCGCCGACCGCCGAGGCGCTGATCTACGGTCTGATGCAGCTGCAGAACAAGATCCGTCGCACCAGCACGATCGCACGCTGAGGCCCGACGACCGCCATGAGCACACGCATTGAATCCCTGCGCGACGCACTGGTCGCGCAGTTCGGCGACAAGATCCGCGCCACGCTCGCCCTGGGCGAGCTGACGGTCGAAGTGGCCGCCGAGGACTATCACGACATTTCGCTCGCGCTGCGCGATCACGTCGATACGCCGTTCGAGCAGCTGATCGATCTGTGCGGTGTCGACTATTCGACCCACACCTCGCGCAGCGAAGGCCTGCGTTACGCGGTGGTCGTGCACCTGATGTCGGTGGCGGCGAACCTGCGGTTGCGTCTGCGTACCTTCGCGGCCGACGACGGCTTCCCGGTGGTGGCTTCGGTCAACGACGTCTGGCCGGCCGCGAACTGGTTCGAGCGCGAGGCCTTTGACCTGTTCGGCATCCTGTTTGCCGGCCACGGCGACCTGCGCCGTCTGCTGACCGACTACGGTTTCGTCGGCCATCCTTTCCGCAAGGATTTCCCGATTTCCGGTCACGTCGAAATGCGCTACGACCCGGATACCAAGCGGGTCATCTACCAGCCGGTCACCATCGCACCGCGCGAAGTCACGCCGCGCGTCGTGCGCGAAGAAAACTACGGGGACGTCGGCCATGGCTGAAATCCGCAACTACACGATGAACTTCGGGCCGCAGCATCCGGCGGCCCACGGCGTGCTGCGCCTGGTGCTCGAGCTGGATGGCGAAGTCGTCCAGCGTGCCGATCCGCACATCGGCCTGCTGCACCGCGCGACCGAGAAGCTGGCCGAAACCCGCACCTGGGTTCAGAGCGTGCCCTACATGGACCGCCTGGATTACGTGTCGATGATGTGCAACGAGCACGCCTACTGCATGGCGATCGAGAAGCTGCTGAATCTCGACGTGCCGGAGCGTGCCCAGTACATCCGCGTCATGTTCGACGAAATCACCCGCATCCTGAACCACCTGCTGTGGCTGGGCGCGCACGCGCTCGACGTCGGCGCGATGACGGTGTTCCTGTACGCCTTCCGCGAACGCGAAGATCTGATGGACGCCTACGAGGCGGTGTCGGGTGCGCGCATGCACGCGGCCTACTATCGTCCGGGTGGCGTGTATCGCGACCTGCCGGACACGATGCCGCAGTACCAGGCGAACAAGTTCAAGAACGCTGACGCGATCAAGCGCCTGAACGAGAACCGCAGCGGCTCGATGCTCGATTTCCTGCAGGATTTCACCGACCGCTTCCCGCGCTATGTCGACGAGTACGAAACCCTGCTCACCGACAACCGCATCTGGAAGCAGCGTCTGGTCGACATCGGCATCGTGACGCCCGAGCGTGCCAAGGCGCTCGGCTTCACCGGTCCGATGCTGCGCGGTTCGGGCATCGCCTGGGATCTTCGCAAGAAGCAGCCGTACGAAGTGTACGACCGCATGGATTTCGACATCCCGGTCGGCACCAATGGCGACAGCTACGACCGCTATCTGGTGCGCATCGAGGAAATGCGCCAGTCCAACCGCATCGTCCGTCAGTGCATCGACTGGCTGCGCAAGAATCCGGGGCCGGTCATCAGCGACAACCACAAGGTTGCACCGCCGTCGCGTGAAGCGATGAAGGGCAATATGGAAGAGCTGATCCACCACTTCAAGCTGTTCACCGAAGGCATCCACGTGCCGTCCGGCGAATGCTATGCGGCGGTCGAGCATCCGAAGGGCGAGTTCGGCATCTACGCGATGTCGGATGGCGCCAACAAACCCTACCGCCTGAAGATCCGCGCGCCCGGTTTCGCACACCTGGCCGCGATGGATGAAATGTCCCGCGGACACATGATTTCCGACGTCGTGGCCATCATCGGCACGATGGACGTCGTGTTCGGCGAGATTGACCGATAAGCATCCGGTGAGCATCGACAGAATGACTTTCTCGCTGAATGAAGCTTCGCGCGCGGCGATTGACCGCGAAGTCGCGAAGTATCCCGAAGGCCAGGCGATTTCCGCCGTGATGGCAGGCCTGCGCATTGCGCAGGAACAGAACGGCTGGCTCACGCCCGAGGCGATCGAAGCCGTGGCGACCCATCTGAACATCCCGCCGATGGCGGCGATGGAAGTGGCCACCTTCTACAACATGTACGACGTGAAGCCGGTCGGTCGCTGGAAGATCACCGTCTGCACCAATCTGCCCTGTGCGCTGTCCGGCGGCGAGCAGGCAGCCGAGTACGTGAAGGAAAAGCTGGGCATCGGTTTCAACGAAACCACCGCCGACGGCCGTTTCACGCTGAAGGAAGGCGAGTGCATGGGCGTGTGCGGTGACGCACCGGCCATCATCGTGAACAACACCCGCCTGTGCAGCTGGATGAGCCGCGAAAAGATCGACGCACTGCTGGACGAACTGAAATGAACGCCCCCGAGAACCCGCAAGCCATCCTGCTCGCCGGCCTCGACGGTGACAACACCTGGGGCATCGAGCACTACATCAAGCGCGGCGGCTATTCCGCCCTGCGCAAGATCCTCGAATCCGGCATGACGCCGGAGCAGATCATCGCCGAGGTGAAGAAGTCCGATCTGCGCGGCCGTGGCGGCGCAGGTTTCCCGACCGGCCTGAAGTGGAGCTTCATGCCGCGCCAGTTCCCGATGGACAAGTACGTCGTCTGCAATTCGGATGAAGGCGAACCGGGTACTTTCAAGGACCGCGACCTGCTGCGCTACAACCCGCATCTGGTGATCGAAGGCATGGCCATCGCCGGCTACGTGATGGGCTGCGGCCGTGGCTACAACTACATTCACGGCGAAATCTTCTCGCTCTATCAGCGCTTCGAAGAAGCGCTTGCGGAAGCGCGTGCCGCCGGGTTCCTCGGCAAGAACATCCTGGGCAAGGGTTTCGACTTCGATCTGTTCGCGCACCATGGCTGGGGCGCCTACATCTGCGGCGAAGAAACCGCGCTGCTCGAATCGATCGAAGGGAAGAAGGGCCAGCCGCGCTTCAAGCCGCCGTTCCCGGCCAGCCATGGTCTGTACGGCAAGCCGACCACGATCAACAACACCGAAACCTTCGCCGTCATTCCGTGGATCATCAACAACGGCGGCGAGGCTTTCCAGGCACTGGGCAAGCCGAACAACGGCGGCACCAAGATCTTCTCGGTGTCCGGTCACGTGAATCGCCCGGGTGTCTATGAAATTCCGCTCGGCGCGCCGTTCTCGGCCCTGCTCGAAATGTGCGGCGGCATGCGTGGCGGCCGCAAGCTGAAGGCGGTCATTCCCGGCGGTTCGTCGGCGCCTGTGCTGCCCGGCGACATCATGATGGACTGCACGATGGACTATGACTCCATCTCCAAGGCCGGCTCCATGCTCGGTTCGGGCGCGGTCATCGTGATGGACGAAACCACCTGCATGGTGAAGTCGCTGGAGCGGCTGTCCTACTTCTATCACGAGGAATCCTGCGGCCAGTGCACGCCCTGCCGCGAAGGCACCGGCTGGCTGTACCGCATGGTGCATCGCATTGAGCACGGTCAGGGCCGCCCGGACGACCTGGACACGCTGGACAACGTCGCCAGCAACATCGCCGGCCGCACCATCTGTGCGCTGGGCGATGCCGCCGCCTTCCCGGTGAAGAGCTTCATCAAGCACTTCCGTTCCGAATTCGAATATCACGTCGAGCACAAGCGCTGTCTCGTCCCGGTGGACGTGCAGCGCGAGGGCAGCCGCATTTACGTGGAACAAGCATGCTAGAGATCGAGATCGACGGCCAGAAGCTGGAAGTGCCGGACGGCAGCACCGTGATGGATGCGGCCAACCGTCTGGGCCTGCACATCCCGCACTTCTGCTATCACAAGAAACTGTCCATCGCCGCCAACTGCCGCATGTGTCTGGTGCAGGTCGAGCGCGCGCCCAAGCCGCTGCCGGCCTGCGCGACGCCGGTCACCAATGGCATGAAGGTGCAGACGCATTCCGAACAGGCCGTGACCGCCCAGAAGGGCGTCATGGAGTTCCTGCTGATCAACCACCCGCTGGACTGCCCGATCTGCGATCAGGGCGGCGAATGTCAGCTGCAGGATCTGGCGGTCGGCTACGGCGCATCCTCTTCCCGCTATCAGGAAGAGAAGCGCGTGGTGTTCAACAAGAACCTCGGTCCGCTGATCTCGACCGACATGACCCGCTGCATCCACTGCACCCGCTGCGTGCGCTTCGGCCAGGAAATTGCCGGCGTGATGGAACTGGGCATGGCCAACCGCGGCGAGCATTCGGAAATCATGACCTTCGTCGGTCACACCGTCGATTCCGAACTGTCGGGCAACATGATCGACCTGTGCCCGGTCGGCGCGCTCACCTCCAAGCCTTTCCGCTACTCCGCCCGTACCTGGGAACTGTCGCGCCGCAAGACCGTGAGTCCGCACGACAGCCTGGGCAGCAATCTCGTCGTCCAGGTCAAGCACGACGAAGTGAAGCGCGTGCTGCCGCTGGAAAACGAAGACGTGAACGAGTGCTGGATTTCCGATCGCGACCGTTTCTCGTACGAAGCGCTGAACGGTGAGGAGCGCCTCACCAAGCCGATGATCAAGCAGAACGGTCAGTGGCTCGAAGTCGACTGGCAGACCGCGCTTGAGTATGCGGCCAGCAGCCTGCGTCGCATCGTCGACCAGCACGGCGCGAACAAGGTCGGCATGCTGGCGGCGCCCTATGCCACGACGGAAGAGCTCTACCTCGGCGCCCAGCTGATGCGCGGCCTCGGCGGTGGCAGCATCGACACCCGTCTGCGCCAGAGCGATTTCGGTCTGGACGGCAAGCTGTCGGGCACGCCCTGGCTGGGCATGAGGATTGCCGACGTTTCGAAGCTGGATGCCGCGCTGGTCGTGGGCAGCTTCCTGCGCAAGGATCACCCGCTGCTGGCCCAGCGCCTGCGTCAGGCCGCGCGTCGAGGTACCCGCGTCAGCGCGCTCGGCGTGAGCGGCGAAGACTGGCTGATGACCACCCACGCCCGCGTGACCGTGGCGCCGTCGCAGCTGGCGGCCGAACTGGCCGGGCTGGTGAAGGCGGCTGCGGACATCCGCGGTGTTGCCGTGCCGGCCGCCGCTGCGTCGGCTTCGGTGTCGGACGCCGCGCGTCGCATCGCGCAGAGCCTGATCGACGACGGCGCGCGCGCCATCTTCCTTGGCCCGGTGGTGCAGCAGCATGCCCAGGCAGCCGGCCTGCATGCGCTGGCGCAGGAACTGTCCCGCCTGACCGGTGCCACGCTGGGCTATCTGGGCGAGGGCGCGAACAGCGTCGGCGCCGCAGTGGTTGGCGCACAGACCGGACTGAACCCGCAGCAGATGTTCGCAGGTGACCTGCGCGCCGTCGTACTGCTGCATGCGGAACCGGAACTCGATGCCGCCAACCCGGCAGCCGCGGTCGAGGCGCTGAAGGCTGCCGACACGGTCATCGTCATGTCGCCGTTCAAGACCGGCCTTGACTACGCCGACTGCCTGCTGCCGGTGTCGCCCTATACCGAAACCTCCGGCACTTTCGTCAATGTCGAAGGCCGCATCCAGAGCTTCCATGCGGTGGTGCGTCCGAAGGGCGAAACCCGCCCGGCGTGGAAGGTGCTGCGCGTGCTGGGCAGCATGCTGGAACTGGGTGGCTTCCGCTTCGATTCGTCGGAGCAGGTGCGTGACGAGGCGCTGTCCGGCGCGACCGGCTGGCTGCCCGAATTCAAGCTCGGCAATACCGCCAGCGACGTCGCCTGCGCGAGTTCGGCGGCTGCCGACGGCCTGCAGCGCGTGGCCGATTTCCCGATCTACCGCAACGATGCAGTGGCCCGTCGCGCACCTGCGCTGGCCGCTACCCGTGATTCGGCTGCACCGTCGGCCCGCATCAGCACCGCCACCGCCCAGGCCGCCGGTCTGGCCGCTGCCAAGCGGGTGCGGGTGCGCAGTGCCGCCGGGGCGTGCGAACTTGATCTGACGCTGGACGACACCGTGCCCGCGTCCTGCGTGCGCGTGTCCGCCGGCTGGCAACAGACCGCCCCGCTGGGCGCGCTGTCCGGCACCCTGAACGTGGAGGCGGTGTAATGGAAGCCCTGCTGCAACCCGTGCAGGACCTGCTGGGCGTCGCCTGGGTGCCGGTCTGGACCCTGGTCAAGATCTTCGCGATCATCCTGCCGCTGATGGGCTGTGTCGCCTACCTGACGCTGGCCGAGCGCAAGATCATCGGCTGGATGCAGGTCCGCAACGGCCCGAACCGCGTCACCTTCTTCGGCATCAAGGCACTGGGCGGTCTGGCGCAGCCGATCGCCGACGGCCTGAAGCTGCTGTTCAAGGAAATCGTGCTGCCGTCGGCGTCGAGCAAGACGCTGTTCGTGCTGGCACCGGTGCTGGCGCTGGCGCCGTCGCTGGCGGCCTGGGCGGTCATCCCGTTCAATGACGGGTTGGTGCTGGCCGACATCAACGCCGGTCTGCTGTACATCATGGCCATCACCTCGATGGGCGTGTACGGCGTCATCATCGCCGGCTGGGCCTCGAACTCGAAATACGCCTTCCTCGGCAGCCTGCGTTCGGCCGCCCAGATCGTCGCCTACGAAATCGCCATGGGCTTCGCGCTGGTGACCGTGCTGATGGTGTCGCAGAGCCTGAACCTGTCCGACATCGTGCGCGGGCAGGGCCACGGGCTGTTCGCCGACATGGGCCTGGGCGTGCTGTCGTGGAACTGGCTGCCGCTGTTCCCGATGTTCATCGTCTATTTCATCGCCGGCGTGGCCGAAACCAACCGCTCGCCGTTCGACGTGGTGGAAGGCGAATCGGAAATCGTGGCCGGTCACATGATCGAGTACTCGGGCATGGCGTTCGCGCTGTTCTTCCTGGCCGAGTACGCGAACATGATCCTGATCGCGACGCTGACCGCGATCATGTTCCTCGGTGGCTGGCTGTCGCCGGTCGGCTTCCTGCCCGACGGTTTCCACTGGCTGGCCGCGAAGAGCGCGTTCTGCCTGTTCTTCTTCCTGTGGCTGCGCGCGACTTTCCCGCGTTACCGCTACGACCAGATCATGCGTCTGGGCTGGAAGGTGTTCATCCCGGTCACCATCGTGTGGCTGGTGTTCATCGGCGGCTGGATGATGTCTCCGCTGTCGATCTGGAAGTAAGGGACGCTCATGGGTTCGATGAGAGATTTGTTCGGCGGGCTGATGCTGACCGAACTGGTGAAGGGCATGGCGCTGACCGGCCGTCACCTGTTCGCGCGCAAGATCACGCTTCAGTTCCCGGAAGAGAAGACGCCGCAGTCGCCGCGCTTCCGCGGCCTGCACGCGCTGCGCCGCTATCCGAACGGTGAAGAGCGATGCATCGCCTGCAAGCTGTGCGAGGCGGTGTGCCCGGCGATGGCGATCACGATCGAGTCGGATCAGCGTGACGACGGTACCCGTCGTACCACGCGTTACGACATCGACCTGACCAAGTGCATCTTCTGCGGTTTCTGCGAAGAAGCCTGTCCGGTCGATGCCATCGTGGAAACCCGGGTGCTCGAATACCACGGTGAAAAGCGGGGCGACCTGTACTACACCAAGCAGATGCTGCTGGCCGTCGGCGATCGCTATGAAACGCAGATCGCTCAGGACAGGCAGGCGGACGCGAAGTACCGCTGACGGCCGGCCCGCCACCGCGGGCGGTCTCTAGGGAACGGACAAGAACGAAACCGATGATGGATTTCCAGACAGCAGTCTTCTACTTCCTCAGCACCATACTGGTGGTGGCGTCGCTGCGCGTGATCACCGCGCGCAATCCGGTGCACGCCGCGCTCTACCTGGTGCTGTCCTTTTTCACCGCCGGCGGCGTCTGGATGCTGCTGCGCGCCGAGTTCCTCGCGATCGCGCTGGTGCTGGTCTATGTCGGCGCGGTGATGGTGCTCTTCCTGTTCGTCGTGATGATGCTGGACATCAACATCGAGCGGCTGCGCGAGGGCTTCTGGGCCAATCTGGTACCCGGCCTCATCGTGGCCGGCCTGATGCTGGCTGAAATGTTCGCGGTGCTCGGCGCCAAGTACTTCTCGGCCGGTGCCGCACCGGCGCCGGAAGCGCCGGCGATGGACTACAGCAACACCAAGGAGCTGGGTCGCCTGATCTACACCGAGTACGTGTATCCGTTCGAACTCGCGTCGGTCATCCTGCTGGTCGCCATCATCGCGGCGATCGCACTGACCATGCGCAAGCGCAAGGACACCAAGTTCCAGGAGCCGGCCAAGCAGATCGCTGTCCGCCGCGAAGACCGCGTGCGTCTGGTGTCGATGCCTGCCGAGAAAGAATAAGGACGCGCCCGACATGAACTCCCTGGCCACACTTTCCCTGTCGCATTTCCTGGTGCTTGGCGCCGTGCTGTTCGCGATCAGCATCGTCGGCATCTTTCTGAACCGGAAGAACCTCATCGTTCTGCTGATGGCCATCGAACTGATGCTGCTGGCGGTGAACATGAACTTCGTCGCCTTCTCGCACTACCTCGGCGATCCGTCCGGCCAGATCTTCGTCTTCTTCATCCTTACCGTAGCCGCCGCGGAATCCGCGATCGGGCTGGCCATCCTCGTGGTGCTGTTCCGCAATCTGAACACCATCCACGTCGATGATCTGGGCAGCCTGAAAGGTTGAGCGACATGACATCGATGCAAAAGCTCTATCTGCTCGTACCCCTGGCACCGCTGTTCGGCGCCGCCATCGCAGGTCTGTTCTGTCGCGTCATCCCGCGCTGGGTCGCCCACACCGTCACCATCCTCGGTGTCGCGGTCGCACTCGTCGCGTCGTGGATCATCTTCAAGGACGTGCAGGCAGGCAACACCTTCAACGGTGCGCTCTACACCTGGGCGACCAGCGGGCTGGGCGAAACGGCTCTGAAGATGGAAATCGGGTTCCAGATCGACAAGCTCACCGTGATGATGATGATGGTCGTCACCTCGGTGTCGCTGATGGTGCACCTCTACACCATCGGCTACATGGCGGAAGACCCGGGCTACAACCGCTTCTTCTCCTACATTTCGCTGTTCACGTTCTCGATGCTCATGCTGGTCATGAGCAACAACTTCGTGCAGCTGTTCTTCGGCTGGGAAGCGGTGGGTCTGGTGTCCTACCTGCTGATCGGTTTCTGGTTCAAGCGCCCGACCGCGGTGTACGCCAACCTGAAGGCCTTCCTGGTGAACCGCGTCGGTGATTTCGGCTTCCTGCTGGGCATCGGCCTGATCGCTGCCTACGCCGGCACGCTGAACTACGCGGAAGTGTTCGCCAAGCGCGAGGAGCTGGTCGCGATGACGGTGGCCGGTACCGACTGGCCGCTGCTGACCGCCGCCTGCATCGGGCTGTTCATCGGCGCGATGGGCAAGTCGGCCCAGGTGCCGCTGCACGTGTGGCTGCCGGACTCGATGGAAGGCCCGACCCCGATTTCCGCGCTGATCCACGCGGCAACGATGGTGACCGCCGGCATCTTCATGGTCACCCGCATGTCGCCGCTGTTCGAGCTGTCCGAAACCGCACTGTCCTTCGTGCTGGTGATCGGTGCGACCACGGCGCTGTTCATGGGCTTCCTCGGCATCATCCAGAACGACATCAAGCGCGTGGTCGCCTACTCGACGCTGTCGCAGCTGGGCTACATGACGGTGGCGCTGGGCGTGTCGGCCTACTCGGCCGCGGTGTTCCACCTGATGACCCACGCCTTCTTCAAGGCGCTGCTGTTCCTGGGTGCCGGCTCGGTCATCATGGGCATGCACCACGATCAGGACATGCGCAACATGGGCGGCCTGTGGAAGTACATGCCGCTGACCTGGATCACCTCGCTCATCGGTTCGCTCGCGCTGATCGGCGTGCCCTTCCTGTCCGGCTTCTACTCGAAGGACTCGATCATCGAGGCGGTGCATTTCTCGAACATTCCGGGTGCGGGCTACGCCTACTTCTGCGTGGTCGCCGGCGTGTTCATCACCGCCTTCTACTCCTTCCGCATGTATTTCCGCGTGTTCCACGGTCCGGAGAACTTCGGCAAGGCGCACGACGACCATCACGCCCATGGCGATGACCATCACGGCGATGATCATGCGGACGATGACCACCACGACGAACACCACGGTCTCGCCCCCGGCCAGAAGCCGCACGAGTCGCCGTGGGTGGTGTGGCTGCCGCTGGTGCTGCTGGCCGTGCCGTCGATGTTCATCGGCTACTACACGATACAGCCCATGCTGTTCGGCGACTGGTTCGCCGGCATCGTGACCGTGCTGCCGCAGCACGACGTGCTGGCCAAGGCGGGCGAACACTTCCATTCCGCCGCCGGCATGGCGATGCACGGCTTCACCGCGCTGCCGTTCTGGCTCGCGCTGGGTGGCGTGGTGCTGGCCTGGGTCATGTACATCCTGGTGCCGTCGCTGCCGGGTCGCATCGCGCCGCTGTTCGCGCCGATCACCAAGGTGCTCGAGAACAAGTACTTCTTCGATCGCTTCAACGAGATCGTGTTTGCAGGTGGTGCCCGTCTGCTGGGCCGCAGCCTGTGGGCCGCGGGTGACCGCACGATCATCGACGGTGTGCTGGTCAATGGTTCCGCCTCGGCGGTCGGCGCGGTGGCGCGCCTGGCCCGCGGCATCCAGACCGGTTACATCTACCGCTACGCGTTTGCAATGGTGATCGGCGTCTGTCTCCTGCTGGTGTGGAGACTGGGCTTCAAGTGATGTGGTGCGGGCGGTGAGGGTGCCGCCCGTGGCGTGAATTCAGAGGGAGTGCCAGGCACGGTGACCGGGACCGGTGATCGTGTCGGCTGAACAAACACAGAAATGACCGATATTCCTCTTCTCAGTCTTGCCATCTGGCTGCCGATCGCCGGCGGTCTGCTCGTGCTTGCCAGCGGAGACGGCCGCAACACGGCCTTTTCCAAGCTGATCGCGCTGGTGACCGCGCTGTTCGGCTTCCTGGTCACGATTCCGCTCTACACCGGCTTCGACCCGTCGAGCGCCTCGATGCAGTTCGTCGAGCTGATGCCCTGGGTACGCGACTACAACATCAACTACCACCTCGGGGTCGATGGCATTTCGATGCCCTTCGTCATCCTGAACAGCTTCATCACCGTGCTGGTGGTGATGGCCGGCTGGACGGTGATCGAGTACAAGCCCTCGCAGTACTTCGCCGCCTTCCTGATCATGTCGGGTCTGCTGAACGGCATCTTCTCGGCGCTCGACGGCATCCTGTTCTACGTGTTCTTCGAAGCGTCGCTGATCCCGCTCTATCTGGTGATCGGCGTGTGGGGCGGCAAGAACCGCGTCTACGCCGCCTTCAAGTTCTTCCTCTACACGCTGCTCGGTTCGCTGCTGATGCTGGTCGCGTTGCTCTACCTGTTCCACAAGAGCGGCAGCTTCGCCATCCTCGACTGGCACCGCGAGCCGCTGGCGATGACCGCACAGTCGCTCATCTTCTGGGCCTTCTTCGCCAGCTTCGCGGTCAAGGTGCCGATGTGGCCGGTGCACACCTGGCTGCCGGACGCCCACGTCGAAGCGCCGACCGGCGGTTCCGCCGTGCTGGCCGCCATCGGCCTGAAGCTCGGTGCCTACGGCTTCCTGCGGTTCTCGCTGCCCATCGTGCCGGACGCCGCCCAGCATTTCGCACCGGTGGTGATCGGCCTGTCGCTGATCGCGGTCATCTACATCGGTCTGGTCGCGCTGGCGCAGACCGACATGAAGAAGCTGGTGGCCTATTCGTCGATTTCGCACATGGGCTTCGTCACGCTGGGCTTCTTCATCTTCAATCCGCTGGGCATCGAAGGCGCCCTGGTGCAGATGATTTCGCACGGTTTCGTGTCGGCCGCGATGTTCCTGTGCATCGGCGTGCTGTACGACCGCATGCACACCCGCAACATCGCCGACTACGGCGGCGTCGTGAACACCATGCCGAAGTTTGCTGCGCTGTTCCTGCTGTTCGCGATGGCCAACGCCGGCCTGCCGGCCACCTCCGGCTTCGTCGGTGAATTCATGGTTGCGCTGGGCGCCATCCAGTTCAACTTCTGGACCGGTTTCGCCGCCGCCACCACGCTGGTGCTCGGTGCCGCCTACACGCTGTGGATGTACAAGCGCGTGGTGTTCGGCGACGTCGCCAACAGCCATGTCGCCGAACTGGACGACATCAATTCGCGCGAAATGCTCATCCTGGGCGTGCTGGCGGTGTGCACGCTGGCCATGGGCATCTGGCCGCAGCCGGTGACCGAAATCATGCATGCGACCGTGAACCAGCTGCTCGACCATGTCGCAGCCGGCAAGCTCTGACGGACCAAAAGAATGAACTTCCCTCTGCCCGATTTCTTCCCTGCATCGGCCGAAATCTTCGTGCTGGTGATGGCCTGCGTGGTGCTGCTCGCAGACCTGTTCAAGTCCGAGCGTCAGGGCTGGCTGCCCTATCTGCTCACGCTGGCGACGCTGGCCGGTGCGCTGGCCATTCAGGTCGGTACCGCCGGTGCGGACACCACGCTCACCTTCAGCGGCATGTTCGTCGATGACCGTCTGTCCGACGTGCTCAAGAGCTGTCTGTACATCACCGTGTTCGCGGTGGTCGTGTACAGCCGCGATTACCTGATCGCACGCGGACTGGAGCGCGGCGAGTACTACCTGCTGGTGCTGTTCGCCACGCTGGGCATGCAGGTGATGATTTCGGCCAACCACTTCCTGACCCTGTATCTGGGTCTGGAACTGCTGTCGCTGGCCATCTACGCGCTGGTCGCGCTGGACCGCGAATCGGCCCGGTCGACCGAAGCAGCGATGAAATACTTCGTGCTCGGTGCGCTGGCGTCCGGTCTGCTGCTGTACGGCATGTCGATGATCTACGGTGCCACCGGCACGCTGGAGATTTCGGCCATCGCCCGCAAGCTGTCGGATCCGGCCACCAATATGGAAGTGCTGCGCTTCGGTCTGGTGTTCCTGGTCGCCGGCCTCGCCTTCAAGATCGGCGTCGTGCCCTTCCACATGTGGATTCCCGACGTCTATCACGGCGCGCCGACCGCGATCACGCTGCTCATCGGCTCCGCGCCCAAGCTGGCCGGTTTCGCGATGGCCATCCGTCTGCTGGTCGACGGCCTGCCGACGCTGGCGGCGGAATGGCAGCAGATGCTGATGATGCTGGCCATCCTGTCGATCGCGCTGGGCAATGTGGTGGCGATCGCGCAGACCAATGTGAAGCGCATGCTGGCCTACTCGACCATCTCTCACATGGGCTTCATGCTGCTCGGCCTGGTCAGCGGCGTGATCGAACTGCGCGCCTCCGGCGACATCCAGCTGTCCTACGCCTTCGGCAGCGCGATGTTCTACACCATCGCCTACGTGCTGATGAGTGCGGCCGCCTTCGGCGTGCTGCTGCTGCTGACCCGCGCCGGTGTCGAAGCCGAGACGCTGGACGACCTGAAGGGCCTGAACCGCCGCAGCCCGTGGTTCGCCGCGGTGCTCATGATGGTCATGTTCTCGATGGCCGGCATTCCGTTCTTCATCGGTTTCTTCGCAAAGCTGGCCGTGCTGCAGGCGGTCGTCGCCGCGGGCTACCTCTACACTGCGGTGTTCGCGGTCATGCTGTCGCTGATCGGTGCCTTCTTCTACCTGCGCGTGGTCAAGCTGATGTACTTCGACGAGCCGCTCGACACTGCGCCGCTGGTGGCGTCCGGTGAAATGCGCGCGCTGCTGTCGGTGAACGCGCTGGCCATCGCGGTGATCGGCCTGATGCCGCAGTCGCTGCT
This sequence comes from Methyloversatilis sp., assembly GCA_041639545.1. GTDB lineage: Bacteria > Pseudomonadota > Gammaproteobacteria > Burkholderiales > Rhodocyclaceae > Methyloversatilis. The sequence goes on along the minus strand of JBEQBZ010000004.1, from coordinate 19,809 downwards.
CACGCTGTGCGCGACCGCGCTCGGCCAGGCGATGAAGTAAGACCGGGCTGCATGTCGACGGACCTGACCGAACACACGCTGGACAGCCGTCAGGTCTACGACGGCGCGCTGCTGAAGGTTCACCGGGATACCGTTCGCCTGCCCGACGGTGGTGAAGCCGTCCGCGAATACATCCGGCATCCGGGGGCGGTGGTCATCATCGCCCTGCTGCCGGATGGCCGCATGATTTTCGAGCGGCAGTTCCGCTACGGTCCGCGCCGCGTCTTTCTCGAATTCCCTGCCGGCAAGATCGATGCAGGCGAGCCGATCGAGCAGACCGCGATCCGCGAACTGCGCGAAGAAACCGGGCACGAAGCGGCGCACTGGGAACATCTGGGCACGATGCACCCCTGCATCGGCTATTCCGACGAGCGCATCGAAATCTTCCTCGCCCGCGACCTGCGCCATGTCGGCGCGTCGCTGGACGAAGGCGAATTCCTCGAAGTCACCGCGCTGTCGCTGGACGCCGCCATGGCCGCAGTGTGGCGCGGCGAACTGACCGACGCCAAGACGCTGGCGGCCCTGATCTGGGCCCAGCGCGTCATCAATCAGGGTTTCTGACGCCGGGCCGCGCTCCGCTTACTGCGGAATGCGCGAAATCGCCTGCTCCTGCACCTGTGCGAGGAAGGCGCTGGCCGCCCCGATGCCCGGAATGACCACATCCGGCGACACCTCCAGCAGCGGCAGCAGCACGAAGGCGCGCAGATGCGCGCGCGGGTGCGGCACGTTCAGCGTATCGGTATTGATCTGCCGGTCTTCGTACAGCAGCACGTCGAGGTCGAGGGTGCGCGGGGCGTTCAGGAATTCGCGCACACGGCCGTGCCGGCGTTCGATGTCCAGCAGCGCGTCGAGCAGGGCCTGAGGGGCCAGCGTGGTGCGGACCCGTGCAACCGCATTGATGAAATCCGGCTGGTTGTCGTAGCCGATCGGCGCGGTGCGGTACAGCGACGAACGGCGCTCCAGCGTCACGCCCGGTGTCACCGCCAGTTCGTCCAGCGCCGCACGGACCTGCTGCTCAGGATCGTCCAGATTGGCGCCGAGGCCGATGTGGGCGATGTGCCCGTCGGAGGAGGTGGATTGGGGTACGGAAGGGGCGGGGACGCTGCTCATGATGCGTTCGGAAAGCTCAGGTGCGCGCACTTTAGCACCGACCTTCGCCGGCACCACCGCGGCCGGCCACGCTGTGACGCCGCCGGTACGGGCCAAACCTAATCTGGATCAAGATGTACTGACTCGTGCACGGTTACCGTGCGCGCCATCCCGACCGATACCGCACGCACCATGTCCACACTGACGCTCAAATCCGAACACGTTCTCGGCCTGCAGCCGATGGACGACATCCATTACGAATTCATGCGCCTGCTCGCCGCGCTGGATGACGCGCCTGACGCCGGCCAGCTGCCGGTGCTCGACGCGCTGCTGGCGCATACCGAGGCCCATTTCGCGCAGGAGGACGTGTGGATGGAGGCATGCGATTTTCCGCCGATGCACTGCCATCGCGGCGAACACGAGCGGGTGCTGGAAGTGCTGCGCGAGGTGCGCAGGCTGGCGGCGGCCGGTGATCACGGCATCGTGCGCACGCTGGTGCGCGAACTGCCGCTGTGGTTCGAACATCACGCCTCGACCATGGACACCATGCTGGCCGAGCACATCGCCGCCACCGGCTATGTGGCCGAAACCACGCTGGACGGGCTGATGACCGCCTGAACGGTGGTCACACCTTGTCGCGCATCAGGCGCGCCTTTTCGCGGTCCCAGTCGCGCTTCTTTTCGGTTTCGCGCTTGTCGAACTGCTTCTTGCCCTTGGCCAGGCCGATTTCCAGCTTGATGCGGCCGCGGGTGAAGTGCAGGTTCAGCGGCACCAGCGTGTAGCCGGCGCGTTCGACCGCACCGATCAGCTTGCGGATTTCCTCGCCCTTGAGCAGCAGCTTGCGGCTGCGCGTCGGGTCCGGCTTCACGTGGGTGGAGGCGGTGGGCAGCGGCGACACATGCATGCCGATCACCCACACCTCCTCGCCCATCAGCACCACATAGGCTTCCTTCAGCTGGGTGCGTCCGGCGCGTATCGCCTTCACTTCCCAGCCTTCCAGCACCAGGCCCGCTTCGTAGCGTTCCTCGATGAAGTAGTCGTGAAAGGCCTTCTTGTTGTCGGCGATGCTCATGAAACGGAACCGGTGAGGAGGGGGCGGAAATGCAATCGGGGCTGCGCCGGGTGATGCGGCGCGGCTAGAATCGGGATTTTACCTTCTGATGACATGGCTGAAGTCCGAAAAACCGTGCTCATCGAGCGTACGGCCGAGCAGATGTTCCGGCTGGTCGATGACGTCGAGCATTACCCGAATTTCCTGCCCTGGTGCGGGGGCAGCCAGCTGATCGAGCGCACCGACGCGCTTACGCGCGCGCGCATCGACATCAACTATCACGGCGTGAAGGCTCACTTCGTCACCGCCAACGACAAGGTGTTCCCGCGCAGCATGACGATACGGCTGGTCGAAGGCCCGTTCAACCGGCTGGACGGCACCTGGCTGTTCACGCCGCTGGGCGATGCCGCGTGCAAGATCGAGTTCAATCTGCATTACGAATTTTCCAGCCGGCTGATCGAAAAGGTGGTCGGGCCGGTGTTCAGCCACATCGCCAATACCTTCGTCGATGCCTTCGTGAAGCAGGCGGACCGGGTGTATGGCCGGGGAGCGTGAGGCCATGAGCGAAAGCACCGGCGTCGCGAACGATCGCATACGCGTACAGGTCACCTATGCGCTGTCGGAGCGGCAGGACATCGTGACCGTCGAACTGCCTGCGGGCGCGACCGCGCAGCAGGCGGTCGAGGCATCCGGGCTGCTGCAGAAATACCCGGACATCGATCTGGCGAAGAACAAGCTGGGCGTGTTCGCCAAGCTGGTGAAGGCGGATCAGGCGCTGCGCGACCGCGACCGGGTGGAAATCTATCGCCCGCTCATCGCCGATCCGAAGGAAGTCCGGCGGCAGCGTGCGGCCGAAGGCAAGGTGCTGAAGAAGGGCGGCGGCGAGGCGGACGCAAACGCCTGAGGCGTCAGCGGCCGGCGCGCCGGCTCACTTGCACCACTCGGCGACCGATTGCTGGGTCGAGGCGATTTCCTTTTCCCGGGTCGGGTCGTCGATGTATTCCTTCTCGCCCTGCGCGTTGAAACGCACGATGCGCTGGCCGGACTGCAGTGCGGTCAGGCGGTTGCGCGCGCGGGTGCAGTTTTCAGCCGCCCTGTCTTTTTCCTGCTGTTCCTTCGCGGCCTTGGATTCGGCCTCAAGACGTTCGTCCCGGCGTTTCTGGAAATCCTGCAGCTTGTCCTGCGTTGCGCGTGCGGCATCACCGGACGGCTGCGGCACGTTCAGGTTCTTTTTCGTGGCGTTGGCGCCGGGCGGCGGCGTGTCCGAAAACACGGGGCGCCCCTGGGCGTCCTTGTACTGATAGACCTGCGCGCTACAGGCGAGGGGCAGTCCGAACAGCAGGACGGCAACGATGCGTACGCGCGCTTCAGCGGTGAACACGGCGGAAACTCCTGGTCTGGGTGCCCGGGGGCACGGCGTAGAGGTCTGGATGCTGAGGGTCTGCACACTGAGGGCCCGGCCGCTGAGCCTGATGCGGGGCCGGATGCGGGGCCGGATGCAGACGGCTGCGCCGACCAGCGTATAATACGTTTTTGCTAGTTGGGAAAGTAGTCATGCGTGTTATCCAGAAGGCGCTGACCTTCGACGACGTCCTGCTCGTTCCGGCCCATTCCAACGTGCTGCCGCGCGATGTCAGTCTCAGTACCCGTATCTCCCGCAATATCCGCGTCAATCTTCCGCTGATGTCCGCCGCGATGGACACGGTCAGCGAAGCCCGCCTGGCGATCGCTCTCGCCCAGGAAGGCGGCCTCGCCATCATCCACAAGAATCTCACCGCCAAGCAGCAGGCCGCCGAAGTCGCCAAGGTGAAGCGCTTCGAAGCCGGCGTGCTGAAGGACCCGATCACCATCGCTCCCGACATGACGGTTCGCGAGCTGCTCGGGTTGACACGCAGTCACCGCATTTCCGGTTTTCCGGTGCTCGACGGCGAACGCGTGGTTGGCATCGTGACCAACCGCGACCTGCGTTTTGAAACCAATCTTGACCAGCCGGTCTCGCGCATCATGACGCCGCGTGAGCGCGTCATATTCGTGCGCGAAGGCGCGTCGCTCGACGAAGCGCGTTCGCTGATGCACAAGAACCGCCTGGAGCGCGTACTGGTGCTCGGCGAGAACGACACGCTGCGTGGCCTGATCACGGTCAAGGACATGCTGAAGTCGACCGAACACCCGCTGGCCGCCAAGGACGCACACGGCCGGCTGCGCGTGGGCGCGGCCATCGGCGTCGGTGAAGGCACCGAAGACCGCGCCGCCGCGCTGGCCGAGGCGGGCGTCGACGTGATCGTGGTCGATACCGCGCACGGCCATTCGCAGGGCGTGCTCGACCGCGTGAGCTGGGTCAAGCGCACCTTCCCGCACATTGACGTGATCGGCGGCAACATCGCCACCGCTGACGCTGCCCGCGCGCTGGTCGACGCCGGCGCTGACGGCGTCAAGGTCGGCATCGGCCCGGGTTCGATCTGCACCACGCGCATCGTCGCCGGTGTCGGCGTGCCGCAGATCACCGCGATCGACAACGTGGCCACCGCACTGGCCTCGACCGACGTGCCGATGATCGCCGACGGCGGCATTCGCTACTCGGGCGATATCGCCAAGGCCGTGGCGGCAGGTGCCAATGCGGTCATGCTGGGCGGCCTGCTGGCCGGCACCGAAGAGGCGCCGGGCGAGATCGAGCTGTTCCAGGGCCGTTCCTACAAGTCCTACCGCGGCATGGGTTCGCTCGGCGCGATGCAGCAGGGCGCCGCTGACCGCTACTTCCAGGATCCGGCGTCGAACGCCGACAAGCTGGTGCCGGAAGGCGTCGAAGGCCGCGTGCCCTACAAGGGCCCGGTGGTGAACGTGATCACCCAGCTGATGGGTGGTCTGCGTGCATCGATGGGCTACTGCGGCTGCGCCACCGTGGACGAGATGCGCGCGAAGGCGCAGTTCGTCGAAATCACCTCGGCCGGCATCCGTGAGTCGCACGTGCACGACGTGCAGATCACCAAGGAAGCACCGAACTATCACGTCGATTGAGGGGCTGGGGAACAGGGTCTAGGGGCTGGAGGGGCCGGGGCTTAATGAGCGAGGTGCGAAGCTATCGCGATTTGCTGGTCTGGCAACGCGCAATGGACCTTGCCCTTGCTGTCTATTCCCTGAGCCGGAGTTTTCCCGAAGGCGAGCGCTTCGCGCTGGTGAGCCAGTTGCGACGCGCCGCTGTTTCGGTCCCCTCGAATATCGCCGAAGGCCATGCAAGAAGCTCCACGCGTGATTTCCTGCGTTTTCTGTCGATCGCTGTCGGCTCTCTTGCCGAGATCGAAACCCAGCTCCTTCTGTCGCATCGCCTTGATTACGTGGATGCGCAACGTATGAACGTCACGCTGAAGGACGCCGATGAACTCGGCCGGATGATCAGAGGCCTGCAAGCCTCCCTCTCGTCGCGTCTCGCGGACTCCCCCTAGCCCCCAGCCCCTGTCCCCTGATTCCTGAGTACCCCATGCACAACAAGATCCTCATCCTCGATTTCGGCTCCCAGGTCACTCAGCTCATCGCGCGCCGCGTGCGCGAGGCGCGCGTATATTGCGAAATCCATCCGTGTGACGTGAGCGACGACTTCGTGCGCAGCTTCGGCGCGCAGGGGGTCATCCTGTCCGGCAGCCACATGTCGGCTTACGAGGAATCGACCGATCGCGCGCCGCAGGCGGTGTTCGAACTCGGTGTGCCGGTGCTGGGCATCTGCTACGGCATGCAGACCATGGCGCAGCAGCTGGGCGGCAAGGTGGAGGCGGGCACGGTGCGCGAGTTCGGTTACGCCGAAGTGCGCGCCCGCGGCCACACCACACTGCTCGACGGCATCGAGGATTTCCGCACCGAGCAGGGCCACGGCATGCTCAAGGTGTGGATGAGCCACGGCGACAAGGTGACGGAGCTTCCGCCGGGCTTCGCCGTGATGGCGTCCACCGACAGCTGTCCGATCGCTGGCATGGCGGACGAGGCACGCCGCTTCTACGGCGTGCAGTTCCACCCGGAAGTCACCCACACCGCGCGCGGCGCTGACCTGCTGCGCCGCTTCGTGCTCGACGTGTGCGGCTGCCAGGGCGACTGGATCATGGGCGACTACATCGCCGAAGCGGTCGAGCGCATCCGCGAACAGGTGGGTGACGAAGAGGTCATCCTCGGCCTGTCCGGCGGCGTCGATTCGTCGGTGGCTGCTGCGCTGATCCACCGCGCGATCGGCGACCAGCTCACCTGCGTGTTCGTCGATCACGGCCTGCTGCGCCTGAACGAAGGCCAGATGGTGATGGATATGTTCGCCGGCCGCCTGCACGCGCGGGTGATCCACGTCGATGCCGCAGACCAGTTCCTCGGTCACCTGAAGGGCGTGTCCGACCCGGAAGCCAAGCGCAAGATCATCGGCCGCGAATTCGTCGAGGTGTTCAAGGCGGAAGCGGCCAAGCTGAAAGCGGGCGGGCAGGGCCACAAGGGCGCGACTTTCCTCGCCCAGGGCACCATCTATCCGGACGTGATCGAATCCGGCGGCGCCAAGAGCAAGAAGGCCACCACGATCAAGAGCCACCACAACGTCGGCGGTCTGCCGGAACAGCTGGGCCTCAAGCTGCTGGAACCGCTGCGCGAACTGTTCAAGGACGAAGTGCGCGAACTGGGCGTGGCCCTCGGCCTGCCGCGCGACATGGTGTACCGCCATCCCTTCCCGGGCCCGGGCCTGGGCGTGCGCATCCTCGGTGAGATTCACGCCGAGTACGCTGACCTGCTGCGCCGCGCCGACGCCATCTTCATCGAGGAACTGCGCGCCACCATCGACCCGCAGACCGGCAAGAGCTGGTACGACCTCACCAGCCAGGCTTTCGCCGTGTTCCTGCCGGTGAAGTCGGTCGGCGTGATGGGTGATGGCCGCACCTACGAATGGGTCGTCGCGCTGCGCGCGGTGCAGACCCAGGACTTCATGACCGCCCACTGGGCCGAACTGCCGCACAGCCTGCTCGGCCGCGTCAGCAACCGCATCATCAACGAAGTGCGCGGCATCAACCGCGTGGTGTACGACATTTCGGGCAAGCCGCCGGCGACCATCGAGTGGGAGTGAGAAGGGCGGCAGGTCGACGCAGGTTTCAGCATCAGAAAAGCCCGGTTCTCCGGGCTTTTCTGTTCTGGCGTCGACGGACTTGCGGCTCCGGTGTTCGGTTAAATCTTGTGTACGCAGGCCATTGCCGCAGTGGCCCCGCGGTTTGCTCACTGCCTCCGCGGTGATTGGTGAGAAAATCCCCCGCGCCGGCTGATCTTAGGGCAGCCGGCGCTTTGCCGGAACAACCGGAAACAGGCAGTCAGACTTCACGCTCACATCGCCATGTCCATGACCAAACCACCGTCCAGAGTGGTTCTCATCCCGCTCCGTGCCGCGTCCCGCTGTTTGATCTGCGGAGGCTCACGATGAGCGCGAGTACCGTGTTCGCTCCGCCGCTCCCGACGACCGGGGCGGCGACCATACTCATCGTCGACGACATGCCGGAGAACCTCGAAGTGCTCGATGGTCTTCTGCGTGACGCCGGCTATGCGGTCAAGGCCGCCAACAACGGACGTACCGCCCTGCGACTGGCTGCCGAAGGCGAGCGGCCTGAACTGATCCTGCTCGACGTGATGATGCCGGGCATGGACGGTTATGCAGTGCTGGAAAAACTGCGCGCCCACGAGGCCACCCGCGACATACCGGTCATTTTCGTGACTGCGCTGGCCGAAGCCGGCGACGAGGAGGCGGGGCTGGCGCTGGGTGTGGCCGACTACATCACCAAGCCGATCAAGCCGGCGGTGCTGCTGGCCCGGGTGCGTACCCAGCTGCAGGCCAAGCTCGCGCGCGATCTGATGCGCGACCAGAACGCCTGGCTTGAAGCGGAGGTGGCCCGGCGCATGGCGGAGAACGAGCAGATTCAGGCGGTCAGCATCCGCGCGCTGGCCAATCTTGCCGAAACGCGCGATCAGGAAACGGGGCGCCACATCCGTCGCACCCAGGCCTATGTCCGTCTGCTGGCCGAGGCGCTGAGCACGCATCCCCGTCACGCGGCGGTGCTCACGCCGGCCTATATCGATCTGCTCACCCGCTCGGCACCTCTGCACGACATCGGCAAGGTCGGCATACCGGACCAGATTCTGCAGAAGCGCGGACGTCTGGATGACAATGAGTGGGCTCTCATGAAGACGCACGCCGAAATGGGCGCGCGTGCGCTCGAATTTGCCGAGCGCGACGAGGAAAAGCCGGCCGCCTTTCTCGCCCTGGCGCGCGAGATTGCGCACTGGCATCACGAACACTGGGATGGCTCCGGCTATCCGGATGGCCTGGCTGGCGAAAGCATCCCCCTGTCCGCCCGGCTGATGACTGTGGCCGATGTGTTCGATGCCATGCTGTCGCGTCGTGTCTACAAATCCTCGCTGCCTGCCGACGCGGTGTATGCCTACATCGTCGAGCGCCGCGGCAGTCATTTCGATCCGGATGTGGTGGACGCATTCGTACAGTGCTATCCGGATTTCATCGGCATTGCGCGGCGCCATGCGGACCCTGACTGAAGCGGGCCGCGATTCGCCGGTGCACAGGGCACGCGCCGACGCCCGTGCGGTCGTGCTCATGGTGGTGCTCGGCTATGCCGGAGTGGCCGCCTGCTGGATTCTGCTGTCCGATCATCTGCTGTACGCGCTGACCCGCGATTCGCTGGATTTCGCTCATGCCAGCATGATCAAGGGCGGTTTGTTCGTCGGGGTGACCGCACTCGCGCTCTATCTGCTGGTCAGTCGTCTGTACGGCCGTTCGATCGACGCGCTGGAACGCGAACATGCGATGCTCGAACAGCGCGCCCAGGCAGTGGCGTTGCTCGATGCCATCATCCGCAGTTCGTCCGATCCGGTGTTCGCGAAGGATGCCGAAGGGCGCTATCTGCTGATGAACCCCGAAGTGGCGCGCCTGTTCGACGTCGACGCCGATGCGCTGCTCGGACGCGACGACAGCGCGCTGTTGCCGCCCGAGGCTGCGCGACGCATGCGCGCCAATGACCGTCTGGTGATGGAGCAGGGCAAGGTGGTGCGTTTCGAGGAACGTCTGCCCACGGTCGATGGCGAGCGGGTCTTCCTGTCCACCAAGGGCCCGCTGCTCGATGCCGCCGGCAAGGTGATCGGCCTGTACGGCGTCGCCCGGGACATGACCGAGCGCCTCCATGCCGAACACGCGCTGCGCGACAGCGAGGCGCGCTTCCGGCGATTGTTCGAATTCGCTCCGGTTGCCTATCAGTCGCTGGATGAGGATGGCCGGTTCATCGACGTGAATCCGGTGCTGTGCGAACTGCTCGGCTACGAAGCCGGGGAACTGCTCGGCCGGCCCTTCGGAGATTTCTGGGTAGCGTCGCAACGGGATCGTTTCCAGGGCAACTTCCAGCGCTTCAAGTGCGCGCGGGAAGCCCGCGGGGAAGTGCGTCTGCTGCATCGGGACGGAAGCGAGAAAGTGTGTCTGATCGTCGGGCGCATCGAAACCGATGCACAGGGTCGCTTCGTGCGTACCCATTGCGTGCTGGCCGACATGACCGAGCAGGCGCGGGCACGTCATGCGCTCGAGGAGCGTGAAACCCTGTTGCGCGAGATCGGCGAGATCGCCCAGGTCGGCGGCTGGTCGCTCGACCTGGCCAGCGGTCGCCTGTCGATCACCGACGAAGTGCTGCACATCTACGGTGCGGAGCCCGGACAGCTTTCTTCGCTGGATCTGGCGCTTGACCGCCTGGATGCGGATGGCCGGCAACGCGTGCTGGACGCCATCTCGCTCGCGGTGACCCACGGTACGCGCTACGACCTTGAACTGCCCATCAGAACCACTGCCGGCCAGACGAAGTGGGTGCGTGCGCTGGGCGTTCCGGTGATGGAGGATGGCCGGGTGGTCCGCCTGAGAGGCACGGTGCAGGACATCACCGAAAGGCGACGCCTGAAGGAAGAACTGATTGCCCATCACGAGCGGCTGGAGGAGCAGGTACAGCTCCGCACCTCGGAACTGGCGGTCGCCAAGGAGGTCGCCGAATCGGCCAACCGGTCGAAGAGCCTTTTCCTGGCGAACATGAGTCATGAGATGCGCACGCCGATGAACGCCATCATCGTGCTGACCCATCTGCTGTCGAAATCCGCGCTTGATGCGGGCCAGCTGGCGCAGGCCCGCAAGATCGAGGCCGCAGCGAGCCATCTGCGACACATCATCGACGACGTGCTTGATCTGTCACGCATCGAGGCCGGCAAGATGGCGCTCGAAGCCAGTGCCTTTCGCATCGATGCGCTGCTCGATCAGGTGCGCTCGATGATGCTCGAACGCGCGGATGAACGCGGCCTCACCCTGCGAGTGCGTCATGACGGCGTACCCGCTGTGCTGCGTGGCGACATGACCCGTCTGCGGCAGGCCCTGCTGAACTACCTCAGCAATGCGGTGAAGTTCACCGAGAAGGGCGAGGTGGTGCTGTCGGCAACCGTTGCGCAGCGCGATGGCGACGGCCTGCTGGTGCGTTTCGAGGTGATCGATACCGGCATCGGCATCGATCCGGGCGAACTGCCGCGCCTGTTCCGGGCCTTCGAACAGGCGGATGCAAGCACCACGCGCCGGTTCGGCGGCAGCGGCCTGGGACTGTCGATCACCCGCCGGCTGGCCCAGCTCATGGGTGGGGATGCCGGCGCCAGCAGCGAGCCGGGTCGTGGCAGCCGCTTCTGGTTCACCGCCCGCCTGGAAACCGGTCATGACGATGCCGGCGGGGTGGCGGGGACCGCCGAAGATGCGCGCGCCCGACTGCTGCGGGACTGGGCCGGGCGTCGCGTGCTGGTGGTGGAGGACAATGCGACCAACTGCGAGGTGGCGCTGGCCCTGCTGCAGGATGCCGGCCTGAGTGCCGATGTCGCGACCGACGGCATAGAGGCGCTCGAACGGGCGGTCCAGCAGCATTACGACCTCGTGCTGATGGACCTGCAGATGCCACGCATGAATGGTGTGGACGCCTGCCGGCAGCTTCGGCGTCTCGCCGGCTGGGCTTCGGTTCCGGTGATCGCGGTGACCGCCAACGCCTTCGTCGAGGATCGCGGTGCGTGCGCACTGGCCGGCATGGATGATTTCATCGCCAAACCGGTCGATCCGGATGAGTTCTACACCGTGCTGCTGCGCTGGCTGGAGCGCAAGCGCAGCGAGCCTGCGCTCTCACCCAACGCACCGGACGACGCGCTGCGTGCCCGCATCGAGGCACTCGGGCCGCTGCTGGCCGCCGGGGACACGCGGGCCGGTGGGCGTGCCCGCGCAATGGCGGCTGACATCGAGGCGCTCGGCGAAGAAGGGGCCACGCTGCTGCGCTGCGTGGCGGCTTTCGACTACGATGCGGCTCTGGCGTCGGTCCGGCGACTGCTCGCAACGGGGACGGTACCGGATACGCCAGCGGCCTGAGCACCGCGATTTCCGGATCCCGTGCGCGCAGGTCGGTGCCGTGACAATCGGTCGAACAGCTAAAGGTTTGTTGGCCGCTACCGTTGCACCCTGAGCACTCGAAACGCACACTGGCGAGGCCGGCGGTGCCGGTAAAGCCTCGCTTCTCCCTATGCAGCCTGGAATCCGCCGCATGCCAGCCGTACAGAACGCCGCGTCTGCCTGCCCGACCGTCTGGCGGAATGCGGCCCTTACCCTGTTGATCGTCCTGAGCGCGTTGCTGGCCGCCTGCGACGCACCGCCCGAACCGCCATTGCGTGTCGGGCTGAATCCGTGGATCGGCTATGACCCGCTGGTTCTGGCTCGTGAGCGCGGCCTGTTCGCGCGGTCTGACCTGGGCGTGGTCGAACTTGAAACCAGCGGTGAAAGCATCCGGCAGTTGCGCAACGGCCTGATCGATGCAGCCGGCCTGACGCTGCCCGAAGTGATGGAACTGGCATCCGCCGGCATCGACGTGCGGGTGGTGGCGGTGCTCAGCCTGTCCAGAGGTGCCGATGCCGTGGTGGCCCGCGCGGGTCTGTCCGAACCGGCCTTGCTTCGCCATGCCCGCATCGGCATGGAAGACAGTGCGCTGGCGGCCATCATGCTGCGCCGGCTGCTGGAAGCCGGCAGGCTGAGGCAGGACGAACTGAGGCCGGTGGTGATGCCGGCCATCGAACACGAAAGCGCGATGAGCCGCGGCAGCGTTGATGCGGTGATCACCTTCGAGCCGGTCATTTCCCGTCTCTCGGCAGCCGGTTTCCATGTCGTGCTCGACAGCGGCGGCGTGGAGGGCGAGGTGGTCGATGTGCTGGTGGTGCGTGCCGAGGTCCTGGACAGTCGGCCGCGACAGGTCGCCCTGCTGCGGGACGCTTTCGAACTCGGGCGACGAGCCCTGCTGGCGGATCCGTCCGGTGCCGCCCGTGCGCTGGCGCCGGGCGCCGACCTCAGTGAGGCCGAATATCTGGCCGCACTGTCCCGCATCCGGCTTTACAGCCCGGAACAGAGCGATGACCTGCTGCGCAGGCTGCCGGACACCCCGGCGCTCGGGCTGTCACGGACCAGTGCAGACCTGAAGGCCAGCGGCCGCATCATGGCCGAACCTGACTGGCGAAGGCTGTTCGTGGTACCGGTGGCAGGAGAGCGGAAATGAAAGCGCTGACGGCGCTGCCGTCACGTACGCTGGTGCCGCTGCTGCTGGCGGTGTTTGCGCTGCTGCTGAGCGTGGTGAACAACCAGTTCCAGGTACGCGAGTATCGCGCAGTGGTCGAAGACGAACAGACTCACGCGCTGACCGAGCGGCTGGGCGTCGAACAGGCGACACTGGACCGCCTTATCGCCCAGGGCAGTCTGCTTCAGTTGCGCCGGGTGGTGGCCGAACTGGGCCTGCGGCCCTATCTGACCCACGCCTACCTGATCGCCCCCGGTGGCCGTGTGGTGGGCTCGCTGGCCCGTGCCGACGTCGGACAGGCGCGCATCGATCAGGTGCTGGATGACGATGGACGCGCACTGCTCGATCTGCGCGTGCTGCCCGAACGCTCGCTGCACATCGAGCGCTCGCCGGATGGACGCGCACTGCTGGCGTCGCTCACGCTGGAGTTCGGCCACCGCCTGCTGGTGCGGTCCGACCTCGAACTGCCGCTGGCCCGTCGCCTGCATGCGAGCCGGCTCGAACTGTGGCGGCATGCGGTCACCATCCTGATGTCGGCGGTATTTCTCGCCCTGTTCCTGCATCTGTTCTGGCTGCGTCGGGCCAAGCGTCTGTCCGAAGCGGCCAGTGCAATCGGCCACGGGCGTTTCGATACCCGGGTCGATGTCGGCGGCCGTGACGAACTGGCGCTGGTCGGCAACGCCTTCAATGACATGGCGCTGCGCCTGCAGGCGCAGCATGCCGCACTGCGCGAGGGCGAACGCCGCATGCGAGCGATGTTCGAACTGGCCGGCGTCGGCGTTGCCCGGGTCGATACGCTGCGCGGGCGCTTCCTCGAGGTCAATGCCAAGTTCTGCGAGATTGCCGGTCACCGCCGGGAAGACATGCTGGCGCTGGATTTCATGCACATCACGCAGGCCGATGATCTGGTGCTTGAAATGCAGCGCATGGATGCGCTGCGCCGCGGCGGCATACGGGAATTTTCGATGGATAAGCGTCTTCTGCGCGGAGACGGCAGAACGGTCTGGGTGACGCTGAGCGTCACGCCCCTGTGGGTGCCGGGCGAACCCACCGATTTCCATATCGCCGTGGTCCAGGACATCACCGCAAGGCATGAAGCCGAGGAGGCGCTTGTGCTGGAGCGCAACCGGCTGCGGGCGGCAGAAAGCATCGCCGGACTGGGCAGCTGGGAGTTCCACCCGGGCAGCGGCCGGGTCTGGTGGTCGGCGCAGATGTTTGCGCTGTTCGGCCTGACGCCGTCGGCCGCGGCGCCCTCGATGGATGTTTTCATGCACTGTCTGCATCCGGAGGACAGGGATGCGGTGGCGGCCGTACTGGAACAGATGAAGGCGGGCGTGCAGACGCTGGGGTCGCTGGCCTATCGCACCTCGCCGGAGCGTGGTCCGGTGCGTCACCTGCAGCCGTCGGCCCAGGTGGTGACCGATGGTGAAGGGCGGGTGCTCAAGTATGCCGGAACGCTGATCGACACCACCGAGGCAGTACTGGCCGAACGGGCCCTGCGGGCGTCCGAAGAGCGGCTGAGAGCGACACTGGAGCACGCTCCGAATGTGGCGGTACAGTGGTTCGACCGCGATGGCCGGGTGCTGTACTGGAATCACGCATCGGCCACGCTCTACGGCTGGGCGATCGACGAAGCGATCGGTCGGCGCATCGGCGAACTGGTGCTGACCGAAGAGGATGCCCGCGTCTTCATGGCGCGGCTCGACAGCGTGCAGCGCGAAGGCCTGCGCATCGGCCCGGAGGAATTCACGGTTCGCCACCGCGACGGAGCGCTTCGCCATGTCGAATCCAGCACCTTCAGCATTCCGGGCGTCGAGGGCGACGCCATCTTCGTGTGCATGGATGTCGATATCACCGCACGGAGGCGAGCCGAACAGGCGGTCGAGAAGGAACGTACCCACCTGCGCACGCTGTTTGCCGCGCTGCCCGACATGGTGTGGCTGAAGTCGCCGGACGGGCATTTCCTGTCCTGCAATCGCATGACCGAGCGGGTGCTGGGTCTGCGCGAGGCCGAACTCGTGGGCAAGACCGATTACGACCTGTTTCCGCGCGAGATTGCCGACAGTTTCCGGGCGCACGACGAAATGGCGAAGCAGACCGGGGGACGCCACATCAACGAAGAGTGGATCACCGTACGCGACAGTGGCGAGCGCATCCTCGTGCAGACGGTCAAGCTGCCCATGCGCAGCGAGTCCGGCGACCTGATCGGCGTGCTCGGCATCGCCCGCAACATCACGCCGCTGCACGAAACGCAGGAAGAACTGCGTGCGCTGAACAGCGAGCTTGAGCAGCGGGTGGCCGAGCGCACGCGCGCGCTGTCCGACGCGATGAAGGAACTGGAATCGTTCTCCTACGCGGTGTCGCACGATCTGAAGGCGCCACTGCGCGGCATCGACGGCTACAGCCGCATCCTGCAGGAGGATTACGGCGACCGGCTGGATGCCCAGGCGCAGCGCTTCCTCGGCAATATCCGCAACGGGGCGTCGCAGATGCACGCACTGATCGAGGATCTGCTGGCCTATTCGCGGATGGAACGTCGCTCGCTGGAAAGCAGCCGGGTCGATCTGGGCGAACTGGTGAAATCAGTGCTCGCGCGCCGGGCGGACGAACTTGCGGCGGCTTCGGTCCAGGTGGCCGGCGAAGTGCCTGCGCTGGTGGTGCGCGCCGACCGTCAGGGGCTGGATCTGGTGCTGCGCAACCTGATCGACAATGCGCTCAAATTCAGCCGCGATGCGAAGCCGCCAGTGATCTCCTTCACGACCCGGGTCGATGGCGACCGCATCACGCTGTCGATACGCGACAATGGCATCGGCTTCGACATGAAGTACCACGAACGCATTTTCGAGATATTCCAGCGCCTGCATCGCAGCGACGAGTTTGCCGGCACCGGTGTCGGTCTGGCGCTGGTGCGCAAGGCCATGCAGCGCATGGGTGGCCGCGTCTGGGCAGAAAGCGCCCCGGGCGAAGGTGCCTGTTTCAATCTGGAGCTTCCCGCATGATCGCGACCCGCCTGCAGCCGTCGTCCGAACTGCCCATCCTGCTGGTGGAGGACAACCCGGTCGACATCGACCTGACCTGCCGCGCCTTCGCGCGCAACAGGCTGGCCAATCCGATCAGCATCGCGCGCGACGGCGAGGAGGCGCTGGACCTGATGCAGCGCTGGGAAGAGGGGGAGGCACCGCCGTCGCTCATCCTGCTCGACATCAAGCTGCCACGGGTGGACGGACTCGAAGTGCTGCGACACCTCAAGGCGCATCCGGTGTTCCGGCGCATACCGGTGGTGGTGCTGACCTCATCGTCCGAAGACCGCGATCTGCTTGACGCCTACGCGCTCGGGGTGAATTCCTTCATCGTCAAGCCGGTCGACTTCGATCTTTTCGTTGAAACCGCCAGCCAGATCGAGCGCTACTGGTGCGAACTGAATCAACGCCCGTCGTGATGCGCATTCTCTACACCGAAGATTCGGAATTCGATGCCGACCTCACACAGCGTGCGCTGGCGCGCTGCGGGCTCGACATCGAACTGAGCATCGCCACTTCGATCGGCCGCGCCCGCGAGCTGCTGGCGAACCGGACCTTCGATGTACTGCTGACCGATCTGAAGCTGCCGGACGGCACCGGGCTCGACCTGTTGGCCCATGTGCGCGAGCAGAGCCTGTCGCTCGCAGTCATCGTGCTCACCGGTTCGGGTGACGGTGATGCAGCGATCCGCGCACTCAAGGCCGGCGCCGACGACTATCTGATCAAGCGTGATCACTATCTGGAACGTCTGCCGCGTGTGCTGGAAGCAGCGCTGCAGCGCCAGCACACCATGCGCGCCCGCCGCGACCGCCGCGACCGCCCGATACGCGTGCTGTCGGCCGCCGCGGGTGGCGCGGATTTCGATCGCGTGAGCGCCCACCTGAAGCGGCATGCACCGCATATCCGGCTGGAGGCGGTGATCGACACCGATGAAGCCGCAGGTCGCGTGCCGGCCGAGGGCGGCGATGCCGATTTCGATGTGCTGCTGATCGACTCCGGATCGCAGCCGGCAGATGCGCTGGAACTGGTGAAACTGATCCGCATCGAGCGCCAGTCGGCATTGCCGGTCGTGGTGGTGGCCGGCCGTGACAGCGAGGAACTGGCGTCCAGTGCGCTGCATCTGGGCGTTGACGACTATCTGGTGAGGCACGAAGGCTGGCTGTACGAACTGCCGGCCACGCTGGAAAAGGTGCATCGCAGGGCCGAGCTCGCGCGCGAGGAGCAGCGGCTGCGTGACGTGAACCGGCGCATGAGCTGGCTGATGGCCTCCAGCCCCACCATCGTCTACAACCTGCGCACGAACGGCCGGCGCTATGAAACCTTCTGGGTGAGCGAAAACGCCAGCCGCATCCTCGGTTTCCCGATGGAGGACATCTGCCGCGAAGGCTGGTGGCTGACTCATCTGCATCCGCAGGACCGCAAAGCGGTGCTGGCGCGGATGGATACGCTGATGGCCGAAGGCCAGATCAGCCTCGAGTACCGTTTTCGTTGCGAGGATGGCCGCGAAATCTGGGTGCGCGACGAACTTCGCCGGGTAAACGAAGCGCTTTCCCCCGACACGGAACTGGTCGGCGCGTGGACCGAAATCACCCGCGACAAGCGGCTGGCGCTGCTGAACGAGGCGCGCAGCGAGGTGCTGGATCAGGTGGTGCGCCTGGCGCCGATCGGGTCGGTGCTGGAAACCATCGTGCGCCACATGCAGGCGATCGAATCGGACATGCGGGTGTCCGTCCTGCTGTGCGACGAAGTGACCGGTGCGCTGCGCACCGGCGCTGCGCCCTGCCTTCCGGAGGCGTACAACGCCGCGATAGACGGCGTGATGCCCGGGCCCGGGGTCGGCTCCTGCGGTAGCGCTGCATGGTCGGGCGAGACGGTACTGGTGGCTGACGTGCGCGAGCATCCTTACTGGGCGGCCTATCAGCCGCTGGTGAGTCTGGGCGGATTCCGCGCCTGCTGGTCGGTGCCGTTCAAGCACGAGGACGGCAAGGTACTGGGCACCTTCGCGGTCTACATGAACAAACCGGGCCTGCCGGATCAGACCCAGCTGTCGCTGATGACCGAATTCAGCCGCATTACCGCGCTGGCGGTGCAGAAGGTGCGCGCCGCGGCCGAACTCAGACAGGCCGCGGCGGTATTCGAAAGCACCCGCGACGGCGTGTTCATCACCGACCTCGACGCACGCATCGTTGCGCTCAACCGTGCGTTTACCGAAATCAGCGGCTACAGCGAAGCCGAGGCACTCGGCCAGAACCCCCGCATCCTGCAGTCCGGCCGGCATGACGCCGCCTTCTATCGCGCGATGTGGGAAAGCGTGCTCGAAAGCGGCTACTGGCAGGGCGAGGTGTGGAACCGGCGCAAGAACGGGGAGCTGTATCAGCAACTGCTCACCGTCAGCACGGTACGCAACGAGGCCGGGCAGGCCAGCCGCTATGTTGCGGTGATGACCGACATCAGCCAGCTCAAGCGCTCCGAAGCCCAGCTCGACTACCTTGCGCACCACGATCCGCTGACCGACCTGCCCAACCGGCTGCTGCTGCAGTCGCGGGTGCAGCACGCGATCGAGCGGGCCGGGCGCCAGCGCGAGCATTTCGCCCTGCTGTTCATCGATCTCGATCATTTCAAGAACGTCAATGACAGCCTGGGCCACCCGGTCGGCGACGAACTGCTGAAGGAAATCGCCCGCCGCCTGCGCACCCGGCTGCGTGAGGCCGACACGCTGGCCCGGCTGGGCGGCGACGAATTCGTGCTGCTGCTGGAGAACATGCAGACGCCGGAGGATGCGGCCCATGTCGCGCAGT
Source organism: Methyloversatilis sp. (assembly GCA_041639545.1). Taxonomy (GTDB): domain Bacteria; phylum Pseudomonadota; class Gammaproteobacteria; order Burkholderiales; family Rhodocyclaceae; genus Methyloversatilis. The sequence goes on along the minus strand of JBEQBZ010000004.1, from coordinate 1,190 downwards.
CGCTGCTCGACCTGCTGCACGAGCCCTTCAGCGTCAGCGGGGGGCGCGACATCTACATCGGCGCCAGCATCGGCATCGCGGTCTATCCGGACGACGGTGCCACCGTCACCGAACTGGTCCAGCATTCCGATGTGGCCATGTATCAGGCCAAGGAAGCCGGCCGTGGCGCCTTCCGCTTCTATACCGAGGCCATGAGCCGGGCGGCGCAGGACAGGCTTCATCTCGATACCCGTCTGCGCCGGGCGCTGGAGCGGGGCGAATTCACGCTGCATTACCAGCCGCAGATCGACATGGCCAGCGACCGCGTCATCGGTGCCGAGGCGCTGATCCGCTGGCTCGATCCGGAAGAGGGCATGGTGTCGCCGGCCCGCTTCATCCCGGTGGCCGAAGAATCCGGCCTCATCGTGCCGATCGGCGAATGGGTGCTGCGCACCGCCTGTGCGCAGGCGCGGGCCTGGCAGGCGGCCGGTCATGAGCTGAGCATCGCGGTCAACCTGTCGGCGCGTCAGCTGCAGCACGCCGACATGGCGGTCCGTCTGGCCGAACTGTTCAGCGAATTCGACCTGGGCCCCGGGCGGCTGGAACTGGAACTGACCGAATCCATGCTGGCCGGCGATCACGCGCAGACCGAGGCGCGACTGCAGGCGCTGAAGGGGCTCGGGGTCGAACTGTCGATCGACGATTTTGGCACCGGCTATTCGTCGCTGGCCTATCTGAAACGCTTCCCGATCGACGTGCTCAAGATCGACCAGAGCTTCGTGCGCGACATTCCGCAGGACCGCAACGACATGGAAATCGCGGCCACCATCATCGCGATGGCGCATACGCTGAAGCTCAGGGTGATCGCCGAAGGCGTCGAAACCCCGGAGCAGCACGCCTTCCTGAAGGAACGCGGCTGCGATGCCTGGCAGGGTTATCTGCGCAGCAGGCCGGTGCCGGCCGATGAGTTCGAACAGCGCTTCCTGCTCGGCAGGGACGCTGCGGGCGCGGCGCCCTCGCCGCAATCTGGCCGCTGAGCACGCGCTGTCTCCGATTCAAGGTGGTCATCGCGGCGAGGCGCCGCTCCCACGAAAACCCGCCCAGTCCGTTGCCCGAGCCCATTGTGGGAGCGGCGCCCCCGCCGCGATGCGGCCTGTGAGCACACGCCGTCTCCGGTTCAGGGCGGTCATCGCGGCGAGGCGCCGCTCCCA
>JBEQBZ010000003.1:0-260622 GCA_041639545.1 Methyloversatilis sp. | reverse complement strand
CGCCGCGATTCGGCGCTTGCTCATGAGACAGCGCCGGGCACCGGCCGCTTCGCGGCGGGTCGCCGCTCCCACCGAAAACTCACCGCGACCTGTGAAGATTCCGTGGGAGCGGCGCCCTCGCCGCGATTCGGCGCTTGTTCATGAGACAGCGCCGGGCACCGGCCGCTTCGCGGCGGGTCGCCGCTCCCACCGAAAACTCACCGTGACCTGTGCAGATTCCGTGGGAGCGGCGACCCCGCCGCGATGGATTCCGATCAAAGGCCGCTTCAGCCGCAAACAAACACGGCCGGTCAGTGACCGGCCGTTTTCATTGCTGCACCGCCTGAGTGGCGTATTACTTCTTCATCGTGTCCAGACGCAGCTTGGCGTAACGGCCGGGCGCGTCCTCGATCGCCTTGAGCTTGCCCTTGGCCGGGTCGCGGGCCGGCACGCGGTCACCGTCCTGTGCGGTCACCCACTGCTGCCAGTCCACCCACCACGAACCCGGGTTCTGGGTGCAGCCGCCGAACCACTCATCGGCGGTATCGGCCAGCTTGACGCCCGGATTGGTCCAGTAGCCGTACTTGTTGGCGGCCGGCGGGTTCACGATGCCGGCGATGTGGCCGGAGCCGCCGAGCACGAAGCGGACCGGACCGGACACCAGCTGGGCGCCCAGATAGGTGCTCTTCCACGGCGCGATGTGATCTTCGATGGCCGACACGAAATACACCGGCGTCTTGATCTTGCGGATGTCGATCGCCTCGCCCAGCACGGTGATGCCGCCCGGTTCGCGCAGCTTGTTCTGGATGTACATCTGGCGCAGGTAGAAGCTGTGCATGCAGGCCGGCATGCGGGTCGAGTCCGAATTCCAGTACAGCAGGTCGAACGGGAAGGGCTCGCGGCCCATCAGGTAGTTGTTCACCACGAAGGACCAGATCAGGTCGTTCGAACGCAGCATGTTGAAGGTGCCGGCCATTTCGGTGCCTTCGAGGTAGCCGCGCTCGAACATCTTCTTTTCCAGGCCCTCGACCGCCTTCTCGTCGATGAACACGCCCAGTTCGCCCGGCTCGGAAAAATCGATCAGCGTGGTGAAGAAGGTGGCGCTGGCGATGCGCTTCTGCTTCTTGCCGGCCAGATAGGCCAGCGTGGTCGCCAGCAGCGTGCCGCCCAGGCAGTAGCCGGCGGCATTCACTTCGGTTTCACCGGTCTGCTTCTCGATCATGTCGAGCGCGGCCAGCGGGCCCTGTTCCACGTAGTCCTCGAAGGTGAGCTGGGCCAGCTTCTCGTCCGGATTCACCCACGAAATGACGAACACGGTGTGGCCCTGATCAGTGGCCCACTTGATGTAGCTGTTGGTTTCGCGCAGGTCGAGGATGTAGTACTTGTTGATCCAGGGCGGCACGATGAGCAGCGGACGCTTGTACTGGGTGTCGGTGCTCGGGTTGAACTGCAGCAGCTGCATCAGCGCGTTCTCGCCCACCACCTTGCCCTGCGTGGTGGCGACGTTGCGGCCCAGTTCGAAGGCCGAGGTGTCGGTCATGCGCACGCGCAGCTGGCCGTCACCGTCCTCGATGTCGCGCAGCAGGTTGTTGAAGCCCTTGAGCAGGTTCTGGCCATGGCTGCGCACGGTTTCGCGCAGCACTTCCGGGTTGGTCAGCGCGAAGTTGCTCGGGCTGAAGGCGTTGATGGTCTGGCGGGTGAAGAAATTGACCTTCTGCAGCGTGTGATCGTCCATGCCTTCGACGTTGCTCACGACGTCGTGGATGTGGCGGGCGGCGATCAGGTAGCTCTGCTTGAAGAAGTCGAACAGGAAGTGGCTTTCCCACTCCTCGCCGCGGAAGCGGTTGTCACCCTTGACCGGGGTGGCGACCGGCGCGGCATCGACGCCCATGAAACGCAGCATCGACTGCTGCCACAGCGTGTAGTAGTCCCACACCAGGCCCATCTGCGCCTGTGCCAGCTTGTACGGGTTGGACAGCAGACGCGAGGTCATGTCCATGAAGGCCTGGGCAATGCCCAGCTCGTCGGACGGCGGCGTGATGCCGCGCTTGAGCTGGCGCTGCACGTGTTCGCCGAGCAGCTTGGAAGCGCGTTCGGCGACTTCGGCATAGGTCTTGGCGACTGCGGCCGGATCCGGCAGTGCGGCGGGTTCTGCTTGCTTGGCTTCTTTGGCGGCTGGCTTGTTCATGCTGTCTCCCCCTGGGCTTGTGGCTGGGTTGTGAGTGGTCAGGACGGTTACTACGTCAGGGCTGGGTGAAGCGGAATACGCCGTCGGTGTCGTGCAGGCGGCGCAGTCCGCCGGTCTGCCACAGGTGGTTCAGGTGAGCGATCACCTCTCCCATGGCGAACCGCGTCTGGAAACTGTCGAGCTCGCGCTTGAACAGGCGCGGCAACAGGTCGAAGGCTGTCGTCGGTACCTCGCACAGCGAGGCGATCTGCACCAGGCGCTTTTCGTGATGCAGGCGCAGCTGGTCCACCCGCAGTCCGACACCGCGGTAGGGATCGCCATGCGCCGGCAGCACCACGGTATGGGCGGCCAGCAGGCGGAAACGTTCGATCGAGTCGAGGTAGTGAGCGACCGCATCGGTTTCCGGCTCGAACGGCAGCGTGGGCGTGTTCGGCGAAATGGTGGGCAGCAGCATGTCGCCGGCGATCAGCACCGGGTCGTGCGCACGATAGAAACTGAGGTGTTCCGGCGAATGGCCGTGGCCGACGATGGCTTCCCAGGCGTCTTCGCCTATGGTGATCACCTCGCCCGGCAGGACGCGGCGCATCGCGGTCGGTACCGAACCGACGGTGCGGCGGTAGCGGCTGCCCTCGCGCTGCATCGCTTCGGTCTGCACCGGCGGCAGGCCGTGCTGGCGGAAGAAGGCGGCCATCAGATCCATCGCCGACGCCGGCGTGTCGCCGAACCAGGCCTGGGCGGTCAGGTATTCGCCGAGCGACATCCAGATGCGGCCGCCGGTCTGCGTGGCGAGCCAGTCACCCAAGCCGAAGTGGTCCGGATGACAGTGGGTAATCAGGATACGGCGTACCGGCCGCCCGGCCAGATCGCCGGTCAGTGCCTGCAGCCAGTGGGCGCGGGTGGCGTCGTCCGGAAAGCCGGTGTCGACCAGTGTCCAGCACGGGCCGTCGGCGTCCTGATCCTCGATCGCCCAGGTATTCACGTGTCCGGGCGCAAAGGCGACCGGCATGCACAGCCGGTGCACGCCACGCGCAACCTGCACCATCCGGCCCGGCGCGGGCCGCGGCAGATCGAGCATTTCCAGCGCGTGAGGATGGTCGGACACGGGATCAGGGGGCCAAGACATTGAATTTGCACGATCATAACTCGAAACCGGGCTTATTGTGCAGCGCAATATCGGGGGCGCGGGCGCCGGTTGTTACACTTGCACCTGCACCGTGGAACGCCTGCCGCGTTCACGCATCTGACGGCATCCGAGCCGTCAATACCGCTTCCGGAGGAGACCGATGCGCATCGCAATCACCGTGCTGACCCCGCTGCTGCTGGCCGTGGGCGCCGCTTCGCCGGCCTGGGCACAAGAGGAAGACCCGCTGCAGTTCGTCACCTTCGGCAAGGACTTCGCTGCCCAGTGCGTGTCGCGCAATTCGGTGCAGCTTCTGGTCAGCAACAGCCATCCGAGCCGCACCGTGACCGTGTGGCTGGACCGCTATCACATGGGCGTAGGCACCGGTGACCGCTCGAAGACCGAAATGAAACCAGGCGCCGAACCGGTGCCGCTGGGCTGTTCGCGCACCCTGGACGGCCCGCAGGAATGGCGTGTGGTGCGCGCGAAGTTCACTGACTGAGTCACCGACTGAGTCACCGACTGAATCACTGCCGATTCCTGCCCGAAACGCGCACCCTGGCCCGGCGAACCTGCCTTTCGCTCGCGGCGGCCGCGCGGCACAGGCATACTTCGCACCCTGTTCCCTTTCGACCCGATTCCGACCGATGCGTGTCTGTGTCTTCTGCGGTTCGCGCAGCGGTGACGACCCCATCCATGCCGACGCGGCGCGCCGGCTCGGCACCCTGCTGGCCGCACGCGGTCACGGCCTGGTCTATGGCGGCGGCAACATCGGCCTGATGGGCGTGGTGGCCGACGCCGCACTGGCCGCCGGCGGAGAGGCGATCGGCGTCATCCCCCACCACCTGGAACAGCTGGAAGTCGCCCACCCGGGCCTGACACAGCTGCACGTGGTCGACAGCATGCACACCCGAAAGGCGCTGATGGCCGATCTGGCCGACGCCTTCGTGGCAGCACCCGGCGGCTTTGGCACGCTGGACGAACTGTGCGAAATTCTCACCTGGGCGCAGCTTGGGCTGCATCGCAAACCGGCCGGGCTGCTGAACGTGGCCGGCTACTTCGATCCGCTGCTCGCCATGTTCGATCAGGCGGTGAGCGCCGGCTTCCTGAGCACGGCGCATCGCGCGCTGATCCTGTCCGACGACGATCCGGCCCGCCTGCTCGACAGGCTGGGCGCCGGCCTCACCACGGGAGTACCCGTCGCATGAACACCGCACGCCTGCGTTCGCTGCTCGCCTGTGCCACCGCCCTCGCCGCCTGTTCCGCCAGCGCCGGCGAACCCGGCGGCTGGCTGCGCCCGGTCGATCTGGTCGATGCGGTGCCGCTGCTGAACGACGGCGGCCGCGCCGGTTACGGCCGCTTCCTGCAGGTGACGCTGCGACCGCGCGCATTCGCGCTGAACATGAATGGCGAATGGGCATGGAATGCCGGCAGCGACGCGGAAAAGGACGCCATCGCCGCCTGCGAGGCGCACGGCCTGCCCTGCCAGCTGTACGCAGTGGATGAAGAAGTGGTGCTGCCCGGCTTCGAACTGGGCGCGCCGCTGCGCGCGCTGGGCAGCCGGCTGGTACAGGGGACCCTGCCTTGATGAATGATCCGAAGGCGCTGGTGCTGACCGAGGTGGTGGATGGCATCGGGATTGCCACGCTGAACCGGCCTGACCATCACAATCTGCTCGACGCCTCGCTGGTGCAGGCGCTGATCGCGGTCATCGACGACATGAACGCCCGCGCCGACGTGCGCGTCATCGTGCTGTCGGCGCTGGGCGACAGCTTCAGCATCGGCAACGACCCGCAGGAAATGGAACGCAGCGGCCTGATGTCCGCCGACCCGGCACTGGCTGCACGGCTGATGCGCACGCTGGCCGAATCCGCCCGACCGGTGGTGGCGCGGGTGCAGGGCCCGGCCAGCGGTCTGGGCGCCGGCCTGCTGGCCGCCTGCGACATCGCGATCGCCAGCTTCGACGCGCAGTTCAGCTTCGACAGTGTGCGCACCGGCCAGGTACCGGCAGTGATCGCACCCTGGGTGATCGATGCGATCGGCCCGGCGCGCGCACGCCGCTACTTCCTGACCGGTGAGCGCTTTTCCGCCTCCGAGGCCTATCGCATCGGCCTGCTGTCGGAAATCGTCGCGTCCGCCGACCATCTCGATGACGCCGTGGGCGAAGTGGTCGACGCGCTGCTGCTCGGCGGCCCGCGCGCCCAGCACCAGATCAAGAGCCTGGTGCGTGCACTGGGTCGCCCGCACGCAGACCAGCAGACCCTGGACCACGTGATCGGGCTGGAAGAACGCATCGACACCGGCGCCGAAGCGCAGGAAGGGCTGGACGCGCTGTTCGCGCGCCGTCATCCGGGCTGGGTGCCGGTCGGCATGGCATGAGCACCGGCGCTCTGCCGAACCGGGTACGCATTGTCGAGGTCGGTCCGCGCGACGGCCTGCAGAACGAATGCGTCGCGCTGGGCATCGACGACCGGCTGGCGCTGATCGACCGCCTGGCCGACGCCGGCCTGCGCGACATCGAAGCCGGCGCCTTCGTGTCGCCGAAGCGGGTGCCGAACATGGCGGGCAGCGGCGAACTGATGCAGCGACTGCAGCGCCGGGCCGGCGTGAGCTACCCCTGTCTGGTGCCGAACGACACCGGGCTGGACGCCGCACTGGCGGCCGGCTGCACCGACATCGCGATTTTTGCCGCAGCATCGGAAACCTTCTCGCAGCGGAACACCGCCTGCAGCATCGCCGAATCGATGGACCGGCTGTCGGCGGTGGCACGGCGCGCACGCGATGCCGGGGTGCGCGTGCGCGGCTATCTGTCCTGCGTGATCGGCTGCCCGTACGAAGGCGCGGTGGATGGCCGCAAGGTGGCCGCCATGGCCGCGCGGCTGATCGACATGGGCTGCTTCGAGGTGAGCCTGGGCGACACCACCGGCATCGGCACGCCGGCACAGATCACCACGCTGATCGACACCGTGGCGGCCGAGGTACCGGTCGCGCAGCTGGCCGGCCACTTCCATGACACCTGGGGCATGGGTGTGGCGAATGTGTGGGCGGCGCTGCAACGCGGGGTGACGGTATTTGACGCCTCGGTGGGTGGCCTGGGCGGTTGCCCCTTCGCACCGGGCGCCAGCGGAAACGTGGCGACCGAAGACCTTGTCTACATGCTGGACGGCGCCGGCATCGAATCCGGCATCGACCTGCAGGCGCTGGTCGGCACCGCGCGCTGGATCAGCGCACGGCTCGACCGCGCTCCGGCCTCGCGCGTGGCACGCGCATTCCGGCCCCAAGATTGAGCACTGAGGATTACTGAAAGATGGTGGCTTCACCCTGCACCGGCGTCTGTACGCTGGACACGACGACCGGTTACTGCCTCGGCTGCCTGCGCTCGCGCGACGAGATCGCGGCCTGGGGTTCGAGTTCCGACGAGGTCCGTCTGGACATACTGGAACGGATATTCGAACGGGAAGCGGCCGGCCATCTGCGGGTGGTGCCGGAGAACGACTGACGCGAAACCGGCACTGCAGGCACCGGATCGCGGTGCCCGCGGCTCGCCTCAGTTTTCGCGCCGGCGACGCGGCTCGGCGGGTTCGCCGACCGAATTCGCGGCTTCGCGCGTGGTGCTGCCGACTGGCGCACCCGGGGCGCGGGATTGCACGCCGGCTCTTTCCGCCTCGCGTTCCGCACGACGGCGATTGGCCTGGCTGCGCTGCAATCTCAGATATCGCATGATGGGCACCTCCGTGTTGATCCGGGGGCGCGCGTCGCCATCGATCGGGGCACGAACAAACTGATCCGGGTCGTGCTTCGCGCGCTATGCTTCCTCTGACCGCATCCTTACAGCGTAGTTTCCTCTGGCAGGGTGTCAAGCATGACCATGACATCAGCAGAAATTTTTCCGGGTAATACGGCGTGAATGAAACTCGACGTGGCGCGATGCGCCTGGTGCTGATCAGCGGCATGTCCGGTTCCGGCAAGAGCGTGGCGCTCAACGTGCTGGAAGATGCCGGTTTCTTCTGCGTGGACAACCTGCCGGCGCCGCTGCTGCCGCAGCTGGTGGGCCATCTGCGCGACGCCGGCACCAGCCGGGTCGCGGTCGCGGTGGACGTACGTTCGGGCAAGAGCATGAGCGCGCTGCCGCCGATGATGGGCGTGCTGCGCAACGGCACCCAGCTGCAGACGCTGTTTCTTGACGCACGCGACGACGCGCTGATCGCCCGCTTTTCTGAAACCCGTCGCCGGCACCCGCTGGGCGACGACGAAACTTCGCTGGCCGAAGCGATCCGCCACGAACGCGAAATGCTGGCGCCCATCGTCGCGCTCGGTCACCGCATCGACACCAGCGACCTGCCGTCGGCGGTGCTGCGCAAGTGGGTGCGCGAACTGGCGCAGATCGACGAAACCTCCGGCCTCACGCTGATGTTTGAATCCTTCGGCTTCAAGCATGGCATTCCGCTGGACGCCGATCTGGTGTTCGACGTGCGCTGCCTGCCCAATCCGTACTACGACACCAGCCTGCGCCCGCAGACCGGCTGCGACCAGCCGGTGATCGACTATCTGGAGCGCTATCCGGAAGTGCTGCGCATGCGCGACGACATCGCCCGCTTCGTGCGCGACTGGCTGCCCTGCTACGTCAAGGACAGCCGCAGCTACCTGACCGTGGCCATCGGCTGCACCGGCGGCCAGCACCGTTCGGTCTACATGGCGCAGTGGCTGGCCGAACACTTCCGCAGCGCGGCCCGCGTGCTGCTGCGCCACCGCTCGCTCGCCGCCAGCGGCAAGTGAGCACCGGCGGGGCGCTGCTGCGGCCGGGCGATCTGCTGGTCATCGTCGCCGGCATCGCGCTGACCGCCGCCACCGCCGCTGCGCAGTGGGGGCGGCCCGCGCCCAGCGTCGCCCAGGTCAGGCTGGACGGCCGCATCGTCGCCGAACTGCCTCTGAACGGCACTCATCGCATCTCGATTTCCGGCGCACTGGGCAGATCGGGCGATACCGTGATCGAAGTCCAGCCCGGTCGCGCGCGGGTGGCGGCCGACCCCGGTCCGCGACAGTACTGCGTGCAGCAGGGCTGGCTCAGTCGCAGCGGCAGCGTCGCGGTGTGCGCTCCCAGCCACATCACGCTGCAGCTGGCCGGACCGGACGGCGGCGCCGACACGATGGCGTTCTGATGGACGCGATCGAGGTACGCCCCGACCCGCGCGACCGCCGGCTGGCGCGCTACGCCGCGGCAGCGATCGCCGCTTCGCTGGTCGAGGCGGCGATTCCGAGTCCGCTGCCCGGCGTGAAGCCTGGTCTGGCCAACATCGTCATCCTCATCGTGCTGGTGCGGCACGGCTGGCGCGACGCCGCCTGGGTCAGCGTGCTGCGGGTGCTGGCGGGCAGTCTGCTGGCCGGTCAGTTCCTGGCGCCCGGCTTTTTCCTGTCGGCCAGCGGCGCGCTGGCCAGCCTGTGCGCGCTCGGTGCGCTGCAGCCGCTGCCTGCGCGCTGGCTGGGGCCGGTCGGCCGCTCGGTGGCCGCCGCCTTCGCCCATATCGCCGGCCAGCTGCTGCTGGCCCGGCTGTGGCTGGTGCCGCACGACGGACTGTTCACTCTGGCGCCGGTGTTCTTCGCCGCCGCGCTGGTGTTCGGCATCGTCAATGGCGTGGTCGCCGCACGGCTGTTGCGGGACAATGCGGCATGAGCGCTGCCCACCCCACCCCGCACACCGTGCTGGTCGCCCTGACCGGCGCCTCCGGCATCCCCTACGGCCTGCGCCTGATCGAAACGCTGGTGGCGGCCGGCTGCAGGGTGTGGGTCGTCTACTCGCAGGTGGCGCAGATCGTCGCCCGCCAGGAAGCCGATCTGCTGCTGCCGGCCAGCCCGCAACAGGCAGAGCGCGAACTGTCGGCGCGCTTTTCGGCGTCTGCAGGCCAGATCCGGGTGTTCGGCCGCGACGACTGGAACAGCCCGCCGGCCTCCGGCTCCAACCCGCCGGACGCCATGGTGGTGTGCCCGTGCTCGATGGGCACGCTGGCAGCGATTGCGCACGGCCTCGCCTCCAGCCTGATCGAGCGCGCGGCCGACGTGGTGATGAAGGAACGCCGCCCCCTCATCCTGGTGCCGCGCGAAACGCCCTTTTCCACGCTGCATCTTGAAAACATGCTCAGCCTGTCGCGCAACGGCGCGGTCATCCTGCCGCCCTCGCCCGGCTTCTACCAGCAGCCGCAGTCCATCGCCGACCTGGTGGATTTCGTGGTCGCGCGCATCCTGGACCAGCTGCGGGTGACGCATGCGCTGCTGCCGCGCTGGGGCGAACAGCGGCTGGAAGACTGACGCCGTCACACGCCTGACATGCAAATGAAACAAGCTGCAGCGCTTGCTGCGAACCGCGCCGACGGTCCGCAGCCACTCCGGGAGCACCGACATGAAGATGGACAGCCAGCCGCTGGACGGCGGCATCACCCTGATCCGGCTGGATGGCCGGCTCGACATCGAGGGCGCGGAAGCGCTGGATCAGCCCTTCACCTACGCCACCAGCACGCATCCGGCTCGGATCGCGGTCGACCTGTCGGCGGTGAGCTTTCTCGCGTCGATCGGCATCCGTACGCTGCTGTCGGCGGCACGCGGCCAGGCGGCACGTGGCGGCAAGCTGGTCATGTTCGGTGCCCAGCCGATGATCCAGCGGGTGCTCAGGACCGCCGGCGTGGACCAGCTGCTCACGCTGTGCGAGGACCTGGAAGCGGCACGCCAGGCACTGCGGGACTGAGTCCGAACATTCCGGATGGAGCCGGTCGTGCATAACGCGCACGCGCGGCGCAGCCTGCGGCTGATCAACGACAGCGGCGCCATTTCCGCCGCCAGCGCCTGGCTGCGCACGCTGGGCGACGCCTTCGATCTGGGCAGCGAACTGGTGTTCCGGCTCGACCTCTGCGTGTCGGAGCTGGTGGCCAATATCGTGAGCTATGCCTTCGACGACGAGGCGCCGCACACGATCGCGCTGGACCTCATTCTGGAACCGCAGTCGGTCAAGCTGGTGGTGGCCGACGACGGCCGCGAATTCGATCCGCTGGGCCTGCCCGAACCGGTCACGCCGGCCACGCTGGAAGAGGCCAGCGTGGGCGGCCTGGGCGTGCATCTGGTGCGCCAGTTCGCCGAACAGGTGAGCTATGAACGGGCCAGCGGCCGCAACCAGCTCACGCTGGCCTGGGCCCGGCCCGGCCGCAGCAGCAGCCCGATCGGGACCCGCACTCCGGTGCGCCGCGGCATCGATCGCCGTCGACGGGCAACCGCTGCCTTTCCGCTGACCCGCGCCGACGGCAGCAGGCTGACCTCCGACGCGCGCAGCGGCACCGAGCGCCGCGCGCTGGGCTTCATTTCGCGGCTGGAACTGTTCCGCGACGTGCCGTACGCGCTGATCGAAGGCCTGGTGGCGCACTGCGCCCAGCGCGACTATCCGGACGAATACCTGGTGCTGGCGCCGGGCATGCAGAACGATCATGTCGCACTGGTGCTGAACGGCCGGCTGCGGGTGTATCTGGAAGATCCGGCTGAAGCCGGAAGCACCGGTCACACCATGATCGGTACCGGCGAGTGCGCAGGCGAACTGTCCATCATCGATGGCGAGCCGGCGTCCGCCTGGGTGGTGGCCGAAGCCGGCACCCGGCTGCTGCTGATCGACGCCCACAGCTTCTTTTCCGAACTGCTGCCGCTGCCCCAGGTCGCGCGCAACCTGATGCGGCTGATGGCGGCGCGCATGCGCCAGGCCAACCATCAGGTGGTCGAGCAGGTGCGCAGTTCCATGGTGCTGGAGCGGCTGCAGTCCGAACTGCGCACCGCGCGCGAAATCCAGTCAGGCATGCTGCCGATGCGCTCGCCGATGTTCGCCGAACACCCGGAAATCGAGTGCGAAGCCAGCATCCAGCAGGCACGGGAAATCGGTGGCGACTTCTTCGACGCCTTCTTCATCGACGAACACCGGCTGTTCGTCGCCATCGGCGACGTGTGCGGCAAGGGCATGCCGGCCGCGCTGCTGATGATGCGCACGGTCACCACGCTGCGCGCCGAAGCGGCACGCAAGCAGGGGCAGAAGGGGCATATGGAGCGGGTGATGGAGCGCATCAACCGCAAGCTCGCGCTGAACAATGAACGCATGCTGTTCGCCAGCCTGTTCATCGGCCTGCTGGATACCCGCGACGGCCTGCTGCGTTACGCCAATGCCGGCCATCCGCGGCCGGTGCTGGTGCGGCGCGGCCAGACGCCGACGCTGCTCAAGGTGCCGCAGAACCCGATTGCCGGCATCGATCCGACCGTGGACTACAGCCTGGCCGAGGCGCGGCTGGAGCGCGGCGATCTGCTGCTGCTGTACACCGACGGCGTGACTGAGGCGCTGAACGCGCAGGGCGCGCTGTTCGGCGAAACCCGCATGCTGGCCACGCTGTCCGGCCTGGGCGGAGGGGCCGCCACCGCGATCGAGACGCTGCGCGACGCGACGCGACTGTTCGGCGGCAACCAGCCGCAGTCGGACGACGTGACGCTGCTGGCGCTGCGCTTCGTCGGTCCGGCCTGACCCGCGTCCGGCGACCGGGTCGCCGGACGCAGCCGGTGCTTACTGCACCTTGGCCTTGGTCACCAGCGATTCGATGTGCTGCTGCACCTTGGTCTGCTGCATCGATTCGACGATGCGGTCCTTCACTTCCTCGAACTTGGGCGGTTCTGCGCGGCGGATATCGTCCAGCTGGATCACGTGGAAGCCGTAGGCGGTCTTGACCGGCTCTTCGGTAAATCTGCCCTTTTCCAGCTTCTGCAGCGCGGCGTCGAATTCAGGCACGAAACTGCCCGGACGCGACCAGCCCAGCTCGCCGCCGCGTTCCTTGCTGCCCGGATCCTTCGACTGCACCGCCAGCTCGGCGAACGCGGTGCCGGCCTTCAGCTTGGCGATGATGTCGCGCGCCTGTTCCTCGCTTTCGACCAGAACGTGGCGCGACAGGTATTCGTTCGGCGCGTTCTGGCCGACCACCTTGTCGTACTCAGCGCGGGCATCGGCCTCGGTCACCGGGTTCTGTTCCACCCAGCGCTCGAGATAGGCGTTGGCCAGCATTTCGCTGTTGGCGTACGCGATGCGCTGCTGCACTGCCGGCAGCTTGTCGGTGCCCGCCTTGCGCGCGGTCTGCAGCAGCACTTCACGGCGCACCAGATGGTCACGCACGCGGGCGCGCAGTTCGTCGTCGTCCTTCGCGCCCTGGGCCACCTGTTCGCTCACCAGCAGATCGGCCAGCGCCTTCGGCACGGCCACGCCATTCACCTTGGCCAGCGGCGCGGCAGCAGCCGGCGCCTTGGTTTCGGCCAGCGCCGAAGTGGCCACAGTCATCATCAGGGCGGCAGCGAGCGCGCCGGTACGGTGGTTCATCAGAACATCCTCGTGGGTTGTGTGGGGCTCGATCGAGCGGAATGCTTATACCGCTGTTTGGGGCGGCATGGCGAGGGGTGCTGTAACGACGCTGTCGCCGCGACGTCATATCACCTGAACACGCGCTCCCTATCGTGCGGCGGAATCCTTCCTGGAGAGACGGGATGCTGCAGATCGAACAGGCGCGCGGTCGGCGCGCAGAACGCAACCTCAGCGTGACGCTGGCGAAGTGCGAATCCGAAGTGCTGGCCGCGCAGCAGCTGCGCTGGCGGGTGTTTGCCGATGAACTGGGCGCACGGCTGGACAGCCCGGTGCAGGGCGCAGACATCGACCGCTTCGACGCGCACTGCGACCACCTCATCGTGCGCGACGACGACAGTGGCCGCATCGTCGGCTGCTACCGCATCCTGCCGCCGGAGGCCGCGCGCCGTACCGGCGGCTACTACTCGGAAACCGAGTTCGACCTCGGCCGGCTCGACCACCTGCGCCCGCGCATGGTCGAAGTGGGCCGCTCCTGCATCGACGCCGACTACCGCAGCAACGCCGCGGTGATCGGGCTGCTGTGGTCCGGCCTCGCCCGCTACATGCAGGACAACGGCCACCAGTACCTGATCGGCTGCGCCAGCATCGGCCTGGCCGACGGCGGTCACAACGCAGCGGCCGTGTTCACCAGCCTGGGCGAACACATGGCGCCGCCGGAATACCGCGTATTCCCGAAGCTGCGCCTGCCGCTGGAACGACTGGCGCCCGCCGCCAGCGCAGTCATGCCGCCGCTGGTGAAGGGCTATGTGCGCGCTGGTGCGCAGGTGTGCGGCGAGCCGGCCTGGGACCCGGATTTCAACACCGCCGACCTGCCGGTGCTGCTGGACATGACCCGCATGGACGCGCGCTACGCCCGCCACTTCATGCCGCGTGCCGCCTGACGCAGCGGAACCGGGGAGGACAGTAAGATGTCGGTCATCAGCCTGTTTGACGAACTCGATCTGCCCTTGCCTCTGCCCCATTCCGCCTCACCCGGCCGCGCCGCCGCGGCCACCCACCATAGCCAGGGTCTGCGTGCCCGCCTGCGCATGGCGTGGCGCATCGGCCGGCTCGCGCTGCATCTGGCGGACGGCTGCACCCGGGTCGGCCTGTTCTACCCGCTGGTGAGCGAGCGCACCCAGCGCAAGATGCGCGCGCGCTGGTCACGGCAGCTGCTGGCGGTGCTCGGCGTCGAGCTGCAGGCGCGCGGCCCGCTGCCGCGGCCCGGCCAGCTGCTGGTGAGCAATCACATTTCGTGGGTGGATGTGTTCGTCATCAACGCGATTTCACCGCTGTCCTTCGTGTGCAAGGACGACGTGCGCAGCTGGCCGGTGATCGGCTGGCTGGTGGCGCGCAACCAGACCGTGTTCATCCGTCGCAGCAGCCGCAGTTCGGCCGCCGAAGTGCGCGACCGCCTGGTCGGTTCGCTCAGCTGCGGGCGCAGCGTCATGGTGTTTCCGGAAGGCACCACCAGCGACGGACGCGGCGTACTGCCCTTCCGCGCCGCGCTGTTCCAGGCGGCGATCGACGCCGGCCGCGCGGTCAAGCCGGTGCGCCTGCGCTATGTCGACCACCGCGGCGAACACGCGGACGCCGCTGCCTACATCGACGACACCACCTTCTGGCAATCGGTGTGCATGCTGGCGCGCGCACCGCGTACCGTGGCCCGGGTCGACCTGCTGCCGGCGCTGCCTTCGCACGGACTGACGCGGCAGGATCTGGCGCAGGTAACCCACGCCCAGGTCAGCGCGCGGACGGACTGAAGGCTTACTAGCGCGTACTGAGGGCGGTTTGACCCCGGTCAATGGCGCCCGCCCTCGCCGGCGTACCTTGGACTCGAAGACCGCGGCACGGTGCCGCGGCTCCGCAGACACAAGGAGAACCGAATGATCCGCGAAGTCACCGGCGACATCCTGCTGAGCAAGGCTCACGTCATCGCGCACGGCATTGCCGTGCAGGAACATTTCGATCATGGCCTCGCGCTGTCGCTGCGCGAGCGCTGGCCGTCCATGGCTCGCGACTACCGCCATGCCCTGCACGGCAAGCATCTGAACGCCGGCGAAGTATGGTCATGGGCCGGCGTCGACAACGACGGCAGCACGCGCAACATCGTGAACATGCTGACCCAGAACATGGTGGGCGACGGCCCGGCCGCGAAGCCGGGCAAGGCCACGGTGGAAAACGTGCATCACGCGCTGAAGGCGCTGGCGCGGCATCTGCAGGCGACCGGCGCAAGCAGCGTGGCGCTGCCGCGACTGGCCACCGGCGTCGGCGGCCTGAACTGGGCAGACGTGAAGCCGCTGATCGAACAGCACCTGAAGCCGCTGGGCATTCCGGTGCTGGTGTATGAAACCTACCGCAAGGACGTGGTGGCGGACGAAAAGCTGCACTGAAGCTGCTGGCGCGGCGGTTTCAGCGTCCGTCGCGCAGGCTGTCGATCAGCGCCATATTGTGTTCGAGCAGCCGGTTGCATTCGTCATCGCGCTGCTCGAACGCGTCGTCCAGACCCTGAGCCTGCGCAGGGTCGGCGCGGCGCTCCGCCAGCGCCTTGCGCTCGTGCGCCAGCACGGCAGCGACCTGCGGGCGTTCGCCAAGGCGCATTGCGAGCGACAGATGGTTCTTCGCTGCGTACTGGACACGCACGGTGCGACTGGCCTGCGGATGGGCAGCGGCGATGTCGCCGTAGACGGCCGAGCAGACGGCCAGCCGGTCGGCCAGCGTCGGCCGGTCGAGCACCTGCGCCGGAACGCCGGCGGCGAGCACCGCCAGAGCAATGCCGACTGCTGCGTGTTTGATGATCATGTAAGCGCCTCCATGTCCGGCTCCGCAGCGTAGTCAGCACGCGGTGGCCGCTGCAGCCGTAATGACGCGATGAGGACGACCGCCCCGCATGATCGGGGGTGAATCCCCGCTTACGCAGACGCCGACACCCGCACCAGCGGGATGACTTCCCTCGTTGCGGCTAGGGCAACAGGCGCTCGCGCAGAAAAACCGGAAAGCGCGGCTGACCGCGCGGTGTCAGTTCGCGATAGCGGTAGGTGACGACGGCGCCGATGGCCGGCGGCGCCGCACGCTGGGCGTCGGTGAGCCCGCTGCCGATGCGGAAACGCCGACCCGCCGCATCGACCACTTCGAGCGCGCCCAGCCGGCCGCGATGACGGCCCTTGCCCGGCAGGTGGGCAAGTACGGTCGCTTCGGCATCGAGAAAGGGCGTGAGCTTGAGCAGCGCGTCGCTGCGACCCGCCGTCCAGTGTGCGTCGGCCCGGTGCAGCATCAGACCTTCACCGCCACCGGCGACGACCGCATCGAACAGCGCCTGCAGCGCGGCGCGGTCGGCCAGCCGCTGTTGCGGCACCGCGCGTATCCAGTCGACACCGATCGCCTCGACCAGCTGCTGCATGCGTGCCAGCCGCTGCGAAAAGTCACCATCGGCACCCGGCAGGTCGAACAGCATGTAGCGCACCGCGCACCAGTCGGCGCCGGCCGGGCGCTCACGACGGACAATTCCGGACAGTTCGTCGAAACGGCCGCGCCCCAGCCACAGTTCGCCGTCGAGCGGATGATCGGGCAGCGGCGCGACGAACCACGCTGGCACGGCGATGGCGGCACCATTGCGCAGGCGCAGCGCCTGCCCGTCCCAGCGCGCTCGCACGCCATCGAGCTTTTCGCTGACCCAGTAGGCGGCCGGGTCGACGTCGGCCGGCGCGCGCTGCGCCAGCATCGGCGGCGGCGGGTCGGCGAACGCGGATGACAGCAGCAGACAGCAGAACAGGCGCAGCAAGGCGCGCATGGCGAAACTCCGACGACGGAGCCGCGATTATCACGCGCAATGACAATGGCAATAAACGCGACGCCGGCCGGCCGGAACCTTCAGCGTGCCTCGCCGGCTTTCTCGCGCTCGCGCCGGTAGCGCTCGTATTCGAGATTCGCGGTTTCGAGACAGCGGCCACGCTCTGCGGCGTCGGTGATGCGGTCGCATTCCTGCTGCCGCCAGCCGGTGGCGCTGTCGTACATCTGCTGGCTGCTGCAGGCGGCAAGCAGGCCGCTCAGCACGCTGAGTGTGGCGAAGGCGGCAAGGGTGCGGATCACGGCTTCATTCTCCAAGATAGGCGGCGCGCACCGCCGGGTTGTCCAGCAGTTCGGCGGCGGGTGCGGTGAGCGTGATTTCACCGCCGTCCATCACGCAGCCACGGTCGCACAGCGACAGCGCAAGCCGTGCGTTCTGTTCGACCAGCAGCAGCGTCACTCCCTCCTGCACCACCTGGCGGATCACGTCGAACACGGTGTCGACCATGATGGGCGACAGACCCATCGAAGGCTCGTCCAGCAGCAGCAGGCGCGGCCGGCTCATCAGCGCGCGGCCGATGGCCACCATCTGCTGCTCGCCGCCTGACAGCGTGCCCGCAGTCTGGCCGGCGCGCTCCTTCAGCCGCGGCAGCAGGCCGAAAACGCGTTCGATGTCAGCCGCGATCGCCGCCCTGTCGTCACGAACATAGGCGCCCATTTCAAGGTTTTCCAGCACCGACAGCCGGGCGAATACGCCGCGGCCTTCCGGCACCAGCGCGAAACCCTTGCGCACCAGCGTGTGCGGCGGCGCGTGCTCGATCGCCTCGCCATCCAGCTTCACGCTGCCGCGCGCCGGCAGCATGCGGGCGATGGCTTTCAGCGTGCTGGTCTTGCCGGCGCCATTGGCACCGATCAGCGCCACCTTCTCGCCGGCGGCGACGTCCAGATCGACCCCGCGCACCGCGCAGATGCCGCCGTAGTGCACTTCCAGTCCGCGCACCTCAAGCATCGGCGGCCTCCCTGCCCAGATAGGCGGCGATCACGCGCGGGTCGCGGCGGACGACGTCCGGCACGTCCTCGGCGATCTTCTCGCCGTAATCGAGCACCGCGACGCGGTCACACAGCCCCATCACCAGTTTCACGTCGTGCTCGATCAGCAGCACGGTCATGCCGTCGCCGCGCAGCTTCTCGATCAGCGCGCACAGGCCGGCGGTTTCGGTCGCGTTCATGCCGGCGGCCGGTTCGTCCAGCGCCAGCAGCCGCGGTTCGGTCGCCAGCGCACGGGCAATCTCCAGCCGTCGCTGGTCGCCGTAGCTCAGGTGGGTGGCCTGCTGGTTGGCCAGCCGGTCGATGCCGACATAGCGCAGCAGCGCATGCGCGCGCGCCTCGGTGTCGGCCTCTTCGCGGCGCGCGGCCGGCGTGCGCAGGATGGCGCCCAGCACGCCGGTATGCAGCCGGATGTGGCGGCCCACCATCACGTTCTCGAGCGCGCTCATGGCGCCGAACAGCCGGATGTTCTGGAAGGTGCGGGCGATGCCCAGACCGGCGATGCGGTGCGGCACGCCCAGCGGCAGCGACTGGCCGTCGAAGCGCACTTCGCCCTGGTCGGCGCTGTACAGGCCGGTCAGCACATTGAAGAAGCTGGTCTTGCCGGCGCCGTTGGGGCCGATCAGCCCGTACACCTCGCCGGCGCGTATGGACAGCGACACCTCGCGCAGCGCCTGCACGCCGCCGAAGCGCTTGCTGATGCCGCGGGCTTCCAGCAGCGGGGCGGCGCTCATGCCGTCTCCCCGTGCGCCGCCAGTTCGCGCTTGCGCAGCGCAGACGGCCACAGGCCGGCCGGGCGGAGCCGCATCACCACCACCAGCGCGATGCCGAACAGCAGCAGGCGCAGTGATTCCGGGTCGATCAGCACCTTGCCGAACAGCGACTGCTGCACCGGCACCGCACCCCAGCGCAGCGCCTCCGGCAGCAGCGCCAGCAGCACCGCACCGAGAATGACGCCCGGGATGTGGCCCATGCCGCCCAGCACCACCATGCACAGCACCATGACCGATTCCAGCAGGCCGAAGGACTCCGGGCTGACGAAGCCCTGGAAGCCGGCGAACAGGCCGCCGGCCACGCCGCCGAAGGTGGCGCCCAGACCGAAAGCAAGCAGCTTCACGTTGCGCGTGTTGATGCCGCAGGCGCGGGCAGCCACCTCGTCTTCGCGGATGGCGACCCAGGCGCGGCCCAGCCGCGAATCCTGCAACCGCACGCAGACGAACACCACGAGCAGCGTAAGCGCGAGGAAGAAGTAGTACTGCAGATGCACGCCCGGCACCATGACACCGAACAGTTCCAGCGGCCGGTTCAGCGCGTGGCCGCCGATCTGGGCGGCGGCGATGTTGTTGATGCCCTGCGGCCCGTTGGTGATGTTGGCCGGCGCGTTCAGGTTGTTCAGGAAGATGCGAATGATTTCGCCGAAGCCCAGCGTCACGATGGCCAGGTAGTCGCCGCGCAGCTTGAGCGTCGGCGCGCCCAGCATGACGCCGAACAGGCCGGCCACCAGTGCGCCCAGCGGCAGCACCGCCCACACCGGCCAGCCGGGTGCGGCCGCGAACAGCGCCGGGAAGGCGGTCGCCAGATGCGGGCTGGACAGCAGCGCGTACAGATAGGCGCCGACCGCGTAGAAGGCGATGTAGCCGAGGTCGAGCAGGCCGGCGAAGCCGACCACGATGTTGAGCCCGAGCGCCAGCATGATGTAGAGCAGCGCGAAATCGACGATGCGCACCCAGGAATTGCCGAAGGTGGCGCCGACGGCGAAGGGCAGCACCGCCAGCGCCACGCCGATCAGCGCGACGCCCAGCCGGGCTTTCAGTTTCGGATCGGCGCTCATGCCCGCTCCGCCACCTTTTCGCCCATCAGCCCGGACGGCCGGAACACCAGCACCAGGATGAGCACGAAGAAGGCGAACACGTCCTTGTAGTGGCTGCCGAGGAAGCCGCCGGTCAGGTCACCGATGTAGCCGGCGGCCAGGCTTTCGATGATGCCGAGCAGCAGCCCGCCCAGCATGGCGCCGCCGAGATTGCCGATGCCGCCCAGCACCGCCGCGGTGAAGGCCTTGAGCCCCAGCATGAAGCCCATCGCGTAGTGCGCGATCGAGTAGTTGGCGGCCACCATGACGCCGGCCACCGCCGCCAGGCCGGAGCCGAGCACGAAGGT
Organism: Methyloversatilis sp.; assembly: GCA_041639545.1. GTDB lineage: Bacteria > Pseudomonadota > Gammaproteobacteria > Burkholderiales > Rhodocyclaceae > Methyloversatilis. The sequence continues at coordinate 240,948 of JBEQBZ010000003.1, read as the reverse complement.
GAATGAAATGACGCGGTCCACATCCACGCCCATCAGCCGCGCCACCGCCGGATTTTCGGCGCTCGCCCGCATCGCGCGGCCGAGCCGGGTACGGGTGACCAGCCACACCAGTGCCGCCATCAGCAGCGCCGCGGTGAGCACGATGATGATCTGCAGGTCGGTGATGGCCGCCCCACCGACCTTGTGCGCGGTCACCGGCAGCAGGGCCGGGAAGGTGTGGTAGTTGCGGCCCCAGCCCATCATGGCCAGCTGCTGCAGCACGATGGACACGCCGATGGCGGTGATCAGCGGCGCCAGACGCGGCGCGTTGCGCAGCGGCCGGTAGGCGATGCGCTCTATCGTGAAGCCCACCGCCATGCATACCGGAATTGCGATCAGCAGGCCGGCCAGCACGACGACCGGACCGGGCAGGCCGCTCGGCACCAGCAGGCCGATGGCGGTGAGGGCGCTGAGCGCGCCGATCATGACCACTTCGCCGTGCGCGAAATTGATCAGGCCGAGGATGCCGTAGACCATCGTGTAGCCAAGGGCGACCAGCGCATAGATGCTGCCGAGCACCAGCCCGTTGATGATCTGCTGGATGAGGATGTCCACGAAGCGTCGGGTGTCCTGTGCCGTACAGTGCCGCCGCGCGGCACCCGGGGAAGGAAGCCGCACCGGCAGCTTCCGGCGCGGCCTGCGGGGCGCGGCATGGCCGCGCCGGAAAGATCAGTTCGGCGCCTTGCCGCCCAGGGTTTCGAGCGCGCTCCAGGCGCCGCCCTTGGCCTGATACAGCGTGATCGCGCCGTCCCTGATGTCGCCCTTCTCATCGAACTGGATCTGCGCGGTGAGGCCCGGGTAGTTCAGCGCAGCGAGCGCCGGCAGGAATTTGGCGGTGTCGACCGAACCGGCCTGTTTCATCGCCTCGGCCACCACCCGCACCGCGTCGTAGGCATAGGGCGCGTAGAGCTGGATGTCGGCGTTGTACTTGGCCTTGTAGCGGTCACGGAAGGCGCTGCCGCCGGCCATTTGCTCCAGCGGCACGCCGGGCAGCGAACAGTAGTGGCCGTCTGCGCCCTCGCCCGCCAGCTTGTGGAATTCGACCGTGCAGGCGCCGTCGCCGAACAGCATGGGTGCACCGATATTGAGCGTCCTGAGCTGGCGCGCCATCGGGCCGGCCTGGGTGTCCATGCCACCGTAGAACACCAGATCCGGCCGGGTCGATTTCACCTTGGTCAGGATGGCCGCGAAGTCGGTTTCCTTGTCGGTCGTGTATTCACGGGTGACGATGGTCGCGCCCGCCGCCTTGGCCGCCTTGTCGAACTCGTCGGCCAGACCCTGACCGTAGGCGGTGCGGTCGTCGATGATGGCGATCTTTTTCGCGCCCAGCTTGGTCACCGCGAAGCCACCCAGCACGCTGCCCTGCTGCACGTCGTCGGCGAACACGCGGAAGGCGCTCTTGTAACCCTGACGGGTGTAGGTCGGGTTGGTGGCCGACGGCGACACCTGCACGATGCCGGCGTCGTGGTAGATGCGCGACGCCGGGATGGTGGTGCCGGAATTCAGGTGACCGATCACCGCATTGACGTGGGCGTCGGCCAGCTTCTGCGCCACCGTCGTGCCCTGGCGCGGGTCGGCCTGGTCGTCTTCGCCCAGCAGTTCGAACTTGGCCACCTTGCCGCCGATCAGCAGCTTTTCGGCATTCAGGTCGTCGATCGCCAGCCGCGCGCCGTTCTCGTTGTCCTTGCCCAGATGCGCCTGCGGGCCGGTCAGCGGTGCCACATGGCCCAGCCGTATGGTGACGGTGGCCGCGGCGTCGGCGGCAGCCGGGGCGGCCGCGTCGTCCTTCTGGCCGCAGGCCGCGAGCAGGCAGGTCGACAGCGCGACCAGTGCGGTCAGCGGGCGCAACGGGGTGATCGGGGTCATCTGGAATCTCCGCGGAGGGCTGAAAAGGTTGTCAGCCCCGGATTCTGCGGGTGACCGCACAGAGCGTCAATTTCGATGCGGCAGAGACCCGGCCCCCGCCGGCATTCAGCCGCCGGCGCGGTCACCTGCCGGCAGCGGCGTCAGCCCGCCCTCCTCCCGTACGTCATCGGGCAAGCGGTCGCGCAGGTCGTGAATGACACCCAGCGCGGCGAGCAGGCGCAGAACGTAGTACGTAAGATCGATTTCGTACCAGGCAAAGCCAGCGCGCGCGCTGGCACCGTAGCGGTGATGATTGTTGTGCCAGCCGCCGCCCATCGTGAACAGCGCCAGCAGCGGACGGTTCATCGAATCATCGTCGGTGTCGTAGCGGCGGTAGCCCCCGGGCAGACGACGGAAATGGCCGACCGAATTGACCATGGACACGGTCTGCACGCCAAGCGCGGTGGGCAGGAAGAAGCCCCACATCAGCGCAGCGCCACCGCTTACCGTCGGGCCGAAGGCACCGGCCTGGGCCAGCAGCCAGATGAAAAAGGCGCCGGACAGCATGAGCAGCGTGTAGTGCCTGTTTACCCACAGTATTTCCGGGTAGCGTGCGAAGTCGGGCACGACATCGAGATCGGTGTCCTTGTAGCGCTCGCACCACACCCAGCCTACGTGTGAATGAAACAGGCCGTGCTGGCGCGGCGAGATCGGGTCGTCCGGCGTTTCGACGTTCTGATGGTGGTGGCGGTGCACCGACGCCCACCACAGCGGGCCATGCTGGCCGCACTGCGAGGCGATCAGCGCAAGGACGAACTGCACCGGGCGCGAGCACTTGAAGGCACGGTGCGAGAAGTAGCGGTGGTAGATGCCTTCGACGCCGAACATGCGCAGCGCGTAACTGGCCAGCGCCAGCCACACCAGCGGCCAGGTCGGCGGGTAGATGAAGGGGGTGGCGATCGCGGCCGCGAACAGGATGACGTAGCGCACCCGTGTCTGGTTGATCGATTCGGTGACCTGCTTGCCGTACTGCGTGCGGGACGCTGCTGCGCTCATGCTCGACCTTCTCCGGACAGGGGGTGCCGGCGTCGACTCTAGCAAGCGGGGTGTTGCAGGCGATGCGTCGAATACAGCCGCCCCTTGCCCCCAATTCGCCGCGTGAACGAAAAAAGCCGGCCATGTGGCCGGCTCTTCCCGTGCGCGACAGACTGCTTACTTGGCGCCGCCGAGCACCCAGGCCGCCAGCGTCTTGGCGTCGGCGTCCGACAGGGCGGGCTGCGCCGGCATCGGCATCGGGCCGCCCCAGGACGGCTTGGTGCCGGCCGGCGTGCCGGCCTTGATGAAGGCGGCGAGCTTGGCTTCGGCGTCCTTCTGGCCGGCGTACTTCTTCGCGACTGCCTGGTAGCCCGGGCCGATCTTCATGTCGGCGCCCTGCGAATGACAGGCCAGGCAGCCCTTGGCGGTAGCCAGGTCCTTGCTGGCGAAAGCCGGTGCGCTCACGAGCGCACCGGCGCAGACGACGGCGGAAATCAGCGTTTTCATGGTGTTCCTCGACGATGTGGTTGAACCAGGATTCTTTTCTGGCGCGGGGCCGGGCGGGATCCGGCGCGGGCTCGGCAACGCGGCCCGCAAGTCTATGCCAGCAGCGGCCCGGTCTCCAAGAGCGCCGGCGGCGGCCGGGCGCTCATACAACGATTGCCGGCGGGTGCGCGTTGACCGGCTCAACGCCCGGACGTGCGTCGCCAGCCCACGCTCAGCGCAGTGCCGGCCAGAATGATGACGGTGCTTCCCAACATGGCCAGCGTCGGCCTCTCGTCGAACAGCAGGTGGCCCCACAGCATGGCGAAGGGCGGAATCAGGAAGGTGACGCTGAGCGCCTGGGTCGCGCCCATGCGGCCGATCAGCCGGAAATACAGCGCGTTGGCCAGCGCGGTCGATATCAGGCCCAGCATCGCCACCGCCAGCAGCGGGCGCCAGGACGGCAGCTGGTCCGGCAGCGACAGCAGCGCCCAGGGCAGCAGCAGCAGCGCGCCGACCAGCGAAATGCCGGTGGCCACCGCGGTCGGCGGCACATCGTGCAGCCGCCGCCTCACCCACTGCACGCACAGGCCGTAGGACGCCGCCGCGATCAGCCCCAGCGCGACCGCGTCCAGCCCGACCTTCAGCGGACCGACGTCGCGCAGCGCAGCCAGCATGGCGACACCGACAAAGCCGAGCAGCAGGCCGAGCTGCTTCGAGCGCGACACCGCTTCGCGCCACATCCACACGCCCAGCAGCGCCGAAAACAGCGGCGAGGTCGCGTTCAGCACCGCGGCGAAACCGGCGCTGGATCGCATGACGGTTTCCGCGAACAGTACGAAGGGCAGCGCGGTGCTGCCGGCACCGGTCAGCAGCAGCCAGCCGGCCACGCGCCGGCGCTCGCCCGCCGCCACCTGGCGCAGTGGCCAGCCGAACACCGCCAGCAGCGCGGCCGACGCCAGTGCAAGCCGCAGCCCCACGGTCAGCGGCAGACCCAGCTCGGGAATGGCGACGCGGTACAACGCGAAGGACGCGCCCCAGATCAGCGCCAGCAGCAGGAATTCGACACGGGTGCGCACAGCGGGGGCGGAGCGGGATTGATGCGGGCTGCCATTGTCGCTGGCCCACGCCCTGCCCGCCAGCCGGCTAAACTGCCGGGCTGCACCCGTTCTGCCCGGATTTTCCATGACGCTCCGCTTCGACCTCGCCCCGCCCTCCCCCGACCTGTCCGCCGCGCTGCAAGCCTGCATCGACAGCAAGACCAAGCCGCTGGGCGCACTCGGCCGACTGGAGGCGCTGGCGCTGCAGATCGGTCAGGTGCTGGGCTCGACCGCACCCGAACCCGGCACCCCGCACCTGCTGGTGTGCGCCGGCGACCACGGCACGCTGCGCGATGTGCGCGGCCGCGGTCTGTCCGCCTACCCGGCCGACGTGACCTGGCAGATGGTCGAGAACTTCCTCGCCGGCGGCGCCGCCATCAACGTGCTGGCGCGCGAGGGCGGCATGACGCTGCACATCGCCGACTGCGGCGTGGCGCATGACTTCGGCCCGCGCGCCGGCCTGATCGACGCCAAGGTGGCGCACGGCACCGCCAGCTGGTTCGACGGCCCGGCGATGACGCCGGCGCAGTGCGCACAGGCGCTCGACAACGGTGCCCGCATCGCCCGCGACATCGCGGCCAGCGGCGCACGCGTGCTCGGCTTCGGCGAAATGGGTATCGGCAACACCGCCTCCGCCTCACTGATCACCCACCTGCTGACCGGCGCGCCGATGGACGACTGCGTCGGCCGCGGCACCGGCCTCGGCGACGCCGCACTGGCCGACAAGAAGCGGGTGCTGGCCGCGCTGGCCGCCGACTACACCGGCCCGCGCGACGCGTTCGCGGTGCTGGCCGCCTTTGGCGGCTTCGAGATCGCAACCATGGCCGGCGCCATGCTGGGCGCCGCGCAGTCGCGCATGCTGCTGCTGATCGACGGCTTCATCAGTTCGGCCGCCGCGCTGGTCGCCCAGACCCACGCACCGGCGCTGCGCGAGTACTGCGTGTTCTCGCACCGTTCTCAGGAGCGCGGCCACGCGATACAGCTGGAACACATGGACGCCCGGCCGCTGCTCGATCTGGACCTGCGTCTGGGCGAAGGCACCGGCGCCGCACTGGCCTGGCCGCTGGTGCGTGCGGCGGTGGCCATCCTGCGCGACATGGCCAGCTTCGATTCGGCCGGGGTGTCGAAGGCGTGAGCGGCGGACAGCGGTGACGCAGCGATGATCCGCCGCGAACTCGAACTGTTCTTCAACGCGCTGCGCTTCTTCACGCGGCTGCCGGTGCCGGCCTGGGTGGGCTGGTCCACCGAACTGATGAATGCCAGCGCGCGCTGGTTTCCGGCCATGGGCTGGATCGTCGGTGCAGCCGGGGCGGCGGTGCTGTGGATGACCGGTCAGGTGCTGCCGGCCGCACTCGCGGTGGTGCTGTCGACCGCGGCCACGATCAGGCTGACCGGTGCCTTCCACGAGGACGGCTGGGGCGACGTGTGCGACGGCTTCGGCGGCGGCTGGTCGCGCGAACAGATCCTGAGCATCATGAAAGACTCGCGCATCGGCGCCTACGGTGCGATCGGCATCGTGCTCATGCTGGCGGCCAAGCTGGCCGCGCTGTCATCGCTGCCGCTGGCGGGGGCGGTGATCGCACTGCTGGTGGCCCATCCGCTGTCCCGGCTGTGCGCGACCGCGCTCATCTACACCATGGCCTACGCGCGCGACGAAGACCCGGATGGCGTGTCGCGTGCCAAGCCGCTGGCGGTCAAGCTGTCGGAGGGCGGCATGCTGTGGGCCGCGCTGTGCGGTCTGGCGCCGCTGGCGCTGCTCGCACCGGTGCAGATCGCCTGGGTGGCCGGACTGGCGGTGCTCGTGACCGTTACCGCCGCCCGCCACTTCCGGCGCCGCATCGGCGGCTATACCGGCGACTGTCTGGGCGCGGTGCAGCAGCTGACCGAACTGGCGGTGTATGTCGCGCTGAGTGTGCGGGTCTGACCGGATCCTGTGAAAGCGGGGCTGCTCCCGATCGCAGCCTGAATCGAAGCCGGCGGTCCGCGATCGCTGCATCGCGACCGGGGGTCGCTACCACGAAAAGCACACCCGCGCCGTCGTCCGGGCCAGGTGTCGCGAGCGCTCGCGTCAGCCGCGCAGACGGGCGATCAGGCCGTCCAGCTGGTCAAGGTCGGTGAACTTCACGGTGAGCTTGCCGGCGCCGCGCGGGTTGGCCGCAATCGACACCGGTGCGCCGACGATGTCCGACAGTTCCTCTTCCAGCCGCGCCAGGTCGCGCGACGGTTCGGCTTTGGCGCGGCTGCCCTGCTCCGCCAGACCGCCACGCGCCACCAGCTTTTCGGTGTCGCGCACGGTCAGCCCCTGAGCCACCACACGGTTGGCGAGCGCGATCTGGTCGCCCTTGGGCAGGCTCAGCAGCGCACGCGCGTGGCCCATGTCCAGGTCACCGGTCACCAGCTGTTCCTGCACCGGTTCGGCCAGCTGCAGCAGGCGCAGCAGATTGGTGGTGGCGGACCGCGAACGGCCGATGGCATTGGCCGCCTGTTCATGGGTCATGCCGAATTCGTCGATCAGGCGCTGCACGCCGGCCGCCTCTTCCAGCGGGTTCAGATCCTCACGCTGGATGTTCTCGATCAGGCTCATCGCCAGCGCGGCATCGTCCGGAATGTCGCGCGCCAGCACCTGCACTTCGCTCAGGCCGGCGATCTGGGCCGCGCGCCAGCGGCGTTCGCCGGCGATGATTTCGAAACGCTCGCCACCGACCCCGCGCACGATGATGGGCTGCATCAGCCCCTGCGACTTGATCGACTCGGCCAGCTCTTCCAGCGAACCCGGATCCATGCGGGTGCGCGGCTGATACTTGCCCGGCTGCAGCAGGCCGACGTCCAGCGTGCGCAGTTCGCCGGTCTGGGCCGCTTCACCTGAATTGCCGGCCAGCAGCGCGTCGAGGCCGCGGCCGAGGCCCTTGAGTTTGGGAGGAGTCATGGTCGTAGTGCGTTGTTGTTATGGACGATGATCAGTAGGTTTTCACCCGCTCGATCATTTCCTGCGCGAAGGCGCTGTAGGCCTGCGCGCCCTTGGCGTTCTTGTCGAACAGCACGCCGGGAATGCCGTAGCTCGGCGCTTCGGCCAGCCGCACGTTGCGCGGCACCAGGGTGCGGAACACCTTGTCGCCGAAATGCGATTCGAGCTGGCCGGACACCTGCTGCGACAGCGTGCTGCGCGGGTCGAACATGACGCGCAGCAGGCCGATGATCTTCAGGTCGCGGTTCAGGTTGGCGTGCACCTTCTTGATCGTGTTCACCAGGTCGGACAGGCCTTCCAGCGCGTAGTACTCGCACTGCATCGGAATGATGACGCCGTGCGCGGCACACAGGCCGTTCAGCGTGAGCAGGCTCAGGCTGGGCGGGCAGTCGATCAGCACGAAGTCGTAGTCGCTCGCATGCTCGGCAATCGCTTTCTTCAGCCGGTTCTCGCGGTTTTCCAGCTCGACCAGTTCGACTTCGGCACCAGCCAGATCTCGGTTGGCCGGCAGCACGTCCAGCCCGGCATGCGGGCTGGTGACGCGCGCGTCCGCCAGCGACGACAGGCCAACCAGCACCTGGTACACGCTGGATTTGAGCGTGCGCTTGTCGACGCCCGCGCCCATGGTGGCATTGCCCTGCGGGTCGAGATCGACCAGCAGCGTGCGCTGGCCGGCCTGACCGAGCGCGGCGGCGAGGTTCACGCTGGTGGTGGTCTTGCCCACCCCGCCCTTCTGGTTGGCGACTGCGAAGATGTGCGGCATGCGCGTTCTCAGGCGGTGGCGGCGTCGCGCGCCAGCCACAGCAGGTGACGCGCGCCTTCGACGCCGGGCACCTGCAGCTCTTCCGAACGCACCAGCTGCCAGCCCTTGGGAATCGCGCGCACTTCCTCGTCCGGATACACGCCCTTCATCGCCAGCATGCGGCCGTCCGGCTTCAGCAGATGGCCAGCCACCTTGATGAAGTCAGCCAGATCGCCAAAGGCTCGGGAAATGATGAAATCGCGGCCTTCGGGCAGATTCACCGCCTCGGCGCGTGCGGTCTGCACCTCGAAGTTCTCGATGGACAGATCCATGCGCGCCTGCTGCTGGAAGGACGCCTTCTTCGAATTCGGCTCGATCGACAGCACGTCGAGATCAGAGCGTGCGATCGCCAGCGGAATGCCGGGCACGCCACCGCCGGAGCCGATGTCGACCAGGGTCGCGCCATCGGGAATGAAACGGGCGACCGACAGCGCATCCAGCAGGTGATGGGTGAGCATGCGGGATTCTTCGCGTATCGCGGTCAGGTTGTAGACCGCATTCCACTTGGCCATCAGTGCGATGTAGCGCAGCAGACGGGTACGGGCTGTCGCGGTGAGCGGCAGGTCCAGTGCGGCGAGGCCGGCGTCGAGTTCGTTTTGCAGGGTCATGACAAATGGGCAGTGCGTCGGATCGAGAAGGCCGGACGGTGTCAGGGTCCGGCCCGGAAAGGGGTGCTGCGCAAAAATCAGGCGGCGTTGCGGACCGCGGCGCGTTTCTTCAGATGCACCAGCAACAGAGAAATCGCCGCCGGCGTGATGCCCTGGATGCGTGAAGCCTGGCCCAGGGTTTCCGGCCGGTGGGTAGTGAGCTTCTGCTGCACTTCGCGCGACAGGCCGCCGACCGCGCCGTAATCGAGGTCGTCCGGCAGCCGGGTGTCTTCGGTGGCGCGCAGCCTGTCGACCTCGTCCTGCTGGCGGTCGATATAGCCCTGGTACTTGGCCAGAATGTCCAGCTGTTCGATGGCCGGCGCGTGGTCTATCGGCTCCGGCGCGCCGGGCAGCGTCATCAGCGCTTCGTAGCTCACGTCCGGGCGGCGCAGCAGATCGAACAGCGAATATTCGCGCTCGATGGCCTTGCCCAGCACGCGCACCGCGTCTTCGGCCGGCAGCGTGTCCGGACGGATCCACGTGGAACGCAGCCGCTGTTCCTCGGCCGCGATGGCGTCGCGCTTGCGGTTGTAGGCATCCCAGCGCAGGTCGTCGATCAGGCCCATTTCGCGGGCGGCATCGGTCAGGCGCAGGTCGGCGTTGTCCTCGCGCAGACTGAGCCGGTATTCGGCGCGCGAGGTGAACATGCGATAGGGCTCGGACACGCCGCGGGTGATCAGGTCGTCGACCAGCACGCCCAGATAGGCCTGGTCGCGGCGCGGGCACCAGGCGTCCAGGTCCTGCGTCTGGCGCGCGGCATTAAGGCCGGCCAGCAGACCCTGGGCCGCCGCTTCTTCGTAACCCGTGGTGCCATTGATCTGGCCGGCGAAGAACAGCCCGTGGATGGCCTTGGTTTCCAGCGAAGCCTTCAGGCCGCGCGGATCGTAGTAGTCGTACTCGATCGCGTAGCCCGGGCGCAGGATGTGCGCGTTTTCCAGACCGGGAATGCTGCGCACCAGCTCCACCTGCACATCGAAAGGCAGCGAGGTCGAAATCCCGTTCGGGTACACCTCGTGCGTGGTCAGCCCTTCCGGTTCGAGGAAGATGTTGTGGCTGTCGCGGTCGGCGAAGCGGTGGATCTTGTCTTCGATGCTCGGGCAGTAGCGCGGGCCCACACCTTCGATCACGCCGGTATACATCGGCGAACGGTCCAGCCCGCCGCGGATGATGTCGTGCGTGCGCAGCGTGGTGTGGGTCATCCAGCACGGCAGCTGACGCGGGTGCATGTCGCGCGAGCCGATGAAGCTGAACACCGGCACCGGGTCATCGCCTGGCTGCGGCTGCATGACCGAATAGTCGATGCTGCGACCGTCGATGCGCGGCGGCGTACCGGTCTTCAGCCGGCCCTGCGGCAGCGCCAGTTCTTTCAGCTTTTCGGCCAGACGGATGGCCGGCGGATCCCCTGCCCGACCGGCCGAATGGTTCTGCAGACCGACGTGCACCTTGCCATTCAGGAAGGTGCCGGCGGTCAGCACCACCGCCTTCGCATGGAAGCGGATGCCCACTTCGGTCACCACGCCGGCCGCGCGATCGCCGTCCATGATGAGGTCGGCGGCCGCCTGCTGGAACAGATCGAGATTCGGCTGGTTTTCGAGCCTGCGACGGATCGCCGCCTTGTACAGGATGCGGTCGGCCTGAGCCCGGGTGGCACGCACCGCCGGCCCCTTGCTCGCATTCAGCGTGCGGAACTGTATGCCGCCCTCGTCGGTGGCCAGTGCCATCGCACCGCCCAGCGCATCGACTTCCTTCACCAGATGGCCCTTGCCGATGCCGCCGATCGACGGGTTGCAGGACATCTGGCCCAGCGTTTCGATGTTGTGGGTGAGCAGCAGCGTGCGGGCACCGACCCGCGCGGCGGCGAGCGCGGCTTCGGTGCCGGCGTGGCCGCCACCGATGACGATCACGTCGTAACGGGTCGGAAAATCCATGTTCGCTGCAATGCAAAAAGAGGGGGAAGGGTGCGAATGATACGGCGTCGTGCGCCGAACATAAAGGCGCCAGGTTGACACGGTTTCACGGCCTTACAGTTGCTTACTGTGCGAACGACTTGCAATGCCTAGGCTTCAGGCGTGTTCCTGAGTAGAGAACGATCATGAAATCGCTTGGTTCGGCACTGGCTGTACTGGCAATGAGCTTCAGTGGAAGCGCGCTCGCGGATCGAGACGACCACCGAGGCCATGGTTACCGTGGCGATCATCACCACAGGCACGGTAATCACTGGAAGCACCGTGATCGTCACGATCACCATCATCACCGTTACCACGGGCCGAGCGCACGCTACGGACATTACCCGGCGCCAGTGTATGCACCCTATCCGTATTACGGACCTCCGCCCTACGGCTACCATCGCCCTCGCCATCAGGACGGCGTAACCATCATCCTTCCGCCGGTACGCATCGGCTTCTGATGTTTCACGTGGAACACCGTTCGCCGCTCAGACGGCGAAGGTGTCCCAGCACAATCGTGCAATGAGCACGCTGACCACAAGTATGAAGACGCGGCGCACGAAAGCTGCGCCGTTCTTCATTGCAAGGTGAGAACCGACCCACGCCCCGGCCAGATTGGCGACAGCCATCGCCGCAGCGACCTTGGCCATGACAGCGCCGGCCGGCAAGAACCATGACAGCGCCGCAAGATTGGTGCTCACATTCACCACCTTGGCGGCTGCCGATGCGCGCAGGAAATCCCAGGCGTAACAGCGGGCAAAAAGGAAAATCAGGAAACTGCCCGTACCGGGGCCAAAGAAGCCGTCGTAAAAACCGATCGCGGCGCCGAGCACCAGCGCGAGACCGTGACGTGGCGGATGTTCGGTCGCTCCGCGCATCACGCCGAAATCCTTCTTCTTAAGCGTATAGACCAGCACCGCCAGCAGCAGCGCAATCACCACCGGCCGCAATGCCTGCGGATGAAACAGCCCAACCGCAGCCGCCCCGGCAAACGAAGCGATGAAGGCCGCCAGTGCCGCACGGCCCAGAACCGCCCAGTCCATATCGACGGTGCCGAGATAGCGCCGGGCCGCGAAGCTGGTCCCTACAACGCTGACCGCCTTATTGGTGCCGAACAGCGTAGCCGGTGATGCACCCGGAAACACATTGAACAGCAGCGGCACCTGCACCAGTCCGCCGCCACCGACCATGGCATCGACCAGTCCGGCAAAGAAGGCGCCGGCACACAGCAGGGCGAGATCCGTCAGCACGCGTTCAGCCCCGAATGTTCCACGTGAAACACCCTTACTTGCCTATGCAGAAGCGGGAGAAAATTTCGCCCAGCAGATCATCCGGAGTGAACTCGCCGGTGATGTCGCCCAGCGCACGGTGAGCCAATCGCAACTCCTCGGCGAACAGTTCCAGTTGCAGAACCGCACCTGAAATGCAGCGCCCCGCCGCTTCAAGGTGTTCGACCGCCCGGTCTAGCGCATGCAGATGGCGGGTACGCGCAGCCAGCGCATCTTCCGCCCCGCCCTGCCACGCCACGCAATCGAGCAATGCTTTCTGCAGCAGATCCAGCCCCTCGCCACTGCGCACAGACAGCCACACATTCACGACGCCATCGCGCAGCTCGCTGCACGCGGCACTGCCAAGCAGATCGATCTTGTTGAACACCCGGATGCGCGGCAGACCGGATGGCAGCTGCGCATCGATCGCCTGCGCCTCGGTGTCGAAACCGGTCGCCGCATCGACCAGATGCAGCACCGCGTGCGCGCGCTCCAGTTCCCGGCGGGTGCGGGCAATGCCGGCCTGCTCCACCGGGTCATCGGTTTCGCGCAGACCGGCGGTATCGATCACATGCAACGGTACGCCGTCGATGGCGATCAGTTCGCGCAGGGTGTCGCGCGTGGTACCGGCGATATCGGTCACGATGGCCCGCTCCTCCCCGGCCAGCGCATTCAGCAGGCTGGACTTGCCCACATTCGGCGCACCCGCCAGCACGACGGTCAGACCTTCCCTCAGCACCGCACCGCAGCGTGCCCGCTGACGAAGACGATCGAGCGCCTGCATGACCTCGGCCAGTTTGCCGCGGGCGCCTGCCTGTTCCAGAAACTCGACATCCTCTTCCGGAAAGTCCAGCGTCGCTTCGACGAACATGCGCAGATTGACCAGCGCCTCTTCCAGTCCATGCACGTGATGCGAGAACTCGCCATCCAGCGAACGCATGGCCGAACGTGCCGCCGACGTGGTGGTGGCATCGATCAGGTCCGCCACCGCCTCCGCCTGCGCCAGATCGATGCGGTCGTTCAGAAAGGCGCGCTCGGTGAATTCGCCCGGTCGTGCCGGTCGCGCCCCCAGTTCAAGGCAGCGGGCGAGCAGCGCCTGCAGCACGGCGGTACCGCCGTGACCGTGCAGTTCGAGCACGTGTTCGCCGGTATAGGATGCCGGCGCCTCGAACCACAGCGCGATACCGTGATCGATCACGGCACCATCACCCGCTTTGAACCGGCCAAACACCGCCCGCCGCGCAGCGGGCAGTCTGCCGAGCACGCCGCGGGCCACCGCTTCAGCACCTCGACCGGACACACGGATCACCCCTACTCCGCCCCTTCCGGGTGCGGTGGCAATCGCCGCGATGGTGTCGGTCGGTATCGGTCGGGTCATCGATCTGTCCTCATCGAAGCTGCCGGTCGCTGGCGACTTCGTGTGCATCGGTGTTCATGTGGGGCGCAGACGTGAAAAGGGCGCCGCCCCCGCCGGAGTATCCCACTCCGGGAGAGCGGCGCCCCTGCGCCGCGTGGTCAGTCGTCAGGCGTTGGCCGCCTTGCCGCCTTCGATCATGCGGGTGATCTGCCACTGCTGGGCAATCGACAGAATGTTGTTCACCGTCCAGTACAGCACCAGACCAGCCGGGAAGAACAGGAACATGCCAGTGAACACGACCGGCAGGAACAGCATCACCTTGGCCTGGATCGGATCCGGCGGCGTCGGGTTCAGCTTGGTCTGCACGAACATGGTCACGCCCATGATGATGGGCAGCACGAAGAACGGGTCCTTGATCGACAGATCGGTGATCCAGCCTATCCACGGTGCATTGCGCATCTCGACGCTGCCCAGCAGCACCCAGTACAGCGCGATGAACACCGGAATCTGCACCAGGATGGGCAGGCAGCCGCCGAGCGGATTGATCTTCTCGGTCTTGTACAGCTCCATCATTTCCTGCTGCATGCGCATGCGGTCATTGGCATGGCGTTCCTTGATCTGCTGCATGCGCGGCGTGACCAGGCGCAGCTTGGCCATGGACTTGTAGCTCGCTGCGGACAGCGGGAAAAAGATGGCCTTGATCAGGATGGTGAGCAGGATGATGGCCCAGCCCCAGTTGCCGACCAGGCCATGCAGCTTTTCCAGCACCCAGTGCATCGGCGAGGCGATGATCTTGAGCCAGCCGTAATCGACCACGTGATCCAGGCCCGGCGCCATCGCGTCGAGGTTGGACTGGATCTGCGGGCCGGCGTACAGCGGCACGTCGATCGAGGCGGTGGCACCCGGCGCGGCCGCAGCCACCGGCACGATGACGCCGGCGCTGTACAGGTTGTCACCGACCTTCTTCGCGAAGAACTCGCGTTCCACGCCAGCGGCCGGCACGAAGGTGCTCACGAAATAGTGCTGAACCAGCGCCACCCAGCCATCCGGTGCCTTGCTCTGGAACTTCGCCTTGCCCTTCTCGATGTCCGAGAACTCGACCTTCTGATACTTGCCTTCTTCGCTGTAGAACGCCGGGCCGGTGAAGGTGCTCAGCATGCTGGTGCCGGCGGATACCGCCTTGCCGTCCCGAAGCAGCTGGAAGTAGGCATGTCCGGCCACCGGCGCAGCGGACGCATTGGCGATGTCGAAACGGGTATCGATGCGATAGCTGCCACGGTGGAAGGTGAGCACCTTGGTCACCGTGACACCGTCCGGGCCGGGCGCGGTCATCTTCAACTCGACCGTGTCCTGACCCTCGGCCAGCTTCAGTTCGCCTTCCGGCAGCTGGTACACCGTTTTGTGCGTCGGCAGGCCGGCACCGATCAGACCACTCTGCGCGTGGTAGAGATTGGTCGTACCGTTGTCCAGCAGTACGAAATTGCCTTCAGATTCCGGGCCAGCCCTGTGCTTCAGCAGTTCAAGACGGATCAGCGAACCGCCTTCGGCCGACACGTCAGCGATGAACAGGTCGGTCTCGACCCGCACTGCCGGCTTCTGGGCGACCACTGCCGCCTGCTGCGGTACGTCGGACGGTGCAGCCGGCGCACTCACGGTCGGCACCGGAGCCTGGGCACCGGCAGACTGTGCGGTTGCGGCCGCTGCAGCCGGCGGCTGGTTCGAACGCTGCCAGCCGTCCCACAGCATGAATATGGAAAAGAGAAAAACGATCAACAGGGCGGAGCGTTGAGTATCCATCGTCGGAGTCGTGTGAAGGTCGGAAGGTGGCGTCAGGGTACCGGGTCGTAACCGCCCGGATGCCACGGATGACAGCGCGACACGCGCTTCAGTGCCAGCCAGCTGCCACGGACACTGCCGTGACGGCGGATGGCTTCGCCTGCGTATTCTGAACAGCTGGGCATGAAACGGCAGTTACGGCCCAGCAGCGGACTGATGGCGTAACGATAGACGGCAATAAGCCCCAGCAGAACGGATTTCATGCCGGGACTCCCGACGGCTCGATGATCGGACGACGCATGCGGCTCAGCAGCGCATCGATCTCTTCGCGCAGGCGCTTGCGGTCCAGCACCTCCGGACGGGCGTTGAGCCGCAGGATGATGTCTACCGGCTTCAGCGCCGGGCGCTGGTGACGGAAGGCTTCCCGCGCCAGACGCTTGACCAGGTTGCGAGCGTTGGCACGTTTCAGATGGCGCTTGGCCACCACAACGCCCAGACGAGCGCCATCGCAGTCGGACGGTCCGTGATGGATCACGAAATGTCGACTGCGCTGGGTACGCCTCAAAGAAAAAACGGATGAAAACTCATCCGTTTTTCTGAGCCGGTATTCGGGACGGAACGCGAAACTGCCGTCTTTCATTTCGGCAGCCTGCTCTCCGGACCGTGCGTGGGGGTTCACCTTGGGGGGCTCACCTGCCAACCGGCCGGAACTGCAGGGGTCTGGCGTCAGACTGCCAGGCGGGCGCGGCCCTTGGAACGACGGGCGCGGATGACGGCGCGGCCGCCACGGGTGCGCATGCGCTCCAGGAAACCGTGGGTGCGGGCACGACGGACTTTCGACGGCTGATAGGTACGCTTCATGGCGTGCTCTCTGGGTATTGGCGAAAACGCGCGATTACAGCGGAAAAGGCCCGCTTTGTCAATCCTTTCCGGACCTTGCACGCGGACGCTCACCGGGCGCCGAAAATATTTTTGCCCGGCGCCCTTGCGGGCTCTCAGCGCGAAAGCGGCGCCAAAGCGGCCTCCCTGCAGCCTGTGTCACCGGCTTTCCGGACGTTCGGGCCTGTGGATAAGAGGGCCCGAAATCGCTAGAATCCGTCCCTCATAACAGCAACAAAGCAGCGCCGACCCGGCGCCTTCGATCGCAGCGATCGTCACAGGCGCGCAGTTACGGGTCAGGCCGCCTCCGCAACGCTGTCCCGCAAATTCAGAACATCGACCCGGCGACCACGCAGACCATGATGCAACAGTTTTGGGAAGTCTGCCTCAGCCGCTTCGAACAGGAACTCCCCGCACAGCAGTACCAGACCTGGATCAAGGGATTGCGCATCGGCCCGAGCGAAGACGATTCGCTGGCCATCGTCGCACCGAACCGGTTCGTACTGCAGTGGGTCCGTGAGCGCTACCTTTCGCGCATCGAAGCACTGGGGCTGGAGTACTTCTCGCAGCCGCTGTCGGTCAGGCTCAGCCTGCCCGAAGCAGGCGCACGCACCCCGGCACCGGCTGGCACCGACGACCTTGCTCCGGCGGCGAACACCGCTGCACCCGAGCAGCCGGAGAAAGCCCGCGTCGCCGCACTGCGCGCGGACAGCACCGACAGTACCCGGGTGGCCGCACCGGCCATCCTGACCCGCAGCGCCCCCGGAGGCGGTGGCGAGCGTGACCGTTCGCGTCTGAACCCGGGCTTCACCTTCGACAACCTGGTCACCGGCCGCGCCAACGAGCTCGCCCGCGCCGCGGCGGTCCAGGTCGCCCAGAACCCGGGCATGTCCTACAACCCCATCTTCATCTATGGCGGTGTGGGTCTGGGCAAGACCCACCTGGTACACGCGCTGGGCAACGAGGTGATGCGGCACAATCCGGACGCGGTCATTCGCTACGTGCATGCCGATGACTATTACGCCGACGTGGTGCGCGCCTACCAGCAGAAGAGTTTCGACGCCTTCAAGCGCTACTACCGCTCGCTGGACGTGCTGCTGATCGACGACATCCAGTTCTTCAATAACAAGACGCGCACGCAGGAAGAGTTCTTCTACGCCTTCAATGCGCTGACTGACGCGAAGAAGCAGATCGTCATCACCTGTGACACCTATCCGAAGAACATCCAGGGGGTCGAGGAACGCCTGACCACCCGCTTCGGCTGGGGACTCACGGTGCAGATCGAGCCGCCCGAGCTGGAAATGCGGGTAGCCATTCTGAAAAAGAAAGCCGAGATGGAACGGGTGAAGGTGGGCGAAGACGTCGCCTTCCTGATCGCCAAGAACATCCGCAGCAACGTGCGCGAGCTCGAAGGCGCGCTAAAGAAGGTGATCGCCTTCGCGCACTTCCACACCGTGCCGATTTCGCTCGAGGTGGCGCGCGAAGCGCTGAAGGACCTGCTGGGTGCGCACAACCGGCAGATCACGCTGGAGTTCATCCAGAAGACCGTATCCGACTACTACAAGATCAAGGTGTCGGAGATGTATTCGAAAAAGCGGACGCGCGCGATCGCGCGGCCGCGTCAGGTGGCGATGTTCCTGGCCAAGGAGCTGACGCCGGAAAGCTATCCGGCGATCGGCGAATCCTTCGGCGGGCGTGACCACACGACGGTGCTGCACGCCTGTCGCACCATCGCCGACCTGAGACTGAAGGACGAAGTGCTGAACCACGACCTGCACGTGCTGATACAGACGCTGCGCAAGTAAAGGTCAGGCTGTGAACGAAGCTGTGAATCTGTATGGATAAACAGGTCTGAACGCAGGGGACAAGCGTGTGGACAAGTCCGCCTTTTTGCGACGGGCCGACTTTCATCCACATTTGTTCGTCCGCAGAATGGCCGCTTATACATAAGACCATACAGATCGCAATTTTTTGAATTTGAAGCGTTTTTTTGCCTTATCCACAGAAATCGGCCGACGTTAACGGTTTACAGAGGTTTACAAAATGCTCTTAATGAAGATAGAACGCGAACAGCTTCTTCGGCCCCTGCAATCGGTCAGCGGCATCGTTGAGAAGCGTCACACGCTGCCCATCCTGTCCAACGTCCTGATCGATATCGAAGGCGACGCGCTCACCCTGCTTGCCACCGATATCGAGATCCAGATCCGTACCCGCTCCACCGGCAGCATCAGCGCTGCCCAGCCGGCTTCGCTCACCGTGGCCGCACGCAAGCTGCAGGACATCCTGCGTGCGCTGCCTGAAGGCCAGGAGGTGAGCCTGGATGCCGACGAGCGCAAGCTCACCGTGCGTGCCGGCAAGAGCCGCTTCACGCTGCAGACCCTGCCGGCGCAGGACTACCCGCGCATGCAGCTGGCCGAAGGTGAAACCACCAAGATCAGCCTGAGCCAGAAAACGCTGAAGCGTCTGCTGTCGCTGGTGCAGTACTCGATGGCGCAGCAGGACATCCGCTACTACCTGAACGGCCTGCTGCTGTCGGTGGGCGATGAGGAAATGCGTCTGGTGGCCACCGACGGTCACCGCCTGGCCTTCGTATCCGAGCCGCTGCCCGGCGTCACCGGCAAGCTGGACGTGATCCTGCCGCGCAAGACCGTGCTGGAGCTGGCCCGTCAGCTGGCCGACATCGACGACCCGGTCGACATCGAACTGGGCGCCAACCAGGCCCGCCTGCGCTTCGGCTCGGTCGAACTCATCACCAAGCTGATCGACGGCAAGTTCCCGGACTACGAGCGCGTGATTCCGAAGGACCACCCGAAGGAACTGGTGCTGCAGCGCGCCACCTTCCTGCCGGCCCTGCAGCGCGCGGCCATCCTGACCAACGAGAAGTTCAAGGGCGTGCGCGTCGTGCTGTCTGCCGGTACGCTGAAGCTCATTTCGAGCAACGCCGAGCAGGAAGAGGCGGTGGAAGAGCTGGAAGTCGATTACAACGGCGAAGGCCTCGACATCGGTTTCAACGTGAGCTACCTGCTGGACGTGATGAACAACGTCAGTGGCGACACGCTGAGCCTGCGCCTGAACGACGGCAACAGCAGCGCGCTGATCACGCTGCCGGGTACCGAGGCGTTCAAGTACGTCGTGATGCCGATGCGCGTGTAAGTTCTGCGCGCCCCGCCGCACCCGCCCGGCCGCGTGCCGGGCGTTCCGCTTTTTGATGCACCCCGCGCACCCATGCGCAGTACCGGAATACGCCATGTCTGACGAAGCACAGAGCCCGAACACGCCCATCCCCGCGCCTGCCTCGACGCCCAATGCCGACGCCTACGGCGAAGGCAGCATCCAGATCCTCGAAGGTCTGGAGGCGGTGCGCAAGCGGCCGGGCATGTACATCGGCGACACCTCGGACGGCACCGGTCTGCACCACCTGGTGTTCGAAGTGGTCGACAACTCGATCGACGAGGCGCTGGCCGGCCACTGCGACGACATCGTCATCACCATCCACACCGACAACTCGATTTCGGTCACCGACAACGGTCGCGGCATCCCGACCGGCATCAAGTTCGACGACAAGCACGAGCCCAAGCGTTCGGCCGCCGAGATTGCGCTGACCGAGCTGCACGCCGGCGGCAAGTTCAACCAGAACTCGTACAAGGTGTCCGGCGGTCTGCACGGCGTCGGCGTGAGCTGCGTGAACGCGCTGTCGAAGTGGCTGCGCCTCACCGTGCGCCGTGACGGCCAGAAGCACTTCATCGAATTCGAGCGCGGCGTGCCGCTGGAGCGCCAGATCCAGGTGCAGCAGGGGGTCGAGGTATCGCCGCTGAAGGTCATCGGCAGCACCGAAAAGCGCGGCACCGAAGTGCACTTCCTGGCTGACGAAGAGATTTTCGGCAATGTCGAGTTCCACTACGACATCCTGGCCAAGCGCCTGCGCGAGCTTTCCTTCCTGAACAACGGCGTCAAGATCAAGCTGGTCGACCAGCGCAGCGGCAAGGAGGAGGACTTCGCCTTCTCCGGCGGCGTGAAGGGCTTCGTCGATTACATCAACCGCAACAAGACGGTGCTGCATCCGAACGTGTTCTACAGCGCCGGCGCATCGGTGCTGAACGGCGTGCAGATCGACGTCGAAGTGGCGATGCAGTGGAACGACAGCTACGCCGAACAGGTGTTGTGCTTCACCAACAACATCCCGCAGTCCGACGGTGGCACTCACCTGACCGGCCTGCGTGCGGCGATGACCCGCATCATCAACAAGTACATCGAAGAAAACGAGATCGCGAAGAAGGCCAAGGTCGACATCACCGGCGATGACATGCGCGAAGGCCTGGCCTGCGTGCTGTCGGTGAAGATGCCGGATCCGAAGTTTGCCTCGCAGACCAAGATGAAGCTGGTGTCGTCGGAAGCGCGCCCGGCGGTCGAGGAAGTGGTGGCGCAGAAACTCGCCGACTTCCTGCTCGAGCGTCCGAACGACGCCAAGACCATCTGCGGCAAGATCGTCGAAGCCGCGCGTGCGCGCGACGCCGCCCGCAAGGCGCGCGACATGACCCGTCGCAAGGGCGTGCTCGATTCCTTCGGCCTGTCGGGCAAGCTCGCCGACTGCCAGGAGAAGGACCCGGCCAACGCCGAGCTCTACCTGGTCGAGGGTGACTCCGCAGGCGGCTCCGCCAAGCAGGGCCGCGACCGGAAGTTCCAGGCCATCCTGCCGCTCAAGGGCAAGATCCTGAACGTCGAGAAGGCGCGCTTCGACAAGCTCATTTCCAGCCAGGAAATCGTCACGCTGATCCAGACCCTGGGCACCGGTATCGGCAAGGACGAGTACAAGCCGGAAAAGCTGCGCTACCACCGCATCATCATCATGACCGACGCCGACGTCGACGGCGCCCACATCC
The DNA here is from genome assembly GCA_041639545.1 of Methyloversatilis sp. GTDB lineage: Bacteria > Pseudomonadota > Gammaproteobacteria > Burkholderiales > Rhodocyclaceae > Methyloversatilis. Next base: position 219,926 of record JBEQBZ010000003.1, on the reverse strand, counting down.
GCACCCTGCTGCTCACCTTCTTCTACCGGCAGATGCCCGAGCTGGTCGAAGGCGGCCACATCTACATCGCCCAGCCCCCGCTGTACAAGATCAAGCACGGCCGCACCGAGCTGTACGTGAAAGACGACCACGAGCTGAACCAGTACCTGCTCAAGCTCGCCTTCGACGACGCCAGCCTGCTGCCGCGCGAAGGCGCCGAGCCGCTGTCCGGCACCGCCTTCGAAGAGATGGCGCGCGAGTACCTGACCGCTGAAGCCATCGTCGACCGTCTGGCCGAATACGCCGACGGCGAACTGCTGCGCGCCCTGCTCGAACACAACATCGCGCTCGACCTCGCCGACGAAGCCTCCGCCCGCGCCAGCGTCAAGCGTCTGGCCGACGTCATGCCGGCCAGCGTCAAGCTCGACGCCGACTACAACGACAAGACCGAAGGCTGGCAGCTGCGCATCGAGCGCATGCACCACGGCAACCGCAAGGTCGGCCACGTCGATGGCGAATTCCTGCTGTCAGGTGACTACCAGCGCATCCGCAACGCCGCAGAAACCGTCGCCGGCCTGATCGGCGAAGGGGCCGTTGTGAAGCGCGGCGAGAAGTCGCAGGACGTGAAGTCCTTCGGCGAAGCCGCCCACTGGCTGCTCAACGAAGTCGAACGCAACCTCGGCAAGCAGCGCTACAAGGGCCTGGGCGAAATGAACCCCGAGCAGCTGTGGGAAACCACCATGGACCCCACCGTGCGCCGCCTGCTCAAGGTGCAGATTGAAGACGCCATCGCCGCTGACGAAATCTTCACCACGCTGATGGGCGACAACGTCGAACCGCGCCGGGAGTTCATCGAGCGCAATGCGCTGAATGCGCGGAATATCGACGTGTGAGCACGGCTGATATGTGCAGGGACAGATGAAGTGACTTCTTCATCTGTCCCTGCACATATCCAAAATCCGGCATTTTCTATACATGTCGCCAGACAAGTGTATAGAAAAGAGCTATTTTCTATACACGTCTAAGAAACATGTATAGAAACTGGAGCTTTCCCGGATGGGTGCCGAACACGTAGTGACAGAAGCACTGGTCGGTCTTGATCGCCTGAATCCCGGCACCTTCGAGACACCGTCGATCTTCCGGAAGCTTGCCACCACAAGCCGCAAGCTTGCCGAGCTCAAAGGCCTGGCGGCTTCGATGCCGAACGACGGCATCCTCATCAACACACTGGCCCTGCAGGAAGCGAAAGACAGCTCTGCAATCGAGAACATCGTCACCACCCATGACGAACTCTTCAAAGGCGAAGCCTTTCCAGATCTCGCGAACCCGGTAGCCAAGGAAGTCCGCCACTACATCCAGGCCCTGCATGTTGGGTTCGAACAGGTAGCGAGCACCGGCCTCATCACCAACAATCACATCCTCGACATCCAGGCCACGCTGGAAAAGAACCGGGCCGGTTTCCGCAAACTGCCTGGCACCGCACTCAAGGATGGTTTCGGCACTACGGTGTACACGCCGCCGCAGGACCCCGCGACCATCGTCGATCTGATGCGCGACCTGGAAAGCTTCATCAACGACGACACGCGTTTCGATGCCGACCCGCTGGTGAAGATGGCCATCATCCATCACCAGTTCGAAAGCATTCACCCGTTCTACGACGGCAATGGTCGCTCCGGCCGCATCCTCAACGTGCTCTACCTCGTGCAGAAGGGGCTGCTGGACATCCCGTTGCTCTACCTGTCGCGCTACATCGTGCGGCACAAGACTGACTACTACCGCCTGTTGCAGAGCGTGCGAGATCAGGGCAACTGGGAAGAATGGACGCTGTACATGCTGCACGCCGTGGAAGACACGGCGGCCCACACCATCGAAACTGTCACGCTGATCCGCGACGCGGTGATGGACACCAAGCATCGCATCCGCGATGCCTACAAGTTCTACAGCCAGGACCTCATCAATAGCCTGTTCGCTCACCCGTATACCAAGATCGAATTCATCGAACAGGACCTGAAAGTGTCCCGCCTCACGGCCACCAGATACCTGGATGCGCTGTGCGCCGGTGGCTTCCTGGAGAAGCATCGGATAGGCCGCGCGAACTACTACATCAATGTTGCGCTGAACGGCATCCTTACTCGGGATGGCGTTTAGTCTCCTCTTCTGTCATCCGCCATCAAAAGCAAGCCAGAATCGAATCGGACACGATCATGAGTACGAATGAAGCCCAGATCGAGCAGGTGCTCATCGCTAAACTTGGCGAGCTCAAGTACACCCCTCGGCCTGACATCCGCGACCGTGCCGCGCTCGAAGCCAACTTCCGCGAGAAGTTTCAGCAGCTCAACCGAGTCAGACTCACCGACGAGGAATTCGCGCGCCTGCTCGAAGAGATCGTCACGCCTGATGTATTCACAGCCGCGCAGACCCTACGCACACGCAACAGCTTTATCCGCGCTGATGGCACGCCGCTGAATTACACGCTGGTAAGCATTGATGACTGGTGCAAGAACAGCTTCGAAGTCGTCAATCAACTGCGCATCAGCACCGACTACAGCCACCACCGTTTCGACGTCATCCTGCTCATCAATGGCGTGCCGGTCGTGCAGATCGAGCTCAAGACGCTGGGCATCAACCCGCGCCGCGCCATCGAGCAGATCGTCGAATACAAGAACGACCCCGGCAACGGCTTCACCCGCACGTTGCTGTGCTTCATGCAGGTGTTCATCGTCAGCAATCGCGATTCCACCTACTACTTCGCCAACAACAATGCGCGGCATTTCAGCTTCAATGCCGACGAACGCTTCCTGCCCATCTACCAGTTCGCCGCGCCCGACAACACCAAGATCAACGGGCTCGACGAGTTCGCCGACGCCTTCCTCGCCAAGTGCACGCTGGGCCAGATGATCAGCCGCTACATGGTGCTGGTCGCCAGCGAGCAGAAGCTCCTGATGATGCGGCCCTACCAGATCTACGCCGTCAAGAACATCGTCAAGTGCATCGAAGAGAACAGCGGCAATGGCTACATCTGGCACACCACCGGCAGCGGCAAGACACTTACCAGCTTCAAGGCCTCCACCCTGCTCAAGGCCAATCCGAACATCGAAAAATGCCTCTTCGTGGTCGACCGCAAGGACCTCGACCGCCAGACCCGCGAAGAATTCAACCGCTTCCAGGAAGGCTGCGTCGAGAGCAACACCAACACCGGCGAACTGGTGCGCCGTCTGCTTTCCGACGACGCGGCCGACAAGGTCATCGTCTGCACCATCCAGAAGCTGGGCCTGGCACTGAACGAAAACAGCAAACGGAACCGCAGCCGCGAAAAGCGCGGCCTCGCCACCTATGCCGACCAGCTCGAAGCCATGCGCGACAAGCGCATCGTGTTCATCTTCGACGAATGCCACCGCTCGCAATTCGGCGAGAACCACCAGACCATCAAGGAGTTCTTCCCCAAGGCCCAGCTCTTCGGCTTTACCGGCACACCCATCTTCGAAGCCAATGCCAGCTACAAGCAGATCAGCGGTGAAGAGCAGACGCTGAAGACCACCGAAGACCTCTTCCAGCAGTCCCTGCACGAATACACCATCACCCACGCGATTGAAGATCGCAACGTCCTGAAGTTTCACGTCGACTACTTCAAGCCGGACGGCAAGAACCCGCCCAAGCAGGGCGAGACCGTTGCCAAACGCGCCATCGTCGAAGCCATCCTCGCCAAGCACGATGCCGCCACCGGCGCGCGCAAGTTCAACGCTATTTTCGCCACCGCCTCGATCAACGACGCCATCGAGTATCACGCGCTGTTTCAGGAGATTCAGGGCGAGAAGCAGAAGGCCGATCCCGATTTCGTGCCGCTCAACATCGCCGCCGTGTTTTCACCGCCCGGCGACGTGAGCGCCGACGTGCGACAGTTGCAGGAAGACCTGCCCAACGAACTGGCGGACAACCAGCAGGAGCCGGACACGAAGAAGGCCGCCCTGCAAGCGATCATCGCAGGCTACAACGCCCGCTTCGGAACCAACCACCGTATCGAGGAATTCGACCTCTACTATCAGGACGTGCAGCAGCGCATCAAAGACCAGCAATGGCCCGATGCCGACTTGCGCAAAGCCTACCCCGGCGCTTTACACCACAAGATCGACATCACCATCGTCGTCGACATGCTGCTCACCGGCTTTGACAGCAAGTACCTCAACACGCTCTACGTCGACAAGAACCTCAAGCACCACGGCCTCATCCAGGCATTCAGCCGCACCAACCGCGTGCTCAACGACACCAAGCCCTACGGCCACATCCTCGACTTCCGCGGGCAGCAAAAAGCGGTAGACGAGGCCATCGCACTCTTCTCTGGCAAAAAGGACGAAGCGCGCGCGCGCGAAATCTGGCTGGTCGACAAGGCCCCGGTCGTCATCGAAAAGCTGCAGGAGGCCAAACTCGGCCTGCAGAGCTTCATGCAGGCACACGGGCTGTCGGGCAAACCCGAGGACGTCGCCAAGCTCATGGGCGACGAAGCCCGCATCGGCTTCGTCAAGGCCTTCAAGGACGTGCAGAAGCTGCAAACCCAGCTCGACCAATACACCGACCTCACGCCCGAGCAGGCCGAAACCATCGACACCATCCTGCCCAAGGATGAACTCAACGCCTTCCGTGGCCAGTACCTGGAAACCGCCAGGCGCTTGCGCGACGAACGCGCGCGCACAGGCGACCGCGAAGGCGAAGCCCGGAACGAAGATCTTGCACAGCTCGATTTCGAGTTCGTGCTCTTCGCCTCCGCGACGATTGATTACGACTACATCATGAAGCTCATCGCCGACTTCTCCAGCAAGAAGCCCGGCAAAGCCACCATGAGCCGCGATCAACTGATCAGCCTCATCGCGGGTGATGCCAAGTTCATCGACGAGCGCGATCTCATCACTGAATACGTGCGAGGCCTCACCGCGGGCGAAGGTCTGGACGAGCAGGCCATCCGCGACGGCTACCAGCAATTCAAGGCCGTGAAGGCGGCGCGCGAGCTGGCCGACATCGCCGCCCGCCACGGTTTGCCCACAGCAGCTCTGCAAGGCTTCGTCGATACCGTGCTGGAGCGCCGCATCTTCGACGGCGAACAGCTCACCGAACTGCTTGCCCCGCTGGAGCTGGGCTGGAAAGCCCGCACGCAGAAGGAACTGGCCTTGATGGCCGAGCTGGTGCCCCTGCTGAAGCGCCACGCTGGCGGCCGCGAGATCTCGGGCCTGCAGGCTTACGAGGACTGAGCGATGGCGAAGGAAGGGAAGAAAGCGCTCGTGCCGAAGTTGCGGTTTCCGGAGTTCCGAGATGCGGAGGAGTGGCGGCCAAAACTGCTTGGAGAAGTTTGTGGCATGCAAGCAGGCAAGTTCATTGCAGCCTCGGAAATATTAGATAAACAATCCGAAGGACTCTATCCATGTTTTGGCGGGAATGGCCTGCGCGGCTACACAAGGAATTACAACCAGTCGGGTCGATATTCGCTCATCGGACGACAAGGGGCCCTCTGCGGAAATGTGAATCTCGTAGAGGGTGATTTCTACGCAACCGAACATGCTGTTGTAACAACACCCAAAGCGGGGATCAGTACTGACTGGAATTTCTACAACCTCTGTCTCCTAAATCTCAATAGATTCGCTACTGGGCAGGCTCAGCCGGGCCTTTCTGTCGACGTACTTGAGAAAGTCAGTTGTGCGGTTCCAAAAGACGAAGAAGAGCAACAAAAAATCGCCGACTGCCTGAGCTCGCTGGACGAGCTGATTGCAGCGCAGGCCCGAAAAGTCGAGGCCTTGAAGACCTACAAGCGCGGCCTGATGCAGCAGCTCTTCCCCGGCGAAGGCGAAACCCTCCCCCGCCTCCGCTTCCCCGAGTTTCACGATGCGCCGGAGTGGGACACCAACCCGCTTGAAGAATACGTTGTCCGGTCATTCTATGGCACGTCGAGTTCGACAGCGGAGAGAGGGCAGTACCCTGTTCTCCGAATGGGGAACATGGTCAACGGCGGATTGGTCTTCTCGAACTTGGTTTACCTCGATCTCGACCGTGAATCGTTCGAAGATATTCGCCTTGTCCGAGGAGATATTCTTCTTAACCGCACCAACAGTCCTGATCTTGTCGGAAAGATTGCGATGTTCGATCGCGAGATAGATTGCATCACTGCGTCATACATTGTCACGTACCGGCTCGATATGGCACGCCTCAATCCGACGTACTGCAACGCGATGATGAATAGCCCCCGATACCAAGCGAAAATAAAGTTGCTTTCGCGCCCCAGTGTCAGCCAAGCGAACATCAATCCGACGACTTTTAAGAAGGAACTAATCGTCGCCGTCCCATCTCCTGCGGAGCAACAGCGGATCGCCAACTGTTTCACCACACTTGATGCTCGGATCACGGCAGCCTGCAACAGGCTTGCCGCGCTGACGTTTCATAAGAAGGGTCTCATGCAGCAACTCTTCCCATCGCTGGAGGAGGCCTGACGCATGGCGCCCATGAGCTTCCCCGGCCTGCCCGAACTCGCACAACAGCTCCGCACGGAGCTGGCGCAAAAGAAGTTCGTATTGCTCTACGCCTACAACGGCACCGGCAAGACACGGCTGTCGATGGTGTTCAAGGATCTGGGCAAGAAGACGATTCAGCGTGATATGACGGTTGAAGATGACGTCGAACAACCATTGACGATCACTGAAACAGTAAGCGACACGCTCTACTTCAACGCCTTCACCGAAGATCTGTTCTATTGGGACAACGATCTCGCGAACGACCGCGAGCGGGTGCTGAAGATCAACCGCGATTCGCGCTTTTTCGCGGGCCTCGGCGAGCTGGAAATGGATAACCGCATCCGCCCGCTCTTGAACCGTTACGCCGATTTCGATTTCCGCATCGATGCCACCGAGTGGGAGGTGAGCTTCTCGCGTGAAGCGAGGCGCTGGAAAGACGACGGCACTTTCGAGACGGTGCGCGAAGAAGACATCAAGGTGTCGCGCGGCGAAGAAAACATATTCATCTGGTGCTTCTTCCTCGCCATCGTGCAGCTCGTGGTCGATGGGGCGGAAGCGTACAAGTGGGTGAAGTACGTCTATATCGACGACCCGATTTCATCGCTGGACGAAAACAACGCGGTGATGGTGGCGCACCATCTGGCGCAGATGCTGGTGGCTTCGCCGCAACAGGTGAAGGCGGTGGTATCCACGCACCATGTGTTGTTCTACAACGTGCTGTGCAACGAGCTGAAAAAGTCGCGCAAGTACTTCCTGACGCGCAGCGCATCCGGCGGCTTTCTGCTTTCCGAGACGGACAGCACGCCCTTCCTCTATCACCTGTCGTCGCTGGTTGAACTGCATCAGGCCATGCAGTCCGGTGCGCTGTACACGCATCACTTCAACATGCTGCGCCGGGTGATGGAACAGACCGCCTGCTTCTTCGGCTACGCCCGATGGGATGAGTGCATCAAGCCGGCTCCGGAGGCAGAAGACCCCAACCAGACCGGCTACAAGCGGGTGATCGACCTGATGAGCCACGGCGACTATTCGCTGTATGAGCCCAGGGAAATGCTCCCGGAGAACAAGGAACATCTGGGCCGGGCGCTGCGGCAATTCATCGGCACCCACCCCTTTAGCCCGGCACTGTTCGGTGGCGCATCGTGAGCTCGCTGATCCTCTACACCACCGAAGACGGGCGCAGCCAGATCAAGCTGCGGGCCAAGGACCAGACTGTCTGGCTCTCGCAGCGCGAGATGGCCGAGCTGTTCGACGTGAGCACCGATAACGTCAGCCTGCATCTGAAGAACATCTTTGACGATGGCGAATTGAGGCGCGAGGCAACTGCCGAGGATTCCTCGGTAGTTCAAACCGAGGGCGCGCGCGAGGTGCACCGCCCGCTCACGCTCTACAACCTCGACGCCATCCTCGCCGTGGGCTACCGCGTCCGCTCGCCACGCGGCGTGCAGTTCCGCCGCTGGGCCAGCACGGTGCTCAAGGAATATCTGCTCAAGGGCTTCGTGCTGGACGACGAGCGCCTGAAGAACCCTGATGGTCGCCCGGATTACTTCGACGAGATGCTGGAGCGCATCCGGGACATCCGTGCCTCGGAAAAGCGCTTCTACCAGAAGGTGCGCGACCTGTTTGCCCTGAGCGTCGACTACGACAAGACCGACCAGACGACGCAGACCTTTTTCGCCATGGTGCAGAACCTGCTGCTGTATGCCGTGACCGAACAGACTGCTGCTGAACTCATCACCACCCGTGCCAACCCGAATGACCGCCACTTTGGCCTGCTGCACTGGAAGGGCGACAAGGTGCGCAAGCAGGACATCCTGATCGCCAAGAACTACCTGAACGCCGACGAGATCGACATTCTGAACCGCCTCGTGGTCATCTTTCTGGAAACCGCCGAGCTGCGAACCAAGCGCCGCGAAGAAATCCGCATGAGCTTCTGGCGCCAGAACGTGGACCAGATCATCGCGAGCAACGGCTTTCCAGTGCTCACCCATGCCGGCAAGGTGAGCCATGCGGACATGGAGCGCGCGACCAGCGCGCTGTATCTGGACTATGACCAGCGCCGAAAACACGACGAGGCACGTAAAGCTGACGAGCAGGACGATGCCGAGCTGAAGGCGCTGGAAAACACACTCAAGAAACGCCGCAAGTCATGACTGAAAACGAACAGAAACAGCTCGGCAAAACGTTGTGGGCGATTGCCGACCAACTGCGGGGATCGATGAACGCGGACGACTTCCGCGACTACATGCTGTCCTTCCTCTTCCTGCGTTATCTCTCGGACAACTACGAGCAGGCGGCGAAGAAGGAATTGGGGGCGGACTATCCCGAGCGTGAGCCGGATAAGGACAGCGCAGACAGCAATGTTCCGGCCCGCCCGCCGCTGGCGCGCTGGTACGAAGAGAATCCCGCCGACGTGGAAGAGTTCGAGAAGCAGATGCGTCGCAAGGTGCATTACGTGATCGAGCCCGATTTTCTGTGGGGCAGCATCGTTCATCTGGCCAAGACACAGAGCGACAGGCTGCTCGACACTTTGCAGAGCGGCTTCAAGTACATCGAGGAAAGATCCTTCCAGAGCAAGTTCCAGGGGCTGTTCTCGGAGATCAACCTCGCGTCGGAAAAGCTCGGTCGCAAGTACGAGGATCGAAATGCCAAGCTGTGCTCGATCATTTCGGAGCTGGCGCGTGGCATGTCGCTGTTCTCTACCGACACCGACACGCTAGGTGATGCTTACGAGTACCTGATCGGCCAGTTCGCGGCGGGCTCTGGCAAGAAGGCGGGCGAGTTCTACACGCCGCAGAAAATCTCCGACATCCTTTCGGCCATCGTGACGCTGGACGGCCAGGAGCCGAAGGAAGGGCCGCGCAAAAAGCTGGAAAGCGTGTTCGACTTCGCCTGTGGTTCGGGTTCGCTGCTGCTGAACATCCGCCACCGGATGAAAGAGGCGGGTGGCAGCATCGGCAAGATCTACGGTCAGGAATACAACATCACTACCTACAACCTGGCGCGCATGAACATGCTGCTGCACGGGGTGAAGGACACCGAGTTCGACATCTACCACGGCGACACGCTGACCAACGCCTGGGACTTCCTGCGCGAAACCAACCCGGCGAAGAGGCCGCAGTTCGATGCGGTGGTGGCAAATCCGCCCTTCAGCTATCGCTGGGATCCGTCTGATTCCATCAGCGAAGACATGCGCTTCAAGAACCACGGCATCGCCCCGAAAAGCGCGGCGGATTTCGCCTTCCTGCTGCACGGGCTGCACTACCTGAAGGACGATGGCGTCATGGCCATCATCCTGCCGCACGGCGTGCTGTTCCGTGGCGGCGCGGAAGAGCGCATTCGCACCAAGCTGCTGAAGGACGGCCACATCGACACGGTGATTGGCCTGCCCGCAAACCTGTTCTACTCGACCGGAATTCCGGTCTGCATACTGGTGCTGAAGAAGTGCAAGAAGCCGGACGATGTGCTGTTCATCAACGCCGCCGAGCGGTTCGAAAAAGGCAAGCGCCAGAACCAGCTCAGCGACGATCACATCCGGGACATCGTCGATACCTACCGCGACCGCAAGGAAGAATCACGGTACTCGCGGCGTGTGAGCATGGATGAGATCGAGAAGAACGATTTCAACCTGAACATTTCGCGTTACGTCAGTACGTCGGTGGCGGAAGAGGAGATTGATCTGAGGGCAGTGCATGACCAACTGGTCGAGATCGAGAAAGACATCAAGCAGGCAAAGGACAAGCACAACGCTTTCCTGAAGGAACTGGGCCTGCCCCTGCTTCCCTGATTGAACCGCGCCGAACAAGGTACACCGTGAGCGACATCAAACTTTTCCGCTACTCGAACACCACGGCCAGCGAACTGGCTGGCAAGTCCGCCGCCATCGAGCGCGATCTGCAGCGCCTGATTGAATCGCAGATGGATACCTTTCTCGGTGTACGCTTTCTAGCCACCGAGTACGGAACCGGCGCCAAGCATCGAGGCCGCGTCGATTCGCTCGGGCTGGACGAGAACGGCTGCCCGGTCATCATCGAGTACAAGCGGCACAGCAATGAAAACGTGATCAACCAGGGTTTGTTCTATCTGGACTGGCTGCTTGACCACAAAGCCGATTTCCGTCTGCTGGTGATGGACAGGCTGGGCAAGGACGCGGCGGACCAGATTGAATGGAGTGGGACCCGGCTGCTGTGCATCGCCGCTGATTTCACTCGCTACGATGAACACGCAGTGGCGCAGATCAATCGCAACATCGAGCTGATCCGCTACAAGCTGTTCGGCGATGACCTGCTGCTGTTCGAACTTGTGAATGGTGGCAGTGCGGCAGGTATGCACAACGTCATTGTGGACATCGACGAACCCACCGTTGCGAAGCCAGCAAAGCAGCTGGCTGCATCGACGCTGGCGATGAAGACCCACGCGGACCAGATCGCCACCGCTTCACCCGAGCTGCTCGCCCTTTACGAACAGGCCCGCAGCCTCATCCTCGCCCAAGGCGACGACATCATCGAGAAACCGGTGAAGCTATACGTGGCATTCCGGCGCTTGAAGAACTTCGTGTGCATGTCGCTGATTTCGAAGGTCGACCCACGCGTGTTCCTGACACTCAAGCTGGACCCGGCCAGCGTGGCGCTTGAAAGCGGTTTCTCGCGCGACGTGAGTGAGATCGGCCACTGGGGAACCGGTGACCTCGAACTGAATCTACGCACCCCGGCGGATCTGGACAAGGCGCGCCCACTGATCGAACGTGCCTATCAGGAGAACTGAGACTTACCGTCGGTTTGAAGGTATCTGAAGTCATTCCTTGACCTGGCAAGTAGCACGGTCTCATTCAGCGGGGTATCTTTTGACGATTCCAGTCCCCAATCAAGGAACCCCGTGAGCACCCTTCCCCCCTGCCCCCAATGCAATTCCGAATTCAGCTACGAAGACGGCGCCTCGCTCGTCTGTCCGGAATGCGGTCACGAATGGAGCAGGGATGCGGCTGCCGCGGGCGATGAGCAGCGGGTGTGGAAGGACGCGCACGGCAATGTGCTGCAGGACGGCGATACCGTCACGCTGATCAAGGATCTGAAGGTGAAGGGCAGTTCTTCGGTGCTGAAGGTGGGTACCAAGGTGAAGAACATCCGCCTGGTCGAGGGTGACCACGACATCGATTGCCGCATCGACGGATTCGGTTCGATGCAGCTGAAGTCGGAGTTCGTGAAGAAGGTGTGACCAGCGTTTTCGTTCGATCCGCCTGCCCCGCGGGCGGGTAATCGATTCCGGCGTCGCTATGGCGCCGTGAGGTTCCGGACCATTTTCGTGCCCCCACGAAAATGGTCGTCGGCGGTACGCGAGTGGGTGACATCGACGAGGACGATTCACTCACCACCGCGCTTCTGAAACGTCAGATTCGTGCGCCTCGGGTAGGTCTTTCGTCTGCCATGCGGATATGCCCGCCCTGCGCCACCTCAGTGCGCCCGCACCGTCCGGGGGCATGCCTCCACTCCACGACCCATTGATCTGAAAGCACTTTCCGGCTGGCACGAATGCTGCGCGGGGTGAGGACCCTTTCCGCCTCCATCCCAATCCAGACAAGGAGCGCATCACATGTCCGGCTGCACACATCCCGCACATCAGCACTGCAGTTTCTGCGATTCGAAAGGTCGTCTGACCGTCGAGGTCGATGGCAACGGTGATCCGCATATCGACGATCCGGCGCCCAAGGATCCGTCGCGGCGCGGGCTTCTGAAAGGGTCGATCGCGGCCGGGCTCGGTACGCTCGGCGCGGGTCTGGTCGGCAGTTCGATGGCGCGGGCGGCTGACGGCACGATGCAGCAGCGCAGTCACTACTTCATCCCGGCCAGCGCCGACACGGTGCACTGGGGCTATTTCTCGAAGTCGCTGAAGCCGCAGGTCGAGATCAGCTCCGGCGATTTCGTCACCATCGAAACGCTCACCCACCACGCCGGTGACGATTACGACCGCATGATCAAGGGCGACCCGGGCGCCGAGAGCGTGTTCCACTGGGACAGGAAGCGGAAAGGCGTGAACCGGCGCGGTGCCGGGCCGATGGACGCCAGCCTGTTCGGCCGGGGCGCGGGCGAAGGTCTGGGCGTGCACATCTGTACCGGTCCGGTGTACGTGAAGGGTGCGGAAGAAGGCGACGTGCTCGAGGTGCGCATCGTCGATGTGGCGCCGCGGCCGAGCGCCAACCCCAGCTACAAGGGCAAGAGCTTCGGCGTGAATGCGGCGGCCTGGTGGGGCTTCCACTACAAGGACCTGATCACCGAGCCGAAGAACCGCGAAGTGATCACCCTCTACGAAATCGACGCCGGGCTGGACCGCAACTGGGCGCAGGCGGTGTACAACTTCCAGTGGACGCCGCAGACCGACCCCTTCGGCGTCATGCACAAGACCATCGACTACCCGGGCGTCATCGTTGATCACGCGACGGTGAAGAAAAACCACGGCGTGCTGAAGAACGTGCGCGTGCCGGTGCGGCCGCATTTCGGCGTGGCGGGCGTGGCGCCGAAGGAGGCGGACATGGTCGATTCCATCCCGCCCAGCTATACCGGCGGCAATATCGACAACTGGCGCATCGGCAAGGGCGCCACCATGTACTACCCGGTCGCGGTCAAGGGCGCGCTGTTCTCGGTCGGTGACCCGCATGCCGGCCAGGGGGATTCCGAACTGTGCGGTACCGCGATCGAGTGCTCGCTGACCGGCACCTTCCAGTTCATCCTGCACAAGAAGGCCGACCTCGCCGGCACGCCGCTGGCGAAGCTCGAATACCCGCTGCTCGAAACCCAGGACGAGTGGGTGATCCACGGCTTCAGTTTCGCCAACTATCTGGCCGAACTGGGCGACAAGGCGCAGAGCGACATCTACGCCAAGTCATCAGTCGATCTGGCGCTGCGCGATGCCTTCCGCAAGAGCCGCACCTTCCTGATGGACACCCAGGGCCTGAGCGAAGACGAGGCGATTTCGCTGCTGTCGGTCGGCGTCGATTTCGCGGTCACCCAGGTGGTAGATGGCAACTGGGGCGTGCATGCGGTGATCCGCAAGGCGCTGTTCTCCGGCGGCAGTCTGTAAGGCCAGGCAGCAGGCCTGGCCCACGCCGAGGCCCGCCGTGTGCAGCACAGTCTTCATGGCGCGGCGTGACCTGTTCGATGATGCCGGCCGTAACGCACGCGGCATCATCGCGCATCCATCTCTCGCCGCTGCTGCCATGTCCTTTCCGCTCGACGCCTATCTCGCCCGCATCGCCTGGACCGGCGCTGCCCGCCCGCCGGCGGACAACGCCACGCTGGACGCGCTGGTGCTGGCGCACACCATCGCCATCCCGTTCGAGAATCTGGACCCGATACGCAGCCGGGCGGTCGAGGTGGACAGCGCCTCGGTGGCAGCCAAGCTCATCGACGCACGGCGCGGCGGCTACTGCTTCGAGCACAGCCGCCTGTTCGCCGACGCGCTGCGCGCGCTCGGTTTCACGGTGCGGGAACTGGTCGCGCGCGTGGTGTGGAACCAGCCGGAAGGTCTGGCCACGCCGCCTTTCCACATGCTGCTCGACGTCGATACGCCGGACGGTCAGCGTCTGGTCGACGTCGGTTTCGGCGTATTCACGGTGACCGCCCCGCTGCGCTGGCAACCGGATGTCGAACAGGCCACGCCGCACGGCCGCTACCGGCTGCTGCTCGACGGTGAGGAATGGTGGCTGCAGGCGTTTGCCGGCGAGTGGCGGCCGCTGTACCGGCTGCGTCGCATCGAGGTGCATGCCTGCGACTACGTCGCGCCCAGCTACTACCTGTCCACCCATCCGCAGTCGCTGTTCACCCAGAACCTGCTGCTGGCCCGTGCGGGTGCCGACCGGCGCTGGACGCTGTTCAACCGCGAACTGTCGGAATACCGCAACGACGGCGGCATCGAGCGTCGCGTGCTGGCCGGTACCGATGCGCTGATCGCCACGCTGCAGGATCTGTTCGGACTGGCGGTCGCCGATCAGCCGGATCTGGTGGTGCAGCTGCGGGCCTTGCCGGCAGGCTGAAGGCGGGCGGTTTTCAGCTGTTCGACACCTGGCTGCCGGCCGCCAGCCCGAAAGTCCGCGCGAACTGTTCCGCCGACAGTGCCTGCCCGAACAGATAGCCCTGGCCGTCGGTGCAGCCTTCGTTAAACAGCCGGATGCGCTGCACGTCGCGCTCTATGCCTTCGGCGATGCTCTCCAGCTCGAAGCTGCGGGCAATGTCCAGGATGGCGCGCACCACCGACGCATCGCGCTCCGATTCCAGCATGCCTTCGACGAATGAGCGGTCTATCTTGATCCGGGTCAGCGGGTAGCGCTTGAGCAGGCTGAGCGAGGCGTAGCCGGTGCCGAAGTCGTCGAAGGACACGCCCACCCCGAGCGCCCTCACCCGCTGCAGCGTGTCCAGCACGCGGTCATCGTGGTCGAGCACGATGTTCTCGGTGACTTCCAGTTCCAGCGCGTCGGGCGGAAGGCCGTAGCGGTCGAGTACTTCGGCGACCTCAGCCACCAGATCGCCGACCCGGAACTGGGCGCTGAAAAGATTCACGCCGATCCGGAAATGCGGCGCACCGTTGCGCCGCCAGAACGCGGTCTGGGCGCAGGCCTCTTCCAGTGCCCAGGTGCCCACCATGGCCGCCAGCGGTCCGCCTTCGAGTGCCGGCAGGAAGGCCGCTGGCGCCAGCAGGCCGCGTTCCGGGTGCAGCCAGCGTATCAGTGCTTCCGCCCCGCTCAGCCGGCCGTCCGACAGCCTGACCTGCGGCTGGTAGAACATCAGGAATTCGCCTTCGTGCGCCGCCCGGTGCAGTTCCATGCTGTACAGCCGGCGCGCCACCGCCTCCATGCGCAGTGCCGGCAGATAGGTGAAGCACTGCGCGCGGCCGACCTTCTTGGCCTTGAACAGCGCGAGATCGGCGTTGCCGATCAGTTCCAGCGCTTCGGCCGCGTGCAGCGGCGCAAGCGCAATGCCGGCGCTGGCCGAAACCCCCACCTCGTGACCGTCGATCACGATGGGTATCTCGATCGAGTTCAGCAGTGCCTGCGCGATTTCGCTGGCGCGTGCCGGGCTGTCGGTGCCGGCCAGCAGCAGCGCGAATTCGTCGCCGCCTATGCGTGCCGCAAGGTCGTGTTCGCCGGCGCAGTCGTTCAGCCGCTGCGCCACCTGCTGCAGGATGCCGTCGCCGATGGCGTGACCCAGCGTGTCATTCACGTCCTTGAAGCCGTCGAGATCGATCATCACCACGGCCACAGGCCGTGACTCGACCAGCTCGCGTTCCACGCTGCGGAAGAAGGCGGCCCGGTTGGCCAGTCCGGTCAGGCCGTCGGTGCTGGCCATCCGGCGCAGCGTGTTCTCGCGCTCGCGTCGCTCGGTGCAGTCCTGCAGATGGGCGCTGAAGGTGATGCCGCGCGCTTCCCGGTGCAGGAACAGCGTCAGCCCCAGCAGCAGCTCGATGCCGTCGCTGCGCAGGCCGGTAATGTCCTTGGGTACGGTCAGCCCTTCCAGCGTGCCGTGCTCCGCGGCCTGAGCGAGCAGCGTTCGGAAGGCCGCGCGTTCCTGTTCCGGCAGCAGGTGGTCGACCGGCATGCCGGCACAATGCTGGGTGTCAATGCCGAGCAGTGCGGCGGCGGCGCTGTTGCAGCCGATCAGCAGCCCGCCGGCATCGAAGGCGATCAAGGGGTTCGGTGCATTTCTCGCGAAGTCGTCGAAGGCAGGGCGGCCGTGCTCGGGGGCCACTTCGATGCGGCGCAGTTCCATGCGGTCGGCCGCCATCTTCGCCAGTTCACGCAGGCGTTCGCAGTCCTCGTCGCTGAAATCGGCGTGCGGCTGGCTGTCGATCACGCACAGCGCGCCCAGTGCATGGCCATCCGGCGACAGCAGCGGCACACCGGCATAGAAGCGCAGCCCGGCATCGCCGGTGACCAGCGGGTTGTCATGGAAGCGTTCGTCCAGCAGCGCATCCGGCACCACCATGACTTCGCGCTGATTGATCGCGTGTGCGCAGAAGGACACGTCGCGCCGCATGTCGACCGCCTGGTCGATGCCGGTGCTGGCGGCGAAGAACACGTGGTCGCTGCCGATCAGGTTCACCGCGGCCACCGGCATGCCGAACATGCGGGTCGCGATGCGTACGATCGGATCCAGACTGGGCAGCGCGTGTTCGCTGTCCAGTCCGTAGGTGGTCAGCGCCTTCAGGCGCTCGGGCTCGGACGGAAGAATGGCAGGGCATTTCATCGCAATATCCCGGAAGGGAGCGGACTGGCCGTTGCGACACGGTCCGATCTGCAGGAATGGCGGTCGGGCAGACCGACAGGCTCATTCATATGGTATGCCGATCCAGCATATGCGGACTGTACGCCACACCTCAGGTCATGGATGTTGCCGACGCATTCTGTTTCAGCGCATCTGTACCGTTCAGTTGCGTGATTTCACTCTTGAGCGCATCAGTGGATGCCGCATGGCGTCAGTCCGCGTACTGCAGTTTTCGACAAGACAAGGCCGGCCACTCGGGCCCAGACTGCGGTTTTGTCCCGTTCTGCCGCCGTGCTTTCGCTGCTTGCTCCCGTGCTGTTCGTGCTGGTCTGGTCCACCGGCTTCATCGTCGCCCGTGCGATCGATGGCGTAGCCGACCCGTCGCTGTTCCTGCTTGCGCGCTTCACGCTGACCACGCTCATGTACGCCGTGCTCGGTCTGGTGCTGCGGGCGGCCTGGCCGGCGCGCGCGCAGTGGCCCAAGCACTTCGTCGCCGGCGGTCTGCTGCAGGGCGTGTACATGGGCGGCGGCTACTGGGCGGTGGCACACGGCCTGTCGCCGGCGGTGATGGCGCTGCTGGCCACGCTGCAGCCGATGCTGACTGCACTGATCGCGCAGCGCCTGTTCGCCGAGCCGCTGGGCCGGCATTTCTGGGGCGGTCTGGCGGCCGGTGCGCTGGGCGTGCTGATGGTGCTGGCGCCGCGCCTGTCCGCAGTCGGGCCGGAGGCGCTGTCGCCGCTGGTGGTGGGCGTGGCACTGCTGTCGGTGGCCGGCATTACCGCCGGTACGCTGGTGCAGAAAAGCTCGATCGCCGCCGCCGACCTGTTCACCTCCAGCGCGCTGCAGAACGCCGGCGGTGCGCTGATCTGTCTGTGCGCCGCGCTGGCACTCGGCGAGTCACTCTGGGTGCCTGGCCCGGCGCTGTGGGGCGCGCTGGCGTGGGCGGTGCTCGGCCTGTCGGCCATAGGCAGCACGCTGCTGGTGTGGATGGTGCGCCACGGTTCGGCCGCGCGGGTGAGCGTGCTGGTGCTGCTGGTGCCGCCGCTGGCCGCGGTGCAGGCGGCGCTGCTGTTCGGCGAGCGGCTCAGTCCGCTGCAGATCGGCGGCTTCGCGCTGGCGCTGGGTGGCGTGCTACTGTGCCGGCGTCGCTGAAAGTCATGCCATGCACGCCGCCGATCCCAATGTCGATACCCGCTGCTACGCCGCCGAACCGGCCGGGCACGCGCACGACTTCCATCAGGTGGTGCTGGGCGGCGACGGCGGTACCGAACTGGAGGTGGAGGGCCACCTGCACCGGGTCGATGCCGGCGCCGGGCTGGTGATTCCGGCCGGCACCCGGCACGACTACCGCGGCCTGGACCACGGCAACCGCCAGCTGGTGGTGGACCTGCCAGCCGACTCGGTCGCCCTGCCCCGCGCGCTGTTCGAGTGCCCGCGTCCCTTCGCGATCGACGCCGCCTTGCGCGGCCGGGTGCAGCCGCTGCTGGGCGTGCGCGACAGCAGCGTGTCGCGGTCGCGTCACTGGATGCTGGCCGCCCGCTTCGCCGACGATCTGGCGCGCCGCCTGCACGCTGCCCCGGCAGCGGACGACGCCCGCCGCTTTCCGGTCGCCCGCATCGACGGCTGGCTGCGCGCCCACACCGGCGAGCCACCGTCGCTGGCGGCACTGGCCGCGCACTTCGGCTACGGCCCGCGGCGTTTCCATGACCTGTTCGTCGATGCCTTCGGCGAAGCGCCCCACCGCTACCTGACCCGGCTGCGGCTGGACGCCGCACTCGCCCTGCTCGACCGGCCCGACTGCACGCTGGCCGATATCGCCGCCGACACCGGTTTCGCCGACCAGAGTGCCTTCACCCGCCGCTTCACCCAGCGTTTCGGCCAGCCGCCCGGCCACTGGCGCCGCGCTGCGGCTAGCATGGCGGCCTGAACTTCGCGCCGAGCGCCGTCATGCCCCACACCCCGGACAGTCCGAAAGCTTCCGCCGACACCGAACACCTGCTGGCGCGCGCCCACATCGAGGGCGTGGACGAGGCGACCTGGCTGGACGTGATCCAGCGCATGGACGAGGTGTATTCGCAGCTGGTGAGCGACGAGATCGCGCTCGAACAGAAGAACGTCGAACTGGAAGAGTCGCAGCAGTTCATCTTCAGCGTCATGTCCGCCATGTCGGACGTGCTGCTGGTGTGCAACGAGCGCGGCGAAATCGAGGAAACCAATGCCGCGCTGTGCGAACTGGTCGGCCGCAGCGATGACCAGCTGAACGGAACGCCGGTGTACTCGTTGCTGGCCGATGAAGCGAGCGTGGCGCGGCTGCGCGGCATTCTGGGCGACGCCAACCCGTCACGCCGCGGCGCCGCGGCCGAACTGAACCTGCTGGATGCCGAAGGCCGGCCAGTGCCGGTGGACGCCAACCTCACGCCGCGCTTCGCGCGCAACGGCCGGCGCGCCGGCACCGTGTTCGTCGGCCGGCCCACCGCCGAACTCAAGCGCGCCTATCACGAACTGCGCGAGGCGCACGAAGCGCTCAAGCTGGCGCAGCAGCAGCTGCTGCATTCGGAAAAGATGGCTTCGCTCGGCCGGCTGGTGGCCGGCGTCGCGCACGAACTGAACAACCCGATCAGCTTCGTGCTCGGCAATGTGCATGCGCTGAAGAAGTACAGCGAGCGCATGGGCCGCTACATCGACGCGGTGCATGAAGGCGCCAGCGACGAAGAGCTGGCCGCAATGCGGGTGAAGCTGCGCATCGAGCACCTGCTGAAGGACCTGCCTTCGCTGATCGAAGGCACGGTGGAAGGCGCGCAGCGCACCGCCGACATCGTCAATGGCCTGAAGCGCTTTTCCGCGGTCGATTCCGGCAGCCGCGAGCCGGTGGATCTGAACACCGTCATCCGCCGCGCCATCCACTGGATACGCAAGGGCAGCACTGCCGACATCGAACTGGACTGGACGCCGGGCGAACCCTGCATCGTGCAGGGCAGCGCCGGCCAGCTGCAGCAGGTGGTGATGAACCTGCTGCAGAACGCCTGCGACGCCGCCGGCACCGACGGCCAGACCGTCCGTCTCGACCTTGCCTGCGAAGGCCGTGGCGACACGGTGCGCATGACCCTGCGCGACAGTGGCCCGGGCATTCCGGACGAATACCTGTCGCGCATCTTCGAACCCTTCTTTACCACCAAGCCGGTCGGCAAAGGCACCGGCCTGGGCCTGTCCATCAGCTACGGCATCGTCGAACAGCACGGCGGCACGCTCACCGCGCGGAATCACCCCGATGGCGGCGCCGAATTCGTACTCGAACTGCCGCGCACCGATTCACCGTCGTAAGGCAGGACGGCGTTTGCCCGATGGCGGACTGAAACCGCCTGCGGCCATGCATGGGCCGCATCGCGGCGGGGCGCCGCTCCCACGGCAACTGCCACGAGCTGCGCTTTTCCAGTGGGAGCGGCGCCCCCGCCGCGATCTGCCGCCTGCCAAAACCGTGCCGCCGCCTCTACGCCGCCTTGCGCAGCACGATACGACCCGCCATGCCGGCGCAGCCGAAGGCTTCGAAGCGTTCGATGCAGAGGTCGCGGGCGGCGGCCATGGCGTCCTTCATGAACTTGCGCGGGTCGAATTCGGACGGGTCCTTGGCCATCGCGCGGCGCATGGCGCCGGTCATCGCGAGGCGGATGTCGGTGTCGATATTCACCTTGCGCACGCCGTGGCGGATGCCTTCCTGGATTTCCTCGACCGGCACGCCATAGGTTTCGCGGATGTCGCCGCCGTGCTCGCGGATGATGCCCAGCCAGTCCTGCGGCACGCTGCTCGAGCCGTGCATCACCAGGTGGGTGTTCGGGATGCGCGCGTGGATGGCCTTGATGCGGTCGATGGCGAGGATGTCGCCGGTCGGCTTGCGGCTGAACTTGTAGGCGCCGTGGCTGGTGCCGATGGCGATGGCCAGCGCATCGACGCCGGTGGCGGCGACGAATTCGGCGGCCTGGTCCGGGTCGGTCAGCATCTGGTCGTGGGTGAGCACGCCGGCCGCGCCGACGCCGTCTTCCTCGCCGGCGGTGCCGGATTCCAGCGAGCCGAGGCAGCCCAGTTCGCCCTCGACCGACACGCCGACCGCGTGCGCCATGTCGACCACGCGGCGGGTCACGTCCACGTTGTACTCGTAGCTGGCGGGCGTCTTTGCGTCTTCCATCAGCGAGCCGTCCATCATGACGCTGGTGAAGCCGGAGCGGATGGCCTGCACGCACACCGCCGGGCTGGCGCCGTGGTCCTGGTGCAGCACGATGGGCAGCTCCGGATACATTTCCGCGGCCGCTTCCACCATGCGGCGCAGGAAGGGCTCGCCGGCGTACTTCCGGGCGCCCGCCGAGGCCTGCAGGATGACCGGCGCATTCACCTTCTGCGCCG
Organism: Methyloversatilis sp.; assembly: GCA_041639545.1. Lineage (GTDB taxonomy): Bacteria > Pseudomonadota > Gammaproteobacteria > Burkholderiales > Rhodocyclaceae > Methyloversatilis. The sequence continues at coordinate 198,811 of JBEQBZ010000003.1, read as the reverse complement.
CCTGCATGATGGCCTGTATCTGTTCAAGGTTGTTGATGTTGAAAGCGGGCACGCCGTAGCCGTGTTCGGCGGCGTGATCGAGCAGCTGGCGCAGGGAAATCATGGGCATTTCGAAACTCCTTGGCGGTAGAAGCAGGATGAAAGATTCAAGCTGCAAGAAGGACACGCTCCTGCAGCGGGTGTCTTGGAGCAGGAAGGCGTCGCGTTACGACGCCTTCCAGATGGCGGCGGTATCCACCATGCGATGTGCGTAACCACGGTCGCCGCGGTAGCCTGCGCACACCTTCACCACGCGGCCGGATACCTGGGTCCAGCCGGCTTCGAAGATGCACGATCGGGTGTCGCGGTCGGACAGCGCGGTGCTGAACGGTGTGTCGCCGTAGCGCACGATGTCCGCCCAGTCGCCGAAGGCGGCGGCCTGCATCAGGCTGTTCACCTCTTCGACCGTGGTGGTGCGCTCGGCGACGAACACCATGCCGATCAGCGAGGCGTGTACGCCGGGCATGCGCATCGGTTCGGTTTCGTCGAAACAGTGGTCCAGTTCGGGCAGCACCCGGTGCAGGTGGTCGGCGGCGCCGGTGCGCAGCGGCAGTGCGAAGCCGTCGCCCTCGACGTCGTGCGGGCGGCTGTACACCGCGGTGAGCATGGCGTTGGAAATGCCCAGCGCGTCATGCAGCACCCGCGCCACCGGCGCGATGCCGTGGGTGGCGCGACAGGCGCCGTGTACCGCGCGGTGGCTGGGCCGCAGCGCGCGGTGGTTAACGCCATACACGACCGTGGTGTCGGCACCGCGGGCGGCCGGCGCGCAGCTCAGTACCCGCCGCGCACCGGCGGCCAGATGGGTGCGCGCGTCGCGGCCGCTGCAGTCGAACACGATGTCGACCGCGTGCCGCTTCCACGGCAGACGGCGCGCGTCGCGCTCGCGGCTGCGCGGGACGATGCCGGCACCCCCGGCATCCCCGCTCGGCGTGTTCAGTACGACCAGGTCCAGGTCGTCCCGTCCGGCCAGCGCGTGCAGCACGCTGGCGGCCATGGCGCCGCTGCCGTCGACCGCGACGCGCACGCTCACGGCTGCTCCGTCGTGGCGAGCAGGGCCCGCGCGCGGGCGGCCACCGCGTCCGGCGTGATGCCGAACTGCTGGAACAGCTGGCCGGCCGGTGCCGATTCGCCGAAGCGGTCGAGGCCGACCACATCGCCGCGCTCGCCGACGTACTTCCACCACAGTCCGGTGCTGCCGGCCTCCACCGCGATGCGCGGCAGCGCACGCGGAATCACGGTTTCACGCCAGTGTGCGTCCTGCCGTTCGAATACCTCGACGCAGGGCACGGACACCACGCGGGCGGCGATGCCTTCCGCCGCCAGCAGCTCCGCCGCCAGCAGCGCGATGCCGACTTCGGAGCCGGTCGCGATCAGGCACAGCCGGGCGTCGCGTGGCGCGCGCAGCACGTAGCCGCCGCGCGCGATGTCGTCGATGCGCGGCGTGCCGTCGCCGGCGTGCGGCAGCGCCTGGCGCGACAGCAGCAGGCAGGCCGGGCCCGGCTGCGGACCCGTGCCGCGCCGCAGCGCTTCGCGCCAGGCCACCGCGGTTTCGGTGGCATCACCCGGCCGCCACACATCGACGCCGGGAATCAGCCGCAGGCTGGCCGCGTGTTCCACCGGCTGGTGGGTCGGGCCGTCTTCGCCGAGGCCGATCGAGTCGTGGGTGAACACATAGGTGACCGGCAGGTTCATCAGCGCCGACATGCGTATCGCGTTGCGGGCGTAGTCGGAGAAGGTGAGGAAGGTGCCGCCGTACGGACGGTAGCCGCCGTGCAGCGCGATGCCGTTCATCACCGCCGACATGCCGAACTCGCGCACGCCGTAATGCACGTGGTTGCCGGTGCCGTCGCCCTTCAGCGGCCGGTGGCCCTTCCAGTCGGTCAGGTTGGAGCCGGTCAGGTCGGCCGAGCCGCCCAGCAGTTCCGGAATCGCCGGTGCCACGATGTGCAGCGTGTCCTGCGAAGCCTTGCGAGTGGCGACCGATGCGGCGCGCGCTTCGGCGGCTTCGCAGGCGGCTTCGAGCGCACGCAGCGCGTCCGACGTGAGCGGGGCGTCGCGGCGCAGGCGCCGGCGCAGTTCGGCCGCCAGTTCCGGAAAGGCCTTGGCGTAGTTGTCGACCCGCTGCTGCCAGGCGCGATGCGTGGCAGCGCCGCGCTCCTTCGCCGACCAGGCGGCGCGCAGCGCCTCCGGAATCTCGAACGGTGCCGCACTCCAGCCCAGCGCTTCGCGGGTGAGCGCGATCTCGGCGTCGCCCAGCGCCTCCCCGTGCGCCTTGGCGGTGCCAGCGCGGTTGGGCGAACCCTGGCCGATGCGCGTCCGGCAGCACACCAGCACCGGTTTGTCGCTGTCGCGGGCGGCCGCGATGGCGGCGTCCAGCGCCACCGGGTCGTGACCGTCCACATTGCGCACCACGGCCCAGCCATAGGCTTCGAAGCGGGCCGGCGTGTCGTCGGTGAACCAGCCGCTCACGTCACCATCGATAGAAATGCCGTTGTCGTCATAGAAAACGACCAGCTTGTTCAGCTTCCAGGTGCCGGCCAGCGAACATACTTCGTGGCTGATGCCTTCCATCAGGCAGCCGTCGCCGACGAAGGCCCAGGTGCGGTGGTCGATCACCGTGTGGCCCGGCCGGTTGAATTCGGCGGCCAGCAGCTTTTCGGCGAGTGCCATGCCGACCGCGTTGGCGATGCCCTGGCCGAGCGGGCCGGTGGTGGTTTCAACGCCCGGCGTGACGTCGATCTCCGGATGGCCCGGCGTGCGTGAATGCAGCTGGCGGAAGCGGCGCAGTTCGTCCATCGGCAGGTCATAGCCGGTGAGATGCAGCAGCGCATACAGCAGCATTGAGCCGTGGCCGTTCGACAGCACGAAGCGGTCGCGGTCCGGCCACTGCGGGTCGGCCGGGTCGTGCTTCAGGTGGTGGCGCCACAGCGCCTCGGCGATGTCGGCCATGCCCATGGGCATGCCCGGGTGGCCGGAATTCGCGGCCTGCACCGCATCCATCGCCAGCGCACGGATCGCGTTGGCGCACTGGGTGCGCAGAAAGAGCGGGGCGTTCATGTCGTTCATCGCGCTCTCCTCAGGCGGCCCGCTGCTGGCGGCGGCGTTCGATCAGACGCAGGATCATCGGCGTGAAGATGAGCTGCATCGCCAGTTCCATCTTTCCGCCCGGCACCACCAGCGTGTTGGCGCGCGACATGAAGGAGTCGTGCAGCATGCTGAGCAGGTAGGGGAAATCGAAGCCGCGCGGATTGGCGAAGCGGATCACCACCAGGCTTTCGTCGGCGGTAGGTATCGTGCGCGCGATGAAGGGGTCGCTGGTATCGACCACCGGCACCCGCTGGAAGTTGATGTGGGTGCGCGTGAATTGCGGGCAGATGTAATGCACGTAGTCGTGCATGCGGCGCAGGATGACGTCGGTCACGGCTTCGGTGGAATAGCCGCGGGTGCTGCGGTCCCGGTGGATCTTCTGGATCCACTCGAGGTTGATGACAGGCACCACGCCGATCAGCAGATCGGCGTACCGGGATACATCAACATGTTCGGTCTTCACGCCGCCGTGCAGGCCTTCGTAGAACAGCAGTTCGCTGTCGGGCAGCGGCTCCCACGGCGTGAAGGTGCCGGCCGGCTGCTGGTAGGGCGCGGCTTCTTCGTCGTTGTGCAGGTATTTGCGGCTGCGGCCGGTGCCGCTTTCCGAGTAGTCGCGGAACAGCTGTTCCAGTTCGGCGAACAGGTTCGCGTCCTCGCCGAAATGGCTGAAGTGCGGCCGGCCGCCGGTTTCGGCTTCGGCCATGGCCTTCTTCATCTCGGCGCGGTCGTAGCGGTGGTAGCTGTCGCCTTCGATGATGGCGGCCGACACGTTCTCGCGGCGGAAGATGTTCTCGAAGGTGCGGGTGACCGACGAGGTGCCGGCACCGGACGAACCGGTGATGGCGACGATGGGGTGTTTCGCGGACATGGAAAACCTCGCGGAAGGATGCGGAATCGGGTGTGCGTTCAGACGATGTCGGCGAACAGGCCGCGCTTGCCGAACAGCGGCGAGCGGAAGTCGTCCGCCGGTTCGCGGTGGTAGGCCTCGATGCGCTCGACCTCGTCGGCCGAGCCGAACACGAAGCCGATGCGCTGGTGCAGCGCCTCCGGCTGCACGTCCATCAGCCGGCTGCGGCCGGTGCTGGCGCGGCCGCCGGCCTGCTCGATCAGGAAGGAGATCGGGCTGGCTTCGTACAGCAGGCGCAGGCGGCCTGCGTTTGTCTGGGGCCGGGGCAGCGCCGGGCCGCTCCCAAGCTGCCCCACCCCCTCGGGGGGCGGGCAATGCGCAGCATTGACCTGGGGGCTTCCCCGGTAATCCTTCGGGTACAGGAACACGCCGCCGCGCATCAGGATGCGGTGGGTTTCCGCCACCAGCGAGGCGATCCAGCGCATGTTGAAATCGGCTTCGCGCGGGCCGGTGCGGCCGGCCAGACATTCATCGACATAACGGCGCACCGCCGGCTCCCAGAAGCGGCTGTTCGACGCGTTGATCGCGAATTCGCGGGTGGCCGACGGCACCTTCAGGTCCGGGTGGCTGAGCACCCATTCGCCCAGCACCGGGTCCAGCGTGAAGCCGTGGGTGCCGCTGCCCAGCGTGATCACCAGCATGGTGGACGGGCCGTAGATCGCGTAGCCGGCGCACACCTGTTCGCGGCCTGGCTGCAGGAAGTCGGCGGTGGTCGCCTCGCGGTCCGGATCGGGCGCGCGGGTGATCGAGAAAATGCTGCCGACCGACACGTTCACGTCGATGTTGGACGAGCCGTCCAGCGGGTCGAAAGCGAGCAGGTACTTGCCGCGCGGATACTGGCCCGGCGGCAGCGATATGTCGTCCAGCTCTTCCGACGCCATCGCGGCGACGTGGCCGCCCCATTCGTTGGCGCGCAGGAAGATCTGGTTGCTGAGCACGTCCAGCGTCTTCTGTTCCTCGCCCTGCACATTGCCGCTGCCGGCCGAGCCGAGCACGCCGGCCAGGCCGCCGAAAGCCACCTTGCGCGAAATCGCCTTGCAGGCGAGCGCGACGTCGGTGATCAGCGCATTGAGGTCGCCGGTCGCCTCCGGATGACGACGGCGTTCTTCGATCAGGTACTGGACCAGCGTGGTGCGTCCGCCTGTGGGCATGATTTCTCCTCCCTTGATGTGAATTCCTGAGCGCGTGCCGTCTGTGCGGCGCTGCGCGGACATGTGGTGACTATTCGGTCTGTTCCTCGAAGCGCGCGCTCATTGCGGCCAGCAGTTCGGCCGGGCGGGTCAGTGGCCAGGGCGTGACGCCGGGGGCGGAGGCGTGCTCGCCATAGCCCCAGCCGACCAGCGCCACCGGGCAGCCGGCGGCCTTGGCCGCCAGCAGGTCGGCCGCGCTGTCGCCCACCATCAGCAGCTGCGCCGGCGCGACCGCCAGCCGGTCCGACGCATCGACCAGCATGGACGGCGAGGGCTTGAGCAGCTCTTCGCGGTCGCCGCCATGGACGGTGGACATGAAGGGCAGCAGGCCGGCGGCGGCGAGCACTGCACGCGCCAGCGGCGTGGGCTTGTTGGTCACCACCACCAGCGGGCACAGCGCGTACAGCCCTTCCACCATTTCCTCGATGCCGTCATAGACCATGCCGTGGTCCAGCGGCGCGGCCAGCGTGGCGCGGTCGAAGGCGGCGCGCAGCCGGGCCGGCAGCGTGGCGTCGTCGGTGCGGCCGAGGTGGGCGAGCGCGCGCGCGATCAGCTTGTCCGGGCCGCCGCCTATCCAGCCGCGTACGGTGACGAGGTCGACATTCGGCAGGCCGGCGGTGGACAGGCCGACATTCAGCGCGTGCCAGATGTCGGCGGCGCTATCGACCAGCGTGCCGTCGAGATCGAAGGCGATGGCGTGGATGCGGCTCAGGTCGGGAATGTTCTTGTCAGGCATGAGAGGACTCGTGGGCGAGGGTCTGTGCGCGGCCGGCGAGGGCACGTTCGCGCAAGGTGCGGATGGAATCGGCATAGCGGCCGCCGGTGAATACGGCGGAACCTGCGACCAGGGTGTCGGCGCCGGCCGCGGCGACGCGGGCGGCGTTGTCGGCATTGACGCCGCCATCGACCTCGAGCCAGATGTCGCGGCCGGTGGCGGTTATGCGCCGGCGAACCGCCTCGATCTTGGGCAGTGCGGATTCGATGAAGCGCTGGCCGCCGAAGCCCGGGTTCACCGACATGATGAGCACCAGGTCGAGCTGGTCCAGCACGTGGTCGAGCACGCTGAGCGGCGTGGCCGGGTTCAGCACCAGGCCGGCCTTCACGCCGTGGCTGCGGATGAGCTGCACGGTGCGGTCGATGTGCTCGCTCGCTTCCGGGTGGAAGGAAATGATGGACGCGCCGGCCTGGGCGAACATCGGAATCAGCGCATCGACCGGCTTCACCATCAGGTGCACGTCGATGGGCACCGGCTCATTGCCGGGCCCGCGCACCGCATACGGCCTGATCGCCTGACACACCAGCGGCCCGACCGTCAGATTGGGCACGTAGTGGTTGTCCATCACGTCGAAATGGATGAGGTCGGCGCCGGCGGCGATCACCGCGCTCACTTCGTCGCCGAGGCGGGCGAAATCGGCCGACAGCAGGCTGGGGGCGATGCGCACGCTCATGACAGGGCCTCTTCGCGCAGGCCGCCCAGTTCGGCGAAGGACAGCCACGCCGTCTCGCGCAGCCGGCTGCCCGGTTCGCCGGCCAGCGGGATGGCGGGTTCGCCCAAATGCGGCAGCAGCAGGTCGGCGTCCGACAGGTCGTGGTCTTCGCTCCAGTAGGTGGGCATGACCACGGTCCACAGACCGGCCGCCTGCGCGGCGCGCAGGCCGTTGTCCGAATCCTCGAAGGCGATCGCGTGTTCGGCGCGCACGCCGAGGTGCTGCATGGCCAACAGGTAGATGTCGGGCGCCGGTTTCTTGGCGGCGACCTGGTCGCCGCAGGCGATGACGCCGAACAGATCGAGCGCGCGCGTGCCCAGCGTGGCGTGCAGCAGCGCGTCGACATTGGCGGCGGTGGTGGTGCTGGCGATCGCCAGCCGGCAGCCGGCCGCGGCGGCTTCGTCCAGCAGGCGGGCGACGCCCGGCCGCAGCGGTACCGCGCCGTCGCGCACCACCGCGCTGTACAGCCGGGTCTTGATCGCGTGGATCTGCGGAATGCGGGTGCCGAGGTCGGCGCGGTCGGCTTCGCTCAGGTCCAGCGACGCGATGTGGCGCCCGATGCGCTCCTTGCCGCCGGTGGTGGTGAGCAGCCGGCGGTAGTCGGCGCGGGTCCACTTCCAGCCCAGGCCCAGCTGTTCGAAGGCGAGGTTGAAGGCGGTGCGGTGCGCTTCTTCGGTGTCGGCCAGCGTGCCATCCACGTCGAAGATGAGGGCATCAAGACGCATGGAGGTCGTCCTTTCCGTCGGCCGCGAATACGCGGCTGGCCAGCACGTCCGACGCTTCGAGCCGGCACAGTGCGTCACGGTCGGGCGCGGCGTCGGCGCCGAACAGGCGGGTGGCGTGACGCAGCCGGATGCGGTCCAGCGCATTGCGCACCGAACGCGCGTTGGCGAAATGCGGCTGCTGGCGACGCAGCGCGATGTAGCGCGCGAAGGCCTCGTGCGCGTCGTCGTCGAAGCGGTAGTTCAGGCCGCCCAGCATGAGGTCGGCGATGCGCATCAGCTCGTCCTCGCTGTAATCCGGGAAGTCGATGTGGTGCGCGATGCGCGACGCCATGCCCGGGTTGCTGGAGAAGAAGGTGTCCATGCGGTCGCGGTAGCCGGCCAGGATCACCACCAGGTCGTCGCGGTGGTTCTCCATCACCTGCAGCAGGATTTCGATCGCCTCCTGGCCGTAGTCGCGCTCGTTCTCGGGACGGTACAGGTAGTAGGCCTCGTCGATGAACAACACGCCGCCCATGGCCTTCTTGATCACTTCCTTGGTCTTGGGCGCGGTGTGGCCGATGAACTGGCCCACCAGGTCGTCGCGGGTGACCGCCACCAGATGACCCTTGCGCACATAGCCGAGCTGGCGCAGCACTTCGGCCATGCGCAACGCGACCGTGGTCTTGCCGGTGCCCGGGTTGCCGGTGAAACACATGTGCAGCGAGGGCGGCTGCGACTGCAGGCCCTGCTGCGCGCGCAGCCGGTCGATCAGCAGCAGGGCCGCGATGTCGCGGATGCGGCCCTTGACCGGCGCCAGCCCGACCAGCTCGGCATCGAGCTGTTCGAGCAGCGCCTGCACGCCGGACGAGGCGAACATCGCGCGTGGCGACGTCGCCTCGCCGGCGGCAGCCGGCACGGTCTGGATCAGGGTGGCGGCGTCCATCGCGGCCGGCTCAGTAACGCGCGCCTTCGGGGCTGGCCTGCACCGCGTAGCTCTCGATCGAGTAGCGCAGCGTGCGGCCCGGCTCTTCGGTGCGGATCAGGCGGAAGCCCGGCTCGGCGTCCGGCCGGTTCACGATGAAGGACAGCACCACCGATTCGGTGCCGTGGGTCGAATCGAAGGCGGTGACGCGGATGTAGCGCTGCGGGAAGGTGTCGCGGCAGGCCTTCACCTCCAGCATGATGGCCGCCGGGTCGCGCAGGTCGAACATCGGGTTGCCGTACATTTCCCAGAAGGTGTTGCGCGGGTGCGGATCGTCGGTGTACTCGATGCCGACCGCCCAGTCCTGGGACAGGCAGTATTCGATCTGGGCACGGATCTGTGCGTCGGTCAGGTCGGGCAGGAAAGAGAAGGTGCCTTGGGTAATGCGCATGGTGGTTCTCCGGTAAGAAGGGGTGTGGGCGCGGCGCCCCCGCCGCGATCAGCGCGTCATCAGGCACCGCGCGGTGCCGGTGCCCATCGCGGCGGGGCGCCGCTCCCACAGGGGGAGCGGGCGGTCCGGCCGTTCAGGCGACCGACGGCGTGGGCACGAAGTCCGAGGTGTCGGTCGGCGTGTAGTTGAAGGAAATTTCGCCCCAGGTATCGAGTGCGGCGGCCAGCGGGCTGCACCACTTCGCCGCGTCGCGCAGGATCTGCGGACCTTCGTTGGCGATGTCGCGGCCTTCGTTGCGTGCCAGCACCATGGCTTCCAGCGCCACGCGGTTGGCGGTGGCACCGGCCTGGATGCCCTGCGGGTGGCCGATCGTGCCGCCGCCGAACTGCAGCACCACGTCATCGCCGAACAGGTCGATCAGCTGGTGCATCTGGCCGGCGTGGATGCCGCCGGAGGCGACCGGCAGCACCTTCTTCAGCGCGCCCCAGTCCTGGTCGAAATAGATGCCGCGCGGCAGGTCGACCTTGGTATGGGTGTCGCGGCACACGTTGTAGTAGCCCTGCACGGTGAGCGGGTCGCCCTCCAGCTTGCCGACCGCGGTGCCGGCGTGGATGTGATCGACGCCGGTCAGGCGCATCCACTTGGCGATCACGCGGAAGCTCACGCCGTGGGTCTTCTGGCGGGTGTAGGTGCCGTGGCCGGCGCGGTGCAGGTGCAGGATCATGTCGTGCTGGCGGCACCAGTGCGACAGCGACTGGATGGCGGTGTAGCCCACCACCAGATCGACCATGATGATGACCGAGCCCAGTTCCTTGGCGAATTCGGCGCGGCGGTACATCTCTTCCATCGAGCCGGCGGTCACGTTCAGGTAGGAGCCCTTCACTTCGCCCGTCGCAGCACTGGCCTTGTTCACCGCATCCATCACGAACAGGAAGCGGTCGCGCCAGTGCATGAAGGGCTGCGAGTTGATGTTCTCGTCATCCTTCATGAAATCCAGGCCGCCCTTCAGGCCTTCATAGACCACGCGGCCGTAGTTGCGGCCGGACAGACCCAGCTTGGGCTTGGTGGTGGCGCCGAGCAGCGGGCGGCCGAACTTGTCCAGGCGTTCGCGCTCGACGATGATGCCGGTCGGCGGGCCGGCGAAGGTTTTCACGTAGGCCACCGGGAACTTCATGTCTTCCAGGCGGGCGGCCTTCAGCGGCTTGAACGAGAACACGTTGCCGATGATGGAGGCGGCGACGTTGGTGATCGAACCTTCCTCGAACAGCGACAGGTCGTAGGCCACGTAGCAGAAGTACTGGCCCGGATTGTTCGGCACCGGATCGACCCGGTAGGCCTTGGCGCGGTACATGTCGCAGGCGGTCAGGCGGTCGGTCCACACCACGGTCCAGGTCGCGGTGCTCGATTCGCCGGCCACCGCGGCGGCGGCTTCGATCGGGTCCACGCCGTCCTGCGGCGTGATCCGGAACAGCGCCACGATGTCCGTGTCCTTCGGCTGGTAGTCGCCGTCCCAGTAACCCATCTGCGCGTATTTCAGGACGCCGGCCGAATAGCGTTTCTTGGCGTCGGTGATCTGCTGCGGCGTGTTCATGTCGCCCATGTCTTCCTCCTGTGGATGCGGTCAATCGCCGGTAGTGCCCGGCGTTGAATCCAGTCTGGTGAAGGGCGATGGATAAGAAAAGTTTGTTTTTTTCCTTCTGTTATTAAGGCATGCTTATCCTTCGAGATGAGCCGGACGGCCTCGTTGCGGTGCACAAAGCGAGGCCGAAACTGCAAGCGGCGCTTGCGGAGCGGCGCGGGCGCTGCAATCGCCGCTGCCGGGGCCGGCCGCTGCGGCGGCGCGGCAGCGCTGGTATCAGTTTTTGTTTATCAATGACTTGCCATTCATTCGGCGGATTTTCAGGGTGCTGCCGCGGGCTGGCGCGAAACGTGTAACGGGGTCGGTACCCCGTCCATCCCGCAGGAGTCCGCCATGCTCAAGAACGCCACGCTCCGCCAGCTGTCCGCGCTGCATGCGGTTGCCCGCCTGGGCAGCGTGTCGCGGGCAGCCAGTGAAATCCATCTGACCCAGCCGGCGGTGTCGATACAGCTCAAGCTGCTGGAGGAATCGGCCGGCACCCCGCTGCTGGAGCGCGAGGGCCGCGGCATACGGCTCACCTCGGCCGGCCAGCTGATGGCCGACTACGCGGCACGCATCCTCGACCTGTGGCGCGAGGTGGGCGACGAAATGGCGGTGCACCGCGGCGTGGTGTCGCGCCGGCTGCGCATCGGCGTGGTGACCACCGCCGAATACCTGGTGCCGCGCATGCTGGTGGTGTTCGCGCGCGAACAGCCGAATGTCGAGGTGAAGCTCAAGGTGGGCAACCGCGATGAAATCGTGCGTCTGCTCACCACGCAGGAAGTCGACCTGGTCATCATGGGCCGGCCGCCGCGCGACCTGAAGACGGTGGCCGAGCCGTTCGCGCGTCACACCATGGCTTTCGTCGCCGCGCCCACGCATCCGCTGATGGCGCGTCGGCGGCTGGCGCTGCGCGACATCGCGAACGAAGACCTGCTGGTGCGCGAGCGCGGCTCGGGCACCCGCACCACGCTGGAACAGCTGTTCCGCGAGGCCGATCTGACGCTGCGCATCGGCTCCGAACTGTCGAGCAACGAGGCGATCAAGCAGATGTGCGCCGCCGGCTTCGGCCTGGCCTTCATGTCGCAGCACATCTGCCGGCATGAGCTGGAATCCGGTGAACTGGCGCTGCTGCCGGTGACCGGCAACCCGATCGAGCGCGAGTGGTACGTGATCCATCTCGCCTCGCGCCAGCTCACGCCGGTGGCCACCGATTTCCGCCAGTTCCTGGTCGAGCACGGCCAGCGCCATGTGCAGGACCAGCTGCTGCAGCCGACCGGCAGCGGTCTCACGCTGCAGTCGATGCCGGCGGAGCGCTGCGTATCTGCGGTGCGCTGAAGCCCCTCCGGCCGGCTTCGCGCGGGCCCGAAGCTTGCACATGTTCACAAAGCCAGGGCTGTGCCCGCTCGGTCGCGGGCCGTTAACCCGGGCATCCTGAACTTCCGTCCCGCCTCGATGACCGGTCGCTACGATCTGGCGCTCGTACTGCTCTCCTGGCTGGTGGCGATCTTCGCGTCCGCCACCTTCCTGCACATCGCCCGCCAATTGCCCGATCTGCGCGGACGCGTGCGGGTGGCCTGGCAGGCCGCCGCCACGGTGGTGATGGGCGTGGGCATCTGGAGCATGCACTTCGTCGGCATGCTGGCTTTCCATCTGCCGATCGACATGACCTTCGATCTGTGGGTGACCCTGCTGTCCATCCTGCCCGCCTTCGCAGGCGTGGCCATCGCGCTGTCCTTCATGCGGCGCGGCGCATTCAGGGGCTGGCGCAGGATCAACGCCGCCCTTGCGCTGGGTGCGGGCATCGGCGTCATGCACTACGCGGGCATGGCGGCGATCGAGGTGAGCCCGGCCATCCGCTACGACAGCGGGGTGGTGGCGCTGTCGGTGCTGGTGGCCGCCAGCCTGTCGTGGCTGGCGCTCTCGCTGATCATGCACCGGAAAGGGCTTTTCTTCGGCGCGGCGGTGCTGGCGACCGCCGTGGCCGCCATGCACTACACCGCGATGCAGGCGGCCCACTTTGACGCCGACGCGGTCTGTACTTCCGGTGGCGCTGCGCTTGACGCCCACTGGCTGGCGATTCTGGTGGCTCTCAACGCAGTGTTGCTGAGCGCGGCCACGCTGGTCGCCACGCTGTTCAACCAGCGCCTGATCGAGCGCGACAAGGCCACCATTGCCGCGCTGCAGGATGCCAACCGATCGCTGGAGACACGTGCCCGCATCATGGCCGACCAGATGACCGCTGAACTCAGACATGGCGAGGCGCAGCGCAGCGTGATCATGGACACCGCGCGCATCGCCTTCTGGGACTGGGACATCGCGGCCGGTACCGTGCGCTTCGACGGCTACACGCTGGCCGATGGTGATCAACCGGGCGGTGTGCTGCTGAGCACGGCGCAGTGGAGAGAACGCATTCACCCGGATGACCGCGAGCCGGCGCGTCATCTCATGCTGGCCCACCTGCGCGGCGAGATTCCGCGCTACGAGGCCGAATACCGGGTGCGCGACGCACGCGGCGGATGGCGCTGGATGATGGCGCGCGGTCTGGTCCATGAGCGCGACGCCAGCGGCCGTGCAAGCCGGGTGCACGGCACCAAGATAGACATCCACCTGAACAAGACCATCACCGCCACGCTGCACGAAGAGCGGGCGCTGTTCAATGCCGGCCCGGTCATCATGTTCCGCATGAGTTCGGACGACGGCTGGCGGCTGACCTATCTGTCGGAGAACGCGCATCAGCTCTGGTCCTATGACCGGCGCGCGCTGAACGTCGACACGCCGCTCTCATCGCTGGTGGAGCCGACCGATCTGCTGCGCATATCGTCCGAGGCGCAGCGTGCGCTGGTCGAAGGCGGCGGCCGCTTCTTCACCGAACTGCGCTTTCGCATGGCGGATGGCCGCTATCGCTGGCATTCGCTGCATGCCCACACCGAAAGGTCGGACGATTCGGTGCAGTTGTGCGGCTTCCTGATCGATGTCGAAGAACGCAAGCAGGCCATGATGCGCGCCGAAGACAACCAGCGCCGGCTGGAGGAGGTGGTGCACGGCCTGAACGCGTCGCATCACGAGCGCTCGGTACAGCAGCAGACCAGCAATCTGATCGGTTCGGCGGAATCGATGGCCGAAGCGGCCGGAATCGTGGAGCGCGGTGCGTGCGCGCTGTTCGATGGCTGGTCGGGTGCGGTCGCTCTGCTGGGAGACGACGGGCAGATGGCGGTGCAGGTGCGCTGGGGTGCGGAAGCGGTCCCCGATCGCTTTGCACCGCGCGACTGCTGGTCACTGCGTCGGAGTCGCACGCATGCCTGTATCGGTGCGACCCGGCAGCCGGACTGTGCCCACGGTCATGCGGCCGGCGGCGCCTCCGTCTGCATTCCGCTCGTGACCGGCGGTGAAACCTTCGGCAGCCTGCATCTGCTGGCCGATGCGGGCGCGGTCGATGAAGAGGACGAACTGATTGCACGTGCCGAGCGCTTCGCCGAAGTGCTCAGCCTGTCGCTGTCCAACCTGAAGCTGCGTGCGTCACTGCATGAGAAGGCCATGCGCGACGCGCTGACCGGGCTGTACAACCGCCGCTATCTCGATGAAACCCTGCCGCGCGAACTGCAGCGCAGCCGGCGTGACGGCAAGGCGCTGTGCCTGGCGATGATCGACGTTGACCACTTCAAGCGCTTCAATGACGAATTCGGCCACGAAGCGGGCGACCACGTGCTGCGTGCGCTGGGGGCGCTGCTCAGGAAACAGGTGCGCACCTGCGACCTTGCCTGCCGTTACGGTGGCGAAGAACTGTGTCTGGTGCTGCCGGCCTGCGACATGAAGGATGCGCTGCTGCGTCTGGACGACATCCGCGAACAGGTGGCGGCATTGCAGCTCGAGCACGGCGGACGGGATCTGCCGCCGCTCACGATTTCGGCCGGTGTTGCACTGGCCGCGGCCGCCGATACGGCGGAGACCCTGCACCGCCGGGCCGATCTGGCGCTCTACGAGGCCAAGCGCGCGGGGCGAGACCGGGTGGTCGCCGCCCCGGGCTGAGTGCCGGTCAGCCGGTCACCCTGTCCAGCGCGGCCTTGAAGCTGGCCACGGTGCGCTCGACGTTCTGCAGCTTGTCGAGGCCGAACAGGCCGATGCGGAAGGTGCGGAAATCCGCCGGCTCGTCGCACTGCAGCGGCACGCCGGCGGCGATCTGCATGCCTTGCGCGACGAATTTCTTGCCGGTCTGGATGTCCGGATCGCTGGTGTAGCTCACCACCACGCACGGCGCCTTGAAGCCTTCGGCAGCGACGCTGTCGAAGCCCTTCGCTTCCAGCAGTGCGCGGACCTGGCGGCCCAGTTCGATCTGGTTGGCCTTCACCTTGTCGAAACCGTACTGCTCGGTTTCCAGCATCACCTTGCGCAGCTGCACCAGACCATCGGTCGGCATGGTGGCGTGATAGGCGTGGCCGCCGTTCTCGTACGCTTCCATGATCTGCAGCCACTTCTTCAGATCGGCCGCATAGCTGGTGCTGGTGGTCGAATCGATGCGTGCGCGGGCGCGTTCGCCCAGCATGACCAGACCGGCGCAGGGCGAACCGCTCCAGCCCTTCTGCGGCGCCGATACCACGACGTCGATGCCGAGCGCGGCCATGTCCACCCACAGCGTGCCGGCGGCAATCGCGTCGAGCACGAACAGGCCATCGACCTCACGCACCGCGGCGGCGACTTCGCGCAGGTAGTCGTCCGGCAGCAGCATGCCGGCCGAGGTTTCGACCTGCGGCGCGAACACCACCGCCGGCTTCTGTTCGAGGATGGCGGCGACCACTTCCTTGACCGGCACCGGCGCGAAGGCCTTCTGCGACCCCGGCTCCGGCTGGCGCGCCTTCAGTACGATCTGTTCGGACGGGATGCGGCCCATGTCGAAGATCTGGGTCCAGCGGAAGCTGAACCAGCCGTTGCGGATCACCATCACCTTCTGGTCGGTGGCGAACTGGCGCGCGACGGCTTCCATGCCGAAGGTGCCGCTGCCGGGCACGACGACCGCGGCCTTGGCGTTGTAGACCTGCTTCAGTACGCGCGAAATGTCCTTCATGACGCCCTGGAAGGCGGCGGACATGTGGTTCAGCGCGCGGTCGGTGTAGACGACCGAATATTCGAGCAGTCCATCGGGATCGACATTGGGCAGAAGGCCGGACACGGTGATCTCTCCGTTTCAGTGGGGTAGACGACAGATTTGCACCCCCGCTTGTGGCGGCGGCTGGACAGAACCTGCGGGCATTCGCGCGGCGCAGGTCCGCACGAAGGGCCTGAATTCTAATCCACCGGGGCGGGTTGCCGGAATGTCGGGTTTCCGTTGTGGCGCCATAACCCGCCTGTTTCCGCTCCCGCAGCCGCCGCGCCGGCCGGAAGCCGGCTGACCACTGCAAGCGGGACTTCCGCTGTCAGGTGGAAAGCGGAAGACCACCTTCCATCACGCCTTGACGACCGGCAGCGCACCATCCACGTCCCTGCATATCTTTTCCGATACGGAACAAGACCTTGATCTGCATCAATATTCTTGTTGCAGCGCAGAAATCCTGACTGGCCCGCAACTTGTTAGTAGTTCAGGCCACCTGTGCGCATCGCACCGTCGACTGACGCATTGAAAGGTGGGACGGGTCCGTTCGCGCACAGGCTCACCGGAATCGCGGCGTGCGTACAGCGAGGGTGATGGGCCGCTGACAACAAGAAGCACAGGAGAGAGACCAGGATGGAAACCTTCTATGAGGTGATGCGCCGGCAGGGCATCTCGCGCCGCAGTTTCCTGAAGTACTGTTCGTTGACCGCCACGTCGCTCGGGCTCGGTCCGGCCTTCGTGCCGCAGATCGCCCACGCGATGGAAACCAAGCCGCGCACCCCGGTGCTGTGGCTGCACGGGCTGGAATGCACCTGCTGTTCCGAATCCTTCATCCGCTCGGCCCACCCGCTGGCGAAGGACGTGGTGCTTTCGATGATCTCGCTCGACTACGACGACACGCTGATGGCGGCCGCAGGCCACCAGGCGGAGGCGATCCTCGAAGAGATCATGACCAAGTACAAGGGCAACTACATCCTGGCGGTCGAGGGCAACCCGCCGCTGAACCAGGATGGCATGAGCTGCATCATCGGCGGCAAGCCCTTCATCGACCAGCTCAAGCACGTGGCCAAGGACGCCAAGGCCATCATTTCCTGGGGTTCCTGTGCCAGCTGGGGCTGCGTGCAGGCGGCCAAGCCGAATCCGACCCAGGCCACGCCGGTACACAAGGTCATTTTCGACAAGCCCATCATCAAGGTGCCGGGCTGCCCGCCGATCGCCGAAGTGATGACCGGTGTCATCACCTACATGCTCACCTTCGACCGCATCCCGGAACTGGACCGCCAGGGCCGGCCGAAGATGTTCTACAGCCAGCGCATCCACGACAAGTGCTACCGCCGTCCGCACTTCGATGCCGGCCAGTTCGTCGAGGCCTGGGACGACGAGTCCGCGCGCAAGGGCTACTGCCTCTACAAGGTCGGCTGCAAGGGCCCGACAACCTACAACGCCTGTTCCACCGTGCAGTGGAACGAGGGCACCAGCTTCCCGATCAAGGCCGGCCACGGCTGCATCGGCTGCTCGGAAGACGGCTTCTGGGACAAGGGCTCGTTCTACGACCGCCTGACCGACATCCACCAGTTCGGCATCGAAGCGAATGCGGACCAGGTCGGCGCCACCGCGGCCGGCGTGGTCGGTGCGGCGGTTGCGGCCCACGCCGCGGTGTCGGCGATCAAGCGCGCCTCGCACAAGCAGGACAGCGCCACCACCACCGCCGACCACTGATCGCGAACCCCGCAGGTGCGCGGCCCTGAGCGGCCGCGCCGGCGGGCCCTGTTCCAGCAAAGGATACGAAGATGGGTGCTTACGAAACGCAAGGTTTCAAGATGGACAACTCCGGTCGGCGCATCGTCGTCGACCCGGTCACGCGCATCGAAGGTCACATGCGCTGTGAAGTGAATGTGGACAGCAACAACGTCATCCGCAACGCGGTGTCGACCGGCACCATGTGGCGCGGCCTCGAAGTGATCCTGAAGGGCCGCGATCCGCGCGACGCCTGGGCCTTCGTCGAGCGCATCTGCGGCGTCTGTACCGGCTGTCACGCACTGACTTCGGTGCGCGCGGTGGAAGACGCGCTGGGCATCAAGATTCCGCTGAATGCCCACCTGATCCGCGAAATGATGGCGAAGACGCTGCAGGTGCATGACCACGCGGTGCACTTCTACCACCTGCACGCGCTCGACTGGGTGGACGTTGTGTCGGCGCTGAAGGCCGACCCGAAGAAAACCAGCGAACTGCAGCAGATGGTGTCGCCGTCGCACCCGCTGTCCTCGCCCGGCTATTTCCGCGACATCCAGAACCGGCTGAAGAAATTCGTCGAAAGCGGCCAGCTCGGTCCCTTCATGAATGGCTACTGGGGCAGCAAGGCCTATGTGCTGCCGCCGGAAGCCAACCTGATGGCGGTCACCCACTACCTCGAAGCGCTCGACCTGCAGAAGGAATGGGTCAAGGTGCACACCATCTTCGGTGGCAAGAACCCGCACCCGAACTACCTGGTGGGCGGCGTGCCGTGCGCGATCAACATCGACGGCGACGGCGCCGCCGGTGCGCCGATCAACATGGAGCGGCTGAACTTCGTCGAAGCCCGCATCAAGGAGATGATCGAGTTCAACAACAACGTCTATGTACCGGACGTGCTCGCCATCGGCACGATCTACAAGCAGGCCGGCTGGCTGTACGGCGGTGGCCTGTCGGCCACCAACGTGGCCGACTACGGCACTTACGAGAAGGTGCCCTACGACCACAGCACGCATCAGCTGCCGGGCGGCGTCATCCTGAACGGCAACTGGGACGAGATCCACGAAATCGACCCGCGTGACCCGGAGCAGGTGCAGGAGTTCGTCAATCACAGCTGGTACAAGTACGCCGACGAATCCAAGGGCCTGCACCCGTGGGACGGCGTCACCGAGCCGAATTACGAGCTGGGTGCCAAGACCAAGGGCAGCCGTACCAACATCGAGGAGATCGACGAGAGCGCCAAGTACTCGTGGATCAAGTCGCCGCGCTGGCGTGGCCACGCGGTCGAGGTCGGCCCGCTGTCGCGCTACATCCTCGGCTATGCGCACGCCGCCAAGGGCAACAAGTGGTGCCAGCGCGTGAAGCAGCAGGTGGATGAGTCGGCGGTGGCGATCAACAGCGCCATTCCGAAGGCGCTCGGCCTGCCGGAAACCCAGTTCTCCGCCAAGCAGCTGCTGCCCACCACCATCGGCCGCACGCTGGCCCGCGCACTGGAAAGCCAGTACGCCGCCGAAATGATGTATGACGATTACAAGCAGCTGATCGACAACATCAAGGCCGGCGACCGCAGCACCGCCAACGTCGAGAAGTGGGACCCGAAGACCTGGCCGAAGGAAGCCAAGGGCGTGGGCACCGTGGCCGCACCGCGCGGCATGCTGGGCCACTGGATCCGCATCAAGGACGGCCGCATCGAGAACTACCAGTGCGTCGTGCCGACCACCTGGAACGGCAGCCCGCGCGACACCAAGGGCCAGATCGGCGCCTTCGAGGCCAGCCTGATGAACACGCCGATGGTGAATCCGGAACAGCCGGTGGAAATCCTGCGCACGCTGCATTCCTTCGACCCCTGCCTCGCCTGCTCGACGCACGTGATGAGCGAGGACGGCCAGGAACTGACCACGGTGAAGGTGCGCTGAAGCGCGCCCACGACATAACGAAATCAGGAGGAAACATGAATACTTCCCTCGTTCGCCGCGCAGCCGTCGCGGCCGCTCTGGCCGCCGCCGCCGGCGTCGCCCAGGCGCATGAAGGCCACGGCGCCCACGGTCTGGCCGCCGGCCTGGCCCACCCGTTTGCCGGTGCCGATCACCTGCTGGCGATGATTGCGGTCGGCGTGTGGTCGGCGGCGGCCCTGCCGGCCGCGCAGCGCCTGGCTGGCCCGGCTTTCTTTCTGATCGCGCTGCTGGCCGGTGCCTTCATCGGCGTGCAGACCGGCGCCGGCGGCTTCGTCGAAGCCGGTGTCGCGCTGAGCGTCGCTGCGCTGGGCGTGCTGCTGCTCGGCCGCGGCCGTCTGCCGGCCACCGCCGGCTTCGCGCTGGTCGCCGCCGCCGGTGCGCTGCACGGCGTGGCGCACGGTGCCGAGTGGGTCGCTGGCAGCTCGTTCGCCGCCTACGCGGCAGGCTTCGTCGCCGGCTCGGCACTGCTGCATGCCGCCGGTCTCGCGGCCGGCAGCGGGCTGGCCCGCGTGCCGGCCTGGCTGTGGCGCGTGCAGGCCGCCGGTGTCGGTGCGGCCGGCCTGTTCATGTTCGCGTCGCGCATCTGATGCACCCAACCGCGGGAGACGACAGATGTCCGCCACCACTTCAGAAAAGCTGTCCCACGCCACCGGCATCGATGACGGAGCGGTCGCCCACGGCCGCTCGATCAAGTCGGTCTATGTGTACGAGGCGCCGGTCCGCATCTGGCACTGGATCAACGCACTCGCCATCACGGTGCTCGCGCTGACCGGCTATTTCATCGGTTCGCCGCTGCCCACCCAGCCGGGTGAAGCCAGCGCGAACTACCTGATGGGCTATATCCGCTTCGCCCACTTCGCCGCCGGCTACCTGCTGGCGGTGGGGCTGATCGGCCGCATCTACTGGGCCATTGTCGGCAATCACCATGCCCGCGAGCTGTTCTGGGTACCGCTGCTCACCCGCGCCTACTGGGTCGAGGTGTTCGGCATGCTCAAGTGGTATGCCTTCGTAAGCGCGCGTCCCGGGCGCTATGTCGGCCACAACCCGCTGGCGCGCTTCGCCATGTTCTTCGGCTACCTGCTGCTCACGCTGTTCATGATCTGCACCGGCTTCGCGCTGTACGGCGAAGGCGCGCAGATGGGCTCGTGGCAGGAGCGGATGTTCGGCTGGGTGATTCCGCTGATGGGCCAGTCGCAGGACGTGCATACCTGGCACCACCTCGGCATGTGGGCGCTCATCGTGTTCGTCATCCTGCACGTCTATGCGGCCATCCGCGAAGACATCATGGGTCGCTCCAGCGTGGTGAGCACCATGATTTCCGGCCACCGCACCTTCAAGGACTGAAACAGTGTCCGCGGCTCTCGCACCCGCGCGCGCCGCGGCACCTTCCACCGTCTCCTCAAGAGAAAGAAGGCTCGTTGTGCACCCCTTGCGTCCCGGTTCGTCACGTCGTTCGCACCCGCCTGCGGGCATTCCGGTGCGGGCGCCGTGGCATCCGGGACGGTTTCTTCAGCACAACTACCTCTCTCCCATCGGCATGTCGCAGAGCGAGGCTGCACGCGCGCTCGGCATGTCGCGCCGCCGTCTGCACGAAATCGTGCATGGCCAGCGCGCGATGACGCCCGACACCGCCATCCGCTGTGCCCTGCTGTTCGGCACCGACGCCGCCTTCTGGCTCGCGCTGCAGTCGGCCTGGGACAGCTTCCACGCCTGGAAGGCGCTGCGCGCCACGCCTGACGCCACGCTTCCGCGCGGCGCCCACTGATTTTTTCCGAGGTATTGCGACGATGAACACCACTCCGTCCGAAACCGCCTGTCACCGCCCTGGTGACACCCTGGTCGTGCTCGGCATCGGCAACGTGCTGTGGGCCGACGAGGGCTTCGGCGTGCGCTGTGTCGAAGCGCTGCAGCAGCGCTGGGAATTCGCGCCCGAAGAAGGCATCGAGGTGCAGCTGATCGACGGCGGCACCCAGGGCCTCTACCTGGTGCAGCACGTGCAGGCGGCCGACTGCCTGCTCATATTCGATGCCATCGACTACGGTCTGGAGCCGGGCACCATCAAGTGCATCGCCAACGACGACGTGCCCCGCTTCATGGGCGCGAAGAAGATGAGCCTGCACCAGACCGGCTTCCAGGAAGTGCTGTCGCTGGCCCAGCTCACCGGCCGCTATCCGCGCGAAGTGCTGCTGATCGGCTGCCAGCCGGAAGAACTGGAGGACTACGGCGGCAGCCTGCGCCCGATCGTCCGCCGCGCGCTGGAAGACGCACTGCAGATCGGGCTGGACACGCTGCGCCGCTGGGGCGCCGGCCCGCAGCCGCGCAGCACGCCGCTCACCGTGCGCGAATGCATCACCTTCGCCGAACTGGGGCTGGAGCGCTACGAGGACGAACGCCCGGCCGAAGACCTCGCCTGCCGCAGCGGCGACGCCCGTTTCTTCCCGACCACCGTGGCGGAGGGCTGAACCATGTGTCTGGGCATTCCGATGCAGGTGATGGCGATCGAGCCGGGTCATGTGCGCTGCGTGGGCCGGCTGGGCCTGCGCCGAGTGCGCTCCGCGCTCGTGGGCGAGGTGGCGGTCGGCGACTGGCTGCTGGTGTTCCTCGACAGCGCACAGGAGCGCATCAGCGTCGAGCGCGCGCGCGAGGTCGACGCCACGCTGGACATGATCGAGGCGGTCATGCAGGGCGAGGGCGGCGACGGCGATGCCGCCTTCGCGCTGCCGTCCGCGATGAGTGAAGAACAGCTGCGCGCGCTGTCAGGCGCCGCGACCCGTAGCGAACACCGCCCTCAGGGCAGCCTTCTGGGAGAACCCGCATGAGCATCGAACACGGCGCGTCCGCGCCCATCGTCACGCTGCCGGTGGCCGCACCGGCCACCGCTTCGCCGCTGATCGAACGGCTGGTCAGCGCCCACGGCGCGCAGTGGCTTACCGCCGACACCGTGGCTGACTGGGCCGCTGCCGGGGGCGACCGCGTCATCCTGCTCGCCGGCGACCCGGTGCGTTTCCCGGAAGCGCTGGACGTGGCGGTGGTGCTGCCCGAACTGGTGGCGCAGTTCCCGCGCCGCTTCACGGTCGGTGTCGCCACCCGCGCGGACGAGGACGCGATCGCGAAGCGCTACGGCTCCATCCGCTGGCCGGCGCTGGTGTTCGTGCGCGACGGCCAGTACGTCACCACCCTGTCCGGCATGCTGGACTGGGACGTCTATGTCGAACGGGTCGGTCTTGCGCTCACCATGCCCACCTCGCGCGCCCCCACGGTCGGCATTCCGGTGCGCAACGCCGGCGCCGCTTCCGAATCCTCCTGCCACTGAACGGAGTCCAACGTGAAAGAGTTTCCGATTCCGGTCGCCGTCATCGGCCCCGGCACCCAGGTCGAAGATGAAACGCTGCAGTACATGAACATGCCGCAGGGCATGGAGACGTTCCGCCCGCCCATCCTGCCCGAGCCGGAAGAGCTGGTCGGCCACGAACAGGCGCATCTGGCGCTGCGCGACGTGCTGGCCTGCGTCGGCGAAACCCGCCTCGACGGCCGCAACCGCAGCATCGACCTGACCCGGCTGCCGCCGGACGACCTGAAACTGATCAACCAGGTGATGGGCGAGGGCGAGGTGAGCGCCCAGGTGCGCACCGAAGGCGACACCGCCTGGCGGGTCGACGTGCAGGAGTCGGTGTTCGCCGGCGTATGGCGTGTCATCGTGACCGACGGCGGCCGCGTGCAGTCCGACACCATCGAGGTCGGCGCCATCCCGCACATCCTGCGCGGTTCGGCGGTTGATGACCTGTGGTTCTCGGTGCCGCGCTGGCAGGGCGCGCTGCCGCCCAATGTGCAGAACGCGCCGGCACTGCTGGCCGAGATCGAGGACCAGTGGCGCGCGTGGAAGCCGGGCCAGCCGGCGCACGTGGTGAATCTCACGCTGCTGCCGATGTCGCAGGAAGACATCGGCTTCATGGACCACCACCTCGGCACCGGCCGCGTGCTCATCCTGTCGCGCGGCTACGGCAACTGCCGCATCACCAACACCCGCGTGCCCAACACCTGGCGCGTCGTCTATTACAACTCGCAGGACGTGGTCATTCTGAACACCGTCGAGGTGACCGCCCTGCCCGAGGTCGCGATGGCCGCGAAGGAGGATCTCGAAGATTCGTTCGAGCGTCTGACCGAAGTGCTGGCCTGGGTGGAAGGCGCCTGATCATGTCGGAACCCGCACGCTTCGAAGGCAGCTATCTCGGCGACGCCGGGAAGTTGCCGGACAATGCGAAGCTCGAATGCAAGATCTGCTGGTGGGTGTACGACCCGCAGCAGGGCGACCCGGTGTGGCAGATCGCGCCGGGCACCGCATTCACCGACCTGCCGCCGCACTGGCGCTGCCCGCAGTGCGACGGCGACGCCGACCAGTTCATGGTGATCGACTGAGGTTGATCACCTCACCGCACCTGAGCGACCGACATGACCACCGACCCGATGCTTGCCTACCGCATCAGCGCCCTCGAGACGCTGTTCCGCCAGATCGCCGACACCCGCATGGCCGGGTTGCCGGTGATCAACCCCGCGCTGCGGGTGGAGGCGGTCGGCTTCGAGCCCTGCGCGTCGGAGCCGGATCTGCCGGCCGCGGTCAGCGGCGTGCTGGTCACGCCCTGGTTCATGAATCTGGTGCGCCTGCCGCTGGTGCGCGAGGACGATGCGGGCCGGGTCGGCGTCAGCCGCCGGCTGGCGCTGGGCAACGAGCGCTTCGACTTCATCGGCGCGCACGAGGCGGCCATCGGTACCTTCGACGCCTGTTCGCTGTTTTCGCCGATGTTCGATTTCCCGGACCACGACAATGCGGTCGCCACCGCGCGTGCGGTGCTCATCCGTCTGCGCAGTGCGCAGCCGGATGCCGCGGCCGCGCCGCGCGAGGCGGAGGGCGAAGTCGAACGCCCCTCGCGTCGCGGCTTCCTGTTCGGCCGGAGTCGCAGCCCATGAACACGCTGGACGCACTGGCCGGCGTGCTGCGCGTGCGCCCGGGCGCCGCGCGGCCGCAGGCGCTGGCCGGCAGCCGCCCGGACTGGGCCGCCACGCTGGGTCGCGGCAAGCCGGCCGACATGCTGCCCGGCCTGCTGTCTTCGGTGTTCAGCCTGTGCGCCCATGCCCACGCGCTGTGCGCGCGCGCTGCGGTGGATGCGGCGCGCGGCATCGAGGCGCCGCCCAGTACCGCGAGCCTGCGCGACGAAACACTGCGCGAACACCTGCGCCGCCTGCTGCTCGACTGGCCGACCCGGCTGGCCGGCTCGCCGCCGCCCGAAGCGCAGCGCGCGCTCGCGGCCTGTCCGCTGCTGCGTCCGGACGCCACCCATACGCCGGCCGACTGGCTTGAATGCCATCTGCTCGGCGGTCGCGCGCTGGACTGGCTGGCCGCGTGGGACGCCGATCCGCACACCGCCTTCGCCAGCTGGCGCGCCAGCCGCGCCAGCTGGCTGGCCGCGCTGATGGACGACATCGCCCCGATCGCCGACTGCCGGCTGCCGGTGGCGCCGCCGCTGCAGGTGCATGCCGACGCCGCCGGCCTGCGTGCGCTGGCCGGCCGGCTGGCGGACGAGGACGACTTCAGCCGTCTGCCCGACCTCGATGGCCGCTGCGCCGAAACCGGCTGCTGGACCCGGCTCGACGACGCCCCGAAGGCGCCGCCGGCGCCCACCGCCGGCGCCCGCATGGCCGCCCGCATCGCCGAAACCGTGCGGCTGGCGCTGCCCGATGTCGCACCCCGGCTGCGCAGCGGCCAGCTCGCGCTCGGGCCGGGCACCGGTCTGGCCTGGGCCGAAATGGCGCGCGGCCTGCTGCTGCATTACGTGGAGCTCGACCCGACCCGCACCGTGGTGCAGCGCTGCCGGGTGCTGGCGCCGACCGAATGGAATTTTCACCCGCAGGGCGCGGTCGCCGCGTCGCTCGAAACGCTGGACCCGCAGGCGCCTGACATCGCGCGTCAGGTGGCGGTGCTGATGAGCGCCTGGGACCCCTGCGTGCGCTACGACCTGCTGCTGCCGGAGGTGGCCCATGCATGAAGCCAGTCTGGCCGGCGGCATCCTGCAGCTGGTTGAGCGTACGGCCGAGCGCGAGCGCTTCGCCCGGGTTACGCATCTGCGGCTGGAAGCAGGGCAGCTGGCCGGGGTCGAGTCGCGCGCGCTGCGCTTCGCGCTCGAAGCCATCGCGCCCGGCACCCTGCTCGACGGCGCGCGGATCGACATTGACGAACCGCCGGGCGAAGCCTGGTGCATGGACTGCAGCGTCACCGTGCAGATCGCGCAGCGCGGTGACGCCTGCCCGCACTGCGGCGGATACCGGCTGCAGCCCACCGGCGGTACCGAACTGAAAGTGATCGACATGCAGGTCGAGGAC
The DNA here is from genome assembly GCA_041639545.1 of Methyloversatilis sp. Classification (GTDB taxonomy): domain Bacteria; phylum Pseudomonadota; class Gammaproteobacteria; order Burkholderiales; family Rhodocyclaceae; genus Methyloversatilis. The sequence continues at coordinate 173,259 of JBEQBZ010000003.1, read as the reverse complement.
TGAGCGGCGAGCGCCGCAGCAGAAGGTCGGGTCCGCACAGGGCGGGCAGACCGGAAACAGGAATGTGCGCGGCCCGTGCCGCGCGACGCAGCGGAACATGACCCGGCCCAGACCGGGCGAGGACGGAGGAGATCGACATGTGCGTAGTCTGTGGATGTGCCGGTGACGGCAGCCAGGTCAGCATCGAGGGGCATGGCCACGCCCATCCGGCGAACCCGTATTCACCGGCCGCGCGCCGCGCGAAGCCGGCTTCGCGTACAGCGGAGCCGGTGGTCGCCGATCACGCCCATGTGAGCGTGGACCCGGCCAGCGGCGACCTGCACTTCGGCGCCGGCGCCGCCCGGGTGTCGGTGCCCGGCATGAGCCAGGCGCGCGCGATCCGGCTGGAAACCGACATCCTCGGCGAGAACGACCGCATCGCCGCGCGGAACCGCCAGCACTTCGCCTCGCACGGCGTGACCGCGTTCAATTTCGTGTCCAGCCCGGGTTCCGGCAAGACCACGCTGCTGTGCGCCACCATCGAGGCGCTGAAGGGCCGCGCGCCCGGCCTGCCGGTGTCGGTGATCGAGGGCGACCAGCAGACCGCCTTCGACGCCGACCGCATACGCGCCACTGGCGCGCCCGCCATCCAGGTGAACACCGGCAAGGGCTGTCATCTGGACGCGCCCATGGTGGCTGAGGCTTTCGCCCGGTTGCACCGCCACGATCACGGCGCGGCGCGCAGCCTGCTGTTCATCGAGAACGTGGGCAATCTGGTGTGCCCGGCCATGTGGGATCTGGGCGAGGCGGCCAAGGTGGCCATCCTGTCGGTGACCGAAGGCGAGGACAAGCCGCTGAAGTATCCGGACATGTTCGCCGCCAGCCGCGTCATGCTGGTGAACAAGGTCGACCTGCTGCCCTATCTGAAATTCGACGTCGAGCGCTGCATCGATTTCGCGCGCCGGGTGAATCCGGACATCGAGGTGATCCGCGTGTCCGCCACCACCGGCGAAGGCATGGATGAATGGCTGGCCTGGATCGCCGCGCGCATGCAGCCCCCGGTCGCGCAACCCGCTGTACAGCCGGTGCTCGCATCATGAACCCGGGCCTGCCGGCGGTGCTGGCCTGTGGCGCCTGGCTCAAGAACGCCGCCTGTCTGCTGGAGGACGGCCAGCCGCACTGGTCGCCGCTGCACGGCGACCTCGGCGATCCGGCCGCCTGTGTCGCGCTCGAGCGCTCGCTCGACGCGCTGCTCGACCAGTCCGGTGGGTCGCTGCAGGCGGTGGCGCATGACCTGCACCCGGATTTCCACAGCAGCCGGCTGGCGGTGGCGCTGGCCGAAAGGCTGGGCGTGCCGGCGGTCGGCGTGCAGCATCACCACGCGCACATCGCCGCGGTGATGGCCGAGCACGGCCTGACCGAACCGGTGGTCGGGCTGGCGCTGGACGGCGTCGGCCTCGGCACCGACGGCCTGGCCTGGGGCGGCGAACTGCTGTGGGTGGCGCCCGGCGACTGGCGCCGGCTCGGTCATCTGTGGCCGCTGCGGCTGGCCGGTGGCGACGCCGCCGCGCGCGAGCCCTGGCGCATGGCGGCCGCGGCACTGCAGGTGCTGGGTCACGGCGACCAGATCGAGGCGCGCTTCGCGCCGGCGGTGGGCAGTGCCGCCGCGCGCACCGTGGCCCGCATGCTGGACACCGGCCTGAACAGCCCGCCCACCACCAGCACCGGCCGCTGGTTCGACGCCGCCGCCGGTGCGCTCGGCCTGAGCGTGCGCCAGTCGCACGAAGCCGAAGCCGCGATTGCGCTGGAAACTGCGGCGAAGCGCTGGTGCGCGCAGCACGGCGAACCGTCGCTCGACGTCGATGCGCCGGCCGCCTGCAGCGAACAGCTGGATCTGCGCCCGCTGGTTGCGACCCTGTTCGACACGCCGGCGGACGCGGTCGACGCCGCGGCCGCCCGTTTCCATTTCGAACTGGCCGACGCGCTCGCGCAGTGGGCGCTGGAAGCGGCCGAAGCCACCGGCGTCGACACCGTCTGCCTGGGTGGCGGCTGTTTCATGAATGCGCTGCTCACCCGCCGGGTCACGCTGCGGCTGCAGCGGCGCGGCCTGCGCGTGCTGCGCCCGCAATCCACCTCCTGCGGCGACGCCGGTCTGGCCTGGGGCCAGGCATGGGCGGTCGCGCAGCAGATCCTCATCGCCCCGCACACGCACTCGGAGATGCTGTCATGTGTCTAGCCATTCCCGCCAAACTGGTCGAACTGCGCGCGGACGAACGCGCGATGGTGAACCTCGGCGGCATCCGCAAGGAAGTGTCGATCGAACTGGTGCCGCAGGCGCAGGTCGGCGACTACGTCATCGTCCACGTCGGCCACGCCATCGGCATGATCGATCCGGACGAGGCCGAGCGCACGCTGGCGCTGTTCGGCGAAATGTCGGCGATGGCCGCAACGGAGTCCGCCGCATGAAATACATCGACGAGTTCCGCGACGGCGACGTCGCGCGCAGGATTGCCGACCGTCTGGCCACGGAAGCGCGCGGCGACCGCGCCTACAGCTTCATGGAGTTCTGCGGCGGCCACACGCACGCCATATCGCGCTACGGCGTGAGCGAACTGCTGCCGGCCAATGTGCGCATGATCCACGGCCCCGGCTGTCCGGTGTGCGTGCTGCCGATCGGCCGGGTCGACATGGCGATCAGGCTGGCGCTCGAACACGACGTGATCGTCTGCACCTACGGCGACACCATGCGCGTGCCGGCGTCCGACCAGCTGTCGCTGACCAAGGCCAAGGCGCGCGGCGGCGACATCCGCATGGTGTATTCGGCGGCCGACGCGCTCACCGTCGCGCGCGACAACCCGGAGCGTCAGGTGGTGTTCTTCGCCATCGGCTTCGAAACGACGACGCCGCCGACCGCGCTGGCCATCCTGCGCGCGCAGCGCGAGGGGCTGAAGAATTTCAGCGTGCTGTGCTGCCACGTGCTGACGCCGTCCGCCATCACCCACATTCTGGAATCACCGGAAGTGCGCCAGTACGGCACGGTGCCGATCGACGGCTTCATCGGCCCGGCGCACGTGAGCATCGTGATCGGCGCCGCGCCCTACGAGCACTTCGCCGAGGAATACCGCAAGCCGGTGGTGATCGCCGGCTTCGAGCCGCTGGACGTGATGCAGGCCATCCTGATGCTGGTGCGCCAGGTGAACGAAGGCCGTGCCCACGTCGAGAACGAATTCACCCGCGCGGTCGACCGCGACGGCAATCTGGCCGCGCAGCAGAAGGTGTCCGAGGTGTTCGAACTGCGGCCCAGCTTCGAATGGCGCGGTCTGGGCGAAGTGCCGTACAGCGCGCTGAAGATCCGCCCGGCCTTCGCCGAGTTCGACGCCGAACGCCGTTTCGATGTCGGCTACACGCCGGTGGCCGACAACAAGGCCTGCGAGTGCGGCGCCATCCTGCGCGGCGTCAAGAAGCCGACCGACTGCAAGATTTTCGGCACCGTGTGCACGCCGGAAAACCCGATCGGTTCCTGCATGGTGTCGAGCGAAGGCGCCTGTGCCGCGCATTACGCCTACGGGCGGTTCAAGGACATTCCGGTGGTGACAGCATGAACGCGAGAGACGACAGCAAGGGCGGCACCGTGCGCGCGGGCTATGTCCGGCCGCTGGACATCCGCAACGGCCGCATCGACATGGGCCATGGCGCAGGCGGTCGCGCAGCGTCGCAGCTGATCGAGGAAATTTTCCTCGCCGCCTTCGACAACCCCTTCCTGCGCCAGGGCAACGACGGCGCCTCGCTGGCCATTCCGCAGGGCAGCCGCCTCGTGATGGCGACCGACGCGCACGTCATTTCGCCGCTGTTCTTCCCGGGCGGCGACATCGGCGCGCTCAGCGTGCACGGCACGGTGAACGACGTGGCCATGATGGGCGCCACCCCGCTCTGGCTGTCGGCCAGCTTCATTCTCGAAGAGGGCTTTCCGCTGGCCGACCTGAAGCGCATCGTGCAGTCGATGGCGGCCGCCGCGCGCGAAGCCGGCGTCGCGGTGGTGACCGGCGACACCAAGGTGGTGGAGCAGGGCAAGGGCGATGGCGTGTTCATCAGCACCACCGGCGTCGGCGTGGTGCCGCACGGCATCGACGTGTCGGGCGCCAACGCGCGGCCGGGCGACGTCATCCTGCTGTCGGGCACGGTGGGCGACCACGGCGTGGCGGTGCTGTCGCAGCGCGAATCGCTGGAATTCGAAACCACCATCGTGTCGGATACCGCGGCGCTGAACGGCCTGGTGGCCGACATGCTGGCCGCCTGCCCGGCCCTCCGCACGCTGCGCGACCCGACCCGCGGCGGCGTGGCGACCACGCTGAACGAGATCGCCCGCCAGTCCGGCGTCGGCATGCTGCTCGACGAAGCGGCGATCCCGGTGAAGCCGGAGGTCGATGCCGCCTGCGAACTGCTGGGGCTGGACCCGCTCTACGTCGCCAACGAAGGCAAGCTGTTGGCCATCGTGCCGGCGGACCAGGCCGACAGCGTGCTGGCCGCCATGCGGGCCCACCCGCGCGGGGCGGACGCCGCGCGCATCGGTGTCGTGACCGAAGACCCGCACCACTTCGTGCAGATGAATACCCGCTTCGGCGGCCGCCGCGTGGTGGACTGGCTCAGCGGCGAACAGCTGCCGCGCATCTGCTGAACCGCGTGTTCTCTTCGCTGCTCGACGCGACGATGACCGCCGACCGCATCTACGCCAAGACCGAACGCGGTCGCAGCGAACTGCTGTCGCGCGCCAGCATGCTGCGCGGCCGTCTGCGCGCGGCGCTCATCGTGGTCAATGGCCGGGCGCCGCTGTCGGCGCTGCAGGAGGTGATCGGCGACGACGCGCAGGTGCTGCTGGACGAACTGGAACGGCTCGGCCACGTCGAGTCGGTGGACAGCGAACTGCCGGCAGCGGCCCAGGAGCTCACCGACCCGGCGCTGGAAATGCGCCGCAGCGACGCGCTGCAGCGGCTGGCGCCGCATTTCGGGCCGGACGTCGGGCTGGTCGCGCGTCCGCTGCTGCAGGCGGCGGACGCCGACGCCTTCAATCGCGCGCTCGACCACATCGAATCCAAGCTGGCGCTCTACATGGGCCGCAAGGACGCCGCCCGCGCGCTGGCCGGCCTGCGCTTCGAACCCTGACATGCGCATCCTGCTGCTCTGCCACAGCTTCAACAGCCTGAGCCAGCGGCTGTACGCCGAACTGGCCGCGCTCGGCCACACGCTGTCGGTCGAGCTGGACATCGCCGACAGCGTGACCGAAGAGGCGGTCGCACTGTTCCGGCCCGACCTGCTGATCGCGCCCTTCCTGAAGCGGCGCATTCCGGACAGCGTGTGGCGTGCGCTGCCCTGTTTCATCGTGCATCCGGGGCCGCCCGGTGACCGCGGCCCGGCCGCGCTGGACTGGGCCATTCTCGATGGCCGCGCCGAATGGGGCGTCACCGTGCTGCAGGCCGACGGCGATTTCGACGCCGGCCCGGTGTGGGCGCACGCCGGCTTTCCGATGCGAGCCGCCTCCAAGGGCGCGCTGTACCGCGCCGAAGTGACCGAAGCCGCGGTGGCGGCCACGCTGCAGGCGCTCGCTCGCCATGCCGCGGGTGAACCTCCGCTCACGCTGCCGCCGCAGGCCGACGGCTGGCGCGGCGTGCTGCCGCAGGCGCGTCGCGCCATCGACTGGGCGCGTGACGACAGCGCCACCGTGCTGGCCAAGGTGCGCGCCTCTGACGGCCAGCCCGGCGTGGTGAGCCGGCTGTGTGGCGTGGAGGTCCGGCTGTACGACGCGCATCCGGCCACGGCGGCCGCGTGGGCCGGTCTGAACGGCGCCCCCGGTGAGCCGCTGGCGCGGCGCGACGACGCGCTGCTGTGCCGCACGGTCGATGGTGCGGTGTGGCTGGGGCGCGTCGCGCGGCTCGACCGCACCGTGAGCATCAAGCTGCCGGCCGCGCTCGCGCTGGCCGATGAAACCGCCGCCCTGCCCGAACGCCCCGCGCCGTTGCAGCGCGCCGACGACGAGTGGGCGGAACTGCGCTACGCCGAACACGGCGCACCCGGCGCACCCGGCGCGCGGGTCGGCGTGCTCAGCTTCGACTTCTGCAATGGCGCGATGTCCACCGCGCAGTGCGCGCGGCTGCGCGACGCGCTGGTCGAGGTGAAGCGGCGCGACACCCAGCTGCTCATGCTGGCCGGCGGCGCAGGCTTCTTCAGCAACGGCATCGACCTCAACACCATCGAGCACGCCACCCACCGCGACGGCGACAGCGCGGCCGACGCCTCCTGGCGCAACATCAACGCGATGAACGATGTGGCGCTGGAAATCCTGACCACCACCGACCGGCTCACCGTGTCGCTGCTGCGCGGCAATGCCGGTGCCGGCGGCGCCTTCCTCGCGCTGGCCGCCGACCAGGTGTGGGCCGGGCGCGGCGTCATGCTGAATCCGCACTACAAGAACATGGGCAATCTGTACGGCTCGGAGTACTGGACCTATCTGGCGCCGAAGCGGCTGGGCGCCGACGGCGCGCGCGCGCTGATGCAGCGCCGTCTGCCGCTGTCGGCGCCGGAGGCGGCGCGCATCGGCTTCATCGACCGCTGCATCGACGGCCCGCCGGCGGCCCTGCTCGATGCCGCGCTGCAGGAGGCCTGCGCGATGGCCGCGTCGTACAATCTTTGCGACGCGCTCGCGCGCAAACAGAAGACGCGGGCCGCCGACGAAGCCGCCCGCCCGCTCGCCGACTACCGGCAGGAGGAACTGGCCCGCATGCACCGCAATTTCTACGGCTTCGACCCCAGTTACCACGTCGCGCGCCACCACTTCGTGCACCGGCTGCCGCATGCGTGGACGCCGCGCCATCTGGCAGTGCACCGCGAGGTGGCAGCGCGATGAACGCCGGCCTGCGCCTGCCCACCGTGCTGGTGGTCGATGACGAAGTGCGCTCGCAGGACGCGATGCGCCGCACGCTGGAAGAGGATTTCGTCGTGCTCACCGCCAGCGGTGCCGACGACGCGCGCACCCAGCTCGAGCGGCACGAGGTGAACGTCATTCTGTGCGACCAGCGCATGCCCGGCCTGACCGGCGTCGTGTTCCTGAAAGAGGTGCGCGAGCGCTGGCCTGACATCGTGCGCATCGTCATTTCCGGCTACACCGACTCGGAAGACATCATCGCCGGCATCAACGACGCCGGCATCTACCAGTACATCCTGAAGCCCTGGGTGCCGGACCACCTGCTGGCCACCGTGCGCAACGCCGCCGAGGCGCAGACGCTGCAGCAGGAAACCGCTCGCCTCGACCTCGAACTGCGCACCGCCACGCCGGTGCTGCGCCAGCGCGCCGCGCACAAGCTGGAGCGCGCGCGCCGCACCTTCGGCTTCGACCGCATCGAGCGCGCCGCCGGCAGCCCGATGGACAGCGTGTGCGAAATGGCCGCACGGGTCGCGCGCTACGACCTGTCGGTGCTGGTGCTCGGCGAATCCGGCACCGGCAAGGAACTGCTGGCGCGCGCCATCCACTACGCCAGCCCGCGCGCCAACGGCGCCTTCGTGGTCGAGAACTGCGCGGCGATACCGGAAACCCTGCTCGAATCCGAACTGTTCGGCCACAAGCGCGGCGCCTTCACCGGCGCCTATGAAGACCACATCGGCCTGTTCCAGCGCGCCGACGGCGGCACCGTGTTCCTCGACGAAATCGGCGAAACCTCGCCCGCCTTCCAGGTGCGCCTGCTGCGCGTGCTGCAGGAAGGCGAAGTGCGGCCGGTGGGCGGCACCCGCGCGGTGCCGGTGGACGTGCGCGTGATCGCCGCCACCCACCGTGACCTCGAACAGCGGGTGCGCGAAGGCCTGTTCCGCGAGGATCTGTACTACCGCATCGCCGGCGCCACCTTCACCGTGCCGCCGCTGCGCGAGCGGGTAGGCGACATCGAGCCGATCGCCCGCCGCGTGGTCGACGAGGTCGGCATCGAACTGGGCCGCCCCGGCGCCTCGCTGACCGACGAGGCGATGGCCTGCCTGATGGGCTACCCGTGGCCGGGCAACATCCGCGAGCTGCGCAACGAACTGGCGCGCGCACTGGCGCTGAGCGACAGCGAGCGCATCGAGGCGCAGTCGCTGTCGCAGCGCGTGCTGCACGGTCAGGCCGGCCTCACCGCCACCGCCAGCGCCGCCGCCCTGCCCGCCAGCGGCACCCTGGCCGAACGCCTCGACGCGATCGAAGCCATGGTGCTGCGCGAAACCCTGCTCCGCCACCGCTGGAACAAGACCCGCGCCGCCAAGGAACTTGGCCTGTCCCGCGTCGGCCTCAGAGGCAAGATGGTCAGATTCGGACTGGAAGGGTGAGGTCGGGGACGTCGTGTGCACAGCGGCGCCGCATGTGGAGGCACCGCTGTGGGAGCGGCGCCCCCGCCGCGATGGGGCCGTGTGCATCGCGCGGTCTCTCCGGCACTCGCCGCCATCGCAGACCGGGCCTGCCCTTGGCGCCCTTGCCACCGCTGCCATCGCGACGAGGGCGTCGCGCCCACAGACCTCGGCCATGCGCAGCGAGGTCCGATCGGCGAACGCACGACCGCGCCGGTCCGCTTTACGGCCGGCTCACTCGACCCGCTGTGCCCACTCGTGGGAGCGGCGCCCCCGCCGCGATGGGGCCGTGTGCATCGAGCGGTCTCTCCTGCACTCGCCGCCATCGCAGACCGGGCCTGCCCCTGGCGCCCTTGCCACCGCTGCCATCGCGACGAGGGCGTCGCTCCCACAGACCTCGGCCATGCGCAGCGAGGTCCGATCGGCGAACGCATGACCGCGCCGATCCGCTTTACGGCCGGCTCACTCGACCCGCTGTGCCCACCCGTGGGAGCGGCGCCCCCGCCGCGATGGGGCCGTGTGCATCGCGCGGTCTCTCCGGCCTCGCCGCCATCGCAGACCGGGCCTGCCCCTGGCGCCCTTGCCACCGCTGCCATCGCGGCGAGGGCGCCGCTCGCACAGGTCTCGCGCCTGCCTTGCTACAGTGTGGGTTCAGCATGAACACGACGACGAATGATTTGAGCACCCGGCGATGAGCACCCCTTTCACCGTTCTATGGCTGCAGTCCGGTGGCTGCGGCGGCTGCAGCATGTCGCTGCTGTGCGCCGACACCGACGATTTCCACGGCCAGCTGCGCGACGCCGGCATCGACCTGCTGTGGCACCCGTCGCTGTCGCTGGACAGCGGTGACGACGTGGTGGCGCTGCTCGGCCGCGTGCTAGACGGCACCCAGCCGCTGGACGCGCTGTGTGTCGAGGGCTCGCTGCTGCGCGGGCCGAATGGCACCGGCCGTTTCCACATCATGGCCGGCACCGGCCTGCCCATGATCGACTGGGTGCGCAAGCTCGCCGCGAAGGCGCGCAACGTGATCGCCATCGGCAGCTGTGCCGCCTGGGGCGGTGTCACCGCGGGCGGCGACAACCCGACCGATGCCTGCGGCCTGCAGTACGAGGACGAGTTGCCGGGCGGCCTGCTGGGCAGCGACTTCCGCGCGGGCGCCGGTCTGCCGGTCATCAATATCGCCGGCTGCCCGACCCATCCCAGCTGGGTGCTGGACACCCTCATGGCACTGGCGGCCGGCAGCTTCGGCGCCGCCGATCTCGACACGCTGGGCCGGCCGCGCTTCTATGCCGACCAGCTGGTTCACCACGGCTGCACCCGCAACGAGTACTACGAATTCAAGGCCAGCGCCGAAAAGCCCTCGGACCTCGGCTGCATGATGGAACACATGGGCTGCAAGGGCACGCAGGCGCACGCCGACTGCAACACCCGGCCGTGGAACGGCGAAGGCTCCTGCACCCGCGGCGGCTATGCCTGCATCAGCTGCACCGAACCCGGCTTCCAGGAACCGGGCCACCCCTTCCACGCCACGCCCAAGCTCGCCGGCATTCCGATCGGCCTGCCGACCGACATGCCCAAGGCCTGGTTTGTCGCGCTGGCTTCGCTGTCGAAGTCGGCCACGCCGAAGCGGGTGAAGGTGAACGCGGTATCGGACCACGTGGTGGTGCCGCCGGTGGCGAGAAGGACGAGGTTGAAGTGAATTTCAAATATAACGAAATTGACGAAGACCTGAAAAAGCTGGTCTTTGATTTTTTCTATTTTTTCTCGCGCTTCGAGTTCGCTCTTAAAGAGGCGGAGTCCTTCTCGAAGAAAAAGGGAAAGTATGGAAACGTGGAGCCCGATTGGCAGTCTTTTAAGAATAGGTACAGGGACTTCTACTCGAGCGCTGCATTGAAAGCGCTTCTGGAGGATCCCCCAAAAGAGGAGCGTTATATCGATGGAAGACAATCGATATGGGAGCCAGTAGCTTTCAAGCAGACTGATAGCGATCTGGATAAGGCAGTCCAGCTCGTAAAGACGATGCGAAACAACCTCTTCCACGGTGGAAAGAGTTCTAAGGAAGGTTGGGATAATCCTCAACGCATCCAATTCTTGCTACCGCTTGGTGTGGAGATACTTCACTCGTTTGCCGCGCTTGATCACGACTTGGACGCGCACTATAGCTATGCCCATTAGCGTTTGTGCGCAGGTATCGGAGCGCCGATACGCATGACCCGCCTCCTCGTTGGCCCCTTCAACCGCGTCGAGGGCGATCTCGAGGTGACGCTGGACGTCGCCGATGGCCGGGTCGCGTCGGCGCACGTCAATGCGCCGATGTACCGCGGCTTCGAGCAGATTCTGCGCGGGCGCGAGCCGCATGACGCGCTGGTGTATGTGCCGCGCATCTGCGGCATCTGTTCGGTGTCGCAGTCGGTGGCGGCGGCGCGCGCGCTGGCTGCGCTCGGCGACATCACGATGCCGGACAACGGGCGCCACGTGACCAACGTGATCCTGGCCACCGAAAATCTGGCCGATCACCTGACCCATTTCTATCTGTTTTTCATGCCGGATTTCGTGCGACCGGTGTATGCCGGCCGGCCCTGGCATGACGAGGCGGTGCGCCGCTACACGCCGAGCACCGGCGAGCGGGTGCGCGCCGCGATCGCTGCGCGCCAGCGCTGGTTCACGCTGCTCGGCACGCTGGCCGGCAAGTGGCCGCACACCCAGAGCATCGATCCGGGCGGCTCGACCCGCGCGGTCGACGCGGCAGAGAAGGTGCGCCTGCTGGCGCGGGTGCGCGAGTTTCGCCGCTTTCTCGAAACCCACACCTATGGCACGCCGCTGGAGGCGGTGGTCGCACTCGACTCGGAAGCGGCGTTCGACGACTGGGTGGCGCGCGACCCGCTGGGCAGCGATCTGCGTTTCTTCGCCACGGTGGCGCGCGACACCGCGCTGGCCACGCTGGGCGCCGGCCCCGGCCGCTACCTGAGCTACGGCGCCTATCCGCAGCCGGACGGCAGCGCCGCGCTCGGTGCCGGCGTGTGGCAGGGCGGTGCGCTGTCGCCGGTCGATGCCGCCGCCATCCGCGAAGACGCCACCCACGCCTGGCTCAGCGACGCCGGCGGGCCGCAGCATCCGGGCTCCGGCCTCACCGTGCCGGAGCCGGACAAGCCGGGCGCCTACACCTGGAACAAGGCGCCGCGGCTGGCCGGCGAGGTGGTGGAAACCGGCGCCATCGCGCGCCAGCTGGCGAGTGGCCACCCGCTCATCGTCGATCTGGTGGGCCGGCATGGCGGCACCGTCTACACCCGCGTGGTGGCCCGCCTGCTCGAACTGGCGCGCGTCGTCACCCTGATGGAAGACTGGCTGCGCGCGCTGCGGCCGGGCGAGCCCTTCTGCACGCCGGGCCCGCTGCCGGACGAAGGCATCGCGGCCGGCCTGTCCGAAGCCGCGCGCGGCAGCCTGGGTCACTGGATTTCGGTGCGCGACGGCCGCATCGCCAACTACCAGATCGTCGCGCCCACCACCTGGAATTTCTCGCCGCGCGACGCCGACGGCCGGCCCGGCGCGCTGGAATCGGCGCTCGAAGGCGCGCCGGTGCGCGACGGCGAAACCACGCCGGTGGCAGTGCAGCACATCGTGCGGTCCTTCGATCCGTGCATGGTGTGCACGGTGCACTGACCCTGCGGGCGGGAATGACGGGTCGAACGGGGGTGCCGGATCGCGCCATAACCGTGTGGCGCGATTTTCTGTTTTGTGCCAGTATTTTGGCGTGATAAATGGATTGCGCCACTGAAATGTCCCGATCCCGCTCGTCCATCGTTCCAGACACGCTCGCCGCGCTGATCGCCCGCCATCCGGAGGGCATCGGTGTGGAGGGTCTGCTGCGCGCGCTGGGTGACGGCGTGGCGCGGCGCACGCTGCAGCGCCGGCTGTCCGGACTGGTCGCGCAGGGCTGCGTCCTGACGCGCGGTGAGGCGCGCGCGCTGAAGTATTTCCCGGCGCCCGTCGGCGCCGCGCTGATGGCGATGGAGCCTTCGTCGCCGGCCGCGCCGGCGCCCTACGTGACCTTGTCCGCCGAGGGCGCCGAGCTGCGCGATCTGGTGCGCCGGCCCCTGCACCTGCGTCGCCCGGTCGGTTACGACATCGCCTTCGTCGAGCGCTATCGCGCCAATGACACCTTCTATCTGCCCGAGCCACTGCGCGCGCAGCTGCATGTGCTCGGTCGCTCGCCGGTCGGCGAGGCGGCGGCGGGCACCTTCGCGGGCGACATCCTGAACCGGCTGCTGATCGACCTGTCCTGGGCCTCGTCGCGGCTGGAGGGCAACACCTATTCGCGGCTCGACACCGAACGCCTGATCGAACTGGGCGAAATCGCCGACGGCAAGGACGCGCTCGAAACGCAGATGATCCTGAACCACAAGGCGGCCATCGAGTACCTCGTGCATGGCGCCGGTCGCATCGCGGTCGATCGCGAAACGCTGCTGTCGCTGCACGCGCTGCTGTCCGATGGCCTGCTGCGCGATCCGCAGGCGGGTGGCCGGGTGCGCAGCCGTGCGGTCGAGATCAGCGGCTGCGTGTATCGGCCGCTCGCACTGCCGCAGCAGCTTGAGGAACTGTTCGGCATCGTCACCGACATCGCTGCCGACATCGAAGACCCGTTCGAGCAGGCCTTCTTCCTGATGGTGCACCTGCCCTATCTGCAGCCCTTCGAGGACGTGAACAAGCGGGTGTCGCGGCTGGCCGCCAACATTCCGCTGATCCGCACCAATCTGTGCCCGCTGTCCTTCATCGACGTGCCGCAGCAGGCCTATGTCGATGCGATGATCGCGGTCTATGAGCTGAACCGCATCGAGCTGCTGCGCGATGTGTTCGTACAGGCCTATGCGCGTTCGTGCCAGCAGTACGTCGCCGTCAAGCAGCAGCTGGTGCCGCCCGACACCTTCCGCCTGCGTCACCGAAAGGCGCTGACCGAAGCGGTGCGCGCGGTCGTGCTGGGCGGGCTGCCGGCGACTGCCGTGACGGCACGCACCGTAATACCGGCCGCCGTGGCGGCAGCAGACAGGGCGCGTTTCGCCGAGCTGGTGCTGCAGGAGTTCCGCTCGCTGCATGCGGGCAATGCCGTCCGCTTCGGGCTGCGCCCGCTGGAATTTGCCGACTGGCTGGCCGCGCACGGCGGGTCAATCGACACGACCTCATCGGAGTCATGACATGCAGCGCTTCACCATTTCCCTCGACGACCAGCTGGCCGCCCAGTTCGACGACTGGATCGCGCAGCGCGGCTACGGCAACCGCTCCGAGGCGGTGCGCGACCTGTTCCGCGCCGAGCTTGACCGCTCTCAGCAGCAGACCGGCAGCGCCACCCACTGCGTGGCCTGCCTTTCCTATGTGTTCAACCACCACGAACGCGATCTGGCCGAGCGGCTCACCAGCCTGCAGCACGCGCACCACGACCTCACGGTGTCGACCATGCACGCCCACCTCGATCATGACCACTGTCTGGAAACCGTCCTGCTGAAGGGAGAGATCGCGGTGGTGAAAGCCTTCGCCGACGCGGTGTGCGCCGAGCGCGGCGTGCACCACGGCAAGGTGAACCTGATCGCGGTCGAAATGGACGCCCATCACCACCACGCCGGCCCCGCCGGGCACCGCTACACCCGCCGTCACGCCGCCGGCGGCGGCGCTGGGCATGTGCATGTGAAGCCGGTGACCTGAGAAGTCAGCACAGCGTCGTCAGTCATGGCACCGGGTTTCCTCCTGCTGCTGACCCTTGTCTTTCTGTCCGCACTGGCGCCTGTCGTGGGTGCCGTTGCGATCGGCTGCCTGTTCTTTCCGGCTGCCACGCCGCTCGCTGCGACGCTCATCCGGTCTGGGGCGGGTGGCGCTGTACTGGCCATGGCGGCGGCCGGCCTGTCCGTGCAGACCGGCGGTGCTCTGGGCGCAGGTGACACGATGATCATGGTTTCAGCCGGATTCACCGCGGGCGCACTGACTGGCGCACTGGTCCGCCTGATCGGGTACCGGCGGCAGGCCAGAGCCGATTGAGCGCCGCAAGCGGTGCAGCCGCAGCATGGACTGAAGCGGCAGCGCGCTGACCGCCTCCGGTGCCCAGGTCCGCGCCAAGCGCCTGATTCATCGTGTGCGAAGCACTGGCACGCTTCTCGCGTATGAAGACTCGACGCTTCTTCATACAACGACGCCATGAACCACTCCGGGACGAATACCGCACCGCGCCGCGCGTCGGCGCCTGCACGACGATGGCTGCCCGCGCTGTGCCTGCCCCTCGCGGGTGCCTGGGGCACCGTGCTGGCGCACGAGGCGGCGCCGGCCGCGCACCACGTCGACCCGGTGACGGTCGAGGGCCACTATGACAACGCGGTCGGCACGTCGGATGCCGCCAGCCAGGGCACGGCCACCGCGCGCCTGATCGAGAACCGCCCCACCCAGCGCCCGGCCGAGATACTCGAATTCGTGCCCGGTCTCATCGTCACGCAGCACAGCGGCGGCGGCAAGGCGAACCAGTACTTCCTGCGCGGCTTCAATCTCGACCACGGCACCGACTTCGCGACCTGGGTCGGCGGCATGCCGGTGAACATGCCCACCCACGCGCACGGCCACGGCTATGCTGACCTGAACTGGCTCATTCCGGAACTGGTCGAGCGCATCGACTACCGCAAGGGCCCGTATTTCGCCGAGGACGGCGATTTTTCGTCCGCCGGTTCGGCCCGGCTCAAGCTGCGCGACCGCACCGCCCATGGCACGGCGGAAGCCACGCTGGGCGGTGACGGCTACCGGCGCGGCCTGCTGATGAACGCGCACGCCGCCGGCCCCGGCACGCTGCTGTACGCGCTCGAAACGTCGAGCGCCGACGGCCCGTGGCAGAACCCGGAAGATTTCCGCCGCATCAATGGCGTACTGCGCTACACGCTGGGCGAGGGGGCCGACACCACTTCGGTCACCGCCATGGCCTACAGCGCGCGCTGGGATTCCACCGACCAGATTCCGCTGCGCGCACTGCGGGCCGGCCGGCTTGACCGCTACGGCGCGGTCGACCCGACCGACGGCGGCAAGACCCAGCGCTACAGCCTGTCGCTCGACGGCCAGCGCCTGCGCGACGACGGCGTGCTGCGCTTCAGCGCCTACGCCATCCGCTCCGAACTCGATCTGTGGTCCAACTTCACCTACGCGCTGGAAAACCCGGTCGATGGCGACCAGTTCAGGCAGTCGGAGCAGCGTTCGGTATTCGGTTTCGCACTGAGCCGCAGCTGGGACGGCCAGTTGGCCGGCCGGGCCATGACCAACACGCTGGGCGTGCAGATGCGCCACGACCGGCTTGCGCCGGTCGGCCTGTATTCGACTACGGCGCGCGCCACCACCGGCGTCATCCAGGAAAGCCGGGTGCGCCAGACCAGCGTCGGCCTGTACGGCGAGAACAGCGTGCAATGGACACCCTGGCTGCGCAGCCTCGCCGGCCTGCGCATCGACCGCTTCCAGTTCGACGTGGCCAGTTCGATCGCCGCCAACAGCGGCGACACCGCTGACCACATCGCCTCGCCCAAGCTGTCGCTGGTGTTCGGGCCGTGGGCCAACACCGAGTACTTCGTGAACTACGGCCAGGGTTTCCACAGCAACGACGCGCGCGGCACCACCGCGCGGCTCACCGCCAAGGGCGGCCTGCCGGCCGACCCGGTCGATGCGCTGGTGCGCACCCGCGGCGGCGAACTGGGCGTGCGCAGCGAAGTGCTGCCCGGTCTGCAGAGCTCGCTCGCGCTGTGGACGCTGAAGCTGGATTCCGAACTGCTGTTCGTCGGCGACGCCGGCGAAACCGAGCCCAACCGCGCCAGCCGGCGCAGCGGCATCGAGTGGAACAACCGCTGGACGCCGCGCCCCTGGCTGCTGCTCGACCTCGACGTCGCGCTGTCGCGCGCCCGCTTCACCGACCGCGACCCGGCCGGCGACCACGTGCCCGGCGCCGCCGGCACCGTGCTGGCAGCCGGCGTGAGCCTGACCGAAGACAACCCGCTGGCCGCCGGCTGGTTCGGCCACGTGCAGCTGCGCCACGTCGGCGCCCGCGCGCTGATCGAGGACAACTCGGTGCGCTCCGACCCGACCACGCTCACCGTGCTGCGTGTCGGCTACCGCGTGCGGCAGGACCTGCGCGTCATGCTCGACGTGTTCAACCTGTTCGACCGCCGCGACAACGACATCGAGTACTTCTATACCTCGCGTCTGCCGGGCGAGCCGCTGGCCGGCACCGACGACCGCCACATCCATCCGGTCGAGCCGCGCAGCCTGCGGCTGACGGTGAACGCGCGGTTCTGAGGGGGCTCTGGCCGTGCTGGCTGACCAGTGCCGGATAGGAAACGGCGCAGGGTGATGCGCCGCATCGCGGCGGGGGCGCCGCTCCCACAGGGTCTGAGCGGGCCGCGGAGCCGGCCTTTGTGGGAGCGGCGCCCCGCCGCGATCGGATCGTGGAACAGAGACTCCTGTGAGTCGTACGCCATATCGCGGTGGCCCGCCGTGCCCACCGGGTGACTGCGGCGCGGGTCTGGTGGGCGCGGCGCCCCCGCCGCGATCAGCCGCTGAAACAGCGCCAGCGGGCGCCCTCGCCGCGATGGCCGCGGTGAAAGGAAGCGGGCGCGTCGCTTACTCGTCCACCACCCTCACCTTCACATACCGCCCCTTCACCATGCCGCCGTCCAGCCTGAGCACCGCCTCTTTCGCGATGCTGCGGTCGACCGCGACGAAGGTGAGGTAGTCGGTCACGTCGATGCGGCCGATCTGTTCGCGGGCGAAGCCGGCGTAGGCGGTGAGGGCGCCGAGCACGTCGCCGGGGCGGATCTTTTCCTTGCGGCCGCCGAGTATCTGCAGCGTGGCCATCGGCGGCACCAGCGGCGCCTCGCTGGCTGGCGCCAGATCGGCCAGTGCGCCCCATTCCAGCGGCCGGCCCTTGGTCTGTTCGATACGCTGCGCGCGCACCTGCTCGAAGGGCGCCACCAGCGACCAGGCGGCGCCTTCCGCGTCGCCACGGCCGGTACGGCCGATGCGGTGCACGTGCACCTCCGGGTCCGGCGTCAGTTCGACGCTGATCACCGCGTCCAGCCCGGCGATGTCCAGCCCGCGCGCGGCCACGTCGGTCGCCACCAGCACCGACACGCTGCGCTGGGCGAAGCGCAGCAGCGCGCGGTCGCGGTCGCGCTGTTCCAGGTCGCCCGACAGTTCGATCGCCTCGATGCCGGCGGCCTGCAGCGCAGTCACCACCTCGCGGCAGCGCCGCTTGGTGTTGCAGAAGGCGATCGTGCTCACCGGCCGGTAGTGGCGCAGCAGCGCCAGCACCGCGGCCGGGCGCTGCGCCTCGTCCACCTCGAAGAAGCGCTGGCGTATGGTCTGTTCGGCGTGCCGGGTTTCCACCTCGATACGCTGCGGCGTGCGCATGAACTGCGCGGCCAGCCGCTCGATGCCGTCCGGAAAGGTGGCCGAGAACAGCAGGGTCTGCCGCTCGCGCGGACACTGGCGGGCGACCGCGGCGATGTCGTCGACGAAGCCCATGTCCAGCATGCGGTCGGCTTCGTCCAGCACCAGGGTGTTGATGCCGCGCAGGTCCAGCGAGCCGCGTTCAAGATGGTCGAGCAGACGGCCGGGCGTGCCGACGATGACGTGTGCGCCGTGCGACAGGCTGTCGACCTGCGGGCCGATCTTGGTGCCGCCGCACAGCGTGAGCACCTTGATGTTGTCGGTGCCGCGCGCCAGCCGGCGCACTTCCTTGGCCACCTGATCGGCCAGTTCGCGGGTTGGGCACAGCACCAGCGCCTGCGGCGCGAACCAGCGCGTGTTCAGTTTCGCCAGCAGCGGCAGCGCGAAGGCGGCGGTCTTGCCGCTGCCGGTCTTGGCCTGCGCGATCAGGTCGCGGCCGGCCAGCGCCACCGGCAGGGCGGCCGCCTGCACCGGCGTCATGGCGTCGAAGCCCAGCGTCTTCAGGTTGGCAAGGGTGGCGGGCGACAGCGGCAGGCTGTCGAAGGCAGTATCGGGGGAGGGAGGTGCGGCGGAGGTCATGCCGGATTATCCGCGATCCGGCAGCAGCCGGCGGCCTGTTTCGACGAAGACCGCGTCAGCGGAGCGGATCAGCCCAGAGTCGCGAACAGCGCAGCGTACTGGCTGGCGTTCAGCGACACCGCCTGGGCGAAGCCGCCGACCCAGCGCGCCGAATCGACGGTGATCAGCAGCAGCGAGAAGTCGGCGAAGGAAAACAGCGGCTCGGCGTCAGGCAGCCGCGCCAGATAGGCCGCGCGCGCTTCGGCATGTTCCGGCGAGTCCGGCGGGCAGGGCGCGGCCTGCCCGCGCACGCTGAGCCGGGGCAGCGCCAGCGGCGACACCTCGGGTGTGGCGGGCGCGGTCACCAACAGCGCGACCGCCGTGTGGGCCTTCATGTCGGCGGTGTGGGTGGCCAGCGCGCTGACGTGGATGACGAAGCGGCCGTCCGGCAGCAGCGCGTACGGCACCATCGATACCGCCGGGTCACCGCGGTGCAGCGTGGCGAGTGCCGCCACCGGCTGGCTGGCCAGCAGATGGCGCAGGGCTTCGGTCTGTTCGGCGTTCATGGCGCCGGATTGTGGCATGGGCGGTGGCGGCCGGCCCGGCATCAGGCCCGCCAGGGCAGGTCCATCACCGTGCCGTCCGGCAGCGACACCGTGTCGCCCAGCGGCATCGCCGACACGAAGCTGCTTTCGGTTTCGGCGAAGATCTGATGCACCGCGTTGGCCGGCAGGATGAGGGTGTCGCCGGCGGCATAGTGCACCTCCTGCCCGTCCACGGTCGCACGCCCGCGGCCGGTCAGGAACAGCACCACCTCCTCGCCTGAATGCCGGTGTGGCGGCGTGGCCGCGCCCGCCTCCATGTGGCCGCGCCACATTTCGACCTGACGCGCACCGCTGCCCGGCGTGGCGATGCCGGCGATGTGATTGCCCTGCATCGAATGCAGGCGGTTTGCGACCTGGGGAAACACGATCATGGCGGCGGCTCCGCGGGCAGGGATGGCAGAGCGAAAGCTTGCGTTGCCGGCCCGGGCGCGGTCAACGCCGCGCCGGCCTCAGCCCGGAATGTCCGGCTCGACCAGCGTCGCGAGCTGGGTCAGCGATTCCTGCCAGCCGAGATGGCACATTTCCAGCGGAATGGGCTCGGGAATGCCCGCCTGCTCCACTTTCAGCTCGGTGCCGCACAGCACCGGGCGCAGCGTCACCGTCACTTCCAGCACGCCCGGCAGATTGGGGTCGTCGAACACATCGGTGTAGCGGATCAGGCTGTCCGGCACCAGTTCGAGGTATTCGCCGCTGAAGCCGTGCGCCTGGCCGTTCGAGAAGTTGCGGAAGGACATGCGGAAACGGCCGCCCACGCGCGCGTCCAGCTCATGGACAGTGCAGGTGAAGCCGTAGGGTGGCAGCCATTTCGCCAGCGCGTCGGCGTCGGTGAAGGCGCGCCACACGCGGTTCGGCGGCGCGCGGAGCACGCGGTGCAGATGGATGGTGCGGGACATGATTCATCTCCTCGTGTGAAGGGGCCGGACTGAAGCCGGCGACATCGGGTCGACGAAGGTGCAGGCCCGAAATCGACCGCCCGCCGGCGGCGACCAGCGGTGAATGATCCATCTGCCTAGCAGACTGTCCGGTCGAGCAGCACCACGTCCGGCAGATGGGCCAGCACCTCGTCATAGCGCGCGTAACGTTCCAGCACCTCGGTCACCACCGCCAGCGGCTCGGCCCGGATTTCCGGCAGGTCGCGCTCGGCGGCTTCGCTGATCGCAAAGGCGAGCGCCTCCACCGGCGGGCAGAAGCGCGCGTCCACGCCCGCGACAAGATCACCGCACCAGCAGTCGCTGCGGCATTTCACCGGAGCGCACGCGCTTCAAAGCATCCTCAATTTCTGGATAGCGCGCAGAACTCGTTGGCGTATCTGACAGCAACTGCGCATAGAACTCGGATGCGGCGCTTACTTGGCCGGCCCCCTCCAGGGCTCGCGTCAGGAAGTACAGCGCGACAAGACAGTCTTCAATCGATCTCGGGTCCTGGGCAAACGCAACCTGATAGGAGTTCTTGAACTGCGCTGCTGCAGCAGTGAAGTCGCTGCTGACCAGCAAGGCATTGCCCCAAAGTGCGTAGCACCCGAACAGTCGGTTGCTCCGTGAGCCGAACTCCGTTTCTGTCAGCGCGCAGCTCCGACCAAATGCTTCTGCGGCACGTTGGCTTTTGGACAGGCGCAGATAGGCGAGGCCAAGGGCCAGTGAGTACCTGGCCTGCCTGGGCGATTGCTCAACCGCTGCCTCGAAGTCCGCTCGCGCACCTTCAACGTCGTTGGCCCGCAGCTTCGCCTCTCCGGAGACAAACGACGCTTCGGCTGACTCAGACGGAGCGACGCCTGCCCCGGCTGAAAAGGGAGAGACCCCGACGGACGCGAAGGCAACAAGAGTACGAAGCAGGAAATTCCTCATGTGCCGTTCAGCGACGCTGCAGAAATACCCGTTCCGGGGCAAGTGGTTGCTGCCGGCCCTGGCCGGTTCGAAGTCGTTCATCGCAATTTCAGTCTTTCGAACGTCGTTTCATTGTCGCCTCCTGACGTCAGCCGTCCGCAGAGGCCGTCTGACTTGACTCAAGGAGTCTCCGCCAAAGCCGGGGCGATTCACTCAACTACCTTGAGGACCGGCTGCCCAATGACGCGAAGCCAACCCTCAAGGTCGGTGCGCTTGAACACGCGGCCGGTTTCGCCGAGTTGAAAAGTCTCCTCGCCGCTCTGGGCAAGCAGCGCCTCCACTTTCCCTCGCAGTTCGGCGGAGGAACTCGCCTTCGGCGATAGCGCCTTGTCTGAGATGCTCACGATGACGCCTTCCGACGTTAGCGTGATCTCTCGAATGGCGTACTGTTCCGACGGATGCTCTCGCTCGCGCAAACAAACGCAAGGCAGCACGCGCTTGGCTTTGAACAGGGAAAGCACCCAGTTCTTCTGAAGTGGAGTGAGGAGCGGCACTTGCGGTTTAACGCCCGAGTTCACCGGCGCCGGAGCACCGAAGGTGCGCAGGGCACCAACACTGGCCATGAAGATGCCGAAGGCATGGCCAGTGTTGGCATCCGCGTGCAACGACCTGTTAGCCCGGGTTGGGCCACCGAAGGTTGTTTGACTTGCGGCAGCAAGTGACTCAGACTAGTTAAATGACTAGTTAGGAGGAGATGGCGATGCATACGTGGCCAGTTCAGGATGCAAAGGCGCGGTTCAGCGAGTTCTTGGATGCCTGCCTGCACGAAGGACCGCAGATGGTGACGCGGCGAGGCACGGAAGCCGCTGTGCTCATTCCAGTGGAGGAGTGGCGCAGGCTCCAATCAGCCGCGCGTCCCTCACTCAAGCAGCTTTTGTTGTCTGACGACGCGCGGGCAGACTTTGAAGTGCCTGCTCGCGGCAAGGCCACGCGTCGCAAGGTGGAGCCCATGCTGTGATGAGGAAGTACCTGTTGGACACCAACGTGGTGTCTGAACTCCGCCGCCAGCGACCACACGGAGGGGTGGTTGCCTGGCTTGAATCTTTGGATGATGCGCAGCTGCACCTGTCCGCAGTGACGCTGGGCGAGATTCAGGCCGGCATTGAGATGACGCGGGAACAAGACCCCGGCAAAGCGCGAGAAATCGAGGGCTGGCTCGAACAAGTTTCTGGCAGCTACAACGTGCTGCCAATGGATGCCGGCACATTCAGGGCGTGGGCGCGATTGATGCACAGGAAGTCCGATACGCTTTATGAAGACGCAATGATTGCAGCCACTGCGCAGGTGCACGGGTTGACCGTTGCAACGCGAAACGTCAGTGATTTCAATGCGTTGGGGCTGGAAGTTTTCAATCCATTTGCCTCGGTGTAGGCATGCAGAGCCTGGGGTCTAACGACGCTGCAGAAATACCCCATTCCGGGGCAAGCGATTGCTGCCGGCCTTGGCCGGTCCGAAGTGGTTCATCCTCATTTCAGCTCCGCAATCTTCGTTTCATCATCGTCTCCTGACGTCAGCCGTGGCCCTTGACCGGCGCGATGCCGTCGTCGTGGCCTGCCCGCGAGCTTACCTAATTTGCGTAGCCGTGGTGGCAGAGCGCGAACTCGAAGGTGCCGGGCAGCACCTGCTGCGCGAAATCGACCGGGATGAGCTTCAGGCCGTAGTCGGGCGTCTTGAATCGCGGCATCGCAGGGCTCCGGAGAGGCGATGCGCAATCATAACGACGGCATGTAAACGAACGAAGGTGGGGAGGGGTATTTCTACAGCCTCAACGTTCGAGCTAACCGGACCGCTGCGGCGGGACGGCTTGGCCCGGACTGGGAGAATGTGCCGCGTACCCCAGGCCGGGCCAAGACGGCCCGCCGTAGCGGGTCCGGTGGTTCAGCGAGGTGTTAGGCATCAGCGCGCAATACTATGAAGCGGCCATCCAGGGATTGATGGCCTGCAAACCGCACGCCACGAAAGCCGTTGCATCGCGCGAGGCCACAATGAAGTTCCGGGACGCTGCAGTTGCAGCGATGTAGCCGTCTGGTATCGGAAAGCCGCGTGCTCTCGCACGCGCAGTTGCCGCTAGCACTGCGTAGGTTCGGGCAGCTTCGACGTCAAAAGACAGCACGCGACCTTGGTACAAGTCAACCAGCCCCGCTACGGCGGCGGCAAGCCGGTCGCGGCGCTTCCCAGCAGGCAGCACCGCCACGCCAAACAGTAGCTCGGCCACTGTAACGCTTGAGAGGTGCAGTGTCTCGGCGAGCTGTGCATCCAGCCAAGCCAAAACAGTTGCGTCCGGCTGTGGCTTAAGCGTCTCTGATACAACGTTGGTGTCCAAAACGATCATTTCAGGCTCATGGGTTCGGCAGGCCTCTCGCGTCCTGCGTCTTGGAGCGCGGCGCGCAGCGCAGACACGTCCGACTCGGTCACTCCCGCATTGCGGGCGATTGCCGCCATGGCCCCGCCCATGCGTATTCGTTGAGCCGGCTTCACGGCTAGAGCCAGGATCTCCCGCACCTCTGCTTCGGTGCTCTGGCCATGCTCGGCAGCGCGCAGTCGTAGAGCGCGATGCACTTCGTCAGGGACATTGCGAACAGTGAGGATTGCCATCGTCACGTACTCCAAGTTGAAGTCGATGACAGCAAGTATACAGAAGTGCAGTCGCTGCGGCGAGGCGGGGGCACTGCACGGTGGCCATCTGATGCCTAACGACGCTGTAGAAAAACCCCATTCCGGGGCAAGCGGTTGCTGCCGGCCTTGGCCGGTCCGAAGTCGTTCATCCTCATTTCAGTCTCGCGATCTTCGTTTCATCGTCGTCCCCTGACGTCAGCGCCGGCCGCTGCCCGGCGCGCTCGAAATGGCGTCGGTCTCTCACGCCAGCTTACCTAATTCGCGTATCCATGGTGCCCGAGCTTTTCGATGTTGTGCACCATGCAGTACAGCTTCCACTGTCCGTCCACCTTCTCCCGCCCGCGCAGCGTGAAGCGGGCGAGCCGTTTGTTGTGCCGCAGGTTGCCGAACACGGGTTCGACGGTGGCAAACCGCGCGGCAATCATCCGCTTGCCCTCCGCGGAATCGATGCGCCGTTTCATCCGCTCGGTGTGTGATTCGATGTGGCCTCGCTTGCCGCGGAAGAAGGCGACCTGTCGCACCTTCGTCGTGCCGGGCGTGCGCAGGCAGCGGGTGCGCTGCTCGCACGGCACGCAGTCGCGCGCAGCACCGGTGTACTTGGTGGCGGCGTAGCCGTTGATCGTGCACTCGCCCCCGTTGCGATAGAGGCGCTTGCCCGCCGGGCAGAGGCAGTGACTGCGGTCCGGCGCTTCGGTGAAGTCGGTGTTGGCGTAGCGCCTGTTCCTGCTGGCGGTGCGCGCTTTCTTCGCCTTCTCGCTCTTGTCCCACAGCGCGTCGGGTTTCGCTTTGTGCTTCGCTTGATCGGCGTATCTGGGGTCGCGCTGCCGGTAGCCGTTGTCGCACACCCAGGCGGGAACGTTCCGACTCTCCAGTCCGGCGAGGTTCTTCTCGGAGTGATAGCCCGCGTCGGCGCAGATCGCGGTGTCCTGGCTGCGCTGAGCGGAGGAGGCGTCGACCACCGGCAGCAGCAGCTCCTGCTCGGACCCGGTGCCGTGCGCCTGCGCATCGACCACGATCTGGTGGGCGGCATCGACGGCGGCCACGCCGGTATAACCCTGGATCACGCCCTTGGCGGTGGCCATCTTGGCCGAGTCGTTGTCGGTGCGGTTGGACAGGCGCACCGCGCCCTTGGCGCCTTGCCTGTCCTGCGGGTGGCGCGCGAGCCAGTCGCGGATCTTGGCTGCTTCGTGGCTCAAGCGCTCGCGGGTGCGCTGGGCACGGGCTGCGTCGTCGTTGCTCGCTTGCGCATCGCGGGCCTTCTGCTCACTGATCATGCGCTGCACGGCCGCGTCCATCTTTGCCGCCTCGCGCTCGAAGTCGGCACGCGTGCCGCTCTTGGCCTTGGATGCATTCGACGGCAGCTTCACACCATCGATGGCGAAGAGCTCGCGCCCGATCAGGCCCTGGCGATCGCACACCAGCAGTACCTGGGTGAAGAGCGCGCGGGCCTCATCGCCCAGATGGCTGACGAAGTGGGCGACGGTGGTGAAATGCGGCGCGCTGTCGCCGGAGACGGCCATGAACAGCACGTTGTGGCGGCAGGCGGTGGCGATGGAACGCGAACTGATCAGGCCGCGCGAGTAGCCGAGCAGCACGATCTTGAGCAGCACCGCCGGATCGAAGGCCGGGGCCCCGCCGGCGTCGTTGGCGTAGCGGGCACGCAGCGTGGAGAGATCGAGGTCGTTGTCGACCAGGTGACAGAGCGCGAACTCGAAGGTGCCGGGCAGCACCTGCTGTGCGAAATCGACCGGGATGAGCTTCAGGCCGTAGTCGGGCGTCTTGAATCGCGGCATCGCAGGGCTCCGGAGAGGCGATGCGCAATCATAACGAAGGCATGTAAACGAACGAAGGTGGGGAGGGGTTTTTCTACAGCCTCAACGTTCGACGTAAGGGGCGGCCACAAGTGGGCGAAGCCCGCTTGTGGACGTCCCCTTGACGGAGGGGTTAGGCAGCGGGAATTTGCGCAGGATCGATGCCATTTCGAGAGCCCTTGCGCGACTTGTCATGTGCTGCTGCAGCTGCATTGGCGACCGCTTGAACTGAGGCGGACCAGACTTGGCCTGGATAGAAATGGAACACGCCGTTTTGCCATTTGGGATGACCGTAACGACCGCTCTGCGGAAGCGCAAGGCGATCGGCTGTTGCGTTGGTGAACAACGGAACCCATTTAGATCCAGTTCCGTTGACCTCCACACAGAGAAAGAAGTGCTGTCCTTGGACTCGCAATGCTTGATCAACCGAATGCGTCGCACCTTCCTGAACCAGGCGATCAGGATCGAGATGCAGCACGAGACCCCGCTGAATTTCGGCGAGGATGTCAGCGTCATACAACTGTGCCCAAGTCGCCATAGAAACACCCCTGTGAGATAGCTTCAGATGCCTAACGTGAGGTCGACGCCAGATTCGGCGAGTAAGCCGGCGTCTGTCCGGATAAGCCGTCAAACCGGACATCAAATTCACTTTGCATTTTCTGGTTCTCCGGTCTATTGCTGTGTTTACATACAGTACGAAAGAGACCATGAAACCGGACATCCACTCGCCCGGCGCTGCGTCGCCCGCCCAGCCTCGGCTGCTTGATCGCATGCGTGATGCCATTCGCGTGCGCAACTATAGCGTGCGCACCGAGAAATCGTATCTCGGATGGGTACGTCGCTACATCCGGTTTCACGGCCTCAGGCACCCGGCGGACATGGGCGGGGTGGAGGTTGAGGCCTTCCTGTCTCATCTTGTTTCGCAGCGCGATGTGGCGGCGGCGACCCAGCAGCAGGCCCTGGCGGCGATCCTCTTTCTCTATCGGGATGTGCTGGGCGTGCAGTTGCCCTGGCTGGACAACGTCGTTCGGCCGAAGAAGCCGCGGCGTTTGCCGACCGTGCTCAACCGCGACGAGGTGATGCGGGTGCTCGCGTTGATGGACGGCCGTCACGGCCTGATGGCGCGCCTGCTTTATGGTTCCGGCATGCGGTTGATGGAATGCCTGCGGCTGCGGGTGAAGGACGTCGATCTGCAGCGCCGCGAAATCATGGTGCGGGAGGGTAAGGGCAACAAGGACAGGGTGACGGTGCTGCCGGAAACGCTGGTTGCGCCGCTGGCAGCGGAACTGCAGCGTGCGCACGCGCTTTTCGAGCTCGATCAGGCGCAGGGGCGCGCCGGCGTGTTCATGCCGGATGCGCTGGACAGGAAGTATCCGGCTGCCGGTGCGTCATGGGGCTGGTTCTGGGTGTTTCCCGCCGACGGTCATTCGGTCGACCCGCGCACCGGTGTGGTTCGCCGTCATCACATGCACGAGAAGTCGCTGCAGCGCGCGCTTCAGATCGCATCGCGACAGGCCGGCGTCACGCGGCAGGTGTCCGTGCATACGCTGCGCCATTCGTTCGCAACCCACCTGCTGGATTCGGGGCAGGACATCCGCACCATCCAGCAACTGCTCGGCCATGCGGATGTAAGTACCACCATGGTCTACACCCATGTGCTGAATCGCGGGGCGCACGGAGTCCGGTCGCCGCTGGATGCACTGGGGATGGTGCGCTGAGAGACGGAGGATTGCGCAGCCTCTTGACCCGGTCAGGCTTAGTCCTCAGACTTAGTCCGATTAATCGTTCTCAGGAGTCGAGTTCTCATGCCTCTGATCGTCAATGTGCACGAAGCCAAGACGAATTTTTCGCGTTTGCTGGAGCAGGCTCACGCCGGACAGGAGATTGTGCTGGCGAAGGCGGGCAAGCCCTATGCACGCTTGGTGCCCTTGGCGTCCGAATCGGCTGGCCGGCGACCCGGCAGATTGTCCGGCCGCATCGGTGCGTCTTTTTTCGAGCCCTTGCCTGAGGACGAGACACGCGTTTGGGAGGGCAGATGAAGGCGCTGCTCGACACCCATGCGCTGCTCTGGTGGTGGACGGACGACCCTCTGCTCTCAGCGACGGCTCGCTCCTTCATCCAGAACCAGGACAACACCATTCTGGTCAGCGCAGCGAGCGCCTGGGAAATCGCGACCAAGCATCGTCTTGGCAAACTGGAATCGGCCGCCGAGGCGGTGTCCCGTTTTCACGAACTGGCCACGCTTGACGCCTTTGAGCATCTGCCAGTGACGAGCCTGCACGCGCTGCGCGCAGGTACGCTGGAAGTCGACCACCGTGACCCCTTCGACCGCATGTTGGCCGCGCAATGCGAACTCGAAGGGGTGCCGCTGATCACGTGCGACGCAGCTTTTGCCGGCTTTCGCGTCCGGACGATGTGGTGAGGTGGGCAGATCCGGTCCTGGGAGTGCGCCCCTCTCCCGCATCAGCGTGAGAGGGGAACGATCGGAGCGCCGCCTCAGCCGCCCAGCTTCTTCTTCAGCAGCTCGTTCACCTGCGCCGGGCTGGCCTTGCCGCGGCTGGCTTTCATCACCTGGCCGACCAGGGCGTTGAAGGCCTTTTCCTTGCCGGCGCGGTATTCCTCGACCGATTTCGGGTTGGCGGCCAGCACTTCGTCGATGATGGGTTCGATGGCCGAGGCGTCGGTCACCTGCTTCAGGCCCTGCGCGTCGATGATGGCGTCGGCGTCCTTGCCTTCGCCGTTCCACAGCGCGTCGAACACCTTCTTGGCGATGCTGTTCGAAATGGTGTTGTCGGCGATGCGGGCGACCAGACCGGCGAGCTGGGCCGGGCTGACCGGGCTGTCGGCGAGTTCGCGCTCTTCACGGTTCAGCCGTGCGGCCAGTTCGCCCATGACCCAGTTGGCGAGCGGTTTGGCCTGAGCGGTACCGACTACAGCCAGCGCGTCGGTGAAGTACCGGGCGGTTTCGCGGCTGGCGGTGAGGCCGGCGGCGTCGTAGGCGGACAGGCCGTAGTCGTTCTGCAGCCGTGCGGCCAGCGCGCCCGGCAGTTCGGGCATGGCGCGGCGCACTTCGTCCATCCACTCGGCGGCGATCACCAGCGGCGGCAGGTCGGGGTCGGGGAAGTAGCGGTAGTCGTGCGCGTCTTCCTTGCTGCGCATCATGCGGGTTTCGCCGGTGTCCGGGTCGAACAGCACGGTGGCCTGCTGGATCTTGTGGCCGTCCTCGATCTGTTCGATCTGCCACTGGATTTCGTACTCGATGGCCTGCTGCAGGAAGCGGAAGCTGTTCAGATTCTTGATTTCGCGGCGGGTGCCCAGCGGCTCGCCCGGGCGGCGCACGCTCACGTTGGCGTCGCAGCGGAAGCTGCCTTCCTGCATGTTGCCGTCGCAGATGTCGACCCAGCGCACCAGCGCGTGCAGCGCGCGCGCATAGGCCACCGCTTCGGCGCTGGAGGACATGTCCGGCTCGCTGACGATTTCCAGCAGCGGCGTGCCGGCGCGGTTCAGGTCGATGCCGGACATGCCATGAAAATCTTCGTGCAGGCTCTTGCCGGCATCTTCTTCCAGGTGGGCGCGGGTGAGGCGCACCACCTTTTCATAGGCCTTTTCGCCTTCGCCCACGCGGATGGTGATGGTGCCGCCCTGCACCACCGGCAGTTCGAACTGGCTGATCTGGTAGCCCTTCGGGAGGTCGGGGTAGAAGTAGTTCTTGCGCGCGAACACCGAGCGCGGCGCCACGGTGGCGCCGATGGCCAGACCGAAGCGGATGGCGCGCTCGACCGCGGCGCGGTTCATGACCGGCAGCACGCCGGGCAGCGCGAGGTCCACCGGGCTGGCCTGCACGTTGGGCGCCGCGCCGAAGGCGGTCGGGCTGCCTGAAAAGATTTTCGAGGCCGTGTTCAGCTGGGCATGGGTTTCCAGCCCGATCACGACTTCCCAGTTCGCTCTGCTCATGTTGCGTTCTCTCTCGGCTTTACCGGCAGTTGCCGGTCTTGCGGCTCACCAGCGTGGGCCACAGGTAATCGTGTGCGCCGGGCGTGCAGTGCGCGGCGCAGTTGCGGTAGGACACGGTCACTTCGTCCTTCTGTTCCCACAGGCTGACCGTGCAGGCGCCGGCGACCAGGGTGGGCGTGTGGTCGAAGCGGGTCTGGGTGAAGGCGGTCAGGTCGAAGCTGCAGCGCCCGCGGCGGCCCATGTCGATGTCCGACGCGAAGCGCTCGACCTTCGAATCCTTCACGTCCAGCACCAGCCGGCCTTCGGTGCCGATGTCGTCGCGGTAGCTGCAGTCGGCTTTCGCCTGCAGCGCGCGTGCCGGAATCGGCAGCGGCTTGCCCGCCTTCTTCGGCGGTGCGGGCCGTGCGGCTTCCGGCCGCGCGGCGGGCGGAACAGCACCGGCTGCCGGCTCGGCCGGCGGCGGCTTCATCGGCGCGCAGCCGGCCAGCAGCACCAGCCCGAGCGCGGTCGCGACCCGTGTGCGCATCAGGCGGCCGGCGGTGTGCGCAGGTGCCAGTCGGTCGCCTGCTGGAACTGGTGCGCCGCACCCAGCATGCGGGCTTCGTCGAACCAGCGGCCGACGATCTGCAGGCCGACCGGCAGGCCGCCGGCGCCGAAGCCGGCCGGAATGCTCATGCCGGGCAGGCCGGCCAGATTCACCGAGGTGGTGTAGATGTCGCCCAGATACATGGCCATCGGGTCTTCGTCGTTCTGGCCGATGCGGTAGGCGGTGTTCGGCGTGGTCGGCCCCATGATGAGGTCGCACTGGGCGAAGGCGGCTTCGTAGTCCTGCGCGATCAGGCGGCGCACCTTCTGCGCCTGCAGGTAGTAGGCGTCGTAATAGCCGTGCGACAGCACATAGGCGCCGATCAGGATGCGCCGCTTCACCTCGGCGCCGAAGCCCTGGGCGCGGGTTTTGGCGTACATGTCGTCCAGGTTGCCGTACTCGGGGGCGCGGTAACCGTAGCGCACGCCGTCGTAGCGGCTGAGGTTGGAGCTGGCTTCGGCCGGGGCGATCACGTAGTAGGCGGGCACCGCATAGCCGGCGCGCGGCAGGCTCACGTCGACCGTGACCGCGCCCAGCGAGCGGAAGGTGGCCAGCGCTGCTTCGACCGCGGCGCGCACGTCGTCGGCCATGCCGTCGCCGAAGAACTCCTTCGGCAGGCCGATGCGCAGACCGGCCAGCGGCTGCGCCAGTGCGCGGGTGTAGTCCTCGGCCGGGCGCTGCAGGCTGGTGGAGTCGCGTTCGTCGAAGCCGGCGAAGGTGTTCAGCAGCAGTGCGCAGTCTTCGGCGGTGCGGGCCATCGGGCCGCCCTGGTCCAGGCTGGAGGCGTAGGCGATCATGCCCCAACGCGACACGACGCCGTAGGTGGGCTTGATGCCGGTGATGCCGCAGAAGGCGGCCGGCTGGCGGATCGAACCGCCGGTGTCGGTGCCGCTGGCGGCCGGCGCCAGGCCGGCGGCGATGGCCGCGGCCGAACCGCCGCTGGAGCCGCCGGGCACGTGGCCGGTGTTCCACGGGTTGCGCACCGCACCGTAGTAGCTCGATTCATTGGTCGAGCCCATCGCGAACTCGTCCATATTGGTACGGCCCAGCGTCACCAGGCCGGCGGCGCGCGAGCGCTCGATCAGGCCGGCGTCGTAGGGCGCGGCGAAGCTTTCCAGCATCTTCGAGCCGCAGCGCGCGTGCCAGCCGGTCTGGCAGAAGATGTCCTTGTGCGCCAGCGGCACGCCGGTCAGCGGGCCGGCCCGGCCTTCGGCGCGCAGCGCGTCAGCGGCGCGCGCCTCGGCCAGCGTGGTGTCTTCACGGGTTTCGACGTAGGCGTTGATCGCCGGATTGGCGGCGCGGATCTTCGCCAGATAGTCCTGCGCCAGTTCGACCGCCGACGCTTCGCCCGCCGCCAGCTTCGCGGCCAGCGACTTTACGGTTTCAGGGGCGCTCATTCGATCACTCATTCGATCACCTTCGGCACGAGATAGAGGCCGTTCTCGACCGCCGGGGCGACCGCCTGACAGGCGTCGCGGCGGTCCGGCTCGGTCACGCGGTCTTCGCGCAGGCGCAGCACCAGCTCGGTGGCGTGTGCCATCGGCTCGACGCCGGTGGTGTCGATGGCCTGCAGCTGTTCGATCAGGCCCAGCATGGCATTGAGGTGGCTGCGGGTACGCTCGATTTCGGCGTCCGGCAGCTCGATGCGCGCCAGCTTCGCGACATGGCGCACTTCTTGGTCGGTCAGGGACATGGGATGACGATCCGGGGTGTCAGGCGCGGCAGCGCCCGCGTACAAAGATGTTTCGGTTCAAGAGGCTAATGCCTGCATGGGTTATCATTATGAACCATTCAGGCTGCCCGCCCGGCAGCCGGCCCGCACGTCCGGCCGCCAGCTGCTTCTGGTGGCCCGGGTCCGGCGCAAGCTGCCGCCGGGCCGCCCGCAGTCCGACCCTGATTGCACCCGACCCGTTTCCTGTTCCGGCCGCCTGAGGCGGCCGCTTCCGTAAAGACATTCCATGTTCGGTTTCCTGCGTTCCTATTTTTCCAATGATCTGGCCATCGACCTCGGCACCGCCAACACGCTGATCTACGTGCGCGGCCAGGGCATCGTGCTGGACGAGCCCTCGGTGGTGGCCATCCGCACCGAAGGCGGCCCCAACGCCAAGAAGACCATCCAGGCGGTGGGCCTGCAGGCCAAGCTCATGCTGGGCAAGACGCCGGGCAACATCACCGCCATCCGCCCGATGAAGGACGGCGTGATCGCCGACTTCACCGTCACCGAGCAGATGCTCAAGCAGTTCATCAAGAAGGTGCATGACTCGCGCCTGTTCTCGCCCAGCCCGCGCATCATCATCTGCGTGCCCTGCGGCTCCACCCAGGTCGAGCGCCGCGCCATCCGTGAATCGGCGCTGGGCGCCGGCGCCAGCCAGGTCTACCTGATCGAGGAACCGATGGCCGCGGCCATCGGCGCCGGCCTGCCGGTGTCGGAAGCGACCGGCTCGATGGTGGTCGATATCGGCGGCGGCACCACCGAAGTGGGCGTGATCTCGCTCGGCGGCATGGTGTACGCCGGCAGCGTGCGGGTCGGTGGCGACAAGTTCGACGAAGCCATCATCAATTACATCCGCCGCAACTACGGCATGCTGATCGGCGAAACCACCGCCGAGGCGATCAAGAAGGAAATCGGCTCCGCCTTCCCGGGCTCCGAAGTGAAGGAGATGGAAGTGAAGGGCCGCAACCTGGCCGAAGGCATTCCGCGCAGCTTCACCATTTCGTCGAACGAAATCCTGGAAGCGCTCACCGAGCCGCTGAACCAGATCGTGTCGGCGGTGAAGAGCGGTCTGGAACAGACCCCGCCGGAACTGGGCGCCGACATCGCCGAGCGCGGCATGGTGCTGACCGGTGGCGGCGCGCTGCTGCGCGACCTGTACCGCCTGCTGATGGAAGAGACCGGCCTGCCGGTGGTGGTGGCCGACGACCCGCTTACCTGCGTGGTGCGCGGCTCCGGCACCGCGCTGGAAAAGATGGATCAGCTCGGCAACATCTTCGCCAACGAGTGATCCACCCCGTGCCGCCCCGCCCGCCCGCGTACCGCTCAAGGCCCGCGGCGGGGCGCCCGCCGTGCCCCGTGCGCGGCCGCTGCCTGACGACTTACTGATTCATGGTTTCACCGGTCGCCGGTCATCAACCTCCGCCGTTCTTCCGGCGCGGCCCGGCGCCGCTCGTGCGCCTGGTGCTGCTGGTGAGCGCTTCGCTCACCCTCATCGTGGTCGACCACCGCCTGCACTATCTCGAACTGGTGCGTCAGGGCCTGTCGGTCATGACCACGCCGCTGCAGGTCGCCGCCGGCATGCCGGTGAAGGGCGTGCGCTCGGCCGGCGAGTACTTCGCCGATCTCGCCCGGCTGCAGGCGGAGAACGCGCAGATGCGGCGCGAACAGACCGAACTGGCGACGATACGGCTGCGCCAGGAACAGCTGGACCAGGAAAACGCCCGCCTGCGCGCGCTGCTCGACATGCGCGAACGGGTGCAGATTGACGCCCGGGTGGCCGAGGTGATCTACGCGGTGCGCGACCCCTTCTCGCGCCGGGTGGTGATCGACAAGGGCCTGACCCACGGCGTGGAGCCGGGCAGCCCGGTCACCGACGACCTCGGCATCATCGGCCAGGTCACCCGGGTCTATCCGCTGAACGCCGAAGTCACCCTCATTTCCGACAAGGACCAGGCGCTGCCGGTGCAGGTGGCGCGCACCGGCGTGCGGGCGGTCATGTTCGGCGCCGGCAGCGGCATGCTGGAACTGCGCTATCTGGCGGCTGACGTCGATCTGCGCGAAGGCGACCGCATCGTCACCTCCGGTCTGGACGGCGTGTTCCCGCCCGGCCTGCCGGTGGCCGCGGTGAAGTCGGTGGACCGCGACGGCGTGGGCGGTTTCGTGCGCATCCTGTGCGTGCCGGTGGCCGGGGTCGAGGCGCATTCGACCGTGCTCATCCTGAAGCCGGGCAAGCCGGTGGATCCGGATGCCGCGGCGGCCAGCGCAGCGCCGGCCGCCGAAAAACCGGCCGACAAGGCGGCGAAGAAATGAACCAGCCCTCCTTCAGTTCCCGCCGCATCCTCCGCCCGGTCAGTCCCTGGTTCATCGGCTTTTCGCTGCTGTGCGCGCTGCTGGTGAACCTGATGCCGCTGGGCCGCGCCTTTTGGCTGCCGGACTGGCTGGCGCTGGTGCTGTGCTTCTGGTGCGTGCGCGAGCCGCTGCGCGTGGGCATGGGCACCGCCTTCGCGCTGG
This sequence comes from Methyloversatilis sp., assembly GCA_041639545.1. Lineage (GTDB taxonomy): Bacteria > Pseudomonadota > Gammaproteobacteria > Burkholderiales > Rhodocyclaceae > Methyloversatilis. The sequence goes on along the minus strand of JBEQBZ010000003.1, from coordinate 139,228 downwards.
GCATCGTGATGGACACGGGCTACGGCAGCCTGATGGGCCAGCACGCGCTGGCCTACGTGCTGCTCGCCTACGCCGCCACCACCTTCTCCCGCCGCATCCTGTGGTTCGGCCCGCTGCGCCAGTCGCTGCACGTGCTGCCCATGCTGGTCGGTGCGCAGACCGTCATGCTGCTGGTGCGCATGGTGGCCGACGCCGAATTTCCCGGCCTCATCTACTTCGCCGGCGCGCTGATCGCCACGCTGCTGTGGTATCCGGTGGGTATTCTGCTGATGCTGCCGCAGTACCGGCCGGAAGAGAAGGACGAGAACCGCCCCATTTAAGGTCGGTCTCCACAACGCTACGCCATGACCGATCTGCACAGCCCGGAAATCCAGCTGATCCGCTTCCGCCGTCGCGTGTATTTCGCGGGGGCGGTGGTGCTGGTGTGCTTTTCGCTGCTGTTCGCGCGCTTCTTCTGGCTGCAGGTGGTGCGGCACGACTATTACGCCACCCGCGCCGAAGACAACCGCATCGCGCTGCTGCCGGTAACGCCCAACCGCGGCCTCATCCTGGACCGCAACGGCGAGGTGCTGGCGCGCAATTACTCGGCCTACACGCTGGAAATCCAGCCGTCGCGGGTGAGCAATCTCGAACACACCATAGACGAGCTGGCGAAGCTGGTGAATATCGAGGCGCGCGACCGCAAGCGCTTCCGCAAGCTGATGGAGGAGTCGCGCAATTTCGACACCCTGCCCATCCGCACCCGGCTGAGCGACGAGGAAGTGGCGCGCTTCATCGGCCAGCGCTACCGCTTCCCGGGGGTCGAGGTGCGCGCGCGGCTGTTCCGGCAGTATCCGAACACCGAACTGGCGTCGCACGTGCTCGGCTACATGGGGCGCATCAACCGCAAGGACGCGGCGCGCATCGACGAGGCCGGCGTGGCCGACAACTACCGCGGCACCGATCACATCGGCAAGTCGGGCCTGGAGCAGTTCTACGAGGACGAACTGCACGGCGTGACCGGCTTCGAACAGGTCGAGGTGACCGCGGCCGGCCGCGCGGTGCGGGTGCTGTCGCACACCGCGCCGCAGAACGGCAACAATCTGCGGCTCACGCTGGACGCCGGCCTGCAGCGCGTGGTGGAGCAGGCCTTCGGCGAACGGCGCGGCGCGCTGGTGGCGATCGAGCCATCGACCGGCGGCGTGCTGGCGCTGGTGAGCAAGCCCACCTTCGATCCGAATCTGTTCGTTGATGGCATCGACGCCGCGAGCTGGGAGGCGCTGAACACTTCGGCCGACCACCCGCTGCTGAACCGCGCCATCTATTCCGCCTATCCGCCGGGCTCCACCTTCAAGCCCTTCATGGCGCTGGGTGCGCTCACCGCCGGCAAGCGCACGCCCTCGTTCGCCATCGCTGACCCGGGCCACTTCGAGTTCGGTGGCCACCTGTTCCGCGACGACAAGGTGGGCGGGCACGGCTCGGTCGACATGCACAAGTCCATCGTCGTGTCGTGCAACACCTATTACTACCGGCTGGCGGCGGACTGGGGCATAGACGGCATCGCCGGCTTCATGGGGCAGATGGGGCTGGGCAGCCGTACCGGCATCGACATCGAGGGCGAATCGACCGGCGTGCTGCCCTCGCCTGAGTGGAAGAAGAAGCGCTTCAAGCGGCCGGAACAGCAGAAGTGGTATGCCGGCGAAACGATTTCGGTGGGCATCGGTCAGGGCTACAACGCCTACACCATGATGCAGATGGCGCAGGCGGTGGCCATCCTCGCCAACGACGGCGTGGTGTTCAAGCCGCATCTGGTGAAACAGATCGAGAACGTGCGCACCGGCGCCTCCAGGCAGGTCGAGCCGAAGCCCGTCCGCACGGTGGACCTGAAGCCGGAGCACATCGCGGTGATCAAGCAGGCCATGGTGGATGTGAACAGGGCCGGTACCGGCGCCCGCGCCTTTGCCGGCGCGCCCTATGTGGCGGCCGGCAAGACCGGTACCGCGCAGGCCTTCTCGCTGCGCGGCGCGCAGTACCGCGGCGGCAAGCTGGCGGAAAAGCTGCGCGACCACGCGCTGTTCGTGGCGTTCGCGCCGGCCGACGACCCGAAGATCGCGCTCGCGGTCATCGTCGAGAACGCCGGTTTCGGCGCCCAGTCGGCGGCGCCGATCGCCCGCCAGGTCTTTGACTACTATCTGCTCGGCAACAGGCCGGCCGGCCCGGCACCGGAGGACAGCGATGCAACTGACAGCGAGTAAGTGGTCGGCGGCGCGTGAGCGCATCGGCGCTGTGCTGTCGGCGCTCGACCCGCCGCTGCTGGCCATCACCCTTGTGCTGCTGTCGCTGGCCACGCTGGTCATGGCCAGCGCCACCGCCGATTTCATGCACCGCTTCGACGCCCATCTGGTGAACCTCGCCGTGGCGCTCGGCGTCATGCTGGTGGTGGCGCAGATTCCGCCGCTGCGGCTGATGCAGCTGGCGCTGCCCTTCTATGCGGTGGGCGTGGTGCTGCTGATCGGCGTCGAGCTGTTCGGCGAAACCTCCAAGGGCGCGCAGCGCTGGCTCAATATCGGATTCACCCGCATCCAGCCGTCGGAAATGCTGAAGATTTCGGTGCCGCTGATGCTGGCCTGGTATTTCCACCGGCACGAGGCCCAGCTCCGGGTGCGCGACTTTCTGGTGGCGGCGGTCATCCTGCTCATTCCGGTCGCCCTCATCTTCCATCAGCCGGATCTGGGCACCGCCATCCTGGTGCTGGCGGCCGGCGTGTTCGTCATCTTCTTCGCCGGCCTGTCGTGGAAGCTCATCATTCCGGTGCTGGCGGTCGGCGTCATCGCCATCGGCACGCTGGCGGCGGAAGGCGACGCCATGTGCGCCGAAGGCGTGGAGTGGCCCGGCTTCAAGGCCTATCAGCGGCAGCGGGTGTGCACCCTGCTCGATCCGACCTCGGACCCGCGCGGCAGCGGCTTTCACATCATTCAGTCCAGCATTGCCATCGGCTCCGGCGGCGTGCTGGGCAAGGGCTGGCGCGAAGGCACCCAGACCCATCTGGAATTCGTGCCCGAGCGGCACACCGACTTCATCTTCGCGGTGATGGCCGAGGAATTCGGCCTGGCCGGCGCGGTCGTGCTGCTCTGCATCTATGCAGCGATGATAGGCCGCGGCCTGATGATCGCCGCCCGCTCGCCCATGCTGTTCGGCCGCCTGCTGGCGGGTGCGATTTCGCTGTCCTGCTTCACCTACGCTTTCGTGAACATGGGCATGGTGACCGGCGTACTGCCGGTGGTGGGCGTGCCGCTGCCTTTCGTGAGCTATGGCGGCACCGCGCTGGTGACGCTGTGCATCGGCCTCGGCCTGCTCATGTCGATCGAGGCGCAGCGCCGGCGCCGGCAGAGGTAGCGTGCACAGCGCCGGCCTGCCCCGTTTCACGCCCACGCTGTGGCTGGTCGTGGCCCTGCTCGCCGGCTGCGCCGGCGCACCGACGGTGACCGACGTGGAGCCCGATCCACCGCCGGTCACGCGCACCGCGCCGCCAGCGCCGCTGGTGCCGGAGCCTGCCCGCCCGCCGGTCACGAAGCGCGGCGGGGGCTTCTATCTGGACGACGGCCCGGGTGACAGCGCGCCAGACGCGGCTGCGCTCGCCGCCATCCCGGACGCAGTGCCGCGCGACGAGCCGCTGCACCGCTTTGCCAACCGGCCCTACAGCGCGCTCGGCATGCAGTTCGTGCCGATGACCGAAGCGAAGCCTTTCCGCCAGCGTGGCCGGGGCAGCTGGTATGGCCGCAAGTTTCACGGCCAGAAAACCTCCAGCGGCGAGGTGTACGACATGTACGGCATGACCGCCGCCCACGCCACGCTGCCCATCCCGAGCTACGCCCGGGTGACCCATCTGGCCAGCGGCCGGTCGGTGGTGGTGCGGGTGAACGACCGCGGTCCGTTCAAGCCGGGCCGGGTGGTCGACCTGTCATGGACCGCCGCCGCCAAGCTGGGCTATGTGAACGACGGCAGCGCCGAGGTCGAGGTCGAGGCGGTGTTCGCCGAAGGCAGTGCCGGCGATCTGCTGGCCCGCCGCGCCGCCGGCCGGCCGGAACTGCAGCGGCCGGCCCCCCGCCCCGCGGCTGACGACCCGATTGCGGCGCTGGCCACCGACCCTGCGCCCGCGCCTGCAGCCACCGCCGAGCCGGGCCACTGGCTGCAGCTGGGCGCATTCAGCGCGCTCGACAATGCACATGCACTGAGCCGGCGTGTGGCCGACACGCTGGCCGAGCTCGCCGATCGCGTCCGGGTGAACAGCGAAGGCAGCCGCCACCGGGTGCAGGCCGGCCCTTTCGCCAGCCGCGACGCCGCCGAAGGCGCCGCCCGCCAGTTGCGCGAGCGGCTGGGGCTGGAGGCGCTGCTGATCGCGCGCTGAGCGCCTGTTTCAGCGAGCCGTAACGAGTGCCCGGTTAAGTGCCTCGGACAGCGTGCTGCCCAGGCGGAGGCCGTCGAAAAGGACGCGCACGACCACTGCGATAATGCGATCGACGATTTCGTTCGACAGAAACCAGAAGTCGTTGACGCTTTCCTGCAGCTTGAGCGTGAGTTTGTCGCGCATCTCGGAAAAATCGCCGTCCTCGATGCCGCGAGCGACGTCCTGCAGAACATTCCGCAGGCTTCCTCGCAGGTTTTTTGCAAGCAAGCCATCCAGCAGTTCCACGGTGTCCTCGATCACGCCACGATCAAAAGGATCGGCCACGAAAGTCGGCACCAGTGTATCGATCACCTCAGCGAGCCGCGTGATCTGACCGGCGGTGAGAATACCGTTCTGACGGGGTGCGATGGTTGCCATATCGCTCCAGTCGAGCCCCAGTTTTGCAGCGGTCGCGGCACCGACCACGCCATCCGATGCGAGCCCCTCCGTTTCCTGGAACTTGCGCACGGCTCTGAAGGTACGGTCTCCAAAACGGCCGTCCACATTTGCGTGGCCTTCCTCTTCCGCAACCAGGTACTTCTTCTCAACCAGCTTGCGTTGGAGCTCGCTGACCTTTTCACCGTTGGAACCAACGCGCAGGACATACTGTTTCATTTGAATCATCCTCCAGAAAAGATGCTGCAATTGGGGTGTTCTCGTCAGGCACCCCGGCCTGTACCGGCAGACCTCCTCCGGATGTGACGCACGATTGCCGGGGCTGGCCTACAGCGTCCCCAGCAGCTCGACCATCATTTCGGTGGCCACCCGCCGGCCGACCTCGCGGGCGTCCTGGGCACTGGTTTCCGAAATGCGTTCGTAGCCATTGGGGCCGGCTTCGAAGCGCACGCGCGAGGCGCCCGGGTCGGGGCGCAGGCCCTGCGAGTAGAGCGACAGCTTTTCCTCACCGCTGCGGATGTCGCGCAGGGTGACCCGGAAGCCCACGCCCAGCGGTGAATCGGCGTCGCCGGTCATGAGCACTTCGAGCAGCATGTCGGCGTGCCTGAGCAGGGCGGCGGTTTCGGTTTCGCGGTTGCCGGCCAGCTTCTTCTCGTGCGCCACGGTGCGCATGGTGGTGGTGCGGTCGATCAGCTTCACGCCGGCTTCGCGCAGTGCGCCGGTGAAGGCGCCCTCGACCTTCCACAGATCGCGCTCGGGCAGCCCGATGCGGCGACGGATCGGTGCGAGGTTGCGTTCCTGGCTTGTGGTCATCGTGACCGCGCTGTTCGACGATTCGCGCGCTTCCAGATCGACCGGGCCGCTCTTGACCCGACCGCGCAGCGAGGCGGCTCGTTCGCCGCTTTCCTCGATGCGGGTGGTGCTGACGTCGCGGTCCCGGAAGTCGTCGTCCAGCTGCATGTTCCAGAAGAAGGCGAGGCGCGGGCTGCCGGCGGTGCGGTAGCGGGTGCGGAAGGCGTCGATGACCGCAATGTCTTCGCGCAGTGCGGAGGGGGCGGGCGAGGTGTCCGGTACCAGCACCACGCTCTGGCCGGGGCGGTAGAGCGAAGGCTCGGCTGCACCGGCGTGCATCGTGCAGGCGCACAGCAGGCCGGTCAGCAGGGAAATGTGCGGGGCGGTGGCCATGATCACTCCTTCGCCAGTTCGATGTAGAAGCTGTCTACCTTCACCGCGGTCGAACGCTCGTCGTAGCTGGCGGTGGCGTTGGCGGGCAAGGTGAAGGTGCGCCAGGCGGAAACAGGCTCCGCATTCATCTGTGCGGCATCGAGAAAATGGGTGCGCGCACGCAGCACCTGCGGGCGGTCGCCACAGTTCACGAAGCGGGCCGACACCACCACGGTGTCGGTGTCGGAGCGCGCCGAGTGCACGCTCTGCACCGCCACGCCGCGGGACAGCGCCTCGTGGGTGTAGAGCACCGCGTTCAGAGGCAGCGCGCTCATCTGCACGCCGTAGTGGGTGCCGACCAGCGCGGGGCCGCCGCCGGGCGCGACCGGCGTGCGGCTGCACTCCAGCGTCATGCGCGGTGTGGCGCACGCGCTCAGTGCGAGGACGGTGGCGGCCGTCAGTCCGGAACGGATCGGATTCATCGCATTCACTCCTTGCGGTCGGCGGTGACGGTGGTGGCGCCGGAGCGTTCGCCGACCGGGGCGGCGAACTGGGTCGCCAGCTGGGCGCGGAAGGCCCGGTTCTTCAGGCCGCGGTCGCTCTCGGCCACATCCGGCCTGGCCGGCATGCGGGCTTCGCCGCCACGGCCGGTGTCCAGCGCCGAGCGGGTGCGGGCCCAGCCGATCGCGCAGCGGCCGTGTCGGGCGTACATCGTCAGCGGCGCCTGCCTTTCCTGGTCGCCGCTCTGGTAGCGCACGGTGAAATCCGGGCGGGTGACCGGCACGTAGCCCGCCGGGAACATGTGCACCCCGTCGCTCAGCGTGTCCCAGCTGCGTATGTCGGCTTCGGGGGTGGTGGCGTCGGCCACCGCCTTGCTGAACAGGCCGATCAGCGCGATCACCGCACCGGCGGTGGCGGCATCGCGGTCACCGGTCTGGCCGGCGGTCATCATCGCGGTGGTGCCGGCGGTGAGGGCGACGTTGCCGACGGTTTCGGCGGTGCTCTTGAACTGCGCCTTGCCGTCAAGAATGGCCTGCACCGGCCGGCCGCCGCGGGTGGTGGCCTGGTAGGACACGCTGGCCACCTGTTGTGGCCGGAGGGCGTCCAGACCGGTCGGACCGCCGGATTCGTGGAGCGCGCGGATGTCGTCCGCCTGACCGCCTCCTGCCGCAATGCCGAGCAGCTCCTTGTGCTGCCCGGACGCACTCTTGACCGGCGCCGGGCCGGCATCGACCAGAACGAGGAAGGGCGCGTCGAGCGTGAGCGACGCGAAGTTCGTGGCGTCCTGTGCGCGGGCCTTTTCCAGGAATTCGTTCGCCCGGCTGGCGTCGCCGTCGCACCGGGTGGCCCAGCCGGCAAGGTAGTTCATCAGGCCGAAGTCGCTCTGGAACTGTTCCTTCTCGCTGACCGAATCGTGCCGTTCGGCGGACTGGAAGGCGGCGCGCGCGTTCTGGTAGTCGCCGGCCTGAAGGTAGAGCAGGCCACGGTAGTAATAGGTCATGGACCGTTCGTAGGGCTCGCCCTTGAAGTCCTTCACCTTTTCCGCGTTCCACAGCGACTTTGCCTTTTCGGCATTCGGATCGTTGGCGTAGATGGATTCGATGCGCAGGATGGCTTCATCGAACGCGGCAGCCGCCAGCGCGTGGCGGCCCAGCTCCATCGCGGCCAGACCGAGCCGGCTGAAGTTCAGCACCGCGTTGCGTTCGCCCTCCGCCCACAGCAGTTCGAAGAAGGGCCGCAGTTCTGCCGGCTGGCTTTCGGCAAACTGGCGGGCGCCGGACAGCACGACTTCCGGCTTGTCTTCCTCGCCGGTTTTCTTGCTGCCGAAGAAGGCGCTGGCGGGCGAGCTGGCGAAGACGCCGCCGAGCGTGAGCGCCATCAGGATCTGTCGGGTTTTCATGGCCGGCTCCTCAGCGGTAGATGACGTCGTCTGCGGCGGCGCGCTGCATGTCGTACAGGCCGCTCCAGACGATCTGTCCGGATTCGAGATCGATCATTTCGAAGGTGATCTGGGTGTAGCGCTGCGTCATGCCGGTTTTCGCGCTGCGGCTGTCGATCGAGGTGATGCGGCCACCGAGACGGTAGTCGGCGCCCTGGGTGGCGCGGGTCAGGCCGGTGGTGCCGACATCGGTGGTGCCGGCGCGTTTCAGCGCGCGCTCCTTCTCCACCGCGGCGGCGTACTGCCGGCCGACGAAGGTGAGGCGGCCCTTGGCCGAGCGGTTCAGGTTCACCCGCAGCCGGTCGGTGATCGCGTTCTTGTTGATCGGCTGGCTGGATTCGTTGATGAAAAGTTCGGCATCGATGATGACCCGCGGCGATGCGGACTTCAGCACCAGATCGCCGCTGGACAGCATGTCGCGCATCATCTGGTCGGTCATGCTGACGATGTCGCTGCCTTCGATGCCGACGCCGCCGACCGGCCCGCGTTCGCCCGTCGCGATGGTCTGCGGCGCGACGCCCGAGGCGTTCGGAACCGAGGTGGTGACGCAGCCGGTGAGCAGCGCGGTGGCGGCCAGCGCGAGCAGCGCCGATGCGCGCAGAGGCTTCGTGGGGTGCTTGTTCATGTCGAGTTCTCCCGGTGACAGGGGCTGACCGGGCGCTGTCGCGCTGCGGCCGCCGGGTGCGGGGCCGCACGGTGCAGGCGGCCCACGAACAGACTTTAGGCAGCCGCAATGGCGCGCGAAATTGCCAGATGGCTGTACGACCTTGGTTTACAACCTCGGGCGGGCTTTCAAGCCGCACGTCATTGATCTATCGTTCCGGTGAGGATGCGAATCAGATCGTCCGGAACGAGGAGCAGCGCATGCACACCCTGACATCCGGCGCCCGACGCGCGCTGCTGATCGAAGATCACGAAATCGTCATCAACGCGGTGGCCGCCTGCCTGCGTACCCACGGCCTGATACAGACCTTCGACAAGGTGGCCAGCCTGACCGAGGCGCAGGCACTGCTGGCGGCGGGCGAGGTCTTTTCCATCGTCATCCTCGATCTGCACCTGAGCGATGCCCGCGGCCTGGACGCGCTCGAAGTGCTGGCCGAGAACTGGCCGGAACTGCCCAAGCTGGTGTATTCGGGCGACGATGCGGTGGATACGATGGCGCGGGCGTTCGAGCTGGGCGCGCTGGGTTTCGTCGCCAAGAACGAGCCGACCAGCGAACTGACCACCGCGGTCGACACCGTGCTGCGCGGCCGGCCTCACCTGCCGCGCAAGCTGCTCGAAATCAAGGGGCTGATCAGCGCGCCGGTCACGCCGCAGGTACCGACGCCGGTCAGCCTGGCCCGTGCGGGCGTGCGCCTGACCGCGCGTCAGCTGGAAGTGGTGGAAATGGTGGCCCGCGCCATGCCGAACAAGGTGATCGCGGCCCACCTCGACCTGTCGGAAGGCACGGTGAAAAGCCATCTGAACACCATTTTCCGGGCGGTCGGTGCGCGCAACCGGATGGAACTGCTGCTGCGCGCCCAGGAACTGGGCATCGTCAGTGCCGAGCTGCCGGAACGGATGCGTCCGCCGGCAGCGGTGATCTGAGCTCGTTGCCCGCCGGGGCGGACGGCCACACGGTGTTGTCCGCACCGCCTTCGGGCGCAAGGGTGCTGCCGCTTTCCAGCCAGTGAAGCATCTGCTGCGTGGTCAGCGGCTTGTGCATCCAGCTGAAGCCGCTGTTCTCGATCACCTGCAGACGTGCTTTCTGGGTGTTTGCGGTCACCACCAGGATGCGCGTATCCGGCGACTCGGACGACAGTTCGATCGCCAGATCCAGGCCGCTCTCTTCCTCGCCCAGCATGTCGTCGAAAATCACCGCATCAGGCACCGCCTCGCTTGCCCGCAGGGCACGGAACTCGGCCGGCGATGCCGCCAGCCGGTGGGTCAGGCCGAGTGCCTTGAACTGATGACTGAAGGCATTCCGGACGAATGCGTCATCCTCCACCACCCAGATGGTCATGTCGGCGGCGACCTGTGCGGTCCGGCTGCTTTCGGCCGGTGTGGCCGGGAAGTGCGGTGCGGTATGGGCGGTGCGGGCGAACAGCGTGAAGCGGGTGCCCTCGCCGGGCGCCGAGCGCAGGAACAGCGCTGACCCGAGGATGTTGGCCAGGTGGCGGGCGATGGCCAGCCCGAGGCCAAAGCCGCGTTCGCGGTTGCGTGCCTTGTTGCCCAGTTGCACGAAGGGGTGGAATACCTCCTCCTGATGTTCCGGCGCGATGCCCGGACCGCTGTCATTGACCCACAGCCGGATGCGGTCGCCATCGATGGCCGCGCCCAGTTCCACATAGCCGCTGCCGGTGTAGCGCACTGCGTTCGACAGCAGGTTGCGCAGCAGCCGCATCAGGTGAACCGGGTCCGAGGTGACCGCGCCATCGATCGCATGCACCCGCCACTCCAGGCCGCGCTCGGCGCACTGCGGCGCAAACTCGATGTCGAGCTGCCCGAACAGCTGGTGGATGGGTACGTCGGTCCAGCGCGGCTGGATGTCGCCGCTCTCGAAGCGCGACAGATCCAGCAGGTTTGCGAACATGTTCGACAGGGCGCTGATCGCCAGTCTTTGCTGGTCCACCACCGCACGCGCCGGCTCTGGCAGCGCATGCAGGGCCAGCGTGTCCGACAGCAGCGACACCGCGTGCAGCGGCTGTCGCAGGTCGTGGCTGGCCGCAGCCAGGAACTGTGCCTTGGCGCGGTTGGCGGTTTCCGCCTCGTCCAGCGCGGCGCGCACCTGGGTCAGCATGGTCTTCTGGTTGGCGGCGAGCACCTCCTGTTCGGCCAGCAGGGCGTCCTTCTGCGCGCGCATCGCCACGCTGTCGCGGAAGATCCGGCTGTGATTGCGCGCGAAACGGATCATCAGGCCGGTCACCACCAGCAGCGCCAGCGCAAGTGAAATGCCCTGCGTGCCCTGGCCGGACCAGTAGATGATGAGCTGGCCCATCAGCAGCGGGATGGACGCCACCACCGACCGGTAATCGGCTGCCAGATTGTTGATGGTGCCGACCGCGAACAGCGTCGACAGCACGGTCACGAAAAGCACCGCGCGGTCATCGGCGCTGGTGCTGGTAAACCACACGGTGGAGCCGGCGAAGGTCTGATTCACGATGCAGCTCACCCGCATGCGGACTTCCCACTGCCTGACCCGTTCGACCGGCACCTCGCCGGCATTGAACTCACGCAGCATGCTGCGCGCGATGCCCGCCCGGATGGCCATGGCCGCCACCAGCGGCACTGCCCAGGCGGCGGTGTAGGCGACCGGAACGCGGTCCTGCAGGCTGATCATCGCGATCACGATGATGATGAACAGCCCGTAGGTCACGTTGCGCATCTGCATGGCCACCGTGCGCTGCGCTTCGCGCAGGACGAGGTCGTCGAGATCCGATTCCAGCGGGATGGCCACGGTGTCGGTACGGTCCATGGAGACTTCCGGATGCTGCCACAGGGTTTGATGACGTGAGTCTGAACCAAAGTTTAGGACTTTTGGCTGATCAAGGTCCTAATCCGAAACGCCTAACATCGCCACCAGCGGGACACCGTCCCGGTCCACGGAGGCGCACGCATGAGCCAGCGACTGTCCATCACCTTCGAACAGCTCGTCACCCGGGCGCTGTCGCGTCCGGACGCCCGCGCCTCGGTGCACGAGGTCGATGTGCTGGTGGTCGGCTCCGGCTATGGCGCCGCGCTAGCGGCGGCCCGGCTGGCCGGCGCACGCACCTCGAACGGCAAGCCGCTGACCCTGACCGTGCTCGAACGCGGGCGCGAGTACCGGCCGGGCGACTTTCCCGAAGACGTGGGCATGGCACCGCGCCATGTGCGCATCCAGCCCGACCCGGGGCCGGACGGCACGCCCTCGGTGACCGGCTACGAAGAAGGGCTGTTCGACCTGCGCGGCGGCGAAGGCGTGGGCCTGCTGGTCGGCAACGGTCTGGGCGGCGGTTCGCTGATCAATGCCAGCGTGGCGGAAATGCCGGACCCGGAGCACCTCGCCTCGCTGCCGCTGCCGGCGGCCTGGCGCAACTATTTCAGACATCAGGATTTCCTCGACGATCAGGCTGAAGTCGAACGCCTTCTGGGTGTCGTGGCGCCAGTCGCACCTGCGGACGAAAGGAAGTACGCCGCGCTTCAGCGGCTGGGGCAGGCGGTGGGCGGTGAGGCCGTGCCGGCCCGGCTGACCGTCCGTTTCGACGCGGGAGCCAACGCGGTGGGCGTGCACCAGGACGCCTGCCTGCGCTGCGGCAACTGCGTGACCGGCTGCAATGTCGGCGCCAAGAGTTCGCTGGATCACACCCTGCTGTCGCTGGCCGCCGCCCGTGGCGCCACGCTGGTGACCGGCGCCAGCGTGGTGTCGGTGCGGCCCGGCGAGGCGGTAACCGGCCGGCGCTGGATCGTGAAGGTGCGGCGCACCCGCGCCTCGCGCGTTGAAAACGGGCTGAAGGACGGCCCCGAACTGTGGGAGGTCGCGGCCGACCACGTCATTCTGGGCGCCGGATCGCTGGGCAGTACCGAAATACTGATGCGCTCGCGCGATATGGAAGGTCTGTCGCTGTCATCGACGCTGGGCCATCGTTTTTCCACCAACGGCGATGGCATCGCCACCGGCTTCGCGCAGCGGAGTCCGGTTTCGCCCATCGGCACGCCGACCCAGACCGCGCCAGCGGCGGTCGGCCCGACCATACGCGGCATCCTGCGCATGCGGCTGGACGAGGACGGAAAGCCGGTGGCACGCGGCGGCACGCCGGTCGCGATCGAGGACGGCGCCGTGCCGCACGCGCTGCGCTATCTTTTCGGCGAAGCGGTGGTCACGGCGGGGCTGTTCAACCGGCTGGCCAATGGTGATCTGCCTGCCCGGCTCAAGGTGCCACGCAGCGACGGCACGCTGCCTGACCCGCTGGCCTGTTCGAGCGACGTGATCAAGCACTCCCAGCTGCTGCTGCTGATGGGTGACGACAGAGCGCGAGGCCGGCTGGTGCTGCGCGGCAAGGGCGCTCGCGCGGTGGTGGTGCCGGCGTGGCCGGATGCGGCGCAGAACCCGGCGCTGGTGCGCATCGACAAATGCCTGGCGGAGCAGAATCTGAAAGCCGGTTTCGACGGCGGTCAGTACGTGCCCAATCCGGGCTGGCGCCTGCTGCCGGAAGAGGCCGGTGGCGTCATGAGCGGCGCGCTGCCCGGCGGCATGACGGTGTCGGTGCATCCGCTGGGCGGCTGCGCAGCGGCCGACAGCGCGGCTGAAGGCGTGGTGGACGAAGCCGGCCGGGTATTCAGTGGTGCCGGCAGTGCGGTGCATGCAGGCCTGTACGTGATGGACGGCGCGGTGCTGCCCGGTGCGACTGCGGTCAATCCTTTCCTGATGATTTCGGTCATGGCCTGGCGGGCCGCCGGGCGATTGCTGGCGACAGAGGGCTGGACCGGATCGACGGTGAACAGGGTCGGTGATGCGCTGTCGACAAGAGGCCGGAATCCGGTCGCGCGCGAGACACCGGCGCCGGTCGCGCTCGAATTCAGCGAGCGCATGAGCGGCGATCTGTCGCGCGAGCCGGCCTGGGTGCGTGACGCACTGTGCGGTGCGGGCAGTTCGGCGCTGCATCTGCGCAGCACGCTGTCGGTGGCCGACCTCGACGCATGGCTCGAAGCGCCGGGCGAGACGCCGCTTTCCGGCCAGGCCGAGCTGGTCTGGATCGATCCGCGGACCGGCGCCGAGCAGGTGCTGCCGGGCTGGTCAGACGGCCGGTGCGAGGTGCGGCTGCTGGCCCGCGAGCGCCTGAGCGGGCCGGCACTTGCACGGCAGGCGCTGGAGGCCTATCGCACCTACCAGCGACGCCGGGAACGGGGGGATCCGTACGACCGCAAGCTTCGAGATCTTTCGAAGGAGGCCCGCGGTTTCATCGCCGTGGCCTTCATGCATGCTCAGGCGCGCACCATGCAGTACCGCTTCACCTGGCCGGTCGCCGGGCGTTCGCTGGACATCGTGGGCGTCAAGCGCCTCGCCTATCGCACCGGAAACCGTCCGGTCTTCGAAGCGATGACGGTTCTGGACGCCTCCTTCGTCCTGAAGACTCGTACGCCAGCCGGCGTCCCGCCGGCTGGATTGCAGGTGCACAAGTCCGAGCGTTTCGAGCTCCGGGTCGACCTGCTGGACATGGCCCGCGATCACCCGCCGCGCATCACCGCCATGCCTCACCTGCCGGCGGCCATCCAGTCGGTCGCACGGGTCGGCGCCTTCGCCGCGCGCTGCATCCTGCAGACCTCGTTCTGGGAATTCGGGCTGGACCCGATCAGGCCGGAACAGGGAGACCGCCTGCGCGAGCCGGATCCGGCGCCGCTGCCGGTGTTCGATGCCAAAGGTGTGCCCACGCTGCCGACCGCCCACGCGATCACGGTGCCGGTGCAGTCCGGCCGCGCCCAGCACTTCGCGCTGCGCCTGCTGCACTACGCCCAGCCGGGGGGCGGTGACCCGGTGGTGCTGCTGCACGGCCTGGCCCAGGGCAGCCGCATCTTCACCACCGCACTGGACGAGAACATGGCCAGCGCGATGTGGCGCGCCGGATTCGACGTGTGGCTGGTCGACTACCGGCTCAGCAATCTGGTGCTGCCCGCGCTGCCTGACCACGACTGGGACATGGACGACATTGCCGAGCACGACATTCCGGCAGCGCTCGGTTTCGTGCATGCACATTACAGCGGGCAGCGCCCGCTGCGGGTGTTCGCCCACTGCGTCGGTGCCACCACGCTCACCATGGGTCTGCTGGCCAACCGGCTGTCCAGGCTCAATGTCAGCCATGTCGCGATGAACGCGATTCATCCCTGGGTCATGCCGGCGCTGGCGAACAATCTGCGGGCGAGGCTGGCCGGTTTCCTGCGCGAGCGGCTGCCCGGCGCGCTGCTCGAACCGCGCCCGAGCGGCCGCCCCGGCCTGGCAGGCGACGTGTTCGACCGGCTCGCGATGGCGCTGGCGCGTTACCACGAGGCGCGGACAGACGGCATGGCGCCGGACGAAATCTGTACCGATCACCCTCACCACGATGTGGACGCGTCCCGCCGGATCGAACGGCTCATCTGTGACCGCATGACCGTGCTCTACGGCCGCATGTGGACACACGGCAACCTCGACCCGCGCACCCACCGCGACTTCCGCGAAATGATCGGCGCCGCCCCGCCCGGCGTGTATCGACAGCTCTATCACCTGAACCGCCGCGAGCGGGTGACCGACCGGCATGGCGAGAACACCTATCTGACCGCCGCCAACCTCCGCATGCACTGGACCGCGCACACGCTGCTGCTGCACGGCGAGGACAGCGAGGTATTCGATCCGCAATCGGCCCGTCGCTCGGCCGCCGGCCTGCAGCAGTTCCTGCCGTCCGACCGGGAAGTACGACTCAAGTGCGTACCGGGTTTCGGTCACATGGATGTCGTATTCGCCGGTCAGGCCAGGGTCGAGGTCTATCCGGGCCTGGTCAGTTTCTTCAGGGATGTTCCGTTCGCTTCCACGCCGATCAGTTTTGCGGATGCGCCACCGGACAGTCTTCGCCTGCTCGGCGGCCCCTTCATACGTGGCGCGCGCAAGGGTGCGAACGGCACGGCGGAGGTCACGCTGTGGGCAGAACTGGATGGCTATCGCACCGACATCCCGGCCGCCATGTCCCTGCGCGGTATCGACGCTTCCAGGTATGCGATCGAGGTGTCCAATGGCCGCTATCACTGGCTGCAGGCACCGATCGCGCTCGGTACTCGGGTTTTTCTCGATCTGCATGATGTGCCGGCTGCAGGCCTCAGCTGGCCCGGACGGGGCTATGGGCCGCACCGGCTGAATCTGGCTGCTGCCGACCACGAGGTGCTCACTGGCCTGCGCCTCAAGAACACATACGGAAAGGCGGTGACGCACATGAGTGCGCGACCCATCCCCCTCGATTTCAACCGCTTCCCGTGGTTCAGCCGGCTTGCATCGCCCGAGCCCCTGTCCGCCTTCCGCTTCCTGGCGGGTTCCTGTCGCTACCCGTCGCAGTTCCTCGATGCAGGGCTGGCGGATGAGGTGTATGCCGGCATGTACGGCCATGTCGATCGCGAGGACGGGGTCGACATGGTGTTCCTGCTGGGCGACCAGATCTACGCGGACGCGACCGCCGGGCTGATAGACAGCGACGACCTCCGGGAGCAGTACACGGAACGCTACCGCGCCGCCTTCAGCAGTCCGCACTTTGCCAAGCTGTGCGGTTCGGTGCCGGTGCATTTCGCGGTCGACGATCACGAGATTGACGATCAATGGAGTGGCGAGCCACGCCTGCGGGACAGAACGGACCGGGCGATGCGTATTGCCGCCAGCTATCAGTGGCGCTTTCCGCAGACCGGCATGTTCGACTACAGGGGCCTGGCCTACGCCCTGCCATACCCGCATGAAGTCGCCTGCCCGGTATTCGTGATGGACGCGCGTTTCGAGCGTGAGTACCGCGATGGCCGAAATCGGGGCGCAGCCCGCATGATCGGCGCCCGGCAGCAGGCGCTGCTCGATGACTGGCTGGAGCAGGCGCGCGGCATTGACGGCCCCAAGTTCATCGTGAGCAGCGTGGTGCTGGCGCCGTTCGAGCGGCGCGCACTTGACCTTACCGGGAACGTCGATCTGAGTGACGGAACGAGCTGGACCGAGGACGGCTGGGGCGGCTACCCGGCCACGCTGGCCTGGCTGATCCGGCGCATCGTTGAACTGCAGGTGGAAAAGGTTGTGTTCGTCGGCGGCGACCAGCATCTGTCGTCGGTGTCCGCGCTCACGCTTCATGCAGCCGAGCGGTCGATCAAGGCGTGGCATGTGGTGGCGTCCGGGCTGTACGCGCCCCTGCCGCTGGCCAGCCTGCAGCGGGAGGAGGTCGTGACGGCCGCCCGCGTGAAGATCGAGCACGGCGTCAGTCTTGACTACACGACCACGCTGCTGGGCCACGACTACCGTCATTTCGTAAGGGTGGATGCATATCGGCAGGACGGGTGCTGGTGGCTGGACGTGCGCACCTGCGACGCCGCCGGTCAGGTAACGCACGCCCATCCGCCCATCCCGCTGTGAGCATCCGTCGAGGACATGTGATGTCGATCCACACCCCCGTTTCTCCGGTCGCCGGCCAGACGCGCCCCGGTGGTCTGCTGTTCCGCCTCTGCGCGGCGGGCCTGATGGCTGCTGCGCCGGCCGCGGCCGAGGCCTTCTGCGACGACGCGCTGGCGGGCGACAGCCTGCGCCTGCGCGGCAAGGCGACCTACGGTGCGGCCTGGCGGGCGGAAGACCGCGATCCGGCGCTGGTGTTTGGCGCCAACGCCGCGGCGGTCGATGGCGGCAGCGGGTCAACGCTGTTCGGCAAGAACACCGATGACGGCAATCTGAACCACGACAAGGGGGACCGCGCGTACTCGGTGTTCAAGGCGCTGGGCGTGGCCGACCTGAGCTGTGGCGACTTCGCGGCGCGGCTGTCCGCGCTGGCCTGGACCGACCGCGTCGCGGCCGACCGCGACATGCCCTGGGGCCACAGCGCGAACCGCTACGTCGCCGGTGCCGAACTGTCCGATGACGGTGTGCCGCATCGCGCCCGTTTTTCCGGTCTGGCGCTGCAGGAGGTGTGGCTGCAGTGGGGGCGGTCGGCCGCCGTGCCGGAGGGGGCGGCGTCATCGTCGTCTGACCGCGTGCGGGACACCCAGCGCTGGCTGCGGCTGGGGCAGCAGTACATTCCGTGGGGGGCGCCGACCACCCGCTTCGGCGGCGGTCTGGAACAGGTGAACGCGGAAGACATGCAGATGCGCGCCCTGCCCGGCACCGACGAGGTCACCCGTACCCCCTACGCCAGACTGGGCGAGGTCGACCCGATGCGCGAAGGCTTCGTGCCGGCGGCCAGTGCGCTGGCCCGCTGGACCGAAGGGCGCGCCCTGATCGAAGGCTTCTACCAGTTCGAGTTTCAACCCAATGTGCTGCCCGGCTGTGGCCGCTTCGACAGCTTTTCCGACTACGTGGCGGCGGGCTGCAACCGGGTCTACGTGGGGCCGTTTTCCGACCGCTCGTCGCAGGCGCTGGGGCTGTTCGCCGAGCGCGCACCCGATGTCGGGCCGGGCGGCGGCGGCCAGTTCGGTTTCCGGCTGGAGTACGACAGCCCGATCGGCCGGCTGTCCGGCTACGCCGCCAACCTCCACAGCCGTCGCTATGCGGTGGGGGCGATCCGCACCGGACGCGTTGGCGCGCCGCTGATCCCGGGCGATCCGGCAGGGCAGAACGTGCGCTACTTTCTCGAGTACCCGGAAGACGTGCGGCTGTTCGGCCTGGGCTGGAGCGCGCCGCTCAACGACGGGCGCACGCTGCTCAATCTCGAGTACGTGATGCAGCCCGATCAGGCGCTGCGCCTGAACAATACCGACATGCTGAATGCCTTCGGCTGCGATCCGGCCTTCACGCTGACCCCCTGCGCGCCGACGCCGCTGCGGGCCGAGGCCGACGCGGTGGCGCGCGGCCGCCGGTTTTCCGGTTACGACCGCTACCGGGTGAGCCAGCTGCGCTTGAGTGCGTCGCATGAAGCCACCGGTCTGCTGGGCGCCGCCACCGTCCGCCTGTCCGGCGAGGTGGGCGTAAAGCATGTAAGCGATCTGCCCTCGCCGCTCGAACGCCGCTATGGCCGCAGCGACGCCTTCGGGGTCGGCCCGCTGGCGGGCCTCCCCTGTACCGGATCGTCGGTGCAGTGCAGCACCGACGGCTATGTGTCGTCCTCGGCCTGGGCTTACCGGCTGCGCGCCGAATTCGACTACGGGCCACTGCTGCCCGGCACCCGGGTGATCCCCTCGCTGAGCTGGCTGCACGATGTGAAGGGCTGGTCCTGGGACGACGCGATCAGCGAAGGCCGGCAGGCGCTCACCGTGGCGCTGCGTCTGCAGGGCGAACGCGGCGGCTGGTTTTCCGAACTGTCATGGACCGGCATCGGCGGCGGTGAATACAACGTGTTCCGCGACCGCGACGTGATGCGGCTGGTGATCGGCGTCCGCTACGACTGAGCGGCCGCGCCGTGCGGGCGCAGCCATCCGACCAAGGGCCGATACCGTCGGTGCGCCGGCTCCGGCTAAGATGCGGGCACGTCCACTTGTCCGCAGCACACCGTGTCCGCTTCTCCGCACACCCGGCTGCATCCGCTGTCGCTGTTCATGACCGCCGCCGGCTGCGCCGCGGCTGCGGCGCTCGACCCTTTGCTGGGCCTGTCCGACGGCCAGCCGCCGGTGCTGCAGCTGGCGTCCGGCGTGCTGTTCGCCTGCGTGCTCATGTTCGGCTACCTGCATGCGGTACCCGCGCTGCTGGTGGCGGTGGTGGTGGCGGTGCTGCAGGGTGTGGCGCCGCTGCCGGCGGTGCTGCAGGCAGGGCTCGATGCGCTGCTGGTCTGTCTGGCGGTACAGCTGCTGCGCACCTTTCCGCCGCAGCCCTTTCCGCGCATGCGGGCGGACCACTACGGCTGGTTCATCGCCGCCGCGCTGGCGGTGACGGTCGGCAGCGGCGCAGCGGCGGCCTGGACGCCGCAGGCGCCCTTCTATGTATCTGACTGGACGCTGCACGCGGCCGGTCGTTTCGCCGGCATCCTGCTGATGGTGCAGCTGGTGGCCGGCTGGACCGGTCATCTGCAGTGGCGCAAGGCGCTGGCCGATATCGGACCTGCCTTGCCGTGGATACTGCTCACGCTGCTGATGACCGCCGAACCCTTCCTGCGGGTGCTCGACGGTCCCGAGCCCTGGATGCTGCTGCTGCCGGCGGTGCTGGTGTGGTCGGCCATCCGGCTCAAGGTCCGCTGGATGAGTCTGCTGCTGCTGTGCATGCACGCCATTGCGCTGCACGGCACGCAGTCGCGGCTCGGCCCTTTCGGCAACGAACCGCCGCTGGCCGCGCTGATGCTGCTGCAGGCCTTCATCGTCACGTTCACCATCGCACCCTATGCGCTGGCCATCACGCTGAATGAGCGCGCCGCCGCCTCGCGCAAGGCGCGCACCCGCGAGGCGCAGCTGCTGGATCTGTTCGACGGTTCGATTCAGGGCATCCTGATCCACCGCGAATTCAGGCCGCTTTACGCCAACCGGCGGGCCGCCGAGCTGCTTGGCTTCCCGTCGGTAGCCGACCTGATGGCCCAGCACTCCCTGGTTTCCATGGTGGTGCCGGACGACATGCCGGTGATTGCCAGTGACAGCAACCGTCGCCAGCTGGCTGCCGGCCGGGTGCTGCCGATGCAGGCCGACGTGCTGCGTGCCGACGGCGAGCGCCGCACGCTGGATTCGGTCATCCGTCAGGTCCAGTGGGACGGCGCCTCGGCGATACAGGCCACCTTCATCGACGTGACCGACGACCTGCGCGCGCGGCGCGAACAGCGCGGCCGGCTGGAGCGGCAGGAGAAACAGCTGTCGGCCATCATGCGGCTGGGCGTGGACCCGGCGCTGTCGGCCGGCGAGGACGGCGCGCTCGCCACCCTGACCGAAGTGGTGGCCGCTGCGCTGTCGCTGCCGCGGGTCAGCGTGTGGCGGCTCGATCAGGAGCGTGGCCGCCTGCACTGCCTGGATCTGCACGACACCCGGCGACTGGAATCCGGGCACGGCCATGCGGGTGGAGCCGCGATCGATCCGACTGATTTTCCGGACTATTTCGCGCTGATGCGCAGCGGACGTTCACTGGCGGTGGCCGATGCGCGCAGCGATCCGCAGGCGCACGAATTCCGCCTCGGCTATCTGGACAGCGAGGGCGTGACCGCCATGCTGGATGCGCCGGTCTTTCTTGATGGACGACTGGCCGGTGTCATCTGCCTGGAACACACCGAAGGCCGGCGCGAGTGGCTGCACGACGAACAGCGTTTTGCCGGCGAACTGGCGACGCTGATCGGCCGCTACCTGGTGGCGCTGGAGCGCCGGCGCGCCCGGGCCGCTCAGGCCCGGCTGTCCGCCATCCTCGACGCCACGCCGGACTACGTGTCTACGGTGGACACCGACCTGCGCATCACCTATCTGAATCTGGCGGCCCGGCGCACGGTCGGCCTGCCCGGCGACGCGTTGCCGCCGGATCTGCTGGTGGGCGACCTGTATCCGCCCGAGGCCTACAGCCACTACATGAAGGTGGAACTGCCGGCGGTGCTGCGCGACGGCATCTGGGTCGGCGAAACCGCGCTGCGCAAGCCGGACGGCGGCAGCACGCCGATGTCGGCGGTGCGGGTCGCGCATCGCGATGCCGACGGCCAGGTGCATTACATTTCCAGCGTGCTGCGCGACATCAGCGGCATCAAGCGCACCGAGCTGGCGCTGCGTGAAGCCAATGAAACGCTGGAACTGCGGGTGGACGAGCGCACCGCCGAACTGGCACGGGCCAACGAGCGACTGAAGGATCTCGACCGGCTGAAATCGATGTTCATCGCGTCGATGTCGCACGAACTGCGCACGCCGCTCAATTCCATCATCGGCTTCACCGGCGTGGTGCTGGCCGGCATGGCCGGCGAGCTGAACACCCGCCAGCACGATCAGCTCACCCGGGTCTATGGCTCGGCCCGCCACCTGCTGGCGCTGATTACCGACGTGATCGACATTTCCAAGATCGAAGCCGGTTTCATCGACGTGTTCGAGGAGCGCTTCGAGGTGGCCTCGGTGCTCGACGAGGCGGTGCAGTCGGTGGCGCAGTCGGCGCGCGAGAAGGATCTGTTCATCCAGGTCCACCAGCCGCCGGGCCTGCTGGTGCAGGCTGACCGCAGGCGTCTGCTCCAATGCATACTGAATTTCATGAGCAACGCGGTAAAGTACACGGTTGAAGGGACCATTACCGTGGAGGCGAGCGTGCGTGGCAGCTGGCTCGACATCAGCGTCGAAGACACCGGGATCGGCATGGATGAAGCCGGTCTGGCCCGCCTTTTCCAGCCGTTCGAGCGCATCGATTCCCAGCTCCGGGTGAAGACGCCGGGCACCGGCCTCGGCCTTTACCTCACCCGCAAGATCGCCACCGAACTGCTGGCCGGCAGCGTGGATGTGCGCAGCACCGAGGGTGCGGGCAGCCGTTTCACGCTGAGCGTGCCGCGCGAGGGCTCGGGCCGGGCTGCGGAGGGCGCCCGGCCATGAAGACCGCCCTGGTGATCGAGGACAACGACAACAACCTCGAACTGATCAGCTTCATCCTGCACGCGCGCGGCTATGCCACCCGCAGTGCGGTGACCGGGCTCGATGGCGTGGCCGAAGCGCTGCGTGAGCGGCCCGACTTCATCCTGCTCGACATCCAGCTGCCGGACATCGACGGCATCGAAGTGGCGCGGCGCATTCGCGCCGCTGAGGGCTGGCCGCCGATTCCGATGATCGCCATCACCTCCTTCGCGATGGCGGGCGACCGCGAGCGGGTGCTGGAAGCCGGCTGCAACGGTTACATCGAAAAGCCCATCGACCCGTTGCGGGTGATGACCCAGATCGAAGACGTACTGGCCCGAGCCTGATGGACATCCTGATCGCGGAAGACGACGAGAACTCGCGCCTGATGCTCAGTGCCGCACTGGAGGCGCGCGGCCACGCGGTGCGTGCCGCGCCCGACGGCCGGGCGGCACTGGAACTGGCCAAGGCGCAGCCGCCGGATCTCATCGTGTCAGACATCCTGATGCCGGAACTGGATGGCTACGGGCTGTGCCGCGCGGTGCGCGCCCACCCGCAGCTGGCCACCACGCCCTTCGCCTTCTACACCGCCACCTTCACCGACCGGCGCGACGAAGAGCTGGCTTACCAGCTCGGCGCCGACCGTTTTCTGGTCAAGCCCTGCGAAATCACCACGCTGATCGCCGAACTTGAGGCGCTGGCCGGCCGCCGCGCCGCCGCGCCGGTGCCGCCGGGCAGCGACGCGCTGTACGCCGAGCGGCTGCGCGACAAGCTCGACAAGAAGATCACCGAGCTCGAGGGCGAGCGCGCCCGGCTGCGCGATTTCGCCGAAGCCGCGGCAGACTGGTTCTGGGAAAGCGACGGCGACGGCGTCATCGTCTATACCTCGGATGGCGCCTGGCCACTGCGCGGCCTCACGCTGACCGCGCTGTTCGCGATGCGCCGGCCCGGGCCGCAGCGGCATGACGATCTGGCGCTGCTCACGCGCGAATTCCGCAGTTTCCGCGACGTGGTGATCGACTGGCGGCAGCAGGACGGCGGCGTGCGCATCATGGCGCTGTCCGGCCGGCCCTGGCGCGATGCCGCCGGCCGCATCTGCGGCTACCGTGGCAGCGCGCGCGACGTGAGCCGGCAGGTGCGGGCGGAAGAGGATCTGCGCGCGCTCAACCACGAACTGGACGAACGGGTGCGCAGCCGCACCTCCAGCCTGAAGGCGGCCTTCGAGGAGCTGGAAAGCTTCAGCTATTCGGTGTCACACGATCTGCGTGGCCCGCTGCGCGCCATTCACGGCTTCGCCAGCGTGCTCGAATCGGAGCTGATACGGCCCGATGTGCATGGCGTGGGTACGCCCGCTTTCGACGCACTGTCGCGCATCCTGCGTGCCGCGCTGCGCATGGAACATCTGGTCGATGACCTGCTGGAACTGTCGCGCGTCACCCGGCTGCCGCTGCAGCGCCAGCCGGTGGACCTCAGCGTGCTGGCGCAGGACATCGTGGACACGCTGCGGGCAGGCGACCCCGGTCGTGACTGTCTGGTGGTGATACAGCCGGGCATGCTGGTGGCCGGCGACGTCGGTCTGTTGCGCATCGCGCTCGACAACCTGCTGCGCAATGCCTGGAAGTTCTCGGCACCGGTGCCGCATGCCAGCATCGAGGTCGGTGCCGAAGGGCGCGGCCAGCAGGCGGTGATCTATGTGCGCGACAACGGCGTCGGCTTCGACATGGCGCATGCTGAAAAGCTGTTCAATCCCTTCATCCGGCTGCACCGCGAAGGCGAGTTCGACGGCACCGGCATCGGACTGGCGCTGGTGCAGCGGGTAATACGCCGCCACAACGGCCGGGTGTGGGCGCGCGCCGAACCGGGCAAGGGCGCCACCTTCTGCTTCACGCTGGGTGGCGAAAGCGAAGGCGAACATTCGTCGATCGCGGCCTGAGCTTCAGCGCCCGCCCGGCGGCAGCGCCGCGACGCCGAGCGCGCGTATGCGCTTGCGCCAGGGGCGGAAGGCCTTGGCGCCCAGCGGCACCACGTGCAGACCGACCGGATAGTCTTCGGCGGCGAGGGTGCGGGCCAGCTTGGCCTGCGCGTCCGCGCTGCGCAGCCAGCGGCGGGTCATTTCGAATGCCAGTACGTAGGCGCGGGCCCGCGGGTCGGCCGCGATCGGCCGGCGCAGCAGATAGACCGCGGCGATCCGGCCGGCATGGGGCTGGATCGTCGCCGCGATGGCGGCCTCCTGCTCGGGTGACAGATCGTGCTGCCCCAGTTCGCACTTCGGATCCAGCGTATCCAGCTCCTGCCGCACCGTCGCCAGATGGGCCTGCCGCTTTTCCCAGCGCGTGCGGTACAGCCCGGCGCGCACCGGATCGCGCGGATTCAGCCAGCGCCAGATCGTTTCGCAGCCGGCGAGGATGGCGTCCGGGTCGGCCTGCATCACGGCTTCGATGTCGGCGATGCCGCTGTCGTCGTCCGCAGCGAGCTTCAGATCCCCGAGCGCAAAGCGCGCCGCCAGATGATCGGGTGCGCGGGCGAGCAGCGCCTCGATCGCCGGCCGCCGGTCGGTTTCCGGTTCCAGTTCCGCCACCAACTGCAGCAGGGCCCATTCGTCGTCGGTGCTGCGCGGTTCAGGCTGTTCGCGCAGCGTCTGCAGTGTCTGGCGGCGCTGTGTCAGATAGCGGTTGCGCTCCTGCCAGCGTTCGCGCACGCCGTCGGACCATTGCGTATCCAGCTGACCGGCGAGACGCGGCAGCGCGTCGCCCAGCCAGCTTTCGGCCGCGGTGACCGCCGGTGCCGGCAGCGCGTCGGCCGGCGCTTCGCCCAGCGCGCGCAGGCGGTCGTGCAGGCTGGGGTGGGTGTCGCCGTAGCCGGTCGTTTCCTGCAGCGCGTCGTCGCGATGGCGCAGCGCCTGTGCGGCATCCAGCGCGGACACCGCCTGCCGCCATTCGCGGCTCAGTGCAGCCGGCGGTTCGGCCTGGCTGCCGGCCAGCCGGTCGATGCCGGGCCAGAACGCCTGCGCCTGGAAGCGTGCGGCGACGCCGACCCGCTGCAGTGCGCGGGCGGCCGCGCCGGCGCCGACCAGTTCGGCCGACGAACGGTCGGCCTGATATTCGTCGGCGCGCGCCATCACGAAGGAATAGGCGTTGAAGTACGGTGCGTACCAGCTGAACAGCCGGGCCACCAGACGGCTGCCCCAGTCGTCCCAGCCCTGCGCCAGCGACTGCATCTGCCCCCAGGCGCTGCGCAGCCGGTAGATGAAGGCACCGAAGCGGCCGTGATTGCCGGCCAGGTGGCCGTATTCGTGGGCGACCACCGCCAGCGCCTCGTCCTCATCCAGCGTCTGCAGCAGCGGCAGGCCGAGTATCAGGTAGTGCCGGTTCCAGCCGAACAGGCCGAGCCGCGGATGCTGCACCACCGCTGCATTGAGCGGGTCGACCAGCAGCACGTGGTGGAAAGCCGGGCCGTTCATGCGCCGCTGCATGTCGTCCAGGCGCGCGAACAGCCGCGGTGCGTCCGGGCGGGTGATCTCCAGACCCTGCGGCGCCGGAAAGCGGGCCAGCAGCATGCGGAAGGAGGTTTTCAGCAGCATCCACAGCGGCAGCGCGAGCAGGACGATCATCTTGCCGAGCTTGAAGGCGATCAGTGCCATCGCGCCGCCGCCCTTGAACAGCATCAGCACGATGCCGGCGAGCGCGCCCACCGTCAGTACGGCCATGCCGAGCACGGCGGCGAGAATGACGAAACCGAGCAGCGCGACCGCTGCCACGCGTCTGCGGTAGCCCGATGGATTGCGCGCCGCCACCGCCTCCAGCCGGTGGATCAGCCGTTCGAAACGCGATACATCCATGCCCTGTCTCCGGAGGCCGGGAAAGGCGGTGAAAATATCACGTCCGCATTCCGGTGCCGTGACGGCCCGGTCAGCGTTTGCCCACCCACATCACGCCGCCGATCACCAGCACGGTGCCGGCGATCTGCAGCGCCGACACCGGCTCGGCCAGCATCCACCAGGCAAGGAATACGGTGATGACCGGCCCGGTGCTGCCGACCAGCGCCGCGGTCTGCGCCCCCATGCGGCGGATCGCCGCCGATTGCAGGAAGACCGGCAGCACGGTCGAGAACACCGCCATCGCCACCGCCAGCCACAGCACCGGCGCCGGCTGCGCCAGCGCGTCGAACGGCCGTACCGCGGCGAAATGCAGCATGACCGCGACGGTGGAGACCAGCGTGGCGAGCGCCGAGAAGCGGGTGGCGCCCAGCTTGCGTATCGGCGCCGCGGCACCGGTCAGGTAGACGGCGAAACTGAGCGACGAACCGAATACCAGCGCACAGCCGAGCGCGATCAGCGCACCGTCGCCGCTCACCTCGATGTCGTGCACCACCGCCAGCGCGATACCGCCGTAGCACAGCAGGCTGGCCACGGTTTCGCGCCGGGTGATCCGCCGGCCGTGGGCGATCCAGCCGATCAGCAGCGTGAGCGTCGGGTAGGTGAACAGCACCAGCCGCTCCAGCCCGGCCGAAATGTATTGCAGGCCGTAGAAATCCAGCATGCTGGCGCCGTAGTAGCCGAACAGGCCGAGCACGGTGACGGTGGCCCAGTCGCGGGCGCTGAGCGGCTGGCCGCGCCGTGCCTCGCGCCAGGCCACCACCAGGAAGACCGGTGCCGCCAGCAGCATGCGCAGCGCCACCAGCGTGACCGGATCGACGCCGTGCGGGTAGGCCAGCTTGGCCAGAATCGCCTTCAGCGAAAAGCCGGCCGACGCGATGATCGCCAGCCAGACGCCGAAGCGGGCGTCGCTGCTGCCGTTCGGTGCAGCCACTACCGTCGTCGCCCGCCGAGGATGGAGCCCAGCACGCCGCGCACGATTTCGCGGCCGATCGAGCCGGCGACCTGGCGCGCCACGGTCTTGGCCGCGGTCTGCACCAGACCGTCGCGCTGGCCGCCACGCGGGCCGGTGGAGCCGAACACCAGATCCTGCAGCCCGCCGAGCAGGCCGCCGTCGCCGGCCGGCGCACCGCCGGGGTTCGTGCTGCCCGGCACCGATGCCCCGGGCACCGGGCGACCGGTGGCCTGCGGGCTGGCAGCGGTCGAGGCAGTCAGTACCTCGTAGGCCGATTCGCGGTCCAGTACCTGTTCGTAGCGGCCGTGCAGCGGCGAGTGCTGGATCATGGCCCTGCGCTCGTCCGCGGTCAGCGGGCCGAGACGGGACGCGGGCGGCAGCACGAAGGCGCGTTCGACCATGGACGGCCGGCCCTTCTCGTCGAGGAAGGAAATGAGCGCCTCGCCGGTACCCAGTTCCATGATGGCCTGTTCGGCGTCGAACTTCGGATTGGCGCGCATGGTCTGCGCTGCGGTCTTGACCGCCTTCTGGTCGCGCGGCGTGAACGCGCGCAGCGCGTGCTGCACCCGGTTGCCGAGCTGGGCCAGCACGGAATCCGGCACGTCCAGCGGGTTCTGGGTCACGAAATACACGCCCACGCCCTTGGAGCGGATCAGTCGCACCACCTGTTCGATCTTTTCCAGCAGCGCCGGCGGCGCCTCGTTGAACAGCAGGTGTGCCTCGTCGAAGAAGAACACCAGCTTGGGTTTTTCAAGGTCGCCCACTTCCGGCAGCTGTTCGAACAGTTCGGCCAGCAGCCACAGCAGGAAGGTGGAATAGAGCTTGGGCGAGTTGTACAGGCGGTCGGCGGCCAGGATGTTGATGGTGCCGCGGCCGTGCTCGTCGAAGGTCATCAGGTCGGCGATGTCCAGCATGGGTTCGCCGAAGAAGCGATCGGCACCCTGCTCCTCCAGCTGCAGCAGGCCGCGCTGGATGGCGCCGATCGAGGCGGTGGAAATGTTGCCGTACTGGGTCTTGAACTGAGCGGCGTTGTCGCCGACATGCTGCACCAGCGCGCGCAGGTCCTTCATGTCGAGCAGCAGCAGGCCGTGGTCGTCGGCCACCTTGAACACGATGGTGAGCACGCCGGCCTGGGTGTCGTTCAGGCCGAGCAGGCGGGCCAGCAGCAGCGGACCCATGTCGCTGACGGTGGCGCGGATCGGGTGACCGGATTCGCCGAACACGTCCCAGAAGTGCACCGGGCTCGGGTAGGGCACGAAATCGCTGATGCCCAGCATGTCCAGCCGCTGCTGCAGCTTGGGGCTGACGGTGCCGGCTGCGCCCATGCCCGACAGGTCGCCCTTCACGTCGGCCATGAACACCGGTGTGCCGATATAGGAAAAACGTTCGGCCAGCGACTGCAGCGTCACCGTCTTGCCGGTGCCGGTGGCGCCGGTGATGAGCCCGTGGCGGTTGGCCATATTGGGCAGCAGGGCGAGCGAGAGGTCGCCGGCGCGGGCGACGTGGAGCGGTTCGGCCATGGCGTCTGTCCTGTGAGCGAAGATGCGACGATGCTACCAGCGTCGCCGCCGGCAGGCAGTGTGGACAACCGTGGGGTGTGCGGCTCAGGAGGCGAAGCGGTACTGCGATTTGCCGGCGCGCTTGGCTTCGTACATGGCTTCGTCGGCGCGGCGCATCAGCGCATCGCCGATGTCGTGCCGTGATTCGGTGTAGGCGACGCCGATGC
This sequence comes from Methyloversatilis sp., assembly GCA_041639545.1. Taxonomy (GTDB): domain Bacteria; phylum Pseudomonadota; class Gammaproteobacteria; order Burkholderiales; family Rhodocyclaceae; genus Methyloversatilis. The sequence continues at coordinate 110,618 of JBEQBZ010000003.1, read as the reverse complement.
TGGCCCCGATCTGGGCGCTCTGCCCGTCGGCAAGGGTTATCGGGCGTGACAGCGTACTGACGATCTTGGCCGCGATGAAACGCGCGGTGTCCGATGATTCGAGCGACTGCAGCACCACCACGAATTCGTCGCCACCCAGACGCGCCACCAGATCGGTGCGCCGGATCACGCCTTCAAGCTGGCGTGCCACGGTCGCCAGTACGCGGTCGCCAGCCTCGTGACCGTAGGTGTCGTTCACCTGCTTGAAGCCATCGAGATCGAGCAGCATCAGCGCCAGACCCTGGCCGTGGAGTGCCCGCAGCGCATCGGTCAGACGGTGTTCGATGCCACGACGGTTCAGCAGTCCGGTCAGCGCGTCGCGCTCGGCCATCGCAATGGCATGGGCTTCGGCCTGTTTCTGCTCGGTCACGTCATTCACGATGCCCTGCATCAGGTTGCCGGGCAGCGGATTGAGCACCAGCTGCAGCCACAGCGTGCTGCTGCCATCGCGTCCGGTCAGCGCGAAGTCGGCGCCGGCCGGGCGCTGGTCGGCCAGTACCCGCACCATGAGGGCGTCCAGTCGCGAGGCGTCATCGCCGAGCAGGGTGCGCAGCGAACACGCACTGCCGTGGCGGTCGGTCGGCAGCCCCAGCGTGCGGGTCATCCACGGGTTCCAGTCGTGCAGCTGGCCACCGCTGTCCAGCGTGAAGATGCCGGTTTCCGCGCTTTCGAAAATGAGCCGGAACTTGCGCTCCGATTCCTCGCGTTCGGCCCGCAGTTCGCGTTCGGCCGTCAGCAGGCCTTCCATGCGCGCGATCAGCGCATTGATGTCGCCGGTCAGCCGGCCGATCTCGTCGTGGCCATGGCCGGCCGGCAGCACGATGAGCTCGCCCGAGCCGATGCGAAGGTGGTGCAGCTCGTCCGACAGTTTCTTGACCGGCCGGGTGACCACGTTCAGCACCACCCAGGCCACCGATGCGACCACCGATACCAGCTGCAGCGCCAGGATGATGGCGATGAAGCGGGAATAGGCGCCGGCGTCCTGTTCGATCTTGGCGATCGCCGGCCATACTTCGAGTTCGCCCACCTGTTCCTGCGGCGAGAACGGAGACATCAGCGGTCGGGCGAGCACCGGCAGTGCCGGGCTGGGCCGCAGGTCGGTGCCCGGGCCGTGCGCCACCAGATCGCGCCCACCTTCGCGGATGACCACGCGTGCCACTGCCCGGTTGCGCATCAGGCCCTGGGCAACTTCCGATGCCAGCTGCTCGTCGCGCGCGAAAGCGGCAACGCTGGCGGTGCGCTCCACCGTCTGCATCAGTTCGACCAGATTCTGCTGCAGGCGCTGCCGTTCTTCGCGCGCGACCAGCACCGTGCTGCCCATGGCCACCATGACGCCGACCAGACCGGCGAAAAAAAGGATGAGCAGCGTAGTGCGGCGCACCAGGCTGCTGCTCACCCTGCGAACCGGCTCTGCGCCGGCCTGATGGCCTTCAGTAGTCAAGTTTCAGCACCGTTCGCACCCGCTTGTCTGTCACCAACGGGTCGACATAGCCGATGGCCCCGGGTTCGTTCGCTACCCGTTCCAGTACCGCGCGGCTGTCCTGCAGCTGCTCGGGCGGCTGGGTGCGGCCGGAAAAGCGCAGCCGGGCCCAGTAGGCATTGATTTCCGCCAGTCCCTTGCCGACCAGTCCGCGATAGAAGGCGTCGCGCTGAGGCACGCTGTCCAGCACGATGGCGCGTTCGCCGGACGGCAGTGTCTTGACGCGGCCGAGGAACAGATGGCTTGCCTCTTCACGGGTCAGCGCATCGACGCCGCTCGACGGATGCACGATGATCGCCAGGTCGCCAGCCTGTGCCGTGCCGCTTGCCAGCAGCACGCTGCCGAGCAGTGCGATGCGATGTGCGTATCGCTTCATGGCGGCGTCAGAACACGAAGTCCAGCACGACCGAATACAGCGTCGTGCTCACATCACGCACCGGCATGCCGGTGCGACCGATGAACAGTGTCGAGGCGGCGGCATCGCTGTGATCGATCTGGAATTTCAATGCATGGTTGCCACCGAAATCGTAGCGCGTGCCCAGCGTGAAGGTGCGTTGATCGAACACCAGTCGGTCATGTACCCGGTCATAGGCGTCCTGCAGCATCACGAGCTGCGGGTTCAGCGCAGGCAGCGACAGCGGTTTGTCGTCCGGCGTGAAGCGGTTGCGGGCGTAGCCCAGATAGGGTTTCCAGGCGCCGATGCGCCACGCGGCGAGCACGGTGCCGGCCCAGCCTTCGTAACGCGGAAAGGCGGTGAAGCGTTCCCATCCCAGCGTGCTTTCCACGGTGAGCGGGCCGTGCTCGTACAGCATGCCCAGACTGGCGAAATTCACGTGATGGGAAATGCCGATCTCTCGGGCGCGCGCACCCGCCATCGGCGAAACCACCGCCGGTACCTGACGCAGTGCGCTCGCCAGCGGCTGCAGCGAAGGATCCCGCGCGGTGTAGGTCGATCCCCAGGCGGCCTTGAGGGTCAGCGCTTCGCTGCTCCACTGGGTGTTCGCACCGACCGTGACCGGGCTGTCGTTGGCCAGCGCCTCGCCATAGAGATAGTAGCCGCCACGGCCACGGCCACCGTACACCTTGAATGACGCGATGCCGCTGCCCAGCGGATGGCTGACCGTGATGTCGGCGCCGTCGAAGCGGTCCTCGGTGGCCATGCCATACACCTCGGGCGCCGGGCGTGCGGCGGTGAAGGCGTAACCGACATGACGGGAATCGCTGCTCGGATAGATGTCGACGCCGAGCCGGCCGATGCGCAGATCCAGCCAGTCGGTCGGCGAATGGCGGACGAAGGCCCAGATGATTTCCGGTTCCCAGTCGTTGTCGCGGGTCAGCCGGCTCAGGCCCTGCACCGTGACACCCCAGTCCGGACCGAAGGTCGCGCTCGCCTGCACGCCCAGCCGGGTGTCGGCGCGAAAGCCGAGCTTGCCGCCTTCGTAGCCGCGCGCCTGCTCAAGGTCGCGCCTGACCTGGATGCCGTCGCTGCCGTGATAGCCGGCACCCAGCGTGCCGAAACCGCTGAGGCGCCAGATGGGATCGGTGTCCGGGGCGGCGGACTGTGCGTGCAGCAGCGGGCTGGCGCACAGGGCCAGAGCGGCGAGAAGGCTTTGTTGCGGGAATCGGAACGGTGTCATGCTGCGGTCTGTTCGCGTAGGCCGCGATCGGTCGATGGGGTGCCGCGATGGGATGTCGCGGTCGGATGTCGCGCAGGGATGTCGATATCCTGCTTACGACCCTGATTGCCTGCTCTTGAGCCCGGGGGCGCTCCGGGTCGATTAAAATCCTTTTCTTTTACACAAATTGAGGGAAGTCGCTCATGGCCGGTCACTCCAAATGGGCCAACATCCAGCACCGCAAGGGTCGTCAGGACGAAAAGCGTGGTGCAGCCTTCTCCAAGCTGGCCAAGGAAGTCACCGTCGCCGCCAAGATGGGCGGGGGTGATCCGGGCTTCAACCCGCGCCTGCGCATGGCCATCGACAAGGCCAAGGCGGTCAACATGCCCAAGGACAAGATCGACAACGCGATCAAGAAGGGCACTGGCGAACTCGAAGGCGTGAGCTACGAGGAAGTGCGCTACGAGGGCTACGGTATCGGCGGCGCGGCGGTCATGGTGGATTGCCTGACCGACAACCGCACCCGCACCGTGGCCGACGTGCGCCATGCTTTTTCCAAGTACGGCGGCAATCTCGGCACCGACGGTTCGGTCGCCTTCATGTTCAAGCTCTGTGGCCAGTTCATCTTCGCACCCGGCACCTCCGAGGACGCGCTGATGGACGCGGCGCTGGAAGCGGGTGCCGAGGACGTGCAGACCAACGAGGACGGCTCGATCGAAGTGCTCAGTTCGCAGGCCGATTTCGTCACCGTGAAGGATGCGCTGGAGAAGGCCGGTTTCACCGCGGAATTCGCCGAAGTGACGATGAAGCCGCTGAACGAAAGCCCGCTGGCCGGTGACGATGCGGCCCGCATGCAGAAACTTCTCGACGTGCTGGACAGTCTGGATGACGTGCAGGAGGTCTACACCACCGCCGTCATGGACGACGCCGAGTAACCCACCCGGAGAACGCTGATGCTGCTCGCCACCACGCCTACGCTCGAAGGACGCCCGATCCGCCAGTATCACGGCGTGGTGACCGGCGAAGCCATCATCGGCGCGAACATTTTCAAGGATCTGTTCGCCAGCATACGCAACGTGGTGGGCGGCCGCGCCGGTGCCTACGAAAGCACGCTGGCCGACGCCCGCAGTGCGGCGATGGAGGACATGAGCGAAGCGGCGGCGAAGCTGGGCGCCAATGCCGTGGTCGGCATCGACATCGACTACGAGGTGCTGGGTGCCGACAACGGCATGCTCATGGTGTGCGTCAGCGGTACCGCGGTCACGGTCTGACGCGGCGCAGATTGACTTTCCTGCCCGATTCGCGAGAATGGGCCACAGTTTCAGGGTTTCACGGCGCCGATTTGTCTCAGCTTGCGGGCGCCCGGGTTTCTACGGCAGCAGTGTTGCCGGACGCCCTTACAAATGCGGCTAAAGCGAGGGCGAACCCGGTCCTGGCTTTGGTCAACCGGGTTTTTTCATGGCCAACGACATTGCAATTCCTGAAGACAGCGTAGGCATCGTCAGCCCGCTGTGCGCGCGTTTCGACACGCCGCTGACGCTGAAGAGCGGCGCGGTGCTGCCGGGTTTCGAACTGATGTACGAAACCTACGGCGAACTGAACGCGACCCGCTCCAACGCGGTGCTGGTGTGTCCGGCCCTGTCGGGCCACCACCACGCGGCCGGCATCCACGCCGACGCGCCGAAGAACACCGGCTGGTGGGACAACCTGATCGGCCCGGGCAAGCCGCTCGATACCCGCAGGTTCTTCGTCATCGCGGTGAACAATCTCGGCGGCTGTCACGGCTCGACCGGCCCGATGAGCATCAATCCGGACACCGGCAAGCCCTGGGGCGCCGACTTCCCGGTGGTGACGGTGGAAGACTGGGTGGCCGCGCAGGCGCTGCTGGCCGACCGCCTGGGCATCGACTGCTGGGCCGCCATCATCGGTGGCAGCCTGGGCGGCATGCAGGCCATGAGCTGGTCCATCCACCACCCGTCGCGGGTGCGCAACGCGCTGGTGATCGCCTCCGCACCCAAGCTTACCGCGCAGAACATCGCGTTCAACGAAGTGGCCCGTCAGGCCATCATCACCGACCCGGATTTCCACGGTGGCCACTTCTACGAGCACAACACGCTGCCGCGCCGCGGTCTGCGGCTGGCGCGCATGCTCGGCCACATCACCTATCAGTCGGACGACCTGATGGCCGAGAAATTCGGCCGCCGGCTGCGCGAGGGCGGGCGCAAGTTCAGTTTCGAGGTGGAATTCGAGGTCGAGTCCTATCTGCGCTACCAGGGCGACAAGTTCGCCGGCAGCTTCGACGCCAACACCTATCTGCTGGCGACCCGGGCGCTGGACTACTTCGACCCGGCGCACGACGCCGGCGGCGATCTGGCGGCGGCGTTCGCGCCGGCCACCGCCGATTTCCTGCTGGTGTCCTTCTCGACCGACTGGCGCTTCGCACCGTCGCGCTCGCGCGAGATCGTCGATGCGCTGATGCGCAACGGCCGCAAGGTGAGCTATGCCGAAATCGAATCGTCGGCCGGCCACGATTCCTTCCTGCTCGACGAGCCGCACTATCACGCGGTGCTGCGCGCGTATTTCGACAACATCACGGTGTGAGGCCGACATGACTGCACTGGACGGACGCATCGACTACGACGTGATCGCCGGCTGGGTGAGCCCGGGCGCGCGCGTGCTCGACCTCGGCTGCGGCGACGGCGCACTGCTGCGCCATCTGCAGGAAAGCCGCGGCGCCACCGGCTACGGGGTCGAGATCGACATCGACCGGGTGATCGCCGGCATGAAGAACGGCATCAACGTGCTGCAGATCGACCTGGAAAAGGGGCTGTACGACTTCGTCGACCAGAGCTTTGATCTGGTCATCATTTCCAATGCGCTGCAGACCCTGCACCGCACCGAAAAGCTGCTGACCGAAATGCTGCGGGTCGGCCGCGAGGCGGTGGTGAGCTTCCCCAACTTCGCCTACTGGAAGCACCGCGTCGCCATCATGGACGGCCGCATGCCGGTGTCCGACCGCCTGCCCTACCAGTGGTATGACACGCCCAACGTGCGCTTCTTCACCATCGCGGATTTCGAGGCGCTGTGCGACAAGCTGGGCATCGCCATCCGCGAGCGCCTGGTGCTGGACGACGCCGGCCAGCCGGTGCGCGACGAGCCGAACTTCCTCGGCAGTTTTGCGCTGTACAGGTTGGGAGGGGCTAGGGGCTAGGGGTCAGGGGCTAGTGAATTCCGGGCGGCGAAGCCGCCCGCATGCTTCCCCCTAGCCACTAGCCCCTCCTCCCTGACCCCCTCCTCGCGCCCGCCCCGCGAGCAGCACCAGCCCCAGCACCGGCAGGCCGATCAGTGCGGTGCCGGTGAAGAAGGCTTCGTAGCCGTGGGCATCGACATAGACGCCCGAAAAGCCGGCCACGAATTTCGGCAGCAGCAGCATGAGCGAGCTGAACAGCGCGTACTGGGTGGCCGAGTAGGCCACATTGGTCAGGCCGGACAGATAGGCCACGAAGGCCGATGAGGCGATGCCGGCCGACAGGTTGTCGGCCGACACCGCGAAGATGAGGCCGTTCACGTCATGGCCGCGGCCGGCCAGCCAGACGAACAGCAGATTGGTGGCCGACGACAGCAGGGCGCCGAGGAACAGCGTCTTCATGACGCCCATGCGCGCGGTGAGCACGCCGCCGATCGCCGCGCCCGCGATGGTCATGCCCACGCCATACACCTTGGCCACGCTGGCCACCTCGTCCTTGGTGTAGCCCATGTCGACATAGAAGGTGTTGGCCATGATGCCCATCACCACATCGGAAATGCGGTAGCTGCCGATCAGCGCCAGCAGCAGCACCGCCTGCCAGCGGTAGCGGCGCACGAAGTCGACGAAGGGCGATACCACCGCGCCATGCACCCAGGCGGCCAGCGCCAGCAGCGGGCCGTGCAGACCTTCGCGCGCCAGCCATTCGCGGGTGCGGGCTTCGCGCCGCACAGTGTCCTCCGACACCGGCACGTCCGGTTCGCGTATCAGCAGCGTGGTCAGCACGCCGACCCCCATGCAGGCCGCCATCACCAGATAGGCAAAGCGCCACGGCCCGTGTTCGTAGGCGGTGTCGGTCAGGTCCACCGACGCGGCCAGCCACAGCACGCCGGCCGAGGCGGCGATCATGGCGATGCGGTAGCCGCCCTGGTAGGTGGCCGCCATCGCGCCCTGCAGCCGCTGTTCCACCGCCTCGATGCGGTAGGCGTCGAGCGCGATGTCCTGGGTGGCCGAGGCGAAGGCCACCGCCAGCGCGCACCAGGCCATGCGTTCGAGTGCCTGGGCCGGATCGGTGCCGGCCATGCCGACCAGCGCGGCCGCGATCGCCCCCTGCGACAGCAGCAGCCAGGCACGTCGGCGGCCGAACAGGCGGGTGAGCAGCGGCAGCGGCAGCCGGTCCACCAGCGGCGACCACACCCATTTGAAACCGTAGGCCAGACCTATCCAGCTGAAATAGCCGATGGTCGAGCGGTCCACACCGGCTTCGCGCAGCCAGTAGGACAGCGTACCCAGTACCAGGATGAGCGGAAGGCCGGCCGAAAAGCCGAGGAAGAACATGCCGGCGACGCGCGGGTGCGCGTACACCTTGAGGCTGGAGAACCAGCCGGAGGAAGCGGACATCGGAGCCGGGCGGAGGTCTGTCTTGCCCGCGAAGATACCAGCCGCAGCCGTGCTGCGGCGGCCCGGCGCCGTCGGATCAGGCGTATTCCGGGAAGAACAGCCCCATGACCGCGGCCAGTGAGCTGGATGCTTCGGCGCAGGCGCCTTCGAAGGCCTGAGGTTCGAGCCGGGTGATCTGCCAGGCGGCGGGCGATGCGTTGGCGACGATGCGCGCCGATTCCTCAAGCTGGGCGTCGTAGCTCACCGCGTGACGGGCGAGGTGGAGCAGGGATGCTTCGAATTCGTGGGGCGCGCCGCGGGCCGGGTCGATCTGTGCCCCGATGGCCACCGCGAAGCTGCGCGGCAGCCGCCATTCGGTCAGCAGCGCTTCGCCGATCGCGGCGTAGTCGCAGCCCACGATGTCACGCTCGAGCGTGTCGATCGCGGCGCCCGAGGTGCGGTGCTCGACCAGCGCCCTTTCCGCCTCCTGCGGGACGTGCATGTACATGACCATGTGGCCGATGTCGGCCAGCATGCCGCCGACGAACAGTCGTTCGGCATCCAGCAGGCCGCAGCTCTTTGCGGCCGCGCGTGCCAGCAGGCCGCGCAGCGCCGAAGCGCGCCAGAAACGGCTCACGTCCATGCGCTCCGGCCGCATGCCGGCGAAGACGGCGGTGACCGTGGTGGCCAGCACGATGTCGTGCACCTGCTGCATGCCCAGCACGCTGACTGCGCGCGACATGGTTTCGATCTTGCCCGGGAAGCCGTAGAACACGCTGTTGACCACGCGCAGTACCCGCATCGTGATGCCCGGATCTGCGGCCACCACCTTGGCCAGCTCGATGACCGAGCCGTCCGGGTCGTCGATCACCTGCTTCACGCGGTGATAGATGGCGGGAAGCGTGACCAGTTCGGTCGTGCGCTGCGCCAGGTCCTGCGCGGAATGAGTCATGGTGGTGTCGGGTACGGGTGCGGGTTCTGCTGAATTCGGCCGCCTGCCCGAAAACTTGAGGGCTCTTCAAGAAGTGGGATTTTATCCCATTCCATGTCTGGCGCCTGTGCCGGCCTGCTGTCATGACATGAGGCTGGCTCTGGCCGAGCCTGACTGCCCCCCGGCTGCGGGCGTCAGCGCGGCATTCGCTGCTGCAGTGCGCCCAGTACCCGCCATGCACCCCACAGCCGCATGCCCCAGCGCCACACCCGGCGGGGGCGGACCAGCGCAAAGCCGACGACGGCCGCGGCCAGCACCTGCGGATGAGCGCGTACCCAGGCGGCACCGTCGCGCACCGAATCCACCGTGTTGAACAGCGGGTCGAGCACCGCCGACTGATCGGCCGCTTCCCGTCGCAGCCGCCGCGAACGTTCGACCAGACGTTCGCGCGTCAGCGCCAGGCGAAGGCGGCGCTCGTTCATCGGTTCAGCGCGTCGCGGTCGCGCTTCAGTTCATCCAGCGTCGACGCGAACAGCCGTGTGCCTTCCGCCATGCGCGCGCGCGCAATCACGGCAGCCACCGCCCCCAGCGTGATGAACAGCGTCGAAAACAGCGTGAGCACGAGCAGCCGGTGGCTGTCCCACAGCAAAACGGTGAGCAGCACTGCCAGAAAGGCGATGCCGAAGGTCAGGAAGGCGATGGCCAGCGCGCCATAGACCAGCAGTTCGGTCAGGCGCAGCGCCTCGTCGCGCGCTTCGACGGTGATCAGTTCCAGCCTGACGTGAACGATCTCGATCAGGCTGGAAACGAATCCCTTCAGCGATGCGCCGAGGCGCTCGGGCCGGGGCGAAGCGGCCACCGGGCGCTCAGCGACGGCCGATCAGCAGGCCGACCAGCAGGCCGACGCCGGCGGCCACGCCGATCGACTTCCACGGATGCTCATGCACGTAGTCGTCGGTGGCACGCGCCACTTCGCGCGACTTTTCCTTCAGCGCGGCTTCCGCGTCAGCCAGCTTGTGGCGTGCGGACGTCAGGTTCTCCTGCATGCGCACCCGCAGTTCGCCCACTTTTTCGCCGGCCTGGTTGGCGGTGACGCGCAGCAGTTCCTCGGCGTCGGCAATCACCACTTTGAGGTCGGTGACCAGCTTTTCCTTGGTGACGGTGTTCTGATCGATCAGGTCGGACATGTCGTTTCTCCTTTTTTGAAAGACCCGGCCGGCTGTGATGCCGAAGGAGGGTCAGATGAATCGGCTTACGTGCGTTCCGGTGCCGTACGACACCCGGCAAGCCTATCGCGCCGGGCACCGGCTGCCTGTAGGCGACGGGCTACGCCCAGCACGCCCAGGCCGGCGATCAGCATGGCCCACCCGTCAGCTTCCGGTACCAGTGCGGCAGCGAGAAAGGCGGAGGCCATCGCCTGATGCCCTGCAGTGGTGATGTGCACCTCGTCCCAGAACAGGTAGCCGGTCGGATTGGCGGCGCAGCCGGCCACGCTCTGGCAGGGTGTATCGACGTTGGTGAAACCGTACTGATCCGGATCAAGCACTGCGGCATTGAGCAGGCCTGCCACGTCAACCGTGCGGAAGCGGGCACCGGTCAGATCCGTGTTGAGCTGGCTCAGCAGGCTGGCCAATGCGTCATTGTGTGCGGCGGATACCGCGCTGGCAAAACTGGCTGCCGCTGTCCCTTCCTCAAGAAAGGCCGGTGTCAGGCCGAGGTCGGCCATGTTCGGAACCAGAAAGTCGCGCGCGCCGGCAGCGTACAGATCAAGCAGTGCCGAATGCAGGTTCGTGATCGCGTTCGCAGCGGTTGCACCGGCCATGGCCGGACTGGCCAGATCGCTCGGCAGGAAGTAGTCGTTCGGTCCGCCCCAGACGAAATAGAGCTTGTTCGCACCGCCCCCGCCGCCGGCGACATAGCGGTCGACCTGGGCGGTCACGCCGGTGCCGTTCAGCCAGCCGGGTGACTTCTGCAGCAGACCGGCGAGCAGGGCGCCGCGATCGGTGTCTTCCACGTAGTTGTCTGACCCGCCACTGACCGGCGTGCCGGTGCGGGCGCCGCCGACCGCGTAGTTGTTCAGCGGCAGGTTGAGCCAGTCGGACAGGTATTCCACCGCCACTGATCCATTGGAAAAGCGGCCGGGCTCGTAGCCGAAAAGCGCTGACGGAAAAAGCCCCGCGGTGAGGCTCTGGAAGTTGCCGGTGTCGGACAGGCTGTCGCCGAACACCACCAGTTCGTCCCATGCCGCCGAAGCGGGCATCGAAATGGCGAAGGCAGCGGCGAGGGCAAGGCGGCGCAGTGCTTTCATGGCGGTCCTTTCAGCGTCCGGTGAGGGGTCTTCAGGCAATGTCGACATCGTAGTCGACAATGAGCGGAGCATGGTCGCTGAAGCGCACCTCCTTGTAGACCCGCGCCGCGCGGGCCTTTGCCGCGATGCCGGGGGTGGCGATCTGGTAGTCGATGCGCCAGCCCACGTTCTTGGCCCGGGCCTGACCACGGTTGCTCCACCAGGTGTAGCAGTCCTCGGTCGCGTCCGGGTGCAGGGTGCGATACACGTCCACCCAGCCGCCCTCGCCCAGCAGCGCGGTCATCCACGCGCGCTCCTCGGGCAGGAAGCCGGAGTTCTTCAGATTGCCCTTCCAGTTCTTCAGGTCGATTTCCTGGTGCGCGATGTTCCAGTCGCCGCACACCACGATTTCCCGGCCGCTCGCGCGCAGTGCCGCCAGATGCGGCTGGAAGCGGTCGAGGAAGCGGAACTTGGCTTCCTGCCGTTCGGGCGCGCTGGAACCGGACGGCAGATAGAGCGATATCACGGTCAGGTCGCCGAAGTCCGCCTCCACGTAGCGGCCTTCGTCATCGAATTCCTGTACGCCGAAACCGGTGATCACCCGTGTCGGCGTGCGGCGTGCGTACAGGCCCACGCCGCTGTAGCCCTTCTTCAGCGCGTAGTGGAAGTGGCCGTCGGCCCCGCCCATCGCGGCCGGTGCGCGCATCGTGGTGTCGAGGTCGGCTGCCTGCGCCTTCAGTTCCTGCACGCACAGCATGTCGGGCGATTCGCTCGCCACCCAGTCCCACACACCCTTGGTGGTGGCCGAGCGGATACCGTTGAGGTTGAGCGACACGATACGTAACATGGCCAGTTTGTCCGTTCTGATTGGAAAAGCCCGTGGATTCTAGACGTGAATTCGTGAAGTTCGCCGTTGAAACCGGTGTGCTGCGCTTCGGCAGCTTCACCACCAAGGCGGGGCGCGAGTCGCCGTACTTCTTCAACGCCGGCCTGTTCAACAGCGGCGCCTCGGTGCTCAGGCTGTGCAGCTTCTACGCCGATACCATCATGGATCGGGCACCGCAGTTCGACATGCTGTTCGGGCCGGCCTACAAGGGCATTGTTCTGGCTGCCGGCACCGCGATGCAGATCGCGCAGCGCGGCCGCGACCTGCCCTTTGCCTTCAACCGCAAGGAAGCCAAGGACCACGGCGAGGGCGGCATGCTGATCGGCGCGCCGCTGAAGGGCCGGGTGCTCATCATCGACGACGTGATCAGTGCCGGCACCTCGGTGCGCGAGTCGGTCGAGCTGATCCGGGCGGCGGGTGCCGAACCGGCAGGTGTGGCGATTGCCCTCGACCGCATGGAACGGGGTACCGGACAATTGTCAGCGGTTCAGGAGGTCGAGCGTTCGTATGGCATGCCGGTGGTGGCCTGCGCGACGCTGGAAGACCTGCTGGGCTATCTGCAGGACAGCCCGTCGCTGCAGGACAATCTCGATGCGGTGCGCGCCTATCGCACCCGTTATGGCGTGAGCTGAGTGCTGCAGGCCGTGCAGTCTCCTCTGAGGAACGGTTGCCGAACATGAAATCTGGAACGTCGCGTCACCTTGCACTGGCCCTCTGCGCGGTCGGCCTGCTGCCGGCCGGCACCGCAGAGGCGCGTGTGTATTGCTGCAAGGATGCGCGTGGCCAGCAGGTGTGCGGTGACGTGCTGCCGGCGTCCTGTGCCGACCGCGGCTATCGTGAGCTGAACAGTCAGGGCGCCACGGTCAAGCAGATTGACGCCCCGATGACCGATGCCCAGCGCGCCAGACGTGACGCCGATGCGAAGAAGGCGGCCGAGGATGAGCGCGCGCGGCAGGAACAGCGCCGGCGCGACACCACGCTGCTCAACACCTATACCAGCGAGCGCGAGATCGACGTGGCGCGAGACCGGCGGGTGGCCGACATCGAGGAACTGCTGTCCCGGCTGCGTGAGCAGAAGCAGACGCTGAGCGACCGCCAGAAGAAGCTGGACAGCGACGCGGCGGCCTTCACCGCCCGGAACAAGCGTGTGCCCTCGCACATCAAGGACAGGCTCGAAACCACCACGGAAGACCTGCGCCTGATCGCAGAGAACATCGCAGCCAAGGAGCGCGATCTGGTGGAGACGCGCAAGCGTTTCGAAGAGGACCGCACGCGTTTCCGCGAACTGGCCGGCAGCCGCTGACCGGCAGCCGCCGGTTTTCAGCCGGTCGCGGCGTCCAGCGGACGCCGGTATCTCACCGCCTCGGCCACGTCGCCGTCGGCGATCACCTCCCGTCCATTCAGATCGGCAATCGTTCGCGCCACCTTCAGGCAGCGGTGATAGGCGCGCGCCGACAGGCTGAAGCGCGCCATTGCCTGGCCCAGCAGCGTGCGGGCGGCATCGGTCAGCGGGCAGTGCAGGTCGATGTCCGCCGCCTCAAGCTGCCGGTTTGCCTTGCCCTGGCGCGCCTGCTGACGCGCGTGGGCGGCCTCCACCCGGGCGCGTACCGTGGCACTGGGTTCGCCCGGGCCGCCGGTCAGCGCCTGTTCCGGCAGCGGCGGCACCGTCACCTGCAGATCGATGCGGTCGAGCAGCGGACCGGACAGCCTTGCCCGGTAGCGGGCCACCTGGTCCGGCGTGCAGCGGCAGCGGCCGGACGGATGACCGAGATAGCCGCAGGGGCAGGGATTCATCGCGGCCACCAGCTGGAAGCGGGCCGGAAACTCGGCCCGGTGCGCGGCGCGTGAAATCGTCACGTGACCGGTTTCCAGCGGCTCGCGCAGCGCCTCCAGCACCCGGCGGTCGAATTCAGGCAGTTCGTCGAGAAACAGCACGCCGTTGTGCGCCAGCGAGATTTCACCCGGCCGTGGCACCGCCCCGCCACCGACCAGCGCAGCGGCGCTGGCGGAATGATGCGGCGCGCGGAAGGGCCGTCGGCCCAGCTGCGTCGGGTCGAACAGGCCGGCGCCCGACAGCACGGCCGCGGTGTCCAGTGCCTCCGTTTCGGACAGCCGCGGCAGCAGGCCGCTGATGCGTGCGGCCAGCATGGATTTGCCGGTGCCGGGCGGGCCGGACAGCAGCAGCGAATGCTGGCCGGCCGCCGCCACTTCGAGCGCGCGCCGTGCTTCCAGCTGTCCGCGCACGTCGGCCAGATCCGGGCCGTCGTCCGCTGGCGCCGTGGCGGCCGGCTGGGCCGGCGGAAGTGCTGACTGGCCGCACAGGTGAGCGCACACCTCCAGCAGCGAGCCGGCTGCCAGCACCGTGAGGCCGCCGGCCATCACCGCTTCGGCGGCGGAAGCGGCGGGCAGTACGAAGGCACGGCCGGCCGCGCGGGCGCCCAGCGCCATCGGCAGCGCGCCGCGCACCGGGCGCAGCGCGCCGTTCAGCGACAGTTCGCCGGCGAATTCGTAGCGGTCACTGCCGGGCGCGTCGAGCGCACCGGCCGCGATCAGGATGCCCAGTGCGATCGGCAGGTCGAAACGGCCGGATTCCTTGGGCAGGTCGGCCGGCGCCAGATTGACCGTGATGCGCCGGGCCGGGAAGTCGAAGCCCGAACTGAGGATGGCGGCGCGCACCCGGTCGCGCGCCTCGCGCACCTCGACATCCGGCAGGCCGACCAGCGAAAAGGCGGGCAGGCCGTTGCCGACATGGACCTCGACCGCGACCTCCGGGGCGTGCATGCCGGCCAGGGCGCGGCTGCGCAGGATGGCGAGTGACATTCTTCCGTCATTGAACGTGACGGCGGAAGTCTATCCGTAAATGCCGAAGGCATGGAACGCCGCGGATTGTCCGGGGCCGGCAGGCGGGCAGACAAGGCGCCTGCCGCGATGGCGCCTGCGAGTACGCGCGGTTTCCGTTTCAGGGCCGTATCGCGGCGGGGGCGCCGCTCCCACGACGTCCGCGCGCCGTACGGAAGACCTAGTCGTGGTGCTCGCCGCGGCGGCCGACCGGCAGGCCCAGCTGCTTGAGCTTGCGGTACAGGTGGGTGCGTTCCAGACCGGAGCGCTCGGCCAGCCGGGTCATGTTGCCGCCCTCCCGTTCCATGTGGTGCTCGAAATACATGCGTTCGAACGCCTCGCGCGCCTCGCGCAGCGGCTGATCCAGACCGGGCAGGGCTGGCGCGCTGCCGGGGCGCAGAAGGGTGCGCAGCGAGGCGGCGTCCAGCTCGTCGTCGAGCGAGGCGAGCGCGGCCGAGCGCAGCGCCGCCACCAGTTCGGCATAGCCGCCCGGCCAGGCATGCTGGCGCAGCAGCGGCCTGACCGACTCCGGCAGCCGGCGCGGCGGTACCTCACCGGCGTCGACCAGATGCTTCAGCACGTCTTCCGCCAGATCGCCGATCTCGTCGCGCAGTTCGGCCAGCGGCGGCAGCGGCAGCACGATCTCGAACAGTCGGGCCAGCAGTGCATCCTCCCAGCCGGCGGCCTGCAGTTCTGCCGGGCCGAGCGCGGAACTGGCGATCAGCCGCGCGTCCAGCCGCTCCAGGCGGTCCAGCGCAAAGGCCAGGTTCTTCTGCTGCATGCGTGACAGGTGGCCGAGATCGCCGGTGTGGATGACACCGCCGCGCGCGGCGTCGAGCTGTTCCTGCGTGATCGGGCCGCTCAGGCTGGCCAGTTCCAGCCAGCGCCGGCCGGACGCGGCCAGCGTGCGCGCGGCCAGTTCGCCGAAGCTGGACGGCCCGCAGCGCAGCAGCAGCACGCGCGAACGCGCTGCCATCTGTTCCACCTTGCGGCGCAGGTCACGCAGCTGGCCGCTGCGGCCGACCGCTGCCAGTGACGGTGCGGCCGGGCGCTGTTCCGGCGAGCTGCCGCGCGCCAGCGCGCGCTTGACCGCGGCCAGCAGCTTTGCGAGCGCGATCGGCTTCTCCAGGAAATCCATGGCACCGATGCGGGTGGCTTCGACTGCCGAGTCGATGGTGCCGTGGCCGGACATCATGATGACCGGCATCGTGAGCTGGCCGCCCGACGCCCATTCCTTGAGCAGCGAAATGCCGTCCGTGTCCGGCATCCAGATGTCCAGCAGCACCAGATCCGGCTTCTGCGCGGCGCGTGCGCTGCGTGCCGCGGCGGCGTTCTCCGCCAGCGTTACGTCATGCCCTTCGTCGCTGAGGATTTCCGACAGCAGCTCCCGGATCCCCATCTCATCATCTACGACCAGTATGCGAGCCATTGTTGCCTGCTTCCTTCATGCCGCCAGCGGCAGTGATATGCGGATTTCCGCGCCATGCGGCGCGACGTTCTCTATTTCTATGCGGCCTTCGTGTTCATCGACGATCTTCTTCACGATGGCCAGACCGAGCCCGGTGCCACGCGCCTTGGACGTGACATAGGGCTCGAAGGCGCGCGCCAGCACCTGCGGCGGAAAGCCGCTGCCGTTGTCGCGCACCGCCAGTTCCGCACGCCCCCCCCGGCGCCGGGTCTGTATCTGTATGCAGGGCGTGTCGGCGTCGGCCAGCGCGTCCTGCGCGTTCTGCAGCAGGTTGTGGATGACCTGACGCAGCTGGCCGGCGTCGCCCGCCACGTCGGGCAGGTCGCTGGCCAGCTGGCGCTCGATGCGTGCGGCCGACGTTTCGTACAGGCCGAGCACTTCATCGACCAGATGATTGAGGTCCAGCGGCGCCAGCGCCGGCGACGGCAGGCGCGCGTAGTCGCGGAAGGCGTTCACCATGTTCTTCATCGCCTCGACCTGGTCGACGATGGTGGTGGTGGCGCGCGCGAGCAGCTTCTGCCCATCGGCATCGAGCCTGTCCGACAGCTTGAACTGCAGGCGCTCGGCCGACAGCTGTATCGGCGTCAGCGGATTCTTGATTTCGTGCGCCAGCCGGCGCGCCACTTCGCCCCAGGCGGCGCTGCGCTGGGCGGAAATGAGCTGGGTGATGTCGTCGAACACCACCACGAAGCCGCCGCCGCCGGCTGCCGGCAGCTGCGAACCGCGGATGAGCAGGGTTTTGGCCGGGCCGAAGGGGTCGGGAAGGTCGATCTGCCGGCTCCACGATTCCTGCCCCTCGTCGATCGCTGCCACGATGGTGTCGCGCAGTTCGGGGTGGCGTGGCCATTGGGACAGCGTCAGCGTTTCCCAGCCGTCCAGCGTGTCGGCGAGGATGGCCATCGCGCCCTGGTTGGCGGCCCGCAGCTTGGTGGACGGGCTGAACGCCAGCACGCCGGCCGACAGGTTGCCGAGTACGCCCTCCAGATAGGTGCGTGCGGCCTCTGTTTCCGCCCGGCTGCGTTCGGCCTGCGCGCGGGCGTCTTCCAGCTGCTGCGTCATGCGGCGGAAGGACTGGGTGAGCGTGCCCAGCTCGTCGCGCGACGCAACGGCAGGGATGGGGCTGAAGTCGCCCTGCATCACCGCGTCGGTACCGCGCGCCAGGATGGACAGCGGCGCCGACATGCGGCGGCTGATCACGAAGGCCACCGCCAGCGCCGACAGCAGCGCCAGCAGCAGCGCCAGCGTCAGGGTCAGCGCGAAGATGCGTTTCAGGCCGGCACGCGCGAGCGACAGTTCTTCGTAATCGCGGTAGGCGCTCTGCACCGCCTCGGCGTTCTGGGCGAGCGAAGCGGGCAGCGGCTGGGTGAGCTGCAGCACCGGTACGTCCGAGGCCAGACTTGCGGTGCCGATCAGCACCAGCGCACGCGCAGTCAGGCCGTCGCCGCTGTCGGTGTCTACGATGGCGAAGCCTGCACCCTGGCGCGCCTGGCGCAACTGCGAAGGCGAGGGCAGCGGCGGCACCAGCCGGGTGGCCGATGAACTGGTGAGCAGTACGCGCCCGGCGGGCGAAAACAGGGTGGCGCTGGCGGCGCCGGCCTGTTCGCGCAGCGCGTCCAGACGCGCGCCGCGCTTGATCAGCGGCGTGTCCGCTAGTTCACGCGCCATTGCGCGGGCCTTGTCCAGCAGGTCGGCGGACACGTAGTCCAGCGTGTTGCGGCCGAGATTGAGACCGCCTTCGAGTGCCGCCTCGATGCGCACGTTGAACCAGGAATCGACCGAGCGCGATACGAAGTTCACCGACAGCACATAGATCAGCGCGCCCGGTGCGACCGCCAGTGCGGCGAAGGCGGCGAACAGCCGCAGCTTGAGCCGGGAGCCGAACACCGCGGCGCGGTGCTCGCGCAGCAGCTGGGTCACCAGCCAGCCGACCAGACCGATCAGACCGATCGCCACCGTGATGTTCAGCCCCAGCAGCAGCGGGTAGTTGCGGGCGAACAGCTCGGTGTTTTCGCTGGCCAGCGACAGCAGCAGAAGCAGCACGCCGCTGATCGCGGTGGTGGCGATGATGAAGACTCTCATCGTGCCACCTCGTGTGCCTGCGCCGTGAAGCCCCAGCGCTGCCAGTCGGATTCCAGCGTCCAGTCGCGATTGCTCATGGCGCTGAGCTGAAAGGGTTTGGGCAGCTGGGTCACGTCCAGCCGCAGCCGCAGCGCGGCGACATAGCTTTCGCCCGGCTTGAGCCGGCCGTAGTCGACCACGGTCCAGCTGCGCAGCCGACCGATCAGTTTGAGCGCTTCGTCCAGCGTGTCGAAGCTCTGATGCAGTGCGCCGGTCGACACCCGGTACTGCCGGGTCAGTGCGTGATAGCTGAGGCGATAGGTCTGGCTGCGCTCGATCACGTCCTCGTCCAGCCAGTACCAGCGCGGCCGGCTGATTTCGAACTCCAGCACGAAATACAGCGGCACGCCGCGGGTGACCGCGTCGGCCAGCCGCGGCGTCAGCGTGACGCCGATGTCGGTCGACAGCTGATAGCCGTCGTCACCGTGGTCCAGCCGCACGTCGCGCATCTGCACGCCGGCCGCCAGCGCGTGCGCGGTCAGCGCGGCCAGCAGCAGCGCGCCGAACAGCGCGCGTGCCGCCTCACGCAGCGTCCGCGGCTTTCTGCAGCAGGGCGTAGTAGAAGCCGTCATGCTCGGCGGTCGGCAGCAGGGACAGGTCGGGCGCACCGGAAAGGGTCAGGCGTCGGCAGTCGGGATGGCGGGCGGCGAAGGCAGCCACCTGATCCTGATTTTCGGCGCGGAATACCGAACAGGTGGCATAGAGCAATTTACCACCCGGCGCCAGCACGCGCCAAAGCGCGTCCAGAATGGTGCGCTGCTGCGCCGCGAACTGTGCGATGTCCTTCGGCCGGCGCAGCCATTTCGCGTCCGGATGGCGGCGCACCACGCCGGAGGCACTGCACGGCACGTCGGCCAGGATGCGGTCGAAGGGGCGGCCGTCCCACCAGTCGTCCGGACGGGCGGCGTCGCCCACCGCGATGTGGCCGGCGAGGCCGAGGCGGGCGAAGTTGTCGGCGATGCGCTGCGCCCGCGCTTCACTGTGGTCCAGCGCCAGCAGATCGAGGTCGGCCGCTTCGAGCAGATGGCAGGCCTTGCCGCCAGGCGCGGCGCAGGCGTCCAGCACACGCTGGCCGGTGCTCACGTCGAGCAGTGCCGCTGCCTGCTGCGCACCCGGATCCTGCACCGACAATGCACCTTCGGCGAAACCGGGCAGGCGCGACACCGGACAGGGCTTGTCCAGCAGCAGGCCGTGGTCGCCGTGCGCGCGGGCGCCGATGCCGGCGTCGGCCAGCGCGGCCTGTGCGGCGGCTACCGTGCTGCGCCGGCGGTTCACCCGCAGCGCCATCGGCGGATGGCTGTTGCCCTGGGCGGCGATGCCGGCCCACGCGTCCGGGTGGTCGGTGCGCAGGCGTTTCAGCCACCATGCCGGGTGCTGCAGACGCGCCGCTTCATCAGCCGCGACTGCGGCATCCAGTTCGGCGTGGCGCCGCTGTGCGTTGCGCAGCACCGCGTTCATCAGGCCACCGAAGCGATCGCCGCCCAGTGCGCGGGCGGCGTCTACCGCCTGGCTCACCGTGGTGTGCGCGCCATCGGGCCGCGCTTCCAGCCGGCACAGCGCAACCCGGAGCAGCGCCTGCCGGTCCGCCTCGCGCAGCGGCTTGGGTACCAGCACCGCCAGCCGGCGGTCGATGCCGGCGTGGGCGCGCAGGCACTGGTAGGCGAGGTCGCGTACCGCCGCGCCGTTGTCGGACAGGCCGTCCTGCATGCGTGCGAAGGCGTCATCCAGCGTTTCGCCGGCAGTGACCGCAGCGACCGCATGGGCGGCATCCACCAGGGCGGCAGCCAGCGAATCCGGGGGCAAACGGGTGGGAAGGCGGGCAGACGGACCCGACGATGGAGGTCCGGAGGGGCGATGGTGGGAATTCAAGACGCTGAAGGTGTGGATGCGGGTGGCGGATTGTAGGCGGCTCAGCCTGTCCAGGCGTGAGCCTTCAGTGCTTCAAGCGGTGCGTAACGCAGGGCGGCTTCATGCGTGGCGACCAGGATGACCTGGGGTGCCTGGCCAGCCATGAAAGCCTCGTGCCAGCGCGCGGCGCACAGGCACCAGCGGTCGCCGGCGCGCAGACCGGGGAAGTCGTATTCAGGACGCGGCGTCGACAGGTCGTTGCCGCGGCCGCGAGAGAATGCGAGGAAATCGTCGGTCATGACCGCACACACCGTGTGCGAGCCACGATCATGCTCGTCGGTATTGCAGCAGCCGTCGCGGAAAAAGCCGGTGATGGGCTTGAACGAACAGGGTTCGAGCGGTCCGCCCAGTACGTTGCGGGCGCCGCCGCCACCGTTCCAGCCTCTGTCCATGGCATGCCATCCTGTGTGGGTACAAGAAAAAACCGCAGGGCGCGCGGCCGGTCAGGGCAGCGCGCACTGCGGAATGATGCCGCAATGAGGCGGAGGTGTCGCGCCGCTCAGCGGCCGCGCGCCAGTTCGCGCAGCCGCGCGATGCGTTCCTCGGTCGCCGGGTGAGTGCTGAACAGGCCGCGCAGGCCACCGCCCGAAAGCGGGTTCATGATCATCATCTGGCCGGTTTCCGGATGCGCCTCGGCGGTCGGCATCGGAATGCCGCGGGCGTAGGCGTCGATCTTGGCCAGCGCGCTGGCCAGCGCTTCCGGGTCGCCGGAGATGGCCGCGCCTTCGCGGTCGGCACCGAATTCGCGGGTGCGCGAGATCGCCATCTGGATCAGCATGGCGGCGATCGGCGCCAGGATGGCGACAATGATGCCGACCACCGGATTGGTCGGCCGGCCTTCTTCGTCGCGGCTGCCGCCGAAGAACATGCCGAACTGCGCCAGCGCCGAAATGGCGCCGGATACCGTGGCTGAAATGGTCGAGATCAGGATGTCGCGGTTCTTCACGTGCGCCAGTTCGTGCGCCATCACGCCGCGCAGCTCGCGCGCAGACAGCATCTGCATGATGCCGGTGGTGGCCGCGACCGCCGCGTTCTCCGGATTGCGGCCGGTGGCGAAGGCGTTCGGCTGCGCTTCGTCGATGATGTAGACGCGCGGCATCGGCAGCTGCGCGCGCTGCGCCAGTTCGGCCACCATGTTGTACAGATAGGGCGAGCTGGCGGCGTCGACTTCGCGCGCGTTGTACATGCGCAGCACCATCTTGTCCGAGAACCAGTAGGCCCAGAGATTGGTTGCGCCGCCGAACAGCAGTGCGAGCAGCATGCCCTGCTGGCCGCCGATGGCCGCACCGACGACGCCGAACAGCGCGACGATGCCCGCCATCAGTATCGAGGTCTTGAGCCAGTTGCCAAACATGCGGAATGCCTTTCAGTGATGGTGGAAACGCAATATAGATTGCGTGCGAAGCAGAAAATTCAAGCGGCGGTGCCGCGTCGGCCCTGCCCTATTCCGGCAGCTGGGCCCGCTGGCCGGTCTGCAGCGGATGGCCGCGCAGGAATTCGGCCGCCGGCAGGCGCTTGCCACCGGCCTTCTGCAGCTCGGTCACGCACAGCGAACCCTGGCCGCAGGCGATCAGCACGCCGTGCTCGCCGGCTTCCAGTATCCGGCCCGGTTCGCCGTCCTGCGTGGCCAGTGTGGCGCGCCACAGCTTGACCGGCGTGCCATCTACCGTCATCAGCGCACCCGGGAAGGGGTCGAAAGCGCGGACGGCGCAGGCCAGTTCGGTCGCCGGCCGGCGGAAATCCAGCGCCGCTTCGGCCTTGCCTATCTTGGCGGCGTAGCAGGCGCCCTCCGCCGGCTGCGGCACCGCGGTGATGCGGCCGGCCAGCAGGTCGGGCAGCGTATCGAGCAGCAGCTGCGCGCCGATGGCCGCCAGCCGGTCGTGCAGCGAGCCGGTGCTGTCGTCCGGCGCGATGTCGATCGCGCGCTCGGCCAGCATCGGGCCGGTGTCCAGACCTTCGTCCATCTGCATCAGCGTGATGCCGGTGCGGGCGTCGCCCGCCTCGATCGCGCGGTGTATGGGCGCGGCACCGCGCCAGCGTGGCAGCAGCGAGGCGTGGATGTTGATGCAGCCCAGGCGCGGGATATCGAGCACCGCACGCGGCAGCAGCAGTCCGTAAGCCACCACCACCAGCAGGTCGGGTGCGGCCTCGACCAGAGGCGCGCGCAGTTCCGGCGTTTTCAGCGTGTCCGGCTGGGCCACCTTCAGTCCATGGGCCAGCGCGCGCTGCTTCACCGGGCTGGGCATGAGTTTCATGCCGCGGCCGGCCGGCCGGTCCGGCTGGGTCAGCACCAGCGGGATGTCGCAGTCGAAGGTGGCCAGCGCGTCGAGTGCGCGGGCGGCGAATTCCGGCGTGCCGGCGAATGCGATGCGTGGTCGGGCAGCCCCGCTACCGGCGCCCATCAGGCGGATTCGCGCGCGTGCTTCGCGAGCTTGGTCTTGATGCGGGTCTGTTTCAGCTGCGACAGGTGGTCGACGAACACCTTGCCCTGCAGGTGATCCATTTCGTGCTGGATGCACACCGCCAGCAGGCCGTGTGCGTCGATGTCGATCTCGCTGCCATCCAGGTCCAGGGTGCGCACCTTCACGTGTTCGGCACGAGTGACCTTGTCGTAGATGCCGGGCACCGACAGGCAGCCTTCCTCATACACCTGCTCGCCATCACGCTCGACGATGCGCGGGTTGATCAGCGTGATCAGACCGGACTTGTCCTCGGTGATGTCGATCACGATCACCTGCCTGTGCACATCCACCTGGGTGGCGGCCAGCCCGATGCCCGGCGCGGCATACATGGTTTCGGCCATGTCGGCGGCGAGCCTGCGCAGGGCGTCATCCACCGCAGTGACCGGCGCCGCCTTCTTGCGCAGGCGGGGGTCGGGAAACTTCAGAATCGGAAGCAGGGCCATAAAAGTCGTGCTGATTTAATGGATTAGCGGGGTATTTTCATGCAGACTGTCATTAGATGACGCTGCTTGCTACACTTCGGCATGCGCTTGGCGTGACGGTGGCCGGTGTGCATAACGCATGCACGCGGCCCTTCAGGTCAGGCTGGGCCAGTACGTAACATCAGGTTCGTAACGACCATATTGAAAGGCAAACCCGAGGCAGGTTCCGGAGGCGCGCATGTGCGCGGTTTCCGGCCCGTCCGTGCGAGGCCACACCATGCGCAAGATTATATGCTCCCTGCTGGTCGCCCTTTCAAGCGCGACCGCCTTCGCCCAGCCGGCAGCGCCGGCCCTGGCCAATGACGCGCCCGATCGTCACGTCGTCAAGCCGGGTGACACGCTGTGGGGCATTGCCGGCCTGTTCCTGAAGGAACCCTGGCGCTGGCCCGAGGTGTGGCGGCTGAACAAGGACCAGATCCGCAACCCCCACCTGATCTACCCGGGCCAGATCGTCTACCTGGAAGATTTCGGTGGTTCGCCGCGGCTGCGCGTGGCACAGCCGGTGAAGCTGAGCCCGAAAACCTACGAAGAGCCGCTCAAGGAGCCGATCGCATCGATTCCGCACAAGGCGATCGAGCCTTTCCTGGCCAAGCCGATTGCGGTCGAAGCGGGTTTCAACGATACCGCGCCGCGTATCGTCGGCACCGAAGAGGGTCGGGTCTATCTGAGCACCGGCGATACCGCCTATGTGAGCGGTGTGACCGACAAGACCCTGAACTGGCATGTATATCGCCCGGCAGCGGCCATCCGCGATCCGGAGTCGAAGCAGGTGATCGGCTACGAGGCGGAATACCTCGGCGAACTGAAGCTGGTGCGCGAGGGCGAGCCGGCCACTTTCCAGGTCGTGTCGTCGCAGTACGAGATCGGCAAGGGCGACCGGCTGGTGCCGGCGCGTCCGCCGGAGCTGGTGGCCTACGCGCCGCGTGCGCCGGAGAAGGACATCCAGGGCAGCGTGGCGCGCATCGTCGGCGGTGTTGCGTCGTCCGGCCGCCACAACGTGGTGCTGCTGAACCGCGGTGCGGTCGATGGCGTCGAGATCGGCCACGTGTTTGCCGCCTACCTGGCCGGTGCCAAAGTCGATGTCCGCGAGGAACAGAAGGTCAACACCTATCAGCTGCCGGACGAACGTTCCGGTCTGGTGTTCGTGTTCCGGGTGTACGACACCATTTCCTACGCGCTGGTGATGGACGCCAAGCGTCCGATCACGGTCGGCGACCGCTTCCGCAAGCCCTGATCCCGCATCGCGCCACGGCGTGCCGCTAGACAGCCCGGATTCCGCAGCCGCCTGGCTGCGGCTCACGCTGACCCGTGGCGTCGGGCTGGAGTCGCAGCGCCGCCTGCTGTCCGCCTTCGGTCCTCCGGAACGCATCTTCGCTGCCGCGGGCACCGCGGTACGCGCGGTGGTCGGTGAGCGCATCGCGCGTGCGCTGGCCAGCTTCGACGGCGATGATCAGGTCGCCCGCACGCTGGACTGGGCCGCCCAGCCGGGCAACCACCTCGTCACGCTGGCCGATCCCACCTATCCGCAGGCCCTGCTCGAAATCGCCGATCCGCCCACGCTGCTCTACGTGAAGGGCCGGGTCGAACTGCTGAATGCCCGCGCGCTGGCCATCGTCGGCGCGCGCAACGCGACCGCGCAGGGGGCATCGAACGCCGAACAGTTCGCCCGCGAGCTGTCGCGCGGCGGGCTCACCATCGTCAGCGGGCTGGCGCTGGGCTGCGACGCGGCGGCCCACGCCGGTGCGCTGGAGGGCGCCGGCAGCACGGTTGCGGTGATCGGCACCGGCGCCGACCGCATCTATCCGTCACGCAATCAGGAGCTGGCCCGCCGCATCGCCGAACAGGGCGCAGTCGTGACCGAATTTCCGCTCGGCACGCCGGCGCTGCGCGACAACTTCCCGCGCCGCAACCGCATCATTTCAGGCCTTGTGCGCGGTGTGCTGGTGGTCGAGGCGGCCGCACGCAGCGGTACGCTGATCACCGCGCGGCTGGCCGGCGAACAGGGGCGCGAGGTGTTCGCCATTCCCGGCTCCATCCACTCGCCGCTGTCCAAGGGCTGTCATCAGCTGATCCGGCAGGGCGCCAAGCTGGTCGATGACGCGCGCGACATCCTGTCGGAACTGCAGCCGGCACCGGTGGTGGCTGATCCGCCGTCCATCGATACGCCGGCCGGCGACGCACAGCGTGCCGTGCTCGACGCGATGGGTTTCGACCCGGTCGGTATCGATTTGCTGTCGCAACATACCGGCTTGACGGCGGACACCCTCTCCGCCATGCTGCTCTCACTGGAACTGGAAAACCGGGTGGCGACGCTGCCCGACGGACGCTTCCAGCGATTGAAGTAGCACGGCGAGGCGCTCAGCGCATCGCCGGGTGACAAACCCGCCGGTGGGCCTCCCCGCCGACCGGCTCGCGCGGAGCCGAATCATGATCGACGTTCTGGTCTATCTTTTCGAAACTTACGCGCATCTGGACAGTTATCCCGAGCCCAACCAGCTTGCACGCAAGCTGTCGGCCGCCGGCTTCGAGCAGGACGAAATCGAGGAAGCCATGGGCTGGCTGTCCGGCCTGGAAAGTGCCGGTGGCGCGGACAAGCCGCGCATCGAGGCTGAAAGCCGTTCCATCCGCCTCTACTCGCCGGAAGAACTGTCACGTCTCGACACCGAGTGCCGTGGCTTCCTCGCCTTTCTCGAAGAAGCGGGTGCAATCAATGCGCTCACCCGTGAAATCGTGGTCGAACGCGCGCTGGCGCTCGAGGACGAGGACGTGTCCCTGTCCCAGCTCAAGGTGATCGTGCTGATGGTGCTGTGGAACCAGCAGGTCACCACCGACACGCTGGTACTGGAAGAACTGCTGTCCGACGACGACGAACCGCGCGCGCCGCACTGAATCCGGACGCCGTTGTGCCGGCGGCGCAGGCCGTGCCGCCGGGTGATGTCCGCAGTGCAATAAATATGGCGTCGTTGCGACGTGTCTTGCCTGTTCCGATTTTTTGTCCCTATCATGCGCCGCTTTCACGTCGCTTGAACCGGCGCGCATCCTGCGCGCGCAAGCCGGCGGCAGGTATCGGGCAGGCATGGGCAAGAAACTGATCATCGCGGAAAAGCCGTCGGTCGCGCAGGACATCGCGCGCGCCGTGGGCGGTTTCACGCGCGAGGGCGACTACTTCGAGAGCGAGGGCTATGTGCTGTCCTCGGCGGTCGGCCACCTGCTCGAACTGGCGGTGCCGGAGGAATACGAGGTCAAGCGCGGCAAGTGGTCGTTCGCGCACCTGCCGGTCATTCCGCCCCGCTTCACGCTGAACCCGATCGACAAGACCGCCGAGCGGCTGCGTCTGCTCACCCGGCTGATCAAGCGCAAGGACGTCGATGGCCTGGTGAACGCCTGTGACGCGGGGCGCGAGGGCGAGCTCATCTTCAATTACATCGTCGAGCACAGCAAGACGACCAAGCCGATCGAACGGCTGTGGCTGCAGTCGATGACCGCGACCGCCATCCGCGACGGCTTTGCCGGTCTGCGTTCGGCGCAGGAGGTCGAAGGTCTGCGCCAGGCGGCGATGTCGCGCGCCGAGAGCGACTGGCTGATCGGCATCAACGGCACGCGGGCGATGACCGCGTTCAATTCGAAGACCGGCGGTTTCCACCTGACCACGGTCGGTCGCGTGCAGACCCCGACGCTGGCCATCGTCGTGCGGCGTGAAGAGGAAATCCGCCGCTTCAAGTCGCGCGACTACTGGGAGATCGAAGGCCGCTTCGGCGTCGCCGCCGGCGAATACGCCGGCCGCTGGTTCGACGAGAAGTTCAGGAAGCCGGAAGGTGACGAGCACGCCCGCGCCGAACGGGTGTGGGACGAGGCGAAGGCGAAAGCCATCCAGGCCAAGTGCGCCGGCAAGACCGGCACGGTCGAGGAAGAAGCCAAGCCCTCGACCCAGCTGTCGCCGCTGCTGTATGACCTCACCTCGCTGCAGCGTGAAGCCAACGGCCGCTTCGGCTTCTCCGCCCGCGTGACGCTGCAGATCGCGCAGGCGCTGTACGAAAAGCACAAAGTGTTGACCTACCCGCGTACCGATGCGCGCGCGCTGCCGGAGGACTATCTGCCTACGGTGAACGACGTGCTGGCCCGGCTGCCGCACACCTACGCGCCGCACGCGAACGAAATCGTCAAGCAGGGCTGGGTGCGCCCGAACAAGCGCATCTTCAACAACGCCAAGATTTCCGACCACTTCGCCATCATCCCGACCGGCACCGAGCCGAAGTCGCTGTCCGAGGCCGAGGCGAAGATCTACGACATGGTCACCCGCCGCTTCTTGGCGGTGTTCTTCCCGGCCGCCGAGTACCGCGTGACCACCCGCATCACCCGGGTCGAGGGCGAAGCGTTCAAGACCGAAGGCAAGGTGCTGGTGAATGCCGGCTGGCTGGCGGTGTATGGCAAGGAAGCGCAGCTGGAAGAGGACGGCAAGGGCGGTGAAACCGCCGCCGCCAGTCTGGTGCCGGTCAAGCCGGGCGAAAGCGCGCGGGTCGAGGACATGCTGCTGAAGGCGCTGCAGACCAAGCCGCCCGCACGCTATTCCGAAGCCACGCTGCTGACCGCGATGGAAGGCGCCGGCAAGACCATAGACGACGAGGAACTGCGCGCCGCCATGGCCGGGCGCGGTCTCGGCACGCCGGCCACGCGCGCGCAGATCATCGAGAACCTGATCCTCGAGAACTACATGCTGCGCGAAGGCCGCGAACTGATTCCGACGGCCAAGGGCTTCCAGCTCATGATCGCGCTGCGCGGCCTGAAGATCGACGAACTGAGCTCGCCGGAACTGACCGGCGAGTGGGAATACAAGCTGTCGCGGATCGAGCGCGGTGAACTGTCGCGTGACGCCTTCATGCGCGAAATCGCCGACATGACGCAGCACATCGTGCATCAGGCGAAGAGCTACGAAAGCGACACCATCCCCGGCGACTTCGCGACGCTGCAAGAGAAGTGCCCGCGCTGCGGCGGCGTGGTGAAGGAGAACTACAAGAAGTTCCAGTGCCAGAGCTGCGACTTTTCGCTGTGGAAGATCGTCGCCAGCCGCCAGTTCGAAACGCACGAGATCGACACGCTGCTGCACGACCGTCAGGTCGGCCCGCTGACCGGCTTCCGCAACAAGATGGGCCGGCCGTTCAATGCGGTCATCAAGCTGAACGATTCGCTGGAGCCGGAATTCGATTTCGGCCAGCCGCGCGAGGACGAGAACGCCGAGCCGGTCGATTTCTCGCAGCAGACGCCGCTCGGCCCCTGCCCGAAGTGTGCCGCCAGCGTGTTCGAACAGCCGATGTCCTACCTCTGCGAAAAGTCGGTCGGCCCGGAAAAGAGCTGCGACTTCCGCTCGGGCAAGATCATCCTGCAGCAGCCGATCGAGCCGGAACAGATGCAGAAGCTGCTGACCGCCGGACGCACCGATCTGCTGAAGGGCTTCGTGTCCTCGCGCACCAAGCGCAAGTTCTCGGCCTTCCTGGTGCGTCAGGCGGATGGCAAGGTCGGTTTCGAATTCGAGCCGCGCGCGGCCAAGCCGAAGGCGGGTGCCAAGACCAAGGCTGCGGCCGCCGACGCGGCGCCCGAGGCTGAAGCCGAAGCGCCGGTGAAGAAGACCGCGGCGAAGAAAACCACCGCGGCGGCCAAGAAGCCGGCCACCAAGACCACGACGCGCAAGAAGTCGGCCTGAACCGGCCGGTCACGGGCGCCCGCCGCGAAAGGCGGCTGCGCCCGACGTCGGCCGGCCTTTCAGGCGCCGGCGGTGGGGCCATCCACGACCGGCCCTGCGGTCTGTGCCGGGCCTACGCTGCCGCGCTGTCCAGCCACACCTCCAGCCCCTGGGCATTCAGTTCGATGTCCAGACCCCATACCGCCATCGCCTGATCGCGGTTGAGCGCGCTGCCGTGCGCGCGCAGTTCGTCGAGCAGCAGCTTTTCCAGACCGTCCAGCAGCGCCTGCTTGCGGCCTTCGCCTGCGCCGGCACAGGCCTTCGCGATCGCCACGTGGGCCGCGATGCGCGCCAGCAGCGCGCGACCCAGCGCAGGTACGCCGGTCACCTTGCCGTAGTGGGTCAGGTACATCGCCTGCGGATCGCGCGCCAGCATGCGTTCGACCGAGGCCTGCATGGCTGCCGGTTCGAACTGCACCGGCGAACTGGTCGGGAAGATGAAGGCGCGGCCATCGACGGTGCATTCGGGGTAGGCCAGGCCGAAGGTGTCGCCGGTGAACCAGCCCTGCGAGCGGGCGTCCCAGATGCAGTGGTGGTGGCGGGCGTGGCCCGGGGTGTCGATGAATTCCAGCGGACGGCCGTTGAAGTCGAGCACGAAGCCGTCATGCGTTTCGATCACCCGCGCGGCGTCCACCGGCAGGATGTCGCCGTACATGTCGGCCATCGCCTGTTCGCCATAGACCGCGGTGGCGCCGGCGATCAGCTTCGACGGGTCGATCATGTGGCGCGCGCCGCGCGGGTGCACTACCAGCTGCGCGTTCGGGAAGGCGCGCATCATGGCGCCGGCGCCGCTGGCGTGGTCCAGATGCACGTGGGTCAGGATGATGTAGCGCAGCGCTTCGGGCGCGATGCCTTTCTGCGCCAGCGCGGCCCGGACCTTGGGCAGCGAGTGGCCGGTGCCGCAATCGACCAGCGCCGCCTGCTCACCGGCGCGGACGAGATGGATGGACGCCATGCCGTGGCGGATCAGGTCGGCGTCGATGGCCGAAATGTCGTGGTCGTAATCGATCATGCAGCGGACTCCGGTGAAAACCGGTGGACAGTATGAATCACTGTCCGGCGGGCTTCGTCGGTCTGCTGTGCCGTCGTCTCAGGCGCCGCGGCCGGCCTTGGCCTGTTCCTCTTCCATCAGTTCCTGGAAGCGGGCGTCGAATTCCTTGCGCAGCTGGCGCCGGACCTGGGCCGCGGTATGACGGCGCTGTTCGTCCGGCGAATGCGGGATGAGCGGCAGCACCGGGTGCGGCCGGCGGTCTTCGTCCATCGCCACCATGGTGAGGTAGCAGGTGTTGGTGTGGCGGGTCGTGTGCTCGCGGATGTTCTCGGTCACCACCTTGACGCCCACTTCCATCGAACTGGTGCCGGTGAAGTTGACCGAGGCGAAGAAGGTGACCAGTTCGCCGACATGGATGGGGCTGCGGAAGATGACCTGGTCCACCGACAGCGTGACCACATAGGACTGCGCATAGCGCGCGGCACAGGCATAGGCGACCTGGTCGAGCAGCTTGAGCAGGGCGCCGCCATGCACATTGCCGGAAAAGTTGGCCATGTCGGGCGTCATCAGCACCGTCATGGTGAGCTGGTGTTTGGGCAGTTCGTTCATCGCGTTCAGAGCGTGGATGTCGATCGGTGCCCGCAACCCGGTGCCGTCACTCGCGCCGTTCGATGCGCAAGCCCGGCTGGTCGTAGTCGCGGACGTTGCTGTACGGCCGCATCGGATAGACGCGGGTGCCGTGTGCATCCTCTTCGATGCGTACGCCCGGTTTCGAGTAGTCCCGGATCTGGGTGCCGCGCACGGTCGGGTAGATGTCCGTGGTGCGGCTGCGCGCGTTCGGCCGGATCAGCTCGCGCGGGTGCTGCCCTATCATGCCGCCGGGGCTGGCGCCGGTCATGCCCTGTCCATAGCCCTCCGGCCCGAGCGGGGTGACCGGCACATGGCCGCTGCCGCCGGCGGCGGAAATCAGCGGTGAAACGGTCAGCAGGGTGGCTGCGAGCAGGCTGTGGATGTTCATGGCGACCTCCCGGTCCGGTGCACGACTGGATGAGTCCAGTGTAGTGCCAAAGACCTTGCCGGCCCTGCGCAGCCCGACACGGCCGCGATCGCTGGCACGGAGTGTGGATTGTGCGCCACAGCCTGCGCCGCCCCCGTGATGGATGCGCCGGCTTGTGGAATGATGCGCCCATGAATCCTGATGACCGCAATCCTTTCGAATCCGCCCCGGACACCGCGCGCCCGGCGCCTGCCGACGAGTCCGGCGTCCGGCCGGTCGCCGGCGAACCCGACTCCCGCACGGTGGATGCCGGCCAGGGCCTGGAATGGCTGCGCCAGGGCTGGCAGGCCTTCACCGCCGCGCCCGGCGTGTGGGTGGTGATCACGCTGCTTTGGGTGACCGCGGTGGTGGTGCTGAATCTGGTGCCGCTGTTCGGCATGATCGCTGCCACGCTGCTCGCGATGGTGACGGTGGGCGGTCTCATGACCGGCTGCCGGGCGCTGTCGCGTGGCGAACCTTTCGGCGTGCATCACCTGTGGGCCGGTTTCGGCGAGCAGATCAATCCGCTGCTGCTGCTGGGCGGTCTTTACCTGCTGGCTTCGCTGGCCATCGGCATGCTGGTGGTGCTGCTGTCGGCCATCGGCGCAGGTCTGGCCGGGCTGGCGGCGGTGGCTGGGCTGGCCATGCTGATGGCGGCGATTCCGGCCATGTTCATCGTCGCCATCATGCTGATGGCGCCGGTGCTGATGGCGGTGTGGTTCGCGCCGGCGCTGGTGGTGTTCCACGACATGAAGGCGCTGGACGCGATGAAGCTGAGCTTCTTCGCCAGCCTGCGCAATGCGCCCGCCTTCGTCGTGTTTTCGCTGCTCTACGTGGTGCTGGTGGTGCTGGCTTCGGTGCCGGCCATGCTGGGCTGGCTGGTGCTGCTGCCGGTCACCTTCGGCGCGATGTACGCCAGCTATCGCGACGTGTTCAGCCCGTCCTGATCAGCCTTCTTCCGCGGCGCCCTTCACCCCCTTGAAGCGCGCCAGCGTCGCTTCGCGCGCCGCTGCGTGGTCCACGATGGGCGCCGGGTAGTCGCTGCCGATCACGCAGCCGGCCATCTTCTGTTCCAGCGGCGTGGCCAGCCAGGGCGCGTGGATGCGCTTCTTGTCGAATTTCGCCAGTTCCGGGCAGTAGCGGCGGATGAACTGACCGTCGGCGTCGAACTTTTCTGACTGCGTGACCGGATTGAAGATGCGGAACCAGGGCTGGGCGTCGCAGCCGGTCGACGCGGCCCACTGCCAGCCACCGTTGTTGGCCGCCAGATCGAAATCGTTCAGCTGGCGGGCGAACCAGTGTTCGCCGCGCCGCCAGTGAATGCCCAGATCCTTGGTCAGGAAAGAGGCGCTCACCATGCGCAGCCGGTTGTGCATGTAGCCGGTCTGCGCGAGCTGGCGCTGGGCGGCATCCACCAGCGGGTAGCCGGTGCGGCCTTTGCACCAGGCGCGGAACTTCGCCTCGTCGTCTACCCAGCGCACCGCGTCGTACTCCGGCCGGAAGCTGCCGCTCAGCACATGCGGGTTGTGCCACAGGATCTGGAAGTAGAAATCGCGCCAGATCAGCTCCGACAGCCAGGTTTCCGCGCCGGCACCGCCGCGCGCGTGCGCCTCGCGCGCCAGCCGGCGGATCGATACCGTGCCGAAACGCAGATGCACCGACAGATAGCTCGGCCCCTTGGCGGCCGGAAAGTCGCGCAGCACCTTGTAGCGGTCGATGCGGTCGCAGAAGCCGTCGAACAGCGTGTCGGCGCCGCTCGTGCCGGTGGGCAGCTTCAGCGTCGCCAGATTGGTGGGCGCGAAACCCATGTCGGCCAGCGACGGCATCGCGCCGGCCGGCGGCGCGGCCAGCGCGGCGGCGTAGGTGCGTACCGGATAGGCCTTCAGATGGAAGGGCGTGAGCTTTTTCAGCCAGGCGTTCTTGTACGGGGTGAACACCGAAAACGGCTTGCCGCCCTGGGTGAGCACCTCGTCGCACTCGAAAATGACCTGATCCTTGAAGGTTTCGAAGCCGATGCCGTGCTGCGCCAGCGCGTCATGCACCGCGCGGTCGCGGGCGAAGGCGGCCGGTTCGTAGTCCCGGTTGGTCAGCACCGCCGCCACGCCCAGTTCGCGGGCCAGCTGCGGAATGAGGTCGCGGGCGCGGCCATGGCGCACGATGAGACCGCCGCCCAGCGCGCGCAGCGCAGCGTCCAGCTCGGTCACCGAGGCGTGGATGAATTCGACCCGGCGGTCGGCCTGCAGCCCTTCGGCCAGCAGTTCGTCCAGGATGTCGGTGTCGAACACGAATACGCACCACACCGGCCCGCCGGCGCGCAGCGCGTGATACAGGGCGGCGTGGTCGTCGATGCGCAGGTCGCGGCGGAACCAGACCAGTCGGGGGGCGGCGTTGTCAGCCATGTGGGCAGTCCGTGAAAAGGAGGATTCAGGGTGGTTAACGGGGTGGCGCTTCGAGTGCGCGCAGCCGCTTCAGTTTCGTGCCTGTTCGCGGCCGGCGCCCAACACGGATAAAATCATCCCATGTCCGCACACGCCATGACGCCCACGGTCAATCTGACCGGCCATTTCCTGATCGCCATGCCCGCCATGGCCGACAAGAATTTCGCACGCACGCTCACGCTGGTGTGCGAGCACAACGATCAGGGCGCGCTCGGCGTCATCGTGAACCGGCCGATCGACATGTCGCTGGACGACCTGTTCGAGCGCATCGACATGACTCTCGAGTCCTCGCGCTTCCAGGGCCAGCCGGTGTATTTCGGCGGTCCGGTGCAGACCGACCGCGGCTTCGTGCTGCATCGTCCGGTCGGCAGCTTCCAGTCCAGCATCGACATCGGCAACGGCCTTGCGCTCACCTCGTCGCGCGACGTGCTGCAGTCGCTGGGTGGCGAGAACGAGCCGGAAGAAGTGCTGGTCACGCTCGGTTACGCCGGCTGGCAGGCCGGCCAGATCGAGTGGGAACTGGCGCAGAACGCCTGGCTCACCGTGCGCGCCGACCCGCAGATCATTTTCAGCCTGCCGCCGGAAGAGCGCCTGATTGCCGCCATGCAGCTGCTCGGCGTCGATTACGCGTCGCTGTCCGAAGTGGCCGGACATGCCTGATCCGGCCGCGCTGCCCGCGCGCGGTACCGTGCTCGCATTCGATTTCGGCGAAAAGCGCATCGGCGTCGCGGTCGGCGAGTGCGAGATGCGCAGCGCCTCCGCGCTCACCACGCTGGATGCCGAAACCAACGACGCGCGCTGGTCCGGCATCGGCCGCCTGCTCGACGAATGGAAGCCGGTCGCGCTGGTGGTCGGTCTGCCGCTGTCGCCGGACGGCGAGCCGCATGACATGACCGTGCGCGCGCAGCGCTTCGCGCGCCAGCTCGAAGGCCGTTACCGGCTGCCGGTGGCGCTGCAGGACGAGCGCTTCACTTCGGCCGAAGCCGACGCGCAGCTGCGCGACGGCGGCCAGAAGGACTGGCGCGAACGCAAGAAACAGCTGGACGCACACGCGGCCCAGCTCATCCTGAAGGACTATTTTGATGTCACTGCCTGACGCAGAACTTCTGCTGGCGGATCTGGCGGCGCAGATGCGGCCTCAGATGACGCCGGACACCGCGCTGGTCGGCCTGCACACCGGCGGTGTGTGGGTTGCGCAGCGCCTGCACGCGCTGCTGGGTCTGGCCCAGCAGCCGGGCGCGCTCGACGTGAGCTTCTACCGCGACGACTATGCCCAGCGCGGACTGTCGCGCGACGCGCGCCGTTCCAGCCTGCCCTTCGATATCGAAGGCCGGCCGCTGGTGCTGGTCGACGACGTGCTGCATACCGGCCGCACGGTGCGCGCCGCGCTGAACGAACTGTTCGACTACGGCCGTCCGGCACGGGTCGAACTGGCGGTGCTGGTGGACCGCGGCGGCCGTCAGCTGCCGGTGGCCGCCACGTACTGCGCAGCCCGCTACGCGCCGCCGGACGGCAGCCGCGTGAAGCTGGTG
Source organism: Methyloversatilis sp. (assembly GCA_041639545.1). Lineage (GTDB taxonomy): Bacteria > Pseudomonadota > Gammaproteobacteria > Burkholderiales > Rhodocyclaceae > Methyloversatilis. Next base: position 75,745 of record JBEQBZ010000003.1, on the reverse strand, counting down.
CAGGACGACGGCCGTCTCGCGCTGCGCCTGGTACAGGATCAGGAGTGAACATGGCCCGCAACCCGCAACTGAACAAGCACGGCGAGCTGCAGCATCTGCTCACCACCGAAGGCCTGCCGCGTGACGTGATCACCCGCATCCTCGACACGGCCGAGCCCTTCGCCGACGTGGCTGAGCGCGAAGTGAAGAAGGTGCCGCTGCTGCGCGGCAAGAGCGTGTTCAACCTGTTCTTCGAGAACAGCACGCGCACCCGCACCACCTTCGAGATCGCTGCCAAGCGGCTGTCGGCGGACGTGATCAACCTGAACATCGCGACCAGCTCGACCAACAAGGGCGAAACCCTGCTCGACACGGTCGACAACCTGGCGGCCATGCAGGCCGACATGTTCGTCGTGCGCCACGCCTCCAGCGGCGCGCCCTACCTGATCGCCCAGCATCTGGAGGCGACCGGGCGCGACCACATCCACGTGGTCAATGCCGGCGACGGGCGCCACGCGCACCCGACCCAGGGCCTGCTCGACATGTACACCATCCGCCACTACAAGCGCGACTTCACGCAGCTGTCGGTGGCGGTGGTCGGCGACATCCTGCATTCGCGGGTGGCGCGCAGCCAGATCCACGCGCTGTCCACACTGGGCGTACCCGACCTGCGCGCGGTCGCACCGAAAACCCTGCTGCCGCAGGACATCGAACGCCTCGGCTGCCGCGTGTTCCACGACATGCGCGAAGGTCTGCGCGGCGTCGACGTGGTGATGATGCTGCGGCTGCAGAACGAGCGCATGCAGGGCTCGCTGCTGCCCAGCGCGCAGGAATATTTCAAGTTCTTCGGCCTGACCGAAGAGAAGCTCGCACTGGCCAAACCCGATGCCATCGTGCTGCACCCGGGGCCGATGAACCGCGGGGTCGAGATCGATTCCGCGGTGGCTGATGGCCGGCAGGCGGTCATCCTGCCGCAGGTCACCTTCGGCATCGCGGTGCGCATGGCGGTGATGGCCATGCTGGGCGGAGGAAACGCATGAAGATCCACATCAAGGGCGGCCGGCTGATCGATCCGGCGCAGGACATCGACGCACAGACCGACGTGTTCATCGCCGCCGGCAAGGTGGTGGCGCTGGGCGCGGCGCCGGACGGCTTCCATGCCAACCGGGTGGTCGACGCCAGCGGTCACATCGTGGTGCCGGGTCTGATCGACCTGTGCGCGCGGCTGCGCGAGCCCGGTCTCGAATACCGCGCGACGCTGGAATCGGAAATGGCGGCCGCGGTTGCCGGCGGCGTCACCAGCCTGGCCTGTCCGCCGGACACCGATCCGGTGCTGGACGAACCGGGCCTGGTCGAAATGCTGAAACACCGCGCCCGCATGCTCAATCTTGCGCACGTGTATCCGCACGGTGCGCTCACCGTCGGCCTGAAGGGCGAGCGGCTGACCGAAATGGGCGAACTGACCGATGCCGGCTGCATCGCCTTCTCGCAGGCCAACGAACCGGTGCCCGACACCCAGGTGCTGTTCCGCGCCATGCAGTACGCGGCCACCTTCGGCTATACCGTGTGGTTGCAACCGACCGACCTGCATCTGGCCGCCGGCGGCGTCGCGCACGAGGGCGAAATCGCCGCGCGCCTGGGTCTGACCGGCATTCCGGTGCTGGCCGAAACGCTGGCCATCGGCCGCATGCTGCAGCTGGCGCGCGCCACCGGCTGTCGCCTGCACCTGGCCCGCATTTCCAGCCGCGCCGGCCTGATGCTGATTGACCAGGCACGGCTGGACGGCATGCAGGTGAGCTGTGACGTGGCCATCCACGCGCTGCACCTGTGCGATGTCGACATCGGCTATTTCGATCCGCAGTGCCGCACCGTGCCGCCGCTGCGCGCGCAGTTCGACCGCGAGGCGCTGCGCGCCGCGCTGGCCGACGGCCGCATCGACGCGCTGTGTTCCGACCATACGCCGGTCGATGACGATGCCAAGCAGGTGCCGTTCGCCGAAGCCGAACCGGGCACCACCGGGCTGGAACTGCTGCTGCCGCTGACGCTGGCCTGGGCGCGCGAAATGCATCTGCCGCTCAAGCTTGCGCTGGCGCGCATCACCTCGGACGCGGCGCGCGTGCTCGGCCTGAACGCCGGCCATCTGCGGGTGGGCGGCGCGGCTGACGTGTGCATCTTCGATGCCGACGCACCGGTGCGCATCAGCCGCGAAACGCTGCGCAGCCAGGGCAAGAACACGCCCTATCTCGGCCGCGAACTGCTGGGCCGGGTCAGCGCGACGCTGGTGTCGGGCCAGGTGGTGTACGAGGCGCCGGCCCGCCATTGAGGTTTTCCGGGGCGGCGTCCAGCCGCACCTCGAATTCCATCGCTTCCAGCTGCAGGCCCTGACTGTCGGTCAGGGCGAGGCGGTGCCGGCCTGGGCGCGGGCTCCACAGCGCGCGGCCTTCGATTGCCGGCAGCTTTTCATCGCCGATCTGCCACACCAGTCCGGGCACCGGCGGGCGGGCCTCGAACACCAGGGCCTGCCGTCCGCCGGGCAGGCCGGCGCTCGCCAGCTTCACGCCCGAAGTCGGCTGCACGATGCGCGGCCGGCCGAACAGGTCGCGTACCGTGGCGTCGGCGAAAGCCTGCTGGGTGCCCGGCAGGAAATACTCTTCCCGCTCGGCTTCGATTTCCGGTTCGAAACGCAGATGCTGCGGCTCCAGCCCGGCGGGCGGCGGAGGTGCATCGCCCGGCATCGGATCGAGCGCGTGCGTGACCTGATTCCACAGCCCGGAGACCGGTCGGGCCGCGCGCAGCGCGACCGTGTGACGGCGGGTCCAGCCCACCGACCAGAAGGTGCTGCGGTCTGCGCTGCGGCCGTGCATGACCGCATGCCACGGGCGATTGTCCGGCGCGGTGCGCGAGGACAGCAGATCGCCGGTCAGCCAGGCCACCGGTGGCGCCCACAGCCGTTTGCCGCTGCGGTCGGCACCGCGCCATTGCGCGGCTTCGACCGCCCACGGCGTCCATACGCCGTCATTGGCCAGCGTGCGGAAGGCATTGGCCATGTCGGGCAGGCTGGCGCGGGTGCCGCCGGCGGTCGAGGCGTCGACACCGTGTGCGCGCAGCAGCGCGATCAGCGTGTCGTCGCCGACCAGCGCGCGCACCCGCAGCGCCGGAATGTCCGCCGCCTGCGCCAGCGCGGCGCGGGTGCTCAGCGGCTGGCTGCCGTAGGGCACGCCGGGCGGAAGCGGCAGTGCGACATGGGTCGGGCTGTCGTCGAACACCGAGGCGGCACTGATCCAGCGCTGGTCCAGCGCCAGTCCGTACAGGAAGGGCTGGGTTACGCTGCCGGCCGGCAGCTTGCGCCATGCGGCGTCGACCTCGTCCGGGCCGCCGGCCCACACCAGTACTTCGCCGCTCGCGTTGTCCATCACCAGTACCGACACGTCGCCGCGCTCGCGGCCCAGCGTGTCCAGCGCGCGCCGCTGCAGCCGTGCGTCCAGCGTGGTGGCGCGCTGTTCGCCGGCTTCGCGCAGCAGGCGGCGGGCCAGTGCCGGCGCTTCGTTCCAGCGCGGGTCCAGCCGGTAGCGACGCGCCAGCACTCGATCGGCCAGCGCCTTCAGTTCGCTGCAGGCCGGCGCCGGCTTGAGCTTGAGCGCCACCGCGCAGGCGCGCTGGCCCACCCGGTCGGCGCCGGCATTCGGGCCGCGCAGCAGCGCGGCCAGCAGCAGCGCTTCGCGCAGTTCCACCGCGTCCGGGTCTTTGCCGAACAGGCCGCGGCTGGCGGCGGAAATGCCGCGCAGTTCGCCGCGGAAAGGCGCGAGGTTGAAATAGGCTTCGAGGATTTCCGCCTTGTTCCAGCGGCGTTCGATCTCACGCGCGGCCGCCGCCTGGTCCCATTTCTGGCCGACGCTGCGACGGCTGCCCTGCAGGCGCAGCGCCGGGTCGATCAGGCCGGCCAGCTGCATGGTGAGCGTGGAGGCGCCGCGCGGGCGACGGCCTTCCAGCGTGCGCCAGATGTTGTCCCAGGTGGCGCCGGCCAGCGCGGTCCAGTCCACGCCCGAATGTTCGAGAAAGCGCTTGTCCTCGGCCACCAGCAGCGCGCGGATCAGCGGCGGCGACAGCGTGCGGGCGGATACCCAGTCCAGCCGTCGCTCGTCGAAATCCACGCGGATTTCGGCCAGAGGCTGGCCGTAGCGGTCGAGCAGCCGGGCTTCGGAAGAGCGCCAGCCGTCGCGCACGGCGGCGAAATCGGGAGCGAGCGCGAAGGCGGCCGGGGCGGCCAGCGCCAGCAGCGCACAGGTGGCGGCAGCCCAGGTTCGCCGCAGAGGGGCGCTCATCGTGCGGGGGGCAGCCGCGGCGTCAGTTCAGCATGCACTGAGCGTGCATTTGTCGCCCGAAGCCTGGCGCTCGACGGTCACCCGCGCGAGCTGCGGCAGCTGCGGCGCCAGCTGGCGCCACAGGTAATGACAGAGGTTCTCCAGCGTGGCCGGGCCGATGCCTTCGACCTCGTCCAGGAAGCGGTGGTCCAGCCTGGCCCTGACCTCGGCCAGCGCGGCGCGGAACACCGCCAGATCCATCAGCATGCCGCTGTCCGGGTCCGGTTCGCCGCGCAGGCTCACCTCGGCGTGATAGGTGTGCCCGTGGATGCGCAGGCTGGATTCGGTCTCCACCTTGCGGTGCAGCGTGTGGGCGGCTTCGAAGAAGAAGCGCTGGCTCAGTTCAACAACCATCTCGTTACGTCCATCGATACTTCAAAAGGAAACCGTCACGCCATGCAGTGCGGGCGGTTCCGGGTCTGCAGCGCTCAGCGTATGCCGACCGCCTTGTGCGTCTGGAAGCTCAGCCTCCAGCGCGGGTGCTGCATGCACCATTCGATGGCCCAGCGGGTGTTGTCCGCCGAAGCCGCATTGTCCATCGGCTGCACCAGGAAGTGCTCGAAATCCCAGGCTTCCATCGCCGTGAGGTCGAGGCCGGGCTGCGGCACCACCACCTTCAGTTCCTGACCGCGGGTCTGCACCACCGGATTGCCGGCTTTGGGGCTGACGCACACCCAGTCCAGCCCGGCCGGTGCGGCCAGCGTGCCATTGGTTTCCACCGCGATTTCGAAGCCGCGCGCGTGCAGCGCGTCGATCAGCGGCGCGTCGACCTGCAGCAGCGGTTCGCCGCCGGTGAGCACCACGAAGCGCGCGCCTCCTTCACCCGCCCAGCTCGCCGCCACGGTGTCGGCCAGCGCGTCGGCTTCGTAGCGGCCGCCCAGCGTGCCGTCGGTGCCGACGAAATCGGTGTCGCAGAAGCGGCACTGCGCACTCGCCCTGTCCTGTTCGCGGCCGCTCCACAGATTGCAGCCGGCGAAGCGGCAGAACACGGCGGCGCGGCCGGCGTTCAGGCCCTCGCCCTGCAGCGTGTAGAAGATTTCCTTGACCTGATATGCCACGACCGATGCCAGAACCTGCGCAAAACACGCTAGGGTATCGCGTTTATTGGATTTTTCCACCTGATGACCGACGACACCGACCTGCCGGATCCACCCCAGCCGCCGCTGCCGGCCGCCGCGCAGCGCGCGGCTCAGGCCGCATTGCAGCCCTCATTACAGTCCTCATCGCAGCCCTACGCCGACCTCAACCCGGACACCGTGCTCGACGCGCTCGAAGCGGCCGGCTTTCCGGTCGATGGCCGTCTGCTGGCGCTGAACAGTTTCGAGAACCGGGTGTATCAGGTGGGGCTGGACGAAGGCGCGCCGGTGATCGCCAAGTTCTACCGCCCGGCGCGCTGGAGCGACGAAGCCATCCTGGAGGAGCACGCTTTCTGTCTTGAGCTCGCCGAGCGCGAGATTCCGGTGGTGCCGCCGCTGCGTCTGCCGTCCGGCGATACGCTGGCCCACCACGCCGGCCACCGCTTCGCTGTGTTCCCGCGGCGCGGCGGCCGGGCGCCGGAACTCGACCGCAGCGACACGCTGGAATGGATAGGCCGCTTCATGGGGCGCATCCACGCGGTGGGCGCGGTGCAGCCCTATGCGCACCGACCGGCGCTGGACATCGCCAGCTTCGGCGACGAGCCGGCCGCCTATGTGCTCGACCACGGCTTCGTGCCACCGGAGCTGGAAAAGGTGTATCGCGGCGTGGTCGCGCAGGCGCTGGACGGCGTGCGCGCCGCCTTTGACCGGGCCGGCGACGTGGCGCGCATCCGCACGCACGGCGACTGCCACGTCGGCAACATGCTTTGGGTCGAGGGCCAGGGGCCGCATTTCGTCGATTTCGACGACAGCCGCATGGCGCCGGCGATCCAGGATCTGTGGATGCTGCTGTCCGGCGAGCGCGAAGAGCGCGTGCGCCAGCTCGGCGACGTGCTGGCCGGCTACGAGGAGTTCTGCGAATTCGACCTGCGCGAGCTGCATCTGGTCGAGGCGCTGCGCACGCTGCGGCTCATCCACCACAGCGGCTGGATCGCCCGCCGCTGGCAGGACCCGGCTTTTCCGGCCGCCTTCCCCTGGTTCGACACGCCGCGCTACTGGGAAGCACGGGTGCTCGAACTGCGCGAACAGATCGCGGTGATGGACGAGCCGCCGCTGTGGCGCATGCCCGGCATGGGCTGACGCCGGTGCGCCGCGCGGCGTTTGCCTGGCACATGCCGGGTCGCGTCAGCGCACCCGGAACGGCAGGTTGGCGGTCGCTACCTTGCCCGCGCGGTCGGTCAGCGTGATGAACAGCCGGTAAGCCCCTGCGGTCGCCGGCGCGACGAAGCGCACGCTGCGCGCGTCGGCCTGCAGTACCCGCACGTCGATGCGTGGCGGCACGGTTTCCGCATCGCCACCTGCGCGCAGATCGGTCGCTTCGGCCTGCACCGTCCATTCGGTCGTGAGCGACGCACCGTCGAAGGCGCGTGCGTCCACGCCCGCCGAAATTTCGGCGCCGGGCGCGAATTCGTCTGCCGTGATGCCGATGCCGAGAATGCGCGGCGCGGCGGTGGCTTCCGGACGGCCCCAGGCCGCGGCCAGCGCGTCGGTCATCGCGGTTTCGCGGCCATCGACCAGCAGGCTGTGCCAGGTCGCGGTCTGTTCCTGCTTTTCGCCCCACAGGAAGGGGAAGGCGGCGACGATCTGCGGCTGGCTGGCGACGAAGGCCAGCGCCTCGCGGAAGAAATCCGCCTTCTGCGTGCTGGTCAGTTCCACCGGCGCGCCCCACGGCTTGCGCCCGGCCTGCCACTGACCCAGCGGGCCGAGCTCGGTCACCACCACCGGTTTCGTGATGCCCAGGCGCGCGAGGCGCGCCGGCAGCTCGAAGATCGCGCCGCCATAGACGTTGAGCCCGAGCAGGTCGACCTGCCGGCAGCAGTCGGCCAGCGGGCGCAGCCCGTCGTCGCTGTTGTCGGCCACCACCATCACGGTCGGGTGCTGCGGATCGAGCGCCTTCACGATGCCGGCCACGCGGTCGACCTCGCGCCACAGCGGCGTCGGGTCGGCGACGCCGGTTTCGATTTCGTTGCCCACGCCCCAGGCCAGCAGCGCCGGGTGGGCGCGGTGGCGCTGCACGAAGTCGCGCACCCGTGCCTCCTGCGCCGCCACCTGCCGCGGGTCGGCGTAATCGAAGCCGTGGCGCGGATGGCCGAGCCACAGGCCCATCACCACCTTCATGCCCAGCGCGTGTGCGGCATCCAGCACCCAGGCATCGCTTTCGCGATACACCCGCACCACGCGCGCGCCAGCTTCGGCCAGCCGTTTCAGCGCGGGCGGGTCGCCCTCGAAGGCAGCGCCCTGCCAGGCGGGATCGGCGGCACGCGCCGGCGCGCAGGCGAGCAGCAGGAACGCGATCAGGGCAAGCGGGCGGAACAGTCGGTGCGGCGTGGTCATGCCGGTCCGAGTGCCGGCACCGGCCAGCGGTTCCCGTTCAGTGGCCGGGTTCGACCCGCGTCGCCATCACCTGGTCGATGCGGTAGCTGTCGACGTCCATCACCTCGAAGCGGTAGCCGCCCCACACCACGCTGTCGGTGCGGCGGGGTACGCGGCGCAGCATCACCATCAGGAAGCCGGCCAGCGTGTCGTACTCGTCCTCGGCCAGCAGCGCGTCGATGCCGAGCACCCGCTTCACGTCGCCGATCGGCGTGATGCCGTCGATCAGCCAGGAGTGGTCGTCGCGGCGCACGATCTGTTCCTCGTACCAGGGCGACACCAGATCGCCCATCACCGTGCTCATCACGTCGTTCAGCGTCACCACGCCGACCACCAGGCTGTATTCGTTCACGATGACCGCGAAGTCCTCGCCCACCTGGCGGAACTGGTCCAGCACTTCGGCCAGCGTGAGCCGGTCCGGCACGATGAGCACCTTGTGCAGCAGGCTGTCGTCGGTGAGCGTGATCGGCTGGTTCTTGAGCACGCGCTGGAACAGGTCCTTGGCGTCGACGTAGCCGATCACGTGGTCGATGTCGCCATCGCACACCGGGTAGGTGGAATAGGGCTCTTCCGCGATGCGGGCGCGGATCACCGCATCCGGATCGTCGCGCAGGAAGTAGGCGATGCGCTCGCGGTGGGTCATCGCGCTCGGCACCGTGCGGCTGTCCAGTTCGAACACGTTCGCGATCACCTGCTGTTCGCGCCGCGCCAGCGCACCGCTCTGTGCGCCCGCCTCGGTCAGCGCCAGGATGTCGTCGGAAGTCACCTTTTCCTCGCGCACCCGCGGCAGGCGCAGCAGCTGCATCAGGCCATCGGTCAGCCGGGCGTACAGCCACACGGCCGGCCGGAACAGCGCGCTCAGGAACAGCATGGGCGCGGCCACCCGCACCGCCAGCGCTTCCGGCACCGCCATGCTCACCCGCTTCGGGATCAGGTCGGCGAACAGGATGAACAGCGAGGTGACCAGCACGAAGGACATCAGGAAGCTGGCGGTGTCCGCCGTGTCTGCGGGCAGCCAGTGCGCGAGCAGCGCCGAAACGTAGGGGCTGAGCACGCCTTCGCCCACGATGCCGCCGAGCACCGCCACCGCGTTCACGCCGATCTGCACCACGGTGAAGTAGTGGCCCGGGTTCTCCTGGATGCGCATGACCTGCTCGGCGCGCGGGTCGCCGTCTTCCGCCATCTGGCGCAAACGCAGCCGGCGCGAGGCGGCGAGCGCGATTTCGGCGATCGAGAAGAAGGCGCTGGTGAGGATCAGCGCCGCAAGCAGCAGCACGCTCTGGGTCAGGCTCATGATGGGGTGCGCGGGGCGCCTTGCAGGACGTTGCAGCAGTCTACCGCGCCCCCGGCGACCTCCGGTCGCGTGCAGATAGTCGGGCAGGAAGCGGCCTTTCGGTGCATAGTATCGGCCGGTGCGAAGGCCCGGGGCGTGTGAACAGGCCGCCCGTCTCGCACACTGTCACTGCTGTATTCCGGTTTCCTGCCCGCCCTGACTTCGTTTCGGCGACCTGAATTCCTTCGCATCCCAAAGCGATTCCGCAGTTGGCTCCATGGCGTCTCGTGCCCGTCAAGCGCGGCCGACGCCCCTTTTTCATGCCTGCTCCGGGAGAACCGCAATGGCCAAGGAAGAACTGATCGACATGAACGGCGTGGTGACGGAAGTCCTGCCCGATTCGCGTTACCGCGTCACGCTGGAAAACGGCCACGTCATCGTGGCCTACACCAGCGGCAAGATGCGCAAGCACCACATCCGCATCATCGCCGGCGACAAGGTGTCGCTCGAAATGTCGCCCTATGACTTCAGCAAGGGCCGCATCACCTTCCGCCACATCGAAGGCCGTGGTCCGGCGACGCCGCCGGCGCGCAGCAGCCACTGAAATCCGCACGGCCCGACCCCGCATTGCGGGGGTGCGGGCCGTTCAGCGTCCGCGCATCCTGCGGCGCTTCTCGTGCAGTTCCTGCGCTTCGACCGACAGCGTTGCGGTGGGCCGGGCCAGCAGACGGGCGATGCCTATCGGCTCGCCAGTGAATTCGCACCAGCCGTAACTGCCGTCGTCGATGCGCGCCAGCGCCTCGTCGATGGTGTGCAGGTGCTTGCGTTCGCGATCGCGCACGCGCAGTTCCAGCGAATGATCCTCTTCCAGCGAAGCGCGGTCCGACGGGTCCGGCGTGCGTTCGAACTCGTGCAGATGCTGGGTCGTGTCGTGCGCAGACTGCAGCAGCGCATCGCGTTCAGCGAGCAGCCGCCTGCGGAAAAAAGCCAGCTGCGAGGGGGACATGTAGTCCGATGGCGGGGACGCAAGCAGTGCCGCGTCAGAATCGGACTCGGGCAGGAGGACAGCGCTCATGGTTCTTGCCTTCCAGGTGAGCGGTGGGGTGAGCGGCCAGGCTCCGGTGCGGGGTCACGACCGCCTTTCGAAGTGCTCACCATACACCCCCGGCTCTGCTGCAGTGCGTGCATTTTCGTTTCAGTGCGGGTCGGGCATGCTTTGCCGCAGGGCGGGCGGCCCGATGCGCAGACCCGGGTTTATTCATCGGGCAAGAGCGCATAGCATGGCGCCCGCTGCCGACCCCTCCATGGAGACCTGAATGAAGCTGTTCTACCTTCCGGGCGCCTGTTCGCTGGCCCCGCACATCGTGCTGCGCGAAGCCGGCCTGCCGTTCGAGCTGGTGCGCGTCGACCTCAAGAGCCAGACCACCGCCGACGGCACGCCTTTCGGCAGCATCAGTTCCAAGGGCCAGGTGCCGGCGCTGCAGCTGGACGACGGTGAAGTGTTGACCGAAGGCCCGGTGATCGCCCAGTACGTGGCCGACCAGGTGCCGGCCCGCCGCCTCATTCCCGAAGCCGGATCGCGCGAACGCTACCGCGTGACGGCCTGGCAGAACTTCATTACCTCCGAACTGCACAAGGGCTATACGCCGCTGTTCAACCCGCTGTTCGACGCTGCCGCGCGCAAGGTGGCGGCCGACATCCTGCTGCGCAAGTTCACCTGGGTGGACAGCCAGCTGGGTGAGGACGGCTGGCTGTGCGGACCGGACTTCACGGTCGCCGACGCCTATCTGTACGTGGTGGCTGGCTGGAGCGCATGGGTCAGCCTCGACCTGTCGCAGCTGCCGCGCCTGCAGGCCTATCTTGCCCGCGTGGCTGCCCGTCCGGCGGTGCAGGCCGCGCGTGCGGCCGAAGGCCTCAAGGGCTGAGCGGACGGCCTTCCGCCGCAGGGACGATTGACAGTGCGGGCGCCGCCGACGCAAGGTGAGCGCCCGCCGACGTGCGCGCGTCTCTTCCCCATTCTTCCGTGCTGAAAATCCTCCACACCGCCGACTGGCAGATCGGCAAGCAATACGGGCAGTTCGAGCCCGACGAAGCGGTGCTGCTGGCCGAAGCGCGCATCGCCGTGGTCGAGCGCCTGGCCGCGCTGGCGACCGAACAGCAGGTCGATCTGGTGCTGGTAGCGGGCGACGTGTTCGATGCCCAGGGCATCGCCGACAAGACCGTGCTGCGGCTATTCAACGCCACCCGCGGCTTCGCCGGTCCCTGGGTCATGCTGCCCGGCAATCACGACGCCGCGCTCAGCGAATCGGTGTGGAGCCGCGCGCAGCGCCTCGCTGCGGTGCCCGATCACGTGCACCTGTGCCTGCGGCCGGAGCCGCTGCACTTCGAAGGGCTGAACGCGGTGCTGCTGCCGGCGCCGCTGACCCAGCGCCACACCTACGCCGACCTCACCGAGTGGTTCGCCGCGGCCGACACGCCGCCTGGCGCCTTCCGCATCGGGCTGGCGCACGGTGCGGTGCAGGGCGTGCTGGCCGAAGGCATCGATTCGGCCAATCCGATCGCCGCCGATCGCGCCGCACAGGCGCGGCTGGACTATCTCGCGCTCGGCGACTGGCACGGCTGCCGGCAGATCGACGCGCGCTGCTGGTACAGCGGCACGCCGGAAACCGACCGTTTCCGCAACAACGACTCCGGCTGTGCGCTGCGGGTCGACATCGACGCACCGGGCGCACTGCCGCAGGTGAGCGTGCTGCAGACCGGGCGCTACCGCTGGCGCAGCGAGCGCGTGGTGCTGCAGGTGGCCAGCGACATCGACGCGCTGTGCGTGCTGCTCGACGGTCTGCAGGCCGATGACGTGCTGCAGCTCGAACTCGCCGGCCAGACCGATCTGGCCGGTCTCGCCCGCGTGCGCGATGCGCTGGCGCAGGCACAGGGCCGCGCCCGCGCGCTGCGCGCCGACCTCGACCCGGTGCGCATCGAACCGACCGACGACGATCTGGCGCGGCTGGCCGCCGAAGGCTATCTGGGCGAAGTGATCGCCGACCTGCGTGTCGCCCAGGATGGTGCCGATGGCGATACCGCGCGCGACGCGCTGGTGCTGCTGGCCGGCCTGCTCGACGCACGCCGTACGGCCGGGGAGGCGCGATGAAGCTGCACCGCCTGAGGGTCGAACAGTTCCGCCGCTTCCGCCAGCCCTTCGAACTGCGCGAGCTCGAACCCGGCCTCAATCTGTTCGCCGGTCCGAACGAAGCCGGCAAGAGCACGCTGGTGGCCGCACTGCGCGCCGCCTTCTTCGAGCGCCACCGCTCCGGCACGGTCGATCACCTGCGGCCGTGGAGCGATCCGGGCGCCTCGCCTGAAGTCGAACTGGATTTCGAACTCGACGGCCGTGACTGCCGCCTGAGCAAGCGCTTCCTCGGCCGCAAGCGCTGCACGCTGCAGTACGGCGAGCGGGTCTTGGATGGCGCCGAAGCCGAGGACTTTCTCGCCGAGCGGCTGGGCTTCGCCTTCGCGTCCAAGGGCGCCAGCAAGGCCGAGCACTGGGGCATTCCCGGCCTGCTGTGGATAGAGCAGGGCAGCGCGCAGGAACTGCGCGAGTCGGTCGGTCATGCCACCGACCACCTGCGCAGCGTGCTCACCGCTTCGCTCGGCGAAATCGCCGGCGGCGAGGGCGACGACATCACCGCCGAAGTCGAGAAGCAGCGCAACGAGCTGCTCACCCCGTCCTCCGACCGGCCGCGCGGCGCCTGGCTGGACGCCCAGCAGCTGTGTGCGCGGCTGGCTGGCGAACTGGCCACGGTGGAGGCCGCGCTGCAGGACAGCCGGCAGAAGGTGGACCGGCTGGCGCAGCTGCGCCAGCAGCACGATGACGAAGCGCAGAGCCGCCCCTGGGTGGCGCTGCGTGCGCAGGCCGCCGAGGCGCGTGCGGCGCTGGCCGAGGCGCAGTCGCTGCAGTCGCGGCTGGCCGGGGAACGCGAGTCGGCGCAGGGGCTGGCGCGGCAGGTCGAACTGCTGCGCGGCCAGGTCGCGGCTTTCGATGCGGAGGCGACCGACGCCGCGCGCCGGGCCGACGCGGTGTCTGCCGCGCAGCGTGCGCTGGACGCGGTACAGGCGCTGGCCGCACCCTGGCAGCAGCGCGAACGCGAGGCGGCGCAGGCGCATGAAGCTGCACGCAGGCGGCTGCAGCTGGCGCGCAGTCGCGACAACCTGCAGCAGGTGAGCCGAGAGCTCGATGAGGCGCGCCGCAAGGCGGATGCCGCGCAGGCCGCCTCAGCGCAGGCCGAGGCGGCACAGGCGCGCATGCTGGCGCTGCAGGCCGAAGCCGCCGCCTGCGAAATCCGCGCGGCCGACCTCACCGCGCTGCGCGAACAGGCGAAGCGCCTGCGCGAACTGGACATTCGCCGTACCGCACTCGCCACCCGGCTGCGCTTCGCGCTCGACGATGGTCGCGAACTGCGCATCGGCGACGAGGTGCTGACCGGCAGCGGCGAACGGCTGCTGCCCGAAGCCACCACGATCACCCTGCCCGGCCACGGCCGGCTGCGCATCGAACCGGGCGGCAGCGATGCCGCCGCGCTCGCGCGTGAAGCGGCGGAACTGGCCGACCGTCACGGCAGCGCGCTGGCCCGGCTCGGTCTCGCCTCGCTCGAGGTGGCCGAGGCGCGCCAGCAGCTGCACGCACAGAAGCAGACCGACCTGAAGGCGGCCGACGCGACCGTGAAGGCACTGGCGCCGCGCGGTGTCGATGCGCTGCGCGCCGAATGCAGCGTGCTCGCCGGCCGGGTGGCCGAACTGACGCAGCGGCTCGATCCGCTGACCGCCGAGGCCCAGGGTGCGACCGACGCGGCGGATCTGCCGTCGGTGGTCGAGGCCGAAGCGGCCGAAGAGCGGGCGCGTCAGTCGCTGACCGAAGCTGCGCGCCAGCTGGGCGAGGCGGTCAGCCGCCGGGCGGCGGCGCAGGCGGTGCTCGAAGCCGCGCAGGGCGAGGCGGCGGCAGCCCGGGCGCGGCTCGACGATCCGGGCCGTGCCGAGCGCCAGACGGCGGCGCAGCGCGCGCTGGTCGACGCACTGGCCCGGCAGGCCGCCCAGGCGCGGCAGGTCGAGGCGCTGGCACGTCAGCTCGAGGCGGCCCGCCCGCAGGCGCTGGAACAGGACGTACAGCGGCTGGACCGCAGCGCCGACATCGCCGAGAAGACCCGTGACCAGCGGCGTGACGACATCACCCGGCTGGAAATCGAACTTGAAGCGGCGGGCGCCCAGGGGCTGGACGAAAGGCAGGCCGCGCTCGCCCGTGACCTCGCGGCGGCCGGGCGCCGGCAGGACCAGCTGGCGCGTCGCGCCCGTGCGCTGGACCTGCTGCTCGGCCGGCTGCGCGACAAGCGGCGCGCGCTCACCCAGCGCCTGCAGGCACCGCTGCAGACGCATCTGAATCACTACCTCGGTCTGCTGTTTCCGGGTGCGCGCATCGCGATCGACGACAGCCTGAGCCCCGGCCCGCTCACCCGCGAAGGCGCGGGCGGCAGCGAAAGCGGTGAGGTGGAGGCGCTCAGTTTCGGCGCGCGCGAACAGATGGGCGTGATCGCCCGCCTCGCCTATGCCGACCTGCTGCGCGAAGCCGGCCGGCCCACCCTCATCATCCTCGACGACGCGCTGGTGCACAGCGACGCCGCACGGCTGGACCGGATGAAGCGCGTGCTGTTCGACGCCGCCAGCCGGCACCAGATCCTGCTGTTCACCTGCCACCCGGAGAACTGGCGCGATCTGGGCGTGCCGGCGCGTACGCTGGCGTCAGCGGCTCTGCCCATCGGGCAGGGCGGGGCATGAGGAGGATGATGCAGGTCACTCAGCCGCGAGGCTCATCGATTGACGGCAGGTGGTTCGCACTCCGCTGCGTGGCCGTCGTCGGGCTCGCATTTTCCGCGGGGGCGTGGAGTGCTGGCGGTGATTTCAAGCCGCCTTCGAGCGAGATCCGCCGGAGCATCCGGGCGTCCTGTCAGGCGGGCCTCGATTCACGGCTCGGGGAAGATGCCCGCTCGGATACCCGACCGGCGCTGACCCGCTGGATTTCTCGCGTGGGTCTGGACGGTGCCTACTGTGACTGCGCCACAGACACCTTCGTGGCTGATGCCGGTAGTGCGCTGTTCCGGCCGGACCCTGAGCGCAAGCTCGAGGCGGTGATGAGGACGGCGAGCATGAAATGCCTGCTGCCCGCTTTTATCGAAAGCTTTCCCGCGTTCTGCTCCGGCCAGTTTGCCGATCTGGCCGCAACGCCCGGCACGGCTGCACCCGTGGCTGGCAGGGTCGAGGCGCTGTGCGCCTGCGTGCAGGAGGATGTCGCAGCGCTGACGGTCGGCGGATTCGGCGCCTACCTGTCGAATTCGCTGCGCGACCATGCGACCTTCCTGCAATTCAGAGAGCTGCCGCCCGCCGGCCGTGACAGCCTGGTGGCCTCGCTGCGGCGCTGCGGCTTCGACGGTCTCAGACGATCCGCGGGCACCGAGTGATCGCCTGCTTCCACCCAGCCCTTACTCGCTGTCCGATTCAAACTTACTTCGCTCAGATCCTGCCATGAACATCAATGCCACCCCGATCACCGCCGCGCTGGCCGGCGCCTTTTCCGCCGCGGTGTGGCCGCTGCTGTGGTCACGCTTTGGCGGCGAGAGCGGCGACAGCGCCGGACTGGTGATTGCCACGCTGCTGGCGATCGCACTGCCGGCCCATCTGTTCGTGGTGGGCCTGGGGCGTGCCGGTCAGGACGCCAGCCGCACGCTCGACACCGCGCTGCTGCGGCGTATCGGCGCCTGGCTGGCCGCCGCCGCGGCGGTGGCCGCGGTGCAGTCGCTGACCTGAGCGCGGTGGCGCCTCAGGGGCGCTCGACCGTCAGCTTCAGGTTGTCGATCGCGAGGCCATGGTCGAAGCCCTGGTGGTTGCGCACCACCCAGCGCAGCCACAGCCGGCTGCCGGTGCTCCAGGCCGGGCGGATGACGCCGCCCAGCGCCTGCTTGGCCAGCGGGTCGCGCCCGTACACCGGCGAGCCGCTCGGGGTGACGATGAGCGGCGACGGCGATTCGAAATCGAAGCCGGTGCCGGGCCGCACCCATTCGACATGGCCGAATTCCTCGCCCACGCCGTATTCGAACACCAGCCGGTTCAGGTCGTCGCTGGCGCCCTGACGCCACTGCTGGCCTTCGAACGCCAGCTTCACGTCGCCGATGTCGCGATCGCCGGCGTTGCGGAAGGACACCGTGATGTAGCCCGCCAGCTGACCGGCGGCCGGCGTGCCGAAGTAGCCGCCGCCCGAACCGAGGCCGCCGAGTGCGCGGTCGCTGTCACCTTCCAGACCATAGCTGTAGAAGCTGCCGCCGGTGTCGTCGCCGGTGTCACCGCGGTAGGTCGGCGTGACCAGCGGCTGTTCGACGAAGTTGAGCAGGCGCCAGCCGGGCAGCGTGTCGTTGTCGCGCCACTCGAAGGCGCGGCTGGTGGCGCCCAGCGTGTTGAAGTCCTGGACATAGACGAAGCGTCCGGTCGCGTCCGGCGTGACCTGGATGTCGGCCGTGGCGGGCAGCGCCACGGCCAGCAGCGCGGCGCCGAGCAGGCGGATGTGGAAAGCCTTCATTGCGCTCACCGACTCAGGCCTGCTTGCGGCGCGCCGCCACGCCGATGATGCCGAGGCCGGCGGCCAGCAGCGCGATCGAGGCCGGCTCCGGTACGGCCGGGATGGCCACGCTCAGCGACATGTTGTCGATCGCCAGGCCGTGGTCGAAGCCGGCGCTGTTGTAGTCGATCCAGGTGATCCACAGGGTCTGGCCGGCCTGCCATTCGAGCGCGATGTCGCCGCCGAGCTGAACCGCGTTGGCATTGCCGTCGGTGCCGTAGCCGGCGGTGCCGGCGTTGGCCACCGGCGAGTTGTACTTGAAGGACACGCCCGGATTGATCCAGGTGGTGACCGCGCCGAAGGTGTCGCCGAAGCCGTAGCGGAAGTCCAGCGTGTCGGTGGTGGTGTTCGATTCGCCGACGCGCCACTGTTCGGCGTCCCAGTACACGCCGACGCCCTCGATCGTGCGATCGGTATCGTTGCGGAAGGACGCCGACATATAGGCCGACAGCGCGTTGGACGCCGGCGCGCCCCAGTAGGCGCCGCCGGAACCGAGGGCGCCGAGGGCGCGGTCGCCGTCGCTGTTCGCGCCGTAGCTGTACACGTAGCCGCCGGCGTCGGCACCCGCGCTGGCGCGGTAGTAGGTGAGCGGGTTCTTCAGCGAGTTGAACAGCGACCAGCCGGCCAGCGTGCTGTCATTGGCCCAGGCGACGTTGGTGCTGCCGTTGGCCGACGCCAGCGTGTCGAAGGTCTGCTGGTATTCGTAGCTGTCGAACTGGCCCCAGGCGTCGCGTTCAAGCGTGACGCTCAGTGCGGCGTGGGCCGGTGCGGCGAGGGCTGCGGTCAGTGCGAGGGCGAAGGTGCGGATGATCATGGCGGTGTGCTCCGTATCGGTTGTTCGGGTGTCAGGCGAGCGGCAGCAGCGCGCGGTGTGCGCTGCCCGGCAGGGTGCGCAGCGTGGCGCCTTCGCTGAGCGTGTAGCTGCGCGATTTCACGGTGCTGACGAAATGCCAGGTGGCCCGGCATTCGTCGCGGGTGGCGGTGAGCACCAGGAAGCCGCGGTGGCCGGTTTCGGCGTACTTGAGGTCGGGGATGGCGTCGACCATCCACTGCGCCACCACTTCCGGCGCGTCGGTGCGGCGGGTCACTTCCATGCCGGGCGAGGACACGCCGGGCGTGGCGAACTCGACGCCGATGCGCTGGCCGTCGGCATCGACCAGATCGCTGGCCCAGGCGTTGTGGGTGTCGCCGGCCACCACCACCAGGTTCTTGTCCAGCCGGCGGGCGGCGGCGTACACCGCCTCGCGGGCGGCGGCATAGCCGTCCCAGGCGTCGGTGCTGCGCGGAATGGCCGGCTGGTTCAGCACATAGCGCTCGGCGCGGGTGAGATCGTCCGGGCGGGCGGCGGCCTTGTCGTTCAGCGCGATCCAGTTCGAGATCGAAATCTGGTCCAGCGCGATGGCGGCCGGAATTTCGGCGCGCGCCATCAGCACCTGCTGGCCCAGCACCTGCCAGGTGGCGGAAGACGCTTCCATGCGCGCCTCCAGCCAGGCCTGCTGTTCGCTGCCCAGCATCTGGCGAGAGGACGCGCCCATCGCGGCGCGCAGCGCGCTGGCATCGATGCCGTCCGGGCCGACGAAATCGCCGAAGGACAGCTGTGCGGTGCGCGCCAGCAGGCGGGTTTCCAGCATGTGCAGCGACAGCAGGTCGCCGAAGTCGAACGAGCGGTAGATGCGACGCAGGTCGCTGGTGTCCGGCGTACGCACCGGCAGCCACTCGTGATAGGCCTTCAGCGCGGCATTGCGGCGGGTGACGTAGTCGCCTTCGGTGGCCGGCGTGTGATTGGCGGCGCCGCTCACATAGGTGTTGTTGCACACCTCGTGGTCGTCCCACACCGGAATCAGCGGCAGCGACGCGGTCAGCGCCTGCAGCCCGGCGTCGCTGCGATAGAGCGCGTGGCGGGTGCGGTAGTCGGCCAGCGTGATGCACTCGCCGGCCGGCAGCACTTCGCGGCCGAGGGCTGCGGCGTCATCGCTGGCGTAGCCACCGCGGCCGTATTCGTAGATGTAGTCGCCGAGGTGCAGCGCGGCGTGCAGATCGTCCATGCGCGCCGCTTCGGCGTAGGCGTGGAAGTAGCCGGCCGGGAAGTTGGAGCAGGAAAACACCGCCAGCTTCACCTGATCGACCGCGCCTTCCGGCAGCGTGCGGGTGCGGCCCACCGGCGAGCGCTGGCCGGCGTACGTGAAGCGGTAGTGGTAGCGGGTGTCCGGGCTGAGACCGTCGACGTCGATCTTGATCGTGAAGTCGCGGGTGGCATTGGTGCGGAACTGGCCGCTGCGCACCACGCGCGAGAAGCCGGCGTCAGCCGCCACCTCCCAGTTCACGCGCGGATTGGCGTCGCCGGGCGCGCTGACCCGGGTCCACAGGATGACCCGGCGCGCCAGCGGGTCGCCGCTGGCGATGCCGTGCAGGAAGGGCGCCGCGGCGGCGGCCGGACGGCTGTGCAGCAGGACGGGCGTGGCGAGGGCGGCGGCGCCCAGCGTGCCGATGAAGCGGCGGCGGCCGGAGTGATGCGTGCTCATGGGATTCGGTGCGGTGCGTGAGAACGGAAGCCGCGCAGTGTCCGCGTGTCCGATGACAGTTCGTGACGCCCGCCCGGCGGTTGGCGTGGTCCGTTCGGATCACGCCGCGGTCGCTGCAGCCGCGTACCACGGTTTGCTCAAATTGACCGACAATGCCGCCGCCGCGCCGGTTTCGCGCGGTATCTTCCCGGTCATGGACATACAACGCAGTGCCCCCCTTGAAGTGGTGATGGATCTGTTGCTCGACGCGGTCTGCGTCGTCGATCCGGAAGGCCGCTTCCTCTTTGTAAGCGCCGCGTTCGAACGCATCTTCGGCTACCGCTGCGACGAAGTGATCGGTCGTTCGATGATCGACCTCGTACTGCCGGAGGATCGCGACCGCACGCTGCGCGCTGCCGCCGAAATCATGTCCGGCGAGCCCAAGCTCAGCTTCGAGAACCGCTATGTTCGCAAGGACGGGCGCGTGGTCCACGTCATGTGGTCGGCGCGCTGGTCGGAGAGCGAGCAGGTGCGGGTGGCGGTTGCGCACGACATCACCGCCCGCAAGCGGGCAGAGGCGATGCAGACCGCGATGTATGCGATGTCGGAAGCGGCGCACGTGGCGACCGATCCGTTCGAACTGCTGGCACTGGCGCACCGCATCGTGGCCGACCTGCTGCCGGCGGACCGGGCCATGGTCGCGGTCCGCAACGAAATCGACGGTGTGCTCAACATGGCCTATGCCGCCGACGCGCATGGGCTGCCTGCCGACGGCCTGCCCTCCCGCTGCCTCGAGTTCTGCGAAGACATCGTGCGCCGGGGCGAGCCGGAAATGCGGACGCTGGACGACGGCGAACAATGGCTGGGTGCCCCGCTGTCATCCGCTGACGACAGGCTGGGCGCCATCGCGCTGAAGCGCAAGACGGGCGGGCCGCTGTTTGCGGTACGCGACCGCGACCTGCTGCATTTCGTGGCCACCCAGATCGCGACCGCGCTCGAACGCATGCGTCTGCAGACGCGGCTGCGCCGCATGGCGCAGTACGACGCGCTGACCGGCCTGCCCAACAGGGCGCTGCTGCACGACCGCATCGACACCGCGATTGCGGCCGCACGCCGTGCCCGCGGCCGGCTGGCGCTGCTCTATCTCGATCTGAACCGGTTCAAGGACGTGAACGACACGCTGGGCCACGCAGCCGGCGATCAGCTGCTGCAGGAAATCGCGCAGCGGTTGCGTCGTGCGGTGCGCGATGCGGATACGGTCGCCCGCCTCGGCGGTGACGAATTCGTGGTGCTGCTGGCCGATCTGACCCAGGCGACCGATGCCGATCATGTGGCCGACAAGATCGGCGAGTCGCTGCGGTCGCCCTTCGTGATCGAGGGGCGCGAGCTGGTCATCAGCGCCAGCATCGGCATCGCGCACTGGCCGGAGAACGGCGCCGGCACCAAGGAACTGCTGCTGACCGCGGATGCGGCGATGTACGCCGCGAAAAGGCGGCGCTAGCAGGATGGCGGCATCCGCTGCTGCGAGTTGGAGCGCCGCGTGCGCTCCATTTTTTACCTGCGCGAACGTCGACGCGAAGCGCTGATGAGCAGGGCGAGACCGCTGAGCCACAGCAGCGCGCTTGCGGGTTCGGGGACGGCGGATACGCTGACGGTGGCTGATGAGAAGCTGTACGTGGCATATACGCGAGGAGTGCTGAAGTTCGTGCTCAGCCACGCGTTCATCGCAGCGTAATCGTCGGCGTTCGAAAACCCGCTGTCCATCAGTTCGAAGCGGGCGTCGGCGATCCACCGCAGGGTCAGGAAGGTGCCGCGTGCGGGTTCCGCGGCGAGCGTATCCAGCGAGGGCAGCTGGCTGTCGTACGGGTTGTTCGCTGCGGGCAGCGTGAGACCGAAGCCAGCGAGGTCGACGTTCAGCGTGTCATAGCTGATGCGCAGGCGAATGCCGGGTACGGATTGCGGTGCGCCGCCCAACATGCCGAGCAGCCAGGTGCTGTATTCGACCTCGTGCGTCACGCCTGCTGGCATCGAGATCCGGAGGGATGCGTACGGATCGCCACCGACAGTGATCAGTTGTTGCGTGTAGTCAGGAAAGGATCCTGCGCTCTCGATGATGTTCGCGGCGCCGTCGTACGTGCCGCGGCTCTGGCCATTGCCGGAGATGGACAGGCCGGCACGTCCGGTAAAGACATTCTGTTCAGGCGAGGTCGACCCCGGTGTTGCTGCAGTGTCGTACTCGACGAAGGCCTGAATGGTTCCGCCGGTCGGCACCAGATCGGTCAGGGCGTCGGGTGCGGACAGCGTGCTCGGATAACTGTAGCTCACCGCATCCGAGTCTCCGCTGAAGAAAACCCAGGGCGTGCCGCCGACCGGGGTCGAGAAATCGAGGCGAACGGTACTTGCGTGGGCAGCCGAAGCAAGCAGTGCGATCGTGCCCAGTGCGAGATGGGCCAGTCCCTTTCCGGTGCGGATCATGTAAGAGGCTCGTTGACAGTCGGCAGGTGGCCGCCACGCGATCATGCTGACGGGCGGGGCATGCGCTCGTCCACCTTCAATGAAATTCGGGCTGAGCGCGGCCGCCTAAGAATACCGAAGGCATGTGTGCCGCCCATCGGCCATCCGGCTGATCGCGCCGGCCGTGATCAGCTGTCGATGAACTGCAGTCTCGCCAGCTGCGCATACAGCCCGCCACGCGCCATCAGTTCGGCATGGGTGCCGGATTCCACCGCATGGCCGTGGTCGAGCACGACGATGCGGTCGGCGCGCTGCACGGTCGACAGCCGGTGCGCCACCACCAGCGTGGTGCGGCTGGCCATCAGCGGTTCCAGCGCGGCCTGCACCATGCGTTCGCTTTCGGCGTCGAGTGCCGAGGTGGCTTCGTCCAGCAGCAGGATGGGCCGGTCGGCCAGGATGGCGCGGGCGATGGCGATGCGCTGGCGCTGGCCGCCCGAGAGGCGCACGCCGCGCTCGCCCAGCGGGCTGTCGTAGCCGCCGGGCAGATCGCGGATGAAGGCGTCGGCGAAGGCCGCAGCGCAGGCGGCACGCACTTCGTCGTCGCTCGCGTCCGGTCGTGCGTAACGTACGTTGTCAGCCACGCTGGCGGCGAAGATGACCGCTTCCTGCGGCACCAGCGCGATACGCGCCCGCAGTGCCGCGGGGTCGGTACGGCTGAGCGGTACGCCGTCGATCTCGATGCTGCCGGACTGCGGGTCGTAGAAGCGCAGCAGCAGCTGGAACAGCGTGGATTTGCCGGCGCCCGAAGGACCGACCAGCGCCACCGTTTCGCCGGCGCGCACGTCGAGGTCGAAGCGGTCCAGTGCCGGGCTGTCCGGGCGGCTGGGGTAGCAGAAGCGCACGCTGCGGAAGGCGATGTCGCCGCGCGCAGGCGAGGGCATCGGCAAGGGGGCGGCCGGGGCGGCGATCGCCGGCCGGGTGTCCAGCAGTTCGATCAGCCGTTCGGTGGCCCCGGCCGCGCGCTGCAGTTCGCCCCACACCTCGGCCAGCGCGCCGACCGAACTGGCGACGATGGCGGCATAGAACACGAAGGCCGACAGTTCGCCGGCCGACAGCCGGCCGTCCAGCACGTCGTGGCCGCCCACCCACAGGATGAGGGCGACCGACCCGAACACCAGCAGGATGACCATCACGATCATCACCGCGGTATGCCGGTAGCGGCGCACGCCGGTGGCGAAACTGCGTTCGACCAGTTCCGCGAAGTGGCTGCGGTCCGCGTCCTCGTGATTGTTGGCCTGCACGATGCGGATGGCGTGCACCGTTTCGTCCACATGGGTACCCAGGTCCGCCACCCGTGCCTGCCGCTCGCGTGACAGGCCGCGTACGCGACGACCGAACAGCACGATGGGGGCCACCACCAGCGGCACCCCGGCCAGCACCAGCAGCGTGAGCCGGCCACTGGTCAGCGCCAGCATGACCAGCCCGCCGATCAGCAGCAGCGTGTTGCGCAGCGCGATCGACAGCGTTGAACCCACCGTGTTCTCGATCTGTGCGGTGTCGTTGGTCAGCCTTGAAATGACGTCGCCGGTGCGCCCGGCTTCGAAGAAGGACGGCGGCAGCGACAGCAGGTGGGCATATACCCTGGCCCTCAGATCGGCCGCCACCCGCTCGCCCAGCCAGGACACGTTGTAGAAGCGCAGCCAGGTCGCGGCGGCCAGCAGCAGCACCAGGCCCAGCGTGGCGGCCAGCGCGCGGTCCAGCCACTGCGGATCGGCGGCGGCAAAGCCGCGATCGATCACGGTGCGCAGGCCCTGGCCGAGCGCCAGCGCGGAGGCCGCGGCCAGCATCAGGCCGAGCGCAGCGAGCAACAGCCGGCCGCGATGCGGGCGGATCAGCGACCACATCACCTGCCTTATCCGACTCAGGTCAGGCCGGCTGGCCTCGATTCTCGATTCAGTCACGCAAACTCATCCTTTTTCAGGTATATTCGCGCCCCTACCCAAGTGCGCGGGTGGCGAAATTGGTAGACGCGCTGTCTTGAGGGGGCAGTGCCGCAAGGCGTGAGAGTTCGAGTCTCTCTCCGCGCACCACACCTTCCGTACCGTTCAAGGTACCGCCTCACCGGGCTCTCCGGTGCAGGCAATCCGGGCTCCCCGGTTCAGAAATCCACATTTCATCCGTTGTCGTCTCTTTGCGGCCGCGTGCAGCATGCCCTGTCCGGCGTCCTGCGCTTTGTTACTATGCGCGTCGCAATTCCCAGCCACTCTATCAACCAACGACTTCCTGACTACGAGCAGGAGGCGGACAAGGTCGGAGAAGGAGACGACGATGGCGCTGGACAAGGCCCTGCTCGGGCGCTTGCTGCAATTGAACGAACCGTGGACGGTGCGTGAGTTCAGATTCGATCCGGGGGCGAGACGGGTCGATGCGTGGATAGGACTCGAAGTTCAGCGCGGCTGGTTCGGCCTCGGCCGCAAACAGGCCGACCAGGAGGGCGCGGAACGGGTCTGGCGTCACATCGATCTTGCCGGCTGGCGCTGCCACCTGCATGTGCTGGCGCCCGCCAGCGCTGATCTGAGCGCGCTGCCCTGGGCCGGTCCGGCCGACATGCCCTTCTCGCAGGCGCTTTCCAAGCAGGTATTCGCGCTGTTCAACGAAGGCGTATCGCTGAACGGCATCTGCGCCATCACCGGCATTCCGCTGCAGGAACTGTGGAAGTTCAAGTTCGCGCTCGACCAGGGCAAGGCGGCGATCACCGATCCGGCCCGCGCAGCCGTTGCCGCGCAGGCGGCGGTGGCTGCCGATGCCGCAGCGCCGGCGGTGGCCTCCGACGATGACGTGCCCGACGTGGCCGATCCGGTGTGGCTGCAGCTGATCGAGGGCCGGCGTGACATCGACATCCGCGCACTCAGCCTGAAACTGCTGATGACCCGCCTGCGCAGCCAGATGGAGGTGATCACCGATGACGAGGTGCGCATGCTCAAGCTGCGCGAGCTGCACCGCTACTTCGTCAAGAACGCCCGCATGCTCGGTCACGAACTGGCGCAGCTGCGCACGCACTGAACATACCGGACGACTCCCGATGACGACTCAGCACCCGTCCGCCCTGAGCGGACGCATGATGGGGCTGTCCGAAGCGACGGCCCTGATCCGCGAAGGCGGCCACTACAGCATCGCCGGCGACGAGGCGCTGCTGCGCCAGCTGCCGCGCGGCCACTGGATAGGCGGCACCATTCCTTACTTCATGGGGCAGGACGGCGGCGTCACCACGCGCGACCAGCTCTATGTCGCCGCGGTGCCGGTGCTCGGCGGTGCGCCCGAGATCCGCTTCTACGACCAGATCAGTCTGGAGCGCGTGTGCGCCGACGGCCCGGACAACGGCTTCTCCATCATCGTGATGCCGGCGTTCTCGGCGGTGCATTCGCTGTTCGCGCGCAATGCGCCGGGCTACGAGGACATGTACATCAAGCCGCTGGTGGGCTGGATTTCCGGCATTCATCTGTCGGACCTCGGCCGCGCCAGCCCGCTGGTGGTGAATGGCGAAACGCTGGAATTCGACGGCGAGCGCGCGCTGGTGATGCACGTTCCGCTGCCCGAAACGAAGTACGCGCAGATCGACATCATCAATCTGTTCACCCAGGGCGAGGGCGACCGCATCCGCTTCCCGGCCAAGGGCTTCAGCGCCTCCGACTGTCTGATCAATGATCAGCCGGGCAATTTCGCGCAGTACGTCGCGTCGCGTGCGATCGACACCAAACTGCCGCTGGTGGCCGATTACAGCGGTGCCATGATCAATGTGAGCATCAAGGCGGTCGATGCCGGCAAGGGCACGGTGGACTTCTACGCGCCGGTGTTCGACGACATCGAATACCGCTTCGCAGCGCCGGTGCCCGACTACGTGAGCGCCTTCCACGCCGCGCTGCCGGCCCAGACCGGGCCGATCGGCTTCAGCTGCAACTGCGTGCTGAACTATCTGTACAGCGAACTGGAAGGCAAGCGCGTGCCCTCCATGCTGGGCCCGATGACCTTTGGCGAAGTGGCTTACCAGCTGCTGAACCAGACGCTGGTGTATCTGACCATCGAAGGCTGAGCCGGTGTCTCCGGCCGGGGCGGCATGCCTCGCCGCGATGGGCCGCTGCAGGGCGGTCTGGCCGCCCTGCCTGCGCTTCATCGCGGCCGGGCGTCGCACCGACCGGGCAGGCGATTGCCCGGTCGCGTGGCGAGTGGCGTAGCATCGCCGCTTTCACACCGCATACCGTGCTTCGCATGAACGACATTTCTTCGCAATCGCGCCGGCTTGCGCTGGTCATCGATGCCGACAATGCCCAGCCCTCGCTGATCCAGCCGGTGCTGCTGGCCGCCGCCTCGCGCGGCCGGGTGACGGTGCGCCGCATCTACGGCGACTGGACCTCACCCAACATGACCAGCTGGAAGGCCTATCTGCTCGATCACTCGATCCGGCCGATCCAGCAGTTCCGCATCGTCGGCGGCAAGAACGCCACCGACAGCGCGATGATCATCGACGCCATGGACCTGCTGCATTCCGGCCTGGTCGATGGCTTCTGCATCGTGTCCAGCGATTCCGACTTCACTTCGCTGGCCCGCCGCATCCAGGAAAGCGGCCTGTTCGTGATGGGCGTCGGCCGCCGCACGACACCGGTCGCCTTCCAGCGCGCCTGTGAGGAGTTCGTGTTCACTGACGACATGCGTGCCACGCCGCCGCTGTCGGCGCCGAAGAAGAAGCCCTCGGCGGTGCCGGCGCGCATTGAACAGCCGCGCAAGCCGCGCAACCGCCAGCCGGACGCGCAGATCCTCGAACTGCTGTCGCAGGGCATACGGTCGGCCACCGACGAGGACAGCGGCTGGGCCGGCATCGGCCGCGTCGGCCAGATCGTGCGTCAGTACGAGCCCGGCTTCAGCCACAAGGATTACGGCCACGCCAGCCTGTCCAGCCTGCTGGAAAGTCATCCGGAGCTGTTCCGGCTGCACAAGGGCGACAACGGGCAGGCCCAGGTTCAGCTGATCGAGCGCGCGGCGGACAAGCAGCTCGAACTGCTGCCCGAGCCTCTGCCCGAGGCGCTGCCGGAAGCGGGCAGCGAAGCGGCCAACGATCTTCCGATGGTTGAAGCGCCCGCTGCGCCGGCGCCCAAGTCGCGTCGCAGCCGCACGCCGCGCAAGACCAAGCAGACGACCGAGGCTGCCGCGCAAGCCCGGGCCGAACCGGTGCCTGTCGCTGAAGCGGCCGCACCGGTGCCGGCGGCCGAGTCCGGCGAAGCCAAGCCGGCGCGCAGCCGGGCGCCGCGCCGCAGCCGCGCGCGCAAGCCGGCGTCCGACACCCCGGCCGGCTGACGCTCAGCCGGCCGTCGTGGGCGGCGTGGTGGGCGGTATGGCCGCCGGCTTCGGCGGCCAGAAGAAGTCGCGCGGCCGGCTCAGGAAGCGACGTGCCAGCTTCACCGACAGGCCGCGGGTATCGTCCGGTTCGATGCCGCGCGAGCGCAGCGCGGTTTTCATCGCCAGACTGAAACTCACGGTGAGGTTGGTCAGGCCGACCAGGGCGACGCCCAGCGCGCTGATCGCGATGGTCTGCCAGGCCAGATCGAAATCGAGCGCGTGCAGGCCGTAGGCCAGATTGGCCGAAGCGAACGCCACGTGCCGGATGTCCAGCGGCAGGCCCAGCAGCTGGCCGATGATGGGCGTGCAGCCCAGCATGCAGCCGAACAGGAAATTGCCCATCAGCGCGCCGAGATTGTGCTCGACATAGTCGGCCAGCCGGCCCAGCCTTGCCTCGCCCAGCGCGCTCTTCAGCCATTTCACCCGGCGCAGCCGCTCGGGTACGCGGTGGTACAGCGACTGATTGTCGTAATAGCCTGAAATGAGCCCGCTCAGGAACAGATAGACGCCGGCAATGGCCGCATGCACCAGCGCCAGGCTCTGCCAGGGGTGCAGGTCGTGCAGCAGGTGGGCGCCCTTGACCGGATCGACCGGGTGCCAGCCGAAGAACTGGCCGCCCACCATGACGATGGCCAGCGCGGTCAGGAAGCCGATCGACACGTTGCCGGCGATCGATATCCACTGCGTGCGGCTGACCTGGGCGGCGAGGTCGGCCAGCACGTTCAGCCGCGCTTCGCGGTTCTGCTTGCCGTCGAGCGCCGCCGCCAGCGTGGCGGCGGTCATCGCCGGCTGCTTGGTGGCGATGGTCAGGTGCAGGATGTGCACCAGCACGAAACCGAGACCGTAGTTCAGGCTGTAGGCCACCGCCTCCCACACCGGCGGCAGGCCGAGCTTGGCGCTCAGTATCTTGATCATGGCCATGCTGCCGATGATCAGGCCGGCACCGGCGGCGGCGCGGAACATGCCGAAGAATTCTCCGCGTGACTCGGTCACGTAGTGCTCGCCCGACTTGCTGGCCTGTTCGGTGACGCGGCGCGCCAGCAGCTGGGTGGTGCCGCTGAACAGGTCGCGTACGCTGTGGCGACGGTTTTCCTGTCGCACCAGGCCGAGGAAGAAGTCGATCGCGCGCGCCCGCACCGTGGTGGCGTCGTCTTGGGGTGCCGGCTGCACCAGCGTGCGCAGCAGGCGCAGCCGTTCGACGATCTGTTCGATGCGCGCCAGCACGAACACCAGGTTCACGCCGACGCCGGCTTCGCGCGAGCGGCGCCGTATCGTATCGACATAGCTCATGCACTGGTCGAGCAGCACTTCCAGATGGCCGTCGTGCGGCGCGGGTTCGCTGCTGTCGGCGTGGCGGTCGATGAAGGTGCGCACTTCGTCGCTCTGTGCGAGGAAAGGCGATTCGTGGCGCGCCAGCGAGGGCAGGTAGCGCAGCAGCGCCTGTTCCATGCCGAGTGCTGCCAGCCGGTGCGAAGCCATGCGCATGGCTTCGAACAGCTCGTGCCGG
Source organism: Methyloversatilis sp. (assembly GCA_041639545.1). Lineage (GTDB taxonomy): Bacteria > Pseudomonadota > Gammaproteobacteria > Burkholderiales > Rhodocyclaceae > Methyloversatilis. The sequence continues at coordinate 47,116 of JBEQBZ010000003.1, read as the reverse complement.
CACTGCCGGCGCGCATCGGAGAAACCTTCGCCGCCCACCTCCAGCGTATCGAGCAGCAGCAGCCAGTCTTCGCGCGGGATGGCGCTCATCCATTCGCCGTCCTGCGCGTCGTCGAAGATTTCGCTGAACAGGCTGCGCAGGAAGTCGCGGTCCACCGCCGGCGGCAGCATGCGGCCGAGCAGCCGGCTGCCCAGACCGCTGAAGAAGCCCTGGTTGGCCAGTACGCCGGATTCGGAATACAGCGTGCGGTGCATGCGCGCGGCCAGTACCGCGTTCAGATGCTGTGCGAGTGCGGTGGCCAGTTCGGGGCGGGCGCCCAGCAGCCGGAGCAGCGCACGGAAGCGCGATTCGGCCACTTCATGGGTTTCGCGTCCGGCGGGCCGGATCAGCGCGATCAGCCGGGCCAGCGCTTCGCCGCCGCTGTCGCCGCTGTGGCGGGACAGGTCTTCGAGCAGAGCCGTCAGTTCGGCGACGTAGGTGCTGTGTGTCGTCATGGGCGGAACCGGTGCTGAAGGAGGGGTATTGAACGCAAGACCTGCGCTCCGGTTCCCCGGGCGCTCAGGCGGAGGATACGTGGGCCACCCGGCCGTCGACCAGTTCGATGCGCCGGTCGCAGCGTGCCGCCAGCCGCGGGTCGTGGGTGACGATGAGGCAGGCGCTGCCGCGTTCGCGGTTGAACTCTCGCAGCAGCGCAAAAATGTCGTCGGCGGTGTGGGTGTCCAGATTGCCGGTCGGTTCGTCGGCCAGGATGAGGCGCGGCGAGCGCGACAGCGCACGGGCGATGGCCACCCGCTGCTGCTGGCCGCCGGACAGCTGGTTGGCTTTCTTGTACTCGTGCCCCTTCAGCCCGACCCGCAGCAGCAGGTCGCGCGCGATGGCTTCCGCATCGGCGGTGGCCACGCCCTGTTCGATGATGGACGGCATCATCACGTTCTCCAGCGCGGTGAAGGCGGGCAGCAGATGATGGAACTGGAATACGAAGCCGATATGACGGCCGCGCAGCACGGTGAGCGCCTGTTCGTTCAGGCCGGCGGTTTCGCTGCCGGCGATCGCCAGGTCGCCCGAAGTCGGGCGCTCCAGCAGACCGATCAGGTTCAGCAGCGTGCTCTTGCCTGAGCCGCTGGGGCCGATCAGCGCGCAGAACTCGCCTTCCGCCAGTTCGATGTCGATGCCGTGCAGCACCTCGGTTTCCACCGGCGTGCCGACGCCGTACGACTTGCGCAGATCACGCAGCGACACGATGGCCGTCATGCCCCGTACCTCATGAACGTATCGCCTGTACCGGGTCCATCTTGGCCGCACGGCGCGCCGGTATCAGCGCCGCCAGCACACCCACCACCAGCGCGATCAGCGCGGCCGACAGCGCGATGCCGGTATCCAGATGAGGCTGGAACAGCGGCGCGCCGTCGCCGGTGCGATAGACCGACGAGAAGAACTGCAGCAGTCCCCAGGCCAGGCCGACGCCGGCCAGCGCACCGGTAAAGCCCACCAGCCCGCCCTGCAGCAGGAAGATGCCCATGATGCGGTTCGAGCTGGCGCCCATCGCGCGCAGGATGCCGATCTCCTTCTGCTTCTGCACCACGCTCACCACCAGCACGCTCGATATGCCGAGCGCCACGATGACGATGACGAAGCTGCGGATCAGGTTGTTCGACACTGTCTGGTTGCGCAGGGCGGCCAGCAGCTGCGAGTTGGTGGTCATCCAGCTGTCGACGGTGAGGCCGCTGCCCGCCTGCAGCCGTTCGCTCACGTCCTGCGCGTCGAAAATGTCGGTCACCGTGATGTCGATGTTGGATACGCCGCCCGGCAGGTCGAGCAGCGACTGCGCCAGCTTCATCGTGGTGAATACCCAGCGCCGGTTCAGGTCCTTGTTGCCGATGTCGAACAGACCGGTGATCTGCAGCAGTTCGTCCCGCCCGCCGGCCGCGCGCACGAACACCTTGTCGCCCACGGTGACGCCCAGATCCTTCGCCAGTTCGATGCCGATGATGGCGTTGGTGCCCTCGACATGAAAGGTGCCGCGCGTCATGTAGCCGTCCATCTTCACGATGCGCCGGTAGCGGTCGGCATCCACGCCCATCAGCGCCACCGACTTGCTGGCGCGACCGCGCAATGCGAAGGCCGGGCCACTCACCACCGGCGACACCGCCACCACGCGCGGCTGGGCTTCGGCCAGCTTCACCATGGCTTCCCACTGGTCGATCGAACGCAGGCGCTGGGCGCGCGGTTCGATCACGGCAATGCTGTTCGGGTCGTTCAGCGCGCGCTGGTTGGCTTCTTCCAGCGGCCGCATCACCACGTGCGCCTGACTGCCGAGCACGCGGTCGATGATGGTGGCCTGAAGCTGTGAAATGAGCTGCGACAGGAACACGATGACCGCCACGCCGCCGGTCACGCCGAGCAGGATGAGCGCGGTCTGCATGCGCCCCTCGCGCAGGAAGCGCAGTGCGACCAGGAATTCGAACGGGAGCTTGGGTCGGGCCATGGGCGCGTTCAGCGGCCGAGGTTGGGCGTGGCGCCCGGCGCGCCGCGCGGCGGCTTGATGCGGATGCGGTCGCCATCGACCGCGCCGCCCGCCGGCAGGATGGCGACTTCGCCTTCGGTCAGCCCGTCGGTGATTTCGACGCGGCCGACGCCGCGCAGGCCGATCTTCACCGGTACCCGGACCGCAGTGCCATCGCGCGCGAGCAGCACCCAGGGGCTGCCGCCATCGACGTCGCGGACCGCTTCCAGCGGCAGCGACAGGGCGCTCGGCTTGCGACCGATCACCACTTCGACCGACACCGTCATGTCCGGTCGCAGAAAGGCGGGCGGCGTGGGCACCCGCAGCCGCACCTCCACCGTGCCGCGCTGGGCGTCGATGGCCGGTGACAGGTAGTACACCACCGCGTCGAAGGACTGGCCGGGGAAGGCGTCAGCCACCGCCTGTGCGTGCGCGTCGAGCTGCAGGTAGCGCAGATTCTTTTCGTCCAGCGTGGCGTGGATGCGGGTTTCGCCGTCCTCGGCCAGCGTGAGCAGTGCGCGGCCGGCCTGGGCCACGTCGCCCGGTTCGGCATCGCGTGCGATCACCAGCGCATCGACCGGCGCGCGCAGCGTGAGCAGGTCGCGCTTCGCGCGCGCGGTGTCGAGCGCGGCGGTGGCCTGGGCCAGTCGGGCCTGTGCGCTGGCGCGCTCGGCGCCGCGCGGCGTGTTGGCGTCGCGCTGGGCCTGCGCGGTGCGCAGCTGGGCGCGCGCGTTGTCGAGCTGGCGCGCCGCTTCATCCAGCTTCGACGGCGAGTAGAACTGCTGCGCCACCAGCGCCTGCGCCCGCTGGTACTCGGCTTCAGCGACCCGCAGATTGGCTTCCGCCTGTTTCACCGCCTGTTCGGCCACCGGCAGGCCGACTGCGTCGAGCTGGGTGAAGCGCGCCTGCGCTTCGGCGATCTGCGAGCGGGCCTGTTCGACTGCCGCGTCGGCATCGGTCGCACGCAGCTTCACCAGCGCGTCGCCGGCCCGCACCTGGGCGCCCTCGCGCACCGCCACCGCGTCGATGAGGGCGGTGACCTGGGTGCCCAGTTCGATGCGCGACGGCGTGGCGATGCGGCCGGTGGCCACCACGCTCTGGGTCAGCGGGGACTGTTCGACTTTCACGACATCGACGGGGACGCCGCGTGGCCACAGCAGCCATGCGGCCAGCACTGCCGCGGCCAGCAGCAGTGCGATCAGGTGACGGGTTTTCATTGACGGGGTCAGGGTGCGGGCGGGAGCAGTGTGTCGATCAGCGTGTCGAGCTGTCGGTGATCAGGGTTACCGATGATGCGTTTGACGATGCGGCCGTTGCGGTCGACCAGAAAGCTGGTCGGGGTGGCGCGTATGCCGCCAAAGCCCCGGTCGGCCTCGCCTACAGGATCGAAACCGACGCGGAAGGGCAGTTGTTCGCGCGAGGTGAAGGCCTGCACATGCACCGGCGCGTCGTAGGACATGGCCACCGCCACCACTTCAAAACCGCGTCCGGCGTGGCGGCGATGGGTTTCGGCCAGCCCCGGCATGCCCCGGATGCAGGGGCCGCAGGAGGTGGACCAGAAGTTCACCAGACGCACGCGGCCGTCCGGCTGACCCAGATCAAGCGTGCCGCCGTCCAGCAGCGCAATCTTCAGCGGCGGCACCTGTTCCGGGTGCCCGCTGCCGCGCAGCAGCCATACGACGGCGATCAGCGCGACCAGCACTAACGGCGATACCCATTTGCGATTCATAATCCGGATTCGTACTTCTTACTGCGGAAAGGTTGGACCATGCGCGCGATTGTCGGTTTTGTGGGCTGTCTTGTCATGTGTACCCAGGTGTGGGCGATTTCGCTGTCTGACCTGTCCGACAAGGATGCCGGCGGTGGCCTGAAAGAGGCGCTGAGCCAGGGCGCATCCAAGGCGGTGGCCCTGCTGGGCAAGCAGGACGGCTTCCTGAAGAATCCCAAGGTGAAGATTCCGATGCCGGACGGCCTGCGCCAGGCGGAAAAGCTGATGCGCACCTTCGGCATGAAGAAGCAGGCGGATGAGCTGATCACCTCGATGAACCGCGCCGCCGAAGCTGCGGTGCCGGAAGCGAAGGAACTGCTGGTGGGTGCGGTGAAGGACATGAGCGTCGAGGACGCGAAGAAGATTCTGACCGGCGGCAACACCTCCGGCACCGAATACTTCAAGGGCAAGACTTCGGCCCAGCTGAAGGAACGCTTCAAACCCATCGTGCAGAAGGCGATGGACAAGGTGGGCCTGGCCAAGACCTACGAGAAGTTCGCGTCCAAGGGTGCGCAGTACGGCGTGATCAGCAAGGAAGACGCCGACCTCGACAACTACGTCACGCAGAAGGCGCTGGACGGCCTGTTTACGATGGTGGCGGAAGAGGAGAAGGCTATCCGCAAGAATCCGGTGGGCGCGGCCGGCGATCTGGCGAAGAAGGTGTTCGGCGCGCTGGGCAAGTGATCATGGCGGTCGATCCGGCACTCATCGTCCGGCGCAAGCACGCCGAAGACGTGGCGGCGCTGATCGCCGGCAAGGGCTGGGACGCGGCGCGTGCCGCGTCCGAACTGGGTCTGTCGGTGGTGCAGGTCGAGCGCATCCTGCGCGGTGAGGTCGAGCACGTGCCGACCCAGCATCTGAAGGACCTGCGCAGCAAGCTGTGCGGCAGCGCGCTCTGCGGCTGCTAGGGCAGCTGGGAGTGCTGCATGCGCGCCGCCACCCGGGCGGCGTGGGCAGCCAGGCGGGGGCCGAAAGTCTTTTCGTACTTGCGCGGATTGGGCAGCATGACCGCCAGTCGCGCTGCCTGCTCCGGCCCGAGCTGGGCGGCGGACACCCGATAGTAGCGCTGTGCGGCCGCCTCGGCGCCGAACACGCCGTCGCCCCACTCCACCACGTTCAGATAGATTTCCAGAATGCGCCGCTTGTCCATCACCGCTTCCATCATGAAGGTGATGGCCGCCTCCTGCGCCTTGCGCAGATAGCTGCGGCTGGGGCTGAGGAAGAGGTTCTTGGCCAGTTGCTGGCTGATGGTCGAACCGCCGGCCACCGCGCGGCCCTTCCTGCGGTTCTTTTCCATCGCCTTCTGGATGCCTTCCCAGTCGAAGCCTTCGTGGTCGACGAAACCATCGTCCTCGGCCGCCACCACCGCCCGCTTCAGGTGCACCGAAATGCGTTCGTAGGGCACCCACTGCTGGCGCAGCTGCGCGTCCGGCCTGCGTTCGCGCAGCTCGTCCAGCCGCAGCGACATGAAACGCGTCTGCGACGGATTGAACTGGGTCCACCACAGCAGGTGGCCGAATATCCACAGCTGGTAGGCCAGCACCAGCAGCACCGCACCGGCGAGCAGCCACTTCAGCAGACGGAAAGCACCGCGCATGACCGGTGCGTTCAGGCCAGCGGCGGCAGGGCGGCACGCAGCGTGGCGCGCACCGCGGCGGTGTCCGGGCGCACGCCGCGCCACAGCGCGAACGCTTCGGCCGCCTGTTCGACCAGCATGCCCAGACCGTCAGCCAGCCGCGTCGCGCCCTGATCGCGCGCCTGCTTCAGATACGCGGTCAGGCCCCGGCCATACACCATGTCGTAGGCCAGGCTGCCCGGCGCGTACAGGCCGGCCGGCAGCGGCGGCGCCTCGTCGCTGAGGCTGGCGCTGGTGGCGTTGATCACCACGTCGTAAGGCGCACCGGCGGCCTCCTGCCAGCCGCCGGCGGCCAGCACGCCGCGCGCATCGTGGCCGGCGAAATGCGTCTGCAGCGCACGTGCCTTGTCGGCGGTGCGGTTGGCGATGAACAGCCGGGCCACGCCGGCATCGATCAGCGGCAGGATGACGCCGCGCGCTGCGCCGCCCGCCCCCAGCAGCAGCACGCGCGCATCGGCCAGCCGTGCGCCGAGCACTTCGAGGTCGCGCACCAGCCCGGCGCCGTCGGTGTTGTCGCCCAGCACGTCGTCGCCGAACACGAAGGTATTCACTGCGCCGGCCAGCCGCGCGCGTTCGGTCAGCCGGTCGGCCCGCTGCCAGGCCTCTTCCTTGAACGGCACCGTGATGTTCATGCCGCGCCCGCCTTCGGCCCGGAACTGCGCCACCGCGGCGGCGAAGCCGTCCAGCGGCGCCAGCAGCGCCTCATAGCTCAGATCCTGCGCGGTCTGCGCGGCGAAGGCGGTGTGGATGGCCGGCGACTTGCTGTGGGCGATCGGGTGGCCGATGACGGCGTAGCGGTCAGTCATGGTGCTCGGAAAAATGTGGGTGGGCGCGGGAGCGCTCAGTTTGATTCGACCAGATCGCCGCGCGCGAAAATGAGCGTGCGGGTGATGGACAGGATGTCGTATTCGCGCCGGATGTGGTCCGGGAAAGACGGATAGGGTGCGGCCATGCGCACGATGCGGAGGGCCGCGTCGTCCAGCACCTTGTGGCCGGACGAGCGCTCCAGCGCGATCGAGGCGACCTCGCCGTCCTGGCGGATTTCGATCGTGAGGGTCACGTTGCCATACACCTTGCCGCGCGCGGCCGGCGGGTAGTTCAGGCTGCCGATGCGCTCGATCTTCTGCCGCCAGTCGTCGATGTAGCGCGCGAAGGCGTATTCCTGGGTACGGGTCAGCGCGTAGGCCTTGCGCGGCTTCTTGTTGTAGTCGTCGACGTTGCGCGCGATCGCGGCCAGATTGCGGGCCGTGGCGGCCGCGCTGGCGGCCAGTTCGTCGCCGGTCAGCGTCTTCTTCTGTTCGGGGGCAGGATCCGGCTGTTCCAGCCGGTGCTCCTGCCGGTTCAGCGCCGGCCCGGACTTCAGCTCGGACAGCAGCTTCTGCTGCTGCGATTCCAGTTCCTGCACCCGGCGCTGGGTATCCACCAGCTGGTCGCCGGTCTTTTCGCGCGGGCTGACCGGCAGCGGCGTGCTGGCGCGGCGGTCCTGATCCACCGTGCCGCCGCCGTCCAGATTGGCCTGGGCCAGCGCCTGCGGGTCGACCGGCTTCTGCTTGCTGCGCGCGTTGACCAGAATGACTTCCAGCGCCTGGTCCTTCGCCTTCTGCTTCGGCTTCAGGTCAGGCGTGAAATGCAGGGCCAGCGCGAAGGCGTGCACCAGGATGGACAGGGCGATGCCCAGCGCCAGCGGCGGCACGCCGGCATCGGCCGGCGGATCGGCGCCCAGGGCGACGGCGGATGGGGCGGCAGCGCGTTTCAGGACCATGGCGGCGGATTTTACAGGTGGCGGGTGAAATACCGCCGCCCGGCCGACATTTCGCGCCGTCGGTGATGCGAGGGAGTCATCCCGCTCGCCTATACTCGGCCGCCTGATCCGCTTTGCCGCACTGCACACCGACCTCATGGACCACCTGCTGCTGATCAAGGCCGTCATTCTCGGCATTCTCGAAGGCCTGACCGAATTCCTGCCGATTTCGAGCACCGGCCACCTCATCATCGCCGGCAGCCTGCTCGGCTACACCGACGACACCAGCCGGGTGTTCAAGATCGTGATCCAGCTCGCGGCCATCCTGGCCATCTGCTGGGAGTACCGGCGCAAGATCGTCGACGTGGTGAGCGGCCTGGGCCGGGTGCCGGCAGCCAACCGCTTCGCGCTGCACGTATTCATCGCCTTCCTGCCGGCGGCGGTGCTCGGCCTCATGTTCCATCGCATCATCAAGACTCATCTGTTCAACCCGCTCACGGTGGCCGGCGCGCTCATCGTCGGCGGCGTCATCATTCTGCTGATCGAGCGCCGCACCCATGTGCCGCGCTACGAAACCGCGGACGACCTGGACTGGCGGGCGGCGCTCAAGGTCGGTTTCGCGCAGTCGCTGGCCATGTTCCCGGGCGTGTCGCGCTCCGGCGCCACCATCATGGGCGGCCTGATGTTCGGCCTGTCGCGCCGCGCGGCGACCGAATTCAGCTTCTTCCTCGCGATTCCGACGATGATCGCGGCGACGGCCTACGACGTGTACAAGAACTGGGCGCTGCTGCGCGTGGAAGACCTGCCGGTGTTCGCGGCCGGCTTCGCCGCCTCCTTCCTGGCCGCCTTCTTCAGCGTGCGCTGGCTGCTGCGCTACATCGCCAGCCACACCTTCGAGCTGTTCGCCTGGTACCGCATCGCCTTCGGCCTGTTCGTGCTGGCGAGCGCGTACTTCGGCTGGGTCGACTGGGCAGACCACTGATGCAGAAGCTGTTCTACTTCCACGGTTTTCGCTCCGGCCCGCAATCGGTCAAGGCGCAGCAGCTGCGCGCCCGGCTGGCGCGGCGCGGCCAGGCCGATCTGCTGTGGTGCGAACAGCTGCCGCCGGCACCGCAGGCAGCGATCGCGCTGATCGAATCGGCGCTGTGCCCGGCGCTGGAGGTCGGCTGCGAGGTATCGCTGGCCGGCTCGTCACTGGGCGGCTTCTATGCGCTGCATCTGGCGGAGAAGTACGGCCTGCGCGCCGCGCTGGTCAATCCGGCGGTGGTCGCGCCGCTGTCGCTCGGCGACTACATCGGCGAACACAGCCACATGTACACCGGCGAAACCTTCCACTTCGGGCAGCAGGATGTCGACGCGCTGCGCGCGCTCGACGTGCCGGCGGTCACCCGGCCCGAGCGCTATCTGGTGCTGCTGGAAACCGGCGATGAAGTGCTGGACTGGTGGCAGGCGGTGCTGAGGCTGCGCGGCGCGAACATGGTGATCCGCGCCGGTGGCGATCACAGCCTGCAGTGCTTTGCCGACGAACTGACCCGCCTCTGCGACTTCCTGCTGCCGGAACGCTGACGCGCACCGGCGGCGCGATCAGCGGAAGTCGCTGACGCGGAAGCGGGCGAGGTCGAAGTTGGAGCCGCGCTCGATCAGTTCGACCGGATCGAGACGCACGTGGCGGCCGTTGATCGATGCGTGCAGAGGATATTCGGAGGAGTAGCCGGTGCCGTTGATGGCCAGGCGCACCACTGCGCCGCTGACCGGCTCGTCCAGCGCCACCGCCTCGCCGCTCTGGCGCTCGGAAAACACCTCCAGCGGCCGGGCGGTGGTCGACAGCGTTTCGATGCCCACGGTACCGCGCGCGTCGCGGCCGCGCAGGTAGCGACGCACCACGCCGACCAGCCAGTTGTCACCGCCCGAGGGCTGCATGCCGACCAGAGAACCGACCCGCACCCATTCGGCGCTGGCGGTCGGTGCCGTGGCACCGATGCCGCCCAGGCTGGCGTCCGACATTTCCCAGCGGTAGATGACCGCCTCGTCGCGCGCACCGCGCAGCACGTGGTGCAGGTGCTTGATGCCGTTGGCCACCGCCAGCGCACCGCCCAGCGTGTGCCGGCGGTACTGGCGGGTCGGCGGATCGAGCGCCCAGTTGGACGCCAGATGGCGCAGCAGCCGGGACAGCGCATCGCGCTCAGGCATGTCGTCCAGACTGAGCGACTCAGGCAGATCTCCACCCTCGACCCGGCGCGCCAGTGCCAGCGCAGCATCGGCCGCGGCAATGCCGGAGAAGAAGCGGATGCCATCGACCTGCTGCGGCGCACGCACCAGCCGCAGCGGTGGCGATGGCTGGTTGGCGTCCAGCCAGTGGGTGCTGCCGCGTTCTATGGTCGGCGACATCGAATAGCGGGCGGCAAAGTAGCCGGTCAGGTGCTCGGCCAGACGGACGCTGTCCGGCACCAGCCCTTCGGGAGCGGCGACATGCAGCGCGATCAGTCTGAGGTACTCGCGCTCGACCGAGGTCGGCACCTCGTCGGCGGCATTCACCACTTCGCGCGCTTCGGCGTTGGCCGCCTGCGACAGCAGATAGGCCTGACCGGCCACCTGCCACAGCCCGGCATCAACCGGCCCGTTGTGATAGACGTCCCACTTGAAGCGCTGGCGGCAGGCGCGCACGGTGCGCGAAGCCAGCCGTGACAGGCCGCTCAGCACGGTGGCGTGCGTCGGATCGGCCAGATAGCGGTCGAGTGCCACTTCATAGGCGGACGACAGAATGGACCAGAAATCACGGCCGGTGCGCCAGATCACGTCGCTGCCCTGAGGGTCGGCGGCGTAGGCCTGCTCCAGCTTGCGCAGGTGGGGCTGGGCGCTGGAATCGAACTGGTAGAGCAGATTGACGTGATGGGCGAGGTCGATGTTGGCGGCTTCGCCCACCGACTCGACCCAGCCGGTCAGCTCGTTGACCGCCAGTTCCGGCTGGGCGGCAGCGATTTCGGCCAGCACGCGGCGAAGCTCGGCAGGATTGCCAAGCACGCTTGCCGGTGATGAAGAGAACACGCCGAACATACCTGCCACCTCTCCGCCGTCGGGGAGTCCCCGGCCGGACCGCTCAATACATGCATTATGGTCGCGCGGCGATCCGCTGCCGCCACGCACGGCTTCCAGTGCTCACCGCACAGTGATCTAGAATGCCGACCCTGTAGCGTAACGCGACTGCGCGAACTTTTCCATGAAGCAATATCTCGACCTCATGCGGCACGTGCTGGAACACGGCACCGAAAAGACTGACCGCACCGGCACCGGCACCCGCTCGGTGTTCGGCTGGCAGATGCGCTTCGATCTGGCACAGGGCTTTCCGGTGCTCACGACCAAGAAGCTGCATCTGCGCTCCATCATCGTCGAACTGCTGTGGTTCCTGCGCGGCGAAACCAATATCGCCTGGCTGAAGGAACGCGGCGTCAGCATCTGGGACGAATGGGCCGACGCCGACGGCAACCTCGGTCCGGTCTATGGCGCCCAGTGGCGCAGCTGGCCGGCACCGGACGGCCGCCGCATCGACCAGATCACCGAACTGCTGGACGGCCTGCGCCGCAACCCGGATTCGCGCCGCCACATCGTGAGCGCCTGGAACCCGGCTGATATCCCGTCGATGAAGCTGCCGCCCTGCCACGCACTGTTCCAGTTCTACGTCGCGGACGGCAGATTGTCGTGCCAGCTCTACCAGCGCAGCGCGGACATATTCCTCGGCGTGCCGTTCAACATCGCCAGTTATGCGCTGCTCACGATGATGATCGCCCAGGTGTGCGGGCTGAAGCCGGGCGATTTCGTCCATACGCTGGGCGACGCCCATCTGTATTCCAACCATCTGGAACAGGCGCAGCTGCAGCTGTCGCGCGAACCGCGGCCGCTGCCCACCCTGTGGATCAATCCGGACGTGACCGATCTGTTCGCCTTCACGCCGGAGGATTTCCGGCTCGACGGCTACGATCCGTGGCCACACATCGCGGCCAAGGTGGCGGTATGAAGCTCGCGCTGATCGCCGCGCTGGCGGCCAACCGCATGATAGGCCGCGACAACGGCATGCCCTGGCACCTGCCGGAAGACCTGAAGCGCTTCCGCGCGCTCACCATGGGTCACCCCATCATCATGGGCCGCAAGACCTGGGATTCGCTGGGCCGGCCGCTGCCGGGGCGCACCAGCATCGTGGTGAGCCGGCAGGCGGATCTGGACATCGCCGGCGCCCACGTGGTGCCCTCGCTGGACGCGGCCATCGAACGGGCGGCCACGGTCGATGGCGGCGAAGAAGCCTTCGTGATCGGCGGTGCCCAGCTGTACGCGCTGGCCCTGCCGCGGGTGGACCGCCTGCTGCTGACCGAAATCGCCGATGCCTTCGACGGCGACACGATGTTTCCGGATTTCGACCGCGCCGACTGGGTGGAAACCGCCCGCGAAGACGCGGTCAGCGCCAGTGGCCTGCGCTACGCCTTCGTCGATTACGCACGACGCGCGACCTAGATCAGTCCCGTCCTCCGTCCCTGGCTGGGGACGTACGCGGCCTGCAGCCGGCACATTCAGCCGGCCGCAGGCCTGATCCTGCGCAGCCGCCTCAGTCGCGCACGCAATCCACCGCGTAATCCAGTTCGTCGCCGTCACCGGTCGCGACCAGCCCGTGGATGTCGGTTTCGAAACCCGGGAAGGCGCGGTTGAATTCGCGTGCGAAGAACAGGTAATTGACGATGGTGCGGTTGAAACGCTCGCCCGGAATGAGCAGCGGAATGCCCGGCGGGTAGGGCGTCAGCAGCACGCTGGTGATGCGGCCTTCCAGTTCATCGATCGCCACGCGATCGATCTCGCGGTGCGCCATGCGCGCCCAGGCGTCGGCCGGCTTCATCGCCGGCTCCATCGGCGACAGATACATTTCGGTGGTCAGGCGCGCGATGTCGTGCTTCTTGTACATCTCGTGGATGCGCACGCACAGGTCGCGCAGGCCGACCCGCTCGTAGCGCGGGTGGGCGGCGACGAATTCCGGCATCACGCGCCACAGCGGCTGGTTATTGTCGTAGTCGTCCTTGAACTGCTGCAGCTCGGTCACCATGGTGTTCCAGCGGCCCTTGGTGATGCCGATGGTGAACATGATGAAGAAGCTGTACAGGCCGGTCTTCTCGACGATGATGCCGTGCTCGGCCAGATAGCGGGTCAGGATGCCGGCCGGGATGCCCCAGTCGGCGAAATCGCCATCGACGTCCAGGCCCGGGGTGATGACCGTGGCCTTGATCGGGTCCAGCATGTTGAAGCCGTCGGCCAGATCACCGAAGCCGTGCCAGCGTTCACCGGCGCGCAGCGTCCAGTCCTCGCGGGTGCCCAGGCCTTCGTCGGCCAGATGGTCCGGCCCCCACACCTTGAACCACCAGTCGGCGCCGAATTCGGCATCGACCTTGCGCATGGCGCGACGGAACTCGACCGCCTCGGCCAGCGATTCCTCGACCAGTGCGGTGCCGCCCGGCGGCTCCATCATCGCCGCCGCCACGTCGCACGAGGCGATGATGGCGTACTGCGGGCTGGTCGAGGTGTGCATCAGATAGGCCTCGTTGAACACGTCGCGGTCGAGCGAGCGGGTCTGCGAGTCCTGCACCAGGATCTGCGACGCCTGCGACAGGCCGGCCAGCAGCTTGTGGGTCGACTGGGTCGAGAAAATCATCGACTCCTTGCAGCGCGGCCGGCCTTCGCCGATCGCGTGATAGTCGCCGTAGAAGTCGTGGAAGGCGGCGTGCGGCAGCCAGGCTTCGTCGAAGTGCAGGGTGTCGATCTCGCCATCCAGCACGTCCTTGATCGCCTCGACGTTGTACAGCACGCCGTCGTAGGTGGACTGGGTGATGGTGAGGATGCGCGGCTTCTTGTTCACCGCCTCGCGCGCGAACGGATTGGCGTCGATCTTGGCGCGGATCACGTCCGGGCTGAATTCCGACAGCGGGATCGGACCGATGATGCCGTAGTGGTTGCGGGTCGGCGTCAGGAACACCGGAATCGCACCGGTCATGATGATCGAGTGCAGGATGGACTTGTGGCAGTTGCGGTCCACCACCACGATGTCGCCCGGCGCCACGGTCGAGTGCCACACCATCTTGTTCGAGGTGGAGGTGCCGTTGGTGACGAAATACAGGTGATCGGAATGGAAGATGCGCGCCGCGTTGCGTTCCGACGCCGCCACCGGGCCGGTATGGTCGAGCAGCTGGCCCAGTTCCTCGACCGCGTTGCACACGTCGGCGCGCAGCATGTTCTCGCCGAAGAACTGGTGGAACATGCGGCCGACCGGGCTCTTCAGGAAGGCGACGCCGCCGGAGTGACCCGGGCAGTGCCAGGAATACGAGCCGTCCTGCGCGTAGTGGGTGAGCGCGCGGAAGAAAGGCGGCGGCAGCGAGTCCAGGTAGGCACGCGCTTCGCGCACGATGTAGCGGGCCACGAATTCCGGCGTGTCCTCGAACATGTGGATGAAGCCGTGCAGCTCGCGCAGGATGTCGTTCGGGATGTGGCGCGTGGTGCGCGTCTCGCCGTACAGGAAGATCGGGATGTCGGCGTTGCGGCGGCGGATCTCGGCGACGAAATCGCGCAGATTGGTCAGCACCGCCTCGATCTCGGCTTCGCTGCCACTGCCGAATTCCTCGTCGTCGATCGACAGGATGAAGGTCGAGGCGCGGCTCTGCTGCTGCGCGAACGAGGTCAGGTCGCCGTAGCTGGTGACGCCCAGCACGCCAAGACCTTCCTTTTCGATCGCCTCGGCCAGCGCACGGATGCCCAGACCTGAGGCGTTTTCCGAACGGAAGTCCTCGTCGATGATGATGACCGGAAACTCGAAGCGCATGGTGCCCAACCTTCAAAGTAAAAGAGGGCACCCCGACGCGGCGCCCCCGGACTGCAGCGGGGCTGCAGGCTTGAACCTGCAGGTCGCTGCCTGACCGCGGGGTCGGCACGAAATCGGGCCCGCTTGCCGGCAACCGGCCCCGGCGGGGCAGGTCGGCCTGGTCGCCGCGGGCACGGCCTTCAGGTTGAAGCGCGCGATGGTAACAGTTCGGTATTGCAAAACAATCGGGGCCGCACAAGGCGGCCCCGATTGTCTGAAACAGGGTCTGTCCGGCGTCAGGCGATGCGGCGGCGGGCGATGGCTCCGACCACGGCCAGGCCGGCCACTACGAGCGCCCAGGATTCCGGCTCAGGCACTGCCGCGGCGATCGCTGCGTGGCTGGTCAGGAACTCGACCCGCAGGCCGGTCGGGTTACCGCCGCTCTGTGCGTAATTGGTGACGTAGAAATCCAGCGTATTCAGACCGGCGACGAAGCCACTGCCGCTGGCTCCGAACGAAGTCGGACTGGCCAGATCGACCCCGGTAGAAATCGTGCTGCCGTTCAGTTGCACATAGCCCTGATTGTCTGCCCACCAGCGGCCGGCAAACGAGGCGGTCGAAATGTCCATGCCGGTCAGATCGAAGCTGATCGACCACTTGTACAGACCGTCGGCGCCGTGATCGTAACTGTCGCCCGCATTGGCGCTCGGCGTGAGCCAGGAAGAGGCGCCGTCGTTCGCCGACCAGATCGGGAAGGGAAAGCCTTCACCGGTAGTCACCACGCCATAGCCGCCGGTACCGCCTGCGGTGCCGGTAACGACGGTGAAGCGGTAGTTGGTGTCCTGCTCGCCGGCGAAGAACACCTCGCCGGTGTTGTACAGGCCGTCGATCCAGGTGGTCGGCGCAGCGGCGGATGCCGCGGCCGAAGCGAGGGCCAGACCGGAAGCGAGCAGCAGGTTCTTGAGGTTCATCGTGGCGACTCCGCGCAATTCAGGAATGGAGCGAAGTCTAGGGATCGGGCCTGTCACCGGCCGTTCATAAAGTCACACCGGCGGCCGGCGCCTGCAAACGACTGTTACGGCCGGCGCGCCAACAGTGACTTATGCACGCCCGGGCAGCGGATTCAGATCTTGGGCAGCGTGACACCGGTCTGGCCCTGATACTTGCCACCGCGGTCGCGGTACGAGGTTTCGCAGGGTTCGTCCGATTCGAAGAACAGCATCTGCGCCACGCCTTCGTTGGCGTAGATGCGCGCCGGAAGCGGCGTGGTGTTGGAGAACTCCAGCGTCACGTGGCCTTCCCACTCCGGTTCCAGCGGGGTGACATTCACGATGATGCCGCAGCGCGCATAGGTGCTCTTGCCCAGACATACGACCAGAACGTTGCGCGGGATGCGGAAGTACTCGACCGTGCGCGCCAGCGCGAAGGAATTCGGCGGAATGATGCAGGACTCGGCATCCATCTCGACGAAGGAGTTCGGATCGAAGGTCTTGGGATCGACGATGGTCGAATTGATATTGGTGAACACCTTGAATTCGGACGCGCAGCGCACGTCATAGCCGTAGCTCGAGGTGCCGTAGGACACGATGCGGCGACCGTCGACATGGCGCACCTGACCCGGCTCGAACGGGTCGATCATGTGGTGCTCCTGCGCCATGCGGCGTATCCAGCGGTCGGACTTGATGCTCATCTGCGTGCCCTCGAATGCGTGCCGGCCCCGGAAGGAGCCGCAAAAGGACGCAATTGTTGCAAGTTCGGGGCCGAAAAGCACGCGGCCCCGGTCGTTCCGTTACGGCAAGCGTGTTCAGCGTCCGTCTGACGGCGGCGGGCCGGATCCGGTGATCGGGTTCAGCGTGGTCATGAAGGTCGACTGGCGCAGGCCTTCGTCGACCCAGCGCTGGTGCTCACCGGTCAGCGTCTTCAGGAAGGCAACCAGCGCGGCCTTCTCGTCGTCGGCCAGATGCAGCGGCACGATCAGCGGGCTCTGATCCGGCGCGCCGCCACCGCCACGATCGTAAAAGTCCACCACCGCTTCGAGCGTGGATAGCGAGCCGTCGTGCATGTAGGGCGCGGTCAGCGCCACGTTGCGCAGCATCGGCGTCTTGTAGGCCCAGCGGTCGGCCGGGTCCAGCGTGATCTCGAAGCGGCCGACGTCGTTCGGTACCTTTTCGCCGATCGAATCGATGCGCTCCGCACTCATCGTCGTGCGCAGGCCGGGAATCAGCTGGACCTCGACCAGCGGCTGCGGCAAGCCGCGCAACCAGCCGATGCCGGTGTTGTGGTACCGGAAGTCGGAGAACAGCGCGGACTGCTCGCCCATCGTGTGACAGGTGGTGCAGCGCCCCTTGCCGGCGAAGATCTCCAGCCCCTGCCGCTCCTGCGCGGTCAGCGCCGTTGTGTCGCTGCCGTAGCGGTAGCGGTCGAAGCGGGAACTGGCCGACACCAGCGATCGCTGGTAGCTCGCCAGCGCCTGGCCGACCGTTTCGACCGTAGGCCCCCGGCCGTCGAAGGCGCGCTCGAACGCGCCACGGTAGTCCGGCAGCGCGCGCAACTTGTCGAGCACGTGGCCGATCGACGGATTGGCCATTTCGTTGTGCGCAAGAAAGGGCCCCCACACCTGGGCTTCCAGTGCGCCCTCGCGGCCGTCATGGAACAGGCGCGGGTGATAGCCCACGTTGAGCACGGTCGGGGCATTGCGCCGCACCGTCGCGCCTTCGTTGCCGATCGCCATGCGCAGCTCGTTGGCGGTGAAGCCATGGTCGGGCACGTGGCACATGCCGCAGGACATGGTGCCGTTGAACGACAGCCGGCGGTCGAAGAAGAGCGTGCGCCCCAGTTCGATGCGCGCCGCGGTCGGCGGATTGTCCGGCGGGTGCGGCATGACGGGCAGGCCCAGCGGCACACTGACGGCCACGGTGGTGGCCTCATGCGTCGCCTCGCCGGTACAGCCGCCCAGCGCGAGTGCCAGCGCGAGCACGCGTTCAAGGCGCGCGAGGCGTTTCGAGCAGAAGTGTTTCGATGTCATTGAACATGACCTCAGGCATCAGGAAGGCGGTGGTGTAGATCTCGCGGACACGGCCGGCGCGATCGATCAGGAAGAGCTTGAGCATGTGGTTGAGTACCCGTGTCGGCCGCCCCTGCGGGCCCAGTTCGACCGACACGTCCTGGCCGAGGTCGTCGAGCATGGGTTTCAGATCGGCGACCGAGCGGGTGGTGAGGAAGTGCCAGCGCACCGGGCTCTTCGGGTCGGCCAGCGCGCCGGCGTACATGCGCATCGATGCTGCGTCGTCGTGCGACGGATCGAAGGACAGGCTGACCAGCCGCACCTTGCGCGCCAGATCGGGCCGGCGCAGCAGGCGCTCGCGCAACTGCGTCAGCGTCGCGTAGGCAAGCGGACAGCCCACCGGGTCCACGCAGTAGGTGTACATGAAGGACAGCAGCGTGACGCGATCCTGCGTGTAGCGCGCGAGCGCGTAGGTTCGGCCGTCGATGTCCACCACCCGCCCGTTGGGCGCGCGCTGTATCGGCGGCAGCCGGTAGCTGCCCGGGGCGGGGGCGACGAAATCCTGTTGCGGCTTCACCGGCGCCAGTTCTGCATTGGATGCACCCTGCGAGCCATCGGCCAGCAGGGCGCCCAGCACCAGCGCGGTCGCCGCCGCACGGACGCGGCGGAAGATCGGCATGTGTTGCCTCGTCTCAGCGATTCGAGGCGAGTTCGGCGAAGCGCTCCTTCAGCCCGGCGGTGTTCGCCGGCTTCGCCGAGAACTTCATGTGGTGCGCGCGACCCAGCTTGAGTGCGTAGAAGTCGATCGAGAACTTCTCGCTGAGCGCCTTGCCGTCCCAGTGGAACAGCTTCAGGAACTGCTGGTCGTCACCGCTCTTCTTGTCCCAGTTGCCGAGCAGGCTGGTCGTGAAATAGACCCGCTTGCCGTCCCAGCCCTGGCTCACCATGTTGACCTGCGAACCGATCACCTTCTGGTAGACCTCCTTCGGCGCCTCCGGATTGGAAATGTCGAAGTAGCGCGCAGTGCCGTCGAGGAAGGTGTTCACCCACAGCCCCTTCGCATCGGCGGTGATCGAAATGTCGACCGGCAGCGGCACCTTGGACGGGTCACCAACGGTACCGACCTCCTTCGCCTGCCACTCGCCCTTCGCGTCCTGCTTGATCAGCACCAGCTTCGAGGTCAATGCGGTGGCCGTGTAAGCCCAGTTGTCGCCGTTCTTCAGCGACCAGCGGATTTCCAGCGGCGCGCCGGGCACGTTCATCACCTTCTGCGGCTTCATCGACTTCAGGTCCCACATGACCATGGTGTTGCCGAAGTGCTTCATCGCATCGGCGTCCTTCACCATCTTGCCGAAATCCATCATGTAGTTGTTCCAGCCGGTGAAGCTGGAGGTGAGCAGCGCGTTCTTCTGCGGGTTGATGCCGATGTCGTAGCCGTAGCCGTCGGCCATCACGTCGCCGTGCTTGCCGGTCGGCATGTCGTACTTCTCGACGAATTCGCCCTTGTTGTTGTAGACGACCAGCCCGGTGCGGCCGCCGTGATCCTTGTCGTTGGACAGGGCCTGCACCATCATCCGGCCCGGAAGCGCGTAGAAGGTGTGCGGGCCGACGTAGCCGGTCTTCTGCGTGAAGTCGGAAATCGTGTGCACCAGCTTCGGCTTTGCCGGGTCGGTGCCGATGTCGAACACGAAGATGCGGTTGTCGTCGAGCCGGCCCGCCCACAGGAAGCGGCGATCGTCGGTGAAGCCGGTGTGATGCGCCTCGCCGCGGCCACCGACCGTCACGGAGTGGACCACCTTGCCGTAGTCCTTCGACTTCGGATTCACGTCCACGGTGACCAGCTTGTCCGACTCGTCCCCCATGCCCTTCACGCCCAGCGTCCACACATGGACGAAATCCTCCTGTCCCTTGATCAGATTCGTCGTGTAGGGCGAGTTGCAGGTTTCGTCAGCCTGTACCGGCAGCGTGCCGCCGAACGAGGCAATCAGGGCGAATGCAAGGGCGGTGGCTTTCAGCTTGCTCATCAGGTTCTCCTTCCTCTGGTTGTCGGTCGTGCCGGCCGCACCGGGTGCGGTCCGACACCGTCTCCAGGCTGCGCATGCAAACCGGTTGACGTACCGTTTGGTATGTTTATAGTCGTAAAGCGGAGGCATTGGCGCCGCCATTCTTGTCGCTGCAACGCAGCAGCCCGGAGCACTGGATCAGCCATCGTGAAGACTGCCGCTCACCGTTCCGACCTACCTTCCGGTTTGCCGGCCCGGCCCCGTGTTCCGGAACGGACTCAACGCTACCGGCGGCCCGGAGGCGCGACCATCCGGACGAACTCCGGCGCAAGCGAGGGATTTCCCTTAGCCGGCATTGAAAGCAGGGTTGCCGGGACATGAGCGCACTGAGCGGCATCGCGCTGTGTGCGCTGCTGGCGACGGCGAGCTCATCGATCTGGGCCTTGCGTGCGCACAGGCAGCGACTGGCGCAGGCAACGCAGACGATATGCACCCTGCAGGCGGAGCGCGACGCGCTGGTGACGGCGCACGGCGAGGCCGAGGCGCGCCTGATGTCGAGCGAGCAGAGGTTGCGGCTGCTGCTCGAATCCGAACCGGAGTGCGTGAAGCTGCATACCTGCGACGGCAGCGTGCTGGAAATGAACCCGGCCGGCCTCGCCATGATGGACGCGCGGTCGACCGACCAGGTGATCGGCCGCTCCATTTTCGCCTTCATCGCTGAAGAGCATCGCCAGCCCTATATCGAACTGACCGAGCGGGTGTTCCGTGGCGAGAGCGGGCGGCTGGAGTTCCGCCTCACCAGCCTGCAGGGCCGTCTGCGCTGGATGGAAACCAGCGCGGCGCCGCTGCGCGACGAGCACGGCCACATCATCGCGCTGCTCGGCGTCACCCGCGACATGACCGAGAGGCGCGCTGCCGAGGAACAGGACCGGCAGCATCTGTCCGCGCTCGCCCACGTCGTGCGTACCTGCACCATGGGCGAGATGGCGACCAATCTGGCGCACGAGCTGAACCAGCCGCTGGCCGCCATCGTCAATTACACGCGTGGCTCGCTGCGCCGCCTGCGCACTCAGGCCGCTGCCGCACCCGAGGTGCTCGAATCGCTCGAACACGTGTGCACGCAGGCAGAGCGTGCCGCCGGCATCATCCGCAATCTGCGCACCTTTCTCGGAAAGCGCGAACCGGCGCTGACCGCGCTCGACCTCAACGACATCGTGCGGGCCACCAGCGCACTGATCGGCTCGGAAGCGCGCGCGCACGGCGCGAGCATCGTGTTCTCGCCGGCCGCCGATCTGCCACCGGCGCGCGGATCGCGCATCGAGGTGGAGCAGGTGCTGCTGAACCTGATGCGCAACGCGATTGAGGCGATGACGACCGCCGCATCGCCGTGCCGCGAAATCCGCGTGTCCACCGGGCACGGGGATGACGGTTTCGCCTTCGTGGACATCGCCGACTCCGGCCCCGGCATCGATGGCACCGATCCCTCTCGCATTTTCCAGCCCTTCTTCACCAGCAAGGACGAAGGCATGGGCATGGGTCTGCCGATCAGCCGCTCCATCATCGAAGCACACGGCGGACAGCTCTGGCTTGCAAAGAACGACAACGACGGCGCGACCTTCCGGTTCACGCTGCAAACGGGGGAGACACGGCATGGACGGAACGGAACCGACGGTCTACGTGGTTGACGACGACGACGCGGTGTCGTCGTCGCTGTCCTGGTTGCTGGAGTCCATCGGGCTCCGCGTCCGGACCTACCGCAACGCGCTCGATTTCATCGCCGCGATGGACATCGATCCGTGGGGCTGTCTGGTGCTCGATGTGCGCATGCCGGGCATGAGCGGCCTGGAACTGCAGCAGCGCCTGCGCGATCGCGATGTCGGACTGCCGGTCATCTTCATCACCGGTCACGGTGGCGTGGCCAATGCGGTGAAGGCGATCAAGGCCGGCGCCGTGGACTTCCTGGAGAAGCCCTTCGACGACCAGACCCTGCTCGACCGCGTGCAGCAGGCCATCGACGCCAGCAGCGAAGCGCGTCGCTGCCGCAGCGTTCGTGCCGCGCTGCTTGACCGTTACGCACTGCTGACGCCACGCGAGCGGGAAGTGATGGATCTGGTGGTCGAAGGCCGGCCGAACAAGGTGATCGCACAGATGCTCGGCCTGTCGAGCAAGACGGTGGAGGCGCACCGCGCGCACGTGATGGAGAAGATGGCCGCCCGCTCGCTGACCGAGCTGGTGAAGCAGTCGCTGTGCATCCGGTCGCCGGACTCCGACTGGATCAATGCCGGCACGAATCTGCCGTCCCTCCGTGCGGGAAACCCCTTGCCGGAGCGCGGAATCGACCGGATTTCCGGTGCCCGTGCCGTTCGGCCATAGTGGCGGCACCCTGCGCCCGGGCGCCCGGCCCTCCGCACCGGACGCAGGAACAAGCGTCGCGGCTCCGGTGCGTGCGTGCCCGCACTCATTCGGCGACCGCACCGCATTGCGCGCCACGCCGCCCCCGCGTGGCGTCGCATCTCGACCGGGAAGAAGGGGAAACTTCCGCGGCGCGTGCGCCATTTCACCTCCGGTGGCGCACGCCCCTGTTTTCGCCGCACCGTCCTTCATGTGGCCGACACCGCCACACGGTCGCACCTCGTGCTAGAAAGCAGCTGTCTCTTCCCCCCGCGCAGACCGCATGAGTCGCCCTTCACGCAAGAACGAACTGCTCGAAACCGCCCGTGACCTGGTCATGCGCAAGGGCTTCTCTGCGACATCAGTGGACGAGATCTGCACGCTGTCGCAGATGACGAAGGGTGCGTTCTTTCATCACTTCAGCGACAAGGAAGGCTTCGGCCTCGCGCTGCTCGACCACTTCGAGCAGGAGGGCCGGCTGCGCATGCAGGTCCATCTGCCGCTGCGCAAGCGCAGCGCACGCAGTCAGCTGCACGCCTACCTTGACCTGCTCGCCGACATGTACGGCGAAGACGCGCGCTTTCGCGACGGCTGCCTGTTCGCCATCCTCGCCTACGAATCGTCCGATCCGTCCTCGCCGCTGCGGCAGGCCTGCGCCGCGGCGCTTGAGCGCTGGATGCAGGGCGCCTGCGCGCAGTTCGCGCAGATCATCGCCTTGCTGGAAACGCCACCTCCGGTGCGCGCTGAAGATCTGGCCGAGCACCTGCTCGTGGTGATCGAGGGCGCGCTGGTCATGGGCCGCGTCCGCGACCCCGCCGTCGCGATCGCCCGGGCGCTGGCGCAGTTCCGGTCCTACGCCGAAGCCGCGCTCGGGCTCGGCGGGCGCTGAGTTCAGCCGCCGCGCGCACCGCGCGCCATCGCCGCCAGCCAGTGCAGCGCATCCTGAATGTCCGCCCGCATCAGCAGGCGGAACAGCGAAGCCGATCCACCCGCCGACGCTGCGCCCGTGGCGCGCGCCGACCCGTCGTTCAGCGCCTGAAGCAGCGTCATCAGAGCAGAGCGTTCCAGCCCGTCGTCGCGCGATGCCGCGCGCTCAACACGATCGAGCAGACGGACCACGCCCGGACTGTTCAGCAGGCGCAGCAGGCGCAACGCCCCGCCGGCCAGGTCTGCCGCATCGGACACCATGTCCGGCGTGAAGCCGTCCGCGAACAGTTCGAACACCCGCTGCAGGCCGTCCGCTTCCGGCGCGGCCGGCTCGCAGGCGCCGGTGCGCCGCGCGTCGTGCTGCCGCCAGGCGCGGGCCGCGTCGGCGGCCAGGCGGTCCAGCGCGCCGCTGCGTGCCATGGCGGCCAGCACGCCCGGCGCCTCGCTCAGTCCGGCGCGTTCGCACCAGTCCTCGAGCGCCCGCCAGTCCTCTGCGCGGGCGCTCACGGAAAGCCTCGCAGCGACGACCAGTAGAGCCGGTGATAGAAGGTTTTCGCCATGTGCATCGCGCGGCTGGGTGCGCGCGGGCGCGGCGGTTCCGCGTAATTGAAGGCGGCGTAGGTGGCGCGGTCGCGGCTGGTTTCGATGAAGCACAGCACCTTGCCGTCGTAGCCGTGGGTGTCGCCGCCACCGCGCACGCGGGAGGCCAGGTTCGCGGCGATCACTTCGGCCTGGAAACGGGCCGTCGAGCCCGCCTTGCTCACCGGCAGATTGGTGGTGTCACCGAGCACGAACACGTCGTCACGCCCCTGCATGGTGAGCAGTCGCCGATGCGTCGGCACCCAGCCGCGCGGCCCCAGCCCGCTGCGTTCGATCGCTTCGGCGCCACGGTGCGGCGGAATCGCGATCAGCAGATCGTAGTCCACGCTAAGTCCCTCCTCGCTGTGCACGGTGCGTGTGGCGCCATCGACCGACGCGATATTGAAATAGGTTGCACTGCGTATGCCGCGGCGGGCGAACTCGATGTGCGCCCACTCGGCCACGGCCTCGATCGAATGCAGGCGGCCGATCGGGTAGGTGTAGAGCAGGTCGACGCGCGGTGCGATGCCGCGGCGCACGAACAGGTCCTGCAGCAGGAAGGTCAGTTCCAGCGGTGCCATCGGGCATTTGTGCGGCACGCCGGTGGTCACCACGACGCGGCCGCCGTCGAATTCCTTCAGTGCCTGCGCCAGCCGGAGTGCCGCTGCTTCGGTGTAGAAACCGTGCGCGTTCTCGGCCAGACCCGGCACCTCTTCCGGCGTCACTCGCGAGCCGGTGGCAATGACCAGCCAGTCATAGCTGTAGGCGTTGCCGCTGGCACCGCGCACCTGCTTCGAGTCCGGCGCAAAGGCGACCACCTCGTCGATCAGCAGCGCGATGCGCGGGTCGAGCAGTGTGCGCGGGTCGCGATGCAGCGCGTCCACCGTGGTCTGCCCGAGCGCGAGGTGCAGCAGGCCGGGCTGGTAGAGATGGGTCCGTGACGCGGACAGCACCACCACATCCACCTCGCCGCGCTGCAGCTCCGGTGCCAGCAGCCTTGCCAGCCGGTTGGCCAGTATCGTGCCACCGATGCCGGCGCCGACGATCATGATGCGCATGCGGTCCGCTCCCCCGGCATCGGCCCGCCTTGATCCGGACGCATCGGGATTCGCGCGCGGTCCGCGATCCAATGGCAACAGGCCCTAGCCACGCGTCTTCTCGACCATGATGTGCAGAACCCCCTGTTCGCTGCGGGTGGACACGTGGCGCTGCCCGACCTTGGCCAGCCATTCGGGAATCTCCCGCGCCGAACCCGGGTCGTCCGCCAGCACCAGCAGGAACTCGCCGCGCCGCGCGTGCTTGAGCGCCACGATCAGTTCCATCAGCGCGCCCGGGCAATGGCTGCCTCGCGCGTCGACGACGACGGCCACGCCGTCTGGTACCGGAGGGTCATCCCGCATGGTCGCCGTCGCCGCTCAGAAGCGCATGCCGAACGCAAGGCTGAACACGTCGGGGTCGAGGCCGATGCGTTCCACGCGGGCGGGCGCGCCGGAGAAGCGCACGTCGGTTTCCAGATAGAACTTCTTGTAGTCCAGGTTGATGAAACAGCGCTCCGACACCGACCAGCTGACGCCGGCCTGCAGCACGAGACCGGTATCGGACTTGAAGCGGGCGAGCTGGTCGAAGACCGGTCCTTCCTGGTCGAAGAACAGCGTGTGGTGCATGCCGACGCCGACATAGGGACGGAAGCGCGCTTCAGGCAGGAAGTGCCACTGCGCCACCAGGTTCAGCGGCGCCATCGAAGCCCGGCCGAGCGTGGTGCCGCCGAGGCTGAAGCGGTGACGCGCGATACCGGCTGCGGTATTCAGCGCGATCTGACGGGTCAGGAAATAGCTTGCGTTGATCACGGGCGTCACCCGGTCCGAGGCGTCGACGCCCAGCACCGGCGAATCCATGTCCGCATTCACCGACATCAGTCCCAGACTGAGCTCCCAGTCACCCGCTGCCGCCTGCACCGCCACCGGCAACGTCAGTGCGACGATCAGGGCCGCTCGTTTGAGTACACGACTCATCCTTCTTCCTCCTTGTCCTTGTTGTGGGCATGACTGCCTTGTTGTCCGTCGCGCGTGCGCCGCTGCGGGCGCATTGCGTGACCACGACAGTTCTACGCGGCGAGGAGGGCGGGGAAAATCCGGACGAGCACGGCCGGCATCGAGGGTTTCTACCCGGTCGGCGCAGGGCGCTGCACGACTGAAAAGACATGAAAAAGGGCGGCGCCCCTTTCGGAGAGCCGCCCTTGGCAGCAGGGAGGACGGTGCGATCAGGTGAGCATGTCGGCCCAGATGTTCTTCGCCCAGGCCAGTGCGAACTTGCCTTCCATTTCGGTCGGGCCCGCCGACAGCCCGCCGGCGCCCTTGACCGGTTGCACCTGCTTGGTCGCCGCATCGTAGGCATGCACCGAGGCCACATGCACGACATTGGTCGCATCGACGAAGCTGTAGCAGGTGTTCATCACCAGCGGCGCATCCGACGGCGGCTGGCCTGCCATCAGGTTCACGATGGCGGCGGCAGCGAGCTTTGCGTGCTGGTTCGCCATGTGCCCCGATTTCGGCATGGTCGGCGCCGGGAAGATGGCGTCACCGAGCACGTGGACGTTCGGCGTGCTGGTCGATTCCATCGTCAGCCAGTTGATGTCCACCCAGCGGTTGTTGATCAGCTTCAGACCCGACTTCGCAGCGATGTCGCCGGCGCGTTGCGGCGGTACCACGTTGAGCACGTCCGCCTTCACCTGGTCGAATTCGAGGATGGCCGTGCGGTTGCCTGCATCGACGTCGCGCAGTTCGCTCTGCGGGCGGTACTCGATGATGTTCTTGTAGTTGTCGGCCCAGGCCTTCAGGAACAGGCCCTTCTTCGACACGATTTCCTCGTTGGCGTCGAGCACCAGCACCTTGGACTTCGGCTTCTTCGTCTTGAAGTAGTGCGCCACCATGCAGGCCCGCTCGTACGGTCCCGGCGGGCAGCGGTAGGGCGCCTTCGGAATGGTCATCGCGAACACGCCGCCATCCGGCATCGCTTCGAGCTGCTTGCGCAGCGCCACCGTCTGCGGGCCGGCCTTCCATGCGTGCAGGATGGCCTGCTGCGCCGACGCCGACTGCAGCCCGGGCAGTGCCTCGTACATGAAATCGACGCCGGGCGACAGCACAAGCCGGTCGTATGCCAGATCACCGCCCTTGGCCAGCTTGACCACGCGCTTGTCGGCATCGACTGCGGTCACTTCGTCCTGCACCACCTTGATGCCGTACTTGGTCAGACCTTCGTAGCCTACCGTAATGTCTGACAGCTGCTTCTCGCCCGCCAGCACCAGATTGGAAATCGGGCAGGAAACGAAAGCGGCATTGCGTTCGACCAGCGTCACGCGGATGCCGCCATTGCTCCACATCGAGATGTACTTGGCCGCGGTGGCGCCGCCGTAGCCGCCACCGACCACCACCACATGGCCCTTGCCCTTGCCAGTCGCTGCGCAGCCGTACAGTGCCGCCATTGCGGACACGCCCAGCGCGCCCTGAAGGAATTCCCGACGTGCGATGCTCATTTGCCACCTCCGGTCGGCTTGCGCGATGCGAAATAGTCCGCGACCAGTTCAAGCTGGGCATCGGTATAGCCCTTGGCGATCTGGTGCATGATGGTTGCCGGCTTTTCGCCGTTACGGAAGGCCTTCAGCGACCCCAGCATCTTGCCCCTGGGCATGCCGGCCAGCACTTCCATGCCGCCCACGCTGTTGCCGTCGGTGCCGTGGCAGTTGGCACAGGTCGCGGCGAGGTTGCGGCCCAGATTCGGGTCGGCCGCGTGCGTGGCTGGCGCACACAGCGCCAAAATGGCTGCCGCCAGAACTGGCAATGTCTTGTTCAAGATTTCTTTCCTCCTCGAGTCTGCACTGGATAGTGGGCCTGTGTCGGTCCGGGCGGGCGGGAGCGGGCCTGGCCGCGTCCGTTCTGGGTGCTTGCTTGCGCGGACTGTCGACACGCTAGACAAAAATTTCCACCGCCTCAAGTCAAAAAAAATATAAATTTTTTCTTGCAGATATGCGCACTCGCGCATATGCTCAATTAAAACGTAATGAGGAGCAGCGATGGACCATGATCCGGAGCTGGACAAGGTATTCGAGTCGGTAGCCGATTACTTCGGATTGCTGGCCGAACCGGCAAGGCTGAAGATCCTGCACTGCCTGTGCGACGGCGAGCGCTCTGTCGCGGATGTCGTCAGTCAGTCAGGCCTCAGCCAGACCAACACGTCCCGCCATCTCAACATGCTCTACCGCGCAGGCATCGTAGGCCGTCGCAAGGACGGGAGCATGGTTTTCTACCGGCTTGTCGACCCCAACTTCCCGTCGCTTTGCCGCACCGTCTGCATCCAGATCGCCTCCGGGAGCGCACTCAACCTGCCCGGAAAGCCCAGCAAGGCCTCATTGAAGAAGGTCGGTCGCGCGCTTGAGATCGCGTCCGAGTAACCCCGGAGAAGACATGTCCCAGCTACCCGTCCGCCCTGGGCGCATTCGTCGTGCGCCCGAGGGCTTCCTGACTCCCGAACAGATCGGTGAGGTCGCGTCCGGCCGGCGAGACTTCCTTCGCAACGCGTTTGCCACCGCAACGGCTGTGGCCGCCGGCACGACGGTGGCCCGCGCGGCCGAGGGTGATCCTGCCATCCTGACGCTGCCTGAGCACAGCACGACGCTGGGGCGTCCGGTGGCTGAACGTCCCTACGGCACGCCTTCGCAGTATGAAGCCGGGCTGAGACGTCGCGAGAGCCCGGGTCTGACCCGGGTTGCCGCTGCGTCGGTATCG
The DNA here is from genome assembly GCA_041639545.1 of Methyloversatilis sp. Taxonomy (GTDB): domain Bacteria; phylum Pseudomonadota; class Gammaproteobacteria; order Burkholderiales; family Rhodocyclaceae; genus Methyloversatilis. The sequence goes on along the minus strand of JBEQBZ010000003.1, from coordinate 18,957 downwards.
TTCGCGCCGCTGCAGGGGCTGTTCGGCATCATCACGCCGTCCGGTCTGCACTTCGAGCGCCACCATCAGGGCTGGCACGACATCGATCCGGCGCGCCATCGCCTCATGGTGAATGGCCTGGTGAAGGAGGCGCGCGTCTACACGATGGACGATCTGATGCGCCTGCCGTCTGTGTCGCGCATTCACTTCATCGAGTGCGGTGCCAACACCGGCATGGAGTGGGGCAATGTCGCGGTGCCCACCGTGCAGTACACCCACGGCATGCTGTCCTGTTCGGAGTTCACCGGTGTCCCGCTGTCGGTGCTGCTCGATGACTGCGGCATCGATCGCAGGAAGGCGAAGTTCGTGCTCGCCGAGGGTGCGGACGGTTCCAGCATGACGCGCACCATACCGCTCGATCGTGCGCTGGACGACGTGCTGGTCGCCTGGGGCCAGAACGGCGAAATGCTGCGCCCGGAGAACGGCTATCCGCTGCGTCTGGTGGTGCCGGGCATTCAGGGCGTGTCCTGGGTCAAGTGGCTGCGACGCATCGAAGTGGGGGACAAGCCCTGGGCCAGCAAGGACGAGGCGATTCACTACATCGATCTGCTGCCGGATGGCACCCACCGCCAGTACACGTCGATCCAGGAGTGCAAATCGGTCATCACGACGCCGTCGGGTGGTCAGACCCTGCTCGACCGAGGCTTTCACAACATTTCCGGCCTCGCCTGGTCCGGCCGCGGGAAGATCAAGCGGGTGGATGTGTCCACCGACGGTGGCCGGAACTGGCGCACCGCCCGGCTGGAAACGCCGGTGCTGTCGAAGGCGCTCACCCGTTTCAATCTCGACTGGGTGTGGGATGGCAGCCCGGCCATCCTGCAGTCGAGGGCAATGGACGACAGCGGCTATGTGCAGCCCAATTACGCCCAGCTGCGCGAAGTGCGCGGTACGCGCTCGATCTATCACAACAACGCCATCCAGTCGTGGAAGCTGGCGGAAAGCGGAGACGTGAGCAATGTCCAGGTTTACTGAACTCGTTCTCGCTGCCGCACTTGCCCTGGGTGCGGGCACTGCAGTCGCCGCCGGCAAGTACGAAGGCATCGGCCGCAGTGCCACGCCCGCCGAAGTGAAGGCCTGGGACATCGATGTGCGTCCCGACTTCACCGGTCTGCCGCCCGGCAAGGGCTCGGTCGATCGGGGGATGGAAGTGTGGGAGAGCAAATGCGCGTCCTGTCACGGCACCTTCGGCGAAAGCAACGAGGTGTTCACGCCCATCGTCGGCGGCACCACGAAGGAGGACATCGAGAAGGGCCGTGTCGGCGCCTACATCCGCGGAGACGCGCCGCAGCGCACAACGCTGATGAAGGTGGCCACCGTGTCTACGCTGTGGGACTACATCTACCGCGCCATGCCGTGGAATGCACCGAAATCCCTGAGTGCCGATGACACCTATGCGGTGATCGCCTACATCCTGAATCTGGGTGAAATCGTGCCGGCCGACTATGTGCTGTCGGACAGGAATATCGCCGAAGTGCAGCAGCGCATGCCCAACCGCAACGGCATGACGACCCGGCACGGGTTGTGGGACGTGAAGGGCAAGCCGGACGTGAAGAACGTCGCCTGCATGAAGAACTGCAAGACGCAGATCACGCTGGGTTCCAGCCTGCCGGACTATGCGCGCGACGCGCACGGCAACCTGGCAGAGCAGAACCGCGTGGTCGGCCCGGTGCGTGGCCAGAAGACTGGCGCCGGCGCGGCTGTTCCGGCGGCAAAGCCTCATCCGGCGGTGGAACTGATGAAGAAGCAGGGCTGCGGCGGGTGTCATGGCATCGGCAACAAGATACTTGGCCCGGCCTTTCGTGAGGTGGCGAAGCGTTACGCGAACGACAAAGGTGCAGAATCCGCACTGACCAGTCGTGTCAGAAACGGTGGTGGCGGTGTCTGGGGCGATGTGCCCATGCCGCCGCAGGCTCAGGTCAGCGATGCAGACGCGGCCGCGTTGGTGAAATGGATCTTGTCGGGTTCGCCCGAAAACTGAGGAGGAAGCAGATGAACTCGCAGCGAAGAGAAGCCCTGAAGTCGGCGGGCGCGATGGGTCTGTTCGGCGCACTGGTGGCCGCTGGACTGATCACCCCCGAGATGGCGCAGGCCGCCTGGGACAAGACGGCGTTCGATGCCAAGACGATGGATGAGGCGCTCAAGGCGCTCGGCGCCGGCAAGCCGGCGGATTCCAAGGATGTGCAGATCAACGCACCGGATATCGCCGAGAACGGCGCAGTGGTGCCGGTCGGCGTGAAGAGCACTCTGCCGGGGACCGAATTCATCGCCATCCTCATCGAGAAGAACCCGAGCATGCTGGCCGCAAGTTTCAAGCTGCCCGAAGGCACGGCGGCGGACGTCAGCACACGGGTGAAGATGGGGCAGACCTCCAACGTCTTCGCGGTGGTGAAGGCGGGCGGAAGCTTCTATATGAGCACCAAGGAAATCAAGGTCACGCTCGGCGGCTGCGGCGGCTGAACACACGACACCAGAGCGACAGCATTCAAGGAGCAAGACATGGCAGCAGGTCCGATGCGCATCCGCGCAGCCAGCAATGGCACCGAAACCGAAGTGAAGATACTGATGAGCCACGACATGGAAACCGGTCAGCGCAAGGATGCGGCCGGTGCCCTGATTCCGGCTCACCACATCACCGAAATCACCGCCACGCACAACGGCCGTGTCGTGCTGGCCGGCCAGTTCGGCCCGGCGGTATCGAAGAACCCCTACCTGCAGTTCAAGTTCAAGGGCGGAGCCAAGGGCGACAAGGTGAGCGTGAGCTGGGTGGACAACAAGGGCGACAAGCGCACTGACGAAGTCGTCGTGTCCTGATGACGTTCCGGCGTTGCGCGCCGGAACGTTCAGCCAACAAGACAGGACGACCTCACGAAGGTCAGTCCCGCGCATGGACAGCCGAGTCAACACATGCAGGACTGGAGGAAGAGACATGAAGGGCACCCGTTTTGCCGCGTGCGTTACCGCATCGGCTCTGGCGCTGACGCTGACACCGCTGATCTCGCCGGCATTCGCCGATGCCACTGCCGAAGGCATTGCCAGGTACCGCGAGGCACTGGCTGACGGCAATCCCGCCGAACTGTGGGAAATGCAGGGCGAAGAACTCTGGCGCACCGCACGTGGGCCGAAGAACGCCACGCTGGAGAAATGTGACCTGGGCCAGGGCCCGGGTGTGGTGAAGGGCGCTTTCGTCACGCTGCCGCGCTATTTCGCTGACACCAAACGGGTGCAGGACCTCGAATCGCGCCTGCTCAGCTGCATGGAAACGCTGCAGGGCATCCCGGCTGCCGAAGTGGCGAAGACGCCCTTCGGCAAGGGCGAACAGAAGAACATCGAGGCTCTGGTGGCGTGGATTTCCGCAGAGTCGCGCGGCATGAAGTTCAACCTGCCGATGTCGCATCCGGAAGAGAAGCGCATGTACGAGATCGGCAAGCGCGCCTTCAACTATCGCGGCGGCACGCACGACTTCGGTTGCGTCACCTGCCACGGCGAGGACGGCAAGCGCATCCGCCTGCAGGATCTGCCCAACCTGACCAAGGGGCCGGACGCCGCGCGCGGCTTTGGCGCCTGGCCGGCCTACCGCGTATCCAGCGGTGAGCTGTGGAGCATGCAGCGGCGATTGAACGACTGTTTCCGTCAGCAGCGCTTTCCCTATCCGCTGTACGGCTCGGAAGTGACCATCGCGCTGTCGACCTATCTCGGCGTAACCGCCAACGGTGCCGGCGAAAGCACCGCGCCTTCGATCAAGCGCTGAGGAGACGACAGATGAACACGACCTTGCGCAACACCGCGCTCGCACTCGCCACGCTCGCCACCGTCGCCGGCTGTGCCGGTGGCCGCCCGAGTGCCGAACAGCAGGCGGCCTACGATCGCGACACGGCCGACGTGATGGCCCGTTCGTTCCGCGAACAGGGCATCGTCAAGACCGACCGCCTGCAACAGGACGAAGTGATGACCGCCTGCTCCAAGCATGGCCATCACATCGAGGACGCGCTGCGCGACCGCATCCAGGAAAGTGCGATGGCCGGCATCAGGTGGCCGTCCGACGGCAATTACCTTGGCGACTGGAAGGAAGGCGAGAAGATTGCGCAGAGCGGTCGCGGCCTGACCTGGAGTGACAAGCCGGGTGATCCGAACGGCGGCAACTGCTACAACTGCCACCGCATCACGAAGAAGGAAATCTCCTTCGGCACCATAGGCCCCAGCCTCTACCAGTACGGAAAGCTGCACGGCAACACCGAAGCGACGCAGAAGTACGTGTGGGGCAAGATCTGGAATCCGAACGCCTACACCGCCTGCACCAACATGCCGCGTTTCGGCGCGCACGCCATCCTCGACGAGAAGCAGATCCGCCACATCGTGGCCCTGCTGCTCGACCCGAAGTCGCCGGTGAACGCGGAGTGATGCGCCAATGAGCATGCACCGCCGCGAATTCCTGCAGCTGCTGGCGCTGGCCGGCGCCGGCGGAATGACCCTGCACAGCGACTTTGCCCGTGCCGCGACGGCGGCCGGGCAGATGTACGAACTGCCGCGCTTCGGCAACGTGAGCCTGCTGCATTTCACCGACTGCCACGCGCAGCTGATGCCCATCCACTTCCGCGAGCCGGACGTGAATCTGGGCATCGGCGACATGGCCGGCCGTGCGCCGCACCTGGTGGGCGAGAAGCTGCTGAAGAAGTTCGGCATCGCCCCCGGCACGCCACAGGCGCACGCCTTCACCTACCTCGATTTCACGCAGGCCGCGAAGACCTACGGCAAGGTCGGCGGCTTCGCCCACCTCGCCACCCTGGTCAAGCGCATGAAAGCCAGCCGCCCGGGCGCGCTGCTGCTCGACGGCGGCGACACCTGGCAGGGTTCCGGACTCTCGCTGTGGACGAAGGGTCAGGACATGGTCGACGCCTGCAAGCTGCTCGGCGTAGACGTGATGACCGGCCACTGGGAGTTCACCTACGGCGCCGAGCGCGTGAAGCAGATCGTCGATGGCGACTTCGCCGGCAAGGTCGACTTCGTCGCGCAGAACGTGAAGACCACAGACTTCGGCGATCAGGTGTTCCCGCCCTTCGTGATCAAGCAGATCAACGGCGTGCCGGTCGCCATCATCGGCCAGGCCTTTCCCTATACGCCGATCGCCAATCCGCGCTACTTCACGCCGGACTGGAGCTTCGGCATCAACGACGAATCGATGCAGGAGCAGGTCGATGCCGCCCGCGCCAAGGGCGCGCAGGTGGTGGTCGTGCTGTCGCACAACGGCATGGACGTCGACCTCAAGATGGCGTCGCGCGTGCGCGGCATCGACGCCATCATGGGCGGCCACACGCACGACGGCGTGCCGGCGCCGGTGATCGTGAAGAATGGCGGTGGCCAGACGCTGGTGACCAACGCCGGATCCAACAGCAAGTTCCTCGGCGTACTGGATTTCGACGTGAAGGGCGGCAAGGTGAGCGACTTCCGCTACCACCTGCTGCCGGTGTTCTCCAATCTGCTGCCTGCCGATGCCGACATGACGGCGCTGCTTGAGAAGATGCGTGCGCCGTACGAGGCGAAGCTGGGCGAGAAGCTGGCGGTGACCGAAGGTCTGCTGTATCGCCGCGGCAACTTCAACGGCAGCTTCGACCAGCTCATCCTCGACGGCCTGATGAAGATGAAGGACGCCGAAATCGCGTTCTCGCCGGGCTTCCGCTGGGGCACCAGCCTGCTGCCGGGCGACGCCATCACGATGGAGAACCTGCTCGACCAGACCGCCATCACCTACCCGTACACCACGCTGACACCGATGACCGGCGAATTCATCAAGACGGTGCTCGAAGACGTGTGCGACAACCTGTTCAACCCCGATCCCTACTATCAGCAGGGCGGCGACATGGTGCGCGTCGGCGGGCTGCAGTACCGCTGTGATCCGACCGCGAAGATGGGCAGTCGCATCAGCGGCATGACGCTCAACGGCAAGCCGCTCGAAGCCTCGAAGACCTACCGCGTCGCTGGCTGGGCACCGGTGTCGGAAGAGGCGAAGAACGCCGGCGGAGAGCCGATCTGGGACCTGATGGCGCGCTATCTGAAGGACGTGAAGACGGTGAAGCCGGTCAAGCTCAACCTGCCCGAACTGCAGGGCGTGGCCGGCAACCCGGGGATGGCCTGACCATGCCTTCCTTGCGTCGCCCGCTGTACCGCCATCTGCTTGTCGTCGGTGCACTCCTGCTCGCGCAGTTCGCCGCGGCGGGCGACGCGCCCGCCTTGCGCGCGCCGCTGAAACCGGTGCAGGTGGGCCCGCACAGCTGGTATGTGCAGGGTGAATCCGGCCCGGCCAGTCTGGCCAACGAGGCGTTCAACTCGAATGCCGGCTTCGTCGTCACCGGTGCCGGTGTCGTGGTGATCGACGCCCTTGGTACGCCGGTGCTCGGTCAGGCGCTGATCGCGGCGATCCGCACCGTGACTGACCAGCCGATCAGGCGCGTGCTGGTCACCCACTACCACGCCGACCACTTCTACGGCCTGCAGGCCTTCAAGGCGGTGGGGGCCGATGTATGGGCGCACCGCGCAGGGCGCGAATACATCGAAGGCGAGGAGGGCAGGGCACGGCTGGAACAGCGGCGGCGCGATCTCGACCCCTGGGTCGATGCGAACACGCGGCTGGTCGGCGCCGACGTGTGGCTGGAGGGCGACAGCAGCTTCCGCATGGGCGACATCACCTTCGAGCTGGTCTATCTCGGCCCGGCGCATGCGCCGGACGACATGGTCGTCGTGGTGCGCGAGGACCGGGTCATCTACTCGGGTGACATCCTGTTCATCGGCCGCATACCCTTCGTCGGCGATGCCGACAGCAAGCGCTGGCTCGCGACGATGGAACAGCTGCTGGCGATGAAGCCGGGCACGCTGGTGACCGGCCACGGTCCCGCCTCGACCGACCCGGCGCGCGATCTCGGCATGACGCGCGACTACATCGCGTATCTGCGGGAACAGATGGGCCGCGCAGTGGCCGAGTTCATGCCGTTCGACGAAGCCTACGCACGCACCGACTGGCGCCGCTGGGAAAGGATGCCGGCTTTCGACGCCGCCAACCGCATCAACGCCTACGGCACCTTCCTGCGCATGGAACAGGAGGCGCTCGGCAAATGAACTGGCGTGCCCTCATCGCCGCCTGCGCTCTGGCGATGTGCCCGGCGCTGGCCGCCAAGCCGGCCCGTACGGCCGGGCCGGCGTTGCCGGTGCTCGTGAATGCGGTGAGCGACGCTCGCGAAGCGGCCCACCCGGGGGCGGTGTTCGTCGTACTGTTCTCGCTGCCCGGCTGTCACTACTGCGAGGAGGTGCGCAGCCACTACCTCGCGCCGCTGGCCCGCGATACGGCGAACCGTGGCCGGCTGGTCATTCGTGAGATCGACATGAACAGCCCGCGCGCGCTGACCGATTTCGAGGGCGCAAGCACCACGCAGGCCGCTTTTGCGAAGCGGCTCAAGGTGCAGTTCGCGCCTACCGTGCTGTTTCTCGACGCCCGGGGACAGCAGGTCGCATCCCCGCTGATCGGTGCAGGCAAGGCGGATTTCTACGGCGCCTACCTGGACGAGGCCATCACCACCGGCCTCAAGGCTGCGGCGCGATGAGCGAGCAGACGAAAACGCACTGGGAGGACGTGTATGCCCGGCGGGCGCCGGACAGCGTGAGCTGGTTCCAGCCGCATGCGGAACATTCGCTGGCGCTGATCACCCGCGCCGGCATTGCGCGTGACGCCGCCATCATCGACGTCGGCGGCGGCGCATCGACCCTGGTCGACGATCTGCGCCTGCGTGGCTACCGTGACCTTACCGTGCTCGACCTCTCGGCTGCCGCGCTGCAAGCGGCACGGGCGCGGCTGGGCGACGACGCACGCGCGGTGAACTGGGTCGAGGCGGATATCACGGAGGTCGATCTGCCGCGCCAGCGCTACGACCTCTGGCACGATCGCGCGGTATTCCACTTCCTGACCGATGCCGCACAACGGCATGCCTATGTCGAACAGGTGCTGCGCGCAGTGAAGCCGGGTGGCCATGTCATCGTCGCGACCTTCGCCGAGGACGGCCCTGATCGCTGCAGTGGCCTGCCGGTCATGCGCTATGGCGCAGACGCGCTGCACGCTGAGTTCGGTGCGCCTTTCGAACTGCTTGAACACCACCGTGAAACCCACCACACGCCGGGTGGCGCGGCGCAGCAGTTCATCTACTGCTATTGCCGGCGCGCAGCGAGCTGACCCTATTTGAACCGGTAGTGCTGCCTGTTCAGGTAGGCGACGACGTGCGCCTCGTCTTCCGGAAACCAGCCGGTATTGAGCTGCGAATTGCACACGCTGACCTGGGTGGCCAGCTGTGCCAGTGAATTGACGCGGCGGTCGCTGCGCCGGTAGATCTGGGTCCCGTCGCCGCCACCGTAACGATCGTCGTGGCAGCTTTCGCACTGCGCCTCGATCACCAGTTCTCCGCCCCGGGCCGGGTCCGCCGCCGGCGCGAGCGCCGGCAGCACGGTACAGGAGACAAGGGCCAGCAGTTTCAGCAGCTTCATCCGGATTCTCCCATGCGACCGCCCGGGAAGGCGGCTCGATCAGGTGTTCTGCACGACGATGCTCGGGAACCTGGCCGTCATGTCCTTCGCCTTGTCGGCGATCTTCACCGCCACCCTGCGTGCGATGTCACGATAGATTTCGGCGACGCGGCCGTCCGGGTCGGACACCACGGTGGGCTTGCCGGAATCCGCCTGCTCGCGGATCTGCATCGCCAGAGGCAGCGAACCGAGCACGTCGAGGTTGTAGTCGGCCGCCATGCGCGCACCGCCGCCCTCGCCGAAAATGTGCTCTTCGTGGCCGCACTTGGAACAGGTGTGCAGGCTCATGTTTTCGACCACGCCGAGGATGGGAATGCCCACCTTCTCGAACATCTTCAGGCCCTTGCGCGCATCGAGCAGCGCGATGTCCTGCGGCGTGGTGATGATGACCGCACCGGTCACCGGCACCTTCTGCGCCAGCGTGAGCTGGATGTCGCCGGTACCCGGCGGCATGTCGATCACCAGATAGTCGACGTCGTCCCAGCGGGTTTCGGTCAGCAGCTGTTCCAGCGCCGAGGTCACCATCGGGCCGCGCCACACCATGGGCGTTTCCACATCGATCAGGAAGCCGATCGACATCGCCTGGATGCCGTAGGCGGTCATCGGCGACAGCGACTTGCCATCCGGCGATTCCGGGCGGCCGGTGATGCCCAGCATCTGCGGCTGCGACGGGCCGTAGATGTCGGCATCGAGCAGGCCGACGGTGGCACCTTCGGCCGCCAGCGCCAGCGCGAGGTTCACCGCGGTGGTGCTCTTGCCGACACCGCCCTTGCCGGAGGCGACCGCAATGATGTTCTTCACGCCGGGCAGCAGCTTCACGCCGCGCTGCACCGCGTGCGACACGATCTTCTGGCTGACGCTGACGCTCACGTTGCCCACGCCCGGGATGGCGCGCAGGCGGGCGATCGCCAGCCGGCGGAGGTGATCCATCTGGCTTTTCGCCGGGTAGCCCAGCTCGATGTCCACCGACACGTCGGCGCCGTCGATGCGGATGTTCTTCGCGCTGCGGCTGGTCACGAAATCCTTGCCGGTATTCGGATCGATCAGTTCCTTGAGCGCGCTCTGGACCTGGGCTTCGGTGAGGGACATAAGGACGACTCCATCTGCGCGGGATTCCGCCGCCGCGCCTCGTGCGCCGCTGCCACGGAAATACCCGATCAATTTACTAGAGTATAACCGATCACCCCGACCGCCGTGGCGCCGGCGCGCGGGGACAGTAGAATTGCGGGTTTTCCGCTCTGGCCGCTTCGCCGCCCGTCACCATGTCCCGCCGCCGTCTGCTCGTCACCAGCGCCCTGCCCTACGCCAATGGCGCCATCCACCTCGGCCATCTGGTCGAATACATCCAGACAGACATCTGGGTGCGCTTCCAGCGCATGCGCGGCCACGAGGTGCATTACGTCGGCGCCGACGACCAGCACGGCACGCCCATCATGCTGCGCGCCGAGAAGGAAGGCATCACGCCGCGCCAGCTGGTTGAACGCGTGCTGCACGAACATGCCCGCGACTTCTTCGGCGGCCTCGCCGTGCAGCAGGCCTGGAAGAAGGGCGAAGGCGAACTGGGCGGCTTCCTGGTCAGTTTCGACAACTATCACGAGACCGATTCGGACGAGAACCGCGCCTTCTGCGAAGACATCTACGGCAAGCTGAAAGCCAGCGACCTGATCGCCCAGCGCTCGGTCGAGCAGTTCTACGACCCGGTGAAGGACATGTTCCTGCCCGACCGCTTCATCAAGGGCGAGTGCCCGAAGTGTTCGGCCAAGGACCAGTACGGCGACTCGTGCGAAGTGTGCGGCGCCACCTATGCGCCGACCGAACTGAAGAACGCCTATTCGGTGGTGTCCGGTGCCGCACCGGAGCGCCGCTCCAGCGAACACTATTTCTTCCGGCTGTCGGCGCCGCAGTGCGAAAGCTTCCTGCGCGACTTCACCCAGGGCTCGAACCGGCTGCAGCCGGAAGCGGCCAACAAGATGAAGGAATGGCTGGGCGAGCCGGGCGACAACCGGCTGTCCGACTGGGACATCTCCCGCGACGCGCCCTATTTCGGCTTCCGCATCCCGGGCACCGACAACAAGTTCTTCTACGTCTGGCTGGACGCGCCGGTCGGCTATTTCGGCAGCTTCCGCAACTACGTCGCGAAGCGGAAGGCGCTCGGCCACGACATCGACGAGGCCGACTTCCTCGACGCTGCGCGCGCGAAGGCGGCCGGCACCGAAATGGTCCACTTCATCGGCAAGGACATCCTGTACTTCCACGCGCTGTTCTGGCCGGCCATGCTGGAGCATTCCGGCTACCGCACGCCGACCCAGATCAACGCGCACGGCTTCCTGACCGTCAATGGCGAGAAGATGAGCAAGAGCCGCGGCACCTTCATCACCGCGCAGAGCTATCTCGACCTCGGCCTGAACCCGGAATGGCTGCGCTATTACTACGCCGCCAAGCTGAACGGTTCGATGGAAGACATCGACCTGAACCTCGACGACTTCGTCGCGCGCGTCAATTCCGATCTGGTCGGCAAGTACATCAACATCGCCAGCCGCTGCGCCGGCTTCATCAGCAAGCGCTTCGGCGGCACGCTGTCGGCGCCGACCGTGCCCTTCCACTGGCACGACGCAGCCATCCGCGACGCCTACGAGTCGCGCGACTACGCACGTGCGCTGCGCGAGGTGATGGCCTGCGCCGATCAGGCCAATGTATTCGTGAACGACCACGCCCCGTGGGTGCTGGCCAAGCAGGAAGGGCAGGACGAGAAGCTGCAGTCGGTGTGCAGCACCGCGCTCGAACTGTTCCGCCAGCTGTCGGTGCTGCTCAAGCCGGTGCTGCCGCATCTGGTGGCCGAGGTCGAGCGCTTCCTGAACATCGCGCCGCTGGGCTGGGACGACTTCGACTCGACCCTCACGGCCGGCCACACCATCAACGAATACAAGCACCTGATGACCCGCGTCGACCCGAAACAGGTGGTCGCGCTGGTCGACGCCAACAAGGAATCCCTGGTGAGCACCCAAGCCCCCGCCGCCGCGCTGGCCAGGACCGAAGCCCCGAAGAAGGCTGAAGCGCCGACCGCCGACACCGGCGCCCACATCTCCATCGACGATTTCTCGAAGGTCGAACTGCGCATCGCGAAAATCGTCGCCGCCGACCACGTCGAGGGCGCGGACAAGCTGCTGCGCCTGCAGCTGGACATCGGCGAGGAAAAGCCCCGCCAGGTGTTCGCCGGCATCAAGTCGGCCTACGACCCGGCGGCGCTGGTCGGCCGTCTGACCGTGATGGTGGCCAACCTCGCGCCGCGCAAGATGAAGTTCGGCATGTCGGAAGGCATGGTGCTGGCCGCCTCCGACGACAGGGGCGAAGTGCCCGGCCTGTTCATCCTGTCGCCGGATTCCGGCGCCCAGCCGGGCATGCGGGTCAAGTAAGCGGCCCACCGATGGACGAGCACGAGATCGAAGCCCTGCATTTCGCCATCAGCGGCCGGGTGCAGGGCGTGTTCTTTCGCGCGTCCATGGTGGCCGAAGCACAGCGTCTCGGCCTGACCGGCTGGGTGCGCAACCGGCACGACGGTTCGGTCGAAGCCTATGCCTGCGGCAAGCCGGCCGCGCTCGATGCGCTGGTGATCTGGGCGGAAAGCGGACCGCCGGCCGCACGGGTCGACGAATGTGTCCTGTCGCCGGCAGAAGCCGACCCCGCACTGCACGACTTCACGCAAGCCGCGACAGCCTGAGCTTTCACGGCCATCATGGCCGGCAGACCCGCGCCGGATGGTGCACTGCCGCCATGGCAGCGCGTCATGACTTCCTCCCGCCATCGTTCTAGCGTCCACATCAGGCGCGCACATGGACGCGACCCACACATGTGGAGGAGACAACCATGCTGCCAACGGAGGAAGCGTGTTTCCGCGCTGTGTTGCGCGCCTGCCAGGATCACGCCGACGCGATGCTCGCGTGCGGCACCCCGCCCCGCCCGACCGCGCTGGTCACCCGGCTGGACCACGGGCGCATCGTCGATGCCGCGCTGGCGCGCATGGACATGCTGGATGAAGCGTCGGTGGTGCGCTTCGTGCAGGAAACCATCGCCGACCCCGAAGTGGACGTGATCGGCCTGAGCTGCGTGCTGCGGCTGGCCGAATTCGACGACGACGCGCCGGCGGCACCGCCGCTCACGCGCGACGTGGTGGTGATCTATCTGGTGTCCCGCGAGCGCGAGACCTGGGTCGCCAACGACATCGACAGCGCCGCCCGCCGGCTGGTCCGCGGCACGCTGGACATGGGCCGCGGCAGCAATACCTTCATTGCAGCCCCCGCGCTGATCCACTGAACACGCGGCTTTCGCTGCGCCTCGCCCGGTAACGGGTGCCCAGCCGCCCTGCATGTCGTCTAACCCTGCGGAACACCCGCTTCCGCGACGTAAACCTGGACATCCGCCCGGAAAGTGAAGCGCACGCGCGGCTGCAGCCCTGGTCCTCCAGGGTGCGACGCACCGGCCCGACTGCCCTGTCAGGCCACGCGCCGCCAAGCCGCCCGACCGTCGATGCCCGATGGCCAGGAGAACCACTCCGCATCGCTTGTCCGCACGTGGGCACGTGCGCGCGCTTCACTTTCCGGGTGGCCCCGAGGTCAGACAACACATGGAGGCACAGAACCGTGAAGGTCGCCACCAGCACAGTACAGCTCGAATCCAGCCATGCCGAGTCGCAGCGGCTGGCGATTTCTGAACGGTTCGAAGCGTGGACCGGCAACCGCCGCCCCACGGCCACCGGCGATGCGCCGGCCTCGGGTGCGCCGCGCGTGACGCTGTCCGCCGAAGCGGTGGCGGCGCAGCAGGCTGACGCCGCTGTCCCGACCGACGGCCTGGAGGATGCGATACGCAATGATCCGCGGCTGTCACTGCTCATACAGATGATCGAGCGGATAACCGGGCACCGGATAAGGCTGTTCGATGCCGCCGCACTGGAGGCACCCGCCACGGGAGGGTCCGCCTCCGCATCCGGCGGACCGCAGGCGGCCGCTCAGCAGCGCGTCGGCTGGGGCGTCGAATACGATTACCGGGCCGAATACAGCGAATCGGAAACCACCACCTTCGCTGCCGAAGGACAGGTGCGCACCGCGGACGGGCGCGACATCGCGTTCAGGCTCGATCTTGAAATGTCGCGCAGCTTCAGCGCCACGGTCAGCGCATCCTTTCGCGCTGGCGACGCGCTGCTCAAGGACCCGCTGATGCTGGATTTCGCCGGCCCGGCGGCGGCGCTGTCCGATGTGCGCTTCGCCTTCGACCTCGACGCCGACGGCATCAAGGAGCAGGTGCCGCTGGCAGGCGGCCGCGGCATGCTGGCCTTCGACCGCAACGGCAACGGCCGCATCGACGACGGCCGCGAACTGTTCGGCCCGACCACCGGCAAGGGCTTCGAAGAACTGGCCGCGCTGGACGAGGACGGCAACGGCTGGCTGGACGAGGCGGACAGCGCGTTTGCGAAACTGCGCCTGTGGCGGCCGGACGCGGAAGGCGCCGGCACGCTGCTCACGATGAAGGACGCCAATGCCGGCGCCTTCTACCTCGGCCGGGTCGACACGCCGTTCAGCCTGCGCAATGCCGCCAACGAAACACTGGGCGAAATGGGCGCGACCAGCATCTATCTGCGCGAGGACGGCAGCGCCGGCTCGGTGAGCCAGGTCGATCTGAGCGTGTGATGCACGCTGCGGCGGCCTGTCGCCGCAGGCGGCTGGCTCAGAACAGCAGCCCGAACAGCTGGCGCGAAAAGGCCTCGATCAGATAGAGCAGTACCTGCAGCAGCAGAATGAGCACCAGCGGCGACAGATCGACATTGGCGATCGGCGGCATCACCCGCTGTATCGGCTGCAGGAAGGGGCGGGTGAGCGCATTCATCATGCCGCCGAGCGGATTGCCCGGCGACACCCAGCTCATCACCGCCGAAATGATGAGCACGATCATCAGGAACCACACCGAGAGGCGGGCGATCTCGATCACGCCGCGCAGCAGCGCCAGCGGAATCAGCCCGTCGGCACCGATGCTGCCATGGAGCAGCGCGCCGACCAGGATGAGCGCCACCTGGATCAGCCAGGCCACCACCAGTGTCGCCATGTCCAGCCCGAACAGCGCCGGCACCACGCGCCGCGCCGGCAGCACCGCCCAGTCGGTGGTCTGGATCACGAAGGCGCCCAGCTGGTTGCGGAAGCTCACCCGTGCCCACTGCATGTAGAAGCGGGCAAGCAGCAGCGTGGTCACGAAACTGGCGACGGCGTTGAGTACGAGCAGCACGAGATCGGTCAGCATGGGTACGTGGCGAGGGGGTGTCCGAAGAGATGTCGCGTGAAAGACAGTGTGGCGCGGCCGGCGTTCAGGCCCGGCCGAGCTGATCGCCCAGTTCGGCACCGCGCGCGGCCGCAGCGGCCAGCGCGCGCACGATGGCTTCATTGACCGCATCGGCGTTCATCGACTTCAGCGCCGCTTCGGTGGTGCCGCCCTTGGAGGTGACCCGCTCGCGCAGCGTGGCCGGCGATTCCAGGCTCTGCGCTGCCAGCGCCGAGGCGCCGGTGAAGGTGGCGATGGCCAGTTCGCGCGCCTGGTCGGCGCTCAGGCCGAGCGCCTCGCCGCCGCGCACCAGCGCTTCGATGAAATAGAACACATAGGCCGGACCGCTGCCGGACACCGCGGTGACCGCATCGATCAGCGTTTCGTCATCCACCCACACCACGCTGCCGACCGCGCTCAGCACCTGTTCAGCCTGTGCGCGTTCGGCCGCGCCCAGCGACGCATCGGCATACAGGCCGGTCACGCCCTGTCCGATCAGCGCCGGCGTGTTCGGCATCGCACGCACCATGCGGGTGTGGCCACCCAGCCAGCGACCGATGTCGGCCGCACGCAGACCGGCGGCGATGCTCAGCACCGTCTGCCGCTTCATGTGGTGAGCGATGCCGGCGCACACCTCGCGCATCTGCTGCGGCTTGACCGACAGCACCAGCAGGTCACAGTCGGCGGCCTGCGCGTCGAGCGACTCGATCGCCCGCACACCGAAATCACGCACCAGGCGCTCGCGGCCTTCGGCCAGCAGTTCAACCACCGCGATGTCCGACGCCTGCGCGCCGCGCTTCAACATGCCGCCGATCAGCGCGCTGGCCATATTGCCGCCGCCGATGAAAGTGATCCGCATGACTGCCCCGTTCAGTTGGAAGGCCCGACACCGGGCCGCAGGGCGCTATGGTAACCGCGCCCGGCAGCCGGACGCGGTCATGCGGTCAGCGCACGATGAAGTTCTTCTTCGTCTGGGCCGCGGTCACATTGCTGAACGACAGCACGCCCGGCGTCACGCTGGCCTGAACCTGCGGGGTGATGGTGCCGCTCCAGCCCCAGGGCACGGTGCAGGCGTAGGCGCCGGTCCGGCCACTGGCGGTACAGCTGGCACCATTGCTGGCACTCAGCGCCACATTGGCCAGCGGGCGGCCAGCGCGTGAAATCGTGCCGGACACCTGATAGCTGGTCGGGACAACGGTCGCGGTCCAGCTCGACACCGCGGTACGGTTGTTGATCAGCGCCAGCGCGTTGTGTGCGGACGCCGGATCGGTCACGGCCACGCCGCAGGCACCGCTGGCGCAGGTATTCAGTTCCGGGTTGGAGAAGCGGCCGATGACCGGCGAGATGTAGCTCATGATGCTGCCGAAACTGCCGCTGCGACCGTAGCCGAAGGCGTACGGATGGCTGCCCTGACCGCCGCCTTGACGGGCCACCGTGGCGCGATCGTGCATCAGGCCCATGTTGTGGCCCAGTTCGTGGGTGAAAGTGTAGTCGGTGCAGTAGTAATTGGTGCCGGCCATGTCGCGGCCGTCGCTCACGACCGAATAGGCGTAGCCAGCGTAGTGGGCGATGTTGCTGCCGTTGTAGCCGCCGACATAACCGACACCGCAGCTGCCGCCCTGTGCGTTCATGTAGAACGGCCGCACCACGGTGACCAGATCGGCGCCGTACTTCTTGCGCAGTGCCGGCACCGTCCTGTAGGCGCCGGTGGCGCGAGTCAGTGCGGTCAGGGTGTTCGAGTTGGTCGTGGTATCGCTGTCAGCCACCTGTTCGGAGCCGACCAGACGCAGACGGATCGGTACGCCGCTGTCGACGTAGGCCTGATTGGCCAGTGCGACCAGTTGGGCGATGCGGGTGCTGAATGCGGTGCCGTGCTTCTTCTTGAAACCCGGGGTATAGAGCACCAGCAGATCGATCTGGGTAGCGGTGGCGCCGGCCGTGCTGCCGGATGTGGTTGCACCTGCCGTCGTCGTGGTGCCGGCGGCTGCCGTGCTGCCGCCATCGGCGGTCACGCCACCGGCTGCGGCCCCCGCCACTTCCTCGCCGACCGAATCCGCATGTTCGGACTCGAACTGCGACAGACCGGACCGGACCGGGTCCACCAGCCACTGACGGCCACCGTTGTCGACCAGCATCAGTTCGCCCGAGGGCGTCAGGATGTTGCCCATGCTGCCGTTCGGGCCGGAGGTGATGATGACGCGAAATTCGCTGCCGTAATCCTTCAGGTGACCGACCCAGGTACTGGTATCCGCCGCGCCGGCATCGGTGCGGTCATAGCTGACGCGGTAATCGCCGTGATCGGGAATGGACAGCGACACTTCGTCGCCCGGCTCCAGCGCCGACAGCGCTATCAGGTTGAAAGCGACCGGATGCGCCGCATCGGCCGGCGGCTGAACGACGGCGGACGGCGTACGCGTTTCACGATCAGCGGGCTGGGAAACCGTGTCGGCGGGCGAGAACATGGACGGCAGGGCATCCAGTTCGAGCGGACCGGCGGCCACTGACAGGTCGGGGCCCATCATCTGGACGCCATCGACGTGCCCGAGCACGAAACCGCCTTCCGGCGTACGGATGACACCGGCCGCCAGCGCGCCATCGATGCGCAGACGCACCGCGTACTGGCGGCCGGCCGCGTGGTGGCCTATCCACTGCGTGCCGTCCGGTCCACCCAGGGTCGAGTCATACACCAGATCCAGCGTACGGCCGTCCGGCAGCGCAAGGCGGAACAGCTCGCCGGCACGTGCCGCCTTGAGCCGGGACAGATCGAAACTCACCGGCCACATGCCGCCTTCCACATCACGCGCCGGCAGCGGCTGCAGCACCACCGGGGCAGCCGCCTGCACCGGAAGCGCCGCCGACGCGGGCAGGGCGGCAGACAGCGCAAGCGCGCACAGCAGGCTCTGGCAGAGGGGAGAGAGGCGATTCAGGGCGATCATCGTTCGGTACTCCGGCCGGTCGGTTTGGTCATTCACCGGTTGGAGGAGTCCGCGCCCTCGGGAGGGTCAGTGGCGGTCCCGCCGTCATCCCGCGCATGCGCGGATTAGACCGGTGACTTTGCGTCCCCGCCTTTCGACGGGTTTGCCTTTTTCAGCTTCGACCCTTATTACGACCTCGGCCGATCCGCCCTTGAGGGGAAGATGGGGGTGGCATGTGAAAAATTCACGTTTTTCGCCCAAGGCGGATCCTGTCTGCCCCGCGGCCGACTCCGGGGTCGGTCCGTCCTTGCAGCACACGGCCGCCGCGCGCGGCGCAATGGGCTTGTCGTGCCACGGCCGCCATCGCGGCGAGGCGCCGCTCCCACAGAAATCCGCACCCTCCGTCAGTGTGTTGTGGGAGGGGAAGATGAGGGGGGGTGTGAAAAATTCACGCTTTTCGCCCAAGGCGGACCCTGTCTGCCCCGTGGCCGACTCCGGGGTCGGTCCGTCCTTGCAGCACACGGCTGCCGCGCGCGGCGCAATGGGCTTGTCGTGCCACGGCCGCCATCGCGGCGAGGCGCCGCTCCCACAGAAATCCGCACCCTCCGTCAGTGTGTTGTGGGAGGGGAAGATGAGGGGGGTGTGAAAAATTCACGCTTTTCGCCCAAGGCGGACCCTGTCTGCCCCGTGGCCGACTCCGGGGTCGGTCCGTCCTTGCAGCACACGGCCGCCGCGCGCGGCGCAATGGGCTTGTCGTGCCACGGCCGCCATCGCGGCGAGGCGCCGCTCCCACAGGAACAGCACAGCGCGTGGCAGATGCCGTGGGAGCGGCGCCCCCGCCGCGATGCGGCCGTGAATCCCTTCGGCTGCCTGCCTGCGCCGCTGTCCGCAGGCTCTGCGGACAGCGGCGCAGGCTACGGGCCTTACACCTTCTGGTAGATCTCCGCGCCCGACTTCACGAACTCCACCGCCTTCACTTCCATGCCCTTCTGCAGGGCTTCGTCCTCATTCAGGCCCTGCTTGGCGGCGAAGTCGCGCACGTCCTGCGTGATCTTCATCGAACAGAAGTGCGGGCCGCACATCGAGCAGAAGTGCGCCACCTTGGCTGACTCCTTCGGCAGCGTCTCGTCGTGGAAGCTCT
>JBEQBZ010000002.1:0-112280 GCA_041639545.1 Methyloversatilis sp. | reverse complement strand
AACAGATGCAGTTTGCAATCGTGGAAAAGCGACGGGGGCGTCAATGCCCCCGTCTGGTCAAAGCTCTGCCTCAGCGCTACTCCGTTCGCGTCCTGAAAAAAAACCTTAACTGAACGGCATTACCGGCACCGCCGGGTTTTTTTCGTGCACCGCGGCTTGAGTCGGCCGGAACCCGGTGTTAATCTACATGCAACAAATGATCATGTAGAGAAACCAGAGGTCCAGCATGAACGCCCGCGATCCACACGCCACCCCGCTCAGCATGCCCGACGTGCAGAACTCGCCGGACCGGCGCGAACTGCCGATCGAAAAGGTAGGCATACGTGGCATCCGGCATCCGATCAGCGTGCGCGGCCGCGACGGCTGGGTGCAGGGCACGGTGGCCGAGTGCGGCCTGTTCGTGAGTCTGCCCGCCCATCTGAAGGGCACCCACATGTCGCGCTTCGTGGAGCTGCTGCACGAACTGAACACGCCGCTGTCGCCGGCTTCGTTCGCGCCGCTGATGCGCACCATGCTGGTCCGGCTGGAAGCGGACAGCGGCGAAATCACGATGCGCTTCCCCTACTTCCGCCGCAAGACCGCGCCGGTGTCAGGCACCGAAAGTCTGCTCGACTACGAGGTGGGCTACACCGCGCGGACAGACACGGACGGACAGCACACCTTCACGCTGCGGGTGCAGATTCCGGTCACCAGCCTGTGCCCGTGTTCGAAGAAGATTTCGCAGTACGGCGCGCACAACCAGCGCTCTCACGTCACCATCGAGGCAGACATCGAGGGCGATCTGGCGATCGACGACCTGATCGACATCGCCGAGCAGGAAGCGTCCTGTGATCTGTACGGGCTGCTGAAGCGGCCGGACGAGAAATTCGTGACCGAGCGCGCCTACGAGAATCCCAAGTTCGTCGAGGACATGGTGCGCGACATTGCCTCGCGACTGAATGCGGAACAGCGCGTGCGCGCCTATGTGCTGGAAGTCGAGAACTTCGAGTCCATCCACAATCACTCCGCCTGGGCCCAGATCCGCGCCGACAAGCGCTGAGCACCGGACGGCAGCGGAAATGAAAAAGGGACCGCGAAGGTCCCTTTTTCATTCCGGCCTGCGCGGATGCCCTGAGACATCCGCGGCAGCAGGCGCTTACTGGGCTGCCGGAGCAACCACGCGCTTGGCCAGCTTTTCCTTGATGCGTGCCGACTTGCCCGAACGCTCGCGCAGGTAGTACAGCTTGGCGCGACGCACGTCACCGCGACGCTTCACCTCGACCGACGCGATCAGCGGCGAGTAGGTCTGGAAGGTACGCTCGACGCCTTCGCCGCTGGAAATCTTGCGAACGATGAAGTTCGAGTTCAGACCGCGGTTGCGCTTGGCGATCACCACGCCTTCGTAGGCCTGAACGCGCTTGCGGTCGCCTTCGACCACGTTCACGTTCACGATGACGGTGTCACCGGGGGCGAATTCGGGGATGTTCTTGCCCAGACGGGCGATTTCTTCCTGCTCAAGTTGCTGGATCAGATTCATGCTTGACTCCTGGTCTATGGCATTGCCTTGCCGCAGAGCACTTGTTCCGTGATGCGTGCATTTATTGATGGATGACGGTGTTCGGTCACCCGCTTACTGCAAAAACGCTACTGGAGAAACTGTCACGGCTCATCCCGCGTCAGCAGGTCAGGTCGCCGGCTGCGCGTGATCGCCAAGGCCTGCTCGGCCCGCCAGCGACGGATCCGCGCGTGATCGCCGGACAGCAGCACCTCCGGCACCGGCCGGCCATCCCACACTTCGGGACGGGTGTAGTGCGGGCAGTCCAGCAGACCGCTTACGAATGAATCCTCGACCGCGGACGACGCATCGTTCAGCGCCCCCGGCAACTGCCGGATGATTGCGTCCATCAGTGCCATCGCCGGCAGTTCGCCGCCCGACAGCACGAAATCCCCCAGCGACAGCTCCAGATCGACCTCCCGGTCGATCAGGCGCTGGTCCATTCCTTCATACCGGCCGCAGAGCAGGATCAACGCCGGCTCCGCCGCCAGTTCCATCACTTTCCGGTGCGTCATGCGCACACCGGACGGCGAAAAATGAACCACTTTGACCGGCTGAGCATGGCGGGCACGGCACACCGAAATGGCCTGCGCCAGCGGCTCGGCCAGCATCACCATGCCCGGACCACCGCCGTAAGGCCGGTCATCCACGGTGCGATGCACATCAGCCGCGAAATCGCGCGGGCTGGTATGCCTCACGTCCCACAGCCCGCGCTCCAGCGCGCGCCGGGTGATGCCACTGCGTTCGATCGCCGCGAACATTTCCGGAAACAGCGACACCACCTCGAAAGTGATGCGCGGCCCGGACACGCCACCCGCGGCAATATCTACCACTGTGCGTCCCAGTCTACGAGCACCCGCGACGCTGCGCGATCCACGTCCTTCACCACTGCCGACACGAAAGGAATGAGCCGTTCGACCGGCTTGTCACCACCTTGCGCATCGTCGAGCACAACCAGCACGTCGTTGGCACCGGTTTCCATCAGGCGGTCGATACGGCCCAGCCGTTCGCCGGACAGATTCACCACTTCAAGCCCGACCAGATCACCCCAGTAGAACTCGTCGTCTCCGGTATCAGGCAGTTCGTGTCGCGGCACACCGACATACAGGCCGACCAGCTTTTCGGCCGTGGTACGGTCGGGCACACCTTCAAAGCGCACCACCGGACCTTTGGCCTGGAGCTTGAAGCCATCGGGTTTGAGCTCGCGCCAACCCGCCGGCCCGGCGTCCGGATCGCTGCTGGCGTACCAGCGCTCGATCACTTTCCAGGACTGCGGATCATCCCCGAACACCTGCAGGTGCAACCAGCCCTGAATGCCGAAGGGCGCAGCCAGCCGTCCCAGAACAATCATGGAACCGGAAGGCGTACTGATGGCTGAACCGCTGATCAGGCGGCCTTCTGCGTCTTGACCAGACGGGCAACCGTCGGGCTCAGCTGGGCACCGACACCTTCCCAGTAGGCCAGGCGCTCAGCATTCACGGTCAGGCGACCGGGCGTGCCTTCCGGCGCGACCGGGTTGTAGAAACCCACGCGCTCGATGAAACGACCGTCGCGACGATTGCGGGAATCGGTGGCGATGATGTTGAAGAACGGGCGCTTCTTGGCACCCCCACGCGCGAGGCGAATGACGACCATTACACTTCCTTCAAAACGAGGAAAACCGACGATGTTAGCGAAGACTCGCCCGGTTCGCAAGGTGAGTTGATGAAACCTCGGGCAACCGTTCCACCCGAACCTGGTTCAACTCACCGGATTCTGCTGCCGCGCCACCGCTTGCTGCACCAGAGCTCGCAAGCGCGCCGGACGCACCGGCTTGTGCAGGACCGGATAGCCGCGGGCTGCCGCCATGCGCCTGACCTGGGGATCGGTATCGCCGGTTACCAGGGCGCCGGCGATGTCGCTCACCTGCTCAGCCAGAAGGGCATCGAGCACATCGATGCCACTGGCCACCGCAGCCAGCCGGAAATCACACAGAATGAGAGCTGGCGAACGCTCGCGCAGGCGGATGGCGTCCCGCGCTTCGGACAGATTGGGCGCACACAGCACATCGCAGCCCCATGACTGAAGCAGGCCGGCAATACTGTTGCGCGATCCCGGATCATCGTCAATCACGATCACGAACAGCGACAGAGTTGCCGACGCAGTCTCCGGCTCTCTCTCAGGCAATTCCGGAGTCGGCATCTCCACGCCGGGCAGGCATACCGAGAACACGGAACCATGCTGTGCCCGCGACCGGATACTGACCTCATGACCGAGCAGGCCGGCCAATCGGCGCACGATGGCCAACCCCAGCCCCAGCCCCTGCCCCCGCACGCGAGCCGGATTCTGCAGCTGATAGAACTCCTCGAAAATCATGTCGTGGGCCTCGACCGGAACCCCGGGCCCTGAATCGCGCACTTCGATCACCACATCCTGGCCGCGGCGGCGCACGCACACCAGCACACCACCGCGCTGCGTGTAGCGCACGGCGTTGGACAGCAGGTTGATCATGATGCGTTCGAGCAGCAGCGGGTCTGATTCCACCCAGAATGGCGTTGCCCGGAGCTTCAGACGCAACCCCCGCTGCAATGCGTCTGCCGCGAAGTCATCGACAATGCGAGAGAGCATCGGCTGCAGCGGGAAGTGCGACCGGCGTACAGCGACGCCACCGGCATCCAGCTTGGACATGTCGAGCAGCGCATCCAGCAGGTCTTCCATCGCGCCGACCGACTCCTCGATCTGGCGGATCAGCGTGCGGTGCTCCGAACCACGCAGGCGTTCGGCCAGCTCGGCCACGAACAGTCCGAGCGCGTGCATCGGCTGTCTCAGATCGTGGCTGGCCGCCGCGAGGAAGCGCGACTTGGCATGATTGGCCCGCTCCGCCTCGTCGGTGCGACTGCGCAGCTGTCGGGTGGCATCCGCGATGCGCGCCTCAAGCTCGTCGCGCGCCCGCAACAAGCGCTCGGCCATGCCATTGACGCCCTCGGCCAGCACCCGCAGCGAACCGCCACCGGACACCGGAATGCGCACCGACAGATCACCGTCACCGATCCGGCGTACCGCCTGCGACACCTCGCGCACCGGGCCGGTCACCGTCCGGCTGATGCGGAAGGCGAACGCGCTGGCCAGCATCAGCGCCGCCGCAATCACGCCGGCACTGGTCAGGATGAAATCCACCTTCATCGCCTCGACCCGCGCCCGGCTCACTTCCACCAGTACCCAGCCGATGGGCTGGCGATCGGTTACCGGCTCGCCCAGCCCGTCGAACACGTCGGATTCGTCCAGCACTGCGCTGCGTACGATGGGCTCGACGAACATCAGCGCATGGTCGAGTTCGACCAGGGCCAGCCCGGCGGCGCGGCGGCCCGGCAGGTAGGCTTCCGGGCTGAGCACGCCGCCGGACACCGCCAGATCGCCATCGCGGCTCGATACCATGATGCCGCTCACGTCCGGCTCGCGCCGCGCCGCCTCGATCAAGGAAACCAGCGCATCCGTATTGCCGGAGAAGATGCCGTAGTCGGCGGTGGCCGCAACCTGGCGAGCAGTCGCCCGCCCCCGATCGACCAGACTGTTCTCCAGTTCCGCCAGACGATGCAGTACGAGCCAGACGCCTCCGGCAATGCCGAACGCCATCACCGGTGCAAGTGCCACCAGCAATACGCGCAAACGGATGCCCCAGCGCTTCATGGCTGACGCTCCAGACGGATCAGCCGGTCACGCAGCGCTTCACCATCCTCGATGCGCAGCCCGAGCGACCGCGCCACATGCGCATTGACAGTGACGGTGAAATGACGAGGGTGACGGGGCGCAGGCCAGACTCTGTCCCGCACCCAGCCCGCCAGTACGTCAGCCGCCTGGCGCGCGATCTGCTCCGGGGTCGAGTAGAGCGACATGACAGCGCCCGCACGCACGTAGGCAGCCGAGAAGCCGACCACCGGGACGCGGGCGCGAAACGATGTCAGCAGAAGATTGCGCACCGTCCCGGCGTTATGCACCTGCGGATCGGGCATGGCGAGAAATACGTCCGACTTCTCGAGCACCTGCGTCAGCGCACCGAACAGGGACGCTTCGCCTGTAAAGCTTCCCGCCGACAGCTGCAGCGGGGTGCCACCCACGGCGGCGCGCAAGGGCTGCAGACGTTCGGGGTGCGCCGCATCGGCAAGTGTGCCGATGCGGCGCGCTTCGGGCAGGGCCTGCCGGATCAGTTCGACCTGGCGGGTGAACGGCTGATCGATATGAATGGCGGTCCAGCGACGACCGCCCTCCCCGGGGTTCAGCGCATCGAACGCCGACTGAGGCACCAGCACCGACAGCACCGGTGCGGCACTGTCGGCCTGTGCAAGCGTGCGCAAGGCGCCAGCACCGACAGCCACCACCGCATCGTGTCCGGGAAGATCAGACGAAGCGAGCTCACTGCGAGTGAGCACGGTCAGTGCGTACCCCCCGCGCGCCGCGCGCTCGTTCTTGAGTGCTTCGGCAAACTCCGCGTAGGCGCCGCCAGCTTCGCTCAGCAGCACGAGCACCGAGGCTGCCGTCGCCGTGCCGGGCAGCAGAAGGCAGACAACAAGGAAAATGAGCGCGCGCAGGCCCGAAGTGGGTTGTTGGCGGCGGCTCAGACAGAACATCGATGGATGTGACGCGAACACTCGCGCCCGGGGCAAGCCCGGAAAAGGCAGGTAACGATTCGAGTATGCAACATGCGGCACGCACGCATCATCAGCCCTTCGGATGATGATGCGCTGCGCATAGGGGCCGGCGACGCGCCCTCACGCCGGAAAGACTTTCAAGCGGCGGCTACTGACCAACGCCCAGTGCGCTGGCAATCTGTGACTGCATGGCCCAGGCGGCCGCAACCGGGTCGGCCGCATTGCGGATGGGCCGGCCAACCACCAGATAGTCGGCACCATTGCCCAGTGCCTGCGCCACATCCACCGTACGCTTCTGGTCGTCCGCCGGGCGGTTCTCGACCGGGCGTATGCCCGGCGTCACCACCAGGATGCGCTCACCGAGTTCCGCACGGATGCGCGGTGCCTCCAGCCCGGAAGACACCACGCCGTCACAGCCGGCGGCCAGCGCACGGCGCGCGCGCGACAGCACCAGCGCGTCGACGTCGCATGCGAAGCCCAGATCGTCGAGATCACCGCGATCCAGGCTGGTGAGCACGGTCACCGCAAGAATCTTCAGCGCCCCCTTGTCGGCGCCGGCCGCTTCCATGATGGCCTGATTGCCGTGGATGGTGGCAAAGGTTGCACCGCTGGACGCCAGCGCACGTACCGCCGAACGCACGGTTTCCGGCACGTCAAAGAACTTCAGATCGACGAACACCTTCTTGTTGCGCGCGATCAGCCAGTCCAGCAGCTCGAAGTAGTTGCCGCTCATGAACAGTTCAAGACCGATCTTGTAGAAGCGGACTGCATCGCCCAGCTGGTTCACGATGGCCCGCGCCTGGTCGGCAGAGGGCACGTCGAGCGCCACGATGAGGCGGTCGGCCGGATCAATGGTCTTGGCGGGTAAGGAAGAGATATTCATGGCTGACCTGAGGAAAAAGCTGCAATAAGACACGCGCGGGACCTAACACTTGCCCGGAGTGAGGCCGAAGTGAGGCCGAAGTGAGGCTTATGGCCTGCACTGACAAAACATGAGTTTACTAGAATCGGCGCTTCACCCGATTTCACTGCGTACGCACCTCAGCCGATGTCTGTCGCCCCTGATGCGCCGTCCGAACCCGACGCGCTGCTGCTGAGCGCCCGGAATCGCGGGCCATTGCAGGCCGTGCTCGACTGGCTGGCGCGACCGACGGACGGCGATCCGGCGCGCGATGCACCGGCCCTTGCCGCCTGCCTGTCCCTGCTCACGCGCGCGGATATCGAACCGCAAGCCCGCGTGCGCGTGCTCGACATTTTCCATGACCGCGCGCTGTCCTGTTCGATCTCGCTGAAACCCGAACTTGCCGCCTCGGCACTGCCGATGTCGGCCGAACTGCGCGCCGCAGCAGATGATCTGGGGAATGTGCTGATGCAGGTCGCACGGGGCTACCTTGATGCACTGCGCTCGCGGGTCGCCAGGAAGCCGACGCGTACGGCCGGGCATGCAATGCTGTGCGTACTCGATGCCTATGCACTCAGTTCCCTGACCGCAGCGAGTCTGCCGATCGGTTTCTGGGCCACCGCACATGCGCTGCTGATGCATACCCGCACCATGGCCATGCCGGTCACGCAGGTCGCCGGCTCTGCCGACGCAGAACAGCTTTACCGGGAATTGATCGCACTGGAGCTGGCACAGCCTCCACACCTGACGCCTGCCGATTTCTTCAACATCGCCGACTACGTGCGCAGCTACTCGGGCGCGGTGCAGATCCAGGCCAATGCACCGCACCGTGACCTCGATTCGTGGTTCTGGCTGGACGACGAGAGCGACCGCGGGCCGGTTCCGCTGCTGCGTGAGCCCCCCGACGCAGAGCGCGGCAGCCACATTCTGTACTGTTCCTGCCAGCGACTGGGCCAGGTGCTCGCCCACCATCTGGATCTGATAGACGAAGGCGGCAGCGCAGCCGACCTCTATCTGCCCGGCTGCCTCGGACAGATCCGCACCCGCCGCCTGCTGCGCCGGCTGCAGGCACGCTGGATGGCCATGCCACGGCGCCAGTTTGCGCGACGCGAACGCGGCATGGCGGTGCGCATGCTGGTCGGCTTCGACGCGATATGGCAACTGCTGGACCGGCGTGACCCGGCCGCCGAATGGGGCAACCAGACCACCGGCTGGACCCTGCTCAACGACAGCGCCAACGGTTTTGCGCTGCGCATGGACAGCGGCCCCACCGGGCTCATCCGCCCGGGCATGCCGGTACTGATCAAGGGCAGCGGCAGCCGCACCTGGATGATCTGCGTTGTGCGCTGGGCGCGCAGCGCCAGCGCCGGTGCGGTCGATGTGGGGGTCGAACTGCTCAGCCACGGTGCGCAGGCTGCGACCGTGGTGTTCAGCGACGCAGAACCGCGGACCACCGTGCCCGCGCTGCGCCTGCCGCCGCTGCCGCGCCAGCGCGCGCATCCGGCCCTGATGCTGACCAGCGGAGACGCACGCGGACACGAACTGCTGATCGCCCACATGTCGGGCCCCGCCTGCCGCCTGGGCGAAGCAAGGCTGTCCGACCTCGACCTTCAGACCCAGGCTTTCGAACTGTACGAACTGGAAGAGCTCAGCGCAGCATCGGGCCGCGGCTGACCGCCGGCTGTTTCAACGCGCGCGGTCGTTCAGTTCGGCGGTCAGTGCGGCGCCGAACAGCACGATGGCCCAGAACAGGTAAAGCCACATCAGGAACACCGGCAGCGTCGCCAGCGCGCCATATACCACCGCATAGGCCGGCATGTGGCCAGCGTAGATGCTGAGCCCCTTCTGCATCAGCGACAGCAGGCCGGTGGCCATCAGCGCGCCACAGATCGCCTCTCCCCAGCTTACGGTCGCCCGCGGCAGGGTGCGATAAAGCAGCACGAGGAAACCGGCGGTCACCACGCCGGTCGCCGCGCGCAGCAGCAGCACCTTGAGCCAGGGCGGCTCGTCCACCAGCCCGAGCGAGGCGGTCACCAGATACAGCGTGAGGCCGGCGCCGACGCCGAGCGCCACCGGCGCAAGCACCGGCAGGGCGATATAGATCAGCGCAGTACGGCGCACCTTGCGATGCGGGCGCTGTGGCCACATGGCATTGAGCGCATGATCCGCGGTGCGCACCCATACCCAGGCGCTGCCCAGCAGAAGCAGCAGATCGGCCAGGGACAGCCGGCGCGCCTTGGCCACGAAGCGCGAAGCGTGGCGAACCACACTGCTGCCCGCCTCGTCCGGCAGCAGCGTTCCGGTCAGATAGGCCTGCAGCGGCGCGCCGAACTGAAGCGCATCGGGCAGCCAGGCGGTGAGCTGACGCGCCAGCACCACCAGTGGCACCAGCGCGAACAGCAGTGCGAGCGCCAGTGCGGCAGCGGACTGTGCGGCACGACCGTCGCGGTGGCGACGCACCGCACCGCCGACCACACGAAAGGGGCGCAGCACGAAATCAGTCAGGGAAGAAGACATCGAAAGGCTGGATACGAACCGGGAAACCGCCGGGGCGCGGCCCGCAACACTGTACACTCCGGCCCTCATTGTGCTGGATGGCCCGCATTGAAAGAAATCCTCGTGCTTTATTACAGTCGCCACGGTTCCACGCTGAATCTGGCGCGGCAGATCGTCCGCGGCATTGATTCGGTGGACGGCGCGGCCGCCCGGCTGCGTACCGTGCCGCCGGTATCCACGGTCTGCGAAGCCAGCGCGCCGGCGGTACCCGACAGCGGCGCACCCTACGCCGAGGCGATCGACCTCGAAGAGTGCGCCGGGCTGGCGCTCGGCAGCCCGACCCGCTTCGGCAACATGGCCGCCCCGCTCAAGTACTTTCTCGACGGCACCAGTCCGCAGTGGCTGTCCGGTGCGCTGACCGGCAAACCGGCCGCCGTGTTCACCTCGACCGCGTCGCAGCACGGCGGCCAGGAAAGCACGCTGCTGTCGATGATGCTGCCGCTGCTGCACCATGGCATGGTGATCGTCGGCCTGCCCTATGCCGAGCCCGAACTGGCCCACACGCCGGACGGTGGCACGCCCTATGGCGCCAGTCACGTGACCGGTGCCGACGCCCGTACCGCCTTGTCGGAACCGGAAGCGAAGCTCGCCTTCGCGCTCGGCCGCCGACTCGCCCTCACCGCCCTCAAGCTCGCCGACTGACATGAATGCCCGACGCTGGAACCTGCTGACCGCCGGCAGCCTGATTGCCCTCATCCTGCTGGGCCTCGCCTGGGAGCTCTGGCTGGCGCCGCTGCGCCCGGGCGGCTCCGCACTGGTATTGAAGGTCGTCCCGCTGCTGGGCAGCCTGTTCGGCATCCTGCGCGGCCGACGCTATACCCACCAGTGGATGTCGCTGCTCAGCCTGGCCTATTTCACTGAGGGCATCGTGCGCGCGACTTCTGACAGCGGGCTGTCGGCGCAGATCGCCGTCGTCTACACCGTGCTGTCGGTGCTGCTCTTTCTCGGCAGTACCTTCTACTCGAAGTACACCGCACCCAGCCGGCTGGCGGCGCAGGCACCCGACGCGCCATGAAAAAGGGCCGGCGATCGCCGGCCCTTTCGCCCTTTGCGCCGGACACCCGGCTCAGATCGGGCTTTCGTCGCCCTGCGGATTGAGCTTCTGCGCACCCTGCAGCTTGTTCAGCGCATTGATGTAGGCCTTGGCCGAGGCGACGATGATGTCGGTATCGGCGCCCTGGCCGTTCACGATGCGCCCCCCCAGCGCCAGCCGCACCGTCACCTCGCCTTGCGCGTCGGTGCCGGTGGTGATGGCGTTGACCGAATACAGCAGCAGTTCCGAGCCGCTTTTCGCCACCGATTCGATGGCACGGAAGGACGCATCGACCGGGCCGCTGCCCTGAGACTGCACCCTCACCTCGCGGCCACCCGCGGTCAGCGTCACGGCTGCCTGCGGCGGCTCGCCGGTTTCCGAGCGCACGCTCATGGCAACCAGCTTGTACTGCTCGTCCTCCGGCGTGACCGCTTCGTCGCTCATCAGCGCCTGGATGTCCTCGTCGAAGATTTCGTGCTTCTTGTCGGCCAGCTCCTTGAACGCGGCGAAGGCCACGTTGAGCTGCTCTTCCGACTCCACGACGATGCCCAGTTCGGTCAGCCGCGCGCGAAAGGCGTTGCGGCCGGAGTGCTTGCCGAGCACCAGCTTGTTGGTGTTCCAGCCCACGTCCTCGGCACGCATGATTTCATAGGTTTCGCGGTGCTTGAGCACGCCGTCCTGGTGGATGCCCGACTCGTGCGCGAAGGCGTTGGCACCGACGATGGCCTTGTTCGGCTGCACCGGATAGCCGGTGATGGTGGACACCAGACGCGAAGCCGGCACGATCTGCGAAGCGTCGATGCGCGTCTCGACACCGAACACGTCGCGCCGGGTACGCACCGACATGACCACTTCTTCCAGCGAGGCGTTGCCGGCGCGTTCGCCCAGACCGTTGATCGTGCACTCGACCTGACGTGCGCCGGCCATCACCGCGGCGAGCGAATTGGCCACCGCCATGCCGAGATCGTTGTGGCAGTGCGTTGACCACACCACCCTGTCCGCGCCCGGCACCCGCTCGATCAGCGTGCGCATGCGCTCGGCCCACTGCGCCGGCACCGAATAGCCCACGGTATCCGGCACGTTGATGGTCTTCGCGCCGGCCTTGATCACCTCGGTGAAGACGCGCACCAGGAAGTCGATGTCGGAGCGCACCGCGTCCTCGGCCGAAAATTCCACGTCCTCGGTGTATTGCCGCGCCCAGCCGATCGC
Organism: Methyloversatilis sp.; assembly: GCA_041639545.1. Classification (GTDB taxonomy): domain Bacteria; phylum Pseudomonadota; class Gammaproteobacteria; order Burkholderiales; family Rhodocyclaceae; genus Methyloversatilis. The sequence goes on along the minus strand of JBEQBZ010000002.1, from coordinate 100,422 downwards.
CTTGATCGCCTGTTCGACCACCTGGTCGGGGCTCATGCGCAGCTTCTTCTCCATGTGGATCGGGCTGGTCGCGATGAAGGTGTGGATGCGGCCGCTCGCCGCCGGCCTGATCGCCTCGCCCGCACGACGGATGTCGTTCTCGCTGGCGCGCGCCAGCGAACAGACGGTGGATTCGCGGATGGTTTCAGCCACCGCGCGCACCGATTCGAAGTCGCCGTTGGAGGCGGCAGCGAAACCGGCCTCGATCACATCCACCCGCATCTTTTCGAGCTGACGGGCGATGCGCAGCTTCTCGTCGCGCGTCATCGAGGCGCCCGGGCTCTGTTCTCCGTCGCGCAGCGTGGTGTCGAAAATGATGAGGCGGTCGGTCATGGTGATCTCCATTGCGCGTCGCATTGCTTGGCGACGCGGGTCATGCAGGCGGTGGTGGCCGGAACGCGCGGCAAGGCCGCGCAGGCCCGGGAATATAAGTCGACGGCCGGCGCCGGACAACGGCGCACGGCACTCAGGATCAGGCTTCGGGCGGCGGCAGCGTCGGAGACGCAGCCGGTGCGCGGCCGGCGCGCCTGATCAGCCACATCACGTAGCCGGACAGGCCGTAGGCGACAAACAGGCTGAACAGCACCACCGGAGGATTCAGCGACACCGCAACAAAAGCCAGCACGAAGCCGAAAATGACGATGAAAGGGACGCTGCGACGCAGATTGATGTCCTTGCCGCTCCAGAACTTCACGTTGCTCACCATGGTGAGCCCGCCGAACAGCGTGATCGCGAAAGCGGCCCAGCGCATGTCCGGCCCGGTGTAGCCGTTGTCGGTCGCCACCCATACCAGTCCGGCGACCAGTGCCGCTGCGGCCGGGCTGGGCAGACCCTGGAAGTAGCGCTTGTCCACCGTGCCGAGGTTGGTGTTGAAACGGGCCAGCCGCAGCGCCGCTCCTGCACAGTAGATGAAGGCAGCAATCCAGCCCCACTTGCCGAGGCCGCGCATCGCCCATTCGTAGGCGATCAGCGCCGGCGCTGCGCCGAAGGACACCATGTCGGACAGCGAGTCGTACTCGGCACCGAAGGCGGACTGAGTATGGGTGAGCCGCGCCACCCGGCCGTCGAGGCCGTCCAGCACCATGGCAATGAAGATGGCCACGGCGGCATATTCATAGCGCCCGTTCATCGCCTGCACGATGGCGTAGAAGCCGGCGAACAACGAGGCGGTGGTGAACAGGTTGGGAAGGATGTAGATGCCGCGCCGGCGCTTTACCGGATCGGCGGGTTTGACGTACTGCGGGTCATACTCGGACATGCATTCACTCCGATGGTCCGCGCGCGGGATCACCGTCGCACGGCTTTCTTGCATCGCGGGCCCGGTCCGGCCCCTGCTGCGCCGGCCTCACTGACCGCCCGAAGGCGACCAGTCGCTCGGCTTCACGCCGAACGTAGCACAGTCGGGCTGCGCAGCCCAGAATGCAAAAAGCCCGGCGGCTCCGGCACGAGTCGTGCGGAAACCGCCGGGCGGCACAAGAGGCGGATCAGTTCTTCGACTGGTCGACCAGCTTGTTCTTGGTGATCCACGGCATCATGCCGCGCAGCTGCTCACCGACCTTCTCGATTTCGTGAGCGGCGGTCAGGCGACGACGCGCGGTCATTTCCGGATAGTTGGTCCGGCCTTCCAGGATGAAGTTCTTGGCGTAGTTGCCATTCTGGATGTTGGCCAGGCATTCCTTCATCGCAGCGCGGGCTTCGCCGGCGATCACGCGCGGGCCGGTCACGTACTCACCGTATTCCGCGTTGTTCGAGATCGAGTAGTTCATGTTGGCGATGCCGCCCTCGAAGATCAGGTCGACGATGAGCTTCACTTCGTGCAGGCACTCGAAGTAGGCCATTTCCGGCGCGTAGCCGGCTTCGGTCAGCGTTTCGTAGCCGGCCTTGATCAGTTCGACCACACCGCCGCACAGCACGGCCTGTTCGCCGAACAGGTCGGTTTCGGTCTCTTCGCGGAACGAGGTTTCGATCACGCCACCCTTGGTGCCGCCGTTGGCAGCCGCGTACGACAGCGCGAGGTCACGCGCCTTGCCCGACTTGTCCTGATACACGGCGATCAGCGACGGCACGCCGCCTCCGCGCAGGTACTCGGAACGCACGGTGTGGCCCGGGCCCTTCGGGGCGACCATCACGACGTCGAGATCTTCGCGCGGGATGACCTGGTTGTAGTGGATGTTGAAGCCGTGGGCGAACGCCAGCGTCGCGCCCTTCTTGATGTTCGGCTCGACGTCACCGTAGTACACCTGCGGGATGTTCTCGTCCGGCAGCAGGATCATGACCAGATCGGCACCCTTCACCGCATCCGCCACTTCCTTCACCTTCAGGCCAGCGGCTTCGGCCTTCTTCCACGACGCGCCGCCCTTGCGCAGGCCAACCGTGACCTTGACGCCGGAATCCGACAGGTTCTGGGCGTGAGCATGGCCTTGTGAGCCGTAGCCGACGATGGTGACTTTCTTGCCCTTGACGAGCGACAGGTCTGCGTCCTTGTCGTAGAAGACTTTCATGGGTTTCCCTTGTGTGCTGTGTAGGTTTATGCGGTGCTGCGGGCTGATGCGGAATGCGGTGTGCGAATCAGAGGCGCAGGATGCGGTCGCCGCGGCCAATGCCGGCGACGCCGGTGCGCACGGTTTCCAGGATCAGCGAACTGTCGATCGCGCCGACGAAGGAATCGATCTTGGCGGTGTTGCCCGTCAGTTCGATCACATAGGTCGAATCGGTCACGTCGATGATGCGGCCGCGGAAGATGTCGGCGACCCGCTTCAGCTCTTCGCGGTCCTTGCCGGTGGCGCGCACCTTGATGAGCATCAGTTCGCGCTCGATGTGCGCGGCTTCGGACAGGTCGACCACCTTCACCACCTCGATCAGCTTGTTCAGCTGCTTGGTGATCTGCTCGATGATGTCATCCGAGCCGGTGGAAATGATGGTCATGCGCGACAGCGAACCGTCTTCGGTCGGTGCCACGGTGAGCGATTCGATGTTGTAGCCACGCGCCGAGAACAGGCCCGACACGCGCGACAGCGCACCGGCTTCGTTCTCGATCAGTACGGAAATGACATGCCTCATTGCGAGCGCCTCTTTCTTCAAAACGGAGAACCGCCGCGACGGTGCGGGCTGCCGGAGGCCGGTGCCCGCTGCCGGATCGGCCGGTAAGCCGGTCCGGCGACCCCGGCGACGCGTGGATGCCGGGGGCCGCGCGCGACAGTGTCAGGTTGCTGCGTTACAGGTCCTCGGCGGACAGGATCATGTCAGTCAGACCCTTGCCGCCCATCACCATCGGATACACGTTTTCGGTCGGATCGACCTGGAAGTCGATGAACACCAGATCATTCTTGCGCTTGAACGCCTCGCGCAGCGCGCCTTCCACGTCGCCCGGCTTCTCAACACGCAGGCCGACGTGACCATAGGCCTCGGCCAGCTTGGCGAAATCGGGCAGCGAATCCATGTAGGACTCGGAGTAGCGGTTGCCGTGGATGAATTCCTGCCACTGGCGGACCATGCCCAGATAGCGGTTGTTCAGGCTGCAGATCTTCAGCGGAATGCGGTACTGCTTGCAGGTCGACAGTTCCTGGATGTTCATCTGCACCGAACCTTCACCGGTGACCACCGCCACCTGCGAACCCGGGTGCGCAAGCTGCACGCCGATGCCGTAGGGGATGCCCACGCCCATCGTGCCCAGACCGCCGGAATTGAGCCAGCGGCGCGGCTTGTCGAACTTGTAGTACTGGGCGGCCCACATCTGGTGCTGGCCGACGTCCGAAGTCACGAAGGCTTCACCCTTGGTGACTTCCCACAGCTTCTCGACCACGAACTGCGGCTTGATCACCTCGTCGCTGTTCTTGTACTTCAGACAGTCGCGGCTGCGCCATTCCTCGATCTGCTTCCACCACTCGCCCAGCGATTCCTTGTCCGGGCGGTCGCCCGACGCTTCCAGCAGACGCAGGATGTCGTCCAGCACGTCCGGCAGATTGCCGACGATGGGCACATCCACCTTCACGCGCTTGGAAATCGACGACGGGTCGATGTCGATGTGGATGATCTTGCGGGCGACGCGGGCGAAGTCGGCCGGATTGCCGATCACGCGGTCATCGAAGCGGGCGCCGACTGCGATCAGCACGTCGCAGTACTGCATCGCCATATTGGCTTCGTAGTTGCCGTGCATGCCCAGCATGCCGACGAACTGCTTGTCGGTCGCCGGATAGGCACCCAGGCCCATCAGCGTGTTGGTGCAGGGCGCGCCCAGCGTGCGCACCAGCTTGGCCAGCTTGTCCGACGCGTCCGACAGGACGACGCCACCGCCGGCGTAGATCATCGGGCGCTTGGCTTCCAGCAGCAGCTGGACCGCCTTCTTGATCTGGCCCTGGTGACCCTTGGTGATCGGGTTGTAGGAGCGCATGGTGACCGACTTCGGATAGTCGAATTCGGCCTTGGCCATCGTGATGTCCTTCGGAATATCGACAAGAACCGGGCCCGGACGGCCGGTCTTGGCGATGAAGAAGGCTTTCTTGATGGTCGGAGCGATGTCCTTGACGTCCTTGACCAGGAAGTTGTGCTTCACGCAGGGGCGGGTGATGCCGACCGTGTCGCATTCCTGGAAGGCGTCCTGACCGATGGCAGCGGTCGGCACCTGACCGGTGATGATCACCATCGGAATCGAATCCATGTAGGCGGTCGCAATGCCGGTCACGGCATTGGTCACACCCGGGCCGGACGTCACCAGCGCGACGCCTACGCGCTCGGTCGAACGCGAATACGCGTCGGCAGCGTGCAGCGCAGCCTGTTCGTGGCGGACGAGTACATGCCGTACCTTGTCCTGCTTGAAAAGCTCGTCATACAGGTAGAGCACGGCGCCGCCGGGGTACCCGAAAACATACTCGACCTTTTCTTCCGCAAGGCACCTGACTACAATTTCCGCTCCGGTCAAAAGCATCGCCACACCTGTAAAAAAATTCCGGAAAAGCCGCAAAGGGTAGCTTTGGCACTCTTTGCGGTCAAGGCATTTGTCGGCATTCAGCGGGCGTATGCCGCTCGTACCGGCCGTGGCAGACCACCCGCACCGATCCACCGAAAGACCGAGCCCTGGCTTCCCGCGAAGAACTGTCCGCCTTTCTAGCCGCTGTCGAACGACGAGCCTTCAAGCAGGCCGTGTTCGCGCTTCGCAACGACGAATCGGCGCTGGACGCGGTACAGGACGCGATGATGAAGCTGGCGGAGAAATACGCCGACCGGCCGGCGGACGAACTTCCGCTGCTGTTCCAGCGCATCCTGCAGAACGTGATCCGCGATGCCTTCCGGCGCCGCAAGGTGCGATCGACCTGGACCACTCTGCTGTCGGCCCTGGGCGCCCAGGACGATGATGACGATTACGATCCGCTGGACACCCTGGTGGTCGACAACCCGTCGGAACTGGGCCGCACGCCCGAACAGAATCTCGAACAGTCCGAAGTCATGGCCTTGATCGAGCGTGAAATTTCCCGCCTTCCGGCGCGTCAACGCGAAGCCTTCCTGATGCGTTACTGGGAGGAAATGGATATCGCCGAGACCGCATCGGTCATGGGCTGCTCCGAAGGCAGCGTCAAGACGCACTGCTCGCGCGCGACGCACGCTCTCGCGGCCGCTCTCAAACTGCGTGGCATCAAGCTATGAACCTGAACCACCTACCGCCCCCCCATCCCGGCATCGATGAGGCAGCAATCGGCCGCCTCACCCATGCTGCGCTTGAAGCCGCCTGCGGTGAATTGCCGCCGGACATCGTTTTCCGGCTGGGTCAGTCACGCGAGCGCGCCATCGCGGCCGCCCGACCCCGCCGGAATCTGGCGCTGCTGCCCCGACTTGCCGGCCTGGCCGGTATGCTGGGCGGCGGCAACTGGCTGCGCCAGAACCTGATATCGGCCACCGGCGTGGTGCTGCTCGCGCTGATAGCCGCCTTTGCCAGCCAGCAGTCGCAGGACGAGCGCTTCAACGAATCGATGGACATCGACACCGCGCTGCTGACCGACGACCTTCCGATCGACGCCTATCTTGACCGCGGATTCGGTAACTGGCTGGACAGCCAGGGCGAACGCTGATGCGCATCCTCCTGGCCGGCGCGCTGCTTGCGGCGTCGCTGTCTTGCCCCCCCGCGCTCGCTCAGGCACGGACGCCGGCATGGCAGCAGCTCAATCCCGCGGAGCAGGCCATTCTGTCTCCACTGGCCGAGGACTGGGACAGCTTCGAGCCTGAGCGTCGGCGCAAATGGCTGGATCTGGCTGCCCGCTACCCGTCGATGACCGTTGCCGAGCAATCGCGCATGCGTGCGCGCATGGCCTACTGGGGCAGCCTCAGCCCGAAGGAGCGAATCGAGGCACGCGAGCGTTACCGGCGATTGCAGAGCATGCCGGCAGACCAGCGCGAAACCCTGAGACGGCAGTGGGAAGCCTACGAGAGCCTGTCGCCGGAAGAGCGAAAGCGCCTGCAGGACGCAGGCAAGGGCGGCAGCAAGGCACCGGGGGCACCTGCAGCAACTCCAGTTCGCAAGTAGACTGCGCACCCGTCACCTCTCGCGGCTTTCCTCCAGCCGCTTCGCAATGATGTCCGAAGCTTTCCGTTTTCCGTCCGCCGGCCTGCGTCGCCGGCTCGCCTCACTGCTCTACGAAGTGCTGCTTCTGCTCGGCGTGCTGGCTGCCGGCTTCATGCTGCCCTATCTGGTGATCGGCCTGACGCTTGACGTGGCGCCGCAGGGCTGGTTTGCCTGGCTGCACATCTTTCTGCTGCTCGGCCTGTACTTCGTGCATTACTGGCGCAAGGGTGGCCAGACGCTGGCCATGCAGACCTGGGGTATACGGGTGGTGGATGCACTGGAAGACCGCCCACCCAGCTTTCACCGGGCGCTGCTCCGCTATCTGCTGAGCTGGCCTTCGCTGTGTTTTGGCGGCGCCGGACTGGTCTGGGCACTGTTCGATCGCGAGCGCCAGTTCCTGCACGACAGGCTGGCCGGCACCCGGGTGATCCGGATCAAGTGAAACCGGTCAGCGACGGTCTTCCCACCACAGCATGATGGCCGCCGCGAAGAGGAACAGAGCGCCTGGCGTCAGGGCTGCCGCGGAGGGTGGCCACGAATTGATCGCACCAAGATTGGAAAAGAGCCCGTTCAGCATGTGGAACAGCACGCCGATCATGATGCCTGCGAACACCTTGATGCTGACCGCCGCGTTACGGTTGTGCATGTAGGCGAAGGGGAGCGCAAGCGCCAGCATGACCAGACAGGCCAGCGGGTAGGTGAACTTCTTCCACAGCGCGATCTCGTAACGGCCGGTGTCCTGATGGTTGTCCTCCAGATGCCGGATGTAGTGCCAAAGCTTCCAGGCCGACATGCGCTCCGGCACCACCAGCATCACGCTCATCACATCCGGGCTCAGGTCCGAATCCCACACCAGCCTGTCGGCCCGCGCCACCCGGGCCCCTTCGGGCGAAAAATCGGTTCGCGCCACGTCGGCCAGCACCCAGCCTTCCGGCATGCGGTAGGCGCCGCGTGCGGCCTCAAGAATGGACAGCAGTTCGCGTCGATCACTGAACTCGAAAATACGCACCCGGCGCAATTCGCCGTCTGGCGTGACGGTACCTATATTGATGAAATTGTGTCCATCCTTCACCCAGAAACCGCTGCGAAACTCTCCGGTGAGGAGCTGAGAACGCGCCGAAAGCTTCAATTCCTGGGCCGCGCGTTCAGCAGGCGGCGCGATGAACTCACCGGTCAGGAAGGTGAGCAGCACGAAAGGCAGGCCGATGCGGGCCAGCAGCCCAAGAATCCGGGCGGTAGACAGGCCCGACGCCCGCAGCACCGTGATTTCGGAATGTCTGGACAGGGTGGTCAGCGAGTACAGCGCACCGATCAGCACCGCGATCGGCAGCGTTTCATAGGCCCGACCCGGCAATGTCAGCGCGGTATACATGACCGCATGCTCCAGCCCGTAATTGCCGCGCCCCAGGTTGTCCAGTTCGTTGATCAGATCAAAGAAACCGAACAGGCCAAGGAAGGCTGCCAGCACCAGCAGGGTGGCAAAGGCCACCTCCCGCAGTACGTAACGCTCATGGATCAGCATGGTCAGCGACTCCGCCAGGCGCGGGGGAGATGGCCGTAGGTGCGCCACAGGAACATTGCCGCCAGCAGCAGGAACATGCCGCCGTGCAACGCCCACATGACGCCACCGAAAGACAGCTTGCCCTGCGATACCCAGGCCTGGGTGATGCTCAGAAGGTTTGAATAGACGAGATAGATGAGCAGCGCCATCAGAAGGTTGTTCGCACGACCGGCCCGCGGATTCACGAAGGAAAGCGGAATGGCGAGCAGCGCAAGATTCAGGGCTGCAACCGGAAGACCGACACGGAAAGCCAGCTCGCCCATATTGGGCGCAGTGGGATCGGCCAGCAGTTCCTTCAGCGTCAGCAGATAGGGGCGGGATTCCACCCCCTGCGCCTCCTTCGTCTCGATGCGCACCGCGTACCGCTCGAACTCCATCACCCGGTACTCGGGCGTACCCGGCGTACCCTCATAGCGACGGCCGTGCAGCAGCACGACAAAGCGGTCCCCGCCCTCCATCGTCTGCGTGTAACCGTCGGCCGCCACGGTCACCCCCAAGCGGCCTTTCTCGGTCGAACTCACGAAAATGTTCTTGACCGCCCCATCCGTGCCGTCACCGCTCTCGACAAAGAAAACCCGGTTGGCCTGCGAAGACTCCCGGAAACGGCCAGGCGACATCTGGGCGACGTCATCCCGATTGCTCATGCGGGTACGGTACTCGGCGCTTTTCACCTGAGACCAGGGGGCCAGATAGAGAGACAGCACGGCCACCGCCGCCACCATGGGCAGTGCAAACAGCAGCACCGGCCGCACCCAGGCAGACAGCGGCAGGCCGGTTGCAAACCACACCACCATTTCCGAATCGCGCCAGGTGCGCGACATCGCCAGCAGCACCGAAATGAACAGCGTGAGCGACAGGATCACGCCCAGATAACGCAGCGCGCCGAAGCCAAGCAATGCCATGACCGCTTCGGACGCCACTTTTCCGCCCGCCGCCTGTCCGAGCAGGCGCACCAGCTGGGTGGACAGCACGATGGCGAACAGCGCGACGAAAACGGTCAGTGCAGTGCTGGCGAATTCGCGCAGGGCGGCGCGCTGGAAGATCAAGCCTGGGGCTCCGTGCGGAACGCCTTCGCGCAAGCGCGCGTCAGGCCGTTCTTTTTTGACTCGCGCGCAGCGTCGAGCCGATAATCGGCGCGACTGACTCAGCGCGTACTGATAGAGGAGAAGCGGGTGGAATTTAGCATAAAGAGCGGCAGCCCCGAAAAGCTGCGTACCGGCGCCCTGGTCGTGGGCGTATTCGAGTCACGCAAGCCGGGCGCCAGCGCAGCGGCCCTCGATGCCGCCAGCAAGGGCCGCATCGCCGAAGTGCTCGCCAGCGGCGACCTGGACGGCAAGGCAGGCAGTACGCTGCTGCTGCACAAGCTGCCGGGCGTGGCGGCCGACCGCATCCTGCTGGTTGGCCTGGGCAAGGAAAAGGATTTCGGCCTGAAGGAATTCCGCGACGCGGTCGCCGCCAGCGTCCGCGCGCTGCGCGACACCGGCGCTGCTGACGCGGTGATCACGCTGGCCGAACAGGCCCCACGCAAGCTGGGCAACGCCGGCGCGCTGCGCCAGTCGGCCATCGTCGCGCTGGAGGTGCTCTATCGCTACGCGTCGCCGGTCGGCGAGGCGAAGGAATCCAGCCGTGCGCTGGCCGCCCTCGGCTTCACCGTGCCGAAGAAGGGCAGCGCCTCCGCAGCGGCCGAAGCGCTGAAGCAGGGTGAGGCCATCGGCCACGGCATGTCGCTCACCCGCACGCTGGGCAATCTGCCGCCCAACATCTGCACGCCCACCTATCTGGCCGAACAGGCGCTGGAGCTGGGCACGCGCAGCGGCATCAAGGTCACCGTGCTCGACCGCCCGGAACTGGAAAAGCTGGGCATGGGCTCCTTCCTGTCGGTGTCCGACGGTTCGCGCCAGCCGCCCAAGTTCATCGTGATGGAGTACCGCGGCGGCAAGAAGAACGACGCGCCGGTGGTGCTGGTCGGCAAGGGCATCACCTTCGACACCGGCGGCATTTCGCTGAAGCCGGGCGAAGGCATGGACGAAATGAAGTACGACATGTGCGGCGCCGCCAGCGTGCTGGGCACCTTCCAGGCGCTGGCCGCGATGCAGCTGTCGCTGAACGTGGTCGGCCTCATCCCGACCACCGAGAACATGCCGGGCGGCGCCGCCACCCGGCCGGGCGACGTGGTGAAGTCGATGTCCGGCCAGACCATCGAAATCCTGAACACCGACGCCGAAGGCCGGCTCATCCTGTGCGATGCGCTCACCTATGCCGAACGCTATGACCCGGCCTGCGTGGTCGACATCGCCACGCTGACCGGCGCCTGCATCATCGCGCTGGGCCATGTCACCAGCGGCCTGATGGCCAACGACGATGCGCTGGCCGACGAACTGCTGGCGGCGGGGCAGACCTCGTGGGACCGCGCCTGGCGCCTGCCGATCTGGGACGACTACCAGGAACAGCTGAAGAGCAATTTCGCCGACATGGGCAATATCGGCGGCCGGCCGGCGGGTTCGATCACGGCCGCCTGCTTTCTCGCGCGCTTCGCGAAGAAGTACAAGTGGGCGCACCTGGACATCGCGGGTACCGCCTGGAAGAGCGGCAAGGACAAGGGCGGCACCGGCCGTCCGGTGCCGCTGCTCACCCACTTCCTGCTCGAACGCGCCGGCAAGCTCTGAGGCGGGCATGGCGGTTGCCGAATTCCATCACGACGCCCAGGACAAGCTGCGCCACGCCTGCACGCTGGTGGCGCAGTGGTACCGGGACGGGCGTCGCGTCTGGATCCATTGCGACAGCGAGCCGCTGGCCGCCCGGCTGGACCAGATGCTGTGGGTGTTCGAGCCGCTGGCCTTCGTTCCGCACGTGCAAGACGGTCACCGGCTGAGCGAGGCGACGCCGGTGACCATCGGCCGCGACCCGGCCGCCGCGCCGGTGGACGCCATCGTGCTCAATATGGCGCAATCGCTGCCGGCCGGCTTCGAACAGCGCGAACACATCGTCGAAATCGTGAGCCGCGACCCGGCTGACCGCGAGGCAGCGCGGGCGCGTTTCATGCGCTACCGGGAGCGCGGTTTCGACATGCAGACACGAAAGGCTGAAGCATGAGCGAGGATCTGATCGGCCGCGCCGATTCACTGATGCGGCGCGGCCGCAGTTTCGTTGCCGGCCGGGTCGCGCCGGCGGTGGTGGACGACGGCATTCCGCTGCTCACCGAGGCGGTCGACCTCGAAACGCTGGCGCCAGAGCCGGAAGACCGCACTGCCGAAATCACCGAGGCGGTGACGGCCGAAGTCACCGAGCGGGTCACCCGTGACGTGACCGAGCAGGTGACCGAAAGAGTGACGGCCGAGGTGACCGAACGCGTCACCGCTGAAGTCACGGCCGAAGTCACCGAGCGGGTCCGCGCGGAGGTGAGTGCGCAGGTCACCGAGCAGGTGAGCCGGTCGGTCGGCAGTGAGGTGAGCGAGAACCTCCTGCTGCGCGCTTCGGACGCGCTGGACCGGGAGTTCGCCGACCTGCCCTCGCAGGTGCAGCTGCGCATCGACGAATGGTGCGCCAGCGCGCTGCCGGCACTGGTCAGCATAGAAATGCAGGCCGCCTTCGAGGCGGCGCTGGGCGCAGCACTGGAGAGCGCCGCAGGCCGCATCCGCGCCCAGGCCACGCTGGATCTGCGCGAACAGATCGCCGCCGAGATCGAAAAGCGCAGCCAGGCCGTGCTGCACGCCACGAACCCGCCTTCGGACCAGCCCGACCAGCCTCTATAATCGCGGGCTTTGCATCCACGCAGACCCGTCATGACGCTGGCCAAGAGCTTCGAACCGGCCGACATCGAACGCCGCTGGTACCCCGAGTGGGAATCACGCGGCTATTTCGCTGCCGGCCTGGACACCGACACCCCGAACAAGCCCAACTTCTGCATCCTGCTGCCGCCGCCGAACGTCACCGGCACGCTGCACATGGGTCACGGTTTCAACCAGACCCTGATGGATGCGCTCACCCGCTACCACCGGATGCGCGGCGACAACACGCTGTGGCAGCCGGGCACCGACCACGCGGGCATCGCGACCCAGATCGTGGTCGAGCGCCAGCTCGACGCGAAGGGCGTGTCGCGCCACGACCTCGGCCGCGAGGAATTCGTGAAGAAGGTGTGGGAGTGGAAGGAGTACTCCGGCTCCACCATCACCCGCCAGATGCGCCGCCTCGGCACTTCGCCGGACTGGACGCGCGAGCGCTTCACGATGGACGAAGGCCTGTCGAAGATCGTCACCGAAACCTTCGTCCGCCTGCATGCGGAAGGCCTGATCTACCGCGGCAAGCGCCTGGTGAACTGGGATCCGGTGCTGGGCACTGCGGTGTCCGACCTCGAAGTGGTGCAGGAGGAAGAAGCCGGCTCGCTGTGGCACATCCGCTATCCGCTGGCCGACGGCTCGGGTTCCCTGACCGTCGCCACGACGCGTCCGGAAACCATGCTCGGCGACGTCGCCGTCATGGTGCACCCGGAGGATGAGCGCTACAGCGCGCTGATCGGCAAGACGGTCAAACTGCCGCTGACCGACCGGGAGATTCCGGTCATCGCCGACGCCTACGTCGATCGCGAATTCGGTACCGGCGTGGTGAAGGTCACTCCGGCACACGATTTCAACGACTACGCGGTCGGCCAGCGCCATGGCCTGACCATGATTTCCATCCTGACGCTGGATGCGAAGATCAACGACAACGCGCCGGAAAAATACCGCGGGCAGGACCGTTTCGCCGCACGCAAGGCCATCGTGGCCGACCTCGAAGCCGCCGGTCTGCTGGAAAAGACCGACAAGCACACGCTCAAGGTGCCGCGCGGCGACCGCACCAATGCGGTGATCGAGCCCATGCTGACCGACCAGTGGTTCGTCGCGATGAGCAAGCCCGGCCCGGACGGCAAGAGCATCACGCAGAAGGCGCTCGACGTGGTGTCCAGCGGCGAGATCCGCTTCCATCCGGAAAACTGGGTGAATACCTACAACCAGTGGCTGAACAACATCCAGGACTGGTGCATTTCGCGCCAGCTGTGGTGGGGCCACCAGATTCCGGCCTGGTACGACGACCAGGGCAACGTGTTCGTCGCGCACTCGGAAGGCGAGGCCTACCAGCGCTACTTCGAACATCTGGCGAAGACGAACCCCGACCTGAAGCGCCTGGCGATCGCCACCGCGATGGCACGCGAAATGTCCGGCGACACGCTGCCCGAGGTCGGCCGCAACTACGCGATCAAGGAAAAACTGCCGCTGCTCAAACGCGACGAGGACGTGCTCGACACCTGGTATTCGTCGGCGCTGTGGCCCTTCTCGACGCTGGACTGGACACCGGACTGGGAGCCGGGCAACCCGGAGAAGAGCAATCCGGCGCTCGACCTCTACCTGCCGTCGTCGGTGCTGGTGACCGGTTTCGACATCATCTTCTTCTGGGTGGCGCGCATGGTCATGATGACCACGCACATCACCGGTCGCATCCCCTTCCGCGACGTCTATGTGCACGGCCTCATCCGCGACGCGGAAGGCCAGAAGATGTCGAAGTCCAAGGGCAATGTGCTGGACCCGATCGACCTGATCGACGGCATCGCGCTCGACGACCTGGTGAAGAAGCGCACCACCGGCCTGATGAATCCGAAGCAGGCGGAGCAGATCGAGAAGCGCACGCGCAAGGAGTTTCCGGACGGCATTCCCGCCTTCGGTACCGACGCACTGCGCTTCACCTTCGCCTCGCTCGCCAGCCCGGGCCGCGACATCAAGTTCGACATGCAGCGCTGCGAGGGCTACCGCAACTTCTGCAACAAGCTGTGGAACGCCACCCGCTTCGTGCTGATGAACTGCGAAGGTCAGGACTGCGGCATGGCGCCGTGCAACGACGACTGCGGCCCGGACGGCCCGCTGCACTTCCAGGCGCCTGATCTGTGGATCGTCAGCGAACTGCAGCGCGTCGAAGCCGAGGTCGAGAAGCAGTTCGGCGACTACCGTTTCGATCTGGTGGCGCAGGCGATCTACCGCTTCGTCTGGGACGAGTACTGCGACTGGTATCTCGAACTGGCCAAGGTACAGATCCAGAACGGCACGCCGGCCCAGCAGCGCGCCACCCGCCGCACGCTGCTGCGCGTGCTGGAAACCGTGCTGCGCCTGGCGCACCCGCTGATTCCCTTCATCACCGAGGAGCTGTGGCAGACCGTCGCGCCGCTGGCCGAACGCAAGGAGGGGGACTCGATCCAGCTCGTGCGCTACCCGCAGGCCAATCCGACGCGCATTGACGCGACCGCGGACGCCTGGGTGACGGAACTGAAAACCATGATCGACGCCTGCCGCAGCCTGCGTGGCGAGATGGGTGTGTCGCCGGCCACCAAGGTGCCGCTGCTGGCAGCCGGCAAGGCCGAGGCGATACGCGGCTACGCGCCCTACCTCGCCGCGCTGGCCAAGCTCAGCGAGGTGCAGGCGGTCGGCGATGCACTGCCGGATTCGCCGGCCCCGGTGCAGGTGGTGGGTGACTTCCGCCTGATGCTCAAGATCGAGATCGACGTCGCCGCCGAGCGCGAGCGCGTGGGCAAGGAAGTCGCGCGGGTGACGGGCGAAATCGCCAAGTGCGAGGGCAAGCTGGGCAACGAAAGCTTCGTCGGCCGCGCACCTGCCGCGGTGGTCGATCAGGAGCGCAAGCGTCTGGCCGATTTCCGCGATCTGCTGACCAAGCTGGAAGAACAGCTGGGCCGTCTGGGCTGAACCGGGCAGTCAGCCAGAGGCCGAGCGCGGGGTGAGCCATGCGCCCCCCGCGCGGTCGGCGGCTGATCAGTCGACTTCGTCGTCTCCTGGCGCATCGACCGCGTGTTCCATCGCGTGGTCGTACAGCAGCTTGCGCGGCGCACCGGTGATCGCCTGGGCCAGCTTCACCGCGCGGCTGGGTGGCAGTTCGTCCAGCAGCAGTTCCAGCGTGCGACGGGCATCGACGCCCAGCCCCTCTTCCGGCCGCGCACCGGCCAGCAGCAGCACGAATTCGCCGCGCTGACGGTTGGCGTCGGCCGCCAGCCAGGCCGGCGCCTCAGCCACCGGCAGGCGCACGATCTGTTCGAACAGCTTGGTCAGTTCGCGCGCAATCACCAGTTCACGCTCCGGCTGCATCACCGCCGCGATGTCGGCCACGCAGTCGACGATGCGGTGCGGCGCTTCGTAGAACACCAGCGCACAGTCCTCGCCCCGCAGCGCTTCCAGCGTCTTGCGGCGGGCAGCGGACTTGACCGGCAGGAAGCCGACGAAGCGGAACTGGGCATCCAGCAGGCCGCTGGCCGACAGCGCCACCACCGCCGCACTCGGGCCGCTGACCGGTATCACGCGATAGCCCGCCTCCTGCACCGCGCGCACCACACGGGCGCCCGGGTCGGACACCGCCGGCGTACCCGCATCCGACACCAGCGCCACCCGCTTGCCATCGGCCAGCGCGGCGATCAGCCGCTCGGCACCGGCGCGTTCGTTGTGCTCATGCACCGCCACCAGCTGTGCACCCAGACCGAGATGGCTGGCCAGACGCGCGGTTTCGCGGGTGTCCTCGCAGGCGATCAGGTCGGCGGCGCGCAATGCCGCAATGGCGCGCGACGACAGCTCTCCCAGGTGACCGATGGGCGTGCCGACGACATACAATGACATTGTCTTGAATTCGGACTGGGAATCGTCATGACCGGAAGCGGAAGGTGCGTGCGTGCTCATCGTCGTGCGGGCTGCGGGCGGGCCGCCATTCTGAGCGCCGCCGCCCGCGGCCACAAGCCGGCATGAAAGCGCCGGCCGATCCCAGGGCCGCCCACGGCGCGGCCGCCGAAGCGCTGGCCGCCCGCTTCCTGCAGTCGCAGGGCCTGACCGTGATCGGCCGCAACCTGCGCTGGAAGGATGGCGAACTCGATCTGGTATGCGAGCACGGCGACACCCTGGTGTTCGTCGAGGTACGCATGCGGCGCAACGACCGTTACGGCGGCGCCGCCGCCAGCGTGGGCGCGGCCAAGCAGGCGCGGGTGATCCGCGCCGCGCAGCACTGGCTGGCCGCTCAGGGTCGGCGCATGCAGGCCCGGCCCGCGCGTTTCGACGTGATCGCGATGCGCACGCTGGACATGCAGGGCATCGAATGGATACGCGATGCGTTCGGTCTTTAGCCTGTGCGCGCTGCTTTGCCTGACGCACGCCGCTCACGCCGGCGATCTGCGCATGCTGGCCCAGCGCTCGCCTCTGGCCGGCGCGCAGTTCCACCGGCTGGCCGAAGTGTGGCCACAGCTGTCGGTGGGCGACGCGCTGACCCTGGAGCGGGAGCCGGACAACCGGCACGACCGCCGGGCGGTGCGGGTGCTGTGGCGCGGCGTCATGATCGGCTACCTGCCACGTGCGGCGAATTTCGAGGCGGCCGACGAGATGGACACCGGCGCCCGGCTCAGTGCGCGCATCGGCCGGCTGGCGTCCGACCCGGACCCGTGGAAGCGGCTGCGCGTGGACGTGTGGGTCGAACTGGGGCGCTGACGGTCGACTCCGGCGCGCAGAATTGCAAGCGCAGGTATCGATCTGCAAGCAGTCTTCACAAAACCGGCCTGCGCAGCCGATCTTGGTACACTGCCGGCCACAGACAACGCTGCGAGCTCACATGAATCTGGTTTCACGCATTTCAGAGCACTTCATCGACAGCGCGCAGACCAAGCTTTCGTCCACCGAAGTGCTCGCCGCGCCGATCGCCGACGCGGTCGAGGCCATGGTGGAAAGCCTGATGGCCACCGGCAAGATCCTCGCCTGCGGCAATGGCGGTTCGGCCGCCGATGCCCAGCATTTCGCGGCCGAACTGGTCGGGCGCTACGAGCGCGAGCGGCCGGAACTGGCGGCCATTGCGCTGACCGTGGACAGTTCCATCCTGACCGCCATCGCCAACGACTACAGCTTCGAACAGGTGTACGCCAAACAGGTGCGCGCGCTGGGCCAGCCGCAGGACGTGCTGCTGGCCATTTCCACGTCCGGCAACTCGGCCAATGTGATCGCCGCGATCAACGCCGCCCACGAGCGCGAAATGCGCGTGGTCGCGCTGACCGGCCGCGGCGGCGGCCGGATCGCGGAACTGCTGGGCGATCGCGACATCCACATCTGCGTACCGGCTGAACGCACCGCACGCATCCAGGAAGTCCACCTGCTGACGCTGCACTGCCTGTGCGACGGCATCGATTGCATGCTACTGGGAACCGAATGATGACCAAAACCCGCAACACCCCTTCCTTCGCCCGTCCGCTGCTGATCGCCGCGCTGATCGGCCTCACCGTGCCAGCGCTGCAGGGCTGCTTCCCGATGGTCGCTGCCGGCGCCGGTACCGCGGTGCTGTCGGCACTTGACCGCCGCACCAGCGGCACCCAGGTCGAGGACGAAGGCATCGAACTGCGCGCCGGCAACCGCCTGCGCGAAAAGCTCGGCAACCGCGCCAACGTGAGCGTGACCAGCTACAACCGGAACGTGCTGCTGACCGGTCAGGTGGCCGACGAAGCCACGCTGGCCGAAGCGGCTGCCATCGTGTCGGAAGTGCCGAACGTGCGCGGCGTGAGCAACGAAACCGAAATCGCCGGCGTGTCCTCGCTGACCCAGCGCTCGAACGACGCGCTGGTCACCTCCAAGGTAAAGGCGCGCATCCTCGATTCGCAGCGGGTGAATGCCAACCACGTGAAGGTGGTGACCGAGAACGGCCGGGTCTATCTGATGGGCCTGCTGACCGAAGCCGAAGGCCGGGCCGCGAAAGAAGTGGCCGCCTCGACCTCCGGCGTGCGCAAGGTGGTTGCCATCATCGAAACCGTCACGCCGGAAGAAGCCCGCCGTCTCGACACCACGGGCGGCGCGAAGAAGTGATGCGCTGAGGGTCGGTGCGCATCCGCGCCCGATCCGTTTCATCCCGCCGCCAGCCGCCTGCGCAGCGCGCGCAGCACGAAGCCGATCAGCGGCAGCTTTTCGTACAGCTCCTGCGCCGCATCCCAGTAGTCCCGGTGATCGATCACCCTGCCCTGCGCGTCGAAGCGCAGGCGGGTGGCACCGGCGATGGACTGCGGCCGGCCGCGCATGTCGAAGTGCATCACCCATTCGAGCCATGCGGTGTCGGCCACGCACTGCGATGAGGTGACCTCGAAGCGCGGCGCGTCGACCTGGCTGTACATGTGGCTGAAGATGCGCGCCACTGCAGCGCGCCCGCACACGTCATTGAACGGGTCGCGGAAACGCGCACCGTCGGCGTAAAGCGCGGCCAGATCGGGTACGCGCGCCGGCTCAAGCGAGGTGTAGGCCTCGATCAGTCTGTCCAGCGCCGCCTGTGCCGCCATGTCCGCTCCCCCGCCCGATGGATGTCGGCGCGCAGCATACGTCCGCGCCATGAAAAAAGGCGACCCGCAGAGCGGATCGCCTTTCGGACCGGCGGGAGGCCTTCAGGTTCAGAGCACCAGATCGGTCTCGGCCAGCGTGGTCACGCCCACCAGTTCGATCTGGAATTCGGCATCGAGATCGGCATCGCTGCTCAGGTAGAGCGAGCCGTCGGAGAACCAGGCGGAGCCGGTCTGATCGCCGGCCAGCGGCACGTCGGTCAGGAAGGCGAAGGCCTGGTCGCCATCCAGCGCATTGCCATTGGCGTCGATGGCCGACAGGTTGATCCGGTCCAGCGACAGGCTGCTGAAGTCGAAAATCTGGTCACGCCCCGCGTCGAGGCCCAGATCATCGAAGCTCTCGAACGCGAAGGTATCCGCGCCACGGCCGCCGTAGAGGTCATCGGCGCCGACACCGCCAATCAGCGCGTCATCGCCCAGACCACCGCTCAGCAGATCATTGCCCAGACCGCCGTCGAGCACGTTGGCACCGCGGCTGCCCACCAGCACGTCGTTGCCGCCGCCGCCGATCGCGTTCTCGATGCTCTTCAGTTCATCCTTGCCGATATCGGCGCCACCGGCGCGGCTTTTCAGCAGATTGACCGACACCGCCGAAGTGGCTGCCGAGTAATCCACCGTATCGATGCCGGCACCACCGTTGTAGACGTCCTTGCTCACGCCGACGTCGACGATCACGTCATCGCCGTTGCCGCCGAATACCGTGTCCTTGCCGTAACCGGAATACAGGGTGTCATTGCCGTCGCCACCCACCACCCTGTCGTTGCCATTGCCGTCGTAGATGGTGTCGTCGCCGAGGCCACCGTCGATCACGTCGTTGCCGTCTCCGCTCTCGACGCGGTCATTGCCGGCACCCGCGATCAGGCGGTCGTTACCCGCGCCGCCATACAGCTGGTCATCACCATCACCGCCGAACACCACGTCGTTACCGGCGCCGCCGTACAGGTCGTCACTTCCGAGGCCACCGTCGATCACGTCGTTGCCGTCCCCGCTCTCGACGCGGTCATTGCCAGCGCCCGCGATCAGTCTATCTTTACCCGCGCCGCCATACAGCTGGTCATCACCGTCACCGCCGAACACCGTGTCGTTGCCGGCGCCGCCGTACAGGTCGTCACTGCCGGTGCCACCGTCGATCACGTCATTGCCGTCGAGGCCTTCGAGATGGTCGTCGCCGTCATCGCCGATCACGCGGTCATTGCCCAGGCCGCCGTACAGATCGTCGTGGCCCAAGCCACCACGCAGGTAATCGTTACCCGAATCACCGAAGAAAGAGTCATCGCCCGTGGTGCCGTAGAAGCTGTCGCCATAGACAC
Organism: Methyloversatilis sp.; assembly: GCA_041639545.1. Classification (GTDB taxonomy): domain Bacteria; phylum Pseudomonadota; class Gammaproteobacteria; order Burkholderiales; family Rhodocyclaceae; genus Methyloversatilis. The sequence goes on along the minus strand of JBEQBZ010000002.1, from coordinate 80,584 downwards.
CGCCACCCGAAATCGGGCTGCCGCTGGCCGAGCCGTAGGTTTCGGAGACCTTGGAGAAGTATCCGTCGCCGTCCAGATCCGCGTACACCGTGGTTTCGGTTCGCCCGTTCTCGACCTCGGTCTTCACGATCTGCCCGTTTACCAGCGCGTACTGCTCGTTGGCATCGATGGTCTTCTGGCGCAGCACACCACGCTCCAGTTCGAACACAGCGGTAACGTCGGTACCGACAACAGTGAACTGGTAGTGCCCGGTGGCAACCGGTGCAGTGCCGCCGGAGGCTCGGCTGTAGGTTTCGGAAATGCGGTTGAAGAATCCGTCGCCGTCCGCATCGGCAAACACCTTGGTTTCGGTGATGCCACGCTCGGTTTCGACCTTGGTGACCTGATGGGTGCCCGGATCGTAAGTCCAGGTTTCGTTACGCTCCATCCGTTCAAGTTCGAGCCGGCCGTTGCGCTCGACTTCATACACGCGGGTGACCGCGCCGTTCTCGATGACGAATTTGTACAGATCGCTCATGTGCAGTGTCTCCGACTGTTATGACCCGGGTTCTGGGGGCCGATGCGCAACCACGGTACAAAGCTTACATGAGCCCCCGATTAATTCGTGTAATTTTTTCCCACAAAAAGAGGGGCAGTTGTTGCCGGATGTAATCCGCCCGGCGATCTCAGCCGGTCTGTCGGGACGCCCAGACCTTCTGCAAACGCTTGACAGATACCGGAACCGGCGTGCGCAGCTCCTGCGCGAAAAGATTCACGCGCAACTCTTCAAGCAACCAGCGGAACTCGTCAATAAATGTATCCACGACGCCGGCCCGAGCCCGGGCAATGCGTTCGCGCTCCCACGGCGTGGCCAGCGACTGCCAGTCCGCGAGGGCGCGCGCATCGCGCGCAGGGTCGCTGCGCAGCTTGTCGATGCGCAGCCCGATCGCCTTCAGGTAGCGCGGAAAATGGGTCAGTCGCTCGAACGGCGTGCGCTCTATGAAATGCCGGGTCACCAGCGCATCAAGCTGGGCGCGCATGTCCGCGCCCGCATCCGGATGCGCCTTGAGTGCGACCAGCCGCTTGTTCAGCGCGCTGTACTCGGTCAGCACGCTGCCCGCGAGGCGACCGATTTCCTGCGCCACCAGCGAAATGCGCGGCCGCGCCTCGTCGCGCCGCACCGCAAAGCTCGCGGCGTCAGCCGGCCACGGTTCCATCATGCAGCAGCGCTCCAGCGTGGCGGCGACCAGCTGGGCGCGCAGTTCGGCTTCGCTGCCCAGATTCATGAACTGCATCGCCATGTCGCGCAGGCCGGGCAGACTTTTCTCGATGAATTTCACCTGATCGCGCAGCTCAAGCGCGAACAGGCGGCGCAGACCGCGGCGGTGCACCTCGTGCGCCGCTTCCGGCGTGTCGAACACGCGCACGCTGACCGCATCGCCGTCGTCCTGCAGCGCCGGAAAACCGATCACCCTGCGGCCGGCAACCTCGACGTCCATCAGCTCGGGCAGTTCGCCGAAAGCCCAGCTCGTGTAGCGGCCCTCGCCCGCCGTCTGTGCCGCGGCAGCCGGCGGCGGCGCTTCGGCGCGCCCCTTCTTCGCGGCCGGCTGCGGTACCGGCGCCTTGGCGACGGCGTCGCGCGCGCCGAGCGCCGCCAGGGCGTCGGCCATGCTGCCGCGGGCGGCGCGCGCCTCCGGAGCAGGCTTTACGGTGGATGCCGGCGTCGATGACGTGACGGGCGCGACGGGCGCGTTTGCCGACGCGGCGGCAGGCTGTGGCTGTGCCGCCGGCAGAGCGATGCGCGCCTGCTCGAAACGGCGCGCCACCTCGTCCTTCAGCCGGGTGCGCAGTTCGGCCAGATTGCGCGACTGCCCGAGCACGCGGCCGTGCTCGTCGATCACCCGCACATTCATGATCAGGTGCGCCGGCAGGTTTTCGGCACGTATCGCGTCCGGCGGCAGCTTGAGGCCGACATACACCTCGATCGCCCGCGCCAGCACCTTCACCAGCGGTTCGCCCTGGTCGTGTTCCTGATCGAGAAATTCATCGACGAAACCGCTGATCGGCTGGATGCGATGCCTCAGCTTGGGCGGAATGGTCTTGGCGAGCTGCACCACCTTTTCCTCGATCAGGCCGGGCACCAGCCAGTCCAGCCGCGCGGCCGGAATCTGGTTCAGCAGCGTCAGCGGCACCGTGAGCGTGACGCCGTCGTCGGCCGCATTCGGTTCGTGCCGGTATTCCAGCTTCAGCTTCTGGCCCAGCAGATCCATCTTCGCCGGGAAGCGCTCACTGCTGACGCCGGCCGCTTCGTGCCGCATCAGCTGTTCGCGCGTCAGGTGCAGCAGTTTCGGGTTGTCGCGCTCGGCGTCGCGGCGCCAGCGCTCCAGGCCGCGCAGGTCGATCACATCCGCCGGCACGATGGAGTCGTAGAAGGCCTCGATCAGCGATTCATCGACCAGCAGATCCTGCCGCCGCTGCTTTTCCTCCAGCCGCTCGATCTGCGCAACCAGATCAAGGTTGTGCTGCAGGAACTTCATCTGCTTCAGCGCGATATCGCTGACGTCGCCATTGACCAGCGCCTCGCGGATCAGCAGCTGGCGCGCCAGCGCCGGGTCGGTCCGGCCGTACTGCACCGCGCGCTTGGCGTACAGCGTGATGCCGTGGATGACGCCGCGCTCCCAGGCCACGGTTTCGCCGCGGCTCTTGGACCAGTGCGGTTCGTAGGTCGAGCGGCGGATGAGGTGTGCGCCCACCTCCTCCACCCACTCCGGCTCGATGCGCGCGAGGCAGCGTGCGAACAGCCGGGTGGTTTCGACCAGTTCGCCGCACATGATCCACTTCGCGCTCTTCTTCGCCAGCGCCGAGCCCGGGTGCGGCCAGAACTTGATGCCGCGCGCCCCCAGATAGGGCGGTTCGCCGGCGCGTGCGTCTTCGATGCGCTGGCCGAGATTGCCCAGCAGGCCGGTGAGCAGCGCGCGGTGCAGCGCCTCGACCGCGGCCGGCTGTTCGTTCTCCTTCCAGTCGTGCTCGGCGCACAGCGTGTGCAGCTGGGTATGCACGTCGCGCCATTCGCGCATGCGCATCCAGTTCAGGAAGTTGTCGCGGCACCAGGCGCGCTGCTTGGCCTGCGACTGGTGATGCCACACCTCGTCAAAGGCCGACCACGCCTTCAGGTACCACAGGAATTCGCTGCGCTCGTCGGCAAACTTCGCGTGCGCCTGGTCGGCAGTGCCGGCACGCTCTTCCGGCCGTTCGCGCGGGTCCTGTACCGACAGGCCGGCGGTGATGACGAGCACTTCCTTCAGCGCCGAATGGTTGCGCGCGGCCAGAATCATGCGGCCGATGCGCGGGTCCAGCGGCAGCTTCGCCAGTTCGCGGCCCAGCGTGGTGAGCCGTCGTTCCTCGTCCACCGCGCCCAGTTCCTGCAGCAGCTGGTAGCCGTCGGCGATCGCGCGCGGCGCCGGCTTGTCGATGAAGGGAAATTCCTCGACGTCGGTCAGCCCCAGCGCCTTCATGCGCAGGATGACGCCGGCCAGCGACGAACGCAGGATTTCCGGATCGGTGTGCGCGGCGCGCTGGGCAAACTCCTGCTCGTCGTACAGCCGGAAACACACGCCGCTGGACACCCGCCCGCAGCGGCCGGCGCGCTGCTTCGCCGCCGACTGCGCGACCGGTTCCACCTGCAGCTGTTCGACCTTGTTGCGGTAGCTGTAACGCTTCACCCGCGCCAGGCCGGTATCGACCACGTAGCGGATGCCCGGCACCGTCAGCGAGGTTTCGGCCACATTGGTCGACAGGATGACCCGGCGCCCGTTCGAGCCCTGAAACACGCGCGACTGTTCCTGTGCCGACTGGCGCGCGAACAGCGTCAGGATGTCCGGCTTCACGCCGGGCAGCCGGGTGTGGTGCTTGCGCAGCGTTTCCGCACATTCGCGGATTTCCCGCTCGCCCGGCAGGAACACCAGCACGTCGCCCGGGCCGGTCGAGAAGGCTTCGTCCACCGCGTCCGCCACCGCGTCGTACAGGTCGCGCTCCTTGTTGGCGTCGAACGGCCGCCAGCGCATTTCGATCGGGTAGAGCCGGCCGCTCACCTCGATCACTGGCGCCGCCCTGCCGTTCTGCGCGAAGTGGTTGGCGAAGCGCTCGGCGTCCAGCGTGGCCGAGGTGACGATCACCTTGAGATCAGGCCGGCGCGGCAGCAGCTGGCGCAGGTAGCCGAGCAGGAAATCGATGTTCAGGCTGCGCTCGTGCGCTTCGTCGATGATGAGCGTGTCGTAGGCCGACAGCCAGCGGTCGTGCTGCGTTTCCGCCAGCAGGATGCCGTCGGTCATGAGCTTGATGCGGCTGTCTTCCGAGGTGCGGTCGGTGAAGCGGATGGCAAAGCCCACCTCGCGACCGAGCGGCACGTTCAGTTCCTTCGCCACGCGGTCGGCGGTGGCGCGCGCGGCGATGCGTCGCGGCTGGGTGTGACCGATCAGCCCGCGCGCACCGCGGCCCAGTTCCAGACACAGCTTGGGCAGCTGGGTGGTCTTGCCGGAGCCGGTTTCGCCGCACACGATGACAACCTGATGCGACGCCAGCGCGGCGGCGATCTCGTCGCGCCGCGCCGACACCGGCAGCTCTTCCGGATACTCGACCCTGGGCGCCGACGCGCGGCGCGCCGCCACCCGGGCCTGCGACGCCGCGATGCGTTCGGCCAGCTTCGACGGCCACTTGTCCGGCGCCCGCATGCCGGGCGCCAGATCGCGCAGCGCGCGCGCAATGCCGCCGGCTTCGCGGCTCATGCAGGTTTCGAGAAGGGAATCGATGTCGGTCATGAAGAAGGTGCAAGGAGCAAGACGCAAGATGCAAGCAAAACCCTCGCAAGCACCCGGACTTGAATCCTGTCGCTTTTAACTTGAATCTCGCCTCGCCGGTTCAGCCGGCAAGGCGGTGCCAGCCCCACCAGCCGAGCGCGGTCAGCGCCAGCGAACCGAGCACATGGGTCGCCACCGTCGCCAGCGCCCAGCCGGTGTCGCCGCGCTCGAACAGCGCGAACACCTCGCCGGAAAAGCTGGAAAAGGTGGTCAGCCCGCCGAGGAAGCCGGTGGTGGCCAGCAGCCGCAGATGGACCGGCAGATCCGGCACGGTCTGCATCAGCCCCAGCGCCACGCCCATCAGCAGGCCGCCGATCAGGTTGGCCGCCAGCGTGCCGAGCGGAAAGCCCGCAAACAGCGGGTTGAGCGCCAGCGACAGGCCCCAGCGCAGCCAAGCACCGATGGCTGCACCGACGCCGACCGCGATGAAGTTCTGCATGTCGCACCACCGAATTCGTTCAAGGCCCGCATTGTAGTGGCAGAGCGGCGCGGCGACCGGATCAGGCCCATACCCTGTCGCGGCGGAGTCGACGCCCTGTGCTGATTCCGGTGGGAGCGGCGACCTCGCCGCGATACGGCGTGCGCTCACGGATGATCTTTCTATCACGGGCACGATCGCGGCGACGTCACCGCTCCCACACGATCTGCCCCGACCCGTAAAGCGCGCTGCAGTGCGGAAGGCACGCTGGCCGCCTCGCCGATGTAAGGTTGCGGCGGTGCCCCCGGTCTGGTGGGTGTCAGCGCTCAAAACGGAAAAACCGGTGATTCTCGGATTCAACGCACGCAAGAGCTTCGAACAGGCGGTACGGGCCTTCAGCCCTGACCTGTACCGCTTCGCCTGGTGGCTGTGTCGCGACCGCTTCGTCGCCGAAGACCTGGTGCAGGAAGCCTTCGCCCGCGCCTGGAAGTCCTGGGACAACCTGAAGGACGCCGGTGCCACCAAAAGCTGGCTCATCACCATCGTGCGGCGCGAACATGCGCGGCTGTACGAACGCAAGCAGTTCGATTTCGTCGACACCGAGCTGGAAGATCTGCAGATCGCGGCCGAGCACGCGCCGATCGAACTGTTCGAAATGGAGAACCTGCTCGACAGCCTGCCGCTCACGCTGCGCGAGCCGCTGGTACTGCAGGCGCTGGGCGGCTTTTCCTGCGCCGAGATTGCCGACATGCTGGACACCACCGAAGGCGCGGTCATGACCCGCCTCACCCGCGCCCGCCAGACGCTGCGCGGCGCGCTGACCGCCCAACCGGCCCGGAGAGCCGAATCATGAGCCGCCCCGAACACCACGCCCCCGCCTTCAACTGCATCGACTTCCGCCGCGAAAAGCTGGCCGACCCCCGCCGCCTGTCGGAAGCGGCCGAAGAGCACCTGATTGCCTGCGCCGCCTGCCAGTCCTTCTCGCGCAGGATCAATGCGGGCGAACGCACGCTGCAGCAGGCGGTCGCGGTGGAGGTGCCGGACGGGCTGGCCGACCGCATCCTGGCCGGCAACCGCAGCCGGGTGACGCAGCCGTTCAAGCTGTGGGCGCTGGCCGCCAGCGTGGTGCTGAGCGTGGGCATCGGTGTGCAGTACGCCTACCGCACGCCGGGCCAGCAGAATATCGAACTGGCGGTCGAGCACGTCATGCACGAGCCGGAAGCGCTGATGAGCACGCGACTGATCGAGCCTCAGCGCGTCGCCCAGGTGCTGGAAAGCTTCGGCGCCGAAATGAAACTGCCGCTGACCGCGGTGCGCTACGTGAAACTCTGCCCGGTACCCGGCGGCACCGGCTGGCACATCGTGTTCGACACCGGCCACGGTCCGGCCACGCTGCTGCTGATGCCGCAGAGCCGCGAACGGGTGGCGGCCACCCGCATCATCACCGCCTCTCACCGGAACATGGGCGTACACGTGGAACCCGGTGGTCAGGGCGTATTCGCGGTAGTGGCCGCCGACGCGTCACGCGCCCGCGCCGCTGCCGATCTGCTGCACCAGCACGTCAGCTGGGGGCCGGCGGCTGCACTGGCCGGCGAAGAACACATGCAGCGGCCGCGGAGCTGAGTCGCAGCGCGTCGGGCCCACCGTCACGGCAACGCAAGGGCGCAGGGTTTACAATCCTGCGTCAATTTTTTGGCTGCCGCGCCTCGCCTTCGATGGAACTGACCCGCCTGCTGTCACAGCTCGACAACCGGATGCTCGGAGAAATGTTCTCCGAAGACACCATCGTGCGCGGCAGCCAGTACGTGACCCGGGTCGGCGACATCGACGTTCAGGGGCCGACGCTGCGCGCACTGGTGCGCGGCACCCGCCCGCAGCCCTACCAGGTGACCGTGCGGCTGGAGCGGCGCGAGTACTTCGGCGAGCGCACGCTGGAAATCGCCACCCGCTGTTCCTGCCCGGTCGGCAACCGCTGCAAGCACGCGGTCGGCCTGCTGCTGGCGGCCAAGAAGCAGGGCGAACTGATCGAGCGCCCGCGCGCCGAGGTGCTGCGCTGGGCGCAGAACCTGCAGAAGCGGCTGAGCGAACAGCCCGCCGGTTCGTCACGCAAGCGCAATGCGGCAAAGGAAGCGATTGCCTATCTGATCACGCCACGCGGCGCCCAGCCAGCCGACCTGCGACTGCTGAAAGCAAGGCTCACCGACCGTACGGGCCGCGACGGCACGCCGGGCGCCGACAGCCAACCCTGGTTCAATTTCGAACAGGCGCTGCTCAAGCCGCCCTCCTTCGTGCAGGACAGCGATCTGCCTGCCTTCCGAACGCTGCGCGATGCGATACGCAAGCGCGCGGTCAGCGTATTCGTACCCTTTGAACTGCGCGGCACCGACGGTCTCGCGGTGCTGCGCGCCGCGCTCGACACCGGTCGCTGTTTCGTGCGCGCCGACGAAGGCAGCGACGAAACCCGCCCGCTGAAGCCGGGTGAAGCGCGTCCCGGCCTGCTCGAATGGCAGACCGAAAAGCTGGGCGTACGCGCCCTGCTCGCGTGCACGCCGCCGGCCGACTGGACGCTGCCGACCGAACCGCCCTGGTATCTCGACGTCGGCCGCGGACTGGCTGGCGAAATCACCCACCCGGCGCGCGAGGCGGTGCAGGCGGTGCTCGAACTGCCGCTGCTCACCACCGCCGAACTGCCGCTGGTGGCCGAGGCGCTGGCTCAGGCCGCGCCCGCGCTGCCGTCGCCGCTGGGCCGTGACGCCGCCAGCCTGCCGCGCATCGAAACCGAACTGCGCCCGGTGCTCAAGATGAGCAGCCTGCCGGTGTGGCACGTGAAGCCGCACCGCCGTTACGACAAAGCGCTCGGTCACTCGCTGTACGACATCGCCACCGTCGCCCTCAGCTACGGCCAGGCGAAGTTTGCCGCCACTGACAGTTCCGATCTGGCGACGCTGCCCAACGGCCGCGCGGTGCGCGTGAAGCGCGACAGCGCGGCCGAACAGGCGGCGCTGGGATTGCTCGGCGAAGTCGGCTTCGCGCCGGTGCAGGCGCGCTGGCTGCAGATGTACGAATCGCTGCCGGTCGGCGCGCTCGGACTGGAGAGCGAAGAAGCGTGGGCGCGCTTCTTCGGCGAAGCCGCTGGCCGCCTCACCCGCGCCGGCTGGCAGATCGAGTGCCCGCCCGACTTCCGCCACCGCGTGCTGGTGGTCGATGAATGGCACGCCGAACTGGACGAGAGCGAGAACGGCTGGCTGGAACTGTCGCTCGGCATCGACGTCGGCGGCCGCCGGCTCGACCTGGCGCCGCTGCTGCACGCGCTGTTCAAACGCGACGGCCGCTGGCTGGACCCGATCGCGCTCGACCGCATGCGCGACGAAGACACCACCGACCTGTTCACCGCCGAAGGCGAACGCATCATCGTGCCAGCCGGCCGCATCAAGCCGCTGGCGCGCACCCTGGTCGACCTGTTCGACAGCCCGGCCGGCGGCGCGCTGCAGGTGTCGCGCATGGACGCGCCGCGCCTGGCCGAAGCGCTCGACGCGAAGTGGACGCGCGAAGGCTTCAAGCCAGTCGAACAGTGGGTCGAACGGCTGCGCGGCATGCACGGCGTGGCGGCGGTCGACGCACCGGAGGGCTTCGGCATCGAACTGCGCCCCTACCAGCGCGAAGGCCTGGCCTGGCTGCAGCACCTGCGTGCGCACGACCTCGGCGGCATCCTGGCCGACGATATGGGCCTGGGCAAGACCGCGCAGACCCTGGCTCACCTGCTGACCGAAAAGCGCGCCGGCCGCCTGGACCGCCCGGCGCTGGTGTTGCTGCCCACCTCGCTGGTGTTCAACTGGCAGCGCGAAGCCGCCCGCTTCGCACCCGAACTGCGCGTACTCAAGCTGCACGGACCGGACCGCGGCCAGCGCTTTGCCCAGGTGCCCGAGCACGACGTCTGCCTCACCACCTACCCGCTGCTGTGGCGCGACCACGAAAAGCTGGCCGCGCACGACTACCACCTGCTCATCCTCGACGAGGCGCAGACGGTGAAGAACGCCGGCAGCCAGGCCGCGAAAGCCGTGCGCCTCTTGCGTGCCCGCCACCGGCTGTGCCTGACCGGCACGCCGCTGGAAAACCATCTGGGCGAGTTGTGGGCGCAGTTCGATTTTCTGCTGCCCGGCTTCCTCGGCGAACAGAAGGACTTCACCCGCGGCTGGCGCACGCCGATCGAAAAGCACGGCGACCCCATCCGCCGCGAACTGCTGGCGCGCCGCGTGGCGCCCTTCATCCTGCGCCGGCGCAAGGACGACGTGGCCGCCGACCTGCCGCCGAAGACCGAAGTACTGCGCACGGTCGAACTGACCGGCCGCCAGCGCGACCTGTACGAAACCGTGCGGGCGGCGATGGACAAGCGCGTGCGCGACGAGATCGCCAGCCGCGGTTTCGCCCGCGCGCGCATCGTCATCCTCGACGCGCTGCTCAAGCTGCGCCAGGTGTGCTGCGACCCGCGCCTGCTGAAGTCCGACGCCGCCGCCCGCGTGAAGGAACGCGCCAAGCTCGACCTGCTGATGGACATGCTGGAAAACCTGCTGGCCGAAGGCCGCAAGGTGCTCGTGTTCTCGCAATTCACCGGCATGCTCGACCTGATCCACGAACAGCTGGTCGAAGCCGGCATCGGCTGCGTCATGCTGACCGGCGACACGCAGAACCGCGAAGCCGTCGTGCGCCGCTTCCAGGAAGGCACGGTGCCGGTCTTCCTGATCAGCCTGAAGGCCGGCGGCGTCGGCCTCAACCTCACCGCCGCCGACACCGTCATCCACTACGACCCCTGGTGGAACCCCGCTGCCGAAAACCAGGCCAGCGACCGCGCCCACCGCATCGGCCAGGACAAGCCGGTGTTCGTCTACAAGCTCATCGTCGCCGGTAGCATCGAAGAACGCATCGTCGCCCTGCAGGAAAAGAAGGCCGCCCTGGCCGAAGGCATCCTCGGCAACGACGAAGCGGCGCTGGAGAAATTCGGCGAGAACGATCTCGCGGCGCTGTTCGAGCCGCTGGCGGAGTAGGCCTCACAAGGCTCAGCACATCGGCATTTCGGCCGATGTTGGCCACCGGCCTGGCGCCGGACAATCGGCACGCCTGAATGCCCGCCATCGGCCGCCAGACCGATCCGTATGGCGGCCGTCCTTGCCATTGCCCGCATGTAGCCCAAGAGCTACACTTTCCCCGGTGGAACCATGCGTGTCGAGAAAACCGACGAGTACCGCAACTGGATCGACGGCCTCAGGGACGTGGCCGGCCGCGCACGGATACTGATGCGCGTCGACAGGCTGATTCACGGGAATCCGGGCGCGTATCGAAATCTGACCGAGGGCGTGTCCGAACTGAAGATCGATGTCGGCCCCGGCTATCGCGTCTATTTCAGCCAGCGCGGGAACGTCCTGCTTCTGCTGCTGGCCGGCGGAGACAAATCGACGCAGCAGAAGGACATCGACCGCGCAATCCGTCTGGCCCGTGCCTGGGGAGAAGAAGCATGACAGCAGTAAAGAACACCGCATCGCCGCAGCTGCGCACCTCGCTCTACGACGTAGCCGAGCACCTGCGCACACCGGAAGAAATGGCCGCCTATCTCGACGCCTGGCTTGAAGACGCTGCCGACGACGTTTCCGGCATCACCCGCGCTCTCGGCGACATCGCCCGCGCCAAAGGCATGAGCCAGGTCGCCCGCGACGCCGGCCTGAGTCGCGAAAGCCTGTACCGAGCACTGAGCGAGGATGGAAACCCGAGTTTTGCTACGGTGCTGAAGGTCGCGCGTGCTCTTGGGGTGAGGCTGCATGCGCAAGTGATATGAATATTGCGTTCGGACGAAGGTCACCCGCTCATCTCGCATGACTCCACTCCTCGAAAAAATTCCTGGCTGGATTGTTTGTCTTCTGTATTGGCCTCCTATTGCGCCACTTCGACAAACTCAAGGAAAAGGAAACGCAACGAGAAATTGAGCAGTTCCGCCGAAGCTTCGACAACGATCGCAAACGGGTCATGTTCACGGATTTCATGCTCGCCATGTTCGGTTCGTACGGACCGCGAATTGCGCAGCTCGTCGTCTCGCCACTGCTCGCATGGATTCTGATCATTGGCGGCGCGGTCAGGATGGGTGACTCCCTCATTCTTTTGTACTGGCCGAATCCATGACGGTCTGGCGGGGCTTTTTTGCGCTGAATCCCGGCTGCGCTCACGCAGCGGATTCTTGCCGCCCGGCAACGCTTTGATACGGAGCGCCGTCCTTTCCCCGAGAACGTAGCCATGCCGACCGAGACCAGTGACCTGCCCGACGATCCGAAGGCTCGTATTGCGTCAGCTGCGAAGCGAACGAGGGGCGCGTCCGATGCATTCACCCGCGAAGCAATCGCCAAGAAGACCGGTCGAGCAGGACTAGAAGCCGGCGCGGTCAACTTGGCAGAGGATCGCTACGCACGCATCCTTGCTTCAGGCAAGACGATTCCGTGGCAGGAACTGCGTAGCCACCTGATTGCTCACATCGCAGGCGTAGCATTCCCGCTACGGACACCGCGCAAACTGATGCGGTAATCGCCCTTCCATTCTTCTGCATCGTTGCCCCCGGAGCCCCCATGCCCCACCTCCTCCACATCGAATCCTCCCCCCGCAAGCAGCGCTCGGCATCGATCGAGGTTGCGCACGCCTTCATCGACGCCTGGCAGGCGGCGCATCCGGAGGGCACGGTGGATGGGCTGGACGTGTGGTCCGAGCCCATGCCTGAATTCGACGGCGCCGCGCTGGACGCGAAGTACGCCGGCCTGACCGGCACGCCGCTGACCGACGCGCAGGCGACGGCGTGGGCGCAGATCCGCACGCTGGCGGCGCGCATCCAGAAGGCGGACCGGCTGCTGATCAGCGCGCCGATGTGGAACTACTCGATTCCGTACAAGCTGAAGCAGCTGATCGACGTGGTGTCGCAGAAGGACCTGCTGTTCACCTTCGACGAACGCGGCCAGCTCGGCACGCTGGGCCACTGCAAGGCGCTGCTGGTGCTGGCGCACGGGGTCGAGGTGAGCGACGCGCCGGACGCGCTGAAGTCGTCGGAATGGGATCTGCAGCGCCAGTATCTCGACCTGTGGCTGCGCATGGTCGGCATCACCGAGGTCGAACACGTCATCGTGCAGAAGACGCTGTACGGCCCCGAAGTGGACGCCGGCTCACGCGCCGAGGCGGCGGCGCGGGCACGAGCGCTGGCAGCCACTCTGTAGCCGGCCGCTGTCGATCCACCGCCGGCTGCTTCGTCGTTCACACAGCGCGGCGGATGTCCTGCCGCCCCTCGGAGGAGACCTGTCATGCCGCAGCAGATCTACATCAACCTGCCGGTGAAGGAGCTCGCGCGCTCGAAGGCCTTCTTCAGCGCGCTCGGCTTCACGCTGAACCCGCAGTTCTCGAACGACGACGCGATCTGCATGGTGGTGTCCGACACCATCTATCTGATGCTGCTGACCGAGCCCTTTTTCGCCGGCTTCACCGGCAAGCCGATCGCCGACGCGACGAAAACCACCGAAGTGCTGCTCTGCCTGTCGCGCGACAGCCGCGAGGCGGTGGACGAAATGGTGGCGAAGGCGCGGGCGGCCGGCGGCGCGGTGCCACGTCCGCCGCAGGACTACGGCTTCATGTACGGCCACGGCTTCGAGGACCCGGACGGCCACATCTGGGAGCTGTCGTACATGGACATGAGCGCCGCGCCCCCGAACTGAGGACACGCACCGGGGGGCAATATGGACAGTACAGCCAGGTCGGCAGATGACATGCGGGACAGCTACACTCGAGGCTTCTCCGCCCTGCGGCGGATTCCGGACACCTCCATGCGTACGCTCGGCCTGACCTGCCGTCTGCTGTTCATCTGCCTGTTCGCCACGCTGGTGGCCGGCCGCGCCGATGCCAACCCCGCCGGCGCCAGCCCGGAACAGCTGGCCCGCGACTATTTCAACGCGCTGAAACTGATGGGTTTCGGCGCCATCGCGCCGTATACCCATCCGGTCGAGCGTTCACGTTTCAAGGCCATGATGCTGCCTTTCTATTTCGAGGAAGCGCGTACCGGACAATCCGAGCTCCTGCGCATGACCTTCGGGCAGGATGCCAGTCTGACGGAGGTGCAGGCGGCCGATCCTTACGTGTTCATGAACAGTTTCTTCCGCTCGCTGGAAACACGCATGCCAGCGAACGTGCAGTTCGACCGCATCGAGGTGATCGGCAGCGTGCCCGAGGACGATCTGATGCACGTGCTGGTCCGGGTCGCGGTCGCGACCGAGGGCGTCACGGTGACCAAATTCGAGGTGCTTTCGTTGCGCAAATACGAGGGCGACTGGATGGTGATGCTCGCCACCCGGTATGACGGGCTGGCGCAGGCGCTGGCCTCACGCCGCGACGGCCGCTGAGGCGCGATCAGGACCCGGCCGCGAAATCCCTGGGCCTCGGCGCCAGCGCGAAGCGCACACACCCCTCGCGGTTCAGCTCCAGCGCGAGCACATAGCCGGCAGCCTCCGCCAGACGGGCCGACTGGTACAGTCCTACGCCAAGGCCGGTGGCGGAGGCCACCGGTTCGCGCAGCAGGCCGGCTTCAAGCTCCGGTGGCACCGGATGGCCGTCGTCCTCGACCGACAGCCGCTCGCCGCCCAGACGCAGCACGATGGCGATGCCCGGCTCGGCCAGGCGCTTCTGCAGCGCGTTGGCGATCAGGTTTTCCGCCACCGCTGTATACAAGGCACCGGGCAGCCACTGGTCAGGATCGGTCGCGCCCTCGACTGCTACGCCCTGGCCGGCGAAGCGGGCGGACATGGCGAGCAGCCATTCCGGCGCCGGCATCCACTCGCCGTCGGCCGGCGTGGGCCGGCGCAGCTTGTCCAGCGTCGCCTCCAGCCGCGCGGTGATGACCGGCAGCTGGCGGGCCAGCAGCGCGTTGGCGCGCGCTGCGTCGTCCGGGCCGTTGGCTTCGTGCAGCGCGTAGCACAGCGTGTTCAGCGACTGCAGCAGGTTCTTCACGTCATGGGTAAGACGGGCGCCGGTGTCGTGGATGGCCGACAGATAGCTCAGACGGCGCAGTTCCTCCGCGCGCAGCCGCGCCTGATAGAACTGGCCGAGCAGCTGCACCAGCAGATTGAAGTGCCACACCAGCCCGCCGGACAGCGGGCGTTCGGTGTACAGCGCCAGTTCAAGCAGCGGATGCTCGAAATCGTAGCGCTGCGCGCCGCGCCCGCCGAAGCGACCTTCATGCGCCGGACCGTCTCCGCGAGTGCGCCATTCGCCGCCCGCCACCAGCGGCAGCGCCAGCAGACGGTTGGCGGCGCGGGCGACGAAATCCTCCGGCCGGCCGTCGCGCTCGGACAACGCGGCCAGACTTTCCAGCCATCGTTCGTAGGGCAGCGCCAGCGAGAGCACATAGCGGGTGAAGGCCACGCCCAGCCCGCCAAAGCCGCCGCGCGGGTTCCACGCCCAGCTCAGCAGCAGCAGCATGGCGGCCAGCACGCCCAGCGTGCCAAGCAGCGCCCGCAGGTAGTCGACGCCGGACAGCAGCATGGCGGCCAGCGTGCCCAGCGCCAGCACCGCCAGCAGCAGCAGCACGAACAGGCCGGACACGAAATCGAGCACGTCGCGGTCGCGATCAGCACGTTCGTGGCCGGACACGCCCAGCATCACGGTGAGCGCCAGCGGCGACAGCCACAGACCGAGCGGGGCGATCCCGGCCGGCACCGACAAGCCGGGCGGCAGCGCGCGCGGCAGCGCCACGGTGAACAGCGCGGTGATCAGATAGGCCAGCGCGCCGAGGTAATACACCCGCGGTCCGCGCGAGGTCGAATAGAACACCTTGCCGCCAATCAGGCCGGCCAGCAGCAGCATCCACAGACTGAGCACGCGTGGCCCGAAAAACACCACCAGCACCAGCACGACCACCGCCAGCGCCGCCAGCCCGCGCGCCTCGATACGGCTGTGGGCACCGACCAGCGGCTGCCACATGAGCAGCAGGCCGACATGCACGAGCAGCAGCACACGGCCGAAGCTCAGGTCCTCACCGGCCCACAGCAGGGCATGCAGACTGGCCAGCACGCAGAGCAGCAGCCAGGGCCGGACAGCGGTCAGCCAGGTCGTCAGCCGGGCGATGTGGGCAGACGTATACGGCCGGTTCACGCGCCAGCCTCCACCCGCCGCGAGCCGCCATGCCGATGACCGGATCGTGACGAATCTGTCGAAAAACGGTCAGCGCCGGTGAACGGTTCGGACAGAAATACCGGCAGCCAAGGCAGGGCAAAGGGCCTGAGTGCCGCCGACATCGAAAAAAATCGTTGCGGATTCAGCACCCTGCACAAGGCCGGTGAAATCCGCCCAAAACAGGCACGGAACATGCAAAAGACTCGGAAAGGAGGCTGTTCATGAAATCCACGCAACAAGGTTTCACCCTGGTCGAAATCGCCATCGTATTGGTCATTATCGGTCTGCTGCTCGGCGGCGTGCTGAAGGGTCAGGAACTGATCAACAGCGCCAAGGCGAAAAGCCTGGTGAATGACTTCCGCACCATGTCGACCGCGATCTACGCATATCAGGACCGCTTCCGCTTCATGCCTGGCGACGACCCGGCCGCGAATCAGCACGTGGGCGGTGCCAACGCCGGCACGCCCTCCACCGAAGCGCGCGGCAACGGGCGCATCGGTGGCGCCTGGAATTCCGCGACCACGACCGATGAATCCTTCCTGGTCTGGCAGCACCTGCGCATGGCCAATCTGCTGACCGGCACGCCCTCGTTTTCGGATACTTCGATCTACTTCCCGAGAAACGCCGACAACGGTCGCATCGGCATTACCGGCACCGCGCCGGTTTCGGTCAGCGGCGGCGAGAGCGCCACGTCGGACCCGGCGGCTTCGCAACCGATGACCGGCGCCTTCTTTGTCTGTTCCGACAACATTTCGGGCCGGCTGGCCCGCCAGGTCGATTCCACCATGGACGACGGCGTCACGAACACCGGCAACGTGCGCGCGATGGCCCAGGTCGATGGCGCGGGCCCGGCGTCGGCGGCTGCAGCGAATATCAATGCCAGCAACGAGGCGAACGGTACGCTCTATACGGTGTGCGTCGCGTTCTGACCCACCCCTGACGACCGGCCGGGCACGCGACACGCCCGGCCGGTTGGCAAAACAGTCCACAGTCAGCCTCTCGGTCAGCGTCGTCCCGGCCTCATCCCCGTTTTTCTTCGCGCGCGGCCGGCCGCTTCAGCAGACCGGCTTCGCCCTTCAGCAGCCGCGACTCCGCCTTGGCCAGTTCGGCCGGCTCGCCCAGCAGCACCACCACGTCGCCACTTTCAAAAGCCAGATCGGAACTGGGCTCCAGCGCCCGGATGCCGCGCCGGCGGATCGCGCTCACCTCGACCCGCACGTCCTCGAAATGAAACTCGTCGATGCGGTGACCGATGGCCCAGGCGCCCGGCGCCAGCGTGACCGAGTGCAGCCGCTTGTGCTGGGCCTCGCTGACCGCCTCTTCCGCCAGATGTTCGGCGCCACGGTACAGGCCGCGCAGCAGGTGATAGCGGTCACCCCGCAGCTGGCGGATGCGCTTGAGCACCCGGTTGAGCGGAACGCCCAGCAGCACCAGCGCGTGGGTGGCCAGCATCAGCGACGATTCCAGCGATTCCGGCACCACCTCGGTGGCCCCCGCCGTCGACAGCTTGTCGTAGTCGCGCTCGTCGAAGGTGCGCACCACCACGGGCACGTCCGGCCGCAGATCGTTGGCGAGGTGGATCACCCGCATCGCCGCGTCGGTATCGACGAAGGTGACCACCACGATGGATGCGCGCGCGATGCCGGCGGCAATCAGCGTTTCACGCTTGCCGGCGTCGCCGAACACCACGGTTTCGCCGGCCGCTGCGGCCTCGCGCACCCGCTCCGGGTCGAGGTCGAGCGCGATGAAGGTGATGCCCTCGTTCTCCAGAAACCGGCCGAGGTACTGGCCGTTGCGGCCGTAGCCGCAGACGATGGCGTGGCTGTCGGTAGCCAGGGTCTGGGCGGCGATCGAGGTGAGCTGCATCGAGCGCAGCAGCCATTCCGAGGGCACCAGCCGCAGCACGATGCGGTCGGCGTAGTGGGCGATGATGGGCGCGGTGAGCAGGGTGAGCAGCAGCGCGGCCAGCACGATCTGCAGGATGCGGTCCGGAATCAGATTGGCCGCATCAGCCAGCGCCATCAGCACGAAACCGAATTCGCCGCCAGCGCACAGCCACAGCCCCACCCGCAGCGCATTGCCGGGCGACGAGCCGAACAGCCGCGACGCACCGGCCGCCACGGCGAACTTGCCGACCAGGATGAACAGCACCGTCACCAGCACGAAGAACAGGTCGGAAAACACCAGCGTCAGATCCAGCTTCATGCCGATGGTGACGAAGAACAGCCCGAGCAGCACATCGCGGAAGGGCTTGATGTCCTCTTCCACCTGATAGCGGTACTGGGTTTCCGAAATGAGCATGCCGGCCAGAAAGGCACCCAGCGCCAGCGACAGCCCGGCGATCTCGGTCGCGAACGCCATGCCCAGCGTCACCAGCAGCACGTTGAGCATGAACAGTTCGGGCGACTTGCGCATGGCCACGATGTGGAACCAGCGCTGCATCATCCGCGGGCCGAGGTAGAGGATGACGGTGAGCGCCACCGTCGCCTTGACCGCGGCCAGCGCCAGCGCCTCCATGCTTTCTTCCGCGCCCAGCGCCAGCACCGGAATGACCACCAGAAAGGGCACCACCGCCAGATCCTGGAACAGCAGCACGCCGACCACCTGCCGGCCGTGGGTGGAATCCAGTTCAAGCCGCTCGACCAGCAGCTTGATCAGCACCGCGGTGGAGGACATCGCGATCGCCCCGCCCACCGCGACCGCGCCCTTGAAACTGAGGCCGAACAGCCAGGCGAAACTGACCACGCCCAGCACGGTGAAGGCGACCTGGGCCGCGCCCAGGCCGAACACCAGCCGCTTCATCGAGAACAGCTTGGGCAGCGAGAACTCGAGCCCGATCGAGAACATCAGGAACACGATGCCGTATTCGGCGAAGTGACGCGCCTCGTCGGTATCGGGGATGAAAGCCAGCGCGTGCGGGCCGGCGAGCGCGCCGACCAGCAGGTAACCGAGAATGGGGGGCAGCCCGACGCTGCGGAACAGGCCCACCACCAGCACCGAGGCGGTGAGCAGAAGGAGAACCAGCTCGAGGGCAGACATGGTGGCTTTGCGTTCGGTCCGGCCCCGCATCCCGGAGCGGCCGCCTGTCGGAGCAGGTTGTTATAATCTGGCCCGATCATAACCGATCGCCCGCTGCGCCCGCAGTACGGGCGCTTACGATGTGCGGTCACCTGCACTGCCCACCACGCTCACACCCCGCCCTGCGCATGACACGACCCGCCCCGACCGACAGCCCCACCCTGCTTGCCAGCGCCCGCCGCGTGCTCGACGTCGAGGCACGCGCGCTCGACACGCTGTCGGCCCGGCTGGGTGAGGAGTTCGCCCGTGCGGTGCGCCTCATCCTGGACAGCCCGGGCCGGGTCATCGTCAGCGGGCTGGGCAAGTCAGGCCACATCGCGCGCAAGATCGCCGCCACCATGGCCAGCACCGGCACCCCGGCCTATTTCGTCCATGCGGCCGAAGCGCTGCACGGCGACCTCGGCATGATCCACCGTGACGACGTGCTGATCGCGCTGTCCAACTCCGGCGAAACCGCCGAGCTGCTTGCCGTGGTGCCGCTGGTGCGCCGCCAGGGTGGGCGCACCATCGCGATGACCGGCAAGCCGTCATCGACGCTGGCCACGCTGGCCGACGTGCATCTGGACGCCGGCGTCGAATTCGAGGCGTGCTCGCTGAACCTCGCACCGACCGCCAGCACCACCTGCGCGCTGGCGCTGGGTGACGCGCTGGCGGTGGCGCTGCTGGAAGCCCGCGGTTTCCGCGAAGACGACTTCGCGCGCAGCCACCCGGGCGGCGCGCTCGGCCGCCGGCTGCTCACCCACGTCCGCGACGTGATGCGTGCGCGCGACGCGGTACCCGCCGTGACCACCACCTCCACCGTGACCGAAGCGCTGCTGCAGGTCACCCGCGGCGGCATGGGCATGACGGTGGTGCTCGATGCCGCAGGCGCGGTGGCCGGCGTGTTCACCGACGGCGACCTGCGCCGCGCGATCGACCGGCTGGGTGACGTGCGCACGGTGCCGGTGGCCGACGTGATGAGCCGCCATCCGAAATCGATACCCGCCCACCGGCTGGCCGCCGAGGCGGCCGACCTGATGGAAACCCAGCGTGTCAGCCAGCTGCTGGTGACCGACGAACACGGCGCGCTGGCCGGCGCGCTGACCATGCACGACCTGATGCAGGCCAAGGTGATATGAGCGAAAACACGGTACTGGAGGCCGCCCGCAAGGTGCGCCTGATGGGATTCGACGTCGACGGCGTGATGACCGATGGCACCATCTGGTTCGGGCCGGACGGCGATTCGCTGAAAGGTTTCAACACGCTGGACGGCCACGGCCTGAAGATGCTGGCCGGCGCCGGCGTCGAAGTGGTCATCATTTCCGGCCGTTCGTCGCCTGCGGTGCGTCACCGTGCCGCCAACCTCGGCATCACCACCGCACTGCTCGGCGTCGAGAACAAGCGCGAGGCGATGCGCGAACTGGCCACCGCCCGCGGCCTGGACATGGCCGAGTGCGGCTACATGGGCGACGACGTCGTGGACCTGCAGGTGCTGCGTGCCTGCGGCTTCTCGGCCGCGCCCGGCAACGCCCACTTCTTCGTGCGCCAGCACGTGAGCTGGGTGGCCGAAGCCGACGGTGGCCGCGGTGCGGTGCGCGAAGCCTGCGAATTCCTGCTGGACGCGCGCGGTGCCCTCGACGACCTGCTGCAGGACTGCCTGCGTTGAACCTGCAGCGTCATGCCCAGCAGGCGCTGCCGCTGGTCATTCTCATCCTGCTGGCCGGCCTGACCATGTGGCTGGAACGCACCACCCGGGTCGAGGATCGCCCCGCGTCGGGCAAGCTGCGGCACGACCCGGACGTGATCGTGGACACCTTCACGCTGCGTCGCTTCGACGAGAAGGGTGAAGTTCAGCACACGCTGCACGGTCGCCAGCTGCGCCACTACCCGGACGACGACACGACCGAGCTGGATGCCCCCCTGCTGGTCTATCGTGGCAAGGCGTCGCCCACCCGCATCACCGCCGAACATGCGCTGCTGACTCGGGATGGCAAGGAAGCCATCCTGCGCGACAATGTGCGGGTGCTGCGCGAAGCCGGCCCCGGCAATCCGCAGATGACTCTTGAAACCAGTCTGCTCCACGTCTACCCCGACGACGAAATCGCCAAGACCGACCAACCGGTGAAGATGACTCACGGCAAGTCGGTGGCGCACGGCGTCGGCCTGTTCGCTGACCGCGTCAAGCAGAGCTATGTGCTCGAATCACGCGTCAAAGCCACCCTGGAAAGAAGCCGCCGCCCATGACCCTGCGCACCCTACTGAAGGGCGTCTGCGCCCTGCACCTGCTGGCCGCTGCCGCCCTCCCGCTGCCGGCGCTCGCCGAGCGCGCCGACCGCGAAAAACCGGTCAACCTCGAAGCCGACAAGGTGACCGTCGATGACCGCACGCGCACCCATGTGTTCGAAGGCAATGTGGTGTTCACCCAGGGCACGCTGACGATCAAGGCGAACAAGGTGGTGGTGAGCCAGGACGCGACCGGTTACCAGAAGGGCGTGGCCACCGGCGGCGAAGGCGGCCTGGCCCGCTTCCGCCAGAAGCGCGAGGGCATCAACGAGTGGATGGAAGGCGAAGCCGAACGTATCGAACACGACGCCAAGACCGAAATCACCCGCTTCTTCGTGCGCTCGCACGTGAAGAGCGGCGGCGACGAGGTACGCGGCCAGTTCATCGAGTACAACTCGCTGACCGAGAACTACACGGTGACCAACTCGGGCGACGCCAAGTCGGTGCCGTCGGCCGGCGATCAGTCGAAGCGGGTGCGTGCCATCATCCAGCCCAAGACCGCGCCGAAGGAGTAAGTGGTGACGGGTCATGATTTTCATGACCCGCTTTTCAGCAGCGGCACGAAGCCGACGGCAGGCAACGTTTCCATACTTCCACTCAGGCAGCGCAACCGCGCGGCCTCTTCAGAAACACAACATTCAGGAGAGAGATATGAACTGGGAAACCCCGAAGGCCACCGACCTGCGTTTCGGCTTTGAAATCACCATGTACGTCGCCAACCGCTGAGTCGGCGCGTGACGAAAGAAACGGCGGCCTGTCCGCCGTTTTTTTTCGTCCGGCGAAAACTGACGTACGGTTTCCGCGGGCAGCGACGGAACGGTTAACGCGCCATGACGTCGACAACGTGTTAAAACTGCCCACATCAGATGCGACGCTGCCGGGCCTCCGGCCTGGTGTCCACCCACAGGAGAAGAGGTCTTGACCCTTGCGGACATCGCGGCCCCGCAGCCCGCGCGGCAAACCGTGCTGGTTGCCGACGACACGCCCGAGAACATCGATCTGCTGAGCGGCCTGCTGCGTCAGGACTACCGGGTCAAGGTGGCCACCAGCGGCGAGAAGGCGCTGTCCATCATCAATTCCGACGACCCGCCGGACCTTATCCTGCTCGACATCATGATGCCGGGCATGAATGGCTACGACGTGTGCCGGCGCATCAAGGCCAATCCGGACCGGCGCGGCATTCCGGTCATCTTCGTCACCGCGATGACCTCGATCGAGGACGAGCGCCTCGGCCTGGAACTGGGCGCGGTCGACTACATCACCAAACCGATCAGCCCCCCCATCGTGTGCGCCCGGGTGCGCACCCATCTGGCGCTGTACGACCAGACCCGTACGCTGGAAGAGCGGGTGCGCGAACGCACAGCCGAACTGCTGGCGTCACGCCAGCAGATCATCCGCCGGCTGGGCCGGGCGGCTGGGCCGGGCGGCTGAATTCCGTGACAACGAAACAGGCAATCACGTCATCCGCATGAGCTACTACGCGCGGCTGATCGGCGAGGCGAGCGGATTGCAGGCTGCGGCCGCCGAGCTGCTGTTCAATACCGCGTCCATGCACGATATCGGCAAGATAGGCATTCCGGACGCGGTGCTGCTGAAGCCCGGACCGCTGAACACCGCGGAATGGGCGGTCATGCGTCGCCACCCGGAGATCGGTGCGGAAATCATCGGTCACCATGACGACGAACTGCTGGAAACGGCCCGCACCATCGCGCTCACCCATCACGAGCGCTTCGACGGCAGCGGCTACCCGAACGGGCTGGCGGGCGAGGACATTCCGCTGTTCGGCCGCATCGTGGCAATTGCCGACGTGTTCGATGCGCTGATGACCGCTCGCCCCTACAAGAATGCGATGCCGGTGGAAGACACGCTGCAGGTGATGGCGCGCAGCACCGGCAGCCACTTCGACCCACGGCTGATCGAGGCTTTCCACCGTGTGCTGCCGGACATGCTGCGCATCCACGAAACCTACGCCGACACGCGCGGCCCGATGACCGACGTGGACATGCCGGCGGCCACGACCGAGCCGGCGACAGCGGCCCCGACTGTCACCGCCGGAGACTGAGCACGATTCAGCGCGGCGTGCCGGCGCGTTCGCGCAGCGCATCCAGCCAGCTGGCGGCGCGGTCGAAGTCGTAGCGCTTGAGCGCCTCGTGCAGCGAGGTGGCCAGCGATTCCAGCGCGGTGCCGGACAGCGTGCGCACCAGATCGGCCGCCAGCGGCCGCGCTTCGGCGTCGCTGTCGGCGATCAGGCTGTGCAGCAGCGAAAGCGGTTCGATCAGCGCTTCACCGGCCGGCTGTTCGCGCTCGCCGCTGGTCCGATCGGCCAGCCAGGCGTGCGCCTGCAGCGCATCGAGCAGGGCGACCAGTTCGCGCCCGGTGGCATCCAGTGCCACCGCGATGTCGGCGGCCGGCGCGGCCGCGCTCACCAGATCGTCCAGCCGGGAGGACAGGCGGTGCAACGCTTCGGCGCCTATGGTGCCCGCCAGACCGCGCAGCGTATGCACCAGCCGGCCCTGCAACTCGGCATCCTCCATCGCCCGCGCCAGATCGAACTGTTCGACAAAATCGCGCTGGCTGCGCACGAAGCCGCGCAGTACCCGCCGGTACAGCTGCGGCTTGCCCATGCAGTGCGACAGGCCGGCGGCCGTGTCCAGACCGGGGAGCAGCGGCACCACCGGTTCGCCAGCCGGCACAACCGCCGGCAACGGCTGCCCCTGCGCTGCGGCGCGTGGCTGTATCCAGCGTGCCAGCGTTGCGAACATCTGCGGCACGTCCAGCGGCTTCGGAATGCAGTCGTTCATGCCGCTGACACGCATGCGCTCGCGGTCGGTTTCCAGCACGCTGGCGGTCATCGCGATCACCGGCAAGGCGCCCAGACCGGGCAGCGCCCGCAGTTCGCGGGTGGCGGTATAGCCGTCCATCACCGGCATCTGGCAATCCATCAGCACTGCATCGAAATGCGAATCGCCAGCCAGCAGGTCGAGGGCCTGCCGTCCATCAGCCGCCACCCTGACTTCGATGCCGGCCCGTTCGAGCAGATCCACCGCGAGTTCCTGATTCAGTTCGTTGTCCTCGACCAGCAGCACGCGCGCACCGGCCAGCGCCGCCGTACCCGACTCGATCTCACGGTGGCTGTCGAGCTGTTCGCGCGGGTCCTGCCTGCGGCCATAGACCTGGGATACCGCGTCCATCAGAGAGGACGGCGTGACCGGCTTGTGCAGCACCACTTCGAACTGACGGCCGGCAGCCTGGGTCACGACGTCATCGCGGCCGAGCGCAGTCACCAGAATGAGGCGCATGCCGCGTTGCGGCCAGCGCCGGCGTATCTCCTCGGCGAGTTGCACGCCATCCATGCCCGGCATCTTCCAGTCGATCAGCATCAGGCCGTAGCGCGCACCCTCGCCTTCGAGCATTTCGAGCGCCTGCTCGGCGTCGGCTGCGACATCGGTATCGAGTCCGATGCCCCGGCAAAGCGAGGCGAGCACCTCGCGCGCACCGGAGTGGTCGTCCACCACCAGCACGCGCGAACCGGTGACCTCGCCGGTCAGTACCACCGGCGCCTGAACCACCCCCTGCTGCAGGCCGAAACGGGCAGTGAAATGGAACGTGGCGCCTTGGCCCGGCTGACTGTCCACCCAGATGCGCCCTCCCATCAGTTCGACCAGCTGGCGGGAAATGGTGAGTCCGAGCCCGGTGCCCCCGTAACGCCGGGTAATCGAGCTGTCAGCCTGCGTAAACGGCTGGAACAGGCGGGCCACCTGCGCGGCATCCATGCCGATGCCGGAATCCCTGACCGAGAAATGCAGCTCGACCGCATGGTTGTCACGCGACTGCAGGGCCACCGCGATGGTCACCTCACCACGTTCGGTGAACTTGATCGCGTTGCTGCCCAGATTGATCAGCACCTGACCCAGGCGCACCGGATCGCCGATCAGCGCCATCGGAATGCCGGCATCGGCACTGAACAGCAGTTCGAGGTTCTTCTCCTCCGCTTTCACGCCAACGACATCGACCAGATGATCGATCACCGCATCCAGCCGGAAGTCGATGCGCTCGATGTCCAGCCTGCCGGACTCGATCTTCGACAGGTCGAGGATGTCATTCAGGATGGACAGCAGACCGCGTGCGGCACGATGTGCCTTCTCGACGTAATTGCGCTGGCGTGGCGGCATGTCGTCGCGCAGCGCCAGATGGGTCATGCCGAGAATGGCATTCATCGGCGTACGGATTTCGTGCGACATGTTGGCGAGAAAGCTGGACTTCAGCTGAGCCGCAGCTTCGGCCACATCGCGTGCCCGCTCAAGCGCCGCCTCGGCCTCCTTGCGCACGGTCACGTCGTGCATCAGCAGACAGTAGAGCTGGCGGCCGCTCTGGGTGATCGGAATCACCGCCAGTTCGACCGTGAACGCATGGCCATCGCTGTGCAGGAACTGCCATTCACGCATCTGCGCACGGCCGCTGTCGCGCGCCAGGGCGAGCAACTGCTGCGCGGCCGCAAGGCTGGACTCGCCGTCCGGCTGGCGCTCCGGAGAGTGCGGAGACTGCCACGGCAGAACCTTCTGCAGCGCCTCGACCGAGGACACGCCGAACATCTGCAGCGTGGCCGGATTGCAGCTCTGCACGCCCTCGTCGCTGCTGACGAACAGGTAGCTGTCGAAGGAGTGCTCGAACAGCGCCCGGAACTTGGCATCGCTCAGCTTGCGTTCGGTGATGTCGAGCCAGTAGCCGTTATAGAGGATGCCGCCCTCACCGTCCGGCATCGGCGCGCTGTCGAGGCGGAACCAGCGCGCGCCGGAAGGCGTTTCGAGCTTCACTTCGCGGAACCCGACCGGCGGCTTGTCGTCGGTGATGCCCGAGGTCTCCCAGGCCAGTGAAGGCGTCTTCATCAGTTCGGCTGCCGACACGCCGAACAGCGACTCCACGCCGTGACCGAGAAAAACGAATCGCCCCATGCGGCCAAGCGGCTTGTGGTAGCGGAACACCGTCATCGGCAGCGCATTGGCCAGATCAAGCAGTTCGCCGCGTGCGCGCTGCATTTCGAGGCTCTGCCGCTCGCGCCGCTGCCACAGGGCGATCAGTGCGCAACCCAGCAGGGCGATCACCATCCCGCCAATGACGTGGCGCTGCCAGATCGGCCCCTCGTCGCGCATCGGCAGCATGACCCAGACGATGTAGGGCGCGTCGTCCATCTGACGGCCGATCACCATGTGACGCATGCCGTCGATGACCTGAAAGTGCAGCACGGAGCCATCGGACAGCGTCTCGTCCTCGGCCTGCCAGGTCAGGAAGGGCGGAACCGTCTTGTAGATGCTGCGCAGCGCGTCATCGGAAACCGGGGCATTCGACGCAGGGATGAAGCGCTTGAGCAGCACGCCGGCCGGCGATCCGAGCACGACCACCCCGTTGCTGTCAGTCACCAGCGCGAACTGGTCATAGCCGCCGAACAGGTGCTTCATCGAATCGGCTTCCTGCTTGATCGCGATGATCCCGGGCAGGCGCCCGGTCACATCGACACGTCCGGCGAAATAGAAGCCCGGGCGGTTGGTCACCCGCCCCATCAGATACTGCTGCGACGACCCCACCTCCACGGCTTCGCGGACATAGGCTCGGTCGGAAAAATCGGTACCCAGAATGGCGCTGTTCAGGTGAAAGCTGCTGTCGGCGATGGCCACCCCGTTCTCGTCCAGCAGGAAGATGAGGGACACCCCGAAATCGTGAGCCATCGCATTCAGCAGGCTGCTCATCGCGAGCACCTCGCGGCGCTCCAGCAACTGGGCCTTGCGCTGCTCGCCGGGCGGCGAAGCAAGTGCCGACAGGTCGCCAGCGCGATGCAGCAGGTAATCCTGCAGCGTGCTCTGCCGTGCCAGCGCCACCGGCAGCGCGGACAGCTGCCGGAAGGTCGGTACCAGGGTTTCGTTCAGACTGCCCAGCCGCAGCGCGGTGCGCCCCTGCATCTCGACCAGATAGTCGGTGTGAGCGACACGCAACAGCAGCACCGTGGCGATCAGGCAGGCCATCAGCCAGCCCAGCAGGAATGCACCGAAGCGCCGGCGCAGGCGTAAAAGGTCGTCTTCCGGCGACGGCGGCTTGGTCGTTATCATCGTTCTGGTCGCCGGCACGTCCGGCGATGCGCTTCTGGGCAGGTTTCGGGCCTCGGCCGCACCCGGATTCGAGCCTTCGGTGACGAAGGTTACCGAGGGGCGGCAGCGTTCGGTTCAATATAACGGACACCGGGATGCAAGGCTTGACCCTGCGCATCCGAAATTCACAGGAAGCGACCATGTCCGTCCCGAATCTGCAGATCGAATCCTTCTTCGATCCCTCCACCAGCACGGTGAGTCATCTGGTACTGGACACCGCCACCCGCACCTGTGCGGTGATCGACAGCGTGCTGGACTTCGATCCCAAATCCGGCCGCACCTCGACCGCATCGGCCGAACGGATCGCAGCCCGCATCCGCGCGCTGGACGCCCGGGTCGAATGGATACTGGAAACCCACGTTCACGCCGACCACCTGTCGGCTGCCCCCTGGCTGCAGCAGCAGTTCGGCGGCCGGCTGGGCATAGGCGAGCACATCGTGACGGTACAGTCGGTATTCGGAAAGCTGTTCAATGCCGGCACCGCCTTCGCCCGCGACGGCAGCCAGTTCGACCACCTGTTCCGCGACGGCGAGCGCTTCACCATCGGCACGCTTGAGGCCGAAGCACTCCACACCCCCGGTCACACGCCAGCCTGCATGAGCTACCGCATCGGCGATGCGGTGTTCGTCGGCGACACCCTGTTCATGCCGGACTACGGCAGCGCGCGCTGCGACTTTCCGGGCGGCGATGCACGCACGCTGTACCGCTCGGTGCAGCGCCTGCTGGCGCTGCCGCCGGACACCCGCCTGCTGCTGTGCCACGACTACTCGCCCGGCGGACGCGAGCCCTGCTGGGAAACCACCGTCGCCGAGCAGCGCGCGCACAACATTCACGTGCATGAAGGGGTGACCGAGGAGGCTTTTGTCGCCATGCGTACCACGCGCGATGCCACGCTCGAAATGCCGGTTCTCATCCTGCCATCGGTTCAGGTGAACATGCGTGCCGGCCATCTGCCGCCGGCCGAGAACAACGGCGTGCGTTACCTGAAGATTCCGCTTGATGCACTCTGAGCACGGCCTGTGCTGACCGGCTCCACCTCCCGACTCGCCCGCTGGCTGCCTGTGCTGGCCTGGGCGCCACGCTATGACCGCGCGGCGCTGTCGGCCGATATGCTGGCGGCCGCCATCGTCACGCTGATGCTGATTCCGCAGAGTCTGGCCTACGCCCAGCTCGCCGGCCTGCCGCCGCAGATCGGGCTGTACGCCAGCATCGCGCCGCTGTGTGCCTACGCGCTGTTCGGCAGCAGCCACGCGCTGTCGGTCGGTCCGGTGGCCATCGTGTCGCTGATGACGGCCGCGGCGGTCGGCAGTCTCGGCCTGATCGACCCGGCGCTGCGGCTGCAGGCGGCGCTGACGCTTGCCTTCCTGTCCGGCCTGATGCTGGTGCTGATGGGCGCGCTGCGCCTGGGATTTCTGGCCAGCTTCCTGAGCCATCCGGTGGTGTCCGGCTTCGTCACCGCCTCATCGCTGCTGATCGCGCTGAGCCAGTTGAAACACCTGCTGGGCATTGCCGGCGGCGGCGACACCCTGCCTGCGCTGCTGGGCAGCCTCGGCGCACACATCGGCGAAATCCATGGTCCGACCGCCGCACTCGGGCTGGGCGTGACCGTGCTGCTCCTGTTCGCTCGCCGCCGGTTGCGGCCGCTGCTGATGCGCGCCGGCCTGTCGCCACGCGCCGCCGATGTCTGGACCCGCGCCGCGCCAGTGCTGGCCGTGCTTGCCACCACCCTGCTGAGCTGGGCCGGTGGACTGGAGGCGGTCGGCGTGCGCACCGTAGGCCTCATTCCGGCCGGTCTGCCACCGATGACGCTGCCATCGGTCGAGCCGGACCTGCTCGCACAGCTGGCGCTGCCGGCGCTGCTGATCAGCGTCATCGGCTTCGTCGAATCGGTATCGGTCGCGCAGACCTTCGCCGCCAAGCGGCGGTTGCGCATCGAACCCGACCGTGAACTGGTCGGGCTGGGCGCAGCCAATCTGGCCGCGGCAATGACCGGCGGCTATCCGGTAACCGGCGGTTTCGCCCGCTCGGTGGTCAACTTCGAAGCCGGCGCGGCCACCCCGGCAGCCGGCGCCTACACGGCCGTCGGCATCGCGCTGGCCACGCTTACGCTGACACCACTGCTGCGCCATCTGCCGCAGGCCACGCTGGCCGCCACCATCGTGGTCGCGGTCAGTTCGCTGATCGATACCGCAACACTGCGCCGCACCTGGCACAGCTCACCGGCGGACTGCGCCGCACTGGTGACCACGCTTGCGGTCACGCTGTTGGCCGGAGTCGAGAGCGGCGTCGGCGCCGGCGTGGCACTGTCGCTGATCACCCTGCTGTGGCACGCCAGCCGGCCGCACATGGCGGTGGTCGGCCGGGTGCCGGGCACCGAGCATTACCGGAATGTCGAGCGGCACGCGGTCGATACCGACCCGGCGCTGATCGGCCTGCGCGTCGACGAAGGCCTGAACTTCATGAACGCCCGCCAGGTGGAAGACCGCATCCTGGCGCTGGTGGCCGCACAGCCGGCGGTACATCACGTGGTGCTGCTGTGTTCGGCGGTCAATGACATCGACGCCAGCGCACTGGAAATGCTGGAAAGCGTGGCGCACCGGCTGGCCGACATGGGCGTGCTGCTGCACCTGTCGGAAGTGAAGGGGCCGGTGATGGACAGGCTGGAACGCACCGACCTGCTGGCCCATCTGGGTGGCCGGGTGTTCCTGTCACATCACGCGGCGGTTACCGCCCTGACTGCCGCATCTGATCCACTGCGGCCCTGAAGCGGCGGCGCAGCTCTTCGGTCGGCTGGCCCCTGGCCTGCGCCTCCTGCAGGGCGCGCAGGATGTCGATCGCGCCGGCATCGACGGCCAGGGTCTGGGCGGCCGGCGTGGCGCCGCCGGCCACCAGTTCGGCGCGTTCGCCACCGGCCTTGCTGCCCCGCTTCGCGGAAATGACCAGCGCCGAGGGCGCGGCCTTCACCGTCTGCTTCGCCGATGCCTTGCGGTGCGACTCGACCGCCGCCATGAACTGGCGGCGCAGCGCGTCGGCCGGCTTGCCCTGCGCTTCGGCCTGACGCAGCTTCTTCAGCAGTTCGCTCACCTCGGGCGGCGCCGGGATGGAGGCCTGCGGCGGCGGCGGTGCGGACTGGGCCGGCAGCGCCGGGGCGCTGACCGCCTCGGCCACGTTTTCCGGCGGTGCCACCAGCGTAGCCATCTTCAGCCGGTTGTAGCGCAGCGCCCAGGCCAGCGCATTCTCGCCGCGGTCGGACACCGCGGTGGTGCTGGCACCGGCGTCGACCAGCGTCTTCGCGATGCCTTCATGCCCCTCGCGCACCGCCATCATCAACGGCGTGGCCAGATTGGGCGCGCGTGCATCGATCTTCGCGCCGCGCGCGACCAGCAGATCAACGATGCGCGGTTTGCCGGCGAAGGCCGCGTAATGCAGCGCACTCCACGTTCTGTCCGGCGGTTCCAATGACGCCCCCTGTGTGATCAGCCATTCGACCGCCTTCTGGTGCCCCTTCCAGGCAGCCAGCGCAATCGCCTGTTCGCCGATCCGGCTCACGTAGTTGATATTGGCGCCACGCTCGATGAACAGCTGCATCAGTGGAATATTGCCCTCGGCGGCGGCGATCATCAGACCACTGCCGGTCACGTCGGCCTCGAAGTCGGGCGGCATGCCCTCGTCCAGCCAGCGGCGGGCGGAACGGATGTCGCCCAGTTCGATCGCGCGGCCGAAGCCGGCGGGGTCGGGCAGTTCGGCCTGGGCCGAACTCAGGAAGAAGGCGGCGCTGACGGCGAGCAGCGCGCGTGCTGCGGAAATCAAAAGCGGCGTCCTTTCGGGCGGTAAAGGGATGACATGTCGGTGACCGCGCGGAGCATGCGGGCGGAACCGGACCGCAGCATCGTTACCGGACACTTCGCGAACGCTGTCCGGCCGCGCGACTGCGGCACAATGCGCGCAGTTTAGCCATCCCGCCTTACGGTTTGTTCCGCCTGAAACTTCCTTTCGCACTTGCGCTGTCCGCCCTGCTGCATGCCCTGCTGATGTTCTGGCCCGCGCCGGACGACCGGGTCACGCCTGCACGTCCGGCCTTGCAGGCCCGACTGCAGCCGCCGCAGCAGATTCCGGCAACCGAGGAGGCGGACACCTCACCGCTGCTGAAGGACACCCGCGCCGGGCAGCCGGCGGACGCGCCGCCCGCCCCGGCCGCAGTGCAGACCGCCCGGCCCTCGCCCGCCGCCAGTACGCGGGCGCGCGAACGTGCGCAGCGTCAGCTGAACCGCCATGTGTTCTATCCGCAGGAGGCGATAGACCGCGGTCTGGAAGGCGAAGTGAAACTGCGTCTGCTGCTCGATGAGCGCGGCCGGGTGATCGAGGCGGCCGTGCTGGCCGGCAGCGGTCATGCGGTGCTGGACCGTGCGGCGCTGGACGCAGCGCGCCAGATCGGCCGGGTCGACGCTGGCGGCGCGCGCGAACTGCTGCTGCCGGTGGTGTTCAGGCTGGAGTAGCCCGCCTTGGGGCAACCGCAGCGGCCGCCCGATTCAGGCGGCTTCGTCGTCCGGCGGCAGTTCGGGCGTGGCGTCGGGCACGCGGTATTCCTCGTTCGCCCAGGCGCCGAAATCCACCTGCTTGCAGCGCGGGCTGCAGAACGGGCGCGCCGGATTGGCCGGCGCGAACAGCGCGCGCTGGCCGCAGCGCGGGCAGGCGACCATGCGCCCTTCCGGATTTTTCGGGGTGCTCACAGATTGCAGAAGGTCAGTTCGAAGGCGACGTCTGCGTCGGCCACGCGCGGCCGGGCGTGACCGCCGGGGGCGATGAAACGGATGTTGAGCGCGTACTTGTTGGCGCTGATCTCGGGCGTGAACGGTTCGTTCTGCTCCACCCGCAGACGCAGCATCTGCGCCGACTTGCCGCCCATCATCATCTGAAAGGCGCCGTTGCCGGCGATCTGCCGGTCCGGCCGGCCGCTTGCGCGCAGCAGGCGCAGCACGATGGTGAGGCCATCGCGTATCGGCAGCATGGGATTGAGCCAGCCGGCCAGATCGGCCTGGCGGGCCGAAGCGTCGCGGTGACGCCAGTAGTGGTAGGACGGCAGATCGAATTCGCACAGCCCGCCGGGGATGGCGGCGCGGCTCTTGATGCTCATGAGCCACTCGTTCTCGCGCAGGTACTGGCCGATCTTGCCGGCCATGGCCAGCAGCGCGGCACTCGCCTGTTCGATCTCGTACAGCGCACCGGACAGCGCCTCTTCGGAAATGTCCGGGTTGTTGCGGAAGGTCATCAGCGTCTGCCGCTGGCGCTCCAGTTCCTGCACCAGATCGACCTTGAGGTCGGCGCGCGAAGCGACCTCAAGAATCTCGAACAGGCTCACCAGCGCAACGTGATGTTCATGCGCCCCGTCGCTGCGCATGAAGTGCTGGGTACGCTCGAACAGATCCTCCAGGCGCAGCAGGGTGCGGATGCGCTCGTTCAGAGGATATTCGTACGTGATCACAGAGGCTTGTCCGATGACAGTTCAAGCAAATTCTGACGATTTTGACCGAAAAGCCTCACCGTCACAACGAGTGTGCAGAAATTTGGCGTGCACGCGCCGTGTGAATCCGGTACACGCCTCATTTACGGCGTGCTGCAGCCATCGCCAGATAGTGGTGATGCAGCGCGTCCACCCGTTCGCCCAGGGCCTGCAGACCGGCAGTGTTGTCGATCACGTCGTCAGCCGCCGCCAGCCGCTGCGCACGCGTGGCCTGAGCGGCGATGATGCGGTCCACCTCCGTCGCAGTCAGCCCGCTGCGCGCCATCACCCGGGCGCGCTGCACCTCGGGCGGGCAATCCACCACCAGCACCCGGTCGCAGCGCTGCGACCAGTCGCCGGATTCGATCAGCAGCGGCACCGCAAGCACCACGTAGGGCGCATCGGCGGCCTCGACCTGACGCCTGGATTCGGCGCGGATGAGGGGATGGAGGATGGCTTCGAGCCGGCTGCGTTCGGCCGGGTCGGCGAACACGCGGGCCCGCATGCGCGCACGGTCGAGCGCGCCGTCGGCGGTGGCGATATCGTCGCCAAAGGTGGCGCACAACGCGGGCATGGCCGCACCACCGGATGCGGTCAGGGTGTGCGCGATGGCGTCGGTATCGACCAGCCGGGCACCCCGCGCGACGAACAGGTCAGCCACCGTGCTCTTGCCGCTGCCGATGCCGCCGGTCAGGCCGACCACGAAGGTCACGGGCAGTCCGCCGCGTCCACGCCATCCGGTACGCCGCCCGCGTCGGCCAGCACTGCCTCGACATCGGCCGCGCTGCCGCGCAGTTCCACCCGCAGGCGTGCAGCCCGGGCTTCGCGCTCGAGAATGCGGGCACTGCGCACCCCCTGGCCGGACAACCGTGACAGCAGTTCCCGTGCCGCGGCCTCGGTCTTGAACAGACCGAGCGATATTGCGAATTTCTGGCTGTCCGCATCCGGCATGAGCGCCATTTCACGCACGCCGAGCGCCTTCAGTTCGGCCTGCTTGCGCTCGGCCAGCTGCCGGGTCTGAAGATCAGGGATATGCACCCACCAGGACGGGCTGCCCGGATGTTCGCTCTCGCTCAGTTGCACGGGAGGTTGGCGATCACGTGCCCGAGTGGCCAGCGCGTCAGCCTGCTCGCGGCTCAGACCGGTCAGCATGCGGCAGACCGGCACCGGAGTGTCGCCCTCGCTTTCGGTGGTTTCGGCCTGCGGCGCCGGCGCTGCGGCGACCGTACCGTCTTCCGGCACGATGCGTATGCGTTCCGGTTCGATCTGACTGGTCAGACGCAACGGTTCGGTCTGGCTGCCGCCCAGCTGAACAAGGCCGGCAGTGAGGGGCCAGAGCACGATATTGACCAGCAACAGGAGCAGAAAGACGAGGCGCATGGGAAGTCAGCGGGCAGCGGATGCGGCGGTGCGGCAGTGATCCGTCATTTCAACACATCCGCCGCAAGCCGGGCCAGCCCGCGCAGCACCAGATTGTCGGCCCGGCGGAATCCCCCTTCGATGTGCGGCGCCAGCGCGTCGGCGCCGCCGCCGCTGAGCAGCAGCGTGACCCCGGCGCCCAGCCGGTCACGCACCCGGCCGATCAGTGCGGCCTGGGCACCGGCGCAGCCGTTCAGGATCGCGTCGTCGGTGTTGCGCGGCCAGTCTGACGGCGCGCCCTGGGCATGCGGCAGGTCGGCGGTATTGCGCGCCAGCGATTCCAGCATGAGATGCAGGCCGGGCAGGATGTAGCCGCCGAGAAAGCGATCGGCGGCGTCCAGCGCATCCACCGTGGTGGCGGTGCCGGCGGTGGCCACTACCAGCGGTCCGGCAGCCAGCGTGCGCGCGCCGATCAGCGC
This sequence comes from Methyloversatilis sp., assembly GCA_041639545.1. GTDB lineage: Bacteria > Pseudomonadota > Gammaproteobacteria > Burkholderiales > Rhodocyclaceae > Methyloversatilis. Next base: position 46,331 of record JBEQBZ010000002.1, on the reverse strand, counting down.
CACCCAGCGGTCGGCGCCGAGCTGGGCCGGGCGTTCATACAGATTGGTGAGGCCGCCCGCCTGATCGCCCGCACGGATGCGGTGCACCGTGCAGCCAGGTGGCAGCGCCCCTCGCAGCGCGGCATCGACCGCGTCACCGGCGACGCAGGTGTACAGCACCGCAGTGGCGCCGCGCCAGGCGGAGGCCAGCGGCGCACCGTCGAGGGCGACCACGTCGATGCCCGCTTCGTCGCCCGGCCGGCCGTCGCGCAGCCAGGCCCACTTGAGCCGGCTGTTGCCGGCGTCGATCAGCAGCACCATTGTCAGGACGCCCGCACAGCGCGCAGCGATACGTCGCCGGCCAGCACCCGTTCGATGCGGTCACCGCAGTCCAGCCGCAGCGCACCGTCCAGGTCTGCGCCAAGGCAGGTGCCGGACAGCGCATGCAGATCGCCCTGCACATCGACCGGCAGGCCGGCGTGCACGTTGAGCATGTTCCAGCGATCGGCAAAGGCGGCGAAGCCCCGCGTCTCGAACACGGCAAGGGCGGCCGCCAGCGCGTCCAGCAGCGCAGCGGCGATGCGCAGCCAGTCCTCGCGCGGCGGCGCGGTGTCGAACAGCGCGACCGGCACATGGGTGTAGCGCCCGGCCGGAGGCGGCGCCAGATTGAGGCCGACGCCGATCACCGCATCGGTGTGGGCGGCCGAGGAAGACAGTTCGATCAGCACGCCGCCCAGCTTGCCCGCACCTTGTCCGGCGTCGCGCATCAGGTCGTTCGGCCATTTGAGCGCCAGTCCGTCCACGCCCAGCCGTGACAGCGCCTCGGCCAGCGCCACGCCGACCGCAAGACTGAGGCCGGACAGCCGGTCGGCGCGCAGCGCAAAACGCCAGCCGAGCGAAAAGGTGAGGCTGTCGCCCGGACGGGCCGCCCAGTCGCGCCCGCGGCGGCCTCGACCGGCGGTCTGTTCCAGCGCGAACAGCGCACGCGGCTGATCATCGCGCCATTCGAGCAGGTCAGAATTGGTACTGCCGGTACTGGCCACCACATCGATGCCGGCAGCGGCGGGCAGCGCAGGCGCGCGGGCGCGCAGCGCCTGCGCGAGCAGAAGGAGGTCGTCGGCAGTCATGCGCGGATTGTAGCCGTGCAGCCGCCCGAGCCGGGCCCTACTCGGCCTCGCCGTCGACGTCGCGACCGCCTTCGATATTGAGTTCCTGGATCTTGCGGGTGATCGTATTGCGACCGATACCCAGCAACTGGGCCGATTCGATGCGCCGGCCACCGGTGCTGGCCAGCGCGCGCCGGATCAGCGTGCGCTCGAACTCCTGCACCAGATGATCGAACAGCGCCGGCTGCTTCACCGCAATCAGCCGGTCCACCTCGGCCGCCAGCGCGCCCGCCCAGTCACCGGTGGATTCGCGCGCCGGCTGCGCGCGCAGTTCGGCAGGCAGATCCTTCACATCCACGGTCTGACCGGGCGCCATCACGGTGAGCCAGTGACACAGGTTTTCCAGCTGGCGGACGTTGCCCGGGAAATCCAGGCCCTGCAGATAGCGCATCGCCGGCTCGGACAGGCGCTTGGCTTCGACCCCCAGCTCCTGCGCGCTCCTGGTCATGAAGTGCTGTGCCAGCAGCACGATGTCCTCGCGCCGCTCGCGCAGCGGCGGAATGCGCAGCCGGATCACGTTGAGCCGGTGAAACAGATCCTCGCGGAACAGGCCCTGCTTCACCCGGTCTTCCAGATTCTGGTGAGTGGCGGCGATCACCCGCACGTTCGACTTGATCGGCGAATGGCCGCCGACCCGGTAGAACTGGCCGTCGGACAGCACGCGCAGCAGGCGGGTCTGCAGCTCCGGCGGCATGTCGCCGATTTCGTCGAGAAACAGTGTGCCGCCGTCGGCCTGTTCGAAACGCCCGCGTCGGGTCGCGGTGGCGCCGGTGAAGGCGCCCCGCTCGTGGCCAAACAGTTCCGACTCCAGCAGATCGCGCGGGATGGCGGCGGTATTGATCGCGATGAAGGGCGCGTCGCGACGCGGACTGTGACGGTGCAGCGCGCGCGCCACCAGCTCCTTGCCGGTGCCGGACTCGCCATTGATCAGCACCGTCGCATGGCTCTGGGCGAGCCGGCCGATGGCGCGGAACACGTCCTGCATCGACGCCGCCTTGCCGAGGATTTCCGGCGCCATGTCGGCTTCGACCGGCGCCCCACCCTGGTGCATGCTCTCTTCGATCGCGCGCCGGACCAGTTCGATCGCGTGGTCGACGTCGAAGGGCTTGGGCAGGTACTCGAAGGCCCCGCCCTGAAATGCGGCCACCGCGCTGTCGAGGTCGGAGTAGGCGGTCATGATGATGACCGGGAGGCTGGGATGGCGGGCCTTCACCTTTTCCAGCAGCGTGAGGCCGGACTCACCGGGCATGCGGATATCCGACACCAGCACCTGCGGCTGCCCGCCGCCATCCATGGCATCCAGTGCTTCCTGCGCGCTGGAATAGGCTTCATAGGGAATGGACTCGCGCGCAAGGGCCTTTTCCAGCACCCATCGTATCGAGCGGTCATCGTCGACGATCCAGACCGGATTCATGATTTCTCCGTCGTGCCCTGCTTGAAGGGCAGAAGTATTGTGAAAACTGTGTGGCCGGGCCGGCTCTGCACCTCGATGGTGCCGTGGTGCTGATGCACGAAGCTCTGCGCAAGCGTCAGCCCGAGGCCGGTACCGCCGTCACGGCCGGACACCAGCGGGTAGAAGATGCGATCGAGCAGTTCCTCCGGAATGCCGGGGCCGTTGTCGATCACTTGCAATTCGAGTGCCAGCTTGTGCCGGCGCTTGACCAGCGTGGCCTGGCGATAGGCGCGGGTGCGCAGCCGTATCTCGCCTTCGCCGCTCATCGCCTGTGCGGCATTGCGTGCGATGTTGAGCACCACCTGTATGAGCTGTTCGCGGTCGGCGACCAGATCCGGCAGGCTGGTGTCGTAATCGCGCTGCACGCGCACCCGAGGGTATTCGGACGCGATCAGCAGCCGCACCCGCTCCAGCACCTCATGCACGCTCACCGTGGTGACCTGCATCGCGCGATGCGAATGCAGCAGGCGGTTCATCAGATCCTGCAGGCGGTCGCTTTCCTTGATGATGACCTGGGTGTATTCGCGCAGCTCCGGTCGCTCCAGTTCGCCTTCGAGCAGCTGGGCCGCACCGCGTATGCCGCCGAGCGGATTCTTGATTTCGTGCGCAAGGTTGCGGATGAGCTCGCGGTTGGCCTGTTGCTGCTGCAGCAGCTGCTCTTCGCGCGCCACCCGCAGCTGCTGATCGATGGGCCGGAATTCCAGCAGGATGCGGGCGTTCTCGGCCTGCACCGGCGACACCGTACAGTCCAGTTGCAGAGGCCCGCCGAGCATTCGCTCGACCGTGAGATTGTGACCGGTGTAGCTCCAGTCGTTGGCCAGCGCGTTGTCGAGTGCGCCATCCAGACCGTGTGCGGCACCGATCAGGCGCTCGCAGTGCTTGCCGATCAGCTTGGCCGCACTGACGGCGAACAGGTTTTCAGCCGCGGGATTGAGGTAGACGATGTGGCGCCCGGCGTCGAGCAGGGCGACCGCACTGGCCAGAAGTTCCAGCCCGTGGAAGCGCTCGGGCCAGTGATGGGGTGACAGTCGGGGAGTGGTCGGCGTCATGGCACCGAACCACGCAAGAAGTGAGCCAGTGCGGCGGCGCAGCGCCCGGGCAGATCAGGGCAGTTTGGCCAGTTCCTTGCGCAGGGCCTCGACATTGCGTTCGTGCAGAGAAACATTGTCCTTCAGCCCCTGGATGCGATCGAGATACTTCTGATAGTTGCGCTCGTCGCCCAGGCGCACCGCCTCGCCCTCGGCCAGCGCCTTGCGGGCCGCCTCCAGGCTCTTCGACTCGGTGTCGAGTTCGGCTTCGAGAATGCGGCGGCGATCGTTGTCTCGCGCCTTCTGCTGATCACCACTGACACTGGGGAAACCGCCCCCCTGCCCGGCCGAAGCAGCCGGCTTCGCGGGTGCTGCCGCGGGGCCGGGTACCGAACTGACCGGCACCTCACTGGACAGCAGCTTGCAGCCACGCGCATTCGACCTGTCGTTGGTGTAGGTCACGTGACCATCCGGCCCGACGCACTTGAACACGTCAGCCTGGGCATGCGGCACATACAGTGCGGCGGCGGTGGCGATCAGGAAACGGGTGCAGCCTCTGAGCATGTGTATCACCGGAACGGGACGTAAGCGGGCCGCGGCAGTGTAGGCCGCGCACGCAGGCAGTGACAATGAAAAAGGACGGCAAGTTGCCGTCCTTTTTCGGGACCGGACGCGCACTGCCTGCGTCCGGCTTCAACGCCCCGCGTGCGGCCTGCGCCGACACGCGGTCCGGCCGGGCCGGATCAGAGGCTGTAGTACATGTCGAACTCGACCGGGTGGGTCGTCATGCGGGTGCGGTTGACTTCGCCCATCTTCAGTTCGATGTAGGCAGCGATGAAGTCCTCCGAGAACACGCCGCCCTTGGTCAGGAAGGCGTGGTCGGCTTCCAGCGCGGCCAGTGCTTCGTCCAGGCTGGCACACACGGTCGGGATGAGCTTGTCTTCTTCCGGCGGCAGGTCGTACAGATTCTTGTCAGCCGGGTCGCCCGGGTGAATCTTGTTCTGCACGCCATCCAGACCCGCCATCATCAGTGCGGCGAAGCACAGGTAGGGGTTGGCCAGCGGATCCGGGAAACGGGTTTCGATGCGACGGGCCTTGTCCGAAGCGACGTGCGGGATGCGGATCGACGCCGAACGGTTGCGGGCCGAGTAGGCCAGCTTGACCGGTGCTTCGTAGTGCGGAACCAGACGCTTGTACGAGTTGGTACCCGGGTTGGTGATCGCGTTCAGCGCCTTGGCGTGCTTGATGATGCCGCCGATGTAGTACAGCGCGAACTCGGACAGGCCGGCGTAGCCGTTGCCCGCGAACAGGTTCTTGCCGTCCTTCCAGATCGACTGGTGCACGTGCATGCCGGAACCGTTGTCACCAACGATGGGCTTGGGCATGAAGGTCGCGGTCTTGCCGTAGCTGTGGGCGACGTTGTGCACGATGTACTTCAGGGTCTGCGTCCAGTCGGCGCGGCGCACCAGGGTGTTGAACTTGGTGCCGATCTCGTTCTGGCCGGCGGTCGCCACTTCGTGGTGATGCACTTCGACCGGGATGCCGACGGCTTCCAGCGCAAGCACCATGGCGGCACGGATGTCGTTGTGCGAATCGACCGGCGGAACCGGGAAGTAGCCACCCTTCACCGCCGGGCGGTGACCGGTGTTGCCGCTCTCGAACTTGGAACCCGACGACCAGGCGGCCTCTTCCGAGAAGATCTGCACGCGGCAGCCCGACATGTCGATGTTCCACTCGACGCTGTCGAAAATGAAGAATTCGGGTTCCGGGCCGAAGTAGGCGGTATCGCCCAGGCCGGAGGACTTCAGGTAGGCCTCGGCGCGCTTGGCGATCGAGCGCGGGTCGCGGTCGTAGCCCTTGCCATCGGACGGCTCGACCACGTCGCAGCTGATGACCAGCGTGGTTTCGTCGAAGAACGGGTCGATGAAGGCGGTTTCCGGATCCGGCATCAGCAGCATGTCGGAAGCCTGGATGCCCTTCCAGCCGGCGATCGACGAACCATCAAACGCGTGGCCTTCGGTGAACTTGTCAGCGTCGAAGTGGCTGACGGGCACGCCAACGTGCTGTTCCTTGCCGCGGGTGTCGGTGAAACGGAAGTCGACGAACTTGACTTCCTTTTCCTTGATGATGTCGAGAACCTGCTTCGCGGTGGTCATGAATCTCTCCTACGAGGTATGGATGTGCAACGAGTCGGCTTAGGGGTCACGACGAGCCTCGACCAGCGCGCTGGCAAAGGGCTCCGGCGCAGCCAGGACGGACGCTTTGACAGCGGCGTGCCCGGGACTGCGACTTTTCCTGCTGCGCGGCAAGAAGCAGAACCCGTGCCACGCGGTCATTTCAACCTTGTGATTGTGCCACATGCGGGCTTGCAGCCGGTGACATGCACAAAACAGGCGCAGACGCGCACCAGAACAGGGATCACCAGGCAGAGAGAGCACCAAATCGGTGCATTTCGGCTCGCCCGAATGGCGCGCTATATACTCTTGCCCATTCCCTAGATGGACGCATGCCATGGCAACAATCGGACAGATTCTCGGGCTGGCGCGAGAGCGCGCGCAGCAGCTGCAACTGCCCTACGCGGGCGCAGTCACCCCCGCCGAAGCATATGAACTGTTGAAACTGGCCCCCGGAGCCCGCATTGTCGATGTACGCACGTCGGCCGAGTGGCAGTGGGTCGGGGAGGTGCCGGACTCGGTGCAGATCGAATGGAACATGTCCAACGGCCAGCGCAACCCGGATTTCCTCGCCCAACTGAAGCACCAGGTCGATCCGGAAGCGCTGGTCATGTTCCTGTGCCGCAGCGGCGGGCGCTCGCACAGTGCCGCATCGTTCGCGGCCGCAGCGGGTTACGGCAATGCCTGCAACATTCTCGAAGGTTTCGAGGGTGACGCCGACGCCAACGGCCATCGCAACACGGTCGGCGGCTGGCGCAAGGCCGGACTGCCCTGGCACCAGGGTTGAACGCAGTTCAAGGACACGTCATGCAAGTCGCCACCATCAGTTTCGACCGCTTCAACGCACTCGCCGACGACCAGGCGCAGGCGCGCATCCTCGCCGCCCGCGAAAAGCTGGGCAAGCGCGCGGTCATCCTCGGCCACCACTACCAGCGCGAAGACGTGTATCGCCACGCCGACCTGACCGGCGATTCGCTCAAGCTGTCGCGCCTGGCCAGCCAGACCGACGCCGAGTACATCGTGTTCTGCGGCGTGCATTTCATGGCCGAGGTGGCGGACATCATGTCCAAGCCGGAACAGATCGCCATCCTGCCCGACCTCGCGGCCGGCTGTTCGATGGCCGACATGGCCAACCTCGCCAAGGTCGAGCGCTGTTGGCGCGAACTGCGTGGCCTGCTCGGCGACGACCCGGACAACACCTTCACGCCGGTCACCTACATCAATTCCGCCGCCGACCTGAAGGCCTTCTGCGGCGAACACGGCGGCATCGTGTGTACCTCGTCCAACTGCGGCAGCATTCTCGAATGGTCGCTGGCGCGGCGCGAGAAGGTGCTGTTCTTCCCGGACCAGCATCTGGGCCGCTGGACCGGCTACAACATGGGCATTCCGCTGGAAGACATGCAGGTGTGGGACCCGGACCTGGAGAACGGCGGCCTGACCGCCGAACAGGTGGCGAAGGCGAAAATCCTGCTGTGGAAGGGCCACTGCTCGGTACACCAGATGTTCCAGCCCGCGCACATCCTGCGCTGGCGCAACCAGAACCCGGACGGCATCGTCATTTCCCATCCGGAAAGCGCTTTCGAAGTGTGCCGCCAGTCCGATTTCGTCGGCTCGACCGAGTACATCCTGAAGACGGTGAAGGCCGCCGCGCCGGGCACCAAGTGGCTGGTCGGCACCGAACTGAATCTGGTGAACCGGCTGGCCGAAGAAGTGAAGCACGAAGGCAAGACGGTGCAGTTCATGGCGCCCACCGTGTGCATGTGCTCGACCATGCAGCGCATCGATCCGCAGCACCTGGCCTGGACGCTGGAAAACCTGGTCGAGGGCAATGTGGTCAATCGCATCAGCGTGCCGGCACATGAAGCCGGGCCGGCCAGGCTGGCGATGGACCGCATGCTGGCCGCCTCGCCCTGACCTGAACCCCCGCAGGCCCGCCCCCGCATGACCGACCTGCGCATCTGCACCTGGAACATCCACAAGGGTTTCTCGCAGTTCAATCGCCGCATGGTGATCCACGAACTGCGGGAGCGCCTGCGCGCCTTCGGTGCCGACATGGTGTTCCTGCAGGAGGTGCAGGGCCTGCACCACGGCCACGCCCAGCGGCACGCCGACTGGCCGAGCGAACCGCAGTACGAATTCCTCGCCGACCAGGTATGGCCGGCCACCGCCTACGGCCGCAATGCGGTGTATGACCACGGCCACCACGGCAACGCCATCCTGTCGCGTCACCCCATCGTGCAGGCGGTGAATCACGATGTGTCGGCCCACCGCTTCGAGCAGCGCGGGCTGCTGCACTGCGTGATCGAACCGTGCGAAGGCCGGCGGGTGCATGCGCTGTGCGTGCACCTCGGCCTGACTGCCCGTGGCCGCGAACAGCAGTACGCCATGCTGGCCGATCACATCCGGCAGAACATCGCGGCGGACGACGCGCTCATCGTCGCCGGCGACTTCAACGACTGGCACAACCGGGCCGAAGACCAGTGGTCGCGCGCGCTTGGCCTGCACGAGGCGCACAGCCTGGTGCACGGCCGGCCGGCGCGCAGCTTTCCGGCCGCCTTCCCGCTGCTGCGACTGGACCGCATCTATGTGCGCGGGCTGGATGTCGGCGAAGTGAAGCTGCACTCCGGCCCACCCTGGTCCCGGGTGTCTGACCACGCGGCGCTGACCGCGCGCCTGACGCCGACCCCGCGATGAGCCGACTGCTGCCCGGCAACGACATCCGGCTGCTGGTGTGCGGCATGCAGTACTTCCCTGCGCTGGAACAGGCGATCGACGCCGCGCGCAGCGAAATCTTTCTGGAAACCTACATCTTCGCCGACGACGAGACCGGCCGGCGGATCGCTGCCGCGCTGGCCCGCGCGGCGCGGCGCGGCGTTCGGGTACGCGTGCTGGTCGATGGCTTCGGCGCGCGCGAATTCGAGGACACCCACCAGCAGAGCCTGGAGTCGGATGGCGTGCACGTGCTCACCTTCCGGCCCGAAGTCGGGCGGCTCAGCTTCCGGCGCAACCGGCTGCGCCGCATGCACCGCAAGATGGCGGTGATCGACGGCGACATCGGCTTCGTCGGCGGCATCAACATCATCGACGACATGCATACGCCGCATCACACGCCACCGCGCTTCGACTACGCGGTCAGCGTGCGCGGCCCGCTGGTGACACGCATGCAGGTCGAATGCCAGAAGCTGTGGGAACGGGTGGCCTGGGCCACGCTGCAGTTCCGGCCGCGTCTGCCGCGCGCGCCGCACTACGGTCGCCGTCATGCCGGCCGGGTGCGGGCAGCCCTGCTGGTGCGCGACAACCTGCGACACCGGCATGACATCGAGGATGCCTACCTGCAGGCCATCGATGCGGCGTATGACGAAATACTGATCGCCAACGCCTACTTCCTGCCCGGCCGCCGCTTCCGGCAGGCGCTGATCGCGGCGGCGGCGCGTGGCGTGAAGGTCACCCTCATCCTGCAGGGCCGGGTCGAGTACGCGCTGCTGCACTACGCATCGCAGGCGCTGTACGGTTCGCTGCTGTCACAGGGCGTGCGCATCTTCGAATACCGGCGCAGCTTCCTGCACGCGAAGGCGGCGGTGGTCGACCACGACTGGGCCACCGTGGGCTCCAGCAACATCGACCCGTTCAGCCTCATGCTGGCGCGTGAAGCGAATGTGGTGGTGCGCGACGCCGGTTTCGCCGACGAACTGAGACAGAGCCTGCGTGCCGCAGCCCGGCACGGCGGACGCGAACTGCGCCACCGTCAGTGGCGCTCGCGCCCGCTGCACGAGCGGGTGCTGCGCTGGCTGGCCTACGGCGTGGTGCGGATGATGATCGGTCTGGCCGGCGAGCGGGTGAGCCGCCACATGCTGAAGAAATCCTGATCCGCCCTGCCCCGTTTCAGGGTGGTTTCAGCCTGGCCGCCTACACTGGCTGCATGAAACCCCGACGCATCCACCTGCTGTTTGTACTGCCCGCACTGGCGCTGCTGGTATCGCTGGCCGCCGCCGGCCTGCTGCTGTTCCACGCCGGCGACAGCCTGGCCGGCGACGACGCGCAGAAGGCGCGCGCACTGAGCCAGCGCGGCGACATCCTGCCGCTGGAGAGAATTGCCGAACAGGTCCGCGCGGCGAAGCCGGGCAAGCTGATCGACATCGAACTGGAACAGAAGCACGGCCGCTGGATCTATGAAGCCGAAGTGCTGGATGACGCCGGCCGTGTGTGGGAACTGAAGCTGGACGCACGCACCGGCAGCGTGCTGAAAATGGAACTGGATGACTGAGGGACAACTGAGGGACGGCTGAGGGACAACCGAAGCACGACTGACATGCGCCTGCTTCTTGCGGAAGACGACGAAGCGCTGGTGGCCGGACTGAAGCCGGCACTCGAGCGCGCCGGCTATGCGGTCGACCTCGCCACCGACGGCGTGTTCGCCCAGATGTCGGCGGAATCCATCGATTACGACCTGGTGGTGCTCGACCTCGGCCTGCCGCGGCGCAGTGGCATCGAGGTGCTGCGCGCCTGGCGAGCGGCACGCCGCGGCATGCCGGTGGTGGTGCTGACCGCGCGCGACACCTGGCAGGAAAAGGTCGAGGTGCTGAACGCCGGCGCTGACGACTATGTGTGCAAGCCTTTCCACACCGAAGAACTGCTCGCGCGCATCGCCGCGGTGCTCAAGCGCAGCGCGGCGGTGGCGACGCCCGGCCCGCTCGCCCGCGGTGCGCTGCGGCTGGACGAAGGCACGCAGAGCGCCACGCTGGAGGGCGCACACATCGCCTTGAGCGGCATCGAATTCCGGCTGCTGCGCTGCTTCATGCTGCACGCCGGTCAGGTGCTGTCGCAGCAGCGCCTCGGCGAACATCTCTACGACCACGAGGCCGAGCACGACAGCAATGTGATCGAGGCCCACATCACCCGGCTGCGCCGCAAGATCGGTCGCGACTGGATACGCACCCGGCGCGGTCAGGGCTATGTGTTCGGCGAACCGGAGGGCGCGGTGTGAGCGGCTCGCTGCGCAGGCGTCTGGCCGGCGGTCTGGCCGCCGGCTTCGTCGTGCTGGCCGGCCTGCAGTGGTGGCTGGCCGGTCTTGCGGTCGAGCGCATGCTGCAGCAGCAGCTCGCCCAGCGCCTGCAGCGCGACGCGGAAAACCTGCTGGCCGCACTGGAACCGGCGGCGGACGGCACGCCGGCCCTCGATGCCAGCCGCATCGGCGGCGAATATCAGCGCCCGTTCTCCGGTCACTACTACCGCATCGTCGCCGACGGCGTCGATCTGTCCTCCCGCTCGCTGTGGGACGCGACGCTCGCACTGCCGGACGACGCTGCGCCCATGGTGCAGCAGGCGGCTGCCGGCCCTCAGGGCCAGTCGCTGTGGCTGCTGGCGGCGCGCTACCGCAAGCACGATCGCAGCATTCAGATCGCGGTGGCCGAGGACAGTGCCTCGCTGCGGACCGCGCTGCGCGAATGGCATCTGCTTTACGGCGCACTGACCGTGACGGTGCTGGCGCTGGTACTGGCGGTACAGCAGTGGCTGCTGCGGCGCGCGCTGGCACCGCTGGACACGCTGGGCCGCCAGATGCAGGCGCTGGAGCGCGGCGAGCGCGACACGCTGGACACCGCGCTGCCGGTCGAGATCGCGCCCCTGGTCGACCAGTTCAACCGGCTGCTCGGGCAGCTGCTGCGCCGCTCACGCCGCTCGCGTGACGCGCTGGGCAATCTGGCACACGCGCTGAAAACCCGGCTGGCGGTGATGGTGCAGGCGGCGGAATCGCCGGAACTGAGCGCACACCCGGCACTGCGTCAGCGGCTGGCGGACAGCGCCGAACTGATGCGCCGTTCGATCGAGCGCGAACTGCGCCGCGCCCGTCTGATGGGCGGCGCCCATCCGGCCCGGCGCAGCAGCGTGCGCGACGCAGCCGACGCGCTGTCGCGCACGCTGGCCATCCTGCACGTAGAGCGCGCGCCCGACATCGCGCTCGACCTGCCGCCCGGCCTCACGCTGGCGATGGACGAAGAGGACCTGCTGGAGCTGCTGGGCAATCTGATGGACAACGCCTGCACCTGGTGCGAGGGCCGCGTACGCCTGTCGGTCAGCCCGGCCGACGGCGAAGGCAGGGACGACCTGATGCTGACGGTCGAGGATGACGGCCCAGGCTGCCCGCCGGAGCAGCTGGAATCGCTGAGCACCCGGGGCTTCCGCGCCGACGAGGCAAAGCCCGGCCACGGCCTGGGCCTGTCCATCGTGCGCGATCTGGTCGACAGCTATGGCGGCGCGCTCGCATTCGGGCGCTCGCCGTCCCTTGGCGGACTGCGCGTCACCGTGCACCTGCCGTCCCGCCTGGCGCTGAGCGCGCCGGCCACCGTGAAGGAGTGATCATGAAAACGTCCGCCCTGCTGCTCGCCGCCGTGCTGCTGTCGGCACCGGCTTTCGCCGACGACGACGACCTGCCCAAGTTGCGCGCCATCGCCGCCGCGATGAAACTGATATCGCTCGAAGACGCCACGGCCAAGGCGCTGGTCGCCAAGCCGGGCACGGTGATCGAAGCCGACCTCGACCGCCGCATGCTCGGCGGCTACGACTACGAATTCGAAATCATCGATGCCGAAGGCCACGACTGGGACGTGAACATCGACGCCCGCGACGGCACGGTGCGTTCGGTGCGGCGCGAGTGGTTCGACTGAGTGGTTCGACTGAGGCTGGACCGGGGCTCATGAAGGGGGCCATGTTGCCGTGCGGCGGGAACTTGCGCGGGGTCTGACGCACAATGAGGTCTTTCGACCCGCATCCGCCGAACACGATGAGCACGCCTTCAGACACCCTCACCCACTGGACAGACGGCCAGCGCACCCCGCTGGACAGCACCCGCACCGCCGACGTGTTCGACCCGGCCCACGGCCGGGTCGCCCGTCAGGTGCTGCTGGCATCGGACGCGGATGTGAACCGCGCGGTGGCCAGCGCGGCCGCCGCCCAGCCGGCCTGGGGCGCACTGGCGCCGCAGCGCCGCGCGCGCGTGCTGTTCCGGATGAAGGAACTGGTCGAGCGCCACAGCGCCGACATCGCCCGCCTGATCACGCGCGAGCACGGCAAAACCTTCCCGGACGCGCAGGGCGAGGTGCAGCGCGGGCTGGAGGTGATCGAATTCGCCTGCGGCATTCCGCACCTGCTCAAAGGCCAGTATTCCGACCACGTCGGCGGCGGCATCGCCAACTGGAGCCAGCGCATGCCGCTGGGCGTCACCGCCGGCATCACGCCGTTCAACTTCCCTTTCATGGTGCCGATGTGGATGGCGCCGGTGGCGCTGGCCTGCGGCAACAGTTTCATCCTCAAGCCATCGGAACGCGACCCCTCGCCGTCGCTGCTGACCGCTGAACTGTTCCGCGACGCCGGGCTGCCGGATGGCGTGTTCAACGTGCTGCAGGGCGACCGCGTGGCGGTTGATGCGCTGCTGACCCACCCGGACGTGCGCGCGGTGAGCTTCGTCGGCTCGACGCCGATCGCCCGCCACATCTTTGAGACCGCGGCGAAGCACGGCAAGCGCGCGCAGGCGCTGGGCGGCGCGAAGAACCACATGGTGGTGATGCCAGACGCCGACATTGATCAGGCGGCCGATGCGCTGATCGGCGCCGCCTACGGTTCGGCCGGCGAGCGCTGCATGGCGATTTCGGTCGCGGTGGCGGTCGGCGACATCGCCGACGCGCTGGTCGAGGCGGTGCGCGTGCGGGCGCAGAAACTGAATATCGGCGATGGCGAACTCGACGGCGTGGACATGGGCCCGGTGGTGACCGCCGCCCACCGCGAACGCATCGTGTCGCTGATCGACGCCGGCGTCGCCGAAGGAGCCGAACTGGTGCTGGACGGCCGCCGCCATACGGTGGCCGGTCGCGAACAGGGCTTCTTCCTCGGCGCCACGCTGTTCGACCGGGTGACACCCGATATGCGCATCTGGAAGAAGGAAATCTTCGGCCCGGTGCTGTGCGTGGTGCGCGCAGCGAATCTGGCTGAGGCGATCGCGCTGGTAAACGGTCACGAGTACGGCAACGGCGTGTCGCTGTACACCCGCGACGGCGCGGCGGCGCGCGAATTCGGCCAGCGCATCGAAGCCGGCATGGTGGGCATCAACGTGCCCATCCCGGTGCCGATGGCCTGGCACTCATTCGGCGGCTGGAAACAGAGCCTGTTCGGCGACCTGCACGCCTACGGCGAAGAGGGCGTGCGCTTCTACACCCGCTACAAGAGCATCATGCAGCGCTGGCCGGACAGCGGCTCGAAAGGGCCGGAATTCGTGATGCCGGTGAACTGAGGCAGGCCATCGCGCTCACTCGATGGTGAGCCGCGGCAGCCAGTGCGTCTTCGCGTCGCCGGGGCTCAGGTCGGCGTCGCGCAGCGGCCGGTTGCGGCGCTCAACCGGCACGCTGTCCGGCGTGATGAAAGGATCCATATCGACATCGTGGGCCACGCCCTCGATGCGGCCGCCGACCACCTTCATCCGGTAATACACGCCGTTGAACGGATCGATGTGCAGCGAGGCCGGCGCGGTGCGCATGAACATGAGCGCGTATTCCAGCGGCACGAGGTCGTCCGCGCTCACCACGGGCTCCTCGCGCGCGACCGCGAAATTGCACAGGCGCTGGCTCGGCCCGGTCAGACAACGGAAGGGGCGCATCGCCAGAAAGTACTCCTCCAGCTTCGCATCCAGTACCACCGCGAAGGTCGAACGACCGTCACCGCGCGGCGTAAACACCACCTGCCCCACCTGCACCCGTTCGCCGCCGGCATTCGACAGCACGATGGCGCGCGTGCCGGCGAGCGGCTCCGCCCGCACTGTCACCGGTGCCACCAGGGCGGCCGCCACGCAGACTGCACGCATCAGTGTTTTCATCATCACGCTCCCGCAAAGCGATGGAGGAACCCCGACCGTCGTATGGGTCGAAGGGCTGAACGCACACAGTATCAACCTGAACCCACAGCCACGGTGACCGGAGTCGTCGACATGAAAAGAAGGCACATGATGGGCGTGCTGCTCGCTGCGCTCATGCCGGCGACGCGAGCCCACGCGAAAGCGGTCACGTTGTTACGCCGGGGCGGTGTGCTGCTGATGCGTCACGCGGTGACCGAACCGGGCATCGGCGATCCGCCCGGTTTCAGGCTGGGCGACTGCAGCACCCAGCGCACGCTGTCTGACGCCGGCCGGCGTCAGGCGATCGCGGCCGGCGAGCGATTGCGCACGGCCGGCGTGCGCTTCGACGAAATCTGGAGCAGTGCCTGGTGCCGCTGTCTGGACACCGCGGCCCTGATGGCGCCGAACCAGCCGGTGCGCAGCGAACCGGCGCTGAACTCCATTTTCGCCGGACAGGGCGACCGCGATGCGCAGACCTCGGCACTGCGCCAGCTCATCGCCGGTCTGCCGCAGGAACGACAGGTACTGGCGATCACGCATCAGGTGAATGTGCTGGCGCTGACCGGCGACGATCTGGCCATGGGCGGCGCCATCCTGCTCGCACCGGACGGCCGGGGCGGCATCCGCCGCCTCGGTCGCATCGGGCCTGACGGCGGTCAGTAGCCGGCGGCCTTCACCGCGGCGAAGTGCTCGTCGTGGCGGAACACGAAATCCTTGTCCTTCAGCGGCGCATGGCAGCCGCGACAGGTTTCATACTTGGCTTCGCCATTCAGTTCGCCATTGCCCTTGAAGGCGGTGTAGATCCAGTTGCCGTTGCGCTGGGCGTCCGGCACGTTGCCGCCCCAGCCCGCGTTCTTGCCCATCACGAACACCGCGGCCAGCTTGTCCTTCACCAGCCTGCCGTCAGCGTCCTTGACCGGCTTGCCGTCGGCGTCAAGCTTGACCGCCCAGTTCTCCATCACGAACACCGAGCCATTCGGGAAGCCCTTGTCGGCGGAACCCTTCTTCGCGTCGGTATTCATGTAGATGTCGCGCACCTGCTTCGCATCTTCGCGTTGCACCGCAGTCAGGAATTTCGGCCAGTTCCTGTAATCGCCGGGCAGTGACAGCTGACCGTCGTTCAGCTGGGCAACCGGCTTCGATTGCATCGGGCTGCAGCCCGCGATCAGCAGGCCGATTGCGAGGGCAGACAGGACAGGGATCTTCATGGGCTCACTCCTTTGTTCAGGTTGTCCACGGGATGCCACGATTCAGACTAGCTGTTCAAGCCGATCTTTTCGCGCCCCGAATGCCTGTACTACGCGCGAGCCCCGCTTCCGGATGCAGCGGCCGGGAAATTCTTCTGCCGGCGGCGGCGAACGCCTTCCAGCGACAGCAGCGCCAGACCTGCACCGATCAGCAGCATGCCGGTCATCTCGTTGGCGCCCGGCCGTTCGCCGAGCTGTATGGCCGCCGCCACCACGCCGATCACCGGGGTCAGCAGCGACACCATGCTGGTGGTACCGGCCGACAGCCGGCGCAGCGCGTACAGCCAGAGCAGCCAGGCCAGCGCATTGGCCAGCACGATGTTGAAGCCGAGTGCGCCGATCAGCGAGGGCGACCAGTTCACCGGCCGTGCCGGCCAGAACAGCGCGAACGCGACCAGCGGCAGCGAACCGATCAGCATCTGCCAGGCGGTCATGGACAGCAGGTCGATGTCCGGCGCCCGCGTCTGCAGCCGCTTCGCGACGATGACCGCCAGCGCCCACAGCGCGCCGGCCAGCGTGGCCAGCGTCATGCTGAACAGATCGCCGCCGAGATGCGCCGGGTCGAGGATGAACAGCAGGCCGGTCAGCGTGGCTGCGGCCGACGGCCATTGCCAGCCGTGCAGCCGCTCGCCCAGCAGCGGCCAGGCGAACACCATGACCCAGAACGGCATGGTGTAGGTGAGTACCGCGGTCTTGCCGGCACCGCCGCTGACCAGCGCAAGAATGATGAGGCCGGTGAAACCGGTGGTCTGCAGCACGCCCATCGTCGCCACCCAGGGCAGGTGCTGCGGCCGGAACGGCCGGCGCAGCACCGCCATCAGCACGAACAGGCTGACCGCGCCGCCCAGGGTACGCAAGGCCCCGAACTGGAGGGCATCCATGTCGGCCAGACCGACCTTCATGACCACCCAGTTGTAGCCCCAGATCACGGCCAGCAGCCCGAGTGCGGCCACGGCACGCAGCGATGGCGAGCGGGTATTCATGCGCGTTCCTTCAGTTCCGGCTCAGTTCCAGGTGTGAGTGAGGGCGCGCCAGCTGCCATCCGGCTGCCGGCGATACACCACGGTGATGTGACCGGAAAAGGTCTGCAGTTCGCCCTCGGCATTCTTCGCCTGAGCGCTCCAGCAGCCACGCTGGGTCGCGTACGCATCGTCGCCAGCCACCGAGTGCTGCTCGATCAGGTGGTTGTGGATGCCGCTGGCGATGGCACCGGCGAACAGCGCCTGGATGGCGGCCGGGCCGACGGCGGCGTCGCCACCGGCCGGCAGCACCGCCGCTTCGGCATCGTACAGCGCAGCCACCGCAGCGGCGTCGCCCTGGTTGAAGGCGGCGTCCCAGCGGGTGTTGATGTCGGCAATTGCGGCCTGCAGCGTGTTCTGGCTCATGTCTGTCTCCTTGAAAGTGACGGGTGAATCCGGGTTTTGATACGGAACCTAACTATTTCGGCAAATTTTTTGATGCTTACGCGAAGGCGCCCGCGGCGCCCCGCAGCGTGCCCAGCATGGATTTCAGCAGCACGCGTTCGTCCTCGTTCAGGCCGGCCATCAGCGCACGCACGCGGCGGTAGTAATCCGGCATCACCGCGTCCAGCACCGCCTGCCCGGCCGGCAGCAGGCGCACCGTGATGCGGCGACGGTCCGCCGCGTCATACACCCGCTGCACCAGCCCGTCGCGCTCCAGCCCGTCCAGCAGGCCGGTCATGGTGGCGCGGGTCACACCCGCCTTCTCCGCCAGCACCGAGGGCGAGGATTCCAGCGTTTCCTCGCGGAACAGCAGGATGAGCACCCACCACCGGCCCTGCAGCAGGCCATGCCGGGCCAGAAACGCATCCAGCATCTGCGACAGTTCGGTCGCGGTGCGCAACAGGGTCAGAAAGGTGCCGACCCCGCTGATGTCAGCGTCCGGATAGCGCTGCGCGAAACGTTGCAGCACTTCGGGGGTGGGCAGATCGCGTACGGTCAGCATGGTTAGGAAGGTTATAGTTAGGAACCGTACTTGTCAACAGGACTGGAAAGCCGTCAGCGGGCTGGCTAGCATGAGACATTCCATCGCCATTGCCCGGACCTCGCCATGGACACACTGGATGCGATCGCCGCCGCTGCCGGCCTTGCCTGGGCCAGCGGCCTGCGTCTGTACGCGGTGCTCTTCCTGACCGGGCTGGCCGGCCGCATGGGCTGGATCGAACTGCCGGGCGATCTGGGCCTGCTGGAACATCCGCTGGTGATGGCCGCCGCCGGCTTCATGCTGTGCGTCGAATTCTTCGCCGACAAGGTGCCGGCACTGGACAGTTTCTGGGACGCCGCCCACACCTTCATCCGCATTCCCGCCGGTGCCCTGCTCGCGGCCGGTGCGCTGGCCGATCAGGGGACGGCGGCCGTCCTTGCGGCCGCACTGCTCGGCGGCTCGCTGACCGGAGCGACTCACCTGACCAAGGCCGGAAGCCGCATCGCCATCAACACCTCGCCCGAGCCGGTGAGCAACGTGATCGCCTCGACCGGAGAGGACGGCATGGCAGTGGGCGGGCTGTGGCTGGCCTTCACCCATCCGCTGGTCTTCCTTGCGCTGCTGGCGCTGGCGGTGCTCGGCATGCTGTGGCTGCTGCCCCGGGTATGGCGCTTTCTGACTGGACTTCTGCACTGGGTCGCCGGCAAGCAGGCGCCCGGTTGACCTGCATCAGCCCGTCATGACCCGGCCAGCGCTTCAATGACGAAAACAAGCCCAAAGGGAGTGTGTCATGAAAGCGTGGTCCGATCTGCTGACGACCGATTACGGCCTGATGAGTCTGGTAGTGATCGTTTTCGTCATCTACATGAGCATCTGGTTCTCGCGCTTCTTCAAGCGTCACATGGATGAAGACGCGGCGGCGGCGGCGCGCGCCGAACAGCAGGCGGGTAAGTCAGGCCACTGAGTCAGGCCACTGAGTCCGATCCCTGAGCCTGTTCCCCGGTCAGCCACCGAGCCGGCTCAGCGGGTCAGCACCCGCCATACCAGCCCGACGCCGGCCACCAGCAGGTCGGCCACGATGGAGCCGTCCTCGCTGAACACCTCGCGTTCGCGTGCCCGCTCCCGCTGGGCACGGGCGCGGGTGCGTTCGCTGTCGAGAATGGCATCCGCCATCTGCATCGGGTCGCGTGCTTCGGTGCGTTTCGTTTCCGCCTGCTGATAGCCCTTCAGCGCATTCTCGACCGCATCCGGATCGAGCAGTGAAAAGGCGGAGCGACAGTGCGGGCAGGCGTGGTCCTTGCGGATATCGACCGGCGCACCGCAGCTGGTGCAGTAGATCGCCCCCACCCGCTTGGCCAGATCGGCGATTTCGGCGGCCGTCATCTGACGCACGAAGCCCTTCTCCACCATGAAGGACGAAAAGCTGCTGTAGCGGCCGTGCTTTTCCGGGCAGCGATACGTCATGTAGCGACCGCTGCGCACCAGGTCGAAACCCTTGTCCAGCTTGCGGCTGCAGCGCGGGCAGGCCATCACGTTGGCAACCGGATGCTGCATTTCGTCGCGGTGGGCGTGCAGCAGCTTGAACAGGTCATTCACCGAACCGGGCGACAGCTGCAGATTTTCGAAGGTGTCGAACCAGATGCCCTGACAGCTCCAGCAGATGTCCAGCTCCATGTCGTCGCCGCCGTGGTTCCTGAAGCGGTGAACCTTCATCGGCAGCCGGCAGGAGGGGCAGTGTGGAACGGTATTCAGCATGGTGGTCGGCGAAGCTCCGTAGCGTGGCGGACGTGCTCCGGCACCGTCCTCATCGACTTGTCAGCGGCATGCGGCGCGCAAGGTTTAGGGCCGCTGCGCCGAACGGGTCACCTTGACGCCTTCCGGCGCCGTGCGATGGAAGGTGACCGGCACCGCCTGCGCCTTCAGCACGTTCTTGCGGATGCGACCGACCACGTGCATTTCGCACTTCTTGCAGTCGAAGCGCAGCGTGAGCTTGTCATTGCCGTTCATCAGCGTCATCGGCTCGGCCTTCACCATGCCGCGCAGGTCGTAGTCCTTCAGTTCCTTCGGGCACAGGTTGTGGCTGAAGCGCAGGCAGTGCTTGGTGATCATCAGCGACACCTCGTCCAGCTCCTGGTTCGCCTCGTAGGCATCGGCGATCAGTTCCACACCGTGCTTGCGGTAGAAGGCGCGCGCCTTCTCGTTGGACACGTTGGCGAGATAGGACAGTTCGGTATCGGTGAAACGTACCGGCGGCTCGACCGGCACGCCGGGCTGCGGCCGCTGGTGGGCGGCGATACGGTTCACCTCCAGCAGCGCCACCGCGTCGCGGCGCAGGCCGTTCAGCGCCGACGCCGGCAGGAAGCGCGCCTCCGGCAGGTCGATCGCGATGTCGCCGGCTTCGAACAGCGTGTTGCCCAGCTTGCCCAGGCTGTCGCGGATGCCGGCCAGCGCGCGTTCGGCGTCACGCGCCGGCTGCTTGTCGTGCGCCAGTTCGACGCGGGCGCTGACGCCGTCCTCGTCGGTCATCGTCAGCGCGAAGCCCTGCGCCGTTTCCTCGAAGCGCAGGTCGGCACGGATGCGGCGATCGGCCGACTTCTTCTCCAGCGCGCGCTCGAAAGCCTGGTCGCGGTTGCGGTACAGCGTCATGCCCGGCTTCAGGTCGTCCGGCATCGCGTTCGGGTAGAGCTTGCGGCCCTGCGCGACATTGATGCGCAGGCCCATCAGTTCGCGGTGGCGGTCGTAATAGCTCAGACCGTCACCGTTGTGGATGTCCACCGCGGCATCGACCTCGATGTGGTCGGCGGCGACCTTGCTGATCGTCGCCGCTTCCTCGCCGACGAAGCTCGGCGATTCGAAGGCCTCGATGCCGTGCTGGCGGCCGTTGGCGAAGTAGTCGGTCGAGCCGCGGTTGAAGGTCTTTTCCGGCTGCGGCACGAAGGTGTAGGTGCAGCGGCCGCTGGAGGCGCGGCGGTAGTCCGGCAGGTCTTCCAGCAGTCCGTTCAGCAGCGTGCTGTAGTGGGCGGTGATGTTCTTCACATAGCCCAGATCCTTCAGCCGGCCCTCGATCTTGAACGAGGACACACCGGCGTCGATCAGCGCGCGCATGTTCGCCGACTGGTCGTTGTCCTTCATCGACAGCAGGTGCTTGTCGTGCGCCACCACCCGGCCCTGGGCGTCGGTCAGCGTGTAGGGCAGCCGGCAGGCCTGCGAGCATTCGCCGCGGTTGGCACTGCGGCCGGTGTGCGCGTGGCTGATGAAGCACTGGCCGCTGAAGGCCACGCACAGCGCGCCATGGACGAAGTATTCGAGCGTACAGGAGGTATCCGCCGCCACCTTGCGCACGTCCTCCAGCGTCATTTCCCGCGCCAGCACGATCTGGGTGAAGCCCACGTCCTGCAGGAAGCGCGCCTTGGCCGCGTCGCGGATGTCAGTCTGCGTGCTGGCGTGCAGCTGGATAGGCGGCAGATCCATTTCGAGCAGCGCCATGTCCTGCACGATGAGCGCATCGACGCCCGCGTCGTACAGCTGCCAGATCGCGCGGCGGGCCGGTTCCAGCTCGTCGTCGCGCAAGATCGTGTTGAAGGCGGTCAGCACCCGCGCGTGGTAGCGGTGCGCGTGGGTGCACAGGCGGGCGATGTCGGTGATGTCGTTGTCCGCCCCCTTGCGCGCACCGAAGGACGGACCGCCGATGTAAACGGCGTCAGCGCCGTGGTTGATGGCCTCGATGCCGAAATCGGCGTTCTTGGCGGGCGCGAGCAGTTCGAGGATGTGGCGGTCGGAAGTCATGGGTACGGCGGACGCTTCAAAACGCGGATTATCCGCGAGCGCGCCACAAATGAAAAACCGGCCCGCAGGCCGGTCCGGTGGCGCGGCCCGGATCAGGTCCGGCGGCGAGCCGATACACCGACCAGCAGCAGGCCGCCGGCCAGCAGCGCCCAGGTGCCGGGTTCCGGCACCGGCGCCGGAATGGTCGCCTGCAGGCTGGCCACCTGCCAGCCGATGTCGTCCAGCGCAGCCCAGTCGAGATCGGTCATGTAGCGACGCGTACCGGGCGGGATGAAGGGCGACAGCAGCGGCACCTGCCCGGCGCCGTTCACATGGCCGGTCAGCGTGGAGGCGAAATGGGCATCCGAGCCGTCGCTGCGCAGCGCGGGTGCGATGCCGCCATTGATCGAGGTCGCCAGCGTACCGGTGAAGGTGTCGCCCACCACCTGGGCGAACCAGCTGTCGGCGGTGCCGATGCCCAGCACATGCGCAGTTTCGTGGGCTGCCACCGTAAACAGGTCGAACTGGCCACCGAAGCTCTCGGTCGTATTCAGGTCGGTGTCGGCATACCAGCTCACCTGCGATCCGAAAGTGATGGTGCCGCCCCAGGGCGCGAAATCGGTCGCCGGATTGAACAGCGCGCCCGGCTCACCCCGCGACTCCACCGTGTCGATGAAAGCCTGACTGCCGCCGAGCGAATGGAATCCGGGCCCGCCTACCCCCAGCGTCTGCCCGGAGAAGGCATGCGAACCGACGAAGATGCGGATCTCGTCGGCCGGCAGGGTGAGATTATCGACGACGATGAAGCCGCTGAGAGGATCTGCCGGGTTATAGATGCGCGCACTGAACAGATCGTCCTGTCCGGGCTGCACGGCCGCAAGGGTGTCGGTCAGATTGTCGCTGAAAAGCCGGGAAACGCTGTCCAGCACGTTCCGTCGCTCGGCCGTGAAAAACCCTGTGGCGTCATAGCGATAGTCGAACACGATATCAACAGCGAGCGCCGGCGAGGCGACCGCGCAGACACCGAGCGAACAGAACGCGGTTTGCAGCAGGCGGGAAAGGTTCATGCAAATGCTCCGCAAGGGAAGGACGCCGACCCTGCCGGCGCATCAGAAAACCTGAGCAGGCTACCTTCGGAAGCCCCCCGCAGGAAGTGCCGCAGTGCACTTTTCCGAAGTCGAGTGTGATATTTGGTCACACACGGGTCTATCGCACCGAACCCGCGTGAAGAGCCTCCAGAATGGTGCGCTGCGCCGATAGCCTGCCGAGTCTTGCGGTCTTCGGCCACTTTGCGCGATCCATGCAATGACGCCCGAACCCATTCCGTCGAACGCCACACCCGATCCCGAGCGCGGCTGGCGCACCGTTCTCCTCGGCAGCGACCCGCAGCGACAGCTGAGGCTGATGCGCGCCATCACGTCGATGCTGGTCTACGTCGTCTGCCTCGGTCTTTCGGAGTACGCGATCCGGAGCGAAATGACCGAGCCGCCAACGGCGCGTGCATTGCAGGCCGGCATGGTGCTCTGGATGATGCTCGTCTATGCGGCAATCCGCAGCGGATACAGCCTGCGCATGCGCGATCCGTCGCTCACGCTGCATCAGGTGGTTGCCGCCTCAGCCTGGGTGAATCTGGCCTATACCCTCTTTCCACCGGTGCGCGGAGCGCTGCTGATGCTGCTGGCGCTGACGCTGGTGTTCGGTATTTTCAACCTCGACGAACGCGGGCGACGCCTCAGCAACAGCTTTTCGCTGCTGACCGCCGGACTGGCGATGCTCGTGATGTCGCACCACGACCCGGTGCGCTTCCCACCGGCCGTCGAGGCCATGCACTTCGTGCTGGTGGCCACCATCCTGCCGGTCGTGACCATGCTGGGGGGACAGCTTACGGCCATCCGGCTGCGCCTCAGGAAGCAACGAAATGAGCTGGAAGAGGCGCTGGCCCGCATTCGCGAACTGGCGACACGCGATGAACTGACCGGCCTGCACAACCGGCGTCGCATGCTGGAAATGATGGAACATCAGGTCAGGCGCAGCGAACGCTCCGGCGAAACCTTCAGCGTCTGCCTGATTGACCTCGATTTCTTCAAGCGGGTGAACGACACTTGGGGCCACGCCGCTGGCGACGAGGTGCTGCGGCAGTTCGCCACGCAGGCAATCGACGTGCTGCGCGACTCAGACCATGTCGCGCGCTGGGGTGGCGAGGAGTTCATCGTGCTGCTGCCCGCGACATCGGCACATCAGGCCGGGCTCATGCTCGGGCGCCTGCGCGAGGCCCGTAAATCCAGCGCACCGATCAGCGCTGCGCCGGACGTCCGGATCACGTTTTCGGCCGGCATCGCCGAATTCAGGCTGGGCGAACTGATAGAGCAAACGGTGGACCGGGCCGATCGCGCGCTCTACCAGGCGAAGAGCGAAGGCCGCGACCGCTTCGTACTTGCGGATCGCAGCCTCGCCCCGATCAGCGACTGATCGGCTTGTAGCGGATGCGCCTGGGCTTGGCCGCCTCTTCACCCAGACGCTTCTTCTTGTCGGCTTCGTATTCCTGATAGTTGCCGTTGAAGAAGGTCCATTGCGAATCGCCTTCCGCCGCCAGGATGTGGGTGGCGATACGGTCGAGGAACCAGCGGTCATGCGAGGTCACCAGCACGCAGCCGGAGAACTCGAGCAGCGCGTCTTCCAGCGCGCGCAGCGTTTCCACGTCTAGGTCGTTCGACGGTTCATCGAGCAGCAGCACATTGCCGCCCGAAATGAGGGTCTTGGCCAGATGCAGACGGCCGCGTTCACCGCCCGACAGGTTGCCGACGATCTTCTGCTGGTCGCCGCCCTTGAAGTTGAAGCGGCCGATATAGGCGCGGCTGGGCATTTCAAAGCGGCCGACGGTCAGGATGTCGGCGCCGTCGGACACCGCCTCGAACACCGTCTTGGAGGCGTCCAGACCGTCGCGGGTCTGGTCGACCGCGGCGATCTTGACCGTGGGGCCGACCACGATGTCGCCCGAATCCGGCGTGTCCTTGCCCTGGATCATCCGGAACAGCGTCGATTTGCCGGCGCCGTTGGGGCCGATCACGCCGACGATGGCGCCCGGCGGAATGCTGAAGCTCAGGTTGTCGATCAGCAGGCGGTCGCCGAAGCCCTTGGACACGCCGTTGAATTCGATCACCTTGTCGCCCAGGCGCTCGCCCGGCGGGATGAAGATTTCGTGGGTTTCGTTGCGCTTCTGGTATTCGACGCTGCTCATTTCCTCGTAGCGGGCCAGACGCGCCTTGCTCTTGGCCTGGCGCGCCTTCGGGTTGCCGCGCACCCACTCCAGCTCGGTCGCCAGCGCCTTCTGGCGGGCGGACTCCTGCGACTCTTCCTGGCGCAGCCGCTCGCCCTTCTGGTCCAGCCAGCTCGAGTAGTTGCCCTTCCACGGAATGCCGTGGCCACGATCCAGTTCCAGAATCCACTCGGCCGCATTGTCGAGGAAGTAGCGGTCGTGCGTCACCGCCACCACGGTGCCCGGGAAACGGACCAGGAACTGTTCCAGCCAATCGACCGATTCGGCGTCCAGGTGGTTGGTCGGTTCGTCCAGCAGCAGCATGTCCGGCTTGGACAGCAGCAGCTTGCACAGCGCCACGCGGCGCTTCTCGCCGCCGGACAGCGGGCCGATCTTCGCCTCCCAGGGCGGCAGGCGCAGCGCGTCTGCCGCGATTTCCATCTGCGTCTCGACATCCGAACCGGCGGTGGCCAGCACCGCTTCGTACTTCGCCTGCTCTTCCGCCAGCTTGTCGAAATCGGCATCCGGTTCGGCGTAGGCGGCGTAGATCTGTTCCAGCTTCTGGCGCGCCTCGACGATTTCGCCCAGCGCCGACTCGACCTCCTCCTTCACCGTCCGGTCCGGATCCAGTTCCGGCTCCTGCGGCAGATAGCCGATGCGCACGCCCGGCTGGTGCTGCACCTCGCCGTCGTACTCGCGATCGGCATTGGCCATGATGCGCAGCACCGTGGACTTGCCCGAACCGTTCAGGCCGAGCAGACCGATCTTGGCGCCGGGAAAGAAGGACAGCGAGATGTCCTTGATGATGGTGCGCTTCGGGGGAACCACCTTGCTCACGCGGAGCATGGACATGACGTATTGAGCCATTTTGCCTAGTGCACTGACGAAGAAAACGCGCAAGTATATGCCCCGTCGCACCATGGGCGGATCGTGTTGCTGCGCAACCACCCGCCTTCTAGTACATTGCAATTTACGTCGTAAAACGGCTTGTCGGACCCGAACGGGTTCCCGCGGTGCCGCTTGGCCGCTCCGGAGCCCGGACAACACGCCCGGAACACGCAGCTTCGATGCCCGACATGACACCAGAGCCCCTCAGGGGGACGAATGCCGACCGCTCCGTGTGGCAGATCGTGCTACCGGTGTCGATCGCTTTTTTGCTTGCGGTTTTCGCCTTTTCACTGGTTTGGCACGAAATCGGCCGCAGACATCACGAGCGCGTCGATGAACGGCTCGCGTTCGAGGCACACGACGCTGCGCAACGGATAGAACAGCGCATGCGGGCCTATCGTCAGGTGCTGCGCGGAGCCCGCGCACTGTTCGACGCGTCGGATGAAGTGACCCGGGAAGACTGGCATGCCTATGTCTCCGCACTGTCGCTGCAGCGCGACTTTCCCGGCATCCAGGGGGTGGGGTTTGCCCGCCATGTGCCCGCTGCGGAACTGGATGGCCATGAGCGCCAGATGCGCTCGGCCGGATATGGCGACTATCAGATCCGGCCACCCGGCGAGCGACGCGAGTTCAGCAGCATCGTCTACCTCGAACCCTTCGACTGGCGCAACCAGCGGGCATTTTCCTATGACATGCTGTCCGAGCCGGTGCGTCGGCAGGCCATGCAGAGGGCTCGCGTCACCGGCGAAGCGGTTCTGAGCGGCAAGGTGCGGCTGGTGCAGGAAACCGATCAGGATATCCAGACCGGTGTGCTGCTCTACCTGCCGGCCTACCGCCACGGTCTGCCGCTGGACACCGCGGTGCAGCGGGCCGAAGCGCTGATCGGCTGGGTCTACAGCCCGTTCAGGATGCGAGACCTGATGGCCGGCACCGTAGGCCGCACCATGCCTGGCATGCGCATGCGCATCTACGACGGAGAGGCGGCAGCGGAAGCGCTGCTCTACGACAGCCATCCGGGCGCCCCGGAACAGTACGATGCACCGACGCACCGGATCGAACGCGAAATCGACGGTCGCAACTGGCTGCTGCTGTTCGAACAGCACGAAGCTGCGCCGGCCGAACTGGACCGCTGGCGCACCGAACTGGGTCTGGTACTCATGTTCGGTGCGCTGCTGATCACGCTCAGTGCCAGCCTGGGCGTCGCTCGCAGGCGCGCCGCACGTCTGATCGAACTGGGCGGATCGCTGGCACGCAGCGAAAACATGTATTCCACGCTGGTCAATCTTTCCGGCGAAGGCATTCTTTCAGTCGATGCGCAGCACGCCATCGAATTCGCCAATCCCGCCCTGCACCGCATGCTCAACCTGGACAGCCGCGACGTGGTCGGATGTCCGGCTGACGAACTGGCACATGTCAGCGCGCGACACGCGCTGCGCGCCATGCTCAACGCCTTGATGGGTGGCGAAACGGTCAGGATGGAACTGACGCTCAAGTCGCGCGACCGCAGTGACGTGACGGTGCTGGCCTCCGGTGTGCCGCGGATGGATGCCGACGGCCGGGTCACCGGCGCCATCGTGGTGATGGCCGACATCAGTGAACGCAAGGCGGACGAAGCGCGCATCGCCTGGCTGGCCACTCATGACAGCCTGACCGGTCTGCCCAACCGCTCCCTGCTGGCCGACCGGCTGAACCGCACCCTGGTGACCGCGAAGCGCTATGACACGCCGTTCTGCGTGCTGTTCATCGACCTCGACCACTTCAAGGAAGTGAATGACAGGCTGGGCCACCATGCCGGCGATCAGGTGCTGATCGAAGCCAGCAGGCGCATGCTGTCCTGCCTGCGTGCCGCCGACACGCTGGCACGCCACGGCGGCGACGAGTTCGTCGCGCTGCTGCCGGAAACCGGCAGCGTCGAAGCGGCCTGTGCGGTGGCCGAAAAGATTCGTACACGCCTGTGCGAGACGTTCATGGTCGATCGTGGCGAAGCGCAGATTTCGGCGAGCATCGGTGTGGTGACCTGCCCGGACCAGGGTGAGGACTTCGACACCCTGCTGGAACGGGCCGACGCCGCGATGTACGCCGCCAAGGCCGACGGACGGAATACCATCGCGGTCTGGAAGGCACAGGACAACAACAAGGACCCCTCATGATCGGATCGATCGGCCTCATCGTCATCGGCGCCCTGCTGCTGGCGTCAAATCTCGACCTGTTCTCGCTGCGCGAACTGGCGGACCTGTTCGGCACCTGGTGGCCGGCCCTGCTCATCCTCGCCGGCGTAGCCGGGCTGGCCAAGAAAAAATGAGGGCCGCCCCCGGATGAACCCCGGGGCGGCCCCTTCTTCCCGCACACCGCGTTCCTACTTGCGGCCGTAGGTGTCCTCGAAGCGGACGATGTCGTCCTCGCCCAGATAGCTGCCGGACTGCACCTCGATCATTTCCAGCGGCAGCTTGCCCGGGTTTTCCAGCCGATGGGTGGTGCCCAGCGGAATGTAGGTGGACTGGTTCTCCGACAGCAGCAGCACGTTGTCGCCGCAGGTCACGCGGGCGGTGCCGCTGACCACAATCCAGTGCTCGGCGCGGTGGTGGTGCATCTGCAGCGACAGCGAGGCGCCCGGATTGACCACGATGCGCTTGACCTGGAAACGCGGGCCGGCATCGATCGAGTCGTAATAGCCCCAGGGGCGATACACCTTGCGGTGGTTTTCCGCCTCCGGCCGCTTCTTCGCCTTCAGTTCGGTCACGATGCGCTTCACGTCCTGGGTGCGGTCCTTGGCCGCCACCATGACCGCATCGCTGGTCTCGACCACCACCACGTCCTTCAGGCCGAGGCAGCTCACCATGCGCGTTTCGGCGAACACCAGGCTGTCCGAGGTGTCCTGCAGCAGCACGTCGCCGCGCGCCACGTTGCCGGCGGCGTCCTTGTCAGCCACCTGCCACAGCGCGTCCCAGGCGCCGACGTCGGACCAGCCGGCGTCCAGCGGCACCACCACGGCCGGCGCCACGCGCGGTTCGCCGGCGGCCAGCGGTTCCATGATGGCGTAGTCGATCGAGTCCGACGGGCAGGCGGCGAAGGCCGCCTTGTCGACGCGGTAGAAGTCGTGGTCGGCGGCGCCACCTTCGTAGGCGGCACGGCTGGCGGCCTCGATGTCCGGACGGAAGCGCTTCAGCAGTTCGAGCGCAACACCGGCCTTCATCATGAAAATGCCGGCATTCCAGAGGTAATTGCCGCTTTCCAGGTAGGCGGCGGCGGTCGGCGCGTCCGGCTTCTCGACGAAGCGGTCCAGCGTGCGGGCCGGGCTGCCGGCCAGCGCAGCCCCCACCTTGATGTAGCCATAGCCGGTTTCAGGACGGTCCGGCGTGATGCCGAAGGTCACTACCGCGCCCTGCTGAGCCTGCGCCGCACCAATGGCGACCGCGTCGCGGAAGGCCGGCGTATCGCGGATCACGTGATCGGACGGCATGACCAGCAGCACGGTGTCCGGCCCGGCCGCGGCCAGAGCGGCCAGCGCCAGCGCCGGCGCGGTATTGCGGCCCACCGGTTCGAGCAGGAGCGCGGCCGGATGCACGCCGATCTGGCGCAGCTGTTCGGCGGTCAGGAAACGGTATTCCTCGTTGCACACCACCAGCGGCGGCGCCAGTTCGATGCCGGGCGCACCGGCGCGCAGCGCGGTGTCCTGCAACAGCGTATTTTCGCCATCCAGCGGCAGCAGCTGCTTCGGATAGCGTTCGCGCGACAGGGGCCACAGGCGGGTACCGGAACCGCCGCACAGGATGACGGGCTGCAGGGACATGACGCTTACCTGAGAAGAATCGGAAGCGCACGAGTTTACGCGAGGCTCCGGCGGTTTCTGCGATAAATCCGTTACAGGCTTTGCGCGTTGTCCGGTTTCAGGCCAGCCAGCGTTCCATCTGATGGACCGGCGCATTGCGCAACCGCCACAGCTGGGGGTTGTCGCGCTCGGCGCGCTGGTCCCCTTCAACCACCGCGACCGGCGCACGGTCGAGAATGCACAGCCGGCGGCTGATGCAGTCGGCCCGCCACTGGGCATTGGCGGTGCGGCCGCGCTCCTCGACCGCAATGCGGGTGAGCGCGAATTCGTCCTGCGGGTTCTCGCGCTCGATGCGGCGCCGGATCGCGGCGTGCGCCTTGTCCAGACTGCCCTGCTGCACGCACAGGTCGTACAGCGCCGCCAGACAGCGGAAATTGCGTATCGGTATCGGCCGCACGCCCTTCAGCCAGGCCAGCGCCACCACCAGCTTGCGGCCATAGGTGTCGTAGGCATAGCGCAGCCATTCGGCACGAAACACCGGTTCGCGCCCCACCGCCTGCAGCGCGGCGGTCCAGACCGGATCGAAGCGGGCTTTCTGCGGGCCGCGGCTCAGCGCATCGGCCCAGCGCACCTGGGCAGCCCGCGACGGCAGTTTCAGCATGCGCTGCCACTCATCCCACAGATCGCCAAAACAGGCACGCAGCCGGGCCTCGTCACGGGCGGCGAAGCGGCGGAACAGTTCCTGCAGCGTGCCGGTGCCCAGATTCACCTGCAGCGGTCCGAAGGACAGGCCGGCGCCATCGAAATTGCCGGTCACCTGCAGGTAGGGATCGCCGCTGGTTTCAAAGGCGGCGGTGACCGCGATCGCCAGTTCCAGCGCACGCTCGGCCGGCAGCGGC
This sequence comes from Methyloversatilis sp., assembly GCA_041639545.1. Classification (GTDB taxonomy): domain Bacteria; phylum Pseudomonadota; class Gammaproteobacteria; order Burkholderiales; family Rhodocyclaceae; genus Methyloversatilis. Next base: position 15,885 of record JBEQBZ010000002.1, on the reverse strand, counting down.
GGCAGCGCGGCCGGATCCGGCAGTTCGACATACACCCGGTCAGCGCGCCGCTCGGCCCGGGCCAGCCCGCCCTCGCGCACCACGCGCTGCGCCGCCGCCAGCAGTGCCGCGGGGTCGGCGGCTTTCAGCCACGCGAACAGGCCATCACGACCGCTGCCCAGGCCCGCCACCGGCGCAAAGCCGGCGATGCTCACGCCCTGCCCGAGCGCGTCGCGCACGCACTGCACCGCGGCCACCAGTTCGCGATGCACCCGCACCGAGCCGTCCGGCCGCGCGTATTCCGACACTGAAAAGTTGGGCGTCACCGCCGCCCGCGCCGGACCGCCTACGAGCCAGTCACCGTCGTACTTCAAGCCCTTTGCCATCGAGACCTCCTCATGCGCCGAGCACGGCGCGTATCTTCTTCAGCCCGGCACGCAGCACCCCGACATCGATCAGGAAGTCGAGGTGGTCAAGCACCGATGCGTGCTCCCGCGCGCTGCCGCCGCGCGCGAAGGCGGCACGATAGGCGTCGGCAATGTCCGCCTGTTCCTGCGCCGCCAGCCGGCCATCGAGCAGCGCACCGAGCAGCAGGCTGTCGCCGACCACCGCGGTGCTCCAGAAGTCCGGATGCGGGTGCGCGGCGGCCAGGTCTCGCGCCCGCGCGCACCCGGCGCGCACCGCATCGTCCGCCTCCGCCGGCAAGGGCTGTCCGGCGAGACGCGCGTGCAGCAGCCGGGCGGTCCACAGGTTGAGAAAGGCATAGCTGTCTACCGTCGGTCCTGGCGTGCGCTCGGCCTGTTCCAGTGCGCGGCCGTAATGCAGGGCCATCGCCTCGAGGGCGGCCAGGCGGTCGTCGCCCTGCTGCATCCAGGCCAACCGCTTGCAGGCGCTGCCGGTGAGCGCGCTGCGGCGGGCCGACGGCGTCAGCAGTTCGAGATCGGCGATGGCACGCCGGATGTCGTCCACCGGCGCACGAGCCCGGCTGCGCTGGGCACGCGCCAGCGCCCAGGCGTCATCGGCGGCACGCACCCTGAAGTTGGCCGACAGTTCCAGCACCCGCAGCGGGCAGTCGCCGTCGTCGGATGCGCGCGCGCGGTCCAGCCAGGGCGCGGCCGCCGCATACAGACCCGCTTCGCCCAGATACAGGCCGATGGCGGCGGCGATGTCGGCGCGCGCCAGCCAGTCATCCCGCACCACCGACGGCAGCCGCTGCAGGCAGCCGTCCAGCCAGCCCTGCACATCGCCGGCGGTGCCGGTGCCGAGCGCGCTGGTGCGGTTGTCCAGTTCGGCCACCAGTTCCGACGGCGTGGTGAAGGGCGGCGGTGCGCTGTCGCGGTGCATCGGGCCGGTCGGATCGAGCCGGTAGTCCGGGTCGCCGTAGCACTGGTAGGCGCCCCAGGTATTGACCCGCGGATGACGGCTCCAGGTGGCTTCGCGTGCCAGCCTGACCGCGTCGCCGAAGCCGCGGCCTTCCAGCAGCGCGCCGTACAGCGTTTCGGCGAAGCAGCGGGCCGCCGCGTCATCCACCGCCCAGCCGGCCGCCACCACCGCGCGCACGCCCATGCGGATGAACTGCATCGCCAGATTGGCGGCCAGCCGGTTGAATTCCGGCAGTTCGGACGACTCTGCGCCGCGCGCGCCGGTGGCGCCCAGATGGCAGCAGTTGATGAACACCAGCTCGGGCACGAAACGCATCTGTTCGACGTCGCCCGGGGTCAGGAACCAGCCGTCGCCGATCACCATGCCGGACACGCTGCGCGCCTGGCCGCCACTGGCCGCCGGCAGTGCGTACTCGTGCACGCCGTGGCCGGCCAGATGCAGGATGCGCCAGGCGTCCTGGTGCAGCGCCGCCATGATGGCGCGGCCCTCGGCCTGCACCAGTTCGGTCACCGCACAGCCGCCGGTGGACAGCACCGCGGCCACGGCACGCGCTTCAGCCGCCGCCTCGGGCAGCGCGGCAAAATCTCGGCCCAGTGGCGCCGGGTCGCCGATCACCAGCGCGCTGGCACGGGTCGCCCCCTGCGGCCGCTCGCGGTACTGCGCGGTCCGCAGCTGGCGCAGCATGCCGGAGGCCACCGCCGGCGGCTGCTGGCCGCCCTGCCAGCGGTCTTCCAGCAGCTCCCACGGGTAGCGGCCGGACACTTCGTCCACCAGCAGCACCAGGCTGCGCCGCTCCGGCGCGAGCTGCTTCATGCGGTGCGGCAGCAGCATTTCGAACAGCGTGCGCGCGGTGTCGGCATCGGCCGCGCACGAGCGGCAGGCCTGCCGCACGAAAGCATCGACCTGCTGCAGCTGGCCGCCGACCAGACTGATTTCGGCGCGTGCGCGATCGGTCAGCGCGATGAAGCGCAACTCGTCGCGGCGCGCGTCGTGGGTGATTTCAAGCCGGTGCCACCAGCTCGCGTCCTCGTCGAAACTGACCCGGCGGCGTCCGCCATGGCCGCGCCCCAGCACCTGCTCCGGCCACGCGAAGTCGGCTGCCAGCGCGCCGTCCGCCACGTCACGCAGCGCGCCCGCTGCCTGAATGGCGATGTCTTCGTACAGCTCGATGAATTCGACCTCGGCGATATCGACCCGACCGGCCAGCGCACCATCGCGCAGCGCGCGCCGTGCGTCGGCCACCCCGCGCAGGATGGATTCGACCGAATCGCGCACCCGCATGCCGCCGGCGCCGGTGCCGATCAGCAAGGTCGACACGCACAGCGTGCGGGTGGCATCGGTCGGGCCGAAGCGGTCGTCCGGCCACTCGATCACCTGCAGCGCGAAATCGAGCAGCGCACGACGCACGCCGTCCTGCAGCAGACCGGGGCTCAGTTCACCGACCTCGCCCAGACCGATCACGATGGCGCCCTGCGGGTGCTGGTGCATTGCACGCGGAATGAATACGCCGTGCGTGCCGGCGGCGCCCGGGTAGCGCCCCAGCTGCTGGCTGCGCGACAGCGCACCGCTCATCCGGCGGTCCATGCTCGCCTCGGCGCTGACGATGGTGTCGCCGGCGTAGTGACCCACCATGACCGGGTGCCGGGCGTAACTGAGTTCGCAGTGACGGATGCGCACCGCCACTGGCGACCGCGCGTCCTCAGGCTGCACCTGCGGCGGCGTGCTGCCGCCGAAGCCGAACAGTGCCAGTTCGCCCGGCTGCGGAATGCCGTCGGCCGGCGGCACAGGCCGCAGCAGAAAATCCGCCCCTTCGCTGCCGGCGGCACGCGCGCCGGCCGGCGGGCTGGAGGGCAGACGACGGGTGGCGCCGGTCATCAGCAGTTCGAGATAGCCTTCGAATGCCCGGGTCTGCGCGCACAGGAAGTCGTGCGCAGTGTCTTCGGCGTACCACACCGGCACGCCGGGCAGCGCACCGGACGCCCAGCTCACCGTGCCATCGCCACGGGCGGTGGCGACGAAATCGATGCGGCTTCGGCCGAGCGGCCACGGGTCGTCCTCGCCGCTCACCTGATAGCCCACGACGGTGGCGGGCTGACAGCCGGCCACGTAGCAGGTGAGGCGGGCATCCACCGGCATGGTGCGCAGCCTGTTCCAGGTGTCGCGGGCAGTCTTCAGCGTGGCGGCGTCGGCGGTGCGCCAGGCCGCACCCAACTGACGGCGCAGCGCGGTCCACAGACCGGCATCGGCAAAATCGGGGTCGCTGTCGGCGAAAGGCAGCAGTTCGAGCAGGCCGGGATAGGTGCGCACCAGATCGATGATGTCGGTGGTGCTCTGAGTGAAATCGAGCAGCGCCAGGCGCGCCTGGGTCGGGTTGTGCCCGGTCAGCCAGCGCACCGCCTCGTGCGAACCGGCATTGGGCGTACCGAGCATCAGGAAGCGGCTGCCGGGCAGGCGGGCGATGCGTGCCCACACCGCCGCGCCGCGACCGCCGTCGGCCATCAGCGCACGCACCACCAGACCGCCCATCGAATGGGCCACGATGTGCACCGGCTGATGTTCGGCTTCGGCACGCGCCACCAGCGCCTCCAGCCGCTCGGCCAGCCGGGCGGCGGCGGCGCGCACCGACTGCCGCCAGTCGTAGGCGAAGAGGTCGACCCGGTGGGTGCGCGCCAGGAACTCGACCAGCGGGCCGTAGAACTGATCGACCAGACCGCCCGGCTCCACCTGTGCGGCGCCCATGTCCAGCCGCCGCAGACCGCCCTTGAACAGCGCGAAGTAATCGAGCCACACCGGGTCACCGGCCACGCTCAGTTCGCTGCCCATGGTGCCCGGCAGCACCAGCGCGAACGGCCGCGGCTCGGCAGCGGTCTGGCTGCGCGCCACCGCGCCACGCCAGCGCGGTGCTTCGTGCTGCGCCCGGGCGATGGGCAGGAAACCGCCGTCCTCGCTGTCGGCGCGCAGCAGGCCGGAGGCCAGCCAGCGCACGCTCTGCGGATTGACGAAATAGCGGAAGTGATTCACCTGCGCACCGGCGTCGCGCCGGAAACGGGCACCGCCCGCCGGCCGGTTCAGGCCGCCGGTCATCGAGCCGGTGTTCACCACCAGATCGTGGTCGGCGCCGTAGAACCAGTCGGTGGCCAGCAGCTTGATCTTCTGCCACAGCGTATCGCCCTCGACATCGCCGGCGATCACGCTCAGGTCGGCGGTGGTGCTCAGTTCGGCGTGGTTGAGCAGGCGGGTGAGCGCGGAGCCCGGCATCATCGCCTCGGCACCGGGCAGCGTGCGCGGGTCGGTACGTTCCTTCACCACGGCGAGCAGGAAATCCACCGCATCGCCGAACAGACCGTGACCGGACAGGAAATCGAGCACCGACAGCCAGCGGTCCAGCCGGCCGGAGGCCAGCGTGGTGCCCCGCGCCGGGCAGGCCACCCGCACGAAGCGCCGCACGCGGCACTGCCGCGCCTTCAGTTCGGCCAGCAGCGTAGCCAGCTGCGCGCGGTCCGCCTGATAGGCGGCGTGGCGCGCCGCTTCGGCCGCGGCGTCCAGCGGCCCGAGGCCGATCTGCTCCGACAGCGTGCGGTCGGCGGCGAACAGCGCGTCCAGCCGGCCCTCGACCACATCGAGGTTCGTGCACTCGCCCAGGCACAGCAGTTCGCCGACCAGCCCGCCGCGCGAATGGCTCACCAGATGCAGTTCCGCCCCTTTGGGCAGGCGACGTGCCAGCGCCAGCGCATTGGTGATCGGGCTTTCGGTCAGCGTGCGGTGCTCCAGCGCGAACACGCGCTCGCCATAGCGCGCGGCCAGCCGGCTGCGCAGCGCCGCACCCTCGCGATTGTCCGCCGCCCACAGCCCGCCGAAACTGCCTTCGCAACTGGAGCCGGTGCCGTGCAGGAACACCAGCAGCGGCCCGGCCCCGGCCAGCAGCGCGTCACCCGCCGGCAGTGGCGTGAGCGCAAAGCGGTCGAGCGCGCAGCGGTACAGGCCGGGGGCGCGCGCCAGACACTTTTCCTCGAAGCCGCGCCCAAGCGCTGCAGCGGCCTGTTTCTTCAGATCGATGCCGAAGAAATCCAGCACCTTGATGCCCAGCCCGAGCAGCCCACGCTCGCCTCCTGCCATCGGTGCCGACAGCGCATCCAGCGCCCAGCCGGCCCCGCCATCGCGGGCCACGGTGCGCCGGCCGTGTTCGCGCACCAGATCGTCGGCGCGGCTCCACAGCACGAAACCGTTATCCAGTTCGATGCGCACCACATCGTCGGCCGGCGCTTCGAAATCGCCCGCCGCGGCGTCGCGTGCGCTGCCCGGATGCAGGCGACGGGCGTGGCTGACGGTCAGCGAGGTCGGCAGCGGCGGCGCCGGGGTGGCCGGCGCGGTGGCACGGATGCGCAACAGGGGGGGCGTCATGGGGTCGTCCTCCGGTAGGGCGCGCGACAGGCCGCGCGCTCAGGGTTGTCGGGCCAGCACGACGGTGTCGCGCTCGCCGCTGTTGAGCTGCACGCTGCCCGCCATCACGCGCCCTTCCGGGCCGATGCGCAGGTCGAGATGGCCGGTATCGACCACGAAGCTGCCCTCACCGCTGCCTCCTGCGCTGGCAATCACCACCGCCAGATCGGCGCGGTCAGCCGACAGCCGGCCTTCGGCAGTGAAGATGATGTGGCTCAGTGGCGCGGCTTTCATCGCCGCAAGCGTGTCGAGATAGGCGCGCCAGTCCGGATCGTTGTCGATGCGCACCGGCTCGGAACGCAGCTGCAGGCGGTCGCCCTGCTGCCGGATGGACAGCGGAATGCGGTCGCCGTCGGCAGTGGTGAGCAGCCAGCGCCCCTCCAGAAGGCCGCGTTCCTGTTCGACCGTCCTCACCTCCACCGGACGCGGCGGCGCCTGAACCGGCTCGGGCCCGGCCGCGGTCGTAGGCAGTGCCAGATCATCCGTGGTGGCGTGGCGCACGCCGGCGATGGTGGCCAGCAGCGCCGCAGCGGCCAGTGCCCAGCGCAGCGCATGAATGCGCGGGCGGGGTGTTGCGGCCGCGCCGGCCCGGCTCACGCCCAGCCGCTCGATATCCCCCACGATGCGCGGCAGGTCGAGACGGCTCCAGTCGTCGGTGCGCAGCGGCAGTGCATGACGCTCGGTCAGCAGCTGGATGGAAGGTGGCAGATCAGCGGCGAGCGGCATCGGCGTGCCATCCACCCTCAGCGGCATCAGCACCGCGCTGGCATCGATCGCCGATTCGACTTCGAGGCGCACCGGGTCATCGACGTCATGGATGCGCAGCCGACCGTCCGGATGACGGGCACCGGCGAAGCCCTGCGTGATCAGCAGAAGCACCACCGGGCGGTGGCCGATGGCACGCGCGATCTCCTGCCGCCAGCTGCTGCCTCCGCGCAGGTCCTGCCGGTCGAGAAAAACCTGATCGTCGCCGAACACCCGGCCCAGATCGTCGGCCAGCCTGCTCGCGTCCTTGGCACCATCGACGGTGCGATAGCTGATGAAGATGCGGTTCATGCGCGCCACCGGAAGCGGGCCGGCCGTCGCGCCGCACCTTGCGAGGCCTGCCCGGGCGTGTCCGTCCCTCAGCGGCCGGACACCATTGTTTGCAGTCTATGCCCTCGGCAAGCGCGGAGCCACCCGTCGGATGGACGATATCCCCGCCACCACCGCTTTCGCAGGAACTTTTTTCGCAGCCCATCACTCGGTCCACCCCGGGATTGCAACCGGGAGGCCTGATGTTGGACACCGTCGTGCTGTTCTTCGCGCTGGGCTTCGCCGCCCGCATGGCGAAGTCGGAACTGAAACTTCCGGCACCGCTGTACGAGGCGCTGTCCATCTACCTGCTGCTCGCCATCGGCCTGAAAGGCGGCGCCGAACTGGCGAAGCAGAACGTGCTCACCGTACTGCCGCAGGTGGGCGCGGTGCTGCTGCTGGGCGTATTCACCGCCCTGCTCGCCTTCGCGCTGCTGCGCGCCGGCCGCATCGCACACGCCGACGCGGCGGCGATCGCCGGTCACTACGGTTCGGTCAGCGTGGTCACTTTCGCGGTCGCCTCCAACACGCTGGTGTCGCAGGGCATCGACTTCGAGGCGGTGATGCCGCTCTTCCTGGTGCTGATGGAGGTGCCGGGCATCGTGGCCGGCATCCTGCTCGCGCGCCTGCTCGGTCCGCGCGATGCCACCGCGCCGGTGGCCTGGGGGCCGCTGCTGCACGAGGTGTTTCTCGGCAAAGGGCTGGTGCTGCTGGTCGGCGGCCTGCTGATAGGCTGGGTCGCCGGCAGTGACGGTCTGGCGCCGATGAAGCCTTTCTTCGGCGATCTGTTCAAGGGCACGCTCTGCCTCTTCCTGCTGGAAATGGGCCTGGTCGCGGCCGGCCAGATCGGCGGCCTGAAGCGTGGCGGTCTGTTCCTCGCCGGCTTCGCGATCGTGATGCCGCTGCTCGGCGCCACGATGGGCACGGCGTTCGCGCTGATGATGGGGCTGTCGGTCGGTGGCACCATGCTGCTGGCAACGCTGGCGGCCAGCGCGTCCTACATCGCGGCACCGGCGGCGATGCGCATCGCCATTCCTGAAGCCAGCCCGGGGCTTTCGATCACCTGCGCGCTGGCGATCACCTTTCCGTTCAACCTGCTGGCCGGCATCCCGATCTATCTGTGGATGGCGCGGCTGGCGCATTCGATGGCGGGCTGACCATGAACACGCATCCGATCAAGCTGGTGGTGCTGGTATGCGAAGCGGCGCTGGAAAAACCGCTGTGTGCCGACGTGAAACGGCTGGGCGCGCGCGGCTACACGGTGGTCGATGCGCGTGGCGCCGGCCGGCGCGGCGAGCGCGACGGGAGCTGGGACGAGGACCGCAGCATACGGATGGAGGTGCTGTGCGACGCACCGACCGCAGACGCCATCCTGAACCATGTGCAGGCGGCCTACTTCCGCAACTACGCAATGACGGTCTATACCGCTGACATCGGCGTGCTCCGGCCCGAGAAATTCGGGCCGGGCTGAGTCGGGCCGGGCTGAGTCGGGCCCGGCCGAGTCGTTCAGATTACCCGGGCGAGACGGGCCAGCACGCGCTCGCGGCCGAAGGCTTCGAGCACCGCGTCGATCGACGGCGTCTGCGGCTGGCCAAGCAGCGCCACACGCAGCGGAATCGCCACCTGCGGCATCTTCAGGCCGCATTCGGTGCAGGTTTCCTTGATCGCGGCCGACAGCGCGGCCTTGTCCCAGGCCGCCGCTTCAAGCCGGGCCGACAGCTTGCGCAGCGCGTCGCGCGCCGGGTCGGTCAGGTGCTGGGCGATCAGTTCCGGCGCAACGTGCAGGTCGATGAAGAAGGCCTCCAGCGCATCGGCCAGTTCGACCAGCGTGGCGACGCGGTCCTTGTACAGCGCGACCAGCGGTTCGAGCGCCGGGCCGGCTTCCGGATCGACGCCGCGGCGCGCGAGACGATTCGCCACGTCGGCCGCCAGCCAGGCGTTGTCGGTCTGCTTGATGTAATGGGCGTTCAGCCAGCGCAGCTTTTCGGTGTTGAACTGGGCGGCGGACGGCGTGATGTGGTCGAGGTCGAACCACTGCACGAACTGCTCGCGCGAGAAGACTTCGTCGTCGCCGTGGCTCCAGCCCAGGCGTGCCAGATAGTTGATCACCGCGTCGGGCAGATAGCCGTCCTCGTCGTACTGCATCACGCTGACCGCGCCGTGACGCTTGGACAGCTTCTGACCGTCGTCGCCGAGGATCATCGACAGGTGGGCGTACTGCGGCACGGTGGCGCCGAGCGCACGCAGGATGTTGATCTGGCGCGGCGTGTTGTTCACGTGGTCGTCGCCGCGAATGACGTGGGTGATGCCCATGTCCCAGTCATCGACGCAAACGCAGAAGTTGTAGGTGGGCGTGCCGTCGGCGCGGGCGATGATGAGGTCGTCCAGCTCTTCATTGGCGATCGCGATGCGGCCCTTCACCTGGTCTTCCCACGCCACCACGCCGTCCAGCGGGTTGCAGAAGCGGATGACCGGCTGCACGCCTTCCGGCGGCGTCGGCAGCGTCTTGCCGGGCGCCGGGCGCCAGCGACCGTCGTAACGCGGCTTTTCGTTGCTGGCGCGCTGGCGCTCGCGCAGCGCATCGAGCTCTTCCGGCGTGGTGTAGCAATGGTAGGCGTGGCCCTGCTCCAGCATCTGCGCGATCACCGCCTTGTAACGGTCCATGCGCTGCATCTGGTAGAACGGGCCTTCGTCATGACCGAGGTCCAGCCACTGCATGCCGTCGAGAATGGCCTGCACCGCTTCGGGCGTCGAACGCGCGACGTCGGTGTCCTCGATCCGCAGGATGAACTGGCCGCCGTGGCGGCGCGCATACGCCCATGAAAACAGCGCGGTACGGGCGCCACCGATATGCAGATAACCGGTGGGACTGGGGGCGAAGCGGGTGCGGACAACCTGGGACATGACGGTGCGGACTCCAATGTGAGCCTGCAATTGTAGCGCGACGCGAAAGAGCATTTGACGCCGCCGGTTCCGCCGGCTATTATTCGCGCCCTGTCACGAATACAGGGCAGTTAGCTCAGCGGTAGAGCACCGCCTTCACACGGCGGGGGTCAGTGGTTCGATCCCACTACTGCCCACCACATTCAGGGCCCGAGTCCAGCGATTCGGGCCCTTTTTCTTTTCCGGTGCCCGCCGGGACGGTACCCGGTTCAAGCTTTCCGCGAGGTGCCGGCTGCCGGACCGCGCTACACTGCGCCCGCCCTGCAGCCTGTCGCACCACTTTGACGCGCGGCCCAGGAAAATATACATTCACGTCTGTTTGTATAAATCCCCTACAGTTTTCATGGTCAGACGGACGAAGGAAGAAGCGGAAGCGACACGGGTGCAGCTGCTCGATGCGGCCGAACGCTGCTTCCGGGAAAAGGGCGTGGCCAGCACCACGCTGGATGACATCGCAAAGGCCGCCGGCCACACGCGCGGTGCGGTCTATTGGCATTTCGAGAACAAGGCCGACATCTTCGAGGCGGTGTGCGAGCGGGTGGTCACGCCGATGCAGGCCATGCTGGGCGACCTGGCCGCCGACCCGGGCAGCGATCCACTGGGCTATCTGCGCAAGGACGCCATCCACGTGCTGCGCATGCTGAGCGAATGCGAGCGGGTGCAGTCGGTGTTCGAAATCAAGTTCTGCAAGCTCGACGGCGGCCCGGATTTCGACCGCCTGCGCCGTGCCGAGCTGGAAACCCACGGCCGCTGCCTGTCCATGCTCGAAGTCATTTTCGAAGCGGCAGTCCGGCGCGGACAGCTGCCCGCTCACGTCGATCCCAAGGTGACCGCTGAGGCGATGCACGCCTTCATCGGCGGCCTGATGCGCAGCTGGGTGGAGCGCCACGATTTCGATCTGCGCGCGCACGCCCCCTGGCTGGTCGATACCTTCCTGACCGGCCTGCGCAACGCGCCAGTGCCGGAAGCATCGACCGACTGAGCCGCACCGTCGAGCCGCACCGTCGGAAAACAGAAAGGCCACCCCGCGGGGTGGCCTTTTTTTCATGGCAGGCGCAGAGCGCCCTGCTCCATGCCGATCAGGGCTGCTTGGGCGCTTCGAGCAGCTGCTGATTGATCTTGACCGGGTAATCCTTGCGCAGCGCGGTGATGTAGGACGCAAAGTCGTCCTGCGACACGGTCTGTTCAAGCTGCGCCTTGATCGCCTGGATGCGCGCCGGATCCAGCGCTTCCTTCGGCTGCTTGACCGCACTGATGCGGAAGATCGCGTAGCCACCGTTGTCCATCGGAAAGCCGAGATAGGCCGGCAGCTTGGTGACCGGCGCATTGAAAATGGCCTTCACCATGACCGACGCAGGGCCCTGCGCCTGAGCGCGCGTCACGTCCTGCGGCGGCGACCACACCAGCGCGGCCTCTTCGCCGGCGCGCAGCTTGGTCAGCGAGCTTTCGCCACGCTCCAGCGCCAGCTTGCGGCCAGCTTCGAAACCCAGCTTCTTCTCGATGTCGGCCTGCACCGATTCGAACGGCTTGATCGACGGCGGGATCTGTTCGAGCACGCGAGCGGACACCAGCGTATTCGGCGCGGTCTCGATCGCCTGGGTATTGCGGCGGTTCTTGATCGCGTCTTCGGCAAAAATGGCGTCACGCAGCTTCGCGTTGTCGAACGGAGCCGGCATCAGCATGCCCTTCGGAATCAGCGGGCTGGTCCTGACCTGCAGACCCAGCTTTTCCGCAGCCGGCGCCAGACTGTCCGCCTGTTCATAGACCGTGTTGCTGAAGGTTTCCGCCAGCTCCGCAAAGCGACGGCGTGCGGCCTGCTTCTTCAGTTCGTCGGTGATCTCGGCACGCGCCTGTTCCAGCGTCTTGCCCTGACCGCCGCGCACATCTTCGAGCTGGATGATGTGGTACCCGAAATCGGTTTCCACCAGTCCGCTGATTTCGCCCTTCTTCAGCGAGAAGGCAACTTCCTCGAACGGCTTCACCATGGTGCCGCGACCGAAGAAACCGAGATCTCCGCCGTTCTCCTTGGAGCCCGGATCATCCGAACTGACCTTGGCCAGTTCGCCGAACTTCGCCGGGTTGGCCTTCAGCTGCTTGAGCAGCGCATCGGCCTTGTCCTTCACTGCCTTGCGCTCTTCCGGCGTCGCCCCCTGCTTCACGCCAAGCAGGATGTGGCGTGCCTTGCGTTCCTCGCCCTGCATGTACTTGGACTGATTGGATTCAAAGGCCTTGCGCACCTCTTCTTCCGCAATGTCCATTTTGGCGGCCAGCGTGGCTTCGCTCAGCATCAGGTACTCGACCTTCACCTGCTCGGGGACGGCGAATTCCTTCTGGTTGTCGTCGTAGTACTTGCGGATCTGTTCCGGCGTGATCTTGAATTGCTCGATGAACTCGAAGGGCGTAATGATGGCTTCGCTGACCTCGCGCTCTTCCTGCTGCATCTGCGCCCAGCGACGTGCCAGCGAGGGCGGCACGAAAGAACTGCCGGCGACGCCGGCGTGCAACTGGCGCATCACCAGATCCTGACGGATGCGGGCCAGCAGTCCGTCGCGGCTGTAGCCCTGGGCCTGCGCCACCTGATCGAAACGTGCTTCAGAGAACTTGCCATCGACCTGGAAGCCCGGCACGCCGGCGATGATCTGGCTCATGCGGCTGTCGGACACGGTCAGGTGCTGGCGCTGCGCTTCCTGCATCAGCAGCCGCTGGCTTACGAGCCCTTCGAGCACCTGGGCACGCGCCTCGGGCGTTTCCATCATCCTGGGGTCGAATTCCTCACCCGCCATTTCGCGCAGGCGGTCGGTCTGTTCGCGCAGGGCCTGCTGGAACTCTTCCGGCACGATTTTCATCTTGCCGACCACGGCCGCGTCTTCTCGGGCGGAATCCTGGCTCATGTAGGACTCGACGCCGAAGAATGCGAACGGCAGCACCATCACCAGCAGGATGATCTGGACCACGCGCTTGTTGTTGCGGACTGCATCGAACATATGCACCTTTCGCGGCACCCGACTTTCCGGGCGCGGAAATGAAAAAGGCGAACTGTCGTTCGCCCGCTGTCAGTGTTGGCGGAGTGGACGGGACTCGAACCCGCGACCCCCGGCGTGACAGGCCGGTATTCTAACCAACTGAACTACCACTCCTGATACAGCGCATCCGGGCGTTTGGTGGGTGCTGACGGGCTCGAACCGCCGACATTCGCCTTGTAAGGGCGACGCTCTACCAACTGAGCTAAGCACCCGCTCGGACCGGCACGCAGCCGGCTGCAAAAAACAGCCCGCGATGATACCTCACAAGACGAGGTTCGCGGGCTGTCGTGCGGCAGCTTTCAGTGCGTAAGAACCGTACTTGCGGCAGCAGGTTCCTCGACCTTGGCGACCACCGCCGCCGGATCGGCTTCAGGCAGCGGATCGGGCTTGCGCTCGAGCGCACGCTCGAGCACATCGTCGATCCACTTCACCGCGACGATTTCGATCGAGTTCTTCAGGGTATCCGGCATGTCGGCCAGATCCTTGACGTTCTCGTGCGGAATCAGCGCGGTGCGGATGCCGCCACGCACCGCAGCCAGCAGCTTTTCCTTCAGGCCGCCGATGGCCAGCACTTCGCCGCGCAGCGTGATTTCGCCGGTCATGGCGACATCTGCGCGCACCGGAATGCCGGTCAGCGCCGACACCAGCGCGGTCGTGATGGCGATGCCCGCCGACGGACCGTCCTTGGGCGTCGCGCCTTCCGGGAAGTGCACGTGCAGGTCGGTCTTCTCGAACACTTCGTCCTTGATGCCCAGACGGCGCGCGCGCGAGCGCACTACCGACCGAGCCGCTTCGACCGATTCCTTCATCACGTCACCGAGCGAGCCGGTGCGCTGCACTGCGCCCTTGCCCGGCATGGTGGCCACTTCGATGGTCAGCAGTTCGCCGCCGACTTCGGTCCAGGCCAGACCGGTAACCTGACCGATCTGGTTGTCCTTCTCGGCGATGCCGAAGGTGTAGCGGCGCACGCCGAGGAACTTGTCCAGATTCTTCGCGTTGACCACGACCTTGGACGAGCGCTTGCGCATCACCAGGCCCTTAACCACCTTGCGGCAGATCTTGGACACTTCGCGTTCGAGCGCACGTACGCCCGCTTCGCGGGTGTAGTAGCGCACGATGTCGCGCAGTGCGTCTTCGGTAACCGACAGCTCTTCCTTCTTCAGGCCGTTGTTCTTCATCTGCTTGGGCACCAGATAGCGCTGGCAGATGTTGACCTTCTCTTCTTCCGTGTAGCCGGACAGACGGATCACTTCCATCCGGTCCAGCAGCGGCGCCGGGATGTTCAGCGAGTTCGCGGTCGCCACGAACATGACGTCAGACAGGTCGTACTCGACCTCGACGTAGTGATCGACGAAGGTCGAGTTCTGTTCCGGATCGAGCACCTCAAGCAGCGCCGACGACGGATCACCACGGAAGTCCTGGCCCATCTTGTCGACTTCGTCGAGCAGGAAGAGCGGGTTCTTCACCGCGACCTTGGTCATGTTCTGCAGGATCTTGCCCGGCATCGAACCGATATAGGTACGGCGGTGACCGCGGATTTCAGCCTCATCACGCACGCCGCCGAGCGCCATGCGCACGAACTTGCGATTGGTCGCCTTGGCGATCGACTGGCCGAGCGAAGTCTTGCCCACACCCGGGGGCCCAACCAGGCACAGAATCGGCGCCTTCAGCTTGTCGACGCGCTGCTGAACTGCCAGATATTCGAGAATGCGTTCTTTCACCTTCTCGAGACCGTAGTGGTCCTTGTCGAGAATCTTTTCCGCTTCGGCCAGATCCTTCGAAATGCGGGACTTCTTGCGCCACGGCAGGCCGACCAGCGTTTCGATGAAATTGCGCACCACCGTCGCTTCGGCCGACATCGGCGACATCAGCTTGAGCTTCTTCAGCTCGGACTGCGCCTTGGCGATGGCTTCCTTGGTCATGCCGGCGGCCTTGATCTTCTTCTCGATTTCCTCGAGATCGGCGCCGTCCTCGCCCTCGCCCAGCTCTTTCTGGATCGCCTTGACCTGTTCGTTCAGGTAGTACTCGCGCTGGCTCTTCTCCATCTGACGCTTCACGCGGCCACGGATGCGCTTTTCCACCTGCAGGATGTCGAGCTCGGTTTCCAGCTGCGACAGCAGGCGCTCGATGCGCTCGGCGGTGCCGAACAGTTCGAGGATGTCCTGCTTCTGTTCGAGCTTGAGCGGCAGATGAGCCGCCACCGTATCCGCCAGACGGCCGGCTTCCTCGATGCTGGACAGCGAGGTCAGGATTTCCGGCGGAATCTTCTTGTTCAGCTTGACGTACTGGTCGAACTGGCTGATCAGCGCGCGACGCATGGCCTCGATCTCGTGCGAGGTCTGTTCCACCGCAGGCACGGTCGTTACCTGAGCCATGAACAGCGTCTTGATGTCGGCGATGTCCTCGACGCGCGCACGCTGCGTGCCCTCGACCAGCACCTTCACGGTGCCGTCCGGCAGCTTCAGCATCTGAAGAATGTTGGCGACGCAGCCGATGCGATAGAGGTCTTCCGCACTCGGCTCGTCCTTGGCGGCCGACTTCTGGGCCACCAGCAGGATGCTCTTGCCGGCTTCCATCGCCGACTCGAGTGCCTTGATGGATTTCGGGCGACCGACGAACAGCGGGATCACCATGTGCGGGAACACGACCACGTCCCGCAATGGCAGCAGCGGCAGTTCGAGTTGCTCGGGAACGGTTTGGAGGCTGGACATTGCAATTCCTTAACGCGACAGTGTCAGACAGATTGGGGCGGCACTTCCCGAATCAAGCCGCCCCGGCTCCGGCACCCGCGCAGCGCGCAAACCGACGCGCGGGTTTCAGTTCGAACCGGACACCTTGGGCTGTTCGGCGAACAGCATGATGGGCTTTGTATCGCCCTGGATCACGCCTTCGTCGATCACCACCTTTGCGACATTCTCGACGCCCGGCAGTTCGTACATGGTATCGAGCAGAGCGGCCTCGATGATGCTGCGCAGGCCACGGGCGCCGGTCTTGCGCTTGAGGGCCTTGCGTGCGATGGCCTGGAGTGGGGGGGGGCGCGCAG
>JBEQBZ010000001.1:0-3332 GCA_041639545.1 Methyloversatilis sp. | reverse complement strand
TCGCCCGGGCGCACTTCCAGCTCGACACCTTCCATCTGGAACAGCTTCTGGTACTGCTTGATCAGTGCGTTCTTCGGCTCGATCAGGATCTGGATCAGAGCCTCCTCATCCAGTTCCTGCAGCGTCGCTACCACCGGCAGACGGCCGACGAATTCGGGGATCAGGCCAAACTTGATCAGATCTTCCGGCTCGACGTCCTGCAGCGCCTCACCAGCACTGCGGCTGTCGCGACTCTTCACTTCCGCACCAAAGCCGATGCTCACGTGCTCGGTACGATTTCGGATGACCTTTTCCAGCCCATCGAACGCACCACCGCAGACAAACAGGATGTTGGTGGTGTCGACCTGCACGAAGTCCTGGTTCGGGTGCTTGCGCCCGCCCTGCGGCGGCACGCTGGCCACCGTGCCTTCGATCAGCTTCAGCAGCGCCTGCTGCACGCCTTCGCCCGACACATCACGGGTGATCGACGGGTTGTCGGACTTGCGCGAAATCTTGTCGATCTCGTCGATATAGACGATGCCCTGCTGCGCACGCTCGACTTCGTAATCGCACTTCTGCAACAGCTTCTGGATGATGTTCTCTACATCCTCACCAACGTAGCCGGCTTCGGTCAGCGTGGTCGCGTCCGCCATTACGAAGGGCACGTTGAGCAAGCGCGCCAGAGTCTGCGCGAGCAGCGTCTTGCCGGAACCTGTCGGGCCGACCAGCAGGATGTTGCTCTTCGACAGTTCGACCTCGTCCTTGCGCGACATGTGGCGCAGACGCTTGTAGTGGTTGTACACCGCCACCGCGAGGATGCGCTTGGCCGGCGACTGCCCGATCACGTACTGATCGAGGATTTCGCAGATTTCCTTCGGCGACGGCAGATCACCGCGCGAACTCTTGCCCGCCTGCTCGTTGCTGATCTCGTCACGGATGATGTCGTTGCAAAGATCAATGCACTCGTCGCAGATGAAGACCGACGGGCCGGCGATGAGCTTTTTCACCTCATGCTGGCTCTTTCCGCAGAAGGAGCAGTACAGAAGCTTTTCGGAACCCGATTTCTTGTCGGTCATGAGTCAACTCCAAACTTGACAGGTACGTCGCCCAGCGCGCGGCAGCCCGCGAGTCAGGCAGCCGAGCTTTCCGCGCGGGTGGTCAGCACCTTGTCAATGATGCCGTATTCGCGCGCCTGGTCGGCGGACAGGAAATTGTCGCGATCGGTATCACGCTCGATGGTTTCGATCGGCTGACCGGTGTGCTGAGACATGATCGTATTCAGCTTCGCACGCAGAGTCAGAATTTCACGCGCGTGAATTTCAATGTCCGAAGCCTGCCCCTGGAAGCCGCCCATCGGCTGGTGAATCATCACGCGCGAGTTCGGCAGGCAGGCACGCTTGCCCTTGGCACCAGCGGACAGAAGGAAAGCACCCATGCTGGCGGCCTGACCGATGCACAGGGTCGACACGTCGGGCTTGATGAACTGCATCGTGTCGTAGATCGACAGGCCTGCAGTCACCGACCCGCCGGGCGAGTTGATGTAGAAGAAAATATCCTTGTCCGGATTTTCGGACTCGAGGAACAGCAACTGAGCAACGATCAGATTGGCCGTCGTGTCGGTCACCGGACCGACAAGAAACACCACGCGTTCGCGCAGCAGACGCGAGTAGATGTCGTAGGCTCGTTCGCCCCGACCACTCTGCTCGATGACCATGGGCACCATACCCAGACCGACGGTTTCCGACATCATTCCTTAAGCTCCCGGACGGGGCCGCAAGCGGCCCCTCTGTCTATCATTCAAGCAAACATCGGCACCGACGTCGCTGGCGACACGCTGAATAACGCTATCAGTTGGTCGCCATAAGGTCGTCGAACTCAACCGGCTTGTCGGCTACCTTAGCGACACCGAGCACCCAGTCAACCACATTGTCCTCGACGACAAGCGCTTCCACCTGTGCCAGACGTTGCGTGTCGCTGTAGTACCAGCGAATCACATCGGCCGGATCTTCGTAGCTTTGAGCCTGTTCTTCGACCACTGCGCGGATTTGTTCCGGCTTGGCGTACAGTTCATTCTTCTTGACGATCTCGGCCACAAGCAGCCCCAGACGCACGCGACGCACGGCCTGATCGACAAACCAAGCGGCCTCGACCGGAATGTCCTTCACGTTCATGCCACGCGATGCGAGGTTGGCACGCGCCTCTTCGGCCATCCGCTGGGACTCCTGCTCGATCAGCGCCGTCGGCACATCGAAGCTATGCGCTTCGATCAGCAGATTCATCACTTCGTTCTTGACTCGGGCCTGCAGGCGCTTTTTCACTTCACGCTCGAGGTTGGTCCGGATGTCGCCCTTGAGCTGTTCGACATCACCTGACGGGACACCCAGGGATTTCGCGAAATCGGCGTTCACTTCAGGCAGCAGCGGCGACTCGACCGCCTTCAGCTTGACCTCGAACTGCACCGTCGTGCCGGCCAGATCCTTCGCCTGATAGTCTTCGGGGAAGGTCAGCGAAAAAGTCTTGCTTTCACCCGCCTTCATGCCTTCAACATTGGATTCGAAGTCGGGCAGCATCGCACCCACGCCAAGCACCACCGGGAAATCCTCGGCGGTGCCACCGTCGAAGGCTTCTCCCTCGCGGGTGCCGCGGAAATCCATTACAACGCGATCTTCCGTTGCGGCGGCCTTGTCCGCAACCACATAGGAAACGCGCTGCTTCCTCAGCACTTCCAGCGTCTTCTCGACTTCAGCGTCACCGACCGACAGCGTGGCACGATCCAGTGCCTTGTCCGACAGATCGGCAGTCTCGATTTCCGGATACACCTCGAAGGTCGCGCTGAAGAACACCTTTCCGGGCTCGGAAGACTCAAGCGGCTCAATCTTGGGGAAACCAGCGACACGCAGGTTCTGCTCGCGCACGGCAGTGCCGAACGCCTGTTGCACCGCTTCAGTGAACGCCTCTGAACGCGCCTGAGCCGAGTACTGCTGCTCGACGATCTTCATCGGAACCTTGCCAGGACGGAACCCAGGCATCTTCACGGTACGCGCCATGCGCGCGAGACGGGTCGCGACGTTCTTTTCCACATCCGCGGCGACCACCGACATGTTGATCTTCCGCTCGAGAGTGTTCACGGGTGAAGTATTCTGCGCCATTAGCGAATGTCCTTGAATCGTAAGGGAAAGTTACGCGTTTTGTGTGAAGTACCGCGATCGCGGATAGCCGTCAAGAATAGCACATCGCGCCGCATCTTGTCCGTTGGCGGAGGAGCGTCCGGCCCGATCAGGAGGGGGCTACTGCGAGTGCGGCTGTTTTCGGGCAGGGTGTATTGATTCTGTATCGCAGAAACACGAACGCCC